>NZ_JACA01000046.1 GCF_000520995.1 Aquimarina macrocephali JAMB N27 | reverse complement strand
AAAGTAACTATGAAACCACCGTTGTCATTATCGCTACAGGTGGGGTTGATAGGTAGGGGATTGCCTATTAGCTTTGGAGAGCATTTGATGATCCCTATGTTTATAGTATTAGTAAACTCTCCATTATATCCAGTTCTGAATTTAATGTTAGGTTTGCCTTGCCATTCACTACTAGGAGTTCCACTTAAACTAAATAGTTCTGTTAGTGTAAAATTTGTTGTTCTTTTTGTGTTTAGTGATGCAGGGAAATTCTTCCAGGTTATACCATCAAAACTGAATTGCCAATGATATCCATAGCTTAAAACTATTTCTTGATCAGGACAGAATTCATTTGCAGAGGGATCATTAATATGGATAGGATAAACAACTGTAAAAAAATTACAATCTGTAGAATTAGATTCAACTAAATTATTTATAAACTCATTTCTTGTATATGTAAAATTATCATCCGACTCACAGCTGATAGGATCACTAATAGAAATCCAGTGACTGGAAAGATTTACTATAGCCGTATTGAAATTGTTATTTAATTCAATAAAATCGTAATAAACCTCATTAATCGTTGCTTCAGAAGACCGGTATCCTATATTTGGGTATGTTTCTGGCGAATCTGTACTTACAGATGCACTAAAAACATTAGCGTGCTCAGTACCTTGTACTTCTGTAACGAATAAAAACCCATAATCTTGAGAAAACCCAATATGCGTTGTTAAAACCAATATTATAAGTACTATTTTTTTCATTTTTAGATTTTATATCATTTTACTATCATCATTAATACTACTTATCAATTAATTTACAATCACTTTTCTGATATCACTTCCATATGGTGTTTCTAGTACCAGGGCATATACTCCAGAGGGTACTTGTAATGTAAAAGGGATTTCATATTGTTTTTTACCAGATTGTTTTTTTTGAGTAAGTATAGTATTATTAGCTAGATTGAATATTTTAATACTAATATCTTTTTGTTCTTTCAGGGTCACTTTTGCAGAGAATTTTCCATCAGAAGGATTTGGATATACGCTAAATTCTCTAATGTTTCCTAGCTGTTGATTTTGATTATCCTGATTTTGCTCATCTGTTATTTCCTTTTGTAGTACCAATACTTTTTGGGTAAATGTATCTTGACAGTTTCCTAGTTTAGAGATCATAGTAATTTCATATTCTCCTGCTTTATCAAAATACAATTCAATAAGATCTTGATCTTGTGATACTATAGTAGCTTCTTGGGGCATTACCCATTGAATTTGATCAGGTATTGGGTAAGTCACATCTATTACGACAAATTTTTCATTGGTAAATACCTGGCTTGCATATAAGAATTGAGCATTAATTTCTTTTATATTTTCTATTACAGTAATGGTGTCTTGGGCAACACATCCTTTTCCACTGGTAACAGAGACAGTATATGTTCCTTGCTGATCTACATTGATTTCTGGATTTGTACTGGTAAATCCAGTATCCGATGTCCAACTGTAAGAAGCATTAGAATCTTGTATAGCAGCAGATATGTTTACTGTCTGTCCTTCACAAAAGAAAGGATCTTCTCCCAGGTCTATAGAGAATAGGGGAGGGTTTATAAATTCTATGGGTTGACTTGAGTTTGTAGTGAAACATCCATTTTGATCTACTACGCGATATACATAAGATCCAAATCCCACATTTTTAAGTTCATTACCTAATGCACTAAAATTTGGGTCTACTATATTTTCCCATGTGATAACATAATCTCCAGTTCCTCCTTGTATGGTTAATTGTATAGCAGCATCATTACCATCTCTACATGATAATTCTTTTTTGTTGGCAAGTGTAACTGTAATAGGGTTGGGTCCGTTTACATCAAATGTTTTGTTTTGACTATTTCCTCCATCATCGGTCACGGTAACTTGATAGGTTCCTATTCCTATATTAGTTAAAGAGGCCCCAGTTGTGCCATCATCCCAGGTGTAGGTATAGTCAGAACCAGAGTTTAAATACCCCCCTGTTGCACTTGCAATAAGGTTGACTTGAGTGTCAGAACAGTCAACAGTATCGGGTGTCATATTAATAGAGATATCGATAGGTTCAGGATCAGTAAGGGTGAATG
>NZ_JACA01000045.1 GCF_000520995.1 Aquimarina macrocephali JAMB N27 | reverse complement strand
GAGGAGCAATAACCGAAAAAGGAAATTATTTTGTAAAAATAACATCAAAAGGAATTTCAGAGATACACACAATTGTAAAAAAATAACCCAATAAACTTAGTTGGTTTTATAGACTACCTAAAAAATGTATATAGAGTATCCCCTACTTTAATTCATTGTTTAGGTAGTTTTTTTGTGTCTTTTAAATTTTATTTTTCGAGAGTCAAAACTTACTAAACAATTATAAAGAAAATCGTCTATCAATCCTTCGTTTTAAAATAGTTATTTGTATAAGAAACAGAAGGGCAAGAAATAAAATACCGTATATCGTAGTTTTATGAAATGTAAAGTCGGAAAATGGATTTTTGATACTTATCTTATTAAAAAAAGAAAAATCAATAGAACTTAAAATCGATTCTTTACTATCTGATAAAAACGGTGTGGCACATAGCAATACAGCAGTAACTACTGCAATAACAAACCAAACTTTCTTAGAAATTAAAGGTTTGTATGCCGACGACATCTCAACAGTTGAAAGCTCAACCTGCTCCATAACATTCTTTAAAAAATCTACTGAAGGAGTCTCTAATCCAGCTTCTTTGACTAAATGTTTAATGTCTTTATATTGCTCTTCCATTTTTACTACTAATTTCTGGAGAAATGTGATGCTTTAATATCGAATATAGTTTTTTTCTACTACGATATAATTTTATTTTCACATTATCTGCTGTTAAATTTACAATTTCTACAATTTCTTTTACACTTTTTTCCTCAAAATAGTATAGTGTAATAATCGCGGCTTCGTCTTCAGGAAGTCTCATTATACTATCTGATATAATTTTTTTTCTTTCTTTTACCTGCAAATAGTTCAATGCATCGCCAACCAGCTCCATTTCTCCTTCGCTTATCTCTTCTATAAGCTCAGAAGTTATCATTCTTTTACTTGCTTTTATTGCATCTAAACTTTTTCTATACGCAATAGTGTATAACCAGGTAGAAAACTTAGCATCACCCCTATAGTTACTTAAGGATTTATATGCTTTTATAAAAGAATCCTGAGCAACTTCTTCTGCCTGTTCCTTATTCTTAATCATACGATACACTACTGTATACACTAAACCCTGGTAACGCGCTACCAGAACCGAAAAAGCATTTACCTGCCCTTCTAGCACTTGATTAATATAATATTGATCTGATTGATGGTTCATTTTCTCATAGGACGACACTTCATAATCATCGGTTACATAATTTCTATTAAAAAGTACAAAATATTTTTTTTACCTTTTTTGTAACCACTTCGAATTACTCTTCGTCTTAATTAGAAAACGAACAGTATTAATCTTTTAAACTAAAAACATGATGGGATCAGAAGTAATTATAATGCCCGCAATCTTAGGAGTATTTTTTGGAATTATTTATTTATTTATTTCGGCTAGAAACAAAGAACGTATGGCCCTTATAGAAAAAGGAGCAGATGCTTCTATATTTTATAGCAGTAAAGAAAAAAGAGTCACTCCTGTATGGAAAGTACTTATTCTAAATTTATCTTTATTACTAATGGGTATTGGAATCGGAATTTTCATAGCTGGTATCCTACATTTATCTATAGGTGTAGATGAAGATATTGCGTATCCAGGTACAATCTTCTTAATGGCCGGAGTTGGTTTATTTACTGGCTTTACTATGACGAAGAATCTGGACAAATAAACAAAAGCATTACTTAACAAAAAAATATCCTGATGTTGATCCATCAGGATATTTTTTTGTACTGTTTTTATTCACTCTATAGATAATAAAAGGTTTGATAAAAGAATCTTATTCATAATTCAAAGAGGCTATAATCAAATTTAAGTACGTTATCTATTGACATCAAAGGTATATGATCATCAATTTAACAAAACACTATAAGAACTTCTTAAATCTCTCCATAGCAATTCCAAAATTTTACATCCATTAAATAAACTGCATAAAAAAAGCCTTCCAAGTTTGGAAGGCTTTTATATAATATTAAAAAATTTTATTACATATCTGCTACAAGATCGTCATTATCTATAAATTTTTCAACAACAACAGATTCTCCTTTGTTGTTCTCCAAAACATAAACCCCAACTGGTAATTGACTAAGGTCTACAAAATTTGTTGTTTTTGATAAAATATGTACTGTATTTTTTACTTCAAATAATTTGATTTTATCTCCTTCTTCAAAACCAACCACAGTTACAAAATCTCCATCTCTAGTTATTTCTAAAAGATTTGTCTCTGCATTTTCATAGTAGTGAATAAATTCTTGCTCTACATCAATCTCTGCAGGTACATATGCTCTTTTGCTATCATTTTCTAAAACAAAATCTGTCTCTACATTCTCTATTGCTCCTGTAATATTAATAGCTTCTTCTAAACGTTCTATAACAACAGACTCTCCTTCACTATTTTCTAATAGGTAAGCCCCCATAGGTAATTGACTAAGGTCAATCTCTCCATGAGTTTTTGATAAAACATGATCTCCACTTTCTACTTCGAATAATTTAATCTTATCCCCTTCCTGAAAATCTACAACTACCACAACAAGGCCTTCCATTTCTACTTCTAGAATTTGGTCCAAGTCATTTGCATAACTACTCAAGAATAAAAATAAGCTAAAAAAACACGCTATTGATTTCATCTTTATAAACTTTACAGTGGGGGTTGTTATTATTTTATTACGGTTTTACCATACAATGATATTACTTAATTATAGTTAAACAAATTAAAAACCAGACTTTTAGATCAAATGTTTTCGATATTCGATAAATGACACAAAAAATGTTAAATTAAGCTTTAATTAACGTTAACTAATTGATTATCAATATTTTATTTTTCGAGTATTGTTAAAAAATCAGATAAAGAGCAAAAATCAACAGATTAAAAGACTTATTCTGTAATATACTTACGCTTTTCCCCTAATCAAATAGAAAGAAAATATGGTATGTTAAGTTAAAGTTGATCTAATATGAACTTAAAAATCTAACCAATTACTTAGTAGTACTATTTTAAAATTCATTTCTATTTTAGAGCAAAGACCTGAATGTGTTTGAATTAAAATCTAGGGTTATACAACTAAAAAAGCCCTACCAGTCTAAACCGATAGAGCTTTTCTATAATTAACACTACATTACTATGAAAAAACTTTATTTATTATTTAATACAACTTTGCTATACTTAGCATTAATTGTAATCATTTTGTCTGTACTACGTGTATTTTGGAATCCATTAACAAACACATTACCAAAATTCTTTCTTGTATTTATTTCCAAAGTTTTAGGCAAAGAAATTATACTTTGAGCTCCACTGTACGATAAGTTAAATGCTGTTTCGGGTAAATTTAATTTAAAATCACTGTTTTGAACTGCCAGATCCAGAGTAGAAAAAGATTCTCCGAGATTAGCTATAGTAATTACTCCAAAACTTCCTGAGATTGCTCCATTTTCGTCAAGCTGTTGAATAAAAACATTACTAGAATCAGCATTAACAAGAAGGTTTTTAGCATTTTGTATTCTACAATTCTTTACATAATTAATCATTAATCTACCATCGTTCCATTGTCGAACAAAAACAGGAGAATAAGAAGCTTTAATAAACGTTTGTTTACCATCTATAACATTAGCAGAGAGCTTAGTATGAGATAGAGAAGCTTTAATATTATTAGCTTTTTCTGCTAATTGCACATCTCCATGACGAATATTAAGTCTTAATTTGGCATCTTTAGGAATACGTACCTTAATAATTTTACTTGTGCTATTAGTATTAATTCTACTAGTGCTATACCTGTAGACTGTAACATTAGCCGTTCCGGTTTGCTGTTTACCAATATCTTGTATTAATTGAGATGCCCATGCATCCATTTGTTTTTCATATTGTGCTCCCCAGGTTTCTAATTTTATCTTGTTTTTAGGGTCAGCTTCAAATTGTTTAGCCCATTTTTGTTTTTGTTCATCAATAAATTTTTCACGTATTTGGCTCTCCCATTGCTTAATATATTTTTCATCATTTTCTTTATTGGCTGTTCCGTTCTTAAAATTAACGTTAGCTTGATTTTGAGAAAGAGTACTTGGCATAGGGTTTTTAGCTATGTTTTCCATAAGAGGCCCTAACATATCAGTAATCATAGGGCTTAACATCCTTAATTCCTGTAAGTTCTTTCTATCCATTGTAATACTGGAAGCAGTGACCTTTCTACTCCATAAATTTCCAGCAGTAGAATTAATAGTTACTTTCTGGCTATCTCCTAATACATCCACCTGCCAACTATCAAGGATGTGCTTACTGTTTTCATCAGAAAGATTACCCTCTAAGTAAGCTTCTACCTCGATTGTGTTTTTATTCCAGGTTTCAAAAACAATATTAGTATGACTCGTATTAAGAACGACAGTAACATCTTTATTTACTGCGAGCTTTTCATTTAATTTATCTTGTCTATCTTGTGCAAATAAGCCTGCACAGCACAATAAACCAAGAGTCGCTACATTAAGCCTGTACTTCATTGTAATTTTCGTTTTCAATTCGCTCTAATTCTTTTAGTTTGTCTTTTAGTCTATTTAAAAGAGATAATCTTATTGTCAAATTCTCCATCATAGCCTCTACACTTTGAACATTGGGTCCAACCTCTATTAATTCTTTATTAAGTTTTTGGTATTCTTTATCAAGATTATCCAATCTGGACATAAAACTTTCTACCAATTCTCTATTAGTATCATCGATTGTAATCTGTGATAATTGAAATTTTATACTGGTAAGTATACTATTTTCTACTTCTTGATACTCGGGAGATATTTCTGCCAAAGGGGAAGATTGTTTTGCTAATATTACAGAGGAATTTTTAACAGGAGCAGTATTTAAATCTACTATATCAGGTCCTTCGGCACCACTACTCCCAAGTTGATTATACGTAAGTAAAGAAACCGAAAAGATAACAACAATACTAGCAGCAATATTAAGCCATTTATAATCAAACCTTCTGATCTTTTTAGGCAGTTCATTCTCCATCCTAGACATAAACCTTTGTTGATGCCCTTTTCTTATTTGCTCAACAGGAATCTGTTTATCCTGCTTTAATAGTTCTCTAATATCCTGTGCCATGTCTCAAATGTTTTAATTCTTCCTGTAGCTGCTTTTTCCCCCTATGTACTAATGTTCTTGAAGAAACCGGTGTAATATCCAGTACTTCACTAATTTCATTATGATCATACCCTTCTATCAAAAATAGCATGACGGCATATTTATATTTTTCTGGTAATTTTTCGATTGCTTTTTTCACCTCATCTACAGTAACAGAATCTGACACTGACCAATCGTTCTGTTCTTCTACACTAGTCATAACCTGTTCATTAATCGCAACCATATTCATTTTCTTAGCTTTTAGCATATCTATGCTCTTATTTATAACAATTCGTTTAAGCCAAGCACCAAAAGTAACATCTCCTGTAAATTGATGAAGTCGCGTAAAAGCTTTGATGAAAGATTCCTGCATAGCTTCCTCCGCCTCAAATGGATCTTTAAGAAAACGCAACGCTACATAATACATACCATCACAGTATTTATTATAGAGTTTCATCTGCGCTCTACGATCGTTAATCCTACATTGTTCTATTAGCTCGCTTTGTAACAAACTTTCTTAACTTTATATGGTTAGTGATTATTATTTAAAACTGTTTTAAATCGTACTCATCTATATAGACGAAAACATATATTCTATGTTGCAAAATTATGCATAAAAATCATATCCCCCCAACAATATACTGTATATCAAACAATTAATAAAAATAATATATACTCATGATTTCTGTATCCCATTCGTATTTGTAGTATAAATGGTATAAATAGTACTCTTCTATCTAATTAACTACTATAACTTTCTATTTTTTATGAATATTTAAACATAGACATAAGTTGTAAAAGAGGTATATTTAGGATTAAAAAAAACGTTATGCCAAAACTTTTAAAACGAGCAATACTTATTTTATTAGGATTAGTATTGATTGGATTTGCAGGAATGTATTTCATGAAGCAAAGTACCAAAAAACATAGTCCTGAAGAAATCGTTACTCATACAGCAAAAGATGCTACTTTCACTGTTTTTTACAACAGACCATACAAAAAGGATAGAGAAATTTTTGGTAATCTGGTTCCATATAATGAAGTATGGAGAACAGGAGCCAATGAAGCCACTACATTTACAACAGATAAAGATCTTCTCGTTGATGGCACTGTACTTAAAGCAGGAACCTATACACTATGGACCATACCAAATCCCAAATCTTGGAAAGTAATTTTTAATAGTAAAGAATATGATTGGGGAGTACATATGGATGGTACTGCAAAACGAGATGTTTCATACGACGTGCTCACTGTAGAAGTGCCTGTGCAACCCTTATTAAATGTAGTAGAACAGTTTTCTATTTATTTTGAAAATGCAAATGATTTTACCATATTATATCTTGCATGGGATAGAACTGCGATTGCGGTTCCTATTAAAATATAAATGCATTCTGTTTTGATAAGTTTGTACCAATATAAGATTCATAATACAGTATAAACTTAAAATTACAGAAGGTCTATTTATTAATTATAAGTTTCCAAAAGGAATTTATAACTTTGCCATAAAGTCATTCTGTGTCTAAAGATTCTACCAAACATACTAAAGCCCCTTCTAGCACGAGTAGTCAAGCAATTGATCGATTTAAAAAATTACAGCAAAAAGAAGTTGTAATTGACCCTATTTTTAAGGCAATCATTGCTCAAGACACCGCTGCTTTAAGTAAAGGAATTACATTAATTGAAAGCACCCAGCAAAACCATATTGAAAAAGCACAAGATCTTATCGAGATGTGTCTTCCTTATGCCAATAATTCTATAAGAATTGGTATAACAGGAGTCCCTGGAGTAGGTAAAAGCACCTTTATTGAAGCTTTGGGTAATTTGTTATTACAAAAAGGGAAAAAAGTTGCAGTTTTAGCAGTAGACCCTAGTAGTACAATTTCACATGGCAGTATACTAGGTGATAAAACCAGAATGGAATCTTTGGTAAGATCCTCTATGGCTTTCATACGTCCTTCTCCATCTGGAAACTCACTGGGAGGAGTAGCTCAAAAAACACGAGAGTCTATTATTCTTTGTGAAGCTGCAGGGTATGATGTTATCATTATTGAAACTGTAGGTGTAGGACAAAGTGAAACTGCTGTGCATAGTATGGTAGATTTCTTTTTATTACTAAAATTGGCAGGTGCAGGAGACGAATTACAAGGTATCAAACGTGGTATTATAGAGATGGCAGATGCTCTTGTAATTAATAAGGCCGATGGTGATAACCTGATACGTGCCCGTAAAGCTAAAAATCAATTTAGAAAAGCACTTCACTTATACCCTCTTACACAAAACAGCTGGTCTCCAGAAGTACTAACCTGTAGTGCTATAGAAGGTACTGGTATTGATGATATTTGGAAAATGATCCTAAAATACCTGAAAATTACTTCTGAAAATGGATTTTTTGAAAAAAACAGAATCCAACAAAATAAGTTCTGGCTACTACAAACTATTGAAGAACAATTAAAAAACTCTTTTTATAACAATCCCAAAGTTAAAGCTGCTTTAGATTCAAAAATTGAAGCCGTGCAACAACACAAAATGACACCCTTTGCTGCTGCTAGGTATTTGTTAGGTTTAAATAAGTAGCAAAAAAATGTACTAGTTTGAATACTCTTTTTTTCTTTCTTTCAAATCAAAACGGTATACATATCCTAAACTAAGTTCAGAAAAATCAGCCTGGCCTAAATTTGCATTAATATTTGCTCCAAAAAAAATATTGTTTTTGGGTGAGGTATGTGTATTAAACAAATAGTATTTCACTCCTAACCTACTAGAAATCGTTCGTTTTATTTCATAATACCAATCCAACTCTCCCAAAACATATTGATCCCCACGTGTTTCTCCCTGACTCAGCTGCCATTCAATTTTATAAAATGGTTTATATATATTAAGTCCAAGTTCAAATTCTACACCAATATGTCCTATAAAAACTTCTGTACTAGAAAAAAAACCATAATTACTTGCGTATGCAACAGGTTTTTCTTTAAAAAAAGGAACTTGCTCCTGTATTAGCATTTCATCATTTTTGATATAATCATAATAGTGTTCATAGAACCTACCATAAAAACCAACTCCAATCTTAAAAATCTTGTTAACAACTTTACCCATGGATAATGCAACAGAATACACTTCTTTTTTATCGTTAAATTCTTCAGAGAGTACATTTTGACCTATGCCACTGCGAAATGAAAAATAGTTCTGTGAGGATTTGACTCGTTCTTTTCTTAACGCTGTTACATCTTCCTCAAGAATAGTTTGAGGTTCTCCAAAAGATGAAGAAGCACTTACCAAAAAAGAGTTAAGTCCCTGGTTAGGTAATCTTGTGTGTCCGTTAGAATAATGGCCATATCCAAGTCCTAAACGCCATTGCGTTGATTTACTTATTAAAACATCATAATACAAAAAAGTTTTGTATGACCAATTAAGACTTGTTGTTACCGCCTTATTAAAAGGGTTTGTTTCTGGGTCATACTTTGCATCAATATAGGATGCGCCAAACCCCATATTAAGATGCCACCTATTTGTTTTTTTTTGAAACAATCCAATTTCAACAAAAGGCATTACAATATAGGCTTTACCTACTTTTTCAATATTTCCGAAATCGGTAATTCCTAATGCAAGTCCGGTTTTTGGATATCCCAGTCTAGAGCTCCATTGTGCATCTACCTTTTTGTTGTAACTTCCTATACTAACAAAAATAGATTTAAGCATTTTAGTTTTAGGAAAACCAGTATTAGGTTCTGTCGTTTTTCCAAATATTACTTCTGGCGAAATAAAAAATGAATTTTTGTTTTCATTATCCAATGTTTGCCCCTTTAATTGTGTTCCAATAAGAAATAGGAGCAGATAATATTCTGTTTTCCTCATTTACATCTTTTTTTAAGTATTTGGAATGATTTCCCCCTTCATCCCCATGATGCAAAATAGGGTTTTTAAAATAAAAGAACACAATCTATATAAATACTGGAAACATAATAATTAAATCTATATATGTTTGTATTTGGCCAGAACAACTACATAATCATTACATTTAATACCAAATAGAGCTTTATGATCAGTTTTTCGTTTTGTTAACCCATTATAAGAATCTAAACAAATTTCCATCATCACTTAAAGAAGATAAGAGTTTTTCAATTCAATTTTATCTTGCTACGTACCAACTATTTACTTCTACTTCTAATTGTTTATCTGTCGGATATTTTTCTTGCACCTGTGATGTAAAATAAGAGACTTCTGCTATTGAAGGTGCTAGTTTAGAAAATTTTTGACGAACATCATATACCGAATTAACCTCGAAAGCTTCATCTACAAATAATGTTTTTACGTGCCTTGCCTGAAGTACTCTTCTATAAAGTGATTCATAAAAAGATTTATCATATTCAAGGTCTTCGTTTAATTGTTTCTTCATTCCCAACTTTTTACCCACCTCACATATTTCGCGATATAATGCCATAAGTACATGAGGCTGAGCATCTGCTTTCTCCATTTCATGATTAGGATTCTCTGTGGTCCTTACTCGCTTACTTATTATTAATTTTCTAAGTTCATCAGAAGGCACAGGTAGTATAAATTGAGTATTATCACTTGATAATATAGGCTCTAGTTCATCTTCTATCTTTTTCCCTAATTCTATTAACCTATTCCCTACCAAAGGAGCTTCAAGGATTAATATTTCATTATCATTTTTATGTAATTGATACCAATCATAAACCGCTTTTCTAGACCATAATCCACAAGATTTCCGGATACCTGCATGAGTAACTCCATTGATTTCAGGATAAATTTTCAACACCTCTTCTGTTTCAAAACCTTGGCGAGCATCATCCCATTGCAATATAGAGATCTTTCTATTCTTCTGTAATGCCATATAGGCAAATTGCTGTACATATAAGCTTTTCCCAACTCCAGGTAATCCTGCAAAACATACAATTTTAGCTTTTGAAGCAACTGTATACAGTATCGAATATAATTCTCCTTTTTTGGGTAAAACAATATATGATGAGTAATCCATAGTAGAGTTTGTTTAATTTTATAGCAATGCTTTTAATACTTCGAAAAACATAGTATTTATAATCGGTGTTGCCACTGTTACTCTAATATGGTCTTTAACTCCAAACTTTCTACATGGTCTTACCATAATACCTGCTTCCAGAAAAGAATTTGTTATTTTTTCTTCGTCTATTGGGGATCTAAATAAAATAAAATTAGCTTCACTTTTCCAGTATGTAATCCCCATCTTCTCAAATTGTGTATACATCCACTTCTTTTGTTCGCTAATTAATTTTTGAGTGTTTTCTATATGTTCATCATCTGTTAAAGCTGCAACTGCAGCGGCAGTGCTTAACACATTAATCATAAAAGGTCTGCTTATTTTCTGTAGATACGAAGCAATTTTAGGGGTTGAAAATGCATAACCAATACGCATCCCTGCTAATCCATATGCTTTTGAAAAACTGTGAATAGCAATTACATTTTTATTTTTTTTGATATAATATGCAGCATTACAAAAATCTGGGTCTTCTACAAAATGAAAATATACTTCATCATAAATTACAATAACAGTATCTGGGATATTATCTAATAAATAATCCACATCTTTTTTAGGAATTATAGTTCCCGTAGGATTATTGGGAGTAGTCAAAAATATCAATCGTGTGTTCTCATTAACCGCATCAATAATTCCTTCTACATCTAAGCTAAAATCCGGTATTTTTAAAGGAATATCAATTACTGTAGCATTTTCTATACTCGCAAAATTACCATAAGCTTTAAATGTTGGAGAAGAAACGATTACTTCACTATCGGCATCCAAAAATCCTCTACATATGATATCAATAATTTCTACACCACTATTTGCAGTTATGTACTGATCTGCTTTAACACCATTGTCATAATGATCGGCTAACGCCTTTTTCAACAAAGAATCATCTCTATGGTGATATTCAGACAGTTCATTTAACGATTCTTGTATAGCTTCTAACGCTTTTGGCGAAGGCCCTAAAAAGTTCTCATTCGAAGAAAGCTTGTATATTTTTTGGCGTTCACTTTTGTTTTCATGTTCAGCTTTTGTCGCACCTACTTTATATGGATTAGTGTCTAATATATGTTTCTTGTATATCATTTGATTATTTTGGTATGGACTCTAGAAAAGTAAAAATTAGTTTTTGAAACAGAATGAATTAAAGTGTCATTATTATAGTACTTTTTGTTTTACTTCACATATTGAAAGCTTTTTCAGAGCGAAGCTGCAATACTTCTTTATTTTTCTTAAAGAAATCAGTTACTAATTCTGTTTTTAATGTTTTACTATTCTCAAGCTCTAAGATTTTTACGTCATTAGTATCTGTATCATAAATAGCCAAAGAGGCTATTCCTGTTTTATGAGCAGAAATCTCTCCTGGGTTTACAATCCATGTTTCATTTTCTTTTTGAAGAGAGGATACATGTGTATGCCCAAAAAAAACTGCATCATACAATTGGGAAGCAGCCATGGGAATAGCAAGATCGTCATAATGAGAAATAAAAATTTTGCGATTGTCTATTTCTAAAAAGTCATACGTATTCAGGCTTACACTAAGATTGCTATTCTGATAATGGGCTACTTTAGTAATTTCTACTTTTTCGCCATCATTATTTCCCCAAATCGTAAATACAGGAATCGTAGAACACGACAATACTTTTGCTATACCAGCATTCATTAAATCTCCCAAGCAAAGTATATGCTTACAATTCTGTCTTTCAATTTCCTCTAATGCAAGAATAAGATTATGGAAATTTTCATGAATATCTGATATTATAGCTATTTTCATCTGTATACATCTTTATAGATTATTTTACACCTCTCAGTTTAGGCATTGATTTAAATTGATCTGTAGAAGGCATATCAATACCTACTCCTATTTCTATTAGTGTTGGTAATTCTTGTTCTTTTGCCTTTTGTATTGCTTGTCTAAAACTATCAAAATCTGTTACTTTTTCTGCATTAGCACCATATGATTTTGCCATTGAGATAAAGTCTGGGTTCGTCAAATCACTAGCTATCACCTTATTTCCATAGTTATTGATCTGCATATTCTGCACATTACCAAAAGCATTATTATTAAACAAGCAAATGATTACGCCTATCTTGTGATGTACAGCTGTAGCTAATTCTTGTACAGCAAACATAAACCCACCGTCACCGCAAACTGTAACTACAGGTAATTCTGGTTTTGCTATTTTTGCTCCAAGTGCAGTAGGAAACCCCCATCCTAAAGTGCCCATATATCCTGTAGATAAATAGGTTCTGGGAGCATAGGCTTCCCATAGCATTCTGCTGGCAAAACCAACCTGTGTTAGCTCATCTACAAAGATCCCATCGTCTGGTAATTCTTCTCTAATAATTCTCAAATATGTAGCTTGAGGTTCTAAATACGCTGTTTTTTCTTTCCAACTAGCTTTTAATGCCTGCATTTCTTTTTCTCTACTAGCTCTTTGAAGGATTTTGTTTTTAAGTACCTCTAAGATTGCTTTTGATGCTTGTCCCGCATTAGCTGTTAAGGCAATATCTGGTGTTGTAATTTTATCATGATCATTAGTATCTATATTAATACTAATAAATGACAGATGCTCATCAGTCCCCCATTTTAATATAGGCATACGTACATGACTTCCTATCCCCACAACCACATCTGCTTCTTTCCATAATTCATACGCAGTCGGTACTGGATGGCTCAGATAATTTCTAGAAGAGACGACACCTTTTCCTGTTCGATATGCAAATACCGGAATTTGCATATAATTAGCCAGTGCTGTAATTTCTTCACTGGCATCCATAGCTCCACTTCCTACAAAAATTAATGGTTTTTTTGCATGGATCAAAGCTTCTGCTATGTTGCTAATTATAGATGTATCTATTTCTTCTTTTTGTTTTGCTTTCGCGAAAGCGGGAAATTCCATTTCATCAGAACTCATTAACAAGTCCATAGAAATTTCTAATCCCACTGGCTGTGGTCTTCCAGTTTCCATTTCCTGAAAGGATTTCTGTATTTTATGTGGTATTTCTTTAATATCATTCACCTTATCCGAATATTTGGTAAGGCGTTTCATTATCCCCAATTGGTCATTAGACTCATGTAATACACCCCAACCTTTTCCTTGAGTTTTTAAAGGAGTTTGACCAACTAATGCCAGTACTTTTGCATTCAACCCATAGGCCGTTAACAGAGCTGCCGAACTATTAAGGAATCCTGGTCCAGGAACTACATTATAGACTGCCGTTTTACCAGATACCAGGTGATACCCTAATGCCATGTATCCTACTCCTTGCTCATGGCGTGTATGTATTACCGTTATTTCATCCTGGTAATCATAAAATGCATTGTACAGCCAATCGTTTTGTACTCCCGGTAAACCAAAGACTATTTTAACCCCTTGTTTTATCAATGATCGTACAACGACCTGTCCCCCCGTTAATTTTGTCATAGTTTAGTATACTATATTTACTGCTTTTGTTTTTGTAAAAGCATATAATCCCTCTTTTCCTAATTCTTTTCCTATCCCCGATTGTTTAAATCCACCTAAAGGGAAATGAGGATCTGATCGAGCATTAGAGTTTACCCATACCCAGCCGGCTTCTAACTCGTCTACCATTCGCATAGATTTAGAAATATCCTTAGTGAAAACAGTAGAAGAAAGTCCGTAATTAGTCTGATTAGCTAATTTAATAGCCTCGTCAACAGTTTTAAAAGGTACACCAACTAGTACAGGACCAAAAATCTCTTCCTGTAGTACTCTAAGGTTATTATCTGTAGCTGAGAAAATAGCAGGCTCTAAAAAATACCCTTTATCTTTTATTTTTTTTCCACCCGAAATCAAGGTAGCTCCCTCTTCGTTACCTAATTTTATATAATCGATAACTGTATCTAAATGTGATTTACACACCAAAGGTCCTAAAGTCACATTATCCTCAAACCCATGTCCAATTTTCATTTTTTGAGCGCTGTGCATAATATCAGTCATGACTTTATCATAAACCTTTTCCTGAATATACACTCTGGAACCTGAAACACAAATTTGTCCCATATTTCTAAAAATACCTTGCGATACACATTGGGACGCCCAATCCAAATCTGCATCTTCAAAAACAATTGCAGGAGATTTACCTCCCAGTTCTAATGATATTCCTGTAATAGAATCGATAGCTGCTTTTCCTATAGATTTTCCGGTAGTCGTAGATCCTGTAAAAGTTACTTTATCAATATCTGGATGTGATACTAAAGCATTTCCCGTAGTGCTACCATTACCTAATATAATATTAACTACACCTGCCGGAAAACCGGCTTCTGTTATAAGTTCTGCTAACACCAAAGAATTTAGAGGTGTTTCTCCCGATGGTTTTAATACTACTGTACAACCTGCTGCCAGAGCAGGTGCCAGTTTCCAGGCTGCAATAGAGAACGGGGTATTCCAGGGTATAACTGCTGCTACTACTCCTATAGGTTCTCTACGTGTAAAAGCAAAATTTTGTTTATTATGAGGTTGCGGAATAGAAATATTAAAGGTTTCTCCTTCAATTTTACTACACCATCCAGCATAGTATCTAAACGTTTTGGCTGCCCCTAATACTTCAGATTTTCTGGCTTCGGCAAAGGGTTTTCCATTTTCTAAAGTGATTACTTCTGCGATATGATCTGCATTTTCTTCAATTAAATCACTTAATTTATAGAGTAATCGCTCTCGGTCTGCAGGGAGCATTTTTCGCCATTCATGGGTATAAAAGGCTTTTTTAGCTGCACTCACTGCTTTGTTTACATCTTCTGGTGAAGAAATAGGAATGGTAGCTATCACCTCTTCATTAGCAGGATTAATCACCTGGCCAACCTCATCACCATTTGCTAAAACCCAATCATTATTTATAAAATTTTTCTTAGACAGATCACTAAAAAAAGATGTAGTCTTTGGATGTAACGAAAGTTCTTCTATTGATTTCATTTATCTAACAGCATTTTTGGTTAAGTCTAGTCCCTTTATCAATTCTTTTATCTCTGTAGAAAGGATAATCTCTTTCGCATTGATTTCACTCTCAAAATATTTTTGTAACACTTTCATACCTATCTCAGACAATTCTTTTCGAACTTCGAGAGAACGACCTTCGCGTAAACGAATCAATAGATTTATCATTTTATAATCAGGATTTCCATCAATTATGAAATAATCACTAGATTGTACAACTCTACATTTTACTCCCAATTGAGGAATATGTCCAGTAGCTACAAATTCATTAGTTAAAGTTTGAAAAATAGCTTTAAAATCTGCTTCTATATTATCTGAACATTCTAATGTTATGTGCGGCATTACCTTAGTATATTAGGTTATTTGTATTACTATTAATACACTTCATGAAACAGGAAAAACCACATTTACCTGTCCTGTACCCGAACTCGGAAAATATTCTCCTATTTGTTCACATCTATTTTGATATTTATCCCAACCGATTGCTCCATATAGCATCGCTGTATCATGCATATTTCCTTCACCAGAGCATCTCTCGGCATATTCTGGTAAAAGCTTCAA
This sequence comes from Aquimarina macrocephali JAMB N27, assembly GCF_000520995.1. GTDB lineage: Bacteria > Bacteroidota > Bacteroidia > Flavobacteriales > Flavobacteriaceae > Aquimarina > Aquimarina macrocephali. The sequence goes on along the minus strand of NZ_JACA01000045.1, from coordinate 84,184 downwards.
GAATGTTTTATGTTCTCCTTTTTTCCACAAGTCAAGTACATGAAGATCCATCTGTCGGTTAAACTCGCTTGATATTGTAAAAGTCCCATTATTTGCTTCATAATCTTCATTTGCCCACATTTTATGAGAAAGAGAACCTGATGCCAATAACATTACATTATTATCACTTTCTTTAACTGCTTCGGCAATAGCTTCTCCTAACTTGCGAGAAGATTCATGACTATGAACCGTACACATAGCTGCAATAGATACTACTTTCAAATCTCTTTCAGGATTCATATAGTGCATAGGAACCAGAGTGCCATACTCAAGTGTAAGAGATTCAATATTATGAGATTCTGTATGCACTCCTTTTTCCATGGCTTTTCTAGCTATAGCATTTCCTAAATCAGAATTTCCGCAATATTCATAATCCATATTTTGAATAAATTGAGGGAATTCATGACTTGTATATGTGCCTTTAAAATAACTACCGGCATTGATATGGTATCCTGCATTTACGAGCCAATGTGTATCTAAAACAATTATAGTATCTGCTTTATTAGCACGACCTCGACGAGCTATTTCTTTATGACCATCAATAGCTTGTTGTCTACAGCCATATAATTTCCCTGGTCTCTCGGATAGCAACATTGTTGGAACATGTGTTATTTTGGCTGCTAATACTATTCTTCCCATAATGTTAATTTTATTCAATCCCCAATTTTGGGATTTCATGATCTCCTAGTGCTACAGAAATATTTTTGGTTTCCATATAAAAGTCAAAACTATACTCTCCTCCATCTCTGCCTATACCACTATATTTAACTCCTCCAAAAGGTGTGGGTAAGTGTCTTACATTTTGCGAATTTATCCATACCATTCCTGCTTCTACTTCATGTGCTATGCGATGTGCACGACCTACATCTTTCGTCCAGATATAAGCTGTTAATCCATATTTTACGGCATTAGCTATTTCGATGGCTTCATCTTCAGTTTCAAATGGAATTACGGTTAGAAATGGTCCAAAAACTTCTTCCTGAGCAATACGCATATCTTTTGATGCATCTATAAATAATGTTGGGTTTACGTAACATCCTTTTTCTAATCCATCCGGTTTACCACCACCTACTGCCAGAATCGCTCCTTCACCTTTTCCTATTTCACCATAGCTCAATACTTTCTCCTGATGCGAAGGATGAATCATAGGGCCAATTTCTGTTACCGGATCTAATGGATGCCCCACTTTTATATTACCGACTCTCTTTTTTAATTTTTCAACAAAATCCGAATAGATATCTTTTTGTAATAATAATCGACTACTTGATGTACACCGCTCTCCATTAAGGCTGTATTTCATAAAAATTGCAGCATCTAGAGCTCTCTCTACATCAGCATCATTAAAAACAATAATAGGGTTTTGTCCTCCTAATTCTAAATGCACTCTTTTTAACGTTGGTGCTCCTTGTTTCATAATGTGACTACCTGTTGTCGTTTCTCCAATAAATGCAATTGCCTTTATGTGTTCATGTTCTGTCAATGATTTTCCTGCTGTTTCTCCAAAACCATGTATCACATTCCATACTCCTTTTGGCAATCCTGCTTCATGTGCTAGTTCTGCGAGCCTTGCTGCTGTTATGGGACTAAATTCGGCAGGTTTATGAACGACAGTACAACCTGCTGCCAGAGCTGGTGCTATCTTCCATGTACTTAGCATAAATGGAGTATTCCAGGGGGTAATGATACCTACTGGCCCGATGGGTTGACGCATGGTATAATTTGCGTGATAGGTATCTGGTGTAGATAACCCATTTTGTGCATCAATGGCTTTATCTGCAAAATACTTAAAGTTTGCAGCACCTCTAATCGCGGCTTTTTTCATAAAACGGATAGGTTGCCCTGTATCATAGCTTTCTAGTACTGCAATTTCATCTGCATGTTCTTCTATTTTTTCTGCTATGGCATATAAAATATCTCGCCTATTTTTATGAGACATCGCTTTCCACCCTGTAAAAGCATTCATTGCAGCCCGAGCTGCATTATCAATATCTTCTTTATCACTTTCTGCTACATTAGTTATAAAACTTCCATCTACAGGTGTTGTATTCTCAAATGTTTTTCCTGAAATCGCTTCAACAGTTTTTCCATTGATAAGATTCTTGATACCTCTTTCTTTCAATTGAGGTAAAAACCGATGTAATAATTCTAAATTCTCGTCTAACATTATTCTGCTATTAAGTAATTTTCTAATTTTCCAATACCCGATACTTCACATACTACTGTATCTCCCGGATAAATGTGTGATACTCCTTCTGGAGTTCCTGACCAAATCATATCGCCGGGATTAAGTGTCATAAAATCTGACATATACTCTATCAATTCTGCAATGTTATGTCTAATATTTTTGGTATTACCTTCTTGTCTTAGTTCTCCATTCACCCAGGTTTTAAGGGAAACATTGTTAGGGTCTATATCTTTGGCATCTACCATCCACGGACCACAAGGACCCCAGGTATCAAATCCTTTTGCCTTAAGTGGTGGTCTGTAATAATTAACCACAAAATCACGAACTGTAATTTCATTGCCTACCATATAATATCCTACATAATCTAATGCATCAGCTGCTTTAACTTTTCTGCACGAACGACCTATTACAGCTACAAGTTCACATTCGTAGTGCATATAATCTATTCCCGACGGAACAATAATATTGGATTTATGCCCAATCATCGTGTGGGGCATTTTGTGAAACAATATGGGATATTCTGGAATCTCTAACTTTAATTCCTTAGCATGATCTGCATACGCTAATGCTACACCAATTGCTTTACCGACTCCTTGCGGGTCAAGGGGTGGAAGAAACATAACATCATCAGGATTAAATTCTTGTGTACCTTTTAGAATAACATCATTTTCATAAATCCCTTGATGGATTCCTCCATTATACGCAAACCTTACGTGTTTCATACATTTATATTTATTGCCGAATCAAATTCTCACTACTATAATCTTTTTGCTTTTCACAAATCAGTAACGTGTATTTGACGTATTATCTTTTTGTTCTGGTTTATAGTGTTCTGCTAATTCTTTTGCTGTTTTTGAAAGTAGAAGAGTATCAATCCCGACTCCAATCATATTAGCACCTTGCTCACTGTAATAGTTAACAATTTCTTTTGATGTAGACAGGAAGCCTGCTGTTTTTCCTTTCGCCTTAATACGATGGATGGCTTTTACTATTACTTCTTTTACTTTTGGATGATTGGGTTGCCCTAAATACCCCATTGATCCTGCTAAATCTGCTGGTCCTATAAATACACCATCTACCCCATTTACTGCTAAGATTTCTTCTAAATGATTAATTCCTTCAACAGATTCCACCTGACAGATCAAACACATTTCATTATTAGCATCCAGGAAGTAATCATTAGTTCTATTCCATTTTGATGCTCTTGCCAATGCTGTACCTATGCCTCTAAAGCCTTCTGGGGGATAACGCATTGCCTTTACAAGTTCTTCTGCCTGTGATGCACTTTCGACCATCGGAACTAACAAGCTTTGCACACCGATATCCATAAGCTGTTTTATAAGTACAGAATCCCCAACAGGTGGGCGAACAATAACCTGCACATCATATGCTGCCATTACTTGCAATTGCGTCTGAATAGTTCGTAAATCAAATGGAGCATGTTCTCCATCAATTACAATCCAATCAAATCCAGAACCTGCCAAAATCTCTGCTGTAATGGTATCTACAATACCATTCCATATACCATAAATGGTTTCACGATTATGTACTGCTTCTTTGAATGAGTTTTTAGAAATATTCATGTTATTACATAAAATTACAAGTTATTTTCCCCAGTGAATTATAATCAACAGTAATAGTATCTCCGGCCTTTACAATAACCGGGCGTGTAAAAGAACCTGCCAAAATGATTTGTCCTGCGTTTAACGTTATATTGTGTTTTGCATATTTTTTTGCTAACCATATAACACCTTTGGCAGGGTGATCAAGCACAGCTGCTGCAACACCAGACTCTTCGATAGTTCCATTTTTGTATAATAATGCACCTACCCATCTTAAATCTATATCTCGAGGATTAATTCTGGTATTACCCAAAATGATCCCTGCATTAGCTGCATTATCAGAAATCGTGTCTTTAACAGTTCTACTATAATTTGTATTGGGATCAACCCGGAAAGTACGCGCTGCAATAAGTTCTAGTACAGGCACTACATAATCTGTTGCATCCAATACATCTTCTATTGTAAGAGTATCTCCGAAAAGTGGTTTTTTCAACACAAAAGCTAATTCTACCTCTATCCTTGGATCCAAAAAATCGGAAGTTTTTATCTCACAACCATTTTCATAAACCATATCGTCTAGTAGTGTTCCATAATCAGGTTCATTAATATTCATAGCGACCTGCATAACCTTAGAAGTAAGACCAATTTTATATCCAACTACTTTTCTACCTTCTTGCTTTTTGATATTAACCCACTCTTTCTGAATTTGATAGGCATCATTAATATCCATCTCTGGAAAATAATTTGTTGTGGCTACAACCTGTTTTTTATTTTTTTCTGAATCATGTAATCGATTTGCTTCTTCTTTTATTTGTGATGAAGTTAACATAGTATAATTTATTAGTTGCAATCTCGTTTATTTAAAAACAAAGTTGATTCATAAAAGTGCTATAATTATTTCACTTTTTGTTATTCTGCTACTATTTATATGTATAATGGATTATTTTTGATGTATGAAAGATAAAGATTTGATTCGATTAGATAAATTTTCGGATAAAAAAGATTTGCCCTTTTTTATGCGTCCCTTACTTCATGAAAAAAATAGAGATAGAAAAAAAAGGGACCCCCATCGTCATACATATCATGAGATTATTTATTTTAAATCCGGTGAAGCACTTCAGAATATAGACGATGAAATTATAAACCTAAAAACTCCGAATACTTTTTATTTAATAGAGCGAGGGCAGGTACATGATTTCATTAAAGGAAAAAACATGCAGGGTTTTCTAATTCGTTTTGATAGTGAGCTTATTCCTTTTCAAAAAACAATCGATAATATCTCTTTTTTATCCATAATTCATAACATATCTAAGGTAAATACAATTATTTTAGGTAAGGAAGATGTATCACAATTTGAAGCAATTTTAAACCAGCTTCATTATGAATACCTATCTCCTTTATATTCATATGGGAGAAGAAATACAATCGTTTTTCTATTACTTACTTTATTGGTAAAATTGCAACGAAAATGTAATGAAATCAATAGTGATGAGCAAAATTTAAATCAATCTTATGAAAAAAAGATGTATTATAAGTTTTTAGAATTGCTAGAACTTAATTTTTCTAGTTATCACGAATGTGATTTTTATGCTCATGAACTCGGTTTATCAAACAGAAAATTAACCGAGATCACAATGTTTGTCAATGGATCTTCAAGCAAAAAAATTATTATTGATCGTATCATTATTGAAGCAAAACGATTATTACTCTATAGCCAAATCAGTTCGAAAGAAATTTCTTTTATATTGGGATTTGAAAGCCCTTCATATTTTAGCAGGCTTTTTAAAAACAAAACTGGAGAATCCCCAAATTCATATAAAAAAAATATCAAAAGCAAAGAAAATGCATATTTCGAAAAAAGATGATGATTATTTATCATCAATATCTGCTACTTGATCTTCACGCACTTCTTCAGGAATATCACTTGTAGTGCTTACAGTTTCTTCTTCCTCTTCAAAACTTTGCATAGTATCTGCAAGACGTTTGCTAATTTTAACCAAATAGATAGTCTCTTCTGTTCTTACCTCTACAGCTTCTATTGCTTCATTATGCTGATTTCTAAAATGAACAATATCTTTATCGGCATAGCCATCGGGAAACTTTTCTACAAGTAGGTTTAAAATATTTTTATTAAGCTTTTTGTAGTCAACAATTACTCTTTTCATAGGACTCAAGGTTTTAAGAATTAATTCTATACTTTATATATTTCAAATAACATTTTTTTTGCTAAATGTTATTATCTCGACTATAAATCTTGGAGTAGTTTTTATTAAGTTACTCCAAGTAATTTTAAATTGAGCGTATATTATTTCACTGAGTAATTTGTTACTACAAGTCTAAATAAAAAAAATGAAACTTTTAAGAAATCAACTTTAAAAATCAATTATTTTTTTCAAATTTTTACTTGTTAAAAATTTGATTTTTTTCTATGACCGTAATGTATTTTCAAAACTCTTTAGGAAATTTATATTTACAACGGGTCACTTTTTATATCAAAGCTCAAATCCAAAAGGAAAAAAGACACTAGGTATTATATAAAACTTGATTTTAAGAAAAATGGGGTACTATATATTTCTCTGAGAATTTTAATCTTTTTATATGCTTTCACTTTGGAACCCTATGAGAGTATAGAGTCATTCTCGATATATTTGCAGGCGATTTGGTAGGTTTTTCTAACTGGGATTACTTTATGTTTTACTCTTATATATTTTAGTAGATATTAATGTTTTAATTGCAATACAAAAACTCTTTATTTTTACTTCGCTACTTTTTTCATTGTTTATGACAATAATGATTGTATGATTTATTAGAGGTTTCAGAAAAAAACAAGAAACCCATATCTCCTAATAATATGGCATTTTCGACGTTATGTATGTCGGTATTATGATTATGATAAAGACGACATTTAAAAAAAAATGGGTGAAATGGTTATTATATACCATTGGTGGGTTCATTTTCTTCAGCATTTGCTTTTATGCTAGTATCTATTTTGGCTTTTGGGGTAAATTACCTGACAAAGAAGAGTTAAGCTCTTTAAAACAGGCCGAGGCCACTCAAGTACTCGATAAAGATGGTCATATGATTGGTAAATATTACATCTATGACAGACAACCTATATCTTACGAAGATTTACCTCAGCACCTTATTGATGCACTAGTAGCTACAGAGGATGTACGCTTCTATGAACATGATGGTGTAGATAACACAAGCTTATTACGCGTGTTTTTTAAAACCATTTTGCTTAGAGATAAATCTTCGGGAGGAGGAAGTACCATAACTTTACAATTGGCAAAAAACCTCTTCGGAAGAAAAAAACACAAATTGTTTAGTACAGTAATCAATAAATTGAAAGAATCTTTTGTTGCCAAAAGAATAGAAGATATTTATTCAAAAAAAGAGATTCTTACACTATACTTCAATACTGTTCCGTTTCCAGACAATACCTACGGAATAGAAAGTGCCGCCCAGAAATTCTTTAATAAATCCACTCATCAATTAACACTATCAGAAGCAGCCACACTTATAGGAACATTAAAAGCCAATCATAGTTATAACCCAAGACTTTTTCCAGAAAGAAGTCAGTTAAGAAGGGATGTTGTACTTCAACAAATGGCTAAATATGAGTACCTAAGTGCTCATCGATCAAATCAAACAATGAGTCAGCCTATCATCATGGATTATCAATATTTTAATCACGATCTTGGATTGGCACCTTATTTCAGAGAAGAAGTAAAAAAAGAATTGATCAACATCTTAGAAAAGCATAAAAAGCCAGATAGCACTGTTTATGACATCTATAATGATGGTTTGATTATACATACTACGCTAGATTATAAAATGCAGGTTTTGGCAGAAGAAGCCATGAAAGAACATATGCAAGTTTTACAAAACGATTATGAAAAATCTTTTGGCAGTGCTGCCCCCTGGAAAAACAATAAAGACCTTGTTAATAATGCTGTCAAAAACCACAAAATTTATACTATTTACAAAGAACAAGGACTGACAGAAGCACAAATTGAAGATTCTCTTTCTGCAAAGAAAGACATAGAACTGTTCGAATGGAATGGTAACATTACTAAAAAAATATCTTCTCTGGATAGTATACAACATTACCTGAAGTTTCTTAATACAGGAATGATTGCTATCGAACCAACAACGGGTGCGGTACAAGCATATCTGGGAGGTATTGATTATCGTTATTTTAAATATGACCATGTTTCGCAAAGCGAAAGGCAGGTTGGATCTACTTTTAAACCTTTTGTTTATACTACTGCTATAGAAAATGGCATGAAGCCTTGTTCTTATTTTTCGACAAAAGAGATTACCTATACAAATTTGGATAACTGGACGCCTAAAAATGCATCAGAACAAAATGATCCTTATCTTAATTTTACGCTAGAAAAAGCACTAAGCAACTCTGTTAATACTATTGCCGTAAAGGTGCTTAATGAGGTTGGTATCCCAAAAGTTGTAGATCAGGTAAAAAAACTAGGAGTCACGGCTGTACTTTCTGAAGAGCCTGCAATGGCATTGGGTACAGATGGTATTAAATTAAAAGAATTAGCAGGTGCTTATGCAAGTTATGTAAATGAAGGTAAAAGTGTTAAGCCATTTTATATTTCGAGAATTGAGGATAAAAACGGTCGTTTAATTGCTTCTTTCGAGCCTGAAATAGCTAAGGCTCCTGCTTATAGTGATTACACCAGGCAGGTACTTTTAGAAATGATGAAATCTACTGTAGAGCAAGGTACTGCAACCAGGCTTAGAGCCACCTATAACCTCAAAAACGATATTGCAGGAAAAACAGGAACCACCCAAGACAATAAGGATGGTTGGTTTGTAGGGATCACTCCGAATTTAGTAACGATCACCTGGGTAGGAAATGATAATTATAATATTGGTTTTAAAACTACCGCTTTAGGGCAAGGAGCCAATACGGCATTACCAATTTTTGCCAAATTATACCAAAAGATGAATCTGGATAGTACATTTGACCCAATTACAAAAAGTAAATTCGAAGAAAGCTCCAAGGAAGTTTTAAAAGACTTGAATTGTAGACCCGAAAAAAGAGATAATTTCCTTAAGCGTCTTTTTGGTAAAAAGAAGAAAAAGAAGAAGTTTTAGATTAATATAATTCTACATTACTTATTATACAACTTCTCCATATTTCTTTACCAGAAATGTATGTAGTTTAAAAGCACCTACTCCTAATAAAATACCTATTGCCATACCAGTAACGATATCACCGGGATAATGCACTCCTATATAAATTCTACTATAACTAACAACAATTGACCATACCACCATAAATGGGAAAATATATTTTAGGTGTTTTCTCAGGGCTAATCCAGTAAAAAAGGCTAATGCCATAGAACTTGCTGCATGACCTGAAAAATACCCGTGGCGCCCACAGCGTTCTGCAATAAAACGTGTAAACTCAGATACTCCATCTGCTCTACATGGCCTTGGTCGCATAAACAACACATTCTTAAACAGGTTAGATAACTGATCAGTAGCTGTAATTAATAACGCTACTACTATCAAAGTGATGATGGTACCTCTAATTCCAAAATATTTATAGAAAAAAATCAGTAATACTAAATACAAAGGAATTTGGTATAACTTCTCTGTCATAAATAACCAAAATCCATCCCATGCAGATGAGCCCAGATTATTGAGATATAAAAAAAGATCTTTATCTAATTGTATGAGGTCTTCCATTGTTATGGTTGTTTATTTATTTTTTATTCGTCGTAACGTTCTATTTCACGATCATAAAAATCGTTAGCAGCTACAAAAAGGTTTTCTGCTTCCTCTAACAATTCTTTTTCATCATCTTTATCAAACTCTTCAAGCCATTCTACTTCATCATTCTCCAGGTTGACAATAAACCTGGGAAACTCGGTATGAATTACAAAAATGGCATCTGGATAATCAGTATTATCGCCTAATAAGAATTTTGGAAAGTCCATAATGAATACTTAAAATTACAAAGTTTCAAAGGTACTATCTTTTTTAAGGAAATCAGAAAATTATTAGGGAACTACTATTCAATTTTAATTTCTATTCTATTGTTTGATTCTGGATCCAAATTAGAACCTGCAGTAACAACAGGCATAGTATCTCCAGCCGCTACTATTTCGATTAAAGATTCGTCTATACCTTGTTCAACAAAATATTTTTTCACATTACTTGCTCTCATTGCAGACATGATTTCATTCTCAAAAGATGAACCAGCATCATCTGCATGACCAATAATTTTAACTGTGCTTACTTTAAAAATAGTAACATATTGGATATAAGAATCCAATGCCTTTTGAATTTCTTTATATGCTTCACTTTCACCTACCAAAAATTCTACAGGCGAAAAATCAAGAGCCATATCACACACCTGGCTTGATGTAAGGTTTTTGGTATCTCTCATTTCCATTAGTAAAACATCGTCTACAAAATAGTAAGCTGTATCAAATCCTCCTCCTTTTACAGATTTTCCTTTTGGGCTATCTGAGAAATATCCCAACGAAATATATTTTTCTGTTCCTTTTGCTCTATATACACCACAAACTTTAGTCCATCCTTTGGTATTACATACCATTTTTGAAGATTCTATATTTAGAGGAAATCTAGAGGTGGTGGTTATTTTTGGTCTCCTGGCAGTAAAATATGATCCAATAGATGAAGTACAGGAATTCGAGATTCCTTCTCCTAAAGAAACATACATATGAAAATAGTAATATTTACCCTTGGATAATGGTTGTTTTAATTTGGCCGTCACTCCTTCCTTATAAGGACCTCCAGCAATATACATTCCTACTTTGCCTTCTCCTGTTCTGGGTTCTTGTGCTCCAAACTGCTTTAAAAAGTTAGGTGCTTTATGGATAAATCTAATATCCTCTAATCTTGGGTGATAAGCATCCGGAGAATTAATTGAAGCTTTCCAATCCTTAATAATTCCAAAATTTTGCATTTCCATATCTAATCGTGCAATCGCTGTATTTGTAGCTTCGAAACTAGGATTAGGAATAAGGTTTTGATTTTTACTATGGATAAAGTTTTGACTTATACTACTTTGGGTAACCATTATGGCAAGAACTACAAGCAGTAGACAAAATCTAGAATTTGGGACTCTCATATTTTGTATTCTCTTTTTTTGGAAAGATAGTTAATTATTCGTTAATACCAAATAAACGTAATAAGTATAAAAATGGTATTTGATCTTTATTTTTATTTAAAAAACCAGCTCTAAGCCCCTGATTTGCAAGACAAAAAAGAGAGAATAATTTTAATTTTTCTGAATTAAACCTTTGGTCAAAGCATTAAATCTAAGATATAATAGTAATGCAGAAACAGAAAGACCTGCTAGCAATCCAATCCATATTCCAGAGCTTTTATATTCGGTATATAATCCTAAGTAATAACTAACAGGAAATCCTACTACCCAATATGCAATAAATGTAATTAAAGTAGGGATCTTAACATCCTGCAAGCCTCTTAAAGCGCCAAGTACTGTAACTTGTATTCCATCAGAAATCTGAAATAATGCTGCGATAATCAATAGTTTTGCTGCAATAGAAATCACCTCGGTATTATCTGCTATATTTTCAACATCATTTACATCCAGATATATTTGTGGTAACAACTCATTAAAGAGAATAAAAAACAAGGCAAAAACAGCTTCTATTAAAAATGTTAGTAAAAATATCGAAATCGCAATTCTTCTTAAATCTCTAAAATGCTGAAGCCCTTTTTGATTACCAACACGTACCATAGCAGCGACACTTAACCCCATAGCTACCATAAAGGTCATAGAAGCCAGATTCAATGCTATTTGATTTGCTGCTTGTGGATTTTTACCTAAAATCCCAGATAGCCATATAGCAGCGGTAAAAATGGCTACTTCAAAAAACATTTGTAATGAAGAAGGAAACCCTAATGCCACTATCTTATTTATCATTCTGCGTTCTAAAGTAAAAAATTTGATATGGGTAACATAAGGTCTAGATTTTTGCTTATTCTTAAGAAAAATCCATAAAAAGATAACCATCACAAATCTTGAAGCTAGTGTCCCGACAGCTGCGCCAACTATTCCCATTTGCGGAAAACCAAATTTTCCAAAAATCAATACGTAATTCAGAACTATATTAACCAGATTCGCAACTAAAGTTGCATACATTGGGTATTTGGTCATAGACAATCCATCTGAGAATTGCTTTAATGCCTGAAAACTCACTAATGGAATCAAAGAAAAAGCGACCAGATCCAGATATGGTATTGCCAGTTCAACCACTTCGGGAGGTTGTTTCATTAGATACATTAATGGTTTTGCAGCCAATATCATTAAAAACAGTACTATTCCTAAAGTGGTACATAAAAATAATCCATGTTTAAACGCTGATTTACCATTTTCAAAATTGTTTTCTCCATCTGCTTCTGCTACCAATGGTGTAATTGCTGTAGAAAACCCAATCCCCAAAGACATGGCAATAAACATAAAACTATTTCCCAGAGATACTGCTGCTAATTCTGCCGTACCCAGCTGTCCCACCATAATATTATCGACTAATCCTACAAAAGTATGCCCCAGCATACCCAGCATTACGGGTGTGGCCAACTTTAGATTATATCGAAATTCTTTGGTGTACTGTTGTAGCATTTTACAATTTTGAAGACGCAAAGGTATTAGAACCGAAATGAACTAAGCAATTCTTATTGTTTATTTAACGTTATTTAGAATTTACGTTATTATCACCTGTGTCATTTTCTTATTAAATTTTGGGTAGATAACTATCTTTATAAAGATAATTTATGGCATTACATAAGAACTCATATAGATTTATCTCTTGTATTTTTAATACAGTTGTTATATCAATTTTATTCTAAAACGAGAGCACATTAATCTTCCCTAATTAATGACAACTCATTATCATTTGGTATGCTATATTCATCACAGGTTATCTTTTTATTTGCATATGATTCGGGTGTGATTTCTACCCAATAATCATCTCCAAAGAGATTAAAGAAATACCGATTATCTATATATAACTCAAATACATCTTGTACACTATAATAACCACTATTCTCTATTTTAGAAGTGGTAGTATCATTATGTTGGATAGGTACATATTTATTTTTAAGATAATGAACATAAACTGCATTCTCACAAAAAAGAATATGTTTTGGTTCTCCGCTGCCTCCACCCCAATTAACATCTCCTCCATCTACTTCAAATTCATAAGCATAACTGTGAGTTGCTCCATAATAGTGTTTTGTAAAATATCCAGTCTTATGGGTTGTTTTATTTGTTTTTTCAACAACTAAACGTTTACCATTGCCTAATAATTTATTTGTCTTATCTACTTGTTTTTCAGTTTCTGAAGTACAAGTACAACATACACCAACAAGGAACACTAAAAACATTACTCTACATACTATATCCTTCATTTTATTCTTTCTGTTTGAATGCAAATGTGAATCAATACACAATGGGCTGGGCGCGCTGTTTTTAGTGAAATATCATGTCAAGTCTTCTTTCTTAAAACACAAAGAGAAATTGTTAAAAACCTAAATCATGCAACATACTGATCACCTCTATATACTATCTACAACATAAGTTCTTTTGATGTATTGTAAAAACTACTTTATGCCATACTTATCAAAAAGATACATTAAGCTAGTCATTGTGGCAGCGCCTAGTTCGAGTTCTCTCCTATTAACGGCATCAAAAGTATCGTTCTTAGCGTGGTGATAATCAAAGTAGCGTTGTGAATCTGGTCGTAATCCAGCGAGTACGATTCCTTCTTTTTTAAGTGGACCTATATCGGCACCGCTTCCACCTTGAGTGAAAGAATGTATAAGATAAGGCTCAAAAAGGGGTTTCCAGCCTTGTACCTGGGCAAAATTAGCATCATTGCAGTCAAATGAAAAACCTCTGGGAGTAAATCCTCCTGAATCGCTTTCCAGAGCAAAGACATGGTTTTCTCCTTTATTTTTAGCTACCTCTGCATATTTTCTACCTCCGCGTAATCCATTCTCTTCATTCATAAATAATACTACTCGAATAGATCGTTTAGGTTTATATCCTATTTCTTTAAATAGTCGAAGTACTTCCATAGATTGTACTATTCCTGCTCCATCATCATGAGAACCGTCTCCCAGATCCCAAGAATCTAAATGTCCACCGACTACCATATATTCTTTAGGAAATTCGCTTCCTGTAATTTCGCCAATTACATTATATGATTGTACATCTTTCCATGTACGGCAGTTCATATTAACATGAAATTTAATTTTTGGGTTTAATGTTAACATAGAGCTTAACAAGTCTGCTCCATTAGTACTTATTGCGGCGGCAGGAATCTTATCCATATCTCCAAGTTTGCCGTAGCTCATTGCTCCTGTATGTGGGAAATCGTCTAATCTAAGATTCATAGAACGTACAATTACTCCTACAGCACCAAATTTAGCAGCTTCTGCTGCTCCAGAATATCGTTGATCTACACATCCACCATATGCTCTAAATGTTTCTATAAGATCTGCTTGCATAGGCCTGTTAAAAAACACTATTTTTCCTTCAATCTGAGCAGTACCCATTTCTTTAAGTTCTTCTAACCCCTTAACTTCTATAATACGGGCTTTAATACCACCTATTGGTGTTGGTACAGAACCTCCTAATGCACAAATTGGCACATTAGTCGTTACGCCTGGTTCTGTTTCGATATAAGCAAATTCTGTTACACCGCGAGTCCATTTTGGTACCATTACTGGTTGTAACCATACTTTATCCAAGCCTAACTCTTTTAACTCTTTTTCACCCCACTCTACAGCTAGTTGTGCATTTACAGAACCCGAAAGCCTTCCTCCAATCTGGTTGGAAAGATAATCGAGCCATGCATAACTTTTTCCATTAAGGAGTGAGGTATCGTATATTTTTTTTAATGTAGTAACATCTTCTTTTGCTTCATTTTGCGCAAAACTACTAATTGATAACATTGCAAAAATGATGGGGATTATAGTTCTTACCATAGTTTTATCTTAAACCTTTTTATTCGTTCTCTAATTCTTGTTTATACAAATCCAGATTGGCTTTTGTTTTGTTGTCTAATTCTGGCTCTTGTATATCGTCATATTCTTTTAATGTAGTATATAAAGTTTTTGCTACAATATATCTTGCTACGGGCTTATTATCTGCAGGAATTACATACCATGGGGCATGAGGCAAAGAAGTTCTATTTATGGCATCCTGATAACAATTCTGATATTGGTCCCAAAGTTTGCGCTCTTTTAAATCTCCTGCAGAAAACTTCCAGTTTTTTTCTTTTTTCTCTAGCCTGCGAAGTAATCTATTCTTTTGCTCTTCTTTTGATAAATGCAAATAGAATTTATAAATCAAAGTACCGTTTTCGGCAATGTGTTTTTCAAAATTTCGAATTTGTTCAAAACGTTTATCCCAAAAAGCATCGTTAATATCCTCAACTGTATTGATATGAGGAATATGTTCTCCCATTATATATTCTGGATGCACTCGTGTTACCAAAACATTTTCATAATGTGTTCTATTGAAGACTCCAAACTTTCCTCGTTGTGGCAAAGCGATATAGTGTCTCCATAAATAATCATGACCTAATTCTAATGCTGTAGGGACCTTAAAACTATGAACGATAATACCACGAGTATTGAAATCTTTAAATACTTCTCTGATCAAACTATCCTTACCAGAGGTATCCATACCCTGAAGACAAACCAGCACAGCATATTTACCATGTGCATATAAAGTATCCTGAAGCTCTCCTAATTTCTCACGTGTTTCTTCGAGTTCTTTCTCGATTTTTTTTTCGCTTTCATTAAGATCAAAAGTGGTTGGGATTTTGGATAATTCTATGGTATTAGACACCATAAAATCTTCGTGGTTTATCTTCTTCATACTATGATTTGTGTTATCACCCGAAAGATACTAAAGTTTTGGGTTTGTAGGAAAATAGTTTACCAATACACTCTTTTTAATATATTTTTTAACAAAAAAAAGGGCCAATCAGAACATTTGAAAAAGGTAAAAAGATTTATCTAGCATAGAAATCATAACTAAATCCAATCATAAAAGTATCATACCTTCGTCCTAGACTCTTAACATTAAGTTCTGCAAAAATATGTACAGGTATAGAAATTTGATGTAATGCTCTTATTTTAATTTGTGCTCCATGGTTAAAGCTTCCTGTTCTAAACCCCAGAAAAGCATCATCTTCAATTGCCTCAAATTCAACCGAATCATTACCTACATACCCTATACCAGCTGTTATTGTAGTAGGATACCAATTAAATAAAATCAAATTTACTCCAATTGCCAATTCATTATATCCTTCATACTCTTCATCGGCACCTATAGCAAATGAACGATTGTATTCTCCCAAAAAAGTAGTGTAACAATTAAAAGCATATTCTATTCTGACCCCTAATGCTAATTCATTTTCGAGTCCGAAACTTTTTGCAGCTGCAAATCCATAATTGGTTGCTCCTGGATCATATTGAGCAGAAGACATATATGGTATACACAACAACAAAATCAAAAATAAAACTCTTCTCATTATTTAGGGCATATGCAATAATTGGTCGTAATACAAGAAGCATTAATTACAATAATCTTTTTACTAAAAAACACAATCAATCACTATAGACTATGAACTGGAATAAATATTAATACTTATTTAGTTGCAAAAAGTTTTACATCTTCTTCACTTACTTCGTTACCACCAAGAATAATTAGACGCTCAACTACATTGCGTAGCTCTCTGATATTACCTGTCCAATCATATTGCTGTAATTGTTTTATAGCTTTGGCTGAAAATGATTTAGTAGGTGATCCTTGTTCTCCTGATATTTTTTTGGTAAAATACTCTACCAATAAAGGAATATCATCTCTTCTATCATTTAGTGCCGGGACTTTTACCAAAATCACTGCCAATCTATGATATAGATCCTCTCTAAATTTATTTTCTGCTATTTCTTTTTTTAGGTCTTTATTTGTTGCAGCAACTACACGAACATCTACTTTGATATCTCTATCACTACCAACTCTTTGTATTTTATTTTCTTGTAGTGCTCTAAGTACTTTGGCTTGTGCAGAAAGGCTCATATCTCCAATTTCATCAAGAAATATCGTTCCTCCATTAGCAGCTTCAAACTTACCGGCGCGGTCTTTATTGGCTGACGTAAAAGCTCCTTTTACATGCCCAAAAAGTTCACTTTCTATTAACTCTCCAGGTATTGCTGCACAGTTTACCTCTATCATTGGTCCTTTGGAACGATCACTTTTTTGATGAATCCAATGTGCAACTAATTCTTTACCCGTACCATTGGGGCCCGTAATTAAAACTCTTGCATCTGTTGCTGAAACTTTTTCGATTATGTTCTTGATATCAGAAATAGCCTTTGACTCTCCAATCATCTCATAATTTTTGGAGACCTTTTTCTTTAGCATTTTGTTCTCCACGACCAGTTCTTTACGGTCCAAAGCATTGCGTACTGTATTGAGCAAACGGTTAAGATCTGGTGGTTTAGAAATATAATCAAAAGCACCTAACCTCATTGTGTTTACAGCAGTGTCCAGATCCCCATGACCAGAAATCATGACAATAGGAATTTCGGGTTTTATCTTTTTTATAGCTTCTAGCACTTCTACTCCATCCATTTTTGGCATTTTGATATCACAGAGTACAAGATCATAATCATCTGCTTTGATTTTTTCTATACCAGAAAGTCCGTCTTCGGCTTCGAAAACTTCATATTTACTATTTTCTTCAGATAAAATTTTTACAAGAACCCTACGAATTGCTGCTTCGTCCTCAATTACTAATATTTTTGCCATTATATTTTAAATTTTATTCCGCTACGAAAATAGAATGTATTTTTATCATTGATTGCCAATACATTTTCTTGATTACCATCTCGCAAACGAATTTCATTACTTAATGTATATCCCGCATATGTGTAGAACAATAAGTGTTCCGTAAAATAATATTCATACCCCAATGCTCCCATAACATTAAACATTGATACATTTTCTATTACTTTTGTCTCTCCGTTCTCATTTACATATGCTTTGTTATTTTGCAAATTACCATAAAAACGATCTAACCCCACAAAAGCCTGGAGTGTACTTTTTTCATTAAAAAAATATTTAATATTTGTTTTAGGAGTCCCAATAGCGTACGACCAACTTTGATGAAATCTTTTATAATAATTAATGATAGGAAGCGGAAAATTAAGACTAGCGGGATTAGTATACTGTACTCCTACAATTAAACGAGCCGTTTTTGGTTCTTGTACATTTTTATACGTCTTTACAAAATACAAAGACACTCTATATCTAAAATCATCTCTTTCTACACCAGATCCTTCAAAATTAGATGAAATTCCAACTCCGAATTTAGTGCCAAATCTCCAATTATTTTTCATCTTAAATGTATACCCTAACTCTATAGCTGCAGTATGAAAACTATTTAGGTCTCCCTGATCATCAAATCCCAACTCATCATCTATCTGTATGTTATTAAATCTATATTGTGCACCGATTACCAAGTAAGTTCCTTTATCATCCATTTTAATAGGATAATTAGCCGAAACTCTAAAACGACTATAAATATTATCACTATCGGCTTGTGGGATGTATGTATATTCGATTCTTGCTAAATCAGTACTCTGACAACGTACGCCGTTTAAGCTATATAATAGTATACATATAAAAATCAGGCTCTTTCTCATTTTTGGGGGCGTATGTTATGCTTTCCTATCTGTTTTTCTTCATTCTTTTACCATGGTAACCACACGTTGCGGGAAAGGAATACTAATATTATGTTCTCTAAACAAACGATCTATTTCAAATCGTATCTCACTCTGTGGTACTACCGCTTGAAAACTATCGTTAATACTAAATATTAATTTAAAATTTAATGAACTATCTGCAAAGTCGGTAAATAAAACTAATGGAGCTGGTTCTTTTAAGACATATGTATTAGATAGTGCTGCTTTGGTTAGCAATTCTTTAATCAACTCTGTATCGCTACCATACGCAACACCCACTGTTATAGATTCTCTCGTAACTTTTCCATTTTGAGTCCAGTTATATAGTATGGATGTTAAATATTTATGATTAGGAATAATCAATACTTTATTATCTATAGTTACTGCTCTTGTAGTTCTTAATTTAATTTCTTCTACTCTTCCTACTTTACCATCTAATTCTATAATATCACCCACATGTACTGTTTGATCAATAAAAATAAAAATGCCTGATAAAATATCTTGAAAAAAAGTTTGCAACGCAAGACCAACCCCAACTAATAGTGCCGCAGAAGCAGCAAATATTGCTGTGATATTAAACCCAATACTATCTAATGTAAAAAAGATGACTATGAGATAAACAAAATATTTTGAAAACGAGAATACTGATTCGAATTTTTGTTTGTCTCCTCTATTTAATTTTCTGGTAACAATTCTCTTAAAAAACTTAAGAAAAACAGAAGTAATAACAAGAATAAGAAGTACAAAAAACAACAATCCAACAGTCAATTTAATCTGATGTTCCTCTCCAAAATAAAAAATTTCATAACTAAAAAAGTCTTGCATGGTATCCCAAATATTTTTAGGAATAACTTCTTTTACTTGTTCTGTAATTTCTTCCTGCATCATAATGTTAATATTTCATCCACTTAAATAGCTCTTTATAACTTGGTTTTTTACCATACATAAGTATTCCTACCCTGTATATTTTTCCTGCCATCCATGTGATAAAGATAATACTTCCTACCAATAGAAGCATAGAGATTAATACTTCCCACCAAGGCACCCCAAAAGGTATACGCATTAGCATAACTATTGGAGAAGTTAAAGGAATCATAGAAAACACTGTAGATACCGTGCCGTGAGGATTTTCTATTACTGAAAAGAATCCAACATAAATCCCCAACATTAACGGCAAAATAATGGGTAACATAAATTGTTGCGAATCGGTTTCGCTATCCACAGCAGCGCCTATAGCAGCATAAATTGAACTGTATAAAAAGTATCCTCCTATAAAATAAATGAAAAAAGACAATACTAGAGTTCCTAGCGGAAGCTTCATGATATCCTGAAGTATTAATTGTATTTCTTGCTGACCATCTTCTTGCATAATCAGCGATTGATCTATACCCGCTGGTTGCGGATCTATACCAAAAACTGAAGATACCACGGCAAGTAACACTCCTCCTAAAATCACCCAGATAAGAAACTGAAGAATCCCTGCAAAAGAAGTTCCCAGAATTTTACCCATCATAAGCTGTAATGGTTTTACAGAAGAAATAATAATCTCTATAATTCGATTAGATTTTTCTTCGATAACAGATCGCATTACCATATTACCATAAATGATAATAAACATCATCAAGAAATATCCTGCTACACCACCAAAAATCATCTTTATATAACTAGACATCTTTGATGTTTTTTCTCCAGAAAAGTTTTCTATCAAAATATTTACTTTAGCTTTTGAGTTCTCTATAACATCCAGATCCAATCCTTTTTCTTTAAAGTTTTGGTTAGTTAATTTACTTGCTATAATTTCTTCAATTCTATTAAGTATTGAAATACTTGGTGCTTCATCTGCATAAAATTGTATTGATTTAGCAAGTTCACTGTTGCTACTTTTCTTTGGTACATACAATAGCCCATCGAGTTTTTTGATAACCACAGAGTCTTTTGCATCGTTTAAGGGTAAATCACTATAATCTATGTAGTCTATATCACTAGAATCTTTAAAGTCTGTACTAAACAATCCCGTTTCATCATAGAATGCTACTTTACGAATTTCATCATTGTTCAAAGTTGCGAGCCAGGCAATTAAAGAAATCATACCTACCATGATCAAAGGACTTAAAAAAGTCATCACTACAAAGGTCCTATTACGAACTCGAGCTATAAATTCTCTTTTAATAATTAATTTTAGATTACTCATTCTCTGTAATGGTTTTAATAAATATCTCGTTAACTCCTGGGATCACTTCATTAAATCTCATTACTTGCCCTTTATCTGATAAGTACTGTAGTAGCTCATTTGAGGATGTATTATTATCCAAAGTTATTTTCATTTTCAATTGATCATCAATTGTTTTAAAATCTGCAGGGGCTACATTAAATTTATCTTGTAATGTAGTATACAAATCAGTATTATTTTCGGTTAAAAGACCTACTTCAAAAGTATTAGATTTATAAGCTCTCTTTATATCGGTAAGTTTACCTTCGAGTATTTTTTTAGACTTATTAATTAGAGCAATATGATCACATAATTCTTCTACACTTTCCATTCGGTGAGTAGAAAATATAACCGTTGCTCCTTCATCCCGTAGTTGTAGAATTTCATCTTTAATGACATTTGCATTTATGGGGTCAAAACCACTAAATGGCTCATCAAAAATCAAAAGTTTAGGTTTATGAAGTACAGTTACAATAAACTGTACTTTTTGTGCCATTCCTTTAGAGAGTTCTTGTATTTTTTTGTTCCACCAATGTGAGATGTCAAATTTATCAAACCAATACTTTAAGCGTTCTTTGGCTTCTGTTTTACTAAGGCCTTTAAGTTGCGCCAGATACAATGCTTGTTCGCCTACCTTCATAGATTTATACAGTCCTCTTTCTTCCGGCAGATAACCAATATCTCTAATATGTTGCGGTTTTAGCAGTTCATTATCCAGATATACACTTCCTTTATCAGGCAAGGTAATTTGATTAATGATTCTAATTAGTGTGGTTTTACCAGCTCCGTTAGGGCCAAGTAATCCAAATATACTTCCTTTAGGTACCTGAATTGATACATCTTGCAATGCAGTAAAGTTTCCAAATTGTTTTGTGGCTTGTTGTACCTCTAAAAGATTAGCCATAGATAGTAAAATATAATTGTAGTTTAATATGAAAGCCGAATGATACGAAAACTTAAAAACTTATGCTAATTATGTTAATGATTAATGTGATAAAATAGCATATAAAATGGTTTCTCTTCTTTTAGCCCGGATTATAAAAGTCGTCTAATCATAAAAACAAAACCCACCCTAAATACAAGTATTAAGGATGGGAAAAAAATTGCTATGAAAAAGAAAAATTATCACTAAATGCGCTAGTGATGTCTCAAATATACGAATTTTTCTTAATCAAACGTTAATAGAATTATAATGATTAGAAGTCGTTCAAATCATCTAATTTAACTACGAAAACATATCTTTTACTTTTTCAAAAAATGACTTATCCCCACTATCAGGGCTGGGTTTAAAGTGATCATCCTTAGCCATTTTTTCAAAAAATTCTCGTTGTTCTTTACTCAAGGCTTTTGGTGTCCACACATTAACATGTACCAAAAGATCGCCTTTCCCGTACCCATTAAGACTTGGAATTCCTTTTCCTCTCAATCTCAAAATCTTACCACTTTGGACTCCATCTTCTATCTTAATTCTCACTTTGCCAGATACAGTATCAATTTCTCTGGATGCTCCTAAAACGGCTTCAGAGAAACTAATATATAAGTCATAATGCAAATTATTTCCTTCTCTTTGCAATTCTAAATGTTCCTGTTCTTCTATAGCTACCAAAAGATCTCCTGCAACCCCATTACCAGGAGCTTCATTACCTTTTCCTGTAACTTTAAGTTGCATCCCATCTTCTACTCCAGCAGGTATTTTTATACTAACTGTTTCTTCTATAGCTTTTAAACCCTGAGCATCTGCGTCGTTAGGCCTATGGTCTATTGTCTGACCAGCTCCCCCACAAGCAGGGCAAGGGGAAGATGTTTGCATTCTTCCTAATATAGTATTAGTGATTCTTGTTACTTGTCCTGCACCGTTACATGTACTACATGTTTTATAAGTGGTTCCTGGTGCTTGAATTTTTCGTTTTACCTTAATTTTCTTTTCAACACCATTGGCAATCTCCTCTAATGTAAGTTTAACACGAATACGAAGATTGCTTCCTTTAGCTCTTCGTTGTCTTCCGCCTCCGCCGCCAAAACCACTAAAGCCTCCAAATCCACCGCCAAAAATATCACCAAACTGACTGAATATGTCATCCATATTCATTCCGCCACCGCCAAATCCGCCACCTTCAAAAGCCTGATGTCCATACTGATCATAACGTGCCTTTTTATCAGGATCGCTCAAAATCTCATATGCCTCTGCTGCTTTTTTAAATTTTTCTTCAGCAGTTTTATCACCGGGGTTTTTATCGGGGTGATATTCTATAGCTTTTTTTCGATACGCTTTTTTTATTTCGGCTCCTGTAGCATTTTTGCTAATGCCTAATATGTCGTAAAAATCTTCCTTCATAATTTCTTATTGACCAGTCACAACTTTTGGAAAACGAATCACTTTATCTCCCAACTTATAACCTTTTTCTATTACGTCTACAATCTTTCCTTTTAGATCATCATTTGGAGCAGGTATTTGGGTAATCGCTTCATGATCATCAGCATTAAAAACATCTCCCGCAGACACTTCTACTTCAGACAAACCTTTACTTTTTAAAGTTTCCTTCAATTTGTTATGAATTAGCTCTACACCTTCAATAACTCCAGTATCTTCTGATTTCTCAATTTCTTTTATTGCTCGATCAAAATCATCTAATACAGGCAACATAGATTGTATAACATCCTGACTTGCAGTTTTAAACAATTCTAAACGCTCTTTAGAGGTTCTTTTTTTATAATTTTCAAACTCGGCAAAAAGTCTTAAAAACTTATCTTTTTCCTTTCCAAGCTCTTCTTTTAGTACTGCTTCTGCATCTACTACTTCTTCTGTCTCTGTTTCTCCAACAGGAGTATCAAGCACTTCCTCTACTTGATCTTTTACATCTTCAGTGTTTTTATTTTTCTTACTCATGTAACTCGTACCTTTTATACGTTTTCATTTTGAACTAGCAAAAGTACTGCCATTTTTGAATTAATGTCATAATGTCACAGGAATTTTTTAGTATATATTTAAGAGTTATCTTTCTATAAAAAAATAATTTTGACATCATTTTTAACTAAAAACTAATACTTATGAAAATTAGATTTGCCAGCACATTAATTATTACTGCGCTTTTAATAACCGCCTATTCCTGTAAAGGAGAAAAACAGAACGAAACCGAAGCAAGTTCTGCAGAAGAAGTAAAAGAAGCTCCTGTAGAAGCTATCATGTACAATGTTGATGTAGCATCAAGCTCCATAAACTGGACTGGATCAAAACTAACAGGAAAACACTCAGGGACATTAAGTTTGGCTAGTGGTACTTTTGAGGCTAAAGAGGGAACCGTTATGAGTGGCTCTTTTATTATCGATATGACTTCTATTAATGTCACCGATCTTGAAGGTGATGATAAAACTGACTTAGAAGGGCATCTTAAAGGAGAGAAAGAAGGAACAGAAGATCACTTTTTTAATGTTGCTAAATTCCCGAAAGGAGTTTTTGAAGTTACTGGAATTAGTGAAAAAGAAGGAAAAACTTATATCGAAGGTAACCTAACCTTAAAAGATATCAAGAAAAACATTTCATTTCCTGCCACAACCTCTGTTGAAGGTGATGTAATGACATTAAACACTGAAATTTTTACCATTAACCGTACCGATTGGAGTGTAAATTATGCTTCTAAATCAGTTTTTGGAGATCTGGGAGATAAATTTATTAATGATGAAATTGAAATAAAGATAAGTATAAAAGCAAATAAGTCTTAGAATAGCTTTTTATCTTTTGAAGTAATTACAAACCGGTACTTATGAAAGTATCGGTTTTTTTATCTAGATTCCTCATCAATAAGCACATCTACTGCCGAAGCAATATTGTCAAAATTAAAATTAAACCCTGTGGTAGAAATCCTACTACTACAAACACGCTGGCTAGAAAATAAAAGGCTATGCATTTCTCCTAGAAACAACTTCATCGTTAGTCTTGGCACATTAGGCAAAACTATTTTTTTATTTAATTTCTCTGCTATTGTATTCATTAGCTTTTTATTAGAAACAGGATTAGGTGCTACTGCATTAAAAACTCCTGTTAACTCTTCTTCTATTACAAACATAAATATGCGAGCCAGATCTTGAACATGTATCCAGCTTTGCCATTGTTTCCCGTTTCCGAAAAAAGCTCCCATACCAAATCGAATAGGTTTTACCATTTTAGGAAAAGCTCCTCCTTTCTCGGATAAAACTAATCCAATACGAAGTAAACTGACTTCGATATCTAATGTTTTGAACTGTAAGACAGCATTCTCCCATTGAGTGACTACTTCTCCTAAAAATCCGGTATCACGCTCGGGAGCATCTTCCATATAATAATTCTGAAAAGAATCCGGATATATACCAATAGCACTTGCTGAAACAATATGACGAACCGAATGTTTGATATTTCTTAATGATTCTAAAATAAGAGAAGCAGTACGTGTTCTGCTTTCTAGTATTTCTTTTCTGTAGGAAGATGTCCATCGTTTTGCAACCGTAGCGCCAACAAGATTAACAATCACTTCGACATCATTAAAACAATCGGTATCGATTTCGCCTCTTTTGGGATCCCAAAAGTAGCCTGTATAGTTCGCTTTAGAACTAAGTTTATCTTTACTTGTGGTGAGGTAGTTTACTTCAATTCCAGATTGATGGCACAGGTTAACTATTTCCTGACCTACCAAACCTGTTGCACCAGTAATTAAAACTTTCACATGTTTAAATTTTAGTAATTATATGATTATAAATTAATTAAAAAACCAAAAACGTGTATAGTCACTACGTTCTCTCATTAAAAATTTTTAAACATTTGCTTTTGTGAAAATATTTTTAAAACTTCTTAATGTTTGTTTCATTTCACTATAATCTATTGCAAAATACTACCACCTTATAATAAAACCTATCTCTTTATTATAGCTTTAACATACGTTTAGTATTCTTCTAACTTCCTAACAAATAGTGTATTTATGATTCTACTTTTGTGGCTCTAAGCATTTCTCGTTTTCCCGGTGGGCCGGGAAGTCTTTCTACTACAAAACCTACCTCTTGCATAGCACGCCTTACGCTTCCTTTGGCCGCATAAGTAACCAAAACTCCTTTGAACCGAAGTGCCTCATACATCTTCCTAAAAATTTCTATTGTCCAAAGTTCGGGCTGTACTCTTGCTCCAAAAGCATCAAAATAGATCAAATCAAAACGGCTTTTATCCTGTATATCGGCAAAAAACTGTTTACGCTTAAAGAGTTTAAAATTCGAAGTGATTTCTACTGGTAACTCCCACAAAGATTGGTGCATTGTATCAAAAACCTGTTGTTTTTCTTTTACAGCAAGTACCTCTGGATAATTCATGAGTTTGGCCTCTGATAAAGCAACGGGATATGCTTCTACTCCAACATAGTGAATTGGTAAATTAATTTTTTCGGCTTCAAGAAATGTTATAAAAGCATTTAGACCGGTCCCAAAACCTATCTCCATAATATCCAACGCACTAAGCTTGTTTTTGCTTAGAATATAATCGAATCCACTTTTAATAAATACATGTTTAGCCTCATTAATTGCTCCATGTTTAGAATGGTAATGTTCATTCAATTCTGGCAAGTGAATGGTTTTTGAACCATCTGCAGTGGTAATAATTTTACGCTCTATTTCTTCTTGCATTATTCTTTTATCAAAACACCTTCTGCTACAAAAGAATACGTTGTCTTAGGAGTTGTAATACTAGCAATTTCTTCTTCAGTTTTTCCTGCATCACTGGCAAAATGACGTTGCTCCTCTACAGACATCTCGCTCACAAATGCTTTTCCCTGAACAATGATAGTATCATTTTCTATATCCTTTGGCACAAAAAAACCATAGTCTTTAAACTTCACCATTGTTTCTTTACCTTCATCCAAAGCTACTTTCATCCAACAACCTTTAGCTTTACAAACAGCATTTACAGTACTCGAAAAAGCAACTGCTACAGTATCTCCTTCTTTTAAATTTTTATATTCTTCTGCTATTGCATCTCTATTGTAAATATGATCTGAAGATATTTTATCGCCAAAACTTTTATAATTTTCACTTGAAATATCTTTAACAGAAAAGAAGTTTTCTGTTTTAATCGATGAATTACAACCTACTAGTACTAACAATCCTACAAAAAACAATACATTTTTTTTCATAATCCTTTATTATCTATATGTTTTGCAAAATTAAACATTTTTAAAATTCTTATTTTACAAGAAAAGGGTATTTTTGTAGTGAATTAGAAGAATGTTAGTATTTCTTTGGTTTTGAGACTAAGAATATGATAACAAGCTATAGAAAAGCCTACTACTGTCATTAACTTTTAAAAGATAAACCAAGCGAAACGAGCATTAAGAAATTTAGATACTCTTTTCTTCAAAGTAACTATTTAAATCTCTTACCATAGGATGTAGTGACCTCACTCATTCTTAATCTTTTAATTAATGTAATGTAAAATAATTAAAACGACTGAAACAAATGAAAAACACAATTTCTCAAGCCTTGAAAATTAGTGAAGTAAGTGAGTCTAAAATCGGACAAGTAGATTTTGAAAACCTTAATTTCGGGAAAATTTTTACAGATCATATGTTTGTCTGTGATTATGTGAATGGAGAATGGCAAACACCAGAAATTGTTCCTTACGGACCACTCACCATGGAGCCTTCTGCTCGTGTTTTTCATTATGGCCAAGCAGTTTTTGAAGGAATGAAAGCGTATAAAGATGATAATGGAGATACTTTTTTATTCAGACCTGATGAAAATTTTAAACGTATCAACATATCTGCCGAACGTTTGGCTATACCAGAATTTCCTGAAGATTACTTTTTTGAAGGTTTAAATGCCTTATTAAAATTAGATGATGAATGGATCAAACCTGGTTACGGAAACTCATTATACATACGTCCTTTTGTTATCGCAACTCAGGCAAGTGTTTCTGCTTCTGAAGCAGATGAATATAAATTTATGATCATATGCTCACCTGCACAATCCTATTACAGTGGTGATGTGAGTGTATTGGTTGCAGAAAAATTTAGTCGTTCTGCTAACGGAGGTTTTGGATACGCAAAAGCCGCCGGAAACTATGCTGGGCAATTTTACCCAACAAAACTTGCACAAGAACAAGGATACCAACAAATAATCTGGACCGATGCTAATGCTCATGAATTTATGGAAGAGGCAGGAACGATGAATGTATTCTTTAGAGTTAATGACACCTTACTTACCGCTCCTGTGAGTGATAGAATTCTTGATGGGGTCACTCGTAAAAGTTTAATTACTATTGCCGAAAAAGAAGGTATTAAAGTAGATGTACGACCTGTTACGGTTAGCGAAATTGTAGAAGCTGCAAAAAACGGAAGTCTAAAAGAAGTTTTTGGTGCAGGAACTGCTGCTGTGGTAAGCCCGGTAAAAGCTTTTGGATATAAAGGAGAGCATTATGAAATCGAAAAGCAAGAAAATTCTTATGCTTCTCATTTCAAAAAAGCACTAATGGATATTCAATATAACAAAGCCGAAGATACTTTTGGCTGGAGATATAAAGTATAGCTAGATGCTAGAAAATATAATTCTCATACAATAAAAAAACTCCGGAATGTTCTTCCGGAGTTTTTTGTTTTATCGATCTAAGATTTCTTTGATATTAGGTTTAAAATAATTAGGTCCTTTAAGCACTTTGCCATCTTCTCTATAAATAGGTTGCCCATCTTCGCCTAGCTTACTCATATTACTACGCTGAATCTCGTTAAACACTTCCTCTATCTTGTGCTGCATACCATGCTCGATAATAGTCCCACATAAGATATATAGCATATCTCCTAATGCATCAGCTACTTCTATCAAATCATTGTCTTGAGCAGCCTCTAAATATTCTTCATTCTCCTCTTTCATCAGGTTAAACCGAAGTGTGTTTTTAGCGGCTCCCAGATCGGCTATGGGTTCGTTTTTATATCCAAGTTTAAATGAAGTGTGAAATTCTTGTACTGCAGCAATTTTATCTTTCATCAGTATATTTTTATAGATTATCTTTGCCGTAAAAATAACAATTTATGTTTAGTCAGGGCCAGTTAATATTTGCAGGATTTTTTGTCGTAGCATTTATCATCTTAATGATATTTAGCTATCGAAAAGATATCAAACTACATCGCAAATATTACAAGGGTAGCCTTTTTATTCTCATTGGTTTTATTATCTTTATTTTGTTGCTTTTTGCCTTAAAAACGTATTTACAACCCGAGTAAAACACACTCTTAGAACATCTTATGTTCCATTTTTAAATCATAATCTGAAATTACCGATACTTGTTCGACATTTTCTTTGTCTTTAATTTCTGTATTTACTAGATCTAAAAAATTGCCAAAATTTATATTTTCGTTTCCTCTTAGAAGTATTTGAGTTGCATAATGGGAGAATACGCCATTGTACATTTCACCAAACTGCTTCTCATATGCTTGTTTATATTTTCCACAAGCAGCCAATGTAATAACGCTATCGCCATTCACTTCTCTCATAACCAATCCTTCATCTTCATTAGATTCTACTGAAGGGAATTCCATATCTTCTACAGGAATAGATTTTACCATATAATTTAAACCAATTCGCTCAAAATCTAAAAATTTATGCGGTTCAAAAACACCTTCAGAGTGGCATGTATCAAAAATCAAAATCAATTTTCTATCTTTTTTTACTCTTTTTTTAAATTTGTCAATTTCATAGTCCCAAATAACCTTATCAGTTGCTACAATACCTTCGTTATATTTATCACTATCATCATGTCTTCGAACTCCGTGTCCAGAGAAAAAGAAAACGCCTATATCTCCTTTTTCCAAAGAAGAGACTAATAATTGAAGCTGGTCCAACACTTCTTGTTTTAGCAGGTCGTATTTTTTCTTTGTTATAAATCCAAATTTGATTCTCAAAACATCTTCCCATAATGTAACATCATTTTGACATCCTTCTAGTGTATAGTTTACTGGATATTTATTTATCCCAATTAAAATTGATTTTTTCATAATTATTTAGTTTTTTGTAAATCTAAAAGTTTGATTTAAGAATAGATATACCTTGTATTGGGTATATCTTATAAACCAATTGTTTTGCTAATTTGCCATATAAATTATAAAAACAAAAAAATGAATTATTCTACAAATGTATTTTTTAAGGAAAAAGATGAACGGTATCAACTCGTCTATAGCAGCCAGATGTATGGTACTTTTTTTGGGGTTTACGCATGTTTCACGGTTTCTAAAACGACTGTAGAAAGTGTTAGATTTAAGTTAATTAATTATAAAGGACCACTTAACATAGGCCTTAAACATGTTGATTTCTTAGGACTAATAGAAGAACAACTTGAACCTGAAAAAGATGATATTACTGGCCCTATCATTAACTGTATGGCTTTTGATTTAACTCTACAAGCATTACATCCTGAGGTGACTTTTCCCCCGAAAACCGATCCTGAACAACTTATTAATTGTAATTTAACCGATCTTCAAAATGATCACTATCTATCTGTACGAAGAAAGTTTGAGAAAATTGGTTCTTCTGCAATTGAAGGAGGAATTTTTGACAGTGAATTTTATTATAGAGACGGTCTAAGGTCTGAATACGAATTTGGAAATAATTTTCAAACCTATAGACAAGGGCGTCCAGAAAAAACCCAATTAACTGGGTCTGCAAAAATAATTGATAAGGGCACCGGAAAAATATGCCCACGTGGGTTTGCCAAAATAATATTCTAAATGAAAAAATATCCGCTTTTATGTATTTGCTTATTATTTCTTTCTTTTGTTAGATCTTCTGCAAAAGACATTAATCATTTACAAACTTATTTTGATTTAATAATAAACTTAGAATATGAAAAAGCAAAAATCAAAGCTAATGATATAACTTCTGGCATACTTAAAGAAGATTTGATAATATTATCAAATCTTCTTTTCTATAACGGACAGGAAAAAATAAAACCTAAGATTTCATATAGAGATCAAATATCAGATCCCTTTCAAAAATGCATTAACTATCTTAATATAGGCTATGA
Source organism: Aquimarina macrocephali JAMB N27 (assembly GCF_000520995.1). GTDB lineage: Bacteria > Bacteroidota > Bacteroidia > Flavobacteriales > Flavobacteriaceae > Aquimarina > Aquimarina macrocephali. The sequence continues at coordinate 53,372 of NZ_JACA01000045.1, read as the reverse complement.
CAGATTATATCACAATAAAGACAGAACTACGGTTATTGAATCTTTTTATAATGCTTACACCTTTGCCAAAGAAACAAAAAGGCCTTATTTAATAAAGTTTTGCTTGCTAAGCATCTTGGAATTATATCATTATGAGTACTCACAAACCAACAAACAATTCGAAAACTATCTACTTGAATATAAAAGACTAGCAAAAACACCTATAGAAAAATGCTGGGCTTTTAAGTATGAAATTTATTTTGATTACCAAGCTATTCCTAATGACGATGATGATTCTTTTTTACTCACTAATGAACTAGAGGAACAAGTACAACTGCTCAATAAAAATCACAGATTTCGTCCTCTGTTTTATTCTTTAAAAGCTATTCAATTAGAATTAGAAAAAAAAACACTAGAAGCCACCAAGCTACATCAAAAAGTTTTAATCGAAACAAGTGATGTTCCTTTTTTAAAATACTTAAAATTCAGAACACATATTCGTTTATCAGAAATTTATCGAAAACAAAAGAAATATTCAACTGGTTTAAAACATATTGATATTGCAAAAAAATTTGTTGACATTTCTGATTCTCTTAGATCAAAAATTTACATTTATAACTATGCTTCTTTAAACAATGAAGGTCTTGGTAACTATTTCTTGGCACTGAAGCAACGAGATAGCTCGACAATACTCGAACAGCAACTTAGTATCCAAAAAAATACTTTACAAAATTCTGCTATGGAAATTAAACTTAGAACAGCAGAAAAAGAAAAAGAAATAGTTCAACTATTAAACACTAACCTTAAAACCGAAGCTAGCAGAGTACAAAACAGGAATCTACTAATAGGGTCGCTTTCTCTTATCCTTGTGGGTTCAATATTTGTATTTCTTGTATACAAAAACACCAAACGCAAACAACGCATTGCAAAACAAGAACGTGAGATCGAAATCCAAAAAACAGAAAAGCTTCTTAAAGAGCAAGAGCTTACTGCTATTGATGCTATGATCTCTGGACAAGAGAAAGAACGACAACGTTTGGCCAATGAACTGCATGATAACCTGGGAAGTACACTCGCAACGGTCAAACTTCATTTTCAGCATTTACAACATAATAAGGACAACCCTAAACTTGAACATGTAGAAGAATTATATACCAAGACGAATGCGCTATTAGATGAAGCCTACCAAAAAGTACGAACCATTGCTCATGAAAAAAATAGTGGAGTGATGGCCAATCAAGGATTACTCCCTGCAGTTAAAAAGCTCGCTAAAAAAGTAGGTAATGGTGATGCTTTACATATCGAAGTACAGGATTATGGGTTAGAAGAGCGGTTGGACAATGCATTAGAAATTTCAATCTTTAGGATGATCCAGGAGCTCATTACCAATGCTATTAAACATGCCGAAGCTTCAGAAATACATATCTCTTTAACCAATCATGATTCTCTTTTAAACATCATCATAGAGGATAATGGTAGAGGTTTTGATGCCAAAGTACTCCCTCAAAAAGAAGGCATGGGATTAAGGAATATTGAAAAACGAGTAGAACATCTCCAAGGAACCTTCGAGATTGATTCTACTATAGAAAAAGGAACTAATATCATAATAAATATCCCCATATGATCACTATAGCAATCGCAGAAGACCACCAATCTCTTATCGATGGTGTAGAACTTCTTCTTCGGTATGAAGAAGAAATTAGTATAGTTGGTATGGCTAATGATGGAGAAGAGCTACTCAATATTGTAAGAAGAAAACAACCTAAAGTTGTACTTACTGATATCAGAATGCCTAAAATTGATGGTATTGCTGCTACCAGAATCATAAAAAAAGAATTTCCTTACACCAAAATTATTGCCTTCTCTATGTTTGACCAGGAAGATGCTGTTCGGCAAATGATCGAAGCTGGAGCTTCTGGATACTTACTTAAAAATTCACCTCTGGAAGAAGTATTAACAGCAATACAACAAATAGCAAAAGGAGAAACCTATTTTGATGCCGCTATTGACCCATCACTCTTTTCTAAAGATGCCAAACAACCATCTAAAAAACAGCTCTTATCAAAAAGTGAACGGGAAATCTTAAAACTTATCGGACAAGGAAAAACCTCATCAGAGATAGCTGCCATTCGTTTTAATTCGGTATCTACTGTAGAAACTCACCGTAAAAATATCATACGCAAACTGGGCCTTCATGGCAAAGGAGAATTATTACGCTATGCTATTGAAAAAAAGTATGATTTTTAAGTAATTTCCTTTATACAAAAGATAAAAATACCCAGCTATGGGTATTTTTTTGTGCTTGATTGTTAGGTAGTTTTGACATGAATTATAAAAAAACCGAACCTAGAAACCACAATGTTTTATCATTCATTATACAAACAATCTGATATGAAAACACTAATTACATTAAGTCTATTGATCGCATTTAATTTTTCGTTTGGGCAACAAAAAGCCTACACAAAATATAAAAAAGATAAAACTTCTAAAGAATTCAAGACTTTAAACACATCAGGAGGAGATAATAATCAAGAAGAATTTAAAACACTAGAAGACTCTGAAAAAGAAAATGGAAGTATTGGTGAAAATATATCTTTCGGATTAAGTTTAGGATTTAATGGAAGTACAGAAAATATTAAAACCGTACAAATATCGCCAATAGACAATACCGTTATTCTAAACAAAGGCCAAAAAACAAGTTTTGTTTTATCTACAGTAGTCTCAATACCTATTTCTTTCAAGAAGAATTTAACCTATCGCTTTACAGACAAAGATGGTAACCAAATCGGGCAGATTCATAAAATATCGGATTGGAGTTTTATTGCTTCGGTAAATCTGATAACATTACAAGGAGCTCAATCGGGTAATGTTTTTAATCAAAAGATTAGTGGAGGTTTAGGTGTTTCATATAATTTCACCGAAGATTTTTCTATTGGTCTGACCTATGAATTAATATCCAGCAGAAGCCCAAAAGATTTTCTTATCCAATCATCTGGTAAAGAAATTCAGGAAAACGGAGAAACTGTTACTGCTCTCGACATTACAAATAATGAATACTTCTATGATAAATATTTAGGAACAGTTTCTTTCAAATTTATTTATAAACTAACAAAATAGATTTACAATGAAAACAAAAACACTACTACCTCGCGTATTTACAGAAAAGGATACATTAATCGAACCTAATATAAATGTAGATAGTTATTTTCAAAAAGTTATAAAATACATCCCTGGAGAAATCATTGCCTTTTATTTGGTATTCAATAAGTTTGCAATTGAAGAAGGAAAAACTGGGTTTTTAGTTTTATTTTTTATTGGATTAACACTTACTCCTTTTTATAAATACTTTGGGCTTAAAGATCAGTCTAAAAAACTAAAAACACCATGGTTTCAAATCATTATATCTATTATAGCATTTACTATTTGGGTACTTGCTTTAGGAGATTTCAATGAAGTGCAGATAGTCAATTACAATCCATTTTATGCTTCACTAATCTTAGCTACATTTACTTTAACAACTCCAATTTTAGAGCAAATTTTTGAATTCAAAAAGAAATAAAAAAGAGCCTCAAAAAAATATTATGAGGCTCTTTATAAAATTTTTATGTAATATGATTAATTCACCTCTGGTAAGAAGTTATAATTCTTACTGTACCATAACATTTGCTCTTCAAAGGTTTTAGGTTGAAATATTTCAAAACCTATAATCTCATCTGCATCATTAGTTTTTGGTACTAAAACAGGATTTACAAAACCACTATATGGTGCTGATGTAAATTGCTTATTACGCTCTAATACTTCTGCATGTACAGCTTGATCAACTTTTACACCATATCCTTCTACCAAAGCTTCTGCCGCCTTATAATCTCCTTCAGATTTGATACGTTGTGTTTCTTTTAATAAACGACCAAAGATTTCACGTAGTTTAGTGTAGTCATTAATATTAAAGTAAGTTTTTCCTTCTCTACTTACTTTTTCGATTACATTATCTTTCTTTCCTTGCTCAAAAGCCCAACCACTAACCCACTGGCGGTTACGCATATGAGCTTCTTCTACATCATCACCAAGATTTAAACGAATCAATTGTGTCATTAATCCATTTCTAATATATCCATCATAAGCAGCTTTACCTGTCTTTTCCCAATCTTCAACTAATCCTAGTTCTTGTAATTTTGGATCCATTAAATAGTATAATCCAACTAAATCAGCACGACCTTCTTCCATAGTAGAAGCATAGTTCTTTAATGTTTCTTTAGTTTCTCCTACTCCCGGGTTTAATTTTCCAGATGCATGACCAACTACTTCATGTAATGCTGTATGTAACTTATCTCCTAATTGTCCATATTTTTCTTCTAGTTCAAACTCTTCATCATCATGTACAAACTCTTTTAAACGTCCCGAACCACCGGCATTATTATAAGCACCGATAATATTCCCTAAGGATACAGACTTAGAACCTACAGCAGCTCTAATCCAGTTTGCATTAGGAAGATTTACTCCTATAGGTGTACTTGGTGATGCATCTCCTGCCTCTCCGGCAACAGCTACTACTTTATACGAAACCCCTACAACACTATCTTTTTTATGAGCATCCATTAATGGAGAATTATCTTCAAACCACTGCGCATTTTCTGATAGTACAGACATTTTTTTAGACATATCAAAATCCTTGATCTGTACAATAGTTTCATAAGAACCTCTATATCCTAATGGATCATTATATACTTCAATAAAACTATTAATGTAATCGATATTACCATCAGTAGCTGCCGTCCATGCCACATTATAATCATCCCAGGTTTGTAAATTTCCTGTCTTATAATATTCGATCAATAACCCTAAGGCATCTCCTTGTGCTTCATTTTCTGCTACACCTTTTGCTTTTTCTAACCATTTGATGATTTCGTCGATTGCAGATCCATACAATCCTCCTGATTTATATACTCGCTCTTTTAATTTTCCATTTTCTTTTACCAATTGAGAGTTTAAACCAAAGGATAAAGGTTTCTCTGCATTTGGAGATTTCATTTTACTATAGAATGATGTAACATCGGTATTAGTAACTCCAGGGCCATAAAAGTTAACCGCAGATAGTGCTACATTATCAACTCCTTTTGCTTGATTTACTTTTTTATCATCTTGATCATTAAAGATCACTTCATATACTTCTTTAGGCACTTCGGTTCCTGTAGCAGCAAGAAGAGAGCTAAAGTAATCTCGACTAAATTCTGGTTTAATCTTACCATTACTATAGTGATGATGAATCCCGTTAGAAAACCAAACTCGTTTTAGATATGTTTCAAAAGCTTTCCAGTTTGCATCACTCTTATTTCCCTCATAAGAAGTGTGAACTTTTTCTAATGCTTTTCGGATAGTAAGATTATGACGGTAATTCTGATCCCACATAATATCTCTTCCACTTAATCCTGCTTGTGTAAGATAATATACTAATTTTTGTTCTTTCAAAGTAAGATTATCCCAACCCGGTATTTGGTATCTTAAAATTTTAAGATCAGCAAATTGCTCTACAACATAATCAAACTTTTCCTCTGCTACCTCCTGTTTTTCTTCCTGTTGGTTAATTTGATCCTTAACGCTTGGATCCTTTTTACATGCAATCATTAAACTAGTGATCGCTATAAAAAATAATATTCTGTCGAGTTTCATTTGTTTTATTTTATTGTTTTGACAAATGTAACAAAATAAAAGGATGTTAAAATTGTTTATATTAGCTGACCAAACAATCTAAACTAACTAACATGAAAATAGTGAAATATTTATTTTTTCTATTATTATTAGTAATAATTGGCGGAGCTGTTTATGTTGCTACCATAGACGGCGAGTATCAAGTAGAAGAAAGTAGAGTAATAGATGCTCCCGATGAGTTATTATTTGCTACAATCAATGAGTATAAGACTTGGGATAAATGGGGACCTTGGATGGATGAATCTGATGATTTTATTATGGAATATCCCGAAAAAACAAGTGGCGAAGGTGCTTCTTATAGTTGGAAAAGCGAAACACAAGGAGATGGTAAAATGGAGACCATAAAGGCTTCTCCGTTTACTAGCATAGATCAAAATATCACATTTGTCACTCCAATGGGAGAAAGTAAAAGTGATGTGTACTGGAAATTTGAAAAAATAGAAGGTAAAAAAACCAAAGTGACCTGGGGAATGAAAGGCGAACAATCTTTTATGGAAAAGGCATTTTGGGCTACTCAAGATAGTACTATATCTCAAATGATAAAGCCTATGTATGCTCGCGGACTCGAAAAACTTGATGCATTTACTGATGAAAAAATGAAAAAATATGCTGTTCATGTAGATGGAGTTACGGAACATGGAGGTGGGTTTTATATGTACAGTGCTACTGCTTCTTCAATAGCTATAATTCCTGAAAAAATGAAAGATATGATCCCTGCAGTGGATACATATATGAAACAAAACAATCTTCCTCAAACAGGTATGCCCTTTACATTATATAATGAGTATAATGAAGAACAAGGAACAGCAATTTTCTCTACAGCAATTCCAACCAGAGATAAAGTAATTACTCCTAAAGAAAGTTCTATTCTTTGTGATTTTTTACCAAGACAGAAAGTAGTAAAGACGACGCTTAAAGGAGACTATATCAACCTAAAAGAAGCGTGGGAAGCTGGTTACAAATATATTGCAGAGAACAATCTAGAGCCAAATATGGAATCTGCAGCTTTTGAAGTGTATCGTGTAGAGCCAAGATTACAACCAAACCCTGCTGAGTGGGTTACAGAAATATATATTCCAATAAAATAATACTATATAAACTACATTCTATAGAATGATAGAATGTAGTTTATTAATTTATGGGACACATAGTAACCAAGTTGATACGAACATCAATCAATACCAGCCTGACCTTTAAGAAACAATAGATAAAAACAGATGAAACAAATACTTTTGGTGTTTATTGGAGGCGGCACAGGTAGCATCGCACGTTATCTTATAAGTAAATACCTCAATAGTTCTTCTACAGGAATCCCATATGGTACCTTTACAGCTAATATTTTAGGCAGTCTTTTTATTGGGATTATTCTAGGTCTAGCACTTAAAAACAATGTAATATCACAAAATACAGTTACCCTTTTGGCAACAGGTTTTTGTGGAGGATTTACCACTTTTTCTACATTTGCCTACGAAAATCATGTATTACTAAAATCCGGAGATTTTATCAACTTTATCATCTATGCTGCCGGATCATTTGTGGTTGGAGTTCTTTTCATATTTTTAGGGATGTTTATTGTAAAATAATCCAATAAAAATTGTGCCGGAGATTAATTTAAGTAAAGGCTTATGAAAAAAATCGAAGCAATTATACGCAAATCAAAATTCGAAGCTGTAAAAGAAGCTCTACATAAAATTGAAGTAAATTTCTTTACCTATTGGGATGTAACAGGTGTTGGCAATGAAAAGAAAGGCCATGTATACAGAGGGATCACCTATAATACATCTGATATACCACGTAGATACTTATCTATAGTTGTCTCTGATGAATTTGAGAAAAAAACAATTCGCGCATTAATAGATTCTGCTAAAACCGGAGAAGTTGGTGATGGAAAAATATTTGTATCAAACATCCAGGACACTTACAGAATCAGAACCGAAGAAAAAGGTAATCAGGCATTACTCTAAATTTCTGCCGTACTTATCATTTCCAATATTCTCTATTTAAATAAACTCACATTAAGCTTTTAGCTAATCCCACTTTCTAATGTGTTTATTAAGGCCTTTTTAAATAAAACAAACACAATATCATAAGAAAAGCCTAAAAAAGCACTTTCAAATTCTTAAAATATATAAAAATAAAAGTTATACCCTAATTTTATCAGGGTATAAAATACAATATACACAAAAATTAGCATTCATACCCTATATTTTTTAAGGTTAAAATTGTTTTTATATAGATTTACCGTGCCAATTAAAAACTAATTATAACGGTAATCAATGTTAATTATGAAAACAAAAACCACCACATTTTTTTTAAGAAAAGTAACTTTTTTTACATTAATCTTTTTGAGTTTAAATGTCATTAGCCAAGAAGAAAAACCAAAATCAACACTCGATAAATTAGTATCCAAAATAAACTTATCAGGATCAGTTGATGGCTATTACAGGTACAATTTTGCAGCCCCTAATGACAACTCGGTAGCCCCACAAACATCTTTTGCAAACGAAAATGGTTTTGCACTAGGTATGGCTAATACTATTTTGGGGTATGAAGGCGAAAAAGTTGGATTTGTAGCCGACCTTGTCTTTGGATCCAGAGGCGAAGATGCTGTATTTAATTCTGATGATTCTGCTCAAATTATAAACCAGCTATACGTCTATTGGAATGTAACCAAAAGTGTTAAACTTACCTTCGGTAATTTTAATACTTTTATTGGATATGAAGTAATTTCACCAACAGGGAATTTCAATTACTCTACTTCGTATATGTTCTCATACGGTCCCTTCTCTCACACTGGTTTGAAAGCAGATGTTGCAATAAGTAAAAAATGGTCTGCTATGTTTGCTATAATGAATCCTAGTGATTATACAGATAATAATCCGTTTGACACCTACATTGCAGGGGCACAAATAGGATATACCCTCGATAATGGTAGTGCTTTTCTTAACTTTAGATATGGTAATGAAGGAGAGCCCGGAGAAGTAGGCCCTACTTTTCAGGTAGACCTTACTACCGGATGGGATCTAACACAAGATTTTTATCTTGGAGTAAACACAACTTATGTATCTACAGAACCACAAGAAAACGGAGATGCTTCTGGATTTTATGGAGTAGCATTATATCCTCAATACAAAACATCTGAAAAATTCGCTATAGGAATAAGAGGAGAATATTTCTCGGTTTATAATGGAGGGTTAACAGATGTAATTGGTTTAGATACACAAGGTGATGGAGATGTTATCACAGCTACACTTACAGGAAATTATACTATTGGAGAGTTAACTCTTAAACCAGAATTAAGAATAGATACAACTTCTGAAGATTTCTTTATCGATAATGACAGAGAGGCAACAAAAAGTCTTTCTTCTTTTGTACTTGGGGCTGTATATAAATTCTAGTATATCTTTTTATAAAGTAAAAGCGTTCTGAATTATCAGAGCGCTTTTTTTATTCATTCTCTAAATACTTTTTGTCATTAAAAACACCTTACAACTTTATCCTTTCGGGTTCAAATTCTTTTACATAGTTTTACACCCCTAATCAAAAATAATTACAACAATTAAAACTAACTATGAAAGCAAAGGTCATCACAAAATTTTTAAAAAAAGTAGCTCTCTTTACTTTATTTTTTTTGAGTTTCAATGCCATTAGCCAGGAAGAAAAACCAAAATCGACACTCGATAAATTATTGTCCAAAATAAGCTTATCAGGATCAGTTGATGGATATTACAGATATAATTTTGCAGCTCCTAATGATAACTCGGTAGCCCACAAACATTTTTTGCAGACGAAAGCGGCTTTGCACTGGGTATGGCTAATGCTATTTTGGGGTATGAAGGCGAAAAAGTTGGATTTGTAGCCGATCTTGTCTTTGGACCCAGAGGTGAAGATGCTGTATTTAATTCTGATGATTCTGCTCAAATTATAAACCAGCTATATGTCTATTGGAATGTAACTGAAAGTGTTAAACTTACCTTCGGTAATTTTAATACTTTTATTGGGTATGAAATGATTTCGCCGACAGAAAATTTCAATTATTCTACTTCATATATGTTCACTTATGGTCCTTTATCTCATACTGGTTTGAAGGCAGATATTGCAATAAGTGAAAAATGGTCTGCTATGCTTGCTATAATGAATCCTAGTGATTATACAGATAATAACCCGTTTGACACCTACATTGCTGGAGCACAAATAGGATATACCCTCGATAAGGGTAGTGCTTTTCTTAACTTTAGATATGGTAATGAAGGAGAGCCCGGAGAAGTAGGCCCTACTTTTCAGGTAGATCTTACTACCGGATGGGACCTGACACAAGATTTCTACCTTGGAGTAAACACAACTTATGTATCTACAGAACCACAAGAAAACGGAGATGCTTCTGGGTTTTACGGAGCAGCATTATATCCTCAATACAGAACATCTGAAAAATTCGCTATAGGAATAAGAGGAGAATATTTCTCGGTTTACAATGGAGGGTTAACAGATGTAATTGGTTTAGATACACAAGGTGATGGAGATGTTATCACAGCTACACTTACAGGAAATTATACTATTGGAGAATTAACTCTCAAACCAGAATTAAGAATAGATACAACTTCTGAAGATTTCTTTATCGATAATGATAGAGAGGCAACAAAAAGTCTTTCTTCTTTTGTACTTGGGGCTGTATATAAATTCTAGTATATCTTTTTATAAAGTAAAAGCGTTCTGAATTATCAGAGCGCTTTTTTTATTCATTCTCTGGATACTTTTTATATACCTTAACGCCCACAGGAATCTTTATATCCAGATGGTTTTCTTCTGGAGGTATTGGGCAAGAATATCTATCGTTATAAGCACAATACGGATTATAAGAAGTATTAAAATCAATAACAATATAGTCTCCTTCAGGAATTTTGAGATCTATAAAACGTCCTCCTGCATAACTTAATTCTCCATTAGTTAAATCTGTAAAAGGAAGAAATAAATAATTTTCAAACTCTGGTTGAGTCTTTAATCCTTGATTTTGATATATCTGTAATACATAAGACTTTTGCCGAAATATAAAATGGGCTTCTCCATATTTAACATATAATGGCTCTCTACCCGTTGTGGTTTTCATAACAAAAGGCGTCTCATATGGTGTACGAACAAATTTTGCACGAATACAAAAAGAAGTATCAATTTCAAAAAAATCGAGTGTTTTAAAACGTTCTAAATCTTTTGGAATTAAAGGTGACGTTTCTTCAGAAGAAAAATCTTTATTAAGCTCTTCCTGAAAAGATAATACTTTTTTTATCGCTATAGAATCCTGAGCAATTATATTCCCAATAAAAAACACAAATAAAATTGATATTCTGAACACTTCCCCTTTATTTTTTGCAAAAGTACAATTTACAATTAGTTAACTAATTAATTTCAATAAAATTATGCTTAAATAATAGATAAAAAACTACTTTTATCTATTAATTGGAAGTCTAATACAAATCACAAGTACATTGCTAAAACTTTTCCTTCATTATTTCAACTCTTTTTCTGGATTATCAAAAGAGGTATGGTGGTTAGCTTTGATCACGCTAATCAATAGAGCCGGGGCAATGGTAATCCCCTTTTTATCTCTATACTTAACTGATGACCTGGATTTTTCGCTACAACAAGTAGGATGGATTATGACCAGTTATGGATTAGGTTCTTTTTTAGGTGCTTGGTTAGGAGGCAAATTATGTGATCAAATTGGCTACTATAAAGTCATACTTATTTCTTTGTTATTAACAGGTGTTTCATTTATAACTATTCAATATTTTACTAGTTTTTGGAGTATTTGTGCCGGTTTCTTTATTCTAATTGCAATTGCAGATATGGCAAGGCCTGCTTTTTTTGTGGCATTAAGCGCCTATAGCAAACCAGAGAATAAAACCAGATCATTAACTTTTATTCGACTTGCTATCAATCTAGGATTTTCTGCTGGCCCTGCAGTCGGTGGATTAATTATAGCATCTATAGGCTATTACGGCTTATTTTGGATAGACGGGATTACTTGTATTATAGCTGGATTAGTGATGATACAAACCCTTCACCCTAAAAAAGCAAAAGTATTAGACAAAGAAGTTGTTGTCGAAAACCCAGTAAATGCTCATAGTGACGGTACTTATGTCTTGTTTCTAATTGCATTAGCTTTATTTGGTTTTATATTTGTTCAGTACTTTTCTACAATCCCGTTGTATTATAAAGAAATTCACCAATTATCAGAACAGAAAATCGGATTATTACTTGCGCTAAATGGTGCTTTAATATTTTTCTTAGAAATGCCACTCATAGCATACCTAGAAAAAACCAAACTATCTAGAATAGGCAATGTTATTGGAGGTTTTGTTCTAACAGGTATAAGTTTTCTACTACTATTGGTTACTCCCTGGGCAGGAGTTTTGGTTATCGGAATGATTATCGCCACACTTGGAGAGATGGTCGCATTTCCCTTTGGAAATGCTTTTGCTTTAGATAGATCAAAAAAGGGAAGACAAGGAGCCTATATGGCACTGTATAGTATGTCTTTTTCTCTTGCTCATATCTTTGGCCATAACTCTGGAATGCAATTCATAAATAATTTTGGGTATGAAAATACCTGGATTTTTATGACACTGATTGCTGCCTTAGGAACATTTTTATTATATATCGTAAAACGAAAACTTAGCCAGGAAAAAGTATCTGGCTAACCATCATTTATAAAACTCATAGCAATGAAAAATTTCTTTTTCACCTTTTGTATTATATTAATTTATGGTTGTACTCAAGTACAACAGGAGAAGCAATCTAGCACTGTAGAAACAAAAATAGAAACAGTAGAAAAGAAAAAGAGCTTTCCTAAATTAGAGCCTAACCGATATAATGTTGCTTTCCTCATTATGGATGGAACCTATAATACTGAATTTACTGCACCTTTTGATATTTTTCAACATACCCAATATCGTAAGAACATAAAACAAATGAATGTTTTTACTGTTGCAAATACAGATCACCATATAATAACATTTGAAGGTCTAAAAATTATACCTGATTATAATTATGTAAAAGATTCTTTACCTAAAATAGATATTTTAGTAGTCCCCAGTGCCGAGCACCATTTAGATACCGATTTAGATGATAAAGTAATGATTGATTTTATAAAACAAGTAGATAAAACTGCCTCATTTATGACTTCGCACTGTGACGGAGCATTTGTTCTCGCTAAAGCTGGAGTTCTTGATGATGTGGTGTCTACTACTTTCCCAAGTGATATAGATCAAATGCGCAGTACATTCCCTAACTTGGATATCAGAAAAGAAGTGTTGTTTGTACATGACAAAAAGTATATAACTTCTGCCGGAGGTGCCAAAAGTTTTGAAGCCGCATTATACTTATGTGAATATCTATATGGTGCAGAAATTGCAAGATCACTTGCAGGAGGATTAGTGATTGACTGGAACCTGGAAAATGTACCTCATCTTGTAGTTAATAAATAAAAATAATAAAAGCGATCTTATTCAGATCGCTTTCAGTATTTAGGGAAAATTACGTACTCTCTTTAGCTTCAAGATTCGGGGTCTTTAGACTAATGTCCTCACACTTAATTTATCCCTGATGTATTCCAAACTAATATTTTAAATCCATATCGTCATACAGTTTAAAATGTTAATTCTGGATGACACATCAAGTATTTTTTACTATTGTAAATATAATGTAAAAAAATCATACAAACCAAAAAAATGACGACAAAAAACACATAAATTCGATGAAATACACAAAATTTTATGATTTCAATTTATTTTGAAAAGAAGTATTTAGAATTTCCGAGATATTTTTTCACTAATTCATTATACTTTTTAGATAGTCTCAAGGCTAATGTACCTTCTATAGTATACAATGCATTTAGATCTTTATAACCATTCTTCAGCATTTGCTCTAAATAAAACAAAGCTGTTTCATTATCCTGATCCTGGGCACTCAATGAAATTATTTTTCGATAAGATTCAAAATCATTTTTATCTACTATGGTACTCAATATATTAAGGAATAAATTTTCTTCCAGGTTTTCTTCTTTTTCAGGAAGTTCATTTTTATAACTATCAACCAGATATCTCACATAACCTTTCATTCTATATCCCATATGACGGGCATGTTTTTCTTTCCCTAAAATCAAGGTATCTAATTCTGACATTTGATATTTCCACCACCCCAGGTTTTCGAACTCTTTTACTCCTATATCTTCCTCCATAGAAAGTAAATATGCTTCTCTAAGAAAACTTTCCATGTTCAGGTATTTTGTCTCTAGTCGTTTCTGTTGTTTATACGCTTTAGTTTTTTTAATTTCTTTCTGTTTTTCTTTTAGATAATTAGTATTAAAAAAAACGCCATATTTGAGCCGTATACGTTTTACTTCATTAAAAGCATTTAAGAATCTACCTTTATCCTGATAAGATTCTACTTGTTTCATTTCTTTCTGAAATAAACCTCGAACCCAAATAGAATCTATTGGCATCCTTCCTTTATTCATTGCGTGCAATGTAAAATCAGATAGTGTTTTTTTAATATGTTTATTGAGTAGTAATCCAGAATCTTTCTCACATACATAGACATCAGCCGGAACTGCTCTGCTTTTTAAGTATTTTTTAATATTGAAAAAATCCTGGTACCTATAATTGTCGATACTTACAATACCTCGATAAGAGAAGTTTTTTTTAATTCTTATTCTCGAATCATAGAAGTAAGTATCTTCTATTGCAATTACCCCAAACACTTCATTAGGATATAAAGCAGCTAGTAAACTTGCCTGTTTTGCATCTTCCTGTATCCCCGCAATGTAGACTCTTCCTTTTTGAATCTGAAAAAGAGAAAAAATATAGCTCATAAAATCAGATACATACTCTACCCTTTTTTGCGCTTCTTGATCTTCCTGAAAATTACTAATAGCTACAATATATCCTTGCTCTTCAGCTGCTTCCCTATATAATTGCGCAGTTTTCCCTGTATTTCCCGAACTATCAAACCCCAAGAGTAAGGGCCAACTTTTATCTAAATCAAAAAATTTGGGTAAATAAATACTAAAATGATTACCTGTAGAAGGAATAATCAAAGAATCTACAACAACGCCCTTTTTGAGTGTAAGTGTATTTTGCCCATAGTTTATGAAGCTTATGCAAAGTATAACAAAAAAGAGATGTTTTTTAAGAAATAATATTGACACAATACAATGATTTTATAACTAAATAACACAAAAAAAATACCACTTAATAGCTTTTAGCAGTATTTTAATATCTTTTTATCTACATATTTTACAATTTTCCTTCCCTTTAGTCTCTCCTACTAATTTTCCTTTATCATTAAGTTTATAGTCACAGCAATCCATATATCCTTGTATGATCATTTTTCGGGCACGTTGTATTTGTGATTTAACAGTAGACAAAGGTATTTCTAATTGTTCTGCAATTTGTTTTTGCTTAAGACCTTTCACATCAGAAAGAAGTAATGGGTTTCGATATTTTTCTGGCAATCTATTTATTAATTCTGGGAGACAATCTTTTTCAGAATGATCAGCATAGGTCTCTTCACATATTTGTTCATTTATAAAATCTGTAGTTTGTTTATTTTCTTTAAAATAATCATATACTATATTTCTTGCAATTGTAAATAGCCAGGATTTGATTTTAGAATGATCTCTAAGTTTATTTTTATTACCATGTACCTTTATAAAAGTCTCTTGTATTAAATCATCAACAATTTGATCATTTTTCACTTTACTTTTTATAAACAATCTAATGTCTTTATGATAGGCTTTCCAAAGATTCGAAGTTTCCATAAATCAAAACAGAAATATCCCTATTTTTATTTTTAATAGAAATAGGGAAGTTATTGTTAACAGCTACATCCAGTGCATTCGCATCCTATGCTGGAGCAGTTAGAACATTGTCCTTCTGCGCAACTTGAACACGTGCAGGTACATTCTTTATTTTTCATAATGCTATGATTTAATATAATTATATATCTATAGGACTAAAACGAGCACAAAAAGATGCATAATTATTCTATAAATTTAATGAAATCTGGATAAGAGCAATAAAAAAACGTCTGAATGCTTTCAGACGTTTTTCATCTTTTCCCTGTACTCTCTTTAGTTCCCCATACTAATGTCCTCACACAAGATAAAGATTGTTCTTTGTATAGATATAATCAAATCTCATGCCATAAATTAGATATCTAATTCTCTAAATTCGGCATGACCAGTAATTGGATTATTCTCAATAAGATTAGAAAGTATAATATGTGTTTTAACTTCTCCATAAGTAATAAGTCTATCTATAAATTCTTGCAAATGTATCTGATCTCTTAATACTACTTCCATAACTATATTTTCATTACCTGTGATTCGGTAACAATTCATAACTTCCTTAAATTCTGATACTTTTATCAAAAATGGTTTTAATCTTCCCATAAATGCTCGCAGCGTGATTATTGCCTTTAATTGATACCCCGTTTTGGTATATGAAACATCGGCAATATATCCTTTTAAAACTCCATAATCTTCCATCTTCTTTATCCTTTCTGCAACTGCAGGAGAACTTAAACCTACTTTTCTTCCTATCTCAGTATTAGATAATCTTGCATTTTGTTGCAAACATTTTAGAATATCCCAGTTTATGGCATCTATTTTCATTGGTGTATTTTTCATTTTTTTAATGATCATTTAGAATTTGCATAAGAGTCTTTTTTCTATCCTTATCTATACTTTTATACTCTATATTTTATATAGCTATATCTTCTAATTATTATTCCATTTACAAAAATTTCATTTTTAAGCAAAAAAGAACAAAAGTCCTTAATTACTAATGTAAATTAATCATTTAACTTTAAATAATAAAGAAAAAATATTGAAAATAACATTATTTTTGAGGTAACAAACTAATATGAGATTACAGCCCCGAAATAAAAGATTATACAAGAAAGCTCTTGAGATATTTACACTCTCGAGAAGCATTTCAAATTATCTTGTTCATGACTTGGCTACATTACAAAATAACGGGAGTGAGAATCCTCATATTTATTTTACGGGTGACATCATAAGACAATCAGATGCGCTGGCTCCTAAAATAATTAAAGCCGAAAACCAAGTCTTTCAAGATGAGCGTATAAGGCATGCTACTTCTCTAATACACATCACCAATAGGCTTTATAAAAATTGTGAGCGTCTCGAACAATCGGAAAGTAACGGAAAAGAATTCTTAATTCTATTGCGTAAAGAGCTTAGAAAATTTAAACATCTGCAACGTTCCTGGATGATGAGTTTATAAAGTGTCCTTTTTATAGGTTTTTATTTCATGATATTTTTTGATTATTTCATCCTTCCGGCAATACTTTTTTTGTAGCGTATTAATTCATCTTTTACTTTAGGGCTTAATAAAAATAAACCTATCATATTAGGTACCATCATAGCAAAAATCATTGCATCACTAAAATCTGTAACTGCATTTAATGTAGCTGCAGCGCCTATTACTGTAAAACAGCAAAAAATAAACTTATACAAGTATTCTGTGCGTTTGCTTCTTCCAAAAAGATAACTCCAGGCCTGGTATCCATAATATGACCATGAAATCATAGAAGAGAAAGCAAAAAGTAATACTGCAATTGTGAGGAGATACGGAAACCATGAAACACCACTCTCTAATGCAGAAGCAGTAAGGAGAACACCTTGTTCAAAATCAATTTCGGTACTTGTATCTACCTGCCCGGTTATAATTAACACCAAAGCAGTCATTGTACACACAACTACGGTATCGATAAAAGGTTCGAGCAATGCCACTAGCCCTTCACTTGCAGGAAAACGTGTTTTTACAGCACTGTGGGCTATTGAAGCACTACCAACTCCTGCTTCATTACTAAAAGCCCCTCGTCTAAACCCTTGAACCAATACTCCTACAAAACCTCCCATCACTCCTTCAGGATGAAAAGCACCTTCCCAAATCGCTCTAAATGCTGCCGGAATAGCAGAGCTGTACAATACCAAAACAATCAAAACTGCGACGATATAAATCAATACCATAAAGGGTACAATTTTATCCGTGACACTTGCTATTTTTTTGATTCCGCCAATGATAACAACACCAACCAATATTGCCATGATAACTCCAAACACCCAACCTTGTCCATGTAACATTGAGTTATCCGAAATTATCACATGATCAAACAATTTAAATGCCTGATTTACCTGAAACATATTACCACCACCAAACGATCCACCTATACACATAATAGCAAAAAGTACAGATAGAACTTTTCCTAATTTAGCGTAGCCTTTTTCTCCTAACCCTTTGGTTAAATAATACATAGGACCGCCAAAAACTTTTCCGTCACTATCCACCTCCCGGTATTTAACTCCCAATGTACATTCTACAAATTTTGAAGACATCCCCAACACTCCTATAATGATCATCCAGAGTGTTGCTCCGGCACCACCAATAGATAAGGCAATTGCTACACCAGCAATATTACCCAGTCCTACTGTAGCCGAAACAGCTGTAGTTAATGCCTGAAAATGACTAACTTCTCCATTTACATCATCATCAGTATTTTTTTCTTTTACTAAAGCACTTTCAGAAGATAAATCACTAGAACCATCGTGATCCAAATTTTCTACAGCATCATATTTTCCCCGAACTACTTGTATTGCGGTATAAAAGCTTCTTACGTTAATAAACTTAAAATACAGTGTAAAATATCCAGCTCCTAATATCAATACTACAACCACCCAAGGAACCCCTACAGTCTCTGTGATTGGGATTTCGGCTAGAATTGCATCGACAAACCAACTGGTAGCATCACCAAAAACACGATTGATATTTTCATCTAAATTTTGTTCTGAAATAATACAAGGAAATAACATAGTGAAATTTTTAAAGCAAATTGCTCTAAAAACTCACACCACAAAAGGTTAAGTAGTATTCAAAATTTATGACCAGAATGGTTAAGCATACGGTTACGTATCATCTTTTAGTGAAGTATATTGAAGAAAACTATTAGCCTTTGCAAAAGCAATCAACTGTTCTTTTCCCCCTGTCCCGCTTATGTTAAGCATCTTTTTTATTTGATGAATATGGGTCTGAAATCCATCTGTACTAATGTGCATTTCCTGGGCAATTTCGGTATATGATTTATAGCTTCCATAATACGCCAGATATCCTAAAACTTCCTTTTGCCTTTCGGAAAGTTCTATTTTTGATGTTGCTTTTATCGTTTTTAGGTTATTTTTTAATGTCTTGATCGTATCCAAATGGCTTTCGTTTGCCAATAGTAATTGTTCTTTTTCTTTTTCGAGTTTAGCTTTTTGAATTTCCAGTTTTTGAGCCAGGCTTTGCTGTTGTTCTTTTTCTGAAAGAAATTTCCAACTGTATAAAAGAATAGAAAATAAAAGAATAAAAAGAAATTTGAACGAAATAGCAGTAATACTACCTAATACTCCCCAGAATTGCTGATCAATAAATTGTAAAACTCTATCCTGCGGTATCATACGATGAGAAACAGCGATTACAATTAAGGCAAATAATGCAAACGTGGGCAAATACATAAATCTCATTTGCCTTCCTACAAAAGCTTTATTAAGTTCATACAGCAATGAAATAGCCACCAAAATAGAAATAGGGATATCAATCAACCAAATAAAATTATTACTAATCTCGGGATTACCATAGGAAGATGCGATAAAAACAAAAGTGATCATTCCTAAAACACCACAAAAGAGTCCTATAAATTCGCGAACACTAAAACGTTGTACCAGTCGCACTACAATCCCAGGTTTTTGAGGATGTTCTATTGAAGGAAGAGATAACAAAATAAACAACGAGTTTGCTAAAGAAACCAGTACTCCAAAATAAATCAGGATTTTATTGGTCGAAGGCCATTGTAATCCTTCAACCATAATCAAATTAACCAAGGCTCCAAGACCCCAAACAAATATTGCCAGTCCAAACCACTTGATTCCATGAATAGCTTTTTTATCAGCTCCACGAAGTTTTTCTTTGCTAAAAATACGTTGAATCACTATTGCCGAAATAAGGCACACAATTGCAGTTACTGTATATTCTATGGTACTAAACACGAATTAGATTTTTATACCAATTTCAAAGTTAAAATGGTATTACTCATGTCTAAAGATATTGAAATTTTGATCATTATTAATCTTTCTTAGATAAACCCTAAATAAATCGAGTATTGAATTGAGTTCGTCTAATGCTACAAACAATAAAACCTCACAGGGATACTGAAACAAGTTCAGTATCCCTGTGAGGTTTTATTAAAAGGATTCTATATTATGCTTCGCTCTTACGAGTTAAGCAACTTACATATTTCGTCTATACTGCCCTCCTACTTCAAACAGTGCTGATGTAATCTGGCCTAAAGAACATTTTTTACATACATCCATTAAAGCTTCAAAAATGTTCTGATTACTGATCGCTTTTTGTTGTAAGTTTTTTAGTAGTTCTGTAGTAGTGTCAGCATTTCCTTTATGCAATTCGTTTAGCATTGTGATCTGGTACTCCTTTTCTTCTTCTGTTGCACGAATTACTTCTCCAGGTGTTACCGTTGGTGACCCTTTAGAGCTTAAAAATGTATTCACTCCAATAATCGGAAACTCTCCATTATGTTTCAACGTTTCATAATACAAGCTTTCTTCTTGTATTTTACTACGTTGATACATGGTTTCCATAGCTCCAAGCACTCCTCCTCGTTCTGTGATTCTGTCAAACTCTGCCAATACTGCATCTTCAACAAGATCTGTTAGTTCTTCTATAATAAAAGATCCCTGAATTGGGTTTTCATTTTTAGCCAATCCTAATTCTTTATTAATGATCAATTGTATTGCCATTGCTCTACGCACAGACTCTTCTGTTGGCGTGGTAATCGCTTCATCATAAGCATTGGTATGCAATGAGTTACAGTTGTCATAAATTGCATATAAAGCTTGAAGTGTTGTACGAATATCATTAAAATCAATTTCCTGAGCATGTAATGATCGACCCGAGGTTTGGATATGATATTTCAACATCTGAGCTCTAGAATTTGCTCCGTATTTATTTCTTAATGCTTTTGCCCATATTTTACGTGCTACACGGCCAATAACTGCATATTCCGGATCAATACCATTAGAGAAGAAGAAGGATAAGTTGGGGCCAAATTTGTTAATATCCATTCCACGGCTTAGGTAATATTCTACATACGTAAAACCATTTGCCAATGTTAATGCTAACTGTGTGATCGGATTTGCTCCTGCTTCTGCTATATGATATCCAGAAATGGATACCGAATAGAAGTTACGTACTTGTTTATCAATAAAATATTCTTGTACATCTCCCATCAAACGCAGTGCGAATTCTGTAGAGAAAATACAGGTGTTTTGTGCCTGGTCTTCTTTAAGTATATCTGCTTGTACTGTACCACGAACAGTATTTAAAGTTGTAGCTTTAATGTCATTATATACATCTGCGGGTAATACCTGATCTCCTGTAACACCAAGAAGCATTAATCCTAATCCATCATTACCTTCAGGGAGTTCACCTTGATATTCTGGACGTTCTACTCCTTTTTCGGTATATATTTTTTTGATTTTCGATGCTACTTCGGTTTCAAGGTTATTTTCTTTAATATACTTCTCACAATTTTGATCGATCGCCGCATTCATAAAGAAACCTAGTAACATTGGTGCAGGACCATTAATGGTCATACTTACTGAAGTCATGGCGTGTGTTAAATCAAATCCAGAGTATAATTTCTTTGCATCATCAAGACAGCAAATCGATACTCCTGCATTACCAATTTTACCATAAATATCTGGTCTTTGATCAGGATCATTTCCATAAAGTGTTACCGAATCAAAGGCAGTAGAAAGTCGCTTAGCGGGCATTCCTAAACTCACATAGTGAAAACGACGATTGGTACGTTCGGGTCCACCTTCTCCAGCAAACATACGTGTTGGATCTTCTCCGGTACGTTTAAAAGGATATAAGCCCGAAGCATAAGGAAACTCACCTGGTACATTTTCTTGTAAACACCATTTCAAGATATCACCCCAAGCTTCATATTTTGGTAATGCCACCTTAGGAATCTGACTATGCGACAGAGATTCTGTATGTGTTTCTATTTTAATTTCTTTATCTCTTACCTTAAAAGAATAAATAGGATCTTTATATTTTTTGATCTTAACAGCCCATCCTGTAATAATTTCCCAATTATGAGGATCAAGATTAAGTTTTACTCTATCAAACTCTGCTAAAAGTAACTTCAAAAATGATGCATTATCCTCGGTTTTTATATTCTGAAGACTCTCTTCTTCAATACCATTCTTAGATAAAGCAATAGAATCGACATTAGCAACGCTACAGATAGTTTTATAAATACCATATAATTTTTGTGCAACCTCTACCTGGGTGTTTGCAGTTTTATTATATGCTCTGTTATTCTCTGAGATTTCTGATAAATATCGAGTTCTACTTGGTGGAATAACAAATATCTTTTCAGACATTTCTTTAGAAATATGAAAATCAGATTTCAACTCAACTCCAGTTTTCTCTACAATCTTATCCATAATTGCCTTGTAGAGTGTATTCATTCCCGGATCATTAAACTGCGAAGCAATAGTCCCATATACTGGTAACTCATCTTGTGGAATATCCCATAATTGATGATTACGCATATATTGTTTTTTTACATCTCGTAATGCATCCAAAGAGCCTCTTTTATCAAATTTATTGATAGCTACCAGGTCTGCAAAATCCAACATATCTATTTTCTCTAATTGCGTTGCTGCACCAAATTCTGGTGTCATTACATATAAAGAGGTATCACTATGCTCTAAGATTTCGGTATCAGACTGGCCGATTCCGGAAGTTTCGAGAATGATAAGATCAAACTCAGCAGCTTTAAGCACTTCTATAGCTTCTGCCACATACTTAGACAATGCCAGATTAGATTGACGTGTGGCTAGAGAACGCATATATACTCTTGGAGAATTAATAGCATTCATTCTAATTCTATCTCCTAATAATGCTCCTCCTGTTTTACGTTTAGATGGGTCTACAGAAATTAATCCGATTGTTTTTTCAGGAAAATCAATTAAAAACCGGCGAACCAACTCATCAACTAATGATGATTTACCAGCTCCACCAGTACCCGTAATACCAAGCACGGGTGTTTTTGACGTTTTATTTTTTATATGTATTTGATCTAAGGTATCCTTAGCTATTTCAGGAAAATTTTCTGCTGCAGAAATAACTCGGGCAATAGAACCAATTTCTTTTTCTACTAAGTGCTCTACTTCTCCATTAAGTTGATCTCCTATAGGAAAATCCGACCTTTCTACAAGGTCATTGATCATCCCTTGTAACCCTAATTCTCTTCCATCATCAGGAGAGTATATACGAGTAATCCCATAATCCATCAGTTCTTTAATCTCTTCGGGAAGGATTACTCCACCACCACCACCAAATATTTTAATGTGAGTTGCTCCTTTTTCTTTTAGCAAATCATACATATACTTAAAATATTCGTTATGCCCTCCTTGATAGGAAGTCATAGCTATAGCATTAGCATCTTCTTGTATGGCACAATTCACAACCTCTTCTACACTACGATCGTGACCTAAGTGAATGACTTCTACTCCTGTAGATTGGATAATACGGCGCATAATATTAATAGCCGCATCGTGTCCATCAAATAATGAAGCTGCGGTAACTATTCTTACTTTATTCTTGGGTGTATATGGTGCTTTTTGTTCCATTGATAATAAAAAGTGGTTTTAGTGCTGCTAATTTACGAAATACGCATCAAAAAGGACTATTTTTTTAGAATTATATAATTTATTTAACCTATCAAATGCTTTCATTATTTATAGTTCAAATTTAATACTTATTATGTTAGTTTTCTAAAAATCATACATTGATCAAAGCAATACAGTCCAAAATCAATAAAAGAATAAGGTTGATTCATAAAACTTAAGAAAAAACAATTACTAAAATCAGTTCAATAATAGTAAGTTTATGTCTTGAGAAAACACAAGTCATAATGAAAAAAACAACCCTATTAATTAATTGCCCCGACAGAAAAGGAATTATAGCAACAGTCACCAATTTCATTTTGGCCAAAAAAGGGAATACCATATACATAGAACAGCATGTAGACCGTGAACTAAAGGAATTCTTTATGAGATTAGAATGCGAATTTGATGAAGACGAAGAAAAACTAGCACTATTTAAAGAGTCCTTTACTACACACGTTGCAGAAAATTATAACATGCATTGGGAAATGTATAATACAGAAAAGAAACCTCGAATGGCTCTTTTTGTTTCTAAATACAATCATTGTCTTTATGATATTTTGGGAAGATATGCCTCTGGAGAATTAAAAGTATACATCCCTATTATTATAAGTAATCATGAAGATCTTAAGCCTATTGCTGATGCTTTTGGCATCCCATTTAAGTATATTCCGGTAACAAAAGACACCAAAAAGCAAGCTGAA
Organism: Aquimarina macrocephali JAMB N27; assembly: GCF_000520995.1. Classification (GTDB taxonomy): domain Bacteria; phylum Bacteroidota; class Bacteroidia; order Flavobacteriales; family Flavobacteriaceae; genus Aquimarina; species Aquimarina macrocephali. The sequence continues at coordinate 29,168 of NZ_JACA01000045.1, read as the reverse complement.
ACACAGCAAATAGAACTTCTAAAAGAACATAGCATTGATTTTGTAGTTCTGGCGAGATATATGCAAATTATTTCTTCTGATTTTATAGATCAATTTCCTTATAAAATTATAAACATACACCGTTCTTTTTTACCTGCTTTTCCTGGAACAAAGCCATATCACTCTGCTTATGAAAGAGGTGTAAAAATCATTGGCGCAACAAGTCATTATGTGACTTCTGATCCAGAAGGCGGACCTATTATTGAGCAAGAGATTGCGCGTGTATCGCACATTCATAATGCTCATGATTTTGTTCTTAAAGGTCGTGATCTCGAAAAAATTGTATTATCTCGAGCTATTAAACATCATCTTGAAAGAAAATTACTGGTCTATAATAACAAAACTGTTGTTTTTTCATAAAGGAAAAACTCCCTTATTTAAATGTATTTCTGTTTCAAAATATAGCACTTTAAAACGAGAGATACTGGTTTTTATAAGTATTTACGTTGTTTTAGCCACTTTACCATTTTAGGATTAATCTTATGTCGTGGTAATTTTCTAAGTGGTTTGGTCTTTGCCCGGTTCTGTACAAGAAGGGTAACCATCTCTGTATGATTATTTAAAACCGCAATACATAGTGATGTTTCTGTATATAAACCGGTGTGGGTTCCATGTTCAATCGGCACCTTATGTTCTAATAATACTTTTGCTGCTTCCAGAGCATTTTCTTGTGCCGCTATCATCAAAGGTGTTTTATGAAAGTAATTTGGTGTGTTAGGATTTGCACCATGATCTAATATTAATTCTATAACAGTTGCATTATTTTCCTTAACCGCTGATATAAGTGGTGTTTCACCTAAACCAAACACATCTGTGTTCTGAAGATTGATATCTGCTCCAGCATCAAGAAGTATATGTATTAACTTGATATTATTCTTAATGACTGCCATATTCAACGCAGAAAAACCCAATTTAGAAGTAGTATTTACATCTACTCCTATTTGTAGTAAATGCTTCACTAACAGAATATCTTCTTGAGCGCAAGCCTCTACCAAAGACACCTTCTCTATTCCCTCAATAGTATCTATTTTGAATTCTTTAGCATTTTCGGGTGTTTCCTGTTGTGTCTCTTCCAAAAAATCTTCCTTATGCTCGGTAGATGTTTTTATAACTTCTTGTGAAGTTTCAATTTCTTTTACAGAATTCGAAACAGAATCTGTTACACCATTCTTTTTAAGATACTTTATACTTTGCTTGAAATATTTTGCTATAGTTTTATTTAGAAATTTAGCATAGTCAATAGATTCTCCTCGTTTAATTGATAAATATGCCATCGCATAGGCAATAACTTGTTCTGGTAAATACCCTTGTTCACTCATTTTCCAGTTACTCCCAATTCCTATTTGTTCTGAAGAAAAATTAAATTTAGAGTTTCCAATAAAAATCCCAAAACCACATACTATGGCCAGAAGATCTGTGAGATACTCGTCATTATCCTTAATCCATTGTTCTCCTAAAAGCAGTTGATGCGATAACTCGTGAGCTAATGTAGCAACTAGAGTTTCTAAGTTGTTAAGCTGATCGGTGGCTATAAAAATCGTAGTAACATCATTTAAATTTTGATACATTCCTGCCGCACCTTTCCATCTCCCATTGATATCGGCTGGTGTTGTAAGAATACTACCATCTTCCATTTTTACTGCCCCATCATTAAATAATTTCAACTGGATACTTATATCCTCTATCCCCATTAGTTGTATAACCTGATTTAATACAAACTTTGCATCTGATAGCGTGCCTTCAAACTTCTTGCTAAAATAAGGATGAGTTGGCAATACGGTTTCCATTTTCGCCTCTCGCCCTTTTAACTTATCATCAAGAAACGCAATACTTTCTTCTACCCACTTTTTATCTTCTGAAGTAATAGGCAATTTCAAGTTATTTTTCCAAAACATATATAGTTTTTCACTTTATAAATCATCTATAAAGATAAAACGATACTTAGTAGTAGCATCCCCCATTTTCAGTGATTTTATGTTTCAAATTTTAATACTAATATTTATAGCTTTTATATTTAGAAAGAATGTGTTTTCCTAATCAATGAAGATCTAATAGAACAAAATAAGCAATCACTTATAACAATAATACTGTAGTTTTTATAGCGGAAAAACATCCTTGGTATTTGCAAAATGATACCCTTGTTTTTCCAGAGCTGTTCTTCCTTTATAATCTTTTTGAAGTACGGGATTCGAATGATTAAAATGAATAAATATTATTTTTGATCTTACTTCTTTTGACTCATTTTTAAATAAAGCAATAGTTTCTTCGATAAAAGGATGTGGCACCTCGGACATTGGTCTTGGGATTTCTCCATTTTGAAAGAAAGTAGCATCAATAAAGGCATAATCTACTTGTTTAACCTGATCTACAATATTTTTCTTCCAAAGAGACCACTTATTAATATCTGGGATAAATAATGCTTTTTTACTATTTCCGATAATTTTATATCCTACCGTTTCAGAATATTCATCTCTATGAGGTACCAAAAAAGGAATTACCTGTATCGCATTTGTTAACGCAATTGTAGAATCTGCCTGTATAGGTTTAATGGTTATATTCTTCAAAGAGACCAATTGCGACCATGGGCCATTAGTTTCTAAAAAAGATTGCATTCTTGGCATTGCATACACAGGTATTTTATTTGCTCCCATTGCTTCTCTGCCAAAATGCATCAATCCAGTATAGTGTCCTATATGAGCATGCGTTAAAAATACGCCATCAATAATAGCATCATTTTTTAGATGTTCATTATCCAAAACTGCTAATTGTTCTGGCATATCTGGTGTTGCTTCGAATATAAATTTTTTATGGTGTTTCTTATCAATCACGCCCAATGCAGTAACCAATTCTTTATCAACCTCGCCTTTTTGAACTGCTACGTATTCATTTGTATTATTAATATGAGGAAACCCTCCGTCCTGTGCAATTCCTAATATAGTAATATACTGATCAAATTCATTTTGTAGAACAGATTGGTTTTTTATCGATACTTTTTCATTTTTACATGAAATAATTAGAGTAGATAGTATTAAAAAAATTAAATTTGATTTCATCTGGCTACATTTATTAATTTTAAAGGTTAGATAAAATTCGCAATACATAATTATGATTGAATATCAACTTAATTATAATAGTGCATTACATATAATTACAATCTCAAATCTAATAAGAAATCATGAAACAAATTTTTATTATACTCGCTATCTTTTTATTATCAAGTTGTGCAGAGTTACAACAAGTTGTAAATAACCTTCCGCAGACCACCGGAGGTTTTGGATTAAGCAATATTGATATCTCTAATGGATTAAGAGAAGCTTTAGATAATGGTATTGATAAGCAAGTCACAAAACTTACCCAAAAAGATGGTTTTTATAGAAACCAACTTGTTAAAATTCTTCTTCCGCAAGAGTTACGAAAAGTAGATAAGACGTTAAGAGATATTGGATTAAGCAAACTTGCAGATGAAGGACTAAAAGCAATTAATCGTGCTGCAGAAGATGCTGTAAAAGAAGCAACACCTATATTCGTAGGTGCTGTAAAACAAATAACATTTAATGATGCCAAACAAATACTGCTAGGTAATAACAGGGCAGCTACTCAATATCTTGAGAGTAAAACGCGAAGCCAACTATACCAAAAGTTTAATCCTGTAATCAACAAATCGTTTTCTAAAGTAGGTGCAGATAAAATTTGGTCTAATATTATCACAAAATACAATTCAATACCGCTCACCAATAATGTAAACCCGGATCTAACAGATTATGTAACGGGTGAAGCTCTTAAAGGAGTGTATGCAATGATTGCAGTAGAAGAAAAAGACATTCGGACTAAGCTTAGCTCCAGAACAACCGATTTATTGCGACGAGTATTTGCTCTACAAGATCGATAAAATCTTAAATAAGCCTCTTAATCAATAGTTAAGAGGTTTATTACATTTATCACAATTTTAGGCTACCTTAACTGATCCTTAAGAAACCTCCTTTCTATTATCCAGTATCTTTGCATTATAAATATAAGAGAAGAGAAATGTTTGTCTGGTTAAAGAACAAAACTGAATTGCAAAAATTACAGTACACCTACTGTAAATTAATGAAGAGTGCTTATAAATTAGCACTTACAGATAAAAACAAAAGTGATCAACTTCATCAAAAAGCTGATAAAATCTTAATCCAGATAAAAGAAATCGAGGGACAATCTATCTAATTGATATCTGTCTAATTACCTACTGAAGTTTATTATTTATTCTCATAAAAAAGTATAGGTTTATTTTAAACTTCATGCAGTGTTTTGAAGTATGAAAAAGCCTGGACTAAGCGAGATCCGTACCACGAAAAATACTCTCCATCAACCAAAATGACCTTTGCATTGGATATACTTGTTAGTTCATCAATATGCTTTTCTGAAAAAGGATATGGTTCTGAAGATAACATGATCAAATCCAAATCTTGTATTGAGCTAAGTTCCTCTTTTGATATTTCTGGATAACGATCTTTATCATCAAAAACGTTTATGAAACGATTTGCTTTTAGCAGATGATCTACAAATGTATCTTTACCGGTTACCATCCAGGGGTCCTTCCAGATAAAATATGCCACTCGTTTTTGGGGCATTGTAGACACAAAATCATCAAAAGATTCTTTTTCTAATCTTATTTTAGATATAAGCGTAGTTGCTTCAGTTTTTTTGTTAAAAATCTCTCCGTATTGCTTAATCATTTCTAAAGCTTCAGAGATAGAATAAATATCTGAAACATGCACAGGATATTCTTCATGCAAGTGCGCTACGATCTCTTTTGTATTTTCTTCCTTATTACAAAGGATAATATCTGGGTTTAGTTTTTTAATTTTTTCATAATTGACTTTCTTGGTACCCCCTACAATAACTTTTTGACTTCTTATCGCTTTTGGGTGAACGCAAAATTTAGTCACTCCAACAATATTATCCGATAATCCTAACGAAACTAATAACTCGGTTTGCGAAGGTACCAAAGAAATAATACGTCTTAGAGGTTTTAAAAATTCTATTCTCCTACCTAATTGATCTATACATATCATAACGCTGGTTGTGTTACTTTTAATAATTTTCAAAAATCATAAAAAAATCATAAATACTTAGTAATTAGATATTTAAAAATAGGATTTTAGAAAACATCTTCTTACCTTAGGAGACATTAATATTAAAATTTTTGGGGCTATGAATTCAATATTACCAAACATCATCTTTTATGGCATAATGCCATTTTTCATTATTTTTATTGCATACGGACTTTATGGGTATGCAAAACACGTTTTTAACGCCAATTGGCGTTAATTCTATCCTTTTGGAAAGGAACAAGAGTATACACTATTCTTGTTCCTTTTTTTTATTTCAGGATATTTTCCATTTGCTTTTGAAGTTCTAATGCTTTGTTTGCTGCTGCTTCGGCATAATCGGTTCCGTCTGAAGCATATATAATACCTCTTGAAGAGTTGATTAACAATCCTACCTGATCATTCAATCCATATTTACATACTTCTTGTAAATTTCCGCCTTGTGCTCCTACACCAGGAACCAAAAGAAAACTATCCGGTATAATTTTTCTAATTTGTCCAATAAACTCAGCTTTCGTTGCTCCAACCACATACATTAAGTTTTCAGAGTTCTTATATGATTTAGAAACTTCTAATACCTGCTTGTACAGTTCTTTTCCTTCTACATCTTTTGTTTGAAAATCAAAAGCTCCCTGATTAGAGGTTAGCGCAAGAAGTATCGTATGTTTATTTTCGAATGCCAAAAATGGTTCTACAGAATCCTTACCCATATAAGGAGCAATAGTAACCGAATCAAACGCTAAGTCTTCAAAAAAAGCTTTGGCATACATTGTACTTGTATTACCAATATCACCACGTTTGGCATCTGCAATCGTAAAAATCTCGGGGTAATTTGCATTTAAATAGATAATCGTTTTTTCCAGAGACTTCCATCCTTTAATACCATACGCTTCATAAAAAGCAGTATTAGGTTTATAGGCCACAGCGAGATGGTGTGTTGCGTCTATAATTGCTTTATTAAACTCAAAAATAGGGTCTTCTTTATCCAATAAATGCTTAGGGATTTTATTTAAATCCACATCTAATCCTATACATAAAAATGATTGTTTTGCATGTATTTGGGCAACCAGCTCTTGAGTTGTCATATTGTATTGATCTATTTATTAAAATTATTCTTTACCCTCTACATAATCCTGAAGATAACTATATCTTTCTGTCAGTTTTCCGTCTTTGGTCATTCTTGCTCTTTCGAGAATACCATCTTTATCATCGTTAAAAAAAGCAGGGATTACATGTTCTAAAAACATTTCTCCAAATCCTTCGCTTGCATCTTTAGGCAATTCGCAGGGCAAATTATCAACAGCCATAACTCCTATTGCTTTTGGATCTTTAAAATCCACCTCTGTTTCGGTCTGTGGATCATATCCATAAACCGGATCTGCAATTGTAGAAGATCGAGTTGTACTAGCAACAGGCCCATCAATATCACACGAAACATCTGCCACTAATTTGATATTAAAATCTTCGGATTTTGCATCCTCTCTTGTAAAAATAAAAGGTGCCCCATCTCCAAAAAAGTGACCAGCAATATACATATCACTCACTTTTGCAAATCGCATAAAATCTCCTTCATATTCTTGTGGGTTTGTATAAAAATCACCCTTATCTATAGTACGACCATCTTTACGTTTATTATAATCCAACACATCGATTTGAACATAAACGGGTTCATCAAATGTAGTATTCAAATATTCATTTACAGAAACTTCTCTAATATTCATGGCATCCAGAATTTCTTTGGCCCCGCTTCCTACTTTTCCATTTCCTGTAAGTACAATCTTTATATTTGGTAGTTTGATTTTAGATAATTCAGACTCTAACGCTTTTTGATCGTTAAGTGTTTCGGCCTTAGGCAAGGCAAAAGTATCATACTTAATTCCCCACGCTCTAAACCCATTGTATGTCCCAACGATCCCTGCATATCTCCCAAATCCAATTAATCTAAAACCACTCTGACCAACGATAACTTCGTGATCATACAATTCTATATTATTTTTAAGGATAGCATTAAGTAAATCTCTATTATACGTTTGCTTTTTGATTGTATGAGAGAAGAAAAAATACTTTTTATTAGGCAATAAAGCAGCAATAGGTACTTCTTTTACACCAAGTAACACATCACAATCTGATAAATCATCAGAAACTGCAAAGCCAGCTTTTTCATATTCAGAGTCATTAAAAACTCTAACACTAGAAGGTTCTACAATAAAAGAAGCTTGAGGAAATTTGGTCATTACTGATTTTAGGCCATCTGGCGAAAAAACTACACGACGATCTGGCGGGTTTTTTCGCTCTTTAATGACACCGAACTTAGTCATATGAATTGGTATAAATTTTGTACTAAAAAACGAGGGTAAATATATGATAATTATGATTATATTTGCTGCCCGAAAGTATTTTTGATCAAATTGAAAACAGATTCTGTTTTAAAAAGAAATATAATGATCAAATTTCGGAAAATACTACTGGGGTCGACTGGTTTTGACAGCGAGATTAATAAAGTAGTAAGCACGTCGAGCGCTGAGATATAGCTCGTAAATATCATATTTCACTTTTTTAAACGGCGAGAATAACTACGCCCTAGCTGCATAATCTGAATTTTAGTAGGATAATGCCTCGGTCTACAAGGTAGACAAGCAGGATACTCTTCAAAAGCCTTGGTTTATGGCGTTTGGTTTTGAGTATCGTAAAAATAGGCCTAGAAATTATAGGATCTTGATATAATTTCGAAACTTAATTGAGAATAAGCGATAAGTTGGCGGTTTTTGGTCTTTCCTATCGACGAAAATTAAACAAAAACTAAACGTGTAGAAAGCTATTGTATTACTTGTTTGGACGAGGGTTCGAATCCCTCCGACTCCACATTAAAAATCCGTAATTACTTTATTTATAAAGTTTTACGGATTTTTGTTTTGTATTTATGTACGATTAATGTACAATTACCTTTTAATTGTTAATTAATCATCTATTATATATATATTTGTCAGTAGGTGTTTTAGATAAATTTAAGAATAAAAAACAAAAAGTGAAGGTAAGTGATTTTTCAGTAGTGGATTTATTCTGTGGAGTTGGTGGTTTAACTCATGGATTTGTTAAAGAAAAATTCAAAGTTGATGCTGGTATTGATTTTGATGAAACTTGTAAATATGCTTTTGAAAAAAACAATAATTCTAAATTTTTCCATGAAGATATTACTAGTATTACAAGTAAAGAATTAATTTCAAAATACACCGATGGAAAAAGAAAAATATTAGTTGGGTGTGCACCATGCCAGCCTTTTTCAATATATAACCGTAAAGGTGTTAAAAAAAGTGAAAGAACTTCAAGTGACCAAAAATGGAAATTATTATATTCTTTTGCTGATTTAGTAGATGAAATAGAACCAGAGATTATATCTATGGAAAATGTCCCTCAATTACTAAAATTCAATGACGGTAAAGTATTTAAAGACTTTGTAAAAAGATTAGAAAAGAAGAATTATTTTGTAACATGGGGAATAGTTAACGCTCAAGATTATGGCGTTCCACAAAGGAGAAAACGATTGGTTTTATTCGGTTCAAAACACGGAAAAATTGAGCTTATAGAAAAGACAATTAAGAACAATAATTATGTTACCGTTAAGCAGGCTATTGGTCATTTACCACCTGTTGAAGATGGAGTCTCCCATCCAAGTGATGCTCTTCATAAATCTAGAAAATTAACTGATTTAAATAAGAAGCGCATACAAGCTACTAAAGAGGGAGGAAATTGGCAAGATTGGGACGAAAGTCTATGGCTTGAATGTCATAAAAAAGAGAGTGGTAAAAATTTTAAAAGTGTGTATGGAAGAATGAAGTGGAATGATGTTGCTCCTACAATGACAACATATTGTATCGGTCTTAGTAACGGAAGGTTCGGTCATCCTGAACAAGATAGAGCTATTACTTTAAGAGAAGCTGCATTAATACAAAGTTTTCCTAGTAATTACAAATTTATTGAACCAAACAAAGAAATGTCTAATAATGTAATAGCAAGGCAAATAGGAAATGCTGTTCCTGTAGGTCTTGGCGTTGCTATTGCAAAAAGTATAAAAAATCATATCAAACAACTTGAATCAAATTAATAATACAGATAGCGACCAATCATTACAATGGAGAGTTGATGTAAATGCATTTCGTCTTTTAGGACGAGAATTAATTACAGATAGAATTACTGCTATTTTTGAATTAGTAAAGAATTGTTATGATGCTAATGCTGAAGATGTCAAGGTTTCTTTTTTTGACATAGCTTCAGATCCTGTCAATGGACAAATTATAATTAGTGATGATGGTACAGGAATGTCTTTCGAAGATATTAGAGATAAATGGATGGTAGTTGGAACCAATAGCAAACGCATGCAATTATATTCTGACCCGCCATATAACAGAAAATTTGTTGGTGAAAAAGGAGTAGGGCGATTTGCAGTTGACAAATTAGGTGAACGCGTTAAAATAAAAACTAAACAAGCCGGAGAGGATAATTGGTTATATGTTAATATTAATTGGGATGAATATGAAGAACTATCTAAAAGTTCAAATGATGGACAATTATCTCTTTTTACTGATGTAAAAAATAAGTATTCATACGAACCAGCAAAAGTAAAGGAGGAAAAAGGAACGAAAATTATCATTTCAAATATATTTGATGTATGGTCTACAAATGACTTAGAAAGACTCTACAAAGAACTATCTAAATTGGTTTCTCCCTTTTACCCTGTAAATCCCCCATTTGAAATAACAATTAATTCAAATGAGTTTTCATCTTACGCAAATAAACCAGTTAAACCAGATCCTGTAAAATATTATTCACATTATGCTGAAATAAAATACGATCCAGATAAAGGTTTTCAAGAATCTTTAGAATTTAATTCTACTACTGGGGAAATTGAAAAAAAGAAGCTTCCAAAACAAATATTTGGACCTATTAAATTAAGAATATACCATTTTAATGAGGGAGCTAAAAGAAAATATAGAGCAGCTTACAAAAACGATGATACTCGAATCGATGGTATAAAAATATATAGAGATGGTATTATTACAACTCCATTCGCGGAATATGAACAAGACCTTGATAAAAAGAGGGATATTCTGGGATTAGATAAAAGACGTTATAGTGGAGCGTTTGACACAGTCGGCACAAGAGAGGTAATTGGAGTATTAGATATTACGAAAGCAGACAACCCTTTGATAATAGATGCTACTAATAGGCAGAATTTTATTGATAATGAAGACTACCGAAGTTTAAAAGAATTTATCATCTTACAGCTAACGGCTTTTGAGGAGTTAAAAAAGCATGAGAGAATTACAAAAAGAAGTGTTGTTGAGAATAAATTAATTGATGCAAGTACAGATGTTAAAACCTTTGAACGGGAGTTACAGAAGATTGAAAAAGTAATTGAAAAAAGTAGTCCTAAAGCTAAGGAAAATATAAACCGCCTTAAGGAGCAGGCTAAAGGTTTACATCAAGCAATAAGTAAAGGGATTTCTGAACAAAAGAAATTTCAAAAAGAAGTTGAGCGAAAAGAAAAAATACTATATCGAATCGTTTCAATGCAAGAATTTGCCTCGCTAATAACACATGCTGTTAGGACTTCAATTGCTAAGGTGAAACATCTAGGGGAATTTTTTAAATTAAACTACCCTAACAAAGATTTAGAGAAATTTTTTAAACAGTATGCTGTTTTAATATATAATGAGATGGAAACACTCTTATCTGTTACAGATTTCATGTTAGGATTCGCAAATGTAAATCCTGAAAACTACGCGGAATTTAATGTTTCAGAATTAATAACTGAGTTACTGGAAAAACAGTATAGAGCAGTATTTAAAAAAGAAGGTATCGAATTAGAAGTCGATATTAAGGGAGACTTTGTAATAGAGACTAACAAAGATGCTTTTCAAGACATTTTCCAAAATTTAGTATCTAACTCAATTAAAGCATTAAAAGATTCTACTAACAAGAAAATCAAGTGTACTGGATTTCTTAACACCGACAGTTTTGTTATTTATTTTTCAGATAATGGCTATGGCTTAGATATGGATGACAAAGAATGGATATTCGGTCTTTATAACACTAGAACAGCTGAACAAGGAGGTGCTGGTGTTGGACTATATATAGTAGAAAAACAAATCCTTGCACTCAATGGAAAAATTGAAGTAATAGAAAATGAATTCCAACCTACTGGAGCAACATTTAAGATTACTATCCCATTTAACAATAAATAAAAATGAATCAGATAGTTCCAACTAAAATTGTAGTCATACATGATGACATATTTGACGAAGAAAATAACACTTCGCCGATCTTAGTAAGTCTTAGAATTAAGTACGGAGAATCAAATGTTATATTATTTAGGCACTCACAACAAGGCTTAGATTATGTGTTAGATAATCTTGGTAAGAAGATGGTTGTGCTACTCGATAGAAATTTTCATGATGGGAAAGAAATAGATGGTATTGAAGTTTTTGAAAAGATAAGAGAACAAACATCTCTAGTATATGTTATACTAGTAACCGTCAGTAAAATATCAGAAATAGATGGGAACATTTTAAAAAAACTAATAAATAAAGATTTATTTAAGTTAGAAAGCTTTTCTGCTGATTACTCGCAAATAATCGAGCTTATTGATGAGGCAGTCCAAATACTAGACGTTAGAGTTGATGCAGTTATAGAGGATTGGATTGTTAGACATCCTCCCGAAAAGCGAGAGCAAGTAATTTTAAAAACTAAAGAAGGTCGTTCTTACACAATGAATGATTTACTAGACAGTATTCGTAAACAAACAGATGTTGGTATTTCTTTTGAGAAAAACCTACTGAAATTAGCAGTTGAATTATTTAGTCGTCAAAAATTAAAAATGGATGATTAATTTAATTGTTGCGTATGATGATAATGACTTAGATTTAGGTGATTATTTCGAACTAAGTTTTAATGACATATCCGTAAATTTTTCTACGAATAATGGCATTACAGTTAGACCTATAAGAGGCTTAAACTGTACTGAAGACTATGTTTTAGGTGAGATTAATTCATTTACAGAAGAACCCTTTGGATTTGTAGGGCTTTCTCATGGAGATGAATCACATCTACTTACAGAAAATAATGTATATGTAGACTGTAATAGCTTAGCTCATTTTAAAAAGACTTTATTTTATTCTACTGCTTGTAGTACTGCCATTGAATTAGGAAAATTACTTATAAAAAATGATTGTTTTAGCTATGTTGGTTTTGCAGATGACACTTTTGCTACTTATGAAGAATTTTATAATGATTATATTGAATGTGAGAATTACTGTTTAAAGGATTTTTTTAATTCTGAAAACACAATTAAACAATCATTTGACAGCATGCTAAAACGTTTTGATGAGAAAATCCTTGAACTGGAAAGTAAAGATGAAATTCTAGTTGCTATGGAATTAATTGGCAACAAAGATAGTTTTGTACTATACGGAAATACTGAATTAACTAAATCTGATTTAGAATAGTTATTCAATCACTACTCATCAAATAATAGTAGTTCTGAAGGAGTAATTCCAAACGCATCTGCTATTCTCTTCATCATAGAAACTTTCATTTCTTGTTTCCCTAGTTCGTATTTTCTAAGGTTTTGGGCATCAATTCCAGCTTTAAAAGCTATTTCCTCAATACTTAAATCATTCCTGATTCTTAGAGCTCTGATATGCTGCCCTAATTCGATACTAAAGACAGGTATCTCTTTTTTCCGTTCACGCTTTGACATATATCAAAGTTGCAATCAATTAGTTTTATTCAACGAATTGAATACAATGGGTTACTTACAACCTTTTTTATATATTTGCTAAAATAAAAAAAGATAAACCAATGACTAAAAATTCAATACTTAACCTAATAAATAAAACAACTTTCATTCTTTCAGTTGCTGCTTTTACTCTATTACTAAGTTGTAAATCTGAAACTAAATCCGAAACAGAGGCTAAAACTTTGCCTCAATATGAGACCATACGAGAAATGCTCGAAGACTCTGGCGATTTCTATGAAGAAAATGGTTCTCTAAAGTTTATCTCAGAAGAAAAATCAAATATACACATACAAGTCTCTAAACCTATTTCAAAGAATGATTTAGAAAATGCAAAAGAGGAAATTGTAAAAAGAGATATCGTTTATGTTGCTTTTCAAACATTTGCTCAAACGAACTTAAATGAATTGACGATAACTTCTCTTCCATTGGATTTCGAAAACAAGAGGAAGTACTACAAAAAACACCAGAAAACTTTAAAAATTGATAGAACAAGAGCTAAGTCAATATTAAAAGAATATCTAAATAGTAATGATTTTTCGATTTTATTCAATCTTGAAAATGGCATCTGGTTACCAAATAAAAGTTTCGACAAGCTTAAATTCCAAAAATTAGAAGAGGTATATAACAAAATGCGAGTTAACCAATAACAATACTCCACCTACCCTTTTAACAATTTTAAAAATACTATTTAAAAACTATAACCTCCTCTCGAGTCAATAACATTATTATTATGAAGCTAATAAAGAGGAGGTAACCTTCAAATAAAAAAAGGTACTCCGACGACTTTTTTTTCTTTATACAATATGTTACGTCCTGCGTTTAGCAAACACTTTACACGGATTTAAATCTTGTTATGTTTTTTGTTATACAAATGTTACGAAAAACCATTTTATAGTTAAAAAATAAAAATAAGAATCACTTTTTGTTGTTATCTTTTGTACAAAACAACATTTAAACAATCAAAGCCTTTAAAAACATTCCCTCTTATTTTCCATCCCTTTTTAAGGTATTTATTAATAGATTTTTCAAAATTTCGAGTACTACTACTATCTAATATTTTAATTTTCATTTCTTTGTTTTTTTTAGTTGCATTTGTTGCACTTTATGCACACTTTGTTTTATAAATGCAGATAGTGCAGAAAATGCAAGGTTTATTTATAGTTCTTTTTGTAGTGACCCTGTTTGATTCTTCTGAATAAATTTTCTTTTTTCAAAAAATCTTTAAAAGTTCTCTCAGGAATTCTATGTTTCTCTGAAATTACAAGCCCTTCTCCTGTTCTAAACTCATTTGGTAAATTTTTATAGAGAACCTTTTTATCTAAAGGCAACTTGTCTACTGGAGTTTTTGTTCTAATTTTTTCTGAAACATTTAAAGCATGGGCTGTAAAATACTCAACTACTCTCAAAGCATTTTTCATGGTTTTCTTATTAATTTCATCTCTAGAATCATTATTACATGCCCAATACATTATTTGAAGTATTAAAGCAATTCTAGGAGCATACATCTCCATTTTACTATAAATACCACTGACTGTTTCATTCTCATTAGCATTACATTTGTCTGCATTTTTTCTTTGCCATTTGAAAATGATCTTTTTCGCTCCTTTCGAAAGCCTAACAATTTTTGGGTTTAATGAATCATCTGTATTAGTATCAATCTCTATATTCAAAATTTTATTAATTACAGTCTCCCAAGAATTAAAAATCTGATCTTCAATTTCTGTTTCTGTCCAATAAGGCTTTTTGATATTTTCAGGAATAACGAACAAAATTCTTTCTATGAATCCATTTGACATTCTACCATCTTTTGCGAGATCATCTAATAGATCATTCTGAATAGTACCACAAACAGACAAAAAAGGATTTGGTATTAATATTGGTTCCCCGGTCTTTCTGTCAATATTTATTGGTTTACAACTCCATGCACTAAGCCAAAATTCCATTTCACTACCATTGTTATACCTATTAAAATTTTTGAACCAACTAGCCAGTTCATCTAAATATACGCCAACACCTCTAATATTGGTATTTAACACTTTGGCCAATGCTTCTGGTGTATAATCACTTATTATTAATTTTTCAAGAGATGGATGCTTAGGAACTTTTAAACCTTCCTTTTCTCTATCTTTTTTTGACAAGGAAGAAATTCTAATATGTTCCTTAAGTTGTTTATTGTATTCCTTAAAATATTCTTCGTTCTTTTTGTGAATTGGATTTAAGGCAAAACTTAAGGGGTGACTTTTATTTGTTCCTGCTTTACCTACAATAGCTATATATAAAACAGCACTTTCCAACCAACCCTTTTTTATTTGAATTTTATGTGTATTACCTATAGATATTGAAATCGCATAGAGTATAGCTGAGCTAATAAAATCAATTGGAAATGATAAATGCTTGTTTGTTTCTAGTACTATATTCTGGATTTTCTCAGGAAAGACTTCATAAGGAAAAGAAGGTAGCATTGCACTTCTTTTAAGTTTTATTTTCATAATAGACTAACTCTTAAGAAGTTTTAAAGCTGCAATTATTTCACTTCGTTTATAATAGCGTCTAGAACCAGAAATTCCATAAACCCTAATCTTGTTTTTCTTCTGCCAGTGCCACAAAGTGCTAGGATCAATCGATAGAATTTTACAAACTTCTTCTCTGGTTAGAATTTCATCATTAGCATTTTCGTGAAGTAACTCTTTCTTTAAAACATCTAAACGTTTTGCAATAGTTGAATCAAAAATTTCAATTAGTTGCTCGGGAGTTAAATCTATTAGTTGTGCTCTTTTCATATTGCATTATTTAATTTTAGTGTTGCAAATAAAAAGAGAATTAAAATATAATTAACTCTAAATCAATTGTTAGAAATTGCCTAACAACTACTAACAATTTTATCTAGTTGTTTTTTAATACGAATGTATTGTTTGTCGTCTGAAGTAATACGTTTTAAACCCTCATCAATGTCTAAATGATTTCCAATTGAATTAATCTCTTTGTATTCCTTTTCTGTAAAACAACTAACAAAGTGTTTCCTACTTGTTCGTTTTCGATCACTATTATCAAACCTTATTAACTCGAATTTAACTAAGAAATGTATTACGATAGCCATTTGTTTACCTGTCTCATTTTTAAATTCATTTTGAAGCTTTAATATTTTATCATCACTAACTGTGTCCATGAAAAAGTCTCTAAGATTATTTTCATGATAGATTTTCTTAGTAGTTTTATTATTTTCTATAGCCGAAATTATTTCTTGTTCCAATTTATCCCTATTAGAATAAACTATTATTTCATTCTCATCGGATTTATCTAATCGAAAATCAAATGCTGCTTTAAAATTAGTTTCCTCTATTTCGTTTCTCTCGAAACTTAACTCAATAAGTTTTGCTTCATACTGCTCTTTAATCGCATTTAATTGTCTAATCTGACCAATTAGCAACTGTTTTCTTTGTTGCCTTAAGTCTTTCTGATATTTAGCGAAATGGTTAGCATCTTCAATTGCATCTTCAATAAGCCTACACGCAGTTTTCAAGTTACCTACTAGAACATCAGTTACTTGATTTGAATTAATCAAATCAAGATCATTAAGTTCTTCTTTAAGCACATTAAGAGCAACTATCTTATCTTTTTCGTTGATATGTAACAATAACATCATTAAAGTTTTAATTAAAATATTTGTAGGCATCTAAAGCTATATCCTTATTACTTTTCTTGATGTAATTTAAAAACATAGATTCCGTTGAGTGTCCAGTAATATTTATCAAATACGTGGTAGGTACTTTTCCATAATAATTAGTTGCAAAAGAACGTCTACCTATATGTGATGTAATAAGTTCCCATTTTTCGTATTTTCCAATAACATCCCTAAAACTTCCTTTCTTTTTATCAGGAGTAACATTAATTCTTTTTTTGCCTTCACATATTTCATTTAATCCAGCAATTCTAGCTACTTCTTTTATATAGTCATTATATTTTTGATCAGAAATGGCTCTTGGAAATTCTCCATCTCTTTTACTTAATATCTCTCTAACTTCCTTAGAAACAGGAATCGTCATCAATTTCTTAGTTTTCACCTGCCTAAATTCTAGTAAATACTTATCGTTCTCGTTTCTTATAAGCGTACTAGAAAAATTCATAAAATCACTTATACGTTGACCTAAATAACAGCTTATCAGCAGCCAATCCCTTGCATTTTCTAAATATTCATGTGGCAATTCAACTTCTTTAATTTTCTTAATCTCATCGAATGATAAGTAAATATGTTTTACTTCTTCACGATCAAACTTTAAGCTATCTAGATGATGATGTGTTTTTAGCCCTAAATATCTAGCATGAAAACAAAATGTTTTGACGAATACAAATTCACGATGGATTGTGTTTCTTGAATATTGTTGATCTATATAATACTTTTCAAACCCGTCTTTAAAATCCTCGTCAATATCGGCTATGAGAATTTGTTTCTTCCTATAATCTTCGAAGCGTTTAAGTTTATTCTTTATTACTCGATATTTTTTTACTGAAGCTGTATTACCACCTTTTCCTTTCTTCTGGATATAGTAATCTATAAAACTTAATAAATCAGTTGGTATTTCAATATCCTTATTAGGATTATAGTAAGACTCCAAACAATTATATAACCACTTAGAATCTTCTATGACAGAATTTATATTCGCCTTATTAAAAGTATCCAATACATGGTTAGTAATTCTATTTAACTCAAAATTGATTTCAGCCTGTTTATTCTGAAAGCCAATATCTTTAGATTTCTTAAACCTTTCCTTCCAAAAACGTTTGTTGCTTACTTTATCATTAGCATTTAATTCTTCAATAGTATATACAAACAGTTTTGTTTTAGCTCCCAATGAATAATCCATTTTATCATGTCTAAATAACAAACGAATATTCAAAGGTGCATTTTCCTTAATTGAACGATATAGAAAATTAACTGTTGCCATAATACTAAAAACAAATTGCCGTACAAATATAGTTATTTTTGTACGGTCAATTACAATCTAACACAATACTATGCAACTCATCAAAACGAACACACAACCTCAAACACCCTGATATTATTGAATAAATTAAGTTTTAAAACTAAAATAGATATGATCAAGCAATAGTTAAATTTCACAAAAGTGTTACCTCCGACTCCACTACAAACCTGCCAAACAGCAGGTTTTTGTGTATCCGGGGGATTCGGCCAATGCATCAGCTGGCTCTTTCGCTGCAAATGCCCTCAGGACATTTACTAATCGCTACAGCCCTCTCAGACTCCACAGAAACACCTGAAGCCTCTTTTTTTAAAGAGGTTTCTTTTTTAACCGAAAAGTAAATTGGAAAGTAATTATTGTTTCATTATTTTTTTAAATTCAAACAAATATACTTTCTACTTATCCATTAGTATAATGTCATTATTTAAACTAGACCAGTACTCTAATGAATGAATAGTTGAAGTTGAATTCAGGTTTTTAATTTTAAATACCTTCTTTAATCGATACTCTACTCCGTTTAGTATCATTTCTTTTTCATTACTTTTTTCATTTTCAAAATGAGTCATCTGCATTATAATGTATTTTTCTTTCTCTATATGTAAGAACGATAAGTCACCTTCTCTGTAAAATTTAGATACATTTACCTGTGTCTTTCGCTCTTGGCTATAACCACATAAGGATATTAAAAGAATAAATACTATAATTAGGTTTCTCATTTGTTTATTGAACTTTAGTTTTTTAATTTTTTTCTATAAATTTCTACTCAATCATGAAAATATAAAAAATCCCATAATTCTGATTCATTTATTATAGTTTTATTCAATCCCTTCTCATTTTTTTGTAATACTTGCGTTTCTTCCTCATAAAGTACAAACCTATTCTAGGATTAAATAAAAACTTGTAAACTTTTTTCAGGACAAGATATCTGATGCCTTTTTGCTGATAAAAGCACACATATCACATTTAATTTTATGCAATAATGACGTATAAATACACACAAGTGTGTAAGATTTCCACATCCAAAAAACTAGAACAACCGCCTAAACACTTGTTATTCAAACCCTATCCAAAATGGCATCAATGTTGTTTTCTCTCACGAGTAATTTAAGGAAACATTCATGAAGCAATCAACATCTTGCGAATCTTTGGAAACATCAATATCTATAAATAAATCCCCTAATCTTCTAGAAAAATTTATTTCAAATGTATCATCACCTCTCATTCTAATAGCAACATTTCTATTGATATTTGGTGGTGTATCCTTATTTTACTTTCTACAACCTTATTTTGAAAAAGTGTATTTAGAAAGAATGAATACTGCCTGGGGAATCCCCTTGATGATCACTGGTATCATGCTACTTACGGTTAAGATTAGTTTTTTAATTTATTTGCTGTTTTTATATCTACGTTACAAGGCCATTAAACCAGTATCGTATGAAAAATTACCCTCGTGTACAGTTATAGTACCCGCTTATAATGAAGGAGAATTGGTTTATAAAACTTTAATTAGTCTTGCCGAAAGTGATTATCCGAAAGAAAAATTACAGTTAATTTCTATTGATGATGGAAGTCAGGATAATACCTGGCAATGGATGCAAAAAGCTAAAGAAGTATTAGGCGATCGTGTTTCAATATACCAACAACCCAAAAACAAAGGAAAAAGGCATGCATTATACCGTGGATTCAATTTAGCCACAGGAGAAGTATTCATAACTGTTGATAGTGATTCTATAGTTAAAAAAGATACGTTGCGTCTTATGGCAAGTCCTTTTGTTGTAAATAAAGAGTGTGGAGCTGTAGCCGGAAATGTACGCGTATTGAACAGAGAAAAAGCTGTAATTCCACGTATGCTAAATGTAAGTTTCGCCTTTAGTTTCGAATTTATACGTTCTGCACAAAGTAGATTAGGTTCGGTATTATGCACACCAGGCGCTTTATCTGCTTATCGCAGAGAGGCAGTCTTCAATTGTCTTCAAGACTGGATTAATCAAACTTTTATGGGAGAAGTTTCGAAAATTGGTGAGGATCGTGCTATGACTAATATGATTTTGAAGCAAGGGTATAAAGTATTTTTTCAACGTGAAGCATACGTTTATACCAACACTCCAGAGCGCTACAAAAACCTATCTAAAATGTTTATCCGCTGGGAGAGAAGTAACATTCGAGAGAATATTGCTATGAGTAAATTTGCCTTTACAAATTTTAGAAAAGGGACTAAAATTGGTACCAGAGTACTACTCTTAAACCAATGGTTAAAAATGATAGCTGCATATCCAGCTATGCTGTTAATGTTATTTTTCATAGGTACATATCCATTATTATTCTTTAGTTCTACATTGGTAAGCATATTAGTTTTTTCGAGTATACAAGCTTTATTTTATGCCAGAAAGCATA
Organism: Aquimarina macrocephali JAMB N27; assembly: GCF_000520995.1. GTDB lineage: Bacteria > Bacteroidota > Bacteroidia > Flavobacteriales > Flavobacteriaceae > Aquimarina > Aquimarina macrocephali. Next base: position 8,871 of record NZ_JACA01000045.1, on the reverse strand, counting down.
CTATATCAGAGTGTTTTTGGGCATATCCATATAGTGTTTTTTATGCCTTTACTTTATTTTGGATTACACCATATGCAATAGCTACAGCTGGTAGAAGTGGTTGGTTGACACGAGACTTAAACGAAGAGGAATTAAAGAAACAACAGATCGTTGTTGCATCATCTTAATCTATTTTAGAGTATCGTATCTCTAATAGAAAAACTTTTAAAAAAGCTACAGTAACACGTAGTACTTATCCTTTTGACTTAAGCTAAGCCAAAGTGATTTTTTAAAAGGATTCTTATATGCTGAAGTTAAGTTGAATCAAAAACAGAGTATTATTTTCTCATATTTTTTAACAAAAAAGCATCAAAAAAGGTAATATAGTATCACATTTAGCTAACTTATTGTATCAAATCAATTAGATATCACTATATCTTTGAGAAATCACCAAATTAGATATCTCTTTAAAATTAAACTTCCGGTTAATGATACATTATAATACGATCAAAAAGGTTTGCTGCATATTCCTTGTTATACTGAATGTAAGCATCATATCTGCTCAACAATCAAAACTTTCACTAGAACAAATCTTCAGTAGTAATACTTTTTCTTTAGAGCGATCAAAAACCTTAAAATGGTTCGAAGGAGGAGACTCATATACTACTTTGGTAACTTCTTCAGAAAACAAAGGGTATTATGATATTATTAAAACAGATACCAAAACAGGAGAGCAAAGTATTTTAATCCCAGCTAAATGGATGATTCCTGAGGGAAAAAACACTCCATTATCTATAGAGAATTATATCTGGTCTACCGATAAAAGTAAAGTCTTATTATTCACAAACTCTTCGAGAGTATGGAGATATAACACCAAAGGAGATTATTGGGTATTACACTTAAAAACAAAAAAACTGACCAAACTGGGCGGTGCAAAGGCAAAATCATCTTCGCTTATGTTTGCCAAGTTTTCACCAGATGGAAATAAGGTAGGATATGTAAGAGAGCACAATATTTATATCGAATCACTAACCGATGGAAATATCACTGCATTAACAACAGACGGAACAGATAAGATCATTAACGGAACTTTTGATTGGGCATATGAAGAAGAGTTCTCATGTAGAGATGGTTTTAAGTGGAGTCCCGATGGTAGTAAGATTGCATACTGGAGAATCAATGCCAGTAAGATTAAGAATTTTCTTATGATCAATACTACAGATTCTATCTATTCGTATACCATACCAGTACAATATCCTAAAGCAGGAGAAAAACCGTCTGAAGCAAAAGTCGGGGTAGTTAATGCATCTGGAGGATCCACAACCTGGATGAAACTATCAGGAGATGCCAGCAACCAATATATTCCCAGGATGATTTGGAAACCAGATTCTAAATCATTGCTTCTGCAACACCTCAACAGAGCACAAAATCATAATAAAGTAACACTCTGCAATGCTCTGGATGGGAATACTCAGATAATTTATGAAGATAAAGAGACTGCCTGGTTAGAAGCAGTAGATGATTTTAAATATCTAGACGATGCCAGTACATTTACCTGGGTAAGTGAAAAAAGTGGATGGAAAGCTCTTTATCTTGTTAAAGATGGTAATGAAACCCAAGTATCTCCTACCGATTCAGATATGATTAATATTGAATTAATCGACGAAAAAAACGGATGGTTATACTATATGGCAAGTCCAGAAAATGCTACACAAAGATATCTGTATAGAACTAAGCTTAATAAAAAAGGAAAAGCAGAAAGATTATCGCCAAAAGATCAACCGGGAACGCATCGATATCGTATTGCTCCAAACGGAAAATTTGCTCAGCATACCTATTCTAAATCTGGCCTTCCTCCTACTACAGATATTATTTCTTTACCCGATCACAAAGTGATTAAAACTTTGGTCTCTAACCAAAAACTGAAAAAACAAATAGCAGCTATAGATCACAATCCACAAGAGTTTTTTAAGATCTCATTAGATGATGGCACATCACTAGATGCCTATATGATCAAACCTATAGGGTTTGATCCATCAAAAAAATACCCTGTGTTATTTCATGTATACGGCGAACCTTGGTCTCAAACTGTATTAGATTCCTGGGGCGGAAGTAACTATTTATGGCATACGATGCTATCCCAGCAAGGATATATTGTAATGAGTATTGATAACCGAGGCACTCCTGGTCCTAAAGGAAGAGAATGGAGAAAATGTGTGTATGGACAAATTGGTGTTCTTTCCTCTTCAGATCAAGCTCAAGGAACAAAAAAAATCATTGAAATGTTTGATTTTGTAGATCCAGATCGCATTGGTATCTGGGGATGGAGCGGTGGTGGTTCTATGACCCTTAACGCTTTATTTAGGTATCCCGAAATTTATAAAATGGGAATGGCAGTAGCTCCGGTATCCGATCAAAGATTATATGACAATATCTACCAGGAACGATACTCGGGAATCCCACAACTCATGCCCGAAAGTTATAAAAAAGGATCTCCGGTTAATTTTGCCAAAAATCTTAAAGGAGATTTATTATTGATACACGGGACAGGAGATGATAATGTTCATTATCAAAGTATAGAAGTACTGGCTAATGAGCTTATTCGTCATAATAAAATATTCTCTATGGTATCGTATCCTAATCGATCTCATGGTATATATGAAGGAAAAAACACCTCTAGACATTTACGAGAAACACTAACCCATTATCTTAAGACAAATTTACCAGGCGGAGGAAAATAGAGCTTTGAATTTCAGATTTTAAAAATGTATTAAATCCATCATCAGTTATTAATTTTAAGCCTGTAGTATAAAATATATTACAGGCTTAAAATTTGTTGCAAAAATAGCTTAGTTACCTTTTGACAACCATGCTTGTAACTTCTCATAGATTTTTCTCTGATCTTCTTTTGAGAAATTTTTAATTCTAGTACTATGACTCCCCATAGGAAATACCATTTTTAAAGCATTTACATGAGGTTTTGGGCTAGGTGAACAAGCTCCCCACGGGTCATATTCTCCATAAATATAAATGATATGATCGCCTTTATTCTCTACATAATCTCTAACTTTTTTAATATAATTTTGATCATAAGTCATAGGAATATTTTTTGGAGCAAATCTCATATTAGTTGGCTGTTTTACTACTCTAATTAAATCCTGTACAGGAGCACTATCAAATCCATAATATCCAAGTTCTACCATATGTTGATAATAAGAAGGTAATAAATCATGATATGTTTTATCATTATAGAAGCCGATTCCTACCACTTTATTAAGATAGGTAAACAAGGTGGCAGCGTCGGCATGCCCATCAGGAATTTCATCACACTTTCCTCCCCATTGCCAAAATGAAAAAGGAAATTCTAATACTGCATATTCAAGAGCCTCCTCTGGTGATACTTTTGTAAAACTCATTTTCTTTTTTCTGGAATGCTGATCAATTTCCTTCAAAAGAGCCTCTCTTCGAGTTAACAATAATCGTTGAAAATTAGTGATCTTAGTTCTGCACTCTTTGGTTCCAACAGTATTAATATGTTGTTGTGTTCTTGGATCTTCACGAGTATTGATCAAAGGAGCAACATAAGAAACAGCAACATCCATATCTTTTGGGTACTGTGATTTATAAATCAATACCGTCTCCCCTCCTTTACTTATTCCTGTAGAAATCCATTTGTTAGTGTATATTTTTTTTAGCTTCATAACCAGAAGATGATAATCCTGAATTGCCTGATCATTGGTCAGGTACTCCCATGGAATTGGATTAGGCCTTGATTTTCCATAAAATCGATATTCTACCATAACCTGGTTTGCTTTTAGCAAGGTGCTCAATTCATATGTTTGGTGTTTTGCAGAATATCCTTCCGTAACTAATACTGTGGGTTGCGAATAATCAGAATGTGATACATATACATAATGATCAAAAGTTCCTGCATCTGGATTATTATGATCTAATGGCTGTTTTAATATCAACCGATACGATTCTGTAAAATGATCATTCACCTTTATTTCACTTATCTCTGCAGTAGGGAATACATTCTTTAATTTTTGTTCAAAGGATATCTCGGTAGCAGGTGGCAATGAACTTTTACAAGAAAAAAGAGAAAGACTAACAAGAAGTAGTAATACTATATACTTAGCTCGATTCATAAAATGAATAGTTTTTAATATTTTAAAGATAGCCTAAAAGAGTATTGACTTAGTGATACTATATTACCTAAGAATAATATCATTTTAATAACATTTGAGTTAGTATGTCATTACGAATTGGGATTTGTTTACATTTATAATCTATGGATACAATTGTTCAGGTCAGTACCGATTTTATTGAAAACAACACTAATTTTAATGAGCTAATTGCCGAATTAAAAGACAAATTTGCGTCAAATTCTATTCTGGTGCCCATGCGCCATCATCATGATTTTCCAAATCCAGCGGTTCAGGAAGACTCTACTTTACTATTGATGCCAGCCTGGAATCCTGGTAAAGAGGCAGGAGTTAAGGTTGTAACGGTAAGTCCAGAAAACGGTCAGTTTGATCTACCTTCGATCCAAGGTACATATTTATATATGGACGCCATCAAGGGTACCATAAAAGCTATAATGGAAGCAAAAAGTTTGACCGTAAAACGAACAGCTTCGGCATCTGCCCTGGCATCATCGTATTTATCTAAAACTGATGCTTCTTCCTTATTAATGATTGGAACAGGAGCACTCTCTACTAACCTAATTAAAGCGCATGCTAGCGTAAGACCCATTAAAACAGTTTATATCTGGGGGAGGAATTATGAAAAAGCTAAAAAAATATCAACTGAATTAGAAGGAGAAGATTTTGAAATTCATGCCATACATACAATAGAAGAAAAAATTTCTGAAGTAGATATTATATCCTGCGCAACATTATCTAAAACTCCTTTGGTTTTGGGTAAATACTTAAAAACCGGGCAGCATGTAGATTTGGTTGGAGCTTACAAAAAAGATATGCGTGAAGCTGATAATGAAAGTATAAAAAAAGCGACTGTCTTTGTGGATACTTTTCAGGGAGGACTTAAAGAAAGTGGAGATATTGTTATTCCTCTTAAAGAAGGTATTCTAAAAGAAGGTGATATCGGAGCCGATTTATTCGAACTCTGCTCTAAGGCTAAACAAGGAAGAACCAGTGATAGTGAAATAACTATTTTTAAATCTGTAGGACATGCCCTCGAAGATTTAGCAGCAGCTACTTATTACTATAATAAATATACACATGAGTAAAACTTATCAAAATATCCTAAGAAATATCGATTTCAAGCCAAAAGAAGATTGGTTGCAAATCAAAACAATAGATATGCATACAGGAGGAGAACCCCTTAGGGTTATTGTTGATGGTTTTCCCGAACTGAAAGGAAATTCGGTATTAGAATACAGAAGATATTGTAAAGAGCATTATGATCATTTACGTACCTCACTTATGTTTGAACCTCGCGGTCATGCCGATATGTATGGATGTATCTTACTACCGCCTAATGATGATGATGGGGATTTTGGTATCATGTTTATACACAATGAAGGATATAGCACCATGTGCGGTCATGCTATTATTGCGATTTCTACATTGGCTGTAGAGATGAACTGGATAGATTATAATGAAGGAGATAATACCATAAAAATTGATGCTCCTTGTGGTCGAATCATTTCTTATGCACAAGTAAAAAATGGAAAAGTGACCGGAGTTCGTTTTCATTGCGTTCCCAGTTTTGTAGTTGGATTGGATAGAAAAGTAAAGGTAGACGGTATAGGAGAAGTAATTTATGATCTAGCATACGGAGGCGCTTTTTATGCATATGTAGATATGGCTAAAAACAACTTTGATTTTGATTTGACTTCAAATTCATATAGAATGCTAATTGCCAAAGGAATGGATATAAAATATGCCGTAATGGAGCAAGATTCTAATATTTTACATCCTTACGAAGAAGATCTTAGTTTTTTATACGGTACCATTTTTATTGGAGATTCTACAAAAGAAAATATTGACAGTAGAAATGTATGCATTTTTGCTGAAGGAGAAGTCGATCGGTGTCCTACGGGATCAGGGGTTTCTGGTAGAATGGCAATACACAAAATGAGAAATGAAATACAGTATGGAGATACGATGACTATAGAAAGTATCACAGATTCTGTATTTAAGGGTTCTGTTATTTCTGAAGAAGAGTACGGCCCCTATAAAGCGGTAATACCACAGGTTGAAGGAACAGCGCACATTACAGGAATGCATACTTTTATGATTGATCCCGATGATCCTATGAAAAACGGATTCATTTTTAGGTAACAAACAAAACTATCCCAAAGTATCATCGATAATACTTTGGGATAGTTTTGTTTGTCCTGTATCTGTTTACAGAGATAAACCAAAAGGATCTTCAATTGAATGCGCAGGTTGCGTAAACCATTTTGGTCCTTCGTCGGTCATATAGATATGATCTTCTAATCTAATACCAAACTCATCGGGTACGCAAATCATAGGTTCATTACTAAAACACATTCCAGATGTAAGAATCGCCTCTTCATGTCTCGCTATATATGGCCATTCATGGATATCTAATCCGATTCCGTGGCCGGTGCGGTGAGGCAATCCCGGTAATTTATAATCAGGACCAAGACCTTTGGCTTCTAATGTTTTTCTTGAAGCATCATCTATTACAGAACATGGTTTTCCTAATTGAGCAGCAGCAAACGCAGAGAGTTGAGTTTCTTTCTCAAGATTCCATATCTTACGCTGTAACTCATTGATTTCACCATACACATATGTTCGGGTAATATCTGAAATATAATCATGCAAGACACATCCTGTATCTACAAGTACTACTTCGTTTTGCTCAAGGTTTTTTGGTGTTTTTACGCCATGGGGGAAAGAGGAATCTACACCAAATAATACGATACAAAAGTATGATCCCGAAGGAATACCGTATCGTTTATGAGCTTCATTAATAAAACCAGTAACTTCTTTAGCACTAATTCCAGGTTTCAATATTCTTGCTGCAGCTTTTTGCACTTCCATAGTAATATCCATAGCAGTTTGCATGATGGCAATTTCTGCTTCAGATTTTATCATTCTACAACCTGCTGTAATCGGTTTTGCATTAATCAGATGATAAATGGATTGTTCTTTTAGGATTCCATCAATAATAAAAAAGGGTGTTGCTTCATCCATAGCCACATCCTTACCACTAATATTTTTCTTTTTAAGGATATTCACAAATAAGGTATATGGACTTTCATGTTCTTCCCAGCAATGAACAGGGCCTTTTATTGACATGAAATCCAAAATAGTTCCTTCTTCAAACTTAGGACCTATATAATGCACTTCACCATCAGGAAATAGTAATGCTCCGACCATTCGCTCACTCGGATTCCATCGCATTCCTGTAAAGTAAAATAGATTTGTTCCTGCATGCAGATATACTACAGGAATTTCCTGCTTTTTCATAAGATTACAAGCTTTATGTATTCTGGCTTGAAATTCTTCTTTTTGAATGGGTTTGGCAAGATGAGCTTTTGGCTGTATAGCATTTAATTCTTTTTCGATAGTAGAACCGCCTATTCCTAATGCATTCATAATTTATAATTTTGTAATTAATACTATACCGTCATCAACTTTTCAATTTCTTCAATTTCTATAGGCATAGCTTGTGTGAGATTTATGTTTCCGGTTTCTGTAATGAGGTAATCATTCTCGAGGCGACAACCTATTCCTTCTTCAGGAATATAGATGCCGGGCTCGCAAGTAAGTACCATCCCTGATTCTAAGGCCCTGGAGTACAAACCTACATCGTGAACATCTAATCCAAGATGATGTGCTGTACCATGCATAAAATACTTTTTATACAAAGGTTTATCCGGGTTTTGAGTAGCAATTTCAGAAGCATCAAGTAATCCGATTTTGATAAGTTGCTCTTCGACTAAACTGGCCATTTGTTTTTCATAATCTGCTGGGATAACTCCCGGCTTAAGTAACTTACTTCCTTTTTTTAAACAATAAAGAACCGCAGAATATACTTCTTTTTGTCGATCTGAAAATTTACCATTTACAGGAATACAACGTGTTGTATCACTATTATAATTACCATAGCAAACTCCAAAATCCAGCAGTATCATATCACCATCCTGGCAAGTATTATCATTGGTATTATAATGTAATGCACAAGCATTTTTTCCTGAAGCTACAATAGGTTTAAAAGCATGTCTTGTTCCTCCATTTTTAAGGAGTGCATACGTTAATTCTGCTTCTAATTCATACTCTTTGCAGTTTGGTTTTACTGTTTTGAGCACCCTATAAAAACCTTCGATACTAATATCTCCAGCTTTTTGTATTAGTGTTACCTCTTCATTTGATTTAACAGGACGTAAAGCTCTTGTAATTTTGGCGGCTCGATGATACTGATGCAAAGGATATTTTTCTTTACACCAGTTAATCATTCGATCCTGTTGTGTTTGTTTGTTATATGTAATTCGCTTTATGTGCTCGTTGTGTCCTAAATAAAAACCATCTGCTTCGAAGGCCATTAATTGAAGTATTTTTTCAAAATCGTGTAGCCATTCTATACGTTTTATCCCAGAAATCTGATACGCTTCTTCTTTAGTTAATTTTTCACCATCCCAGATCTTAATATGTTCATTAGTTTCTTTTATGAACAAAATTTCTCTGTTTTCTGGCTTATAAGCATCTGGGTATAATACCAATATTGTTTCTTCCTGATCTATTCCTGACAAATAAAATAAATCATTGTTTTGAGCAAACCCCATGACATCATCTGCATTGGTATGCTTGATATCATTAGACGTGAGAATAGTTATCGTATTCTTCCTGGTTTTGGAAGCAAAATTATTTCGGTTCTGTATAAAAACGGTATTTG
>NZ_JACA01000044.1 GCF_000520995.1 Aquimarina macrocephali JAMB N27 | reverse complement strand
TACGAATAATAGCAATTATAAACTAGAGCGATATTTATTTACTAAAGATACTTTTTAATCTGCTTTAATTCAGAAACTTGAACATTATGTGCCGGCAATTCTTCTTTATGGTAATTAAAACATATAGTTCTTAAACCTGCTGCCTCTGCTCCCATTATATCTGCTTCATAGTTATCTCCTATCATCATACTACTATCGAGTTTTGCGCCGGATTTTTGTATTGCCTGTTCAAAAATAAATGGATTGGGTTTTTTAACCCCTGCTTCTTCACTATTCGTTATTGTTTTAAAATAATGTAGTATTCCAGAATTTGACAGCTTCATGTTTTGTACTTCTCTAAAACCATTGGTAATGATATGCAAATCATATTTTGGATTAAGATATTCTAATAAATCTTGGGTTCCATCAATCAAATAGTTATGAAGTGGTAAAAAATTAATATAATCATCAGACATTGCATCTATAACTTCTAAAGAAAATGCGATATCAAGATGCATAAAAGCTTCTGTAAGCCTACTTCTGCGGAGTTGTGTTTTACTTACTTTCTCTTCTCTGTATAATTTCCAATATTTCATATTAATTGGCTGATATATAGCCAGAAAATCTTCTATTTTGGTATTAACATCAAATTTTTCAAAAATCATCTTAAATGCTAAAGATGAGTTCCTGTCAAAATCCCAAAGAGTATGGTCTAGATCAAAAAAAATATGTTTTATTGTATTATTCATCTTCTGCTGTCCAAATAAATTCTAAAATTGATTTCCAAAAAGGTTCATTTTGTAAATCACTAAACAATGTATTACAAAAAACCGGAATAAAAATTCCATTTACCTTTTTTACTTTATCCATATATACGCTGATTTCTTTTCTTGCAGACATCAGGTCATTAATATCTTCTCTATCGCCCTGACTGGCAAAACAAAATGAATGTACCACCAAAGGAGTTTGCACCTCATAATCAAGATCATAGAACATAAACGGAGTGCAAGTTCCTGCCCTAAAACCTGATTGCTTGGGATATCCCATAGAGTAATCTTCTCCTATCTCTAATTCGATAAAATTGCGATATGCTTCTGGTAATTTTATTTTGAAAAAAGAACAAAGTGAATATCGAAGTCTTCTGTTAACAATATTCTCTATTCGTAACTTTTCCTTTTTCAACAGTGATAAATCAGAGATAGCTTCATATGAGACCTTTAATCCTACATCAATATAATCTGCAATATGCTTAATGATTGCATGGTGTTTTGGGCGATTATAACCTACATTTTTCTCATATTTAGAGTAATCTCCTAATCCAAATAGCACTTTAGCTTTTCTTTTTTTCTTTTTTTGAAGTTGAATTATAAAATCAAATACATCATATGGATCTTTTTTAAATCCAATTAATACTTTTATCCTATCTGTTAGTTTATCAAATTGCAATTTCCACAAATCACGAATCCCTCCTCCTATAGATCGTAAAACTCCTTTGTTTTTATACACAAAAGTCTGAGCTACAGAAACAACAGGTATAATTGTAAATTTCTTTTCTCGAAATTCGAGGTTAGGGTATTTATCTAAAAGAACTTTTTTGAATTTATATGCCCATATATCTACTACCGGATCCTGTAAAAAATCATGGATATACCCAATACTTTCTGTAGCCGGAAAACGTCCCATATCATCTTTCACATGTGGCAAATATTCCTCATATCGTGTTAAGAGATAAAAAGTAGCCGCAAAAATATCAAAAGGCAATGCAGAGTCGGAATGCTTTACATCAAAAAAACATTTTGTTTCTTCCCAATCAAAAACCTGAACATCTATATCATTTAGTCCATGTTCAAAAAGTAAATCAACACTCTGAAAATAAAGTTCCTTTCCCAATGGTTGTTTACCGTATGAAAGCTTAGGTCCATCATGAGCGATAAAAGGCTCTATTTTAGATGTCAGATCAACATCAAAACCTAATATTCGCTTACATATTTGTTTAAATGTGTAGGATACTCTGGGGGTAATTTTTTGTACGTGAATTAATAGCATATTGTTGTATTATGACTTATGATTTATAATTTCGTAAGTCTCACTTTTATAATATGGATTCGTCTGCAAAGCTAAAATAGTTTTTTTCTGTAATAACAAGATGATCCAGTAGATTGATATCCAAAGTTACTCCTGCCTGTTTTAGTTTCTGGGTTAACATTTTATCTGATTGACTAGGCATCAATACTCCACTAGGGTGATTATGTCCCAGTATTATTCCTGTTGCTCCATATTCTAGTGCAGATCTAAAAACGATTCGAGCATCTACCAGAGTTCCTGTCTTTCCCCCAACACTTATCTGCTTTTTCTGGATTACTTTATTTGCATTATTCAAAAACAGCACCCAAAATTCTTCATGCTCCAGATCACCCATGATAGGTTGAAAAAGATGAAAAGCATCTTTGCTACACGTAATTTTTGGTACTATGGGTACGTTTTCATCTCTTCGTCTTCGCCCTAATTCTAAACCGGCAACAATAGTTATAGCCTTAGCCTCACCAATTCCTTTAAATTTCATCAATTGTTTCACTGATAATTTTCCCAACGCATTAATTTCATGATCTACACTAGACAAAATACGCTTACTTAATGCAACAGCACTTTCTTCACGATTGCCCGAGCTAATAAGTATTGCGATCAGCTCTGCATCTGTTAGCGTATTTTTCCCTTTAGCGATTAATTTTTCTCTTGGACGATCATCTTCACTCCATTCCTTGATAGAAAATGAAGAATTTAATTCACTCATATAATAAGTTTAACAATTAAAAATAGCTAATAAATCCTATCTGTAAGTATAAACTATTTATCTCAATTACAACAACTTATTACCGAATTAATATCACTATATTAACACTTCATTTACGATCAAATAACATTATTTTTCTACATATATTTGTTTGAAAATGAAAGTTTTACTATATTTGGACACCCTTAATCCAAAAATGAATATTTTAACACCTTCAAATTGACCTATTTATGAAGAATATTTTTACTTTCGTTTTACTTCTTGCGACCATAAGTTTTTATGGGCAGGATAAGAAGATTTCGTTTCTTAGTTTAGTAGGAAATAACATACAAGTCCCTAGAGGATGTGAAGCTCAATCTCAATATGAATTGCAGGCTTGTGACGGAACATCTATTAAATGGGATTATTATAGTGATGACATGTTATCTGCAGTTTTTGATGCTACAATAACGGCATTTGCAGAAAGTAATAGTTCAAAAACAGAAGTAACTTTTACTTCTTTTGGCGCTCAACTAAAAGGATATAAATTTAAGATGGGCACTACTTTCCAATATTTTTTGAAAGGAACAATTAAAGATCAACCGCTAATGATCAATCTGGGAACTCCAAAAGATATTGCAAATAATGACGATCTAGATGGGTTTCTAAGTCTTTTCTTTGATGAGGTAAGTTAAAAAAACATATATATAATATTCTATAAAGGCTAATCATATGATTAGCCTTTATTTTTTTGGTATAAAAGTGGTATTTTTGAGTATACGTCATCTAAAAAATTTGATATGAAATCTCTCCTCGATTCAACTGCACAAAACGAAATAGAAAATCGTATAAACAAACTATCTGTTACCAGTACTGCTATCTGGGGGAAAATGAATGTTTCGCAAATGTTTCATCATTGTCAATTTCCATTAAAAATTGCTTTAAAAAAAGATCATCCCGAGCTTAAACCTAATGTATTTGCAAAGCTATTCTTCAAAAAATCTATGTATAATGATAAACCATGGAGAAAAAATCTACCAACGCATTCAAAATTAAAAGTAGTTGAACAAAAAGATTTTGAAACCGAAAAAGAAGAACTTTTACATCTTGTAGCCAAATTCTCTAACCAGAGAGACAAAAAAGAATGGGAACCTCATCCAATGTTTGGAAAATTTACTAATAAGCAATGGGGACAACTACAATATAAACATCTGGATCATCATCTTCAACAATTTAATGCGTAAGTCTCTAAACATTAATATAAGAGTATTTTGAAGTATTTAAGCTGCGAACTAACCAATAAGTATAGTAAACTTACAATTAGAGGCTATTAAAAACACTTTCAGTTTTCAATCCAATGTTTCACTTCATCAAAGTCTAATCCTCCATAATTACCACTACTCATAAGTAATAATGCTGAATTAGCTAAGTCTTTCTGCTTTAAGTATTGCTGAAAACTCTCTGGATCAGTATAAATAATCAAATCATTACGATTAAAAGCTTCAGCGATTTGGGAAGCAGAGACTTCTTTAAGTTGTTTTATTTTTACTGCATGAGGAGAATAAAACACTACCGCTTCATCGGCTGCGTTTAAAGCTCCTTCATACTCTTTTAAAAAAGAAGCATCCAGACTACTATACGTGTGTAACTCGAGACAAGCCACCACATTTCTATTTTGATATTGCTCTTTTACTGCTTTTGTAGTTGCACTTACTTTAGATGGACTATGAGCAAAATCTTTATATGCCACAGCATTATCACTCTCTGCAATTTTTTCTAATCGTTTTGATGCTCCTTTAAAAGAAGCAATAGCCTCATAAAAATCATCCTCATCAATTCCCATATGTTGGCAAATCCATTTTGCTCCGGCAAGATTATTTAGATTATGTGCTCCAAATATTTCAATAGGCATCTCTCCTTCGGGAGTATTTAATAAAGTTTCTCCATCCTCTACACTATACTCTGGGGTGGTATATTCAAATTTTCGAATAGGATTTTCTGTTAATTCTGCTAATTTTTTTACCTCAGGATCTTCTTCATTATACACCAATGCGCCTCCGTTAACAATAGAATTCATAAAAATTCTAAACTGATCAACATAAGTATCAAAAGTCGGAAATACATTGATATGATCCCAGGCAATCCCACTTACTAAAGCAATATTGGGGTGGTACAAATGAAATTTTGGCCTGCGATCAATCGGTGAAGACAAATACTCATCTCCTTCTAAAACGATAAAATCATTTTCTTCTGTGAGGTGTACCATAGTATCAAAACCTTCTAACTGCGCTCCTACCATATAATCCACCTCTTTATCATGATAATGCAATACATGCAAAATCATAGAGGTAATCGTTGTTTTACCATGTGACCCTCCTATTACTACACGGGTCTTATTTTTGGACTGTTCATACAAAAATTCTGGATATGAATATATTTTCAACCCTAATTCCTGAGCCTTAAGAAGTTCTTCATTATCTTTTTTGGCATGCATCCCCAAAATAATTGCATCAAGATCAGAAGTGATTTTTTCTGGAAACCAACCAAATTCATTTGGTAATAATTCATACCGCTCTAATCTTGATTTTGAAGGTTCAAAAATAGTATCGTCACTTCCTGTTATTTGATATCCTTTTTGATGTAATGCTATGGCAAGGTTATGCATCGCACTACCTCCAATAGCTATAAAATGTACACGCATAGTAAACTCTTAAATAAGAGAGTAAAGATACAATTAACAATTAGCTAATAAAATAATGAGGTAATGAAAAATAATTTCGGTTCTTATTATTTTCCTCATTAGATCATAAGGTTTCCTAAACAAAACAGAGACTTCCCTCATTTATCATTTTATCTATCCATTTTTAAGCCTTACTTAGTCTTCAAATAAAATGTGGCAGAAATTTTGATTTATAGCAACAAAATTATCTTGGCTCATTTCAAATACGTAGTTTTATGATGTTATTTATGAATTATGAAGCGTTATCATATAAAATAATACAGCATTTCTTTACGTTTATTTCACAACCTAAAATATATATGATGAAAAAGCATATCATCCTTATTATAATCTGTATATCAAACCTGTATATTATGAAAGGTCAAAATGACTATCAAAGTGATTGGAAAAAAGTTGAAGCTTTTAACCAGGAAGGGTTACCAAAATCTGCTTTGGAAGTAGTTGAAACTATATATGGTAAAGCCAAAAAAGAAAATAATGACAACCAGGTAATCAAAGCGTTACTTCACAAGGCGAAGTATATGCTTACTCTAGAAGAAAATGCGCAACTTACCATTATCAAAAACTTAAAAAGTGAGATTGATAATAGCAAATTTCCAAAAAGAAACATTCTGGAAAGCATTCTTGCCAATTTATACTGGCAGTATTTTCAACAAAATCGATGGAAGTTTTATAATAGAACTCAAACTTCAGAAAAAGTTGATGTCGAAGATTTTAGAACCTGGGACCTAGAAACATTATTTGCAGAAACGCATCTTTATTATCAAAAATCTCTTAAAAATGGGGTTTTAGCCCAGCAAACAAATCTTAATGCATTTGATCAAATCTTAGACACTCGTAGTGATTCTAAAAAATATCGTCCTACACTGTATGATTTTTTAACTCATAATGCTTTAGATTTTTATAAGACTTCTGAAACGAATATTACCAAACCTTCATATGCTTTTACTATAAATGACAAGAAATACCTACAGGAACACACTGTTTTTTCATCTTTAAAAATAGAAACTAAAGACTCATTATCATTACAGTTTAATGCTTTAAAACTATTTCAGGATTTAATAAAATTTCATGCAAGAGATAAAGCTCCAGATGCTTTGACCGAAGTAAATATAGAACGCATAAAATTTGTATCAGAAAATGCTGTTTTTGGTGATAAAAAAACCGTTTTACTCGAATGTTTACGATCAGAAAAAAAGAAATTTGCCACCCATAATGCTTCAGCTTTATATGATTATGAAATTGCGAATTTATATAAAGAATATGCTTCTACTTATATTCCAGGAGAAAACGATACGCATCGCTGGAAATTAAAAGAAGCCTTAGAAATATGTGATGCTACAATTAAGAAGTTCCCTGATTCGAGAGGAGCCAATCAATGTAAAGCATTAAAAAGTCAGATACTTCATACCGAATTAAGCATCAAAACCGAAAAATATGTTCCTATACAGAAACCTGGTAGATTACTAATCACATATAAAAACCTTAATAAGCTTTATTTTAATGCTTTTAAAATTACTCCTAAGCAACTAAAAGACTTAAATAAGTTATACAAAACTGAAGATCAGATCAAATTCTTGAGTTCCTTAAAGGTAACTAAAACATGGGAAGCAGAAATTTGCGATGAACATGACTATCAAACACATACTACCGAAGTATTATTACCAGAACTAGAGCAAGACTCATATCTTATTTTAGCAACTATATCAAAAGATCTTTCTCAAAAAAGCTTGTTTTCTTATGGAAACACCCAAGTTAGCAATTTGGCATTATCAGAAAACAGGACACCGCAAAAATCAATTTTTCAGGTTTTAAATCGTAATAATGGAGCGCCTATTGCCAATGCTAAAATACATTTGAAAACAAGTAATCAAAGAGGATACGGTAACAAATTAGATAAAACACTAATTACCGATGCAAAAGGCCAGGCATATTTAACAGTAAACACATATCACTATGATGTTAACATTACTGTTTCGTATGAGAAAGATGCTGCCAGATTTGAGGGGTACTATCTAAATCAATCTTATAAACCAGATTATAGTACCAAAACCAATACTACTACTTTTCTTTTTACAGATCGTAGTATTTACAGACCTGGACAAACTGTATATTTTAAAGGGATTATGATGTCTTCTGATGGCAAAGAAGAATTTAAAGTAGTATCTAATCAACCCACTTTTGTTACACTAAAAGATGTAAACGGGCAAGATGTAAAAACTTTACAATTTACAACTAATGATTACGGATCTTATAGCGGTGAGTTTATTGTCCCTGCTTCTGGACTTACTGGGGTGTATACCATACAAACTAATAATTATAATAATACTTCATTTTCTGTTGAAGAGTATAAACGACCTAAGTTTGAGACTAAATTTAATCCGGTTACAGAGACCTATAAAGTTAATGATGAAATAAAACTAACCGGAGTTGCAACGGCATATGCCGGTAGTGCAATTACTGATGCCAAAGTAGTGTATAGAGTACACCGTAAAGTGCAATATCCCCGTTGGTGCTATTGGTATCCAAGATACACAGTAGAACCTCAGGAAATTACCCATGGAGAGACCATAACCGATGAAAAAGGGGAGTACAACATTAGTTTTAAGGCACTCCCCGACCTTGGAGTATCTAAAGAGGATTTACCAATCTTTAATTACGAGGTTACGGCAGATGTAATTGATATTAATGGAGAAACACGCAGTAGCACAACGATAGTTAATGTAGGATATCATGCGTTAACCGCAGATATTGCAATCAAAGATAAGATTGATAAAACACAAAAAGACAACACATTTACTATAACAACTATAAATTTAAATAATGAATCTGTTGCAGCAGCAGGAACGGTTAAGGTATACAAGCTGAAAGCTCCTAAAAAACCTATGCGAATTCGACCATGGAAAGCACCTGATTATGAAGGTTTCAAAGAAGAAAAATTCGCAGCACTATTTCCTCATGATGCTTTTAAAAATGAACATGATTATCGAAAATGGGATAAAGGAAATATAGTACTAGATAAACCTTTTAATACTGCATCGACAAAAGAAAATGAAGTAGGAACACAACAACTTTCTTTAGGCACTATCAAAAAATGGGAATCGGGTAAATATGTTATTGAATTAAATACCAAAGATCGATTTGGCCAGGACGTAAAGGACATACAATATATCACACTATATAGTCAGGAAGATAAAAATATTAGTGATCAGCAATTGTTTGAAATCACAACAAATAAATCGACTTACAAAATTGGAGACGAAGCGATTATAAAGTTTAGTTCTGCTTCAGAAGACATAACAATCACAGTAGATATTGAGAAGAATCATAAAATTATTGAGACAAAACTTATTAAACTCTCAAAAAATAGTAAAACTATCAAAATCCCGGTTACAAAAGAGGATCTGGGAGGGTTTTCAATCGGATATAGCTACCTAAACTACAACGGTTATCAGAGTGGAGCAATGATAATTCCTGTTCCTTATGAGCCTACAGAGCTTAGTATAGAAACCAAAACTTTTAGAGACAAATTACTTCCTGGTCAACAGGAAACCTGGAGTTTTACAATCAAAGGTCCTAAAGGAGATAAGGTTAGTGCAGAACTATTGGCTAGTATGTATGATGCTTCTTTAGATCAGTTTAGACCTCATCAATGGTATTTTGATCCTATCAATCGTCCTACATATTATACACAAAGTAAAAGACATGCTACACAGAGTTTTGGAGTACTCACATTTAGATTACAAAACCATAACAACCCATCGTATCATTATAGCAGTCAAGGGTATGATCAATTAAATTGGTATGGTCTATATTTTGGGCAACAATATTTTGGAGGTCGAAATAAAAATTATGACATTATGGAAAGCGGAGCTCCCGCTCCGATGATGAAAAGATCTGCCGCCAAATCTGCCGTTTCTAATGAAGTTGCAATGGAAGAAGCAGAATTTAATGATGATGGGGTTGCCGGAGTTGCCGGTGACGTTGCAGAGAAAGACAAAAAGGAAAGTAAAGCAAATAAACCGCAAGAACAGCAATCTCTGGAAGGTGTTAAAATTCGGAAAAACCTACAGGAAACTGCTTTTTTCTTTCCGCAGTTAACCACTGATGCAGACGGCAATGTAAGTTTCAATTTTACTGCTCCCGAAGCATTAACAAAATGGAAATTACAGCTACTATCACATACCAAAGGTTTAAATGCAGCAACAACAACTTTAGAAACAGTAACTCAAAAAGAGTTGATGATTCTTCCTAATCCACCCAGGTTCTTAAGAGAAGGTGATAGAATTATATTAAGTTCTAAAATATCAAATCTTGCTACCAAAGATCTTAATGGTATTGTAGAGTTACAACTATTTGATGCTTTAACCAATAAAGTGATAGATACAAAGCTTCAAAATAATAATGCTCGTCAAGATTTTATGGTAAAAGCCAAAGGAAACACTAATGTATCCTGGGAGCTTCAGATTCCTGATGATGTACAGACTGTACAATATAAAATTATAGCCAAAGCAGGAGATTTTTCTGATGGAGAACAAAATGTGCTTCCGGTATTAAGTAATCGAATGCTAGTTACCGAGACACTACCTATGTGGATTCGTTCTGACCAAACAAAAACATTTACGCTAGACAAATTAAAGGATAACACCTCCAGTACACTAAAACACCATAAGCTTACTCTGGAGATGACCTCTAACCCGGCTTGGTATGCTGTACAGGCACTACCCTACCTTATGGAATATCCTTATGAGTGCGCAGAACAAACGTTCTCTAGATATTATGCAAATACTTTAGCTAGCCATATTGCTAACTCTAATCCCAGAATCCAGGAAGTATTTAACCAATGGAAATCCAGTGATGCACTACTAAGTAATCTTGAAAAAAACCAGGAATTAAAATCTCTGATGATTCAAGAAACGCCTTGGTTACGTGATGCACAAAGCGAAACAGAACAAAAGAAACGAATCGCTTTGCTGTTTGATCTTAATAAGATGAATAATGAACTACAATCGGCATTAAACAAATTAAAACAAATGCAGTATGGTTCTGGTGGATTCCCGTGGTTTCAGGGAGGGCGAGAAAATAGGTTCATCACACAACATATTACCACAGGGTTCGGACATCTAAAAAAACTAGGGGTTACGAAGTATGATGGAGATACCGCAAATATGCTACAAAATGCAGTTCGTTTTCTTGATGCAGAATTTGTAAAAGAATACAAGGAGCTTAAGCGATATTGTGAGAAACATAAGATTGACATCAATAAAAACCATTTAAGCTATACTCAGATTCATTATTTGTATATGCGTAGTTTCTTCACAAATATCAAAAGGCCAAAAAATACTAACGAGGCCTGGAACTACTACCTGGGACAATCTAAAAAATATTGGTTAAGTCAAAGCCTATATGCACAAGGAATGCTAGCCTTAATAACACACAGAAATGATGATAGCACAACAGCTAACAAAATCATAAGATCACTAGATGAAAAAAGTGTATCTAGTGAAGAATTAGGGATGTATTGGAAATCAAATACAGCAAGTTGGTTCTGGTATCAGGCTCCAATCGAAACTCAATCTCTAATGATTGAAGTCTTTTCTGAAGTAGAAGCAGAACCAAAACGAACTGAAATTGTTGATAATCTAAAAATCTGGTTACTTAAAAACAAACAGACCAATCGTTGGAAAACTACCAAAGCCACTTCTGATGCCGTATATGCATTATTATTGCAAGGCAGTGATTGGCTATCGGTAACGGATATGGTAGACATTGTATTGGGAGATCAAAAAATCGATCCAGGTAAAATGGAAGATGTAAAGGTCGAAGCTGGAACAGGGTATTTTAAAACCTCCTGGAATGGTAATGAAATAAAACCTAATATGGCAACTGCCAAAATCTCTAAAAAAGGAAAAGGTATTGCCTGGGGAGCTTTATACTGGCAATATTTTGAAGAGTTAGACAAAATTACTTCGGCAAAAACACCACTATCCTTAAAGAAAAAATTGTTCTTAAAAAAGAATACAGATACCGGTGAAGAAATTACAGAAATTACTTCAAAAACCAAACTAGAATTAGGTGATCTGATAAGAGTGCGTATCGAATTGAGATCTGATCGCGCAATGGAGTTTGTTCACATGAAAGATATGCGTGCATCTGGCCTGGAACCAATCAATGTAATCTCACAATATAAATGGCAAGATGGTTTAGGCTATTACGAAAGTACTAAAGATGCTTCTACTAACTTTTTCTTTGATTATTTACCCAAAGGAGTATATGTTTTTGAATATGATCTTCGTGTCAATAACAAAGGAGATTTTTCTAATGGTATTACTACTATACAGAGTATGTATGCACCAGAGTTCTCTAGTCATTCTGAAGGAATTAGAGTAACCATCAAATAGAATAATAAATTTCTTTTAATTATTTTAGCCCTCATTTAGAATACCGAGCATGATTCGGTATTCTAAATGAGGGCTAACTAATATTTATACTTTATCATATGAGGTTAATCAAAAAGATACTGAAATACATTGGGGTTATTTTAATACTTCCAACACTATATCTCATAGTATCTCTGGTATTAACCTATATTCCGGTAAACGGAAAAAAAGACAACGAAGAAAAGAATCACACCGTCTATTTAAGTTCTAATGGTGTTCATTTAGAAATTATCATTGCCAAAAATGATTTAAACACTATTGTTTTAGATGACCAGTTGAATACTCCTCAGGTGCAATATTTCTCATTTGGCTGGGGCGACAAAAACTTTTATGTCGAAACTCCATTATGGGCTGATCTTACTTTTGTTAATGGATTTCAAGCTTTATTTCTTAATACTCCAACCTTATTACATGTTACCAGACATTCTTCTATGCAGGAGGGCTGGATAGCTCTAAAAGTCAATCAAAAACAACTTAGAAAGATAAACCAATATATATCTGCTACTTTTAGATTAAATGGTGAAAATAAAAAGATAGTATTACCTGGGTTAGGATATTATAAAAACGATGATTTTTATGAAGCTACAGGAAATTATACGTGCTTTAACACCTGTAATACCTGGGTAAATACCGGATTAAAACAAAGTGACATAAAAGCATGTTTATGGACTCCTTTTGATTTTGGGTTACTTAACATGCATAAAAATCAATCCAGATAGATAAAAAAAAAGACCTGCTTGGTTTTAAACCAACAGGTCTGAGAATATTATAAAGATATGATCTATTTCTTAGGCATCATTACCGCATCTATAGTATGAATAAGTCCATTAGATGCTTTAACATCTGTAGTTACTAAATGACCTCCATTACCCATTTGATCTATAAGAAAAACTCTATCTCCTTTCATTGTTGCAGTCAATAATGCTCCTCCTATTGTTTTTAACTTTACACTTCCATTACCCTCATTAATCGCAATAACAATATCCTCTTTTGTAATTACACTAGGTATGATATGACAACTTAAAATAGTCTTTAGTTGCTCTTTATTTTCTTGTTTCAATAGCTTTTCTACAGTAGTAGGGTTTAATTTATCAAAAGCTAAATTTACTGGGGCAAATATGGTAAACGAACCTTTATCCTCTAACGATTTTGCTAATTCGGTCACTTTAATTGCAGATGTGAGTGTAGAAAACCCCTTATCCATAGAGGCAAATTCAAGTATAGTAGGTAGTTTTTCCTTAATCGTTTCCGATGATGCCACATTCTGTGCTATCAATTTATCGTTTTCTTCTTGCGTAGTCCTATCATTCTTCGTTTCGCTACAAGCGGTAATTAACAACAACCCTGATAAGGTAAAAACAGGTAATACATTTCTAATTTTCATTGTAAGAATTTTTCGTTTTTTTGTTTGTATAGGAACGGTATAGAAATGTTTTTCTTTGGTAAACTTCGGTTAAATAAATCTTAACAAAATACTAAATTCATTATTCAACAAATTTTAAAAAGCAAAGAATAATACCATATGATTACTCTATAAAGGTAGTAGGGATGACCAAATTATGAACGTTAACTTATTATCCGTAGCGTTTCTTCTAGTATTCGTTTTTTAATCATATTCGTAATGAATTTCTTAATCTAGATTATTTTTTTAGTCATCTTATATATTGAATTTTGTCTTAAGTAATTAAAATCAAAGACATGGAAACAGATAGAATCAATATTAGTGAGGTTAACCCAAACGCTTACAAGCCCATTTTTGCGCTTTATAATGATATCAAAAAAAGCTCATTAACTGATTTAGAATTTTTATTGATAGAAATTAGAGCATCACAAATTAACGGTTGTGCTTATTGTGTGCAAATGCATATTCAGGAAGCTGTTAATCTAGGGGAAAAACAATATCGTATACATGCCTTACCTTTTTGGAGAGAATCCCCTTATTTCACAGAAGAAGAACAAATCATCCTCGAAATAACAGAAGAGGTAACCCATATTTCTGTAAATGGATTAAATAACGAATTATATCAAAAAGCCATTCATCTTTTTGGTGAAGAAAAAGTAGCAGATATTATCATGGCAATTTGCTGTATTAATGTATGGAATAGAATAGGAAGAGCTACTTTAATGACTCCAATACCTTCTCAAGAATAATTAATTATTATTTTATATCAAGCTCTTTTTAAGGATGAATATTGATCTAGGGGATATATCCTATAGTAACTTATTTTGGACTTAGTCTGATCAAAGAAAAACATCTCGAAATTGGGTATGTTATTGAATAAAAAGTGAATTGTATCGAATTACATCAAAACAACATAATTCGATACAATTCACTTTTTATTCTTCTTATTTTTGGGTCTTCTAATGATTACTTCCCTACTCATAGCTATTTTATTATTTCCTTAGTTGCGCTATCGACATCTACAGCTTCTAATCTATAAATCAATTCTCCGTATCTAATTCGGCTAGGCATATCTTCATATACATCAATGAATGTACGATCTGTATAAGTTTCTGAAATTAAAAAAGGTCGATCTCCTTTATAAGTTTCTACTACCAAAATATCATCTTGATATGTTCCTACTGCTTTAGACATCGTATTTACCAACGAGTTCCCTTCATAAACTGCTGCCATATCTACAACTCTAAAATCCTTGTTCATAGCTAGATCAAATCTGTAATAATTATAGTTTGATTCTTCTGGATTAGGTAGACTAAATGAAAACTCAAATTCGTTTTCCAGCACATCTTCATGATCCCATACTTTTACCAAATAAGTACCCGGAAGGAGTTTTGTATTTACAACATTTTCAGAATCAATTATTTCATTTATTGCCCAAACATTACTTGGTGTACCATTTTCATAAATCATCTCAAAAGTGACTGACTTTTGTTCTTCACTAGTATTAAACATTCTAAAATATTGTCTGGCTCCATCATATTCATTTTCTATAATACCAAGAATACCCCCACATAAGATCAAAAAAACGACAAACCCAAGAAAAATTTTTATAATTGTTTTCATATTAAACTTTCTGAAATGTATTACCTGTTGCGCTTAGCGCTTTTTCCCTAAGGCTTTCATTTTCTTCTTTATGTTTTTTTAGTATAATTGATTTAATAAGAGTCATCAAAATCATTCCTGGAACAAAAGCTATAACACCTCCCAAAGCTCCTGCCAATTTATAGCCTGGTAAAAAGTCTAATGGCGCTATACGATTAGCTCCCATATAAGCCCCCACAAACATAAAAGGAAAGACTATGCCATACATTAAGAAACTACCAATCTTTGTAGATTCTGAAACCTCTATATTTAGGTCACTAAAATGTTGCTTCTTCCAATTTAAAGACAAAGAAGCTCCGATTTTATTTCCTTTTCTTATTTTTATATCATAACTCCAATCATCTTCTATTTCGGTATCTTTCCCTAAAGAAACTATATATTCGTTTCCAAAATCATTATTTAACTTAGCTGCTAATCCAGAAACAAATTCTTTGATTTCTTCTTTTGCTGCACTTACTTCTTTTATGTTTAATTTGTAAACCATCTGGCTATTATTCATGTATTAAAAATTACTTGATTCTCTTTAATTGTGCTTTCTATTTCTTTTTCAAATCGTAACCATTTTGGTAGTAATATTAAGATAGGAAGAATCCCAGAAACTAATATTCTTGCCATTGTTGATGGTGAAAACCCACTTATAACTAAATAGTTGTTACCAGATTTAGTTTTCCACTTAATAGAAGCACCTACCCAGTTATTCTTTTTAATGACAATGTCTGCTCCTATCAAGGAACTTAAATACACTTCATATCCAAAAGAAGAAAACATCATATCCAGATAGTCTTTTAAGGCTTTTTTGGTAAGAGTTTTCTCTGTGATTATTTGAATCTTTTTTGCCATATTTATTTTCTTACAGTTCTTTAATCGTTTATCTTAATGTAATGTTGGCAATCTCTTTTTTTGTTATTCAGATCTAAACACTACAGCTTTTGATTCAATTCATTTTCCCATTCTTCATAATTTTTCACAATGATTCGATATGTTTCATTTTGCTTATCTGTAACCTCTAGGACATTTTTTGTTACGCCGTGTTTTCCTTGGGTTATTTTCTCTATATCTTTAAACTCAAGGTTAAATCCAAAACTTTTCTTTTCGACCTGTCTTTTTAATAAAGCGCCTAAAATACCTAACCCACTAACTCCTGTCTTATGCGCATCTAAAACAAGTCTATTGGGTGTTAGGTAAAGTGTTCCTTGCATCAAGTTTAATTTTGATTTGAGGTATCCTACTTTTTCTTCTTTTTGGATTCCTTCTCTTACTAATTCTTCTTTCATAACTATTTTTTTACCAGCTAAGTAACAGTCTTTATATCAGCATCTATAGCTTCAGTTCATGCCGTTTTTTCATATAGCTACACGAGTATTGTCTATTTCACTTTATCACAACTTAATTCTCCTCTATGACCAATAGTATGTTGCTTGATGTTTTCATCATATTGCCCATTACCTAAATAGGTTTTTAAAAATCCGAAATTTCTATAACCACAGCCCTCATTATCAGAATACAACACATCTCCTTCTACATAATTCCCTTTAATATTACCATAATCATCTTTTAAGATTTGCCAATCTAATGTGATCATAACTTTATGAAATTTCACTCCTGGCCAGTCTTTAGTATTTGCCCATAACTCAATTTGTTGCATCATTTCTGCTTCCAAATTTGCATTACGCATTACAGGAGTAGGCGCTCTTTTTGCTTTTAAAGCTCCTTCTTCAATTTCTTTAGCCATCATTATTAAATCTTCGGTGCCCTCTGTTGTGTCATAGGTAATCGTACCAAAATAGAGTTCATCTTCTTGATCCATTTTCCCATCGGTAAGTGAAATCCTTAAATTATGCTTATAAGGATCTAAGCGCTCCCCCATTCTCCCTAGCAAAAAGGAAGCCCCATCTCTATCTATTTTCATACTCGCTAAAGAAGAAGGAACTACTTGAAACACAACATAATTTTTTTCTAAATCTGCTTTTTTCAGACTTTTCACAGTACACTGATTTACTATTTCATTTTCTTTTGGCAACAGGTCTTTTTCCATTTTATCCATCCCGATAGTTATCCAATAGTGATTTCGTCCAAAATTATCTTGAAAATGATTACTTAGTTGTTTCAAATAATAGCTTTCTTTCATTACTGTAGAAAAGTAAGCTACTCCCCAAATTTCATCTCCAATTTTAAAATCTGTTTTGATTGTTGAGATATCTTCTTTACCAACGGTAGGCTCTTTAGAGAAGAAAATTATTTTCCCTACATTTTTTTGATGAAAATCTGAAGTTGCTTCTTTCACAAAATATTCAAGGGGTCCCTTTTTTTCTTCTTCCTTCTTTTTTTTCTTTCCCCAGAGGCTTCCTAATTCATTAGATAATTCGGATTTAATACCTAATTGCTTTTTTGCAGCTTTTAGTTCTTTTTTACTAATTGCCAAAACTTCCTTTTTCACAATTAGGTTCATGTCTCCCAATACCAGAAGTGTTAAAAGATTATTTCTTTTTGTCAGAACATGATTTTCTTTAGTATTAACACTTTCATAACTACCTGGCAAATTTTTTAGTGATGAAAAAGCCATCTCTAAAGCCCCTCGATACGTGTCGAATGTTGCTTTTATACTTCCATCTCTTCTATTAAGAATAGTGATTTGGTTTATTTCATTTCCGCTTACAAAATAGAGTCCATCAGGGATTTTTTGAGCGTTTGTCTTTACAGAAAACAATACTAAAATGACAATGAGGATATTCTTAGATTTATTCATACTTATTAAAGCAATTTTTTACGTGCTCAAATATAGATATCGGTCAAAACAAAAAAAGCATTACTTCATATCCGCGTTACTTTTAGTGATATTCGATATGCATTATTTGATATTTGAAAATTAACAACGAATCTTTTTAGCTTTTTTATTGAATGGTATTATAGCTGCATATAACAATGCAATGAGAAACCCTAGAATGTTCATTCTTTTGGTTTTCACTTTTCAGAAAAGGAAATTGAAGAATTATGAGTGCTTTTTTATTAGAATAATAACAAGTATAGCAAAAATGAAAGAGGGCTACGCTAAAAAAGTTAATGCGTAATTTTAATAATGAAGCAGAGTTGATACGCTACAAAACAAACCAATCGTAGCTTAATCAAAACGTATCTGTAATTTGATTTTTAGTTGCTATAGTATAGAGAAAAGCAATATTTTATAAATGAAATACCATTTTTCATACGACAAAACAGTAATTCTTTTTTTGCGAATACGAAACACACTCTAATTTAAGAAATCAAAGTTTTAATCATTCAACATTTGCCAAAGTTTATCCTTTAGCTCCTGCAATCCTTGTTGTGCTACCGAAGAAATAAACAAATAAGGAACGCTAAGTTGTTGATCTAACTCAACCTTCATTTCTTTTTTTAGTTCCTCATCCAGCATATCAGATTTTGATATTGCTATAAGTCGTTCTTTATCTAATAAATCAGGGTTGTAACGTCTTAGTTCATCCAAAAGAATTTCATATTGTGCTTCGATATCAGGGGCATCTGCCGGAACCAAAAACAACAAGGTAGAATTACGTTCGATATGACGTAAAAAACGATGTCCTATACCTTTACCTTCTGCTGCTCCTTCAATAATACCAGGGATATCAGCCATCACAAAGGTTTGAAAATCTCTATACTCTACAATACCAAGGTTTGGTTTAAGTGTAGTAAACTCATAATCGGCAATTTTCGGTTTTGCTGCAGTAATAACCGATAGCAAAGTAGATTTTCCTGCATTAGGAAATCCTACCAATCCTACATCTGCCAGTACTTTGAGTTCTAGAGTAATATCATGTTCTTGCCCTTCTACGCCGGGTTGAGCATAGCGAGGTGTTTGGTTTGTTGGGCTTTTAAAATGCCAGTTACCTCTACCTCCCATACCGCCTTCGGCAGCAATATATTCCTGTCCTATTTCGGTAATTTCTTTAATAATATTTTGGGTCTCGCTATCCCGAATCACTGTTCCTAGAGGTACATCTACATAAACATCTTCTCCATCAGCCCCAGTACTCCTGCTTTTACTACCATGCCCTCCGTGATCAGCTCTTAAATGACGTTTAAATTTAAGATGATGTAGTGTCCACATATTAGGGTTTGCGCGAATAACAATATGACCTCCACGACCACCATCACCACCATCGGGGCCTCCTTTGGTAATGTATTTCTCACGATGTAAGTGTACAGATCCTTTCCCTCCGTTCCCGGAAGTTATATGTAATTTTACATAATCTACAAAATTCCCTTCTGTCATAATTCGTTTCCTATATCACCCTAATAAAAATCAGGAACATTTCAATTTTACGTTTACTACCCTGGATTAGATTCTGCTTTCACAGACTAAAGTTTGTCTATCACGCTACTCAATCTCTCTGTAATCTCATCAATACCACCTACTCCATCTACTCCAAAATACTTATCTTGTTTTTGGTAGTAATTCTTTAAAATGGCTGTTTCGTCATAATATACTTTAATACGATTACGTATCACTTTTTCATCCGCATCATCGGGTCGCCCTGATGTTTTTCCTCTTTCGAGTAATCGTTGTACCAATACCTCATCATCTACCTCTAGAGCTACCATTGCACTAACCATTGTGTCTTTTGACTCTAGCAAGTTGGCTAGTGAATCTGCTTGGGCCTCGGTTCTTGGAAATCCATCAAAAATAAAGCCTTTAGCCTCTGGATTTTTATCTACTTCGGCATTAAGCATATTAATTGTAACCTCATCAGGTACCAATTGGCCTTTATCAATATATGATTTTGCCAAAGTACCTAGCTCTGTTGCATTTTTTATGTTGTATCTAAACACATCTCCTGTAGAGATATGTACCAGATTATATTTTTGTTTTAAAACTTCTGCCTGTGTTCCTTTTCCCGCTCCTGGAGGTCCGAATAACACCAAATTTGTCATGTTGTTTGGTTTTAATTGATAAACTTCTGTAAGATTACGTCCTAATCCATTATAATCAAGTCCGTATCCTACAATAAATCGGTTTGGGATCTCTATCCCAATATAATTTATATTAATTTCTTTGGTATATGCCTCGGGTTTATAAAATAGAGTAGCAATTTTGTATGTTAAGCACCCTTTTTCTACTAACATCTCTGTTAGCACTTCGATTGTATTACCAGTATCTACAATATCTTCTAAGATCACTACTGTTCTTCCTGAAATCTCTTCCCCTAATCCAACTAACTCTTTAACCTTGTGTGTAGTTTCTGTTCCTTCATACGAAGCTAATTTCACAAAACTAATTTCGCAATCATGATCAAACCGTTTCAAAACCTCTGAAGCAAACATAAAAGCACCATTTAACACTCCTATAAACAAAGGGTTTTTATCAGCCAGATCTTTATTTAATCTATCAGATACTTTATCTATCGCAGTCTCTATTTCTTCCTCGTTAATAAAAGGAATAAACTGTAAGTCGTGCAGCTTTACCATTCTATTTTATACTTGTTCTGGTTTGATTTTTTAATTTAAAGCCGCAAAGATAGTGATTAGAAATGAGCATAGCTAAGAATTACGGCATCAACCTTCCTACGACTCCAGACAGGCTAAAATGGTTGTTATATAAATCATATATAGCTCTAGATTGGTATAGATTTAATCATCAACATATAAAAAACATACCTATCAAATAAGCTTTCTTATAGTTTACTTATTGCATTTACCTTACATTATTGTGGTTATTCCTTCTGAAAAAATTATTTTTGCATTTTATGATAAATTTGAAACCCCGAAAATGACAAATTTTTTCTCGTCAAACTTTAAGTTAGGAATATTAGGAGGAGGTCAATTAGGCAAGATGATACTCTATGATACCCGAAAATATGACATCCAAACATATGTCCTCGACCCAAGTCAAGATGCTCCTTGCAAAATTGCATGTGATCATTTCCAACAAGGTAATTTGATGGATTATGACACTGTTTATAATTTTGGAAAAAAGGTAGATGTACTTACTTTTGAAATTGAAACCGTAAATCTAAAAGCTTTAGTTCAGCTAGAGAAAGAAGGTAAGAAAGTCTATCCAAGTTCAAAAACTCTGGAGAAAATACAAAATAAAGGGAAACAAAAGCTTTTCTACGAAGAAAACAAAATCCCTACTGCAGAGTTTACCCGATTTTCTAATAAGGCACACCTTACCGAAGGAATTACCAATAATAGAATCAAACTTCCATTTGTCTGGAAAAGTACGCAGGGAGGATATGATGGCAAAGGTGTTTCGATTGTTAGATCTGGAGCCGACTTAGCAAAACTTCCTGACACAGAATGCATTGCAGAGCATCTAATTGATTTTAAAAATGAATTAGCTGTAATTGTTGTTCGTAACCCGAGTGGAGAAATCAAAACTTATCCTGTGGTAGAAATGGAGTTTCATCCAGAAGCCAATCAGGTAGAATATGTGATTTGCCCCGCAAGAATCGATGCTAAAATTGCTCAAAAAGCAATAAAAATTGCAGAAAAAGTATCTAAAGCCTTTGAACATGTAGGGGTACTGGCTGTAGAAATGTTTCAAACACAAGATGATAATATCCTTGTAAATGAAGTTGCACCAAGACCACATAACAGCGGGCATTATAGTATAGAGGCCAGTTATACTAATCAATTTGAGCAACACATAAGAGCCATTTTGGATTTACCTCTGGGAGCTACAGAAAGTAAAGTAGGTGGTATCATGGTGAACCTGGTAGGCAAAGAAGGATATACAGGAGATGTTATCTATAAAAACATAGAAGAAATCATGAAAATGAAGGGCGTTACTCCTCATATTTATGGTAAAAAACAAACACGGCCTTATAGAAAAATGGGGCATGTTACCATAATTCATGAAGACATCGACGAGGCTAGAAAAATAGCCGAAAAAGTAAAAAACACAATACAAGTAATTAGCTAATAAAGGTTTAGAAACTTATTTTATATACCTTCATACCTTATTATAACTAATAACTTTTAACAAACAAACACTAACAATAACAAACAATATAATGAGCAAGGTGGGAATAATAATGGGTAGTACTAGTGATATGCCAGTAATGGAAAAGGCTATCGAAGTATTACAAGGTTTTGATATCGAAGTCGAAGTAGATATTGTTTCGGCACATCGTACTCCAGAAAAATTATTTGACTATGCCAAAAATGCTCATACGAGAGGCATACAAGTTATCATAGCCGGTGCGGGTGGTGCTGCCCATCTTCCTGGGATGGTGGCTTCATTATCTCCTTTACCAGTGATTGGTGTTCCTGTTAAGTCACGTAACTCTATCGATGGGTGGGATTCTGTTCTATCTATTTTACAAATGCCTGGTGGAGTTCCTGTAGCTACTGTAGCTCTAGACGGAGCTCTAAATGCAGGTATTTTGGCAGCACAAATTATAGGCTCAAATGATAAATGTGTTTTAGATAAAATCTTAATCTATAAAGAAGGATTAAAGCAAAAAGTAATTGAAGGAGCTAAGCAGATAAAAAAATAACAAAAAAAAGAGTCACTTTTCAGTGACTCTTTTGAATATCAGGCCTTACAAAAGAATATAACAATATTTATTAACCAACTTAAATATATTACACAAAAAATTCATCGTAAGACCATTACTCTTAAAACCTACAACAAAGGTAAAACCTTACTTTAATTACACAATAAAAGTAATGCTAAAATATTCATAATTTTCGATGAAATACGAATATAATCGATAAAGAGCAATAATTGAGTGTTTTTTAAAGACTTTTTGATCGAAAAAACAGACAGAAAATCAGGATTTTTGCCTAAAAACCTGTTTTTTGGCAAAAAATAGAAGACAAAAGAGCCACAAAAATGCAGCTCTTTCGATATATTTGGTCTTTGCATTAGAATAATTATTTATATTCATACCCCAAATAAAAATAACCTTCTATTCTTAATACTAGACCATACTAATAAACCTAATCAAATCTATTGGTATAAAATTTAGTTTACTTAAAAACGCCCATAACCTGGAAGTGTTTTTCGACAAAAGACTATTTTTTCCGATATAAGGACATATAATAAAAAAATAAGAAGAAATTATCATTACAACAATGAACAATCCACTATTAAAACCATTTGATGCTGCACCATTTTCAGAAATAAAGTCAGATCATTTTCTACCGGCTATAAAAAACGGTATTTCTATCGCCAAAAAACAAGTCGATGCAATAGTCTCTAATCCCGAACTACCTTCATTCTCTAATACCATAGAGGGTTTGGAATATTGTGGTGAGCTATTAGACAGAGTTACCAGTGTCTTTTTTAATTTAAATAGTGCTGAGACCAATGAGGAAATTCAAAAAATAGCACAAGAAGCTTCTCCTTTGCTTTCAGAATTCAGTAATGACATAGCTCTTAATCTGGATTTATTTAAAAGAATCGAAGTGGTATACAAACAAAAAGAATCATTAGATCTTAATCCAGAGCAATCCAGACTTCTTGAAAAAAGATATAAATCATTCTCGAGAAATGGGGCTAATCTTCCTGACGAAAAAAAGGAGAAACTTAGAGAGATCGATAAAGAACTTTCTACACTAAGCTTAAAGTTTGGTGAAAACGTGCTCGCCGAAACTAATAAATTCGAGATGTTGCTTACCGACGAATCTGATGTATCTGGTTTGCCAGAGGGAGCAAAAGAAGCCGCTAAATCTATGGCAGAAGCAAAAGATAAAAAAGGATGGTTAATAACTTTGGATTATCCTAGTTATATTCCTTTTATCACTTATGCTGATAATCGCGAACTGCGAAAAAAACTTGCTCTTGCTTTTGGGTCTAAAGGATTTCACAATGACGATCTTGATAATCAGGATATTGTTTTAAAAATTGCAAATCTTAGACATCAACGCGCTCTTCTTTTAGGGTACTCCTCTCATGCCGACTATATACTC
The DNA here is from genome assembly GCF_000520995.1 of Aquimarina macrocephali JAMB N27. Taxonomy (GTDB): domain Bacteria; phylum Bacteroidota; class Bacteroidia; order Flavobacteriales; family Flavobacteriaceae; genus Aquimarina; species Aquimarina macrocephali. Next base: position 62,703 of record NZ_JACA01000044.1, on the reverse strand, counting down.
GAAGAACGAATGGCAGAAACACCTGATACTGTATTTTCTTTTCTAAATGAAATTTTGGAGAAAGCCAAACCTGCAGCAGAAAAAGAATTTAAACAACTAGAATCTTTTGCAAAGGAATTAGATGGGATTGATCAATTACAAAAATGGGACGGAGCCTACTATTCTGAAAAACTAAAACAAAAACTCTTTGATCTTGATGATGAAAAACTGAAACCTTATTTCAAGTTAGAAAATGTAATCGATGGAGTCTTTACTGTAGCTTATAAACTGTTTGGACTTCAATTTAAAGAAATCAATGATGTAGACACATATCACGAAGAGGTAAAAACGTATCGTGTTACAGATCTTGATGGTAATTTTGTTTCATTGTTTTATGCAGATTTTCATCCAAGACCAGGAAAGCGTAATGGAGCATGGATGACTTCTTATAAATCACAAATGAGGAAAAATAAGGAAAACATAAGGCCACATGTTTCTATTGTCTGCAATTTTACAAAACCTACACCTAGTAAACCTTCTTTATTAACGTTTAATGAAGTAACTACTCTATTTCATGAGTTTGGTCATGCATTGCATGGTATGTTGGCTAATACTACTTATCCAGGCCTATCAGGAACCAGTGTATATTGGGATTTTGTAGAATTACCAAGTCAGGTTATGGAAAACTGGTGTTATGAAAAAGAAGCTTTGGAGCTTTTTGCCAAACATTATGAAACAGGTGAAATAATCCCTATGGAATTGGTTGAAAAGATTAAAGAGTCTGCTACTTTTATGGAAGGTATGACTACACTACGCCAGTTGAGTTTTGGGTTACTTGATATGTCTTGGCATTCTCAAGATCCTACTGCTATCAAAAAGGTAAAGGATCACGAGAAAAAGACTTTTTCTACAACATCTTTGTATCCTAATGTAGACGAAAACTGTATGAGTACAGCTTTTTCGCATATTTTTCAAGGAGGGTATTCTGCAGGGTATTACTCGTATAAATGGGCAGAGGTATTAGATGCTGATGCTTTTGAATATTTTAAAGAAAATGGAATTTTTAATCGTGAGATTGCTACCAAATTTAAGGACCATGTTTTATCTAAAGGAGGTACAGAAAACCCAATGATTCTTTATAAACGTTTTAGAGGACAAGAACCTAAACCCGAAGCATTATTAAAACGAGCAGGATTAATTAAATAAAAAAATACCATATGAAGTCTGTTGAAGTTTTTAGCTTCAACAGACTTCATATGGTAAGATTTAATACACCTTTATTACTATTTTATAATCATCTGCTTTGTAGCACTTTTTGATCCATTAAAAAGTGTCAAAAAGTATACTCCAGAAGAAAATTTTGAGGTATTGATTTGAGTAGCTTTACTTTTAAGCTTCACCTCTTGTACGATATTTCCTTTTACATCTACAACCAACACACTTCCTGATTTCCATAATTCATTATTAACAGTAAGCTCTATATGACCTTCTGTTACAGGATTAGGGTAAAAATCAAAAGACAAGCTATCATCAGATAATAAATCGACAGCAGAACTTCTTGCAAAAAGAGCTCCACAAGGCCCAATATGATTCCAACCATTATTATTGGTTCTTTCATAAAGATTACCTTGATACGTTACTCGATCTCCAGGTTGGTAATTTGTAGAAGAGTTATATGGCGCAACACCAGCACAAGGATCACTGCTTCCTCCTGTGGTAGTTACATTTATCACATTACTTGCAGCAGATACATTACCAGCAGCATCTTTTGCTTTTACACTAAATGTATAGGCAGTACTAGCTGTTAATCCAGTGATATTAGCTGTGGTTCCAGAAACAGAAGTTTCAACCGTATTTCCTTTATACACATCATATCCAGTCACTCCAACATTATCTGTAGAAGATGTCCATGATAAAGTTAGTGTAGTTTGGGCTACATTTGACGATGCTAATCCTGCTGGAGTAGAAGGTGCCTGAGCATCTCCTCCAGTGGATCCCCCGATAACAACTGTATAGTCCTCTACCTCTCCATATTCAAAAGATTCACAAGCTGTAGGGATTGCATTATATTTCATAGAAACTCTCATTCTTGTGCTTCCATTTTTTGCTCCTGCTGGCACTGTAAAACTACCACTCACTGGTGTTGTTTTTGAAGCTGCTTTACTCCAAACTAATTCACCAGAATCAGCAAAATCTTTATCCTGGTTATAATCAATCCACACAGCATATCCTTCATTATAACTAGTTCCTGACCATTTTGGTGTAACCGTAATGGTATGTGATGTTCCTTTAGAAAGGTTGGTCGTTTCTGCTGTAAAATCACTATACCCTCCGCTTCCTGCAGTAGAGGTTTTATTTATTGTTCCTAGAGCAACTTTACCAATATATTCATCTGATGTTTTTTGCCCATTAGAAGCACAATATCCTGTTGGAGGATTACCACCAGAACCTGCATTAGAAATCTCTATAAGATACTCTAGAGCTAATTTTGCAAATTTGGCTGCATGAGTTGCATTTGCCGTAGGAAAATTAGATGATGTATCTCCAGAAGTATGAATCTTAGGGTTACTCTCACTAAATTTTGCTTCTATAGGGAATGCTGTTTCATATCCCTGTTGTGCAAAGCTATGGTGATCAGAACATCCATAGTTACATGCAGAATTGCTATACGTAATTTTATGTGTTCCTGAAGCATTATAGTGATCCATTAATTTCTTTAAGAAATTATTTAAAGAAGTACTATTGTATGAATCTGTTGTAATAAAGACATCCTGTGTAGAACCTTTATAGTTCGTCATATCCAATTGCATATAGCTCACTATATTCACATTACGATTTTTATAATCTCTCGCGATTTCTTTAGACCCTACCAAACCGATTTCTTCTGCGGCAAATGCCATAAATTCAACTGTTCTTTTTGGTTTGTAATTCATACTAAACAATACTCTGGCAACTTCTGTAATTGTTGCAATACCAGAAGCATTATCGTCTGCTCCCGGAGCATCACTCTGATTTCGTGGCGATGTCGAATCTAAATGCCCTCCTAAAACCACATACTCATTTGGTTTTTCTGTACCGGTAATAGTCATAATAACAGATGGCATAGAGGTCCCAGAATGATTTACAAGCCTAACAGATACATCACTACGACTACCAGCAAGTCCTTCCCATTTTGCTTTTAAATCTGTAGAAGCTCTTTTTGCGCTAGCTTTAGTATGGAAACGAGTACCATAATTCTCAAGCTCTTTAATTTGTCTATCAATATTAGAGTTATTTACCAGCCCCAAACTTTGATTTACCAATTGATTCTGGGTAATCTCAAAAGCGACTGCTGCTTTTGCTAAGGAACTATTTTTTGATTTTTGAATTGAATTAGCTTTTACTATTGCTTCTATAGCAGCTTTTTCTGAAGTCTCATAAAAATATCCTGGTCCATGTCTTAACCCGGTGTGATGCAATTCTTCTGCCGAATGTGCATTTAGCATTACTGCACTATACTCATTAACAGATTTAATGATTTTAACATCATTTGGGTGATTTTCTTTTAGTTTTAATGCATCATGAGCATCCATGGTTGCATAAAACATTTTTGATCGCTCCTGCGCGTATAAACATGATGTCAATACACTTAGCGATACCGCCAAAATAAATAGATTTAGTTTTCTCATCGTTAGTTTAATTTGTTGAGTTTGTATTTGTGTTTGTTTAGCTAAAGTACATAATATCAAGGTCGAACAAAAGACGTTTTATCATAGAATAATCAAGGTAAATCCGTAATAATCCATCAATTATAAAGAAGATAAAAGGTGAATACGTTTTATTAATTATCATCCATAAAACTTGAGATCTTTCACTCATTCTGATGGATTATAGTAACAACAAAAAGAAATTTGTTTCTACCAAATTATTAGATACGTACTTTACCCTAAATTAAGGTGATTCCAAAATTTACATCTTACCCCTTGTAGTAACCAAGTCCTTTTTGTGAAGCGATGTTATAGATCAATTGTAAAGATCGGGAAGAATCCCGGGTCGCATTACAAATGTCCCTAAGTAAGTTATTGAGTTTCATAAGTTGATTTTTGTGTATTTAAGCCAACTAAACTATCAAAAAAGTCTTGTCAAGACAATATATGCATGTCCTAAATCAATAAAAAGATGTCCTAAAACACAATTTAGTACACCCTAATTAAGTATATCACATACAATAAATCATATTAAAATACAGCTAACTCGGATTATTGGTCATTTTCAAAATACATTATTAATCTTTCAATATTTTTTGAAAGTTTGAAATTTTTCATATATTTGTAACATGAATTACGATGAAGCAAAAAATAAGTTTATTTCTACCTGGGGATCTTTAGGAACCTTATGGGGTATCAATAAAGCTATGGCACAGATCCATGCCTTATTATTAATATCTCCAGAACCTCTTTCTATGGAGGATATCATGGAGCAATTACAAATCTCCAGAGGAAATACCAGTATGAACTTACGCCAATTGATGGATTGGGGTATTGTATATAAAGAAAATAAAATGGGAGAACGAAAAGAATATTTCACCTCAGAAAAGGATGTACAAGAGCTGGCAAGGCAAATCGCCAAAGAAAGAAGTAGAAGAGAGTTGCAACCAACTATTAAAATCTTAAAAGATGTTTCGAACATCGATGAAGATGGAACTGCAAAAACCAAAGAATTAATAAAGCAAACCAAAGCATTACATGAAATGGCGGATACATTAGATATTTTAATGAACAGAGTTATTGGTCAGGATCATAACTGGATCACAAAGGCATTGGTAAAACTTATTAAATAAAAAACAGCACCCAAAAGAAAGGAGAATATCTCCTTTTTATTTTCAATGTTAGTTTCAATTTTTTCTGAAACTTTAAAATTATAGAAATATGAAATTTAGTATCCCGAACTGGTTAATTATTATAGGTGGTATTGGTCAAATATTCACTGCATTAATATATCCATACATAAGACATAAAGTATTTGATTGGTATACCGATGTAAAACAATTAAAACCACTTAATCAAGAAATTGCAAAAACTTACGGAAGGTACATTCAAGGTCTTAATTTTTCTTTTGGGTTGATAGCAATCCTACTTCCCTCCCATCTTAAAGGGCAATCTGAATTAGCGATTGCTTTAACTGGATTAATAGCAGCATATTGGGTTGGTAAAGTTGCAACTCAAATAGCATATTATCCTATGTATGAAATTCCGAAAAAAAAGATATTTAAAATAGGTAGCTATTTTATGAATTGCCTATTTGTACTTTTTGCTACTGTTTATACCTCATTGTTAATCTATAACTGTATTGGTTTTTTTAACCTTTAATAAAACTATATCATCATGAGTACACTTACCATATTACATAAACTAAAGCTTAAAAAATCTGCTACAAAAGAAAAAATAATCAGGTTTTATGATGAAGCAACAGAAGATTATGAGTTCTGGAGTACCGATTTCAATATGCATTTTGGATACTATATTCCCTTTAAAACCAATATCCTGAAAAGAGATTCAATGCTTAACGAAATGAATCAGCAGGTTTTTGATCGCTTACAAGCTCCTAAACAAAATTCACTTGTAGCAGATCTGGGATGTGGTATTGGTGGCGCTATACAGTATGGATTAAGAAAGTATCCTCTACTACATATTATTGGTGTAACACTTTCTTCTTTTCAGGTTAGAGAAGGAAATAAAAGATTACAACATAAGAATGGGGTAATTTTAGAAGAAAACTATTGTCATACATCTTTTAAAACTAGCAGTGTAGATGGAGCTTATGCTATAGAGAGTTTCTGTCATTCTGGGCATAGTAAAGAGGCTTTACAGGAAGCATATAGAATATTAAAACCAAATTCTAAACTAGTGATTGCCGATGCGTTCTTAAAAAAAGATGAAGAACAATTATGTATAGGTAGTAATTATTGCTATGAACAACTTTGCAAAGGATGGAGTCTAGAAGGTTTAGGAAGTATTAAAAAAGTAAAACAGACTTTAAAACATATAGGTTTTAAGAATGTAAGTGTCGAGGATGTATCATTTAGAGTTGCGCCTTCTGTTCTTCATGTTCCTTTTGCAATTACAGGGTTTATGTTAAAAAAACTATTTAGAAAAGAAACTCTAAAACCACAAAGTTGGAAAAACCTAAAAGGATCACTATTTGCACTACTTTCTGGTCTGCATACCAAAAGTTTTGGATATTATTTAATCACTGCAGAAAAATAAAATTAGAAAACATATGAAAAAAATAGTCATAGCAGCAGGAACAGGTTTTCTTGGAAAAGTACTCATAGCATATTTTAAAACGAAAGCAGAATCTATTACAATTCTAACCCGTGGAAAAAGTAGAATAGAAAATAATGTTCAATTTATTCATTGGAACGCAAAAACCTCTGGAGATTGGACACATGAACTAGAGAATGCAGAAATAGTAATCAATTTAGCAGGCAAGTCAGTAGATTGTAGATACACCCAAAAGAATAAAGATCGTATTCTAAATTCAAGAGTAACCTCTACAGCTATTTTGGGAGAAGTCATAAGTAAATGCAAAAACCCTCCCAGAATCTGGCTAAATTCATCAACCGCAACCATCTATAGACATTCTTTAGATAAAGAAATGGATGAAATTGATGGAGAAATAGGAACTGGTTTTTCTGTTGATGTCGCTACATCATGGGAAAAAACATTTTTTAGCCAACAAACTCCTAAAACCAGAAAAATTGCATTAAGAACCTCTATAGTCCTAGGTAAAAAAGGAGGAGCTTTGCCATCAATTCTTAATTTAACCAAAATCGGATTGGGAGGAAAACAAGGCTACGGAAATCAAAAATTAAGTTGGATACATGAGCTAGATTTTGCAAGAAGTATAGAATTTATTATAAATACTCCTAGCATTGAAGGTGTGGTAAATATTGTTTCTCCTAAACCAGTAACCAATTCAACCTTTATGAAAACACTTAGAAGGGTTGCAAAAATTCCCTTCGGAATTCCTATTTCAAAACCTATACTAGAATTTGGAGCAAGAATTATTAAAACAGAAACCGAACTTATACTCAAGAGCAGAAATGTAATTCCTTCAAAACTTATACATAATGGATTTCGGTTCTTGTATCCCGATATTAAACCAGCGTTAATTACTCTTATTTAGAAAATTATGACAATCATTCGACTAACAACTCAAATAAAAACTCCTGTCAAAAAAGTATTTGATTTAGCTAGAAGCATTGACTTTCACACAATATCTGCAGAAAAAACAAAAGAAAAAGCCATAGCAGGAAGAACTTCGGGGTTAATCGAATTAGGAGAAACCGTTACCTGGAGAGGACGGCATTTTGGAATTTATCTCATTCACAAAAGTATAATTACAGCGTATGATTATCCAAACAACTTTACCGATAAAATGATCAAAGGATGTTTTAAAACTTTTAAGCACCAGCATGTTTTTCATAAAACACCAGCAGGTACAGAAATGATCGATATACTCAAATACGAAACCCCCTACGGTGTTTTAGGCGTTTTTTTTGATCATCTAATCCTAAAAAAGCATCTTACCCAATTTCTTACCACTCGTAATCAATCTATAAAATTGCATTTAGAATCCAAAAACACAGTAAAATCGGTTCATAAAAGCTATTTATAAGGATTCAATATTAATAGGCACAAAGTACTGATTCGTTAAAGCATATATAGGATTCAACTTTTTATCCTATTTTTGGAGAATATAACAACAGGAAATATAATGTCAACAAATACCATAGACCCTAATGCGTGGGTGGATAAGTACAGTGATTACCTATTTAACTATACCATTGTAAGAGTTGATGATAAAGAAATTGCCCAAGATTTAGTGCAAGAAACATTCTTTGCCGGACTTAAATCCATGAAAAATTTCAAAGGTGAAGCAAGTGAGCGTACTTGGCTTATTTCTATTCTGAAAAGAAAAATCATTGATCACTATCGTAAAATAAATAGTAATAAAGGTAAAGCAGAAGTAAGAATGAACTACACTTCTGATTCTGAAACTGAAGGTGACTGGTTAGAAGAACGTGTTGCGGATCCTTTTGATGGTAATGCAGAAGGCGAGATCGAAAACGAAGAGTTGGGGTTAGCCATACATGATTGCATGGGGAAATTACCTCAAAAACAAGCTCTTATTTTTAAATTAAAAACAGTACAAGGTTTCGATACTGAAGCTATTTGTAATGAATTTGATATCACTGCGTCTAACCTATGGGTGATCATCCATAGAGCACGTACAGCTATGGCTGAATGTCTAGAAAAAAATTGGTTTTAGGAAAAATGAGTAATAAAAAGGGAATATTAGTAAATTGTTCAGAAGCAAATCACTTCTGTGATAAAAATCAGTATAAAGAAGCTACTTTTTGGGAAAAAGTAAAGTTAAACATACATTTGATATACTGTAGAGCTTGTAGAAAGTACACTGCAAAAAACATGAAATTAACCAAATTGGTAAAAAATCCAAAAGTGATTAGTATCAATCGTTCTGATAAAGAAGCAATGAAAGAACGACTAAAACAAAGAATGTAATCCTAAATAGTTATAATGCCCTCGAATAAAAGAATTACCCAAATAGTACAATGAAAACTACGAATAAGAAGAAATTACTTGTATCCTGTGAAGAAGCAAAACATATTTGTGATAAAAACCAATATGGAGAAGCTTCTTTTCTAGAAATAGTTAAACTTAACATTCGTCTTGTATATTGCAAAATAACCCGGGCGTATTCTAAAAGAAATACAAAACTCACAAAAACCCTCAACAAATCTAAATCACAATCGATCAGCGCTTCAGATAAAGAAGCTATGAAAAAAGAAATACAAAAAGAATTAACTAAATAAGGATTCCAGAATAACCAGAATTAGTAACCACATTATAGGAACACTCTCTACCCAAAAAGAACAATAATATTCTGATTGTTTTTTCTCTGTTCCCCACAAAAAGAAAAGACTTATTATAGTTATCAATATTGTACTCAAAATTTCTATCGAAGATAATAACTCATCTTTTGCGGCTGTCAACAATAAAAATATAACCAGCAAAATACTACCAAAAAGCTTAGTTCTTGTCACTCCAATTTTTTGTGGAACCGTTTCTAACTCTGCATTATCATACTGCAAATCTCTTACCTCAAAAGGTAGCATCATAACAACGATAAACAAAAACCGTTGAACCATTTCTATTAAAAAATTTGAATCTAAATTTCCATTAACATGTACTAATGGAACCAGTACAGTCATACCAGCCCATATCATACCTATAATAAAGATTTTCACCCCTGCAAGACTCCTTAAGTTCTTCTTGTTAGGAAAAACCGGTACAACATATAAAACAGTAAGTGCTATAAATGGAGCCATATATATCCACGTATCAATCGACACCTTAAACGAAAGATAGATAAAGGACAAACAAGAAAGAATGGTCAAAACACGAATCCCTTTCATTGATTTGGTCAATCTTTTGTGGTAAAGTTTAGAGACTTTAGAGTATTTCACAAAATTATATGCCATAATAGCACCTAAAAAAGAAAAAAGGATATAGGTAAATTGACCAGATATTCCATATTTCATAAAGGTAATTTGCACCAAAGCACATATAGCTAAAGCAACATGAATACTGCCGTTAATATAGAATCTGAATATGCTTTTTAAGGTTTTCACGTTACTTAATAGGGGTTATGTGTTAACAAAACCCGAATTTGGTTAAAAACTTGATAGGTCTAGGTTAATTAATTGTGAAAGTTTTAGCAATTAAATATGTATTTTTGAAATCTCAATTTCAACTGTTTTTTTTCGCTATGAAAACCGATTCCTTTAAACTACGTCATATAGGTCCTTCAACAAAAGATCTAGGTGAGATGTTAAACACAATTAAAGCAGATTCTTTAGAACAATTAATATATGAAACTGTTCCTGATGATATTCTTTTAAAAAAATCGTTAAATCTAGATTTTGCCTTGAGCGAACAAGAATATTCTGCACATATACAAAAGCTTTCTGCAAAAAATAAAGTATTCAAAACCTATATCGGTTTAGGATATCACGAAGCTAGTTTACCTGCAGTTATACAACGTAATATCCTTGAAAACCCGGGATGGTATACCGCATACACACCTTATCAAGCAGAAATTGCACAAGGTCGATTAGAAGCTTTGTTAAATTATCAAACCATGATCTGTGATCTTACAGGTATGGAATTAGCTAATGCCTCTTTATTAGATGAGAGTACAGCTGCTGCAGAAGCAATGACTATGTTATTCGCTGTACGATCCAGAGATCAGAAAAAAAATAATGTAAACAAGTTTTTTGTTTCAGAAGAAATATTACCTCAAACACTTTCCTTATTACAAACAAGAGCAATCCCTCTTGATATTCAATTGGTAGTAGGAAATCATCAACAATTTGATTTTTCGACCGAGTTTTATGGTGCTATTTTGCAATACCCAGGTAAATCAGGTCAAGTATATGATTATGCTGATTTTGTTGAAAAAGCTCACCTAGCAGAAATCAAAGTTGCTGTAGCTGCAGACATATTAAGCTTAGTATCATTAAAATCTCCGGGAAGCTTTGACGCAGATGTTGTCGTAGGAACTACACAACGTTTTGGGATTCCTCTTGGATATGGTGGACCACATGCTGGCTTTTTTGCTACAAGAGAAGCATATAAAAGAACTATCCCTGGAAGAATTATAGGGGTCACTCAAGATTTAAATGGAAGTCGTGCATTACGAATGGCATTGCAAACCCGTGAACAACATATTAAACGAGATAAAGCAACTTCTAATATCTGTACTGCACAAGTACTCTTAGCCGTTATGGCCGGAATGTATAGTGTATATCACGGTCCGGAAGGCCTAAGTTATATCGCTTCAAAAGTTAATGCATCCGCAGTAACATTAAGTGCAGAATTAGAAAAATTAGGTTTCAATCAACTTAACACAGCTTATTTTGATACCATTCGCATACAAGGTGATACAACCAAAATAAAAGAAATTGCCGAAGCTAGTGAAGTAAATTTCTTCTATCCAGATTCAGAAACAGCTTCAATTTCTTTAAATGAAGCAACAACAATTGAAGATTTAAATACGATCCTATCAATTTTTGCGAAAATTGCAGGAAAAGAATATACTCCTATTCAGGAAATTAAGAATTCAAATACCATAGATAAAAATCTAAAACGTAATACAGAGTTTTTAACAAATGAAGTATTCAATTCTTACCATTCTGAGACAGAATTGATGCGTTATATTAAAAAATTAGAACGAAAAGATCTGTCATTAAATCATTCTATGATTCCGTTGGGGTCCTGTACAATGAAACTTAATGCAGCGGCAGAAATGTTACCTCTTAGTGATCCACAATGGGGAAATATTCATCCTTTTGCTCCAGTATACCAAGCTCAGGGATATCAAGAAGTTCTAAAAAAACTCGAAGAACAACTTACAGAAATCACAGGATTTGCAGCTACCTCTCTACAACCAAACTCTGGTGCACAAGGAGAGTTTGCCGGGTTAATGGTAATTAGAGCATATCACGAATCGAATGGAGATCATCATCGTAATATTTGTTTGATTCCTTCATCTGCTCATGGCACTAATCCTGCCTCTGCAGTAATGGCAGGAATGAAAGTAATTGTTACCAAAGCTACCGAAGAAGGTAATATTGACATAGATGATCTAAGAGAAAAAGCATTAAAATATAAAGATAACCTTGCTGCTTTAATGGTTACCTATCCATCTACACATGGAGTATATGAATCTGGGATTAGAGAAATCACTCAAATTATTCATGATAATGGCGGACAAGTATATATGGATGGTGCCAATATGAATGCACAGGTTGGTTTAACCAATCCTGGTGCAATAGGCGCAGATGTATGTCACCTTAACTTGCACAAAACCTTTGCTATACCTCACGGTGGCGGTGGACCTGGTGTTGGCCCAATTTGTGTTGCACAACAGCTAGTCCCTTTTTTACCAGGCAATCCAATTATCACTACCGGAGGAGATCAGGCAATAACAGCAATTTCTGCAGCTCCTTGGGGATCTGCCCTGGCATGTTTGATTTCTTATGGATATATTACTATGCTTGGAGTAAATGGTTTAAAAGAATCTACTCAATATGCTATTTTGAATGCTAATTATATCAAAGAACGCTTAGATGGGCATTACAATGTATTGTATGTAGGAGAAAAAGGAAGAGCTGCTCATGAAATGATTATAGACTGTAGACCATTTAAAACAAATGGTATAGAGGTTACAGATATTGCAAAACGACTTATGGATTATGGATTTCATGCTCCAACGGTTTCTTTCCCGGTAGCAGGAACTATTATGATCGAACCTACCGAAAGTGAAAGTAAATCAGAATTAGATCGTTTTTGTGATGCAATGATCTCGATACGCAAGGAAATAGCCGAAGCTACAGCTGATAATCCAAATAATGTAATGAAAAACGCGCCGCATACTATGGCTATGCTTACAGCAGACTCTTGGGATTTCCCGTATTCGAGAGAGCAAGCAGCATATCCATTATCATATGTAGCCGATAACAAGTTTTGGCCATCTGTTCGTCGTGTAGATGATGCATATGGAGATAGAAACTTAATTTGTACATGTGCTCCTATTGAAGAGTATATGGAAACAGAAGCTTAAAAAAACTATTATCCCATAAATGATAAAGAGGTGACTTTATGGTTACCTCTTTTTCGTTAACCATACTATGATTAGAAAATAAGTGTAATTTTTAAAACTGCACAGCAAACCGATGAAAGATATCACTTCAAGACAAGACATAGAATTCTTAATGAACGCTTTTTATAAAGACGCTTTTGCAGATCCCGCTATTGGTATCTTTTTTACCAAAATTGCAAAAATTAATCTCGAAGAACATATTCCGGAAATCACAGATTTTTGGGAACAACAATTATTTAGAACAGGAAATTACAAAAAGAATGTGATGCAGATTCATAAAAACTTAAGCAGTAAAAAAAAGTTAGAAAAAATCCATTTCGATACTTGGCTATCCCTGTTTCACAAAACAGTAGATCGTAATTTTAAAGGAGAAAAAGCACACCTTATCAAAACAAGAGCCTTATCCATTGTAACGGTTATGCAACTAAAAATAGAATAGGCTTTATTGATTATAAATTTGGATTATGCATTAAAAAAATTGGTAAGTACAGTGGTATATTCCGAAGCAGATTTAAGCTGTAATAGATTTTCTAATACACAATCAAGGTTTAATCAAATACATAACAAAAAAGGTTGGGCATCGTAGTATCTGCTATGCGTGCATAATAAAATGATTCTTATTGTGTACCTTACCATTCCATAATATATAATTGGGTACAATGAATATCAAAATAACGGGTACAGGGAGCTATATTCCTAATGAAATTGAAAAAAACAACGACTTTATCAATCATGAATTCTTTACCGAAAACAAGGTCTTAATCGAACATAACACTACCGCTATAATTGATAAGTTCAAAAAAATTACTGGTATTGAAGAACGTAGATATGCCTCTGCCCATCAAAACACTTCTGATTTAGCATTTCTTTCCGCAGAAAAAGCAATTATAGACTCAAAAATTGATCCTGAAACCCTTGATTATATTATTGTAGCCCATAATTTTGGCGATGTAGACAAAAACTCCTCTCAGGCAGATACTGTCCCTAGTCTTGCAGCAAGAGTAAAACATAAATTAAAAATAAAAAACCCGTACTGCGTTGCATATGATTTGCTTTTTGGGTGCCCTGGTTGGATAGAAGGAGTCATACAAGCCCAATCATATATAAAAAGTAATATGGCTCAAAAATGTCTTGTTATTGGGGCAGAAACTTTATCTCGTGTTATAGATAAACATGATCGGGATTCTATGATTTATTCTGATGGATCTGGAGCCGTGATACTAGAAAAAACAAAACAACCAGGAGGGATAATTTCTTCAATAAGCGCTTCTCATACACTTGAAGAAAGTAATTTTCTATTCTTCGGAAAAACAAACAATAACATCTCTAATGATGATACGAGATACATCAAAATGCATGGGAGAAAAATATATGAATTTGCTTTAAATCAAGTACCAAAAGCAATGAAAGTCTGCCTTGACAAAACTGATATTAACATCACAGATATCAAAAAAATTATCATTCATCAAGCTAATGAGAAAATGGATGAAGCTATTGTAAAAAGATTCTATGATCTATACGACCAGGAAGTACCAGATGGTATTATGCCCATGACTATTCAAAAGCTAGGAAATAGTAGTGTTGCTACTGTTCCTACTCTATATGACCTTATTTTGAATGGTAAAGTAAAAAACCAATCCATTAAAGAAGGAGATATTTTGCTATTTGCCAGTGTTGGCGCAGGGATGAACATTAATACTCTTTTATACCAATTTTAAACCTTTTGTAAAATTCTCTTGGATGTGCAGATAGTAATCTGGGTAATTGTCTATTTTTACAATATAATTACTGATTTGACTATTATGTACGAAGGAAATTTTCCTCACCGACGATACCAAAAAACTTTAGAATTTCTTAGAGAAAATACCCCTGCCCCAGGTACTGTTCTGGATTTGGGCGTTAGAAATCCTTTTGTAGAGTTTATGGAAAAAGAAGGATATACAGTATCAAACACTTCTGGCGAAGATCTAGACCTCAACACAGAAGCTGTACAAAAAGAAGATATCCAAATTGTTACTGCTTTCGAAATTTTTGAGCACCTTATCGCCCCTTTTAATGTTTTACGTGACATCAAAGCTGATAAATTGGTCGCCTCTATCCCTTTAAAGTTATGGTTTTCTTCGGCATATCGTAGTAAAACTGATCACTGGGATAGACATTATCACGAATTTGAAGATTGGCAATTTGATTGGTTACTCGAAAAAGCAGGTTGGGAAATTAAAGCAAGAAACAAGTGGGCACATCCCGTTAAAAAAATTGGACTACGTCCTTTATTAAGACTTTTTACTCCCAGATATTATATTGTATATGCAGAAAGGGTAAAAAAATCTTAATATGACCTTATAATAGTAAAGCCCAAACGGAAACCTAAAATTATTTTTTTTGAATATATCTATTATCATACCAGCTCATAATGAGGAACGATTTATCAAAGAAACTCTTGATTCTCTCGTTTCACAAACATTGCTTCCTCAAAAAATAGTGGTAGTAAATGATAATTCTACAGATAATACTGTAAATATTATAAATAAATTTACAGATAAGTATCATTTTATATCATTGATCAATATCAGTAATTCTTCTAAAGAGCATATGCCCGGAAGCAAAGTGATTAATGCTTTTTATCAAGGTTTTCAGGCTTTGGATACTAATTATGACATCATTTGTAAATTTGATGCCGATCTGATTTTTCAAAAAAACTACTTAAAAAGTATCGCTGAAGTTTTTGAGTCTGATTCAAAAATCGGTATAGCTTCTGGCATCCTATACATCGAAAAAAAGAAAAAATGGATATATGAGCATATTGCAGACAAGAATCATGTTCGAGGACCAATAAAAGCATATCGAAAAGAATGTTTTGAAGCTATTAATGGGCTTAAAAAATCAATTGGCTGGGATACCTTAGATGTATTATTAGCTCAATATCATGGATGGAAAACCAAAACATCTCATAGTTTGATTGTAAAACACCTTAAACCTACAGGAAAAAACTATAATAAAAACACAAAATACGTACATGGTGAAGCCATGTATAAAATGAGATACGGGTTTTGGATTACACTAATTGCCTCTATAAAGTTGGCTCTACTTAAAAAACGACCAAGCCTGATCAATGATTATTTAACAGGGTATTATAAAGCAAAAGCAAGAAAAGAAGTATTCCTTGTTTCTGAAAAAGAAGGAGATTTTATTCGTAAACTTCGTTGGAAAAAAATGAAAAAGAAACTCATATAGCGAATAGCTCTAATTAGAAAAACTAGTACTTCTTTAACTTTTTTACAATAAATTATTCTTACATTGAACCATTAATTTTTTAAAAAATAATTTCATGAAAATCAAACAACTTCTTTGGGCATTAAGTTGCATATTATGCTTAGCTTCCTGTAATAAAGAAAGTAAAGCAGAAAAAGTAGATTACGTGCTTTTCTCTGGAAAGGTAAGTAATGCCGTAGAAAATGAGATTAATGTATTCGGAAATGGTAATGATTTCAAAAAAGTAATCTCGATTAATGAAGATGGGACATTCTCTGATACTTTAAAGATTGAATCCAAAGGCTCCTATCGTTTTATGATTGGCCGCGAAAGGTCACCCTTGTATTTAGATCATGGGGATCAACTAGAATTAACAATAGACACTAAGCAATTTGATGAAACCATAAAATACACAGGTACTGCTGCAGATGCCAACAACTATCTGGCAGAAAGAGCCTTAATAGAGGAAAGCCTTTTTGCTGGTGGCCCAGAAGGGTATAAAAAACTCTTTATTAGTGAGGTAGATGAATTTAAAAAATTAGTGTCGCAAAATGAACAAGCTAAAAATGATGCGATTAAAAAATATAAAGATTTAGATCCCGAATTTGTAACTACTCAAACTAAGGATAATCACTATGAATATTTAGCAATGCTAAATAATTATCAATCGACTCATAGTCATTATGCCAAAAAAGAAGACTATAAAACTCCAGAAGGTTTTTTGGATGAGTTAAAAGATTTTGATATTGACAATGCAGAAGATTATGAGAAATCTAGCGCTTATAAAAGATTAAGTTCTGATGTTTTCTATAGAATTTCTCAAGAAAAAGCAGCCAAGGATAGTATTTCTATGGATAAAGCAATGATGGAGAATTTGGCTCAAATAAAAAGTAAAAATATTAGAAATGCTTTTATGAAGAACATGGCATATCAAGTATCTCCAAGAAATGAGAATGCAGCAGAATTGTATGATATGCTTATGGCAGCCTCAGACGATGAAGAATTTAAAAGTGAATTAACTAATAAATTCGAAAAAATAAAAGTGCTGGTTAAAGGTAATGAGTCTCCTGTATTTAATAATTACGAAAATTATAAAGGAGGTACAACTTCATTAAGTGATCTTAAAGGAAAATATATATACATTGATGTTTGGGCTACCTGGTGTGGACCATGTAAAGCAGAAATCCCACATCTAAAGAAAATCGAAAAACAATATCACAATAAAAATATCGAATTTGTAAGTATCTCTGTAGATAAAAAACCACAACACGATGCCTGGAGAGCAATGGTTAAAGAAAAAGAATTAGGTGGAGTTCAATTATTCGCAGACAACGATTGGGGATCTCAATTTATTGTAGATTATGGCATAAGAGGAATCCCAAGATTTATCTTAATTGATCCTGAAGGTAAAATTGTAAGTGCAAGTGCACCAAGGCCATCTGACCCTAAACTTGTAGAAGTTTTTAACGAATTAAGTATCTAAGATTAATTTCTTATTCTTTAAAAAAATACAAATCCGCAAATTCTACTACTGTAGAATTTGCGGATTTGCTTTAAATAAACTACCCGTTTTTACTGCTCTTCAGAATAATTTTGATTTAAAAACAGACAGACTTGTCTATTTTTAAAATTATTTTGTAGTTTTGTATCGTGAAACACTCTTTAGTAAGACAACATATCATAGAAACTGCCTCTGATCTCTTTTACCAAAAAGGATATAATCGTACTGGTATAAATGAAATCATAAAAGAAGCAAGTATAGCAAAAGCAACACTATACAACCATTTTGCCTCAAAAGAAGATATTTGCCTTGCCTATCTAAGGTTTAGAAATGATCTATTTACAAAAAATATAAAAACCTTTGTAGGCAACGCCAAAAAAGGAAAAGATCAACTTTATGCTTTATTTCATTTTCTCGTAGAATTCTTTTCTGAAAAAGATTTTAATGGGTGCTGGTGTGTAAATACTATTGCTGAAATCCCAAGAGAAAACGAAAAAATTAGAAAAGAGATACAAAAACAAAAAGAAGAATTTATTGAATTCATAAAAGAACTGGTAGAGCAGAACTACAGTCAAAATACAGCTTCAGAAAATGAAGCACTCGCCAAAAGAATTTATTTAATATATGAAAGTTCTATTTCTGAAAGTAAGTTACACCAGAATCAATGGCCAATAGACACAGGTCTATCTCTTTGTAAAAGCATCGTGAACTAAAAAAATTTCATCAACTATAGACAGACTTGTCTGTCTAATTTTATTAATCTTAAAAACAATAGAAATGACAACATTTAAAAACAAGACAGCCTTAGTTGTTGGCGGAACTAGTGGAATTGGTAAAGCCACCGTAAATACTCTAATCGAAGGAGGTGCAATAGTGCATGTAGTAGGGAGGAATATATCCAAAATACCAGATGCAGATAACGTAATTAAGCACCAGGTGGATATTACAAATGCCGCTAGTGTAAATGAATTAACCGATACCATTTCTGGATTGGATCGTTTAGATTATCTCGTAAACGCATCCGGAATCTTTGGACCAAAAGCATTTTTGGATCATACAGTAGAGGATTATGATTCTTACCAAGATCTTAATAGAGGTTTCTTTTTTATTACTCAATCTGCCGCTAAAAAAATGAAAGAAAATAATAGCGGGGCCATTGTAAATGTCGGTTCGATGTGGGCAAAACAAGCTGTAAAAGCGACTCCTTCTTCTGCCTATTCTATGCAGAAAGCAGGGCTACACACTCTTACTCAACATCTGGCTATGGAGTTGGCAGATCACGGGATTAGAGTAAATGCAGTATCACCTGCTGTAGTCGAAACCCCAGTTTATGATAGTGTCTTTGGAAGTGCCGAAGAAGCAAAAAAAGCATTGGTAGGGTTTAATAATTTTCATCCTATAGGAAGAAATGGAACTCCGCAAGATATTGCAAATAGCATAACTTTTCTATTATCAGATAAAGCTTCCTGGGTAACCGGTGCAATATGGGATACCGATGGTGGTGTAATAGCTGGACGTAATTAACCAATCGCATAAGGCTAGCTCCATATAGTATTACTACTATCACTTGCCTTACTAAAAAACAAGAATTGTAAATTCATAAAATAATACCCGAGTAAAGTCTCAAAAAAGAGGCTTTACTCTTCATATTTAACCATAATGAAATCAGAAGTACTTATAATTGGCGCCGGACTAACGGGGTTATTACTAGCCTATAAATTAAAGAAGTCATCTATTTCTTTTAAAATCATCGAAGCCAGAAGTAGAATTGGAGGTAGAATACATACAATTCTTACTAATGATGAAACCCCAATCGAAATGGGAGCTACCTGGATAGGGATCCAGCATCAAGAGTTGTTAAAAGTATTAGAAGAATTAAAACTTCCTGTTTTTGAACAATTTATGAAAGGGACTGCCCTGTTTGAATCTCTATCTACTACCCCACCTCAACAAATACAATTGCCATCCGATCAGCAACCAAGTTATCGAATACAAGGAGGAACTATTGCTTTGATTAACACTTTGGCCTCTTCTCTAACTAAAAAAGAACTTATTTTAAATGAAAAAATAACGGGCATTAGTTATTCTAAAAATGAATTTGAAATTAATACTGCAAACCACAACTATCATGCGCATAAAGTAGTATCTACAGTACCACCTATGCTTCTTGTAAACACTATACAATTTAATCCTTCTCTACCTGATAATATTATCGAAATAGCTAACAATACCCATACCTGGATGGGAGATGCTATAAAATTCGGGATTTCATACAAAAGACCATTTTGGAAGGAAAACAAATATTCAGGAACTGTATTTAGTAATGTAGGCCCCATAACAGAATTATATGATCATTCAGATAATAGAAACACCAAATATGCTCTAAAAGGCTTTTTACAAAACGAAATGCATCTGGAGACCGAAAAGAACAGAAAATCCAAAGTAATACATCAACTCCAAAAACTCTTTGGTAATGATGCTTTAGAATACACCCTGTATAAGGAAAAAATCTGGAGAAAAGACTCCAATACCTTTAAGGATTCTCAACATTTTATCTTTCCTCATCAAAATAATGGCCATTCTGTTTACCAAAATGAATTTTTTGACGATAACTTATTTATTGCCGGGGCTGAAACCGCAATCCAATTTGGAGGATATATGGAAGGTGCAGTTAAAAGTGCACAATCCATATATCAAAAATTAAAAGGATAATCCCTACTCTAACACAAAGGATAGCACTTTTCCTGTGGCTCCGTTAGGAAAAGCAATTCCTAATAAAGCCGAGATAGTAGGTGCAATATCCGGGATATATGTTTCTTGAGTTGTACTTCCTTTTTGTATTCCTTGTCCAAAAAACAATAAAGGAGCATGAGTATCATAGGTTAAACCACTCCCATGAGTTGAACCTGTTTTAGAATAAGATATCGTAGCAGGATCCATTACATATACCACATCACCACTTCTTTTTTGATTATACCCTTTTTGAATCAATGCTGCTATACCCGTAACATATTCACCTGTTTCTAACTGGTTTCTTGTAAACACTTTATCAATTTGATTTTCCTGAAGTATATAATGAGCGAGTGCTTTCTCTAGCTTCTCAGCAGATATTGCATTCTTTTTCAATACATTATATTTAAAGAACACTTGATTATTTGATATATTTTCGATCAATCCATCTACCTTAAATTGTGCTTTTACAAATGCTTTAACTTTGGTTGTAAATGCATCTCTATCAAAGTAACCTGCAGGAATTTTAACCGATTTCAAATATGACGGTACATGTACAGCTCCATGATCTGCTGTAAGAAAAACAGTATATTGCCCTTTACCCACTTTAGTGTCCAAAGCATCAAAAAAACGTTCTAAATCTTTATCTAATCGTAAATATGTATCTTGAATTTCTTTAGAATTCACTCCAAAATTATGTCCGACATAATCTGTACTAGAAAAACTCACTGTAAGAAAATCAGTAGTCTTATCTGCTCCCAGTTGCTCTCCTTCAATTGCAGCAATTGCAAAGTCGGTGGTTAAGCTGTTTCCATAAGCTGATGATTTAATAATATCATATCCAGAATTTTGATCTTTTAGCTTTCCTAAATCATAAGGAAACGTAGCTGTTTCTTTACCTTTATATCCGCCCTCGAACTCATTCTGATCCGGACCACTTTCTGCATATGTATTAATATCATAAAGAGTATTCCATACTTTTAAGTAAGATTCTGCCTGGTTAGAGGTATTAAATTTTTTAACCCAATCTGGCAATTCATTACGATAATAGGTACTTGTTATCCATTTCCCTTCATCTTTACCTCTAAACCAATATGCACCATTCGCAGAATGACCAGCTGGTAGAATAGCACCTCGGTCCTTTATTGCAATACCTATTGTTTTTCCTTTTAATTGTGTATGCAATCTATTTTGATCGCTTATAGTAGACGTTTTCATGCGATGAGGAGACATTCGTTCCATTTCGCTACCAGATCCTACTGCTTTAACTAATGAATCGCTTGCGCAATATACCATTGCTTTGCCAAATTTATCATACCAGTGATTAGAGATAATTCCATGATTTTTTGGTGTAGTTCCTGTATATACAGAAGCATGACCAGGGCCTGTATAAGTGGGCACATAATTAAAATGATTGTTTTTGCAATTAAAACCTTCATTTATCATACGTTTAAAACCCTTATCTCCGAATCGATTATAGAAACGGGTTAAATAATCATATCGCATTTGGTCTACAACAATACCAACTACCAGCTTAGGTGAGTTACTGATCTCAACGGCTTCTTGCGCTTTACAAGGCATGCAGCACAATGCAACTAATAAGATTAGAAATATTCTTTTTGTCATTATATTTTGAATTTAAATAGCTAAAATACTATTAGTACAAATGTAAAACTTTAATAGAAGGTTAAATGCTATGGATATTTTTTTTTCTATTTTAGCCTTTCTAATTATAATGCATGTTTTACTTAGACGATATTGGTCGCTATTTTTTAATGTTAAAAGGCGTTTTTAGTCGAATGACTAAAGGTTCTGTAATACGGAACCTGATATTTAAAGAGATAGATGATTTAATTATTGGTTCTTTAGGAATAACCATATTTCTAGCCTTTTTTATTGGTGCTGTTGTAGCTATTCAAACTGCGCTCAATCTTACTAACCCCTTAATTCCAAAAAAACTTATTGCTTTTGCTTCAAGACAATCTGTAATACTTGAATTTGCACCAACATTTATTTCAGTTATCATGGCGGGTAAAGTAGGTTCTTTTATTACTTCAAGTATTGGTACAATGAGGGTAACCGAACAGATTGATGCATTAGAAGTAATGGGTATTAATTCACTTAATTATTTAGTTTTCCCTAAAATCATTGCAATGCTCACTTACCCCTTTATTATTGCAATAGCTATGTTTGTAGGTGTATTTGGAGGATACGTTGCTGGAGTTTATGGAGGATTTATTTCTAGCGCAGAATTTTTGACTGGACTACGAGAAGAGTTTATTCCCTATCATCTGGTGTATGCTTTTATAAAGACTTTTTTATATTCTTTTTTATTAGCAACCATTCCATCATTTCATGGATATTATATGAAAGGTGGCGCACTAGAGGTTGGTAAAGCCAGTACTTCTGCTTTTGTATGGACTACGGTGTCCATTGTTATATCTAATTATATTCTCACCCAATTATTACTAAGCTAATGATAGAAGTTACTAATCTGCATAAAGGTTTTAATGGAGAAGAGATTTTAAAAGGAATCACTACAACCTTTGATAGAGGCAAGACCAATCTTATTATCGGTACCAGTGGTAGTGGTAAAACTGTGTTTTTGAAATGTCTACTTGGGCTTTTTACTCCAGAACAAGGTTCTATTTGCTATGATGGCAGTACTTATTCTGAACTCAATGAAGAACAACAAAGAGACCTAAGAGAACAAATGGGAATGGTTTTTCAAGGCAGCGCTCTATTTGATTCTATGACAGTAGAAGAAAATGTAATGTTTCCTCTAATGATGTTTACCAAACAGAAAAAAGAAGAAATGTTAGAAAGAGTTCATGAGGTTTTAGATCGTGTACATCTTGAAAATGCTGAGAAAAAACTACCTTCAGAAATTAGTGGTGGAATGCAAAAACGTGTTGCTATTGCACGTGCTATAGTAACACGACCAAAATATTTATTCTGTGATGAACCTAACTCTGGGCTTGACCCTAGAACGGCTATTGTGATAGATAATCTTATTAAAGAAATTACCGAAGAATACAATATCACTACTGTAATTAACACCCATGATATGAACTCGGTAATGGAGATCGGAGAAAAAATCGTTTTTCTTAAAAATGGGAATTTAGAATGGGAAGGTGACAAGACCCAAATATTTAAAACCGATAATAAGGCAGTAACTGATTTTGTGTACTCTTCTAATTTGTTTAAAAAAGTTCGAGACGCTCAGTTAAAAGGATTATAACATTAGTCTAGCTGTTTAAATAAAAGCTATCTATTAAGTATTAGTTCGCCTTACCATAGATAATAGTACTCCACTAAAAATTAATAGAGTCCCTATAATTTTATTTTGCAAGTGAACCTTTTCTTTATTTTCAAGGTATTTTTTTAGTCTGGATGCAAATCTAACATACAAAAAAAGACTAATTCCATCAATTACTAGATAAGTTATTCCCAACAAGAGTACTTGAGGTGCAAAAGCAAGACTTTCATCAATAAACAAAGGAAACAATGCAGCAAAAAAAACAATTGCTTTTGGGTTTGATGCCGACATAAAAAAACCTTCACTATATAATTTTAAAAAACTTTTTTCCCTATTCTTCTTTTTGAATTGTTCGACATTTGGTTTTGAAATAATTTTTGTCACTCCCATATATATCAAATACCCAACACCAATCCATTTTATCAGGCTAAAAATTTCTCCCGAAGAAATAACAATAGATGCTAACCCCAGCGAAGACAAAAGTATCTGTATAGTGTTTGCAGATAAGTCCCCTAATATAGTTCCAACTGTTTTTTTTGTTCCGTAATTCATACTATTAGCAGAAGCAAGTAGTACACTTGGCCCAGGAGTTACCCCAATAATGAAAACTGTTCCTATAAATGAAATCCAAAGCGTAAGATTCATATCGATTGTTTTTTATAATTATTCTAAAAATAGTAAAATAACGCTTGCAAATCCAAGACTAGTATTATTAATTTAGTCTAAGCAATATTGTTCGTTCTTAGTTTATTTTGTTTAAAGTTATTCTATTTTTCTTTTACTTCACCCCATTACTTTTTCAATACCATGCTTCGATTTTTCTAAAATGATTTTTAGTTCACTCTTTTCTATATCAGTCAAAGGCTTTAATGGGCTTCTCAAATTTCCTCCCTCTTCTCCTAACATAGTTAAACCTGCCTGAACCGCTCTTGGTAGTCCTTTGTTAACTATAAATTTCAGAAGATTGATCTGTTTATAAAACATGTTCTGCGCATGTTGTAAATCATTTTCCCGAATGGCATCATACAACGCAATATTAAGTTCGGGAATAAGGTTTGGAGCTGCAGTACACCAACCCGTTGCTCCTGCAGAAAGAGCGGCTAATGCTAAAGGATTCGAACCATTATAAAAAGCTACATCTTCCCCCAATTCTTTTCTTAAATAGTGCATACGTTGCACATCACCTGTGCTTTCTTTAATCATGGTAACATTAGGGATTTCTAGCAAACGTTTTAGTAATGCAGGTGACATGTCTACGCCACTTGTAGCTGGATTATTATAGGCCATAATTGGAATAGAAATCTGTTTTGCTACCGTGTCGTAGTGCCGAACGATCTCATCATCTGTCAATTTCCAGTAACTCATTGGGATGATCATAACTGCTGTAGCACCAGCTTTTTCTGCAAACTTAGCATGATGCACTGTTCTTTCTGTTGTTAGATTCGAAACTCCAACTAAAACAGGAAGCCGTTTATTCACTTGCTGAATTGTTGCTTCGGTTATTGCCTCTTTTTCCTGATCCGTAAGATAAGGAAGTACACCTGTACTTCCTAAAGGAGCAATACCGTGAGATCCATTTCTTATTAATCGTTCTAAAAGTTTTCTAAACAAATCAATATCTACCTTTTCATTAGTATCAAATGGTGTTATTGGATAAGCAATCACACCCTTAAATGGTACATTTTTCATAATATATATTTTTTTTGATGATTATAAATCTCTACCTTCTTCTTCACGAAGTGCTACACCTAAGTTTTGAAGTTGTGGCGCATTTTCGCTGGCAATGTATTTTGCATTTTTTGTACTACTCAAATTTTTATGACGATGCCAGGTCCAACTGGGAATATAAACAGCATCTCCTGCTTTCCAATCCACTCTCACACCTTCTATTTCGGTATACCCTTCTCCTTCGATTACATACAATAATGTTTCATACGTATGCCTATGTTTATTTGTCATTTGATCTGGTAACAAACCTCCAATCGTCATACTTACATTTTTACTAGGTAGATCTATAAAAAAAACAGGATGTTTTCTTTCTGTAGAGAACTGATCGTGTACCCCTGCATTTTCTACATTTTTATGTATTAATGTATCGGGCATTACAAATTTTGGTCTTGCAAAAGTTTCATGAAAATCTTTTGAACTGAATTTTTTTTCTTTAGTTTCCATTGTTTTCTAATTTTTTGTTCATTGTATTATTACAATGTAAAAGTATTTCATATTTGGACTATCTTTATGGTACAGAAAATACATAAATAGATAGTCCAGATGCTTAGACCTTGGGAACTTCAAATTAAAATCGATCTTACTAGTAAGAAAGCTATATATCTACAAATTGCAGATGCTATTATTAATGCAATTAAAAATGAGCAATTACATAAAAACCAGGCCTTGCCAGGAAGCAGACAATTAGCAGAATTAATAAAAGTAAACAGAAATACGGTTGTTGAAGGTTTAAATGTCTTAATCGCAGAAGGGTGGCTTGTTTCTAAAGAAAGAAAAGGAACATTTGTGGCTAATGTTTTTCCTAAACAGAACCAACATAAAAGCGTATATAGGCAAAATACTATTGATGATGAGCATTCATCAAAACCATTAATTGTTTTTGATGATGGGTTTCCGGATAGTAGACTTGCTCCTACCATAGCATTAGCAAGAGCATACAGGCAAATTTTTAATCGCAAAGCTCGTTGGCAAATGATGGGGTACAGTAGTGAACTAGGGGATTCTGAGTTTAGAAATGCAATGGTACAAATGCTAAATTTTAAGCGTGGGATGAATATTTCAATTCATGAAATTTGCATCACAAGAGGTAGCCAAATGGCAATGTATTTAACAAGTCATTGTTTATTAGAAAAAGATGATTTTGTACTAATAGAAAATCCAGGTTATAAACCAGCATGGCGAGCTTTTGAAAGTATTGGAGCCAATCTTCTTCCTGTTTCGATAGATGATCAAGGGCTAAGTATCGATGATGTAAAGTATTATTTAAAAAAGCATAAAAAGATAAAAGCAATATACACAACTCCTCATCATCAATTTCCTACAACTGTAACAATGAGCCTGCAAAGACGCTTAGAGTTAATCTCATTATCTAATCAATATGGGTTTACCATCATTGAGGATGATTATGATAATGAATTCCATTTTGGATACAGGCCTGTTTTACCGATTTCTAGTTTTGATAACGTTCAACATTTTATTTACATAGGAACATTAAGTAAGATCATTGCACCTGCTCTGCGTATTGGTTATTTGGTGGGAAGCCAAAGTTTTATAAAAAAGGCAGGAGATCTTCGTAAAATTATTGATGTACAAGGTGATAATATCATGGAGCAAGCTATTTTACAACTAATAAAAGACGGAGAAGTAAAACGTCATCTAAAAAAAACCTCGACAATATACAAAGCCAAAAGAGACTATTTCGAAACCTTACTTCATACATATCTAAAAGAAAAAGTATCTTTTAGTAAACCAGATGGAGGGCTTGCTTTTTGGTTGGTGCCTAAAAAAGAGGTAGATGTTTTTCAGATTGCCAAAAAACTAAACATGCAAGGTATAGATATTATTACACCCAATAAATTTAGTTTTATCAACCCCATACATGGTTTCCGTTTAGGGTATGCGTCATTATCTGAAGAGCATTTAAAAAAAGGAGTTATTGCACTTTCTAAGTTATTATAACGATATACCACACAAATCTCATCGTTATGTTCTTATTTATGATAATGATCTAAACCTGTTGTACTCATTACAGGAGTGAACTCTATTATACTATATTCTGCTACTTCTTTTTGTATTAGCGGATCTTTATCTAAGATTCTATAAACTTCTTCTTCAGACTCACAATTTGCAATTACAATTCCTCCATTTCGAGGTGATTTAGGCCCTCCTATTATAAATTTCCCTGTCCTGTATTGTTTTGAAATATAACTACGATGGGCTTCAGTAAAACGATTAACTTCTTCTATTGGTTTAACAAAATTAAAATTGATAATAAACATCGTATATTTTTTTAGTTCTTAGTTACAATTTTGACATCTAAACTATTCCGGTTTTATATCTAAATACCGTTCTTTTATGATATTAAAATGTCTTAATTCATGTCCCGCTATATGATATGCTAATCCCCTGACGGTTCTTTTATTAATATTTCCGTCAGATACACCACTTCTCATAAAACAATCATCTGGTAAATATTTAAAAAGGGCTATGGTCGATTTTCTTACCATCTCATATTCATCAAATATACTTTCTAAACTTCGATCGTTAGCTTTAGAATAAATTGCATACTCATTTTCTTCGAATCCCGGTAAAGACGTTTTGTCATTTCTTGCATACCGCAATGCCCGGTAAGAAAAAATACGTTCATCATCAATAATATGTACCAGAATTTCTTTAATAGTCCACTTATTCTTAGCATACCTATGGTACAATTTTTCTTCCGGCAGATTGTATATAAAGTTTTTGATTGCTATGAAGTTATTCCACAAATGATTCAAAATCTTGCCGTCATCCTTCAACAAGTCTATGTATATGTGAGAATAAGATGGAAACTCACCAGATACAGGTTTATCAATTATTCTCATAGCACTTTGTTTATATTGTTATTCGCCCAGGTTTCTATTAAAAATCTGGCGATAGAATCTGGTCTTGAAAGTGTTAGCTCATCTTTTGAAACACTCTCATATAGTTGTTCTGCCGAAAACCAACCCGCATCTTTAATTTCTTCGCCATCTACCTGAAATGCCGTATGCTCTACCTCAGCTACAAACCCCATCATTAAAGAAGATGAAAACGACCATGGTTGCGAATCAACATAGCGTAAATTGGTTACATCTACATTTACTTCTTCTTTCATTTCTCTTACCACAGCATCTTCAAGGGTTTCGCCAATCTCGACAAATCCTGCAAATGTCGAACACATATATCCATTATCAATTTTTCTTTTACTCAATAAACATAATGACTGCCCCTCTTTTGGTTTATATTCAATAAGTACAATGATAGCTGGTGAGATTTGTGGATAGAAAATAGTAGCGCATTTCGGGTTTTTACATTTTTTGCTATGCCCGTTTTCCCAACTTTTAGTATCTGATCCACAAGCACCACAAAACCTGGTTATCTGATGCCACTTATTAATCCCCAAAGCATAGGCCAAAAGTGCTGCCTCTTCGTTTTCTAATTGACCTCCCAAATCTCTAATATCATAAAACCGACCTCCTTTTAAAATTTCTGAAACACTTTTCACATTTGCCTCTGTTAGCTCGGCTGTCCATATTTTTTTGTCTTTCTGTACTCCCAAAAAAGAGCTGTTAAGTGAAATCTGATTGAAGAGTTCTAATGGAAATAACGCCAACTCTTTTCTTTTTCTCTCTTGAAAGAAGTAAAATTTATGCTGAAACGAAATAATTAAAACATCATTTGCAGAAATGGTTGAAGAAACTCTTCTGTTTTCAATATCTCTATCAAAAAAGGGATTGCTATAATATTGTTTTTTCATTTCGAGGTATAATTATTTGCCCAGATTTTTGCCCATTTGCCCAGAGGAGATAATAATTCGAATAACTCTTTTCCCTGCTGAGTTAAGATGTATCCATCAATAGAACGTTCAATAAGGTGAGATTCAGTTAATTCTTTTAATCTCTTATTTAACGTAGTAGGAGAAATTGATTCGCAATATTCTTGTAACTTTCTAAACGTACTTGGACCTTTGTATAAATGCCATATTACTCCCATAGTCCAACTTCTTCCTAATAGATCAAAAAGAGCCATAATAGGTTGACCGGTTTTTGATCCTCTAACTGGTTTTCCTGGTTTTGGTGTTGCCATAATAAATCTTGCTACATATTTGATAGCAAAGCTACATAAAGTGTAGCAATCAAACAACAAAAATAATACTTAAATAAAATATCAACTCTACCTCCTCTATTATATATTCTTTTAAAAATGATATTTTTCGATTTCTTTTTCTGACATCATATTTGATTCATAGTATCCTCGGTAGATGGGATTAATTATATACTATTTTATAATTGCACTTATATAGGTATAGAAATTCTTTGAATTTTCTATCATGTGCCAATGTCCTACACCTGTATAGAGTTTATTTGGAATATATTGCTCGTTTATAAATTCCTGAGTTTCTTTTGGGGTATCCAAATCGCCCCAAATATATACCTTATTACAAGTCAATTTCTTGAACTCAAACCCACATTGATTGTCCTTAATATATTCCTGACTCGTAATCGCCCAGTTACGCATTCCCTGAGGCTCAGCAAACCTAAGACTACTATAATATCTTTTATATCGTTCTTCTTTTATTGCATTTTCAAAAACCTCCTTTTCAAAGGATTCTATAAATTCTGCTGCTGTAGTATACTGCAAAGGTTTGCTTGAAAAATAGCTATCTGCTTCTGTTAGATTCCCCTCTATATTGATATAATAATTAATCTTATTTACTAATTGTTGGCAGACCCAGGTACCTATTAGCGCCCCTATCGAATGTGCCACAATATTTACTTTTATATTGTTCTCTGTTTCTTTTTCTATTACTTTGGAAAGCAAATCTGCTTGCTCTTTAATCGATATATAATCAAAATTCACAGGGCTAACTCCAAACCCGGGAAGATCTACAACATAAAGATTAAATTTGGATACTAGATCAGAGTTAAAAACCTCTTTATATGCTAAACCAGAATCAGCAAATCCATGTAAAAACCAAATCGATTGTTTAGTCTCATCTACGATATTACATCTTATAAATACACCATCAACAACTTTTATTGTCATATATCTTATTTTTTTAAAATGTAGAAATTATCATTTGTGCTCAAAAAATCTATATGCTTTTCATGACATATTAATGCATTCTACCTTTTATAATTTGCTAGTCATTTTACCAAGATTTATTTTTTCGACTTTCGTAAAATGTATTTCCCTTACAAACTCCATTTTTCCCCATAGGTAAGTATTACCTTTTAGTCCTTTTGTAGTTTTCATTCTTCTGTTTAATCGTCCTGTTTCTTTATCAGTTGCTTTTCTCCTTTCTCCTAGCTCTCCATAGAGTTTAACCGCTGGATAATTAGGAAAATTTCCTTTAAACAATGATTTGATCCAAAAAAAACGATTACTATTTACTCCCAAGGCACATATATTTTTATTTGCTTTGGCATGTTCTGGCAATTTTGAAGGGAATTTTTCAAAATAAAAACCTGTTTGATTGTCATTCAGAAATAATGATCCTATTGGGGTAACGGTTGGGTTATTATCAGCATCAACAGATGCAATTGACACATAAAAATTAGATTTAAAACTTTTATTAAAATGCTGTCGTACTGCGTTCCAATTTGTTTGTATATCCATACAGTTTCTTACTTTTTTAGTATCCTATATTTAATAGCTCTTTATATGGATCTCCTTTCAAGCCTAAAAGTTGAGCAAACGCCTGTTCGGTTTTTATTCCGTTAGATTTTAATTCTTTTATTTTAGACCGAAATTCAACTCCTTTTTCCTTCAAAATCTTATATTCTACGATCATATGCCTATATGCATCTTGTTTTTCGACAGGAATATTTTGCCCAAAAATTTCTATATCAAAACCACTGGATCGAAATTGACAAATCGTTCTTTTTATTTCATCAAATATTCGAGTCGATATCACAAAACTGTTTTCTTTTTCAAATGACTTGATAATTAACTTTGAAAACTTTGTATGATCTTCACATTCACAAATGATATCCAGATCACTTTCCGGCACATCAATATCAATAGGTATAGTTCCTGTAAGAATTGGGGTATATACTCTCAATACCTGCATAATATCTAACTTCAATAAGACATCGTATGTTTTTCTTTGTCGAATATTTCCAAATTTTAAATATTCTATATTTCTAAAATCTGTCATGACTAATTAAACAAAAACTATTATCAGTGTAAGGTATAAAACAGCTATAAAAGTATATTATAAAATTAAGTTAATGCCTTTCAAAATAACCATTTGATCCTTTATCGTCACTTTAAAAGTATTACCCACAAACTATTTCATTAATTCACAAGGTTACTTATATCTAATCCTGTTTGTTTTTTAAATATAGAGAAGACTTCATTTTTTTATCTCCCTGTTTTCAGTGAAATAATGGTATCAGCAATTCACCTTATAAAGATTCTGATATGTTTTTTGTTCTTCAGAAAAACAAACTACTATCCTACTTGCCTCTTGATGGATTTAACTTTACTTCTGAATTCAAGATTTGAAATTGTATAAATCAGGTATTCTGGTTTCAATATATTAGTTTACATACCATTTATTCTTTGTTGTATGTAGTTTGTTTTTGTATTGTATTAATATCTATTCTATATCCAGTAGCATTTTGTCCATCTGGACTCCCTATTATTATACCGTAAAACACATTACCATCAATCAATATGTTTTTTTTATTGTATATAGATAGATCTAATCTTTGATCTTTGCTCATTACGGGTATTGCTATTTCATCATCTAACAGTATTTCCCAATCCCAGAACATATGGCCAGCCCCTTTTCCTGTTTTATTGGGAGTATATGTTCTAAGTATTCCTTTAACAATTATTCGTTTATTTTTATTTTTTTCAAGGCATTTAAAATTAGTACAAGTAGTATAATTCTGATCTTTTAGAACCTTACCATCTTTTCCTTCTTGTCCATATGAAATCGTGATTACCATAATCAAAAGAAGAATGGTACTAAGCTTTGTATCTATTTTTTTAAACATTGGAATATATCTTTTTGAAATCACACAAAATAATAACACTTGTGTACCATTACCAAACATCGAGAATAAAAACAATGTTGCCTAATGTTTAGCTGTTTATTTATATTTTACTCAGAGCTAACCTTTCTATGGTTCTACTTTTAATTAAAAGCCATATTGTCAATAAAAATTCACCTAAAAAAGTATAGTCAGAAAGAGTAGGTATTTGCAGGTTTGGATAGAGAAACAAGAATATCGAATCTAGGGTATAACCAATACCTGCAATCACTAACATCACTCCGATAAATTCAGAGATTCGAGTATCTAATTTAAAGATCAAAATACCAAGTGGAAAAAGCCAAAGTCCCCAAAAAATTACAGCAATATGTGCACCATGATTGTGAATGGTTGAAAAGAAATCCGTTAGATTTTGGCTTTCTGTTGCAGAGAGATCACTCATACCATTAATTACTATCATGGCAAAATGATTAACCTCGTTAACCAAAGAAATGGCTGCTCCAAATAACATTAAGATTAGCATAGATAATCCCATTGTTTTATTAATGGATGACAATAGTCTATAGAGGTAAATTACAAGCAGGATACTAATAACATTCATAACAAGAATACTAAATATTCCTACTCTAAACATAAATGAGTTGTTTTTAATGTTTTCTACGGTTTTTGCAATATCCCCTTTTATTTCTATTTGAGGCAGAGCATAAACAAAACCATACATACCTATTATAATAAGTGCTAAATAAAAAAAACCTGCCATTAATGCATTTTTTGTCGGTTTGATGTTTTCGATGTTTTTCATTTCATTTATTTTTCATAGGTGAATACCTCTTCTAGAGATTTATTAAAAACTTCGGCTATCTTAAAAGCTAGCTCTAGCGTAGGGGAATATTTTCCTTTTTCGATTGCCATTATTGTATGCCTTGTAACCCCAACTTTTTCTGCTAATTCTTGCTGTGTCATTTCCTTGTCGAGAAAGCGCAATGTTCTAATGGTATTAGTTATTTTAATGTCTTTCATTTTAAATACTTTTTTTTGCGTAATAAAATTCAGATAGATTCTGGACTACAAAAGCAGCAAATATCGAAAGGAATAGAAGTTTGAACATAGTCGTAATTGATATTCCCAGAACGAGAAGTCCCATCGTTATCACAAAGCCGATCATAAATGTGTTGTTGAAATTTCGAGTGGCTCTAAGTTTGATCAGTTGACCAAATTCATCTGTTAAAAATTTCTCCTCTCTCTTTTTGGTCATAACAGAATTCATTATACTGTATAACACATACAAAACAATTCGTGAAATAATCATTATAGGAATAAACAGTAGTATTGAGGCTCCCCAAAAAGGTAATTCTCCCATAGATAAAATTTTGTTATTATAAACATTTAATAGAATGATATAATAACTTAGAAATGTGATGATATCAATGATCAAAAATACAATTGGTCGTTTTTCTTGTGTTGTCATATGTTTTCATGTTAAGTTAACAAAATACGACACAAAGGTAATGATTTTTTACTCAATGTAAAATATTTTTAACATTGCTTGTTATTTCAACCCACTTTACGAAGATTAAAATTTAAAAAAAAATTAATTGATTATTATGAATACCAAGGAATTACAGGCACTATAAGAGTATAAAAATTCTTACTACTAATTTATTCTACATACAATGTATCTGCTTTCATTTCTTTGGTTATCCATTCTTGTAGTTTGTTTACTCTAATGGTATTAAGGCTATCGGATACCTGAAATTTCCATCTAGGGAAGATAACTTGCACGGTATCTACTTTTAAGAAGTTTGACTTTTGCACCTCGCCATATCCTAGTTCTGCCAAATCAGGGAATCGTATTTTTGCATCTTTTGCTATACTGGCGTATGGCATCACAGTTATTGGAACCACTTTATTCGCTTCTCTAAGTTGGGTTTCTAGACCCGCCATCTTAATCTTAAGATCTTCAATCTCATCCAGAAGTTTATCGTTTTCTTTTTCTACACGATTTAACTGCACTATAGATCTGTCGTATGCTTTGGATATCTGATCAATACCTCTCGACTTATTACCATTTATTGCTAGTGCAAAATCACTAATACTAGTATATTTTTTAATTTCATTTTGCAAATCACTTACTGTTGCTTCATTAATTTCCCCATCAAAATATAATTTTATAGACTCATTATTATAGTCGTAAAAATCCTTTCTTAGGTACAAATTTTCATTAGCATCAATTTCATTAGCTTTAAACGCTTTATAATCCCGATCTGCATTACTTTCATTAAGAGTAACATAAAATGTATAACTCGCAGGTATCATTACCAATATTGCCAATAAAGAGGCTAACTGTGCAATACGTTTCCTTTTAGCAGAGTTAGCGTACCGTAACATAGGAAAACGCAATAATTTGGAAACAATAAAAGTAGATAATGCAATAAATGTGGCATTAATAGAAAACAAATACAATGCTCCCAAAGCATACTCCAATTTCCATTCTGCAATACCATATCCTACCGTACACAGAGGAGGCATTAACGCAGTAGCAATAGCTACTCCTGCTATGGCATTAGGCATTGTTCCTTTTTTCGACTTGGCGACAATCAATGCCAAACCTCCAAAAACTGCAACTAATACATCGAGTATAGTAGGTGCCGTCCTGGATTCTAACTCGGGAGTCAATTCTGTTAACGGAGAAGCCCAGAAATATAAAGTGGCAGCAAGAACACTTAGACCTACCATTACACCCAGGTTAACCAGGGATCGTCTTAAAGTATCAATATCATTAATAGCAATGGATAACCCAACTCCAACAATCGGCCCCATTAATGGAGAAATTAACATCGCTCCTATCACTACTGCGGTAGAACTTACATTAAGGCCAATAGACGCTACAAATACCGAAAAAATAAGAATCCAGGCATTATGTCCTTTAAAAGGGATATCATTTTTAACATCCTCTATCGTTTGATCTTTATCTGTTTCTGATCTTATATCTAATAGTTCTCTAACAAATGTATTAGCGCTGGCAAAAAGACCTTTGGCATCTCTCTTTACTGTTTCTGCCATCTCGTCCTGATCAGGAACGGGTTGATTTGTATTTTCTGTCATTGTACTTTATCCGTATTGTTCTCCGTATGTTTCTTTTACTTTTTTAAGCACCTTTTTAATATCCTGTTCTTTCTTTTTGGGATAGATTAAAAGCACTTCTTCTTTATCTATAATAATATAATCCTGTAGCCCATCGACTACTACTATTTTATCATCAGACGTTCTAATCATATTACCAGATGCATCTTCTGGTAATACTCTGGCATTAACTACAGCATTATTAGCTTCTGTTTTATCCAACTTATCGTATAACGATCCCCAGGTTCCTAAGTCATTCCAATCAAAAGTTGCCGGAAGCACGTATACATTATCTGCTTTCTCCAAAATAGCATAATCAATAGATATATTCTCTGCCAGCGGATAATTTTCTTGTATAAAATCGTTCTCCTGCATCGTATTATAGACGACCGACCCTTTTTTGAATAAAGCAGTCATCTCTTGCTGAAATTTTGCAAAAGCAGTTATAATACTTTGCACACTCCAGATAAAAATCCCGGCATTCCATAGATAGTTTCCTTCACTTAAAAACTTTTTGGCAGTATCATAATCTGGTTTCTCTGTAAACTGAACTACTTTTTTCTTAGCGTCTTCGCTTTCTTTATTATATTGAATATAACCATATCCTGTATTAGGAAATGTGGGTTGAATTCCTAAGGTCATCAAAATATCATTTTCTAAACATGCTTTAAAGCTATATTCTAAATTTGCTATAAATGCATTTTCATCCTCGATCCAATGATCACTAGGAGCGACTACCATTACTGCATCGGGGTTATCTTTCTGGATCTTTAATGCCGCATACAAAATACATGGTGCGGTATTACGCATTGCAGGCTCCGTTACTACCTGTCGTTGTTCTGCTTCTGGCAACTGTTCTAAAACCAGATCATTATATCGTTCGTTAGTAAGAATAAATATATTTTCTTTGGGAACGATCTTAGCCAGACGTGAAAATGTACGCTGGATCAACGTTTCTCCAGTTCCTAACATATCGTGGAACTGTTTTGGAAACTCTGACGTACTCACAGGCCAAAACCTTGATCCTACTCCACCTGCCATCAATATTGCATAAAAATTTTTGTTCATAATCAATTTAATAGTTCAACTTCTGCGTTTGGGTTAAAAAGGTAAATTCTGCCAGTATTGAGTTCTACGCATTCATAGCGTTTTACTTTCTTATTACCTTTCTTAAAGACTTTTCCATTGTATAAACGGAAGACACTTCCGAGGGGTAACTCAAAGATATAATTTTTATCATTAGCAGGGTCATATTGTTTTAATGCCAATGATAACTTTTCATCGGTATCACTACTAGCTCTTGGGTTTTTAAAATGGTGCGCTATAACTGGTAATAATCTGGTTGGAAATACTTCAGGATTAATATAGGGTAACATTAATTGCTGGAAGGTTTTTTTCCATTCTATCCCATGCGGTTTTATATAACGTCCATATTTCTCAAAAGCAACAAGATGTGCTACTTCATGAATCAATGTAATAAGGAAACGGTATTTATTAAGAGATGCATTTACAGTAATCTGGTGTCTCCCATCCGGCATTTTGCGATAATCTCCATGCCGAGTAACTCTCTCATTAACGATTTTAAGATGTACATTACATTTTATAACGAGATCAAATGCCTTATCTACAGATCGTTCTGGAATATATTTCCTTAATATTTCTTTCAAATGCACAAAATTATTAATCTTCCTTTTACTTGCGCAAAATACAAAATTAAGCGCACGGGAATAGCACGCTTAATTTAATATTTTTTTTACTTTTTTACCCATTTAAAATACACAAAGATTACACCCCCTAATACTAGTAATGGCCAGATATAAAACAATAGCAATGTTAGGTTTTCTATAATCGACCAACCAAAAGACAACCCTTGTTTTGCTTTGTCTAAAAAACGAGGTTGGTATTCTGCAGGCTCTTCTTTTGGAATTATAGTTTGATATACATCGACCTGAACTGTACTATAAGACACTTTATTACTTAAATATTTTAATCTTCCCTGAGCAGATTCGATTTCTTCCTGGAGTAAACTAAGCTTTTCTTCGGTCTTTAAAATATCCTCTACCGTTTTAGCCCTTGTTCTTAAAATGGTTTCATAACGCTCTTTTACATCCAATTTTGTTTTTAATCGTGATGTAATATCAATATACTCTTCAGTCACATCTATTGTAGATATATTTTTATAATCCACGAATTCTGCCAACCCACACACACTATCCAAAACAGTATCGAATTGATCTTGAGGAATTCTGATCGTAAAACGATTTTCTTTAGTATAATTTGTATTTGTAAATCGCTCGTCAGAAATATATCCTTGGTATTTTAAAGCTATTTTTCTAGCCAATACCGTTGCTTCTTCAACATCTTTCACTTTAATTCGACAATTAGCATTCTTAATAATCTTTAGCTTGGTATCAACATTATTTTTTTTAGTTTTCACTCTATCACTATCCAGCAGCGTTACTTCTTCTGTTTTTTCTTCAGATTCAATACTTGCTAACACAGGTGTTTCTCCTGTATCTTCGAGCATAATATTCTCTGAGTCTAAAGCATATTTACTTTCTCTATTAGAACAAGAATATCCCAATAATGTAACTCCTACTAAAATTATTATTCTGCTTATTTTAAATTTGTTCGTTTTCATTTTTTATATTTTTTATCTTGTTAAACTGAAAACAAACTTAAAACCAAACCTCATCTATCTATTGTAGAATACTTGTAAAGGAATTGTAAAACATTTTACAAAACATAAAATATTCATTATCAAAATATTACAATCATAACATCTGAAGAAAAAATACTATTCGATCTCCTTAAAAAAGCAGTTGCGCAACAGTTTTTAAAGGAAAATACTGCTTCGAGTTATGATATTTCTGATTGGAAAGGACAGGATATTATATGGTTTCAGGAAGATTTACAAAAACGAGTAAAAGCTTCGATTAGCGAAAAATCTTTCTATAGTTATTTTAAAAATTCTTCAGAAAAATTACCTCGTGTTGATATCCTTAATCTACTCTCACAATACTGTGAATATAGAAACTGGAATGATTTTAAAAGTAATCACACCGTTTCTTCAAATTCTACAAAGGCTCTAGATATCCCTAAATGGTTTTGGGTTGTACCATTAAGTCTTGGTCTATTCATGATAACATATTTCTTAATTCCTACTGAAAACACCTTTAGTTTTTGCTTTATCGATCAGGATAGAAATCGACCTATTACTAAGATTCCTATTGATATTATTATACTAAACGATGAAGAATCTCCCTTTTACTCAAAAAGTGATAGTACAGGCTGCTTTATCTGGAAAACAAAAGATGATTATATTCGTTTTGTAGTCCAGTCTCCTTATCATAAAACCGATACCATATATCGAATATCCTCTTCTGATCGTCGTGAAGATTTACATATTAAGACAGATGATTATGCATTGATGCTTCATTATTATGCTAACGGAAAAGTTAACGATTGGCAAAACAGACGAAAAGAGTTGTCTAGAATAATAGCTAATGATGCAACTATTTTTCAGGTACTACCACAGCGATTAGGTATTGAAATGTATACCAAAGATGAATTTATAAATAAACTAACTACACCAACACAAAGCTTAAAAGATATTGAAATTATAGAATCCCGAAGATTAAATGGACAGATTGTTAAACTAAAATTCAGGATAAAATCATGAAAAGATTGATATACATCATAGTTCTTTTGTTCTCATTTGGCTGTGCTAATAATGCATCTAAATCAATGGAAATGGATACTGTAGAGAGTTTTGAAAAAGTAGAAGAGCAATCTGAGCTTTCTGAGCATGATGCCTACACCCTGATAATCTCCCAGAAACTTCAGGAATATCTGGACAAAAAGACATTGGCCAAGACCAATCCTGATTTTACTGTAGATACAAATAAAAATGAATTGCTCTCTATAGAGGAAGGAGCCCAGCTCAAACATATTAATTTTATCACTCCTTTTGAAACTGTTTCAGATTCTGTAAAAAAAGTAGTAACACAAGTTGTTCTTGAACATCAGACTGATACTATTATAACATTGATTAAAACGTCTATCATTACTATTGATAACGAAGTTTTTAAAACGCATAAAATAGAGTTCGAAAAAACAGAAGGTGTCCAAAATTAATAAAACCATCGATTAAGATATAATCGATGGCTTTTCATATTCAATTTTATAACATCAACAGTGTAGTAAGGTCAAGGATCTGTTTACCAAGCCCAAACTCTATATGATGACGTTTTATCATTCCATGATTTTTTCCAGAACCACCATCCCGATAGAGTGTAATTCCTTAAATCGTTTACTCCGGCAACAGTTTGGAAATATGGAGAATAAAAATTTAAGGTTCTACCGTTATAACAACTATGCTGGTATAATCTCACATATGCTCTTCTCCCCCATGGTTTGGTAAATATAAGAGAAGACATATGGTCATTATATCCTCCCAAATTCCAATCTTTATAATAGTATTTATTCGTTCTTCGTATACCTGTCATTTCTGCAACATAGTTTATATGGTAGTAGAAATAGAAGTTTCCGGTACCATTAATCGATCCATCGACACAAGCTCCCTTAGTTATTTGCTGTTCTGATCTTTCCTTAGGAAAATCTCCTGCTAGTTTAGCAACATATTCATCCACCTCATCATTAGTATTAAAAACTTTTACATTAATGGTTGTTTCTCCTTCTTTTTGATCTTCAAAAAACAATCCTTGAGGAGCGTCTTTTTTTCCAAAAATACGCTCTGCCATTTGTACATCTCCATCTACTTTTACCACTTGGGATTCTTTGGTATCTAAAACATAAAGGACTTTAAATTTTTCCCCATAATAATCATAATTGTGTACAATCTCCACAATTCCTTGTTCTGGGGCTTTATCTTGAAGACTCTTAGTTGATTCAACACCAGATTCTTCGATATTTATTTCATCTTTATCACAACTCGTAAAGACAAAAAGCATCATAACTGACACTACGCAGAATTTAAAAATTATTTTCATTTTTTATGGTTTTAAGATTCCTACTCTATTTAAGGCTTTTCGGAGTTCGCCTATAGCTTTGGTTAGGGCTATCAATCATTTTTGGCGCCTTTAAAACTCTTAATAGCATATGTAAATGTATTCTTTTTCTCCTAAGTAAAAAGGGGGAAATATCCCCTTTTCTAAAAAAGAATACCTTACTCATAATGTGTACATCCATCAAAGCGTATAATGGTTACCCATTACCTACTTAATGAATAACCACTATGTGTTTTTATTAAAAAAATCAAGCTATTGCTCTAAGTAGTAAATACTATAGTGTTCGGCTATTGTAGCTTATATTAAAACTTTTGAAATTGGGGTTGATATAAAACAATTAATAAAGGAATAAGGATTCCTTTGACACTTTATAGAAGTGGTCTCAAATATACTTCTAAATGATTGTTGTTACATAATAAAACAGGTCTCACAGATTTTAAAAACATGTGAGACCTTATTAGGTTATGGTGTACTACTAGACACCTGAAGAGCTTTTCCGTTATAAAATTTATTTCCGTTTAAGGAGAATTCTTTTATATATTTTGCCATTTCTATTGCAGTCAAAGGTGCTTGATATCCCGGGAATGCTTCTTCCAACATTTCGGTCTGCACAGCTCCAAGAGCAAGAACATTAAAAGCAATGCCACTTTCTTTATATTCTTCTGCCAATAACTCGCTTAAGGTAATTACCGCACCTTTACTAGAACTATACGCTGCTAATCCAGGAAACTTCATACTTCCCTGTATGCCTCCCATACTACTTACAGTAACCACATGGCTTCCTGATTTCATATATGGTAAAGTCAAACGTGTAATTTCAGCTACTCCAAAAACATTTACCTTATACACCTCTTCAAAATCCTGAGTAGAAATTTCGCTAAAAGGTTTATTTAATAATTTACCAGCATTATTGATCAAGACATCTACTTCTTTCCACGAAGAAGAAATATAGTTACTCATCTTTTTAAGATCTTGTGGGTTACAGATATCAAAAGAAAATGTATGTATATTTTTATGTTGTAGGGCATAGATAGGCTTTTCATTTCTTGATAATGCCAAAACCTGATGACCTTCATCGGCAAATAGCTTTGCCATTTCATACCCTATACCTCTACTTGCACCTGTTATGATGATATTTTTCATTCTTCTGTAAAATTAAGCCCTATAAAAAATCATATGTTTCTTGACTTTTCAGATAGTCTCTTTTTATTAATTTAACTTAATTTCTTTATCCGATGTATTTGCCATTTTTGTAAGCACAGGAACACAATTGTTAATGAGTTCTGCCATAAATTCAAAATTCATTTCGGATGCTTCATCATCTACATGATGGTAATAGTCATAGTTTGTAAAATCAAAAGTAGAAATAGTCTGACAAGGCACCTTAAATTGTTCATAGAACGGATAATTATCGCTTCTTCTAAACAGTTGAAATTCTTTGGCTTTTGGTAAATACCCTATCAGTTCCGAACCTGCATATTCATTCATTTTTTGAGCCATATTAGATATTTCATACCCAGTAATATAGGCTTTATAGGGTTTATCATTTAATGGCACTCCTATCATTTCAAAATTAACCATAGCATACACATTAATATTCTTTTCTTTTAATACTTCTGCGAGATGTGCCGATCCTAGTAATCCTCTTTCTTCTGCTCCAAACAACACAAAAAGAATACTACGCTTGTTATTTTTCAATTGAGCAAACTGTTTAGACAGAGAAATTACCGCACTGCTCCCTGCTGCATTATCATTAGCGCCATTAGCAATTACATCTCCATTAACTTCTTTTCCTTTACCTATATGATCAAAATGCGCTCCTAATATGATATATTCTTTTGATAGCTCATCATCTGTACCTTTAAGAAATCCAACAACATTATATGTTGCTGTTCCTTTTGCATCAAAAGCGTCTCTATAAGTTTCAAAATAAGGTGCTATTTTATTTTTTTTAAACTCTTCTTCAATAAATTTTGCGGCTTTTTCTAGACCTTCACTTCCAGTATCTCTTCCTTCTAACTCA
This sequence comes from Aquimarina macrocephali JAMB N27, assembly GCF_000520995.1. Lineage (GTDB taxonomy): Bacteria > Bacteroidota > Bacteroidia > Flavobacteriales > Flavobacteriaceae > Aquimarina > Aquimarina macrocephali. The sequence goes on along the minus strand of NZ_JACA01000044.1, from coordinate 20,324 downwards.
TCACTAGCTAAAAAATCCACAATATTCTTAACATCAGAAACTTTAGTCTTTTCTACAGAAGTACTTTCTGTTGTCTTAGCTTGCGGTTGAGCAATTGTTCCTTGTTTGCAATTGATAAATAAAACCGAAATCAGGATGATCAATATGTTCTTTGTCATAAAAATATGTTTTGGATAAAGATAAAAAATCCCGCTTCATTAGAAGCAGGATTGAATATGAATATTATAATGGTGGTCATCTACGCAAGCATAGTAACCGGATTTTCAAGATACTGTTTTAATGTTTGTAAAAACTGAGCTCCTGTTGCTCCATCTACAGTTCTGTGGTCACAAGCTAAGGTCACTTTCATTGTATTACCAACTACAATTTGACCATCTTTAACAACTGGTTTTTCTACAATAGCACCAACTGAAAGTATAGATGAATTAGGTTGGTTAATAATTGAGGTAAATTCCTGAATTCCAAACATACCAAGATTGGATACCGTAAATGTACTACCGCTCATTTCTTGCGGAGTTAATTTTTTATTACGGGCTCTACCTGCTAAATCCTTAACCTTCGCTCCTATTTGAGTAAGAGACATATGATCTGTAAAAGGCAAAACAGGAACTACCAATCCATCTGGTACCGCTACAGCAACCCCAACACTAATATGTTTAGCATATCTAGTTGCTACGTCTGTCCACTGTGTATTAACCTGTGGGTGTTTACGAAGTGCCATTGCACATGCCTTAACCACCATATCATTAAAAGACACTTTGATATCTGGTAATTCATTAATCTTCTTACGTGAAGCCATTGCATTCCCCATGTTTACCTCGATAGTAAGATAGTAATGTGGTGCGTTAAATTTAGAAGCCGAAAGACTCTTAGCAATAGCTTTACGCATTTGTGAATTTTTCACTTCTTCGAAACTTTCTTCTCCTGCTGGAGTAAACGTTTGTGCTACAGGAGCAGAAGTTGTTTCTTTAGCTGGTTGCGAAGTACTAATGCCAGCTGCTGAAGAAGGTGTAAATGATTCTACGTCTTTCTTAACAACACGTCCGTTTTCACCTGTTCCTTTTACCAAAGAAAGGTCAATTCCTTTATCAGCTGCAATCTTCTTTGCCAACGGAGAAGCAAATATTCGTCCTCCTGACGAAGCACTTCCTCCTGAATTTGCAACTGTTGTTTCTATTTTTTCTTCTTTTGCAGGGGCAGTGTCTTTTGCTACAGTAGCTGTTGCTGGAACACCATCTTTAAGTCCGGATACATCTGTTCCTGCAGGGCCAATTATCGCCAGTAAAACATCCACCGGAGCTGTTTGCCCTTCTTCTATACCAATATGCAATAAGGTTCCGTTATAGAATGACTCAAACTCCATAGTAGCTTTATCTGTCTCTATTTCGGCAAGGATATCTCCTTCTTCAACAGTATCTCCTACTTTTTTCAACCAGGTAGCTACGGTTCCTTCTTCCATTGTATCACTAAGACGAGGCATAGTAATAATCTCTACGCCATCAGGAATTGTAGTCACTTGATTAGAAGCGGGAGCAGATTCTTCTACTTTTTCTTCTTTTACCGGTTCGGCATTTGGTGTAGTATTTCCATTTAATAAATCAGAAATATCTTCATTTTCTTCTCCGATAATAGCAAGCAATTGATCTACTGGAGCTGTCTCTCCTTCTTCAATCCCTACATGAAGTAGTGTTCCTTCATAGAAAGACTCAAACTCCATTGTCGCTTTATCTGTTTCTATTTCAGCAAGGATATCTCCTTCGCTAATTTTATCTCCTTTTTTAACAAGCCACTTCGCAACCACTCCTTCTTCCATGGTGTCGCTCAATCGCGGCATATTAATTACTGTAGCCATAATTTATTGTGGTTTGTGTGATAAAAATGGATAATTATCCTGTTCGTATACAACATCATACATCACATTCTTCTCAGGGAATGGTGATTCTTCAGCAAACTTTTGACATTCTGCAACTCTATCCTTTACTCGTTTGTCTATTGTTGCAATTTCTTCATCTGTAGCGTGCTTTTTCTCTTTTATAATATCCAAAATCTGAGTTATTGGGTCTATTTTTTGATATTCTGCTACTTCTTCCTTGGTACGATATTTTTGCGCATCACTCATAGAATGACCTCTATATCGATATGTTTTTAATTCTAAAAATGTTGGCCCACCACCTGTTCTTGCTCTCGTAATAGCCTCATCCATAGCCTCTGCTACTTTTATAGGATTCATTGCATCTACCGGACCAGAAGGCATTTCATATCCCTGTCCTAATTTCCAAATATCTGTATGATTTGCTGTTCTTTCTACAGATGTTCCCATAGCATACCCATTATTCTCTACACAAAACACTACAGGTAATTTCCATAGCATTGCCAGGTTAAAAGTTTCATGTAATGATCCTTGGCGAGCAGCTCCATCACCAAAAAACGTAAGCGTTACTGCATCTCTTTTATGATATTTATCTGCAAATGCCAAACCTGCTCCCAAAGGTATTTGTCCTCCAACAATCCCGTGTCCTCCATAAAATCGATGCTCTTTTGAGAAAATATGCATCGATCCTCCTAAACCTTGAGAAGTACCAGTAGCTTTACCATACAACTCTGCCATTACTCGTTTTGGATCAACCCCCATACCAATTGGCTGAACGTGATTACGATATGCTGTAATCATTTTATCTTTGGTAAGATCCATCGCATGTAAAGCTCCCGCCAAAATTGCTTCCTGACCATTGTATAAGTGTAAAAAACCTCTTACTTTTTGCTGAATATAAACTTGAGCTAACTTATCCTCGAATTTTCTCCAGAAAAGCATTTCTTCGTACCAATTTAGGTAAACATCTTTGGTTATCTTTTTCATTTAGTTGTACTGATGTGTATGTCTAAAAAAACTAGCTACAAAACTAGCCATTATTTATTTTTTTCTCTTATTTTTTAAGAGAACGAAAAACAAAAATAACATATTCGAAATTAAGGGGAAAGGAGTTTGCTGATAAAATCAACGAAAACGTTATAAATATGAATTATCAAAAATAAGCGGCAATATATTAGATAAAGAAGATGACTTAACTACTTTTCCTGTTTCTCCCATAAAATAAATAGCAATTGGTATATTTTGTTTCACCTCATATTCTGCTATTGCTTGTCTGCAGGCACCGCAAGGAGGTGTTGGAGTTAGTAATTGATATTTTAAAGATTTGGCAGAAAGCGCCATGGTAACAATAGGAACTTCTGGAAAATTAGCCCCAGCATAGTATATGGCTGTACGTTCTGCACACAATCCTGATGGATAACAAGCATTTTCCTGGTTATTTCCTAAAACCACCTCTCCATTCTCTAATAAAAGTGCTGCACCCACCAAAAACTCAGAGTAAGGGGCATATGCCTTATCTCTAATTGCAATCGACTGTTGCATCAATCTCTGAATATCTTCTGGCAATTCATCAAATGAATCATATACCTGTAAGACAGATTTTATCTCTATTTCTTTCATGTGTATATTATATTATTTTCTAACACCTCTTCATATCGTATTATTAATACTCATACAGCTTTCTTTTAAATACCCCAGAGTGCACATCGTATTCCTTCAGTTTTAACTACAAATAAAAGTATCACAATGTACTATAAACAAAAAAAGTATCAAACCCTTCGGCTCGATACTTTTTTTATATTATTATACTGTATTTTCTAGTCGTAATATTCGTCTCCAAAATTAAAGGAAAGACCAAAACGTAATGTTCCTTCAAGTGGACTTCTAACAGAAGAAGTAGAAAATAAATATGATATATCTAAGTTTACGATATTATATCTAAAACCAGCACCCAGTGATAAGAATTTACGTGCTCCTTTTTCTTCAGATTCATTGAAGTATCCAGCTCTAAATGCAAATACATCACGATACATATATTCTGCTCCTAGTGACCAGGTAATTTCTTTTAATTCTTCGCTAAACCCATCTGGCGCATCTCCCCAAGAAGAAAAGATAGATCCAAATGCGCTTTTACTATTATACTCATCGTTTGCAGCCTGCTGTTCTTCTGCAGTGATATCACCATCACCATTAGTATCCGGATCTAAAGGAGTAGGTACCAGCAATTTACTAAACTCTATTGAAGGAGTAATTCGATTATCTTCATTAAGGATAAAATCAAATGCAGCTCCTAATCTAAAATTAGTAGGTATAAAGTTTTCTTGACCTGCATCATCATATTTTATTTTTGGCCCTATATTAGAAATAGTAGCTCCTGCTCTCCATCTACCGTTAAAAGAATTAAAAGCAATTTCATCACTTCTATAAAAACCAGCGATATCTACACCAAAGCTTCCCGCTGCACTAGCATCTGCACCCAGACCTTGTAATCTAAGATCTGAACGTAAATAACGTCCTGCTACTGCCATAGAGATCCTATCACTCAGTTTTAATGCATATGAAACATCAAGAGTTAATTCATTTGGCTTTTGAACATTAGGCTCATCATTAGGCCCTTGTCTAAATTCTATATCCCCTAAGCTAAAATATCTAAAACTTGCTGCTACAGCACTTCGTTCATTAATACGGTTATAATAATTTACATTCCCCAAGAATATGTCATTAACCAGATTACTTAAGTAAGGAGTATAGTTAACCCCAACCCCTTGCTTATTTTTTATGAATGCATATTTAGCTGGATTCCATTGTTGTGAAAATGCATCTGGAGAAGTAGCAACCCCTTGGTCTGCTAAACCAGCCGCTCTTGCATCTGCAGCTATTAATAAAAATGGAGTAGCAGTTGTTATTGCTCTGTTTTGTTCCTGAGCCTGAGTTTTAAAAGTGAAAACTGTAACACACAATAGGCTAAGGGTTAATAATCTTTTCATATCCTTTAAAAATTGAGTTTGACAAATATATAGTTATTTAGTTAGTTAAGAATAGTGAGTTCTTAATTTTTTTAAGTTGATGGTTTATAAACGCTGATTTTAAGGATATCTTATATTTCATTTTAGTTTCCGTGATTAATTTTTATTAAAACACCTCAAATATACGTTCTCGACTCCCATTTAATCTTTTAAATTTCAAGTGATTGGCAATTTTACCTCTTCATAAGTTTGCCTACCACAATAAGTGAAAATAATGTTAAATAATTGCATTATTTAACGTTTTGTTAAGAATTATGTTTTTTGCAAAAAAATAAGCGCAATGTTTTTTTTTAATATTTTAAATTTCTTGTTTTTATTACATCACAAATAATAAACTCATGAATATTGCGTTAAACCAGAGTCGTTATAAATTCATAAAAAAATGTGAATTGATAATATTTTGAAAAAATTAGGGTAATTTTAACGTTTATTATTTATATTGCAAGCCCTAATTTCTACTTAAACGAACTTAAGATTATGAAAAACGCGTTTATTTTTAAGTCGCTAATGGCACTTTCCATTAGTGTTTTACTGTTTAGTTGTTCTAAGAACGATTATGGGAGCAGTTCTAGAGCCACAGGTTGGAAATACAATTCCAAAGATGGTGGATTTCAGGTACAGACAAATTACAAAGAGCAAGAGACTGGTCCTGGTCTAGTATTTATTGAAGGAGGTACATTTACTATGGGACGTGTACAGGATGATGTAATGCACGACTGGAACAACACTCCAACTCAACAACACGTTCAGTCCTTTTATATGGATGAAACCGAAGTTACCAATGTTATGTATTTGGAATACCTTGATTGGTTAAAAGGAGTATATCCTCCTACAGAACCAAAATATAGGAACATATATTATGGAGCTCTTCCTGATACTTTGGTATGGAGAAATCGACTTGGTTTTAATGAAATGATGACCAATAATTACTTACGTCACCCTGCGTATGCTAATTATCCTGTTGTAGGGGTAAATTGGATTCAAGCAATAGAATTCAGTAATTGGAGGACTAATCGCGTTAATGAAAGAATTCTTGAAGAAGAAGATGTAATTAAAAAGAATGCTCCTTTTGAAGATGTTTCTGCAGAAAGTACTTTTGACACAGACACATACTTAAACGCTCCTACTCAAACTTATGGAGGTAATGATGAAGCCATCAGAGGTGGTAGAGCATCAGAAAAATACGCAAAAACAAATGACTCTACTGGTCTATATATACAACGTAAAGACGGATTACTTTTACCCAAGTACAGACTTCCGACCGAAGCTGAATGGGAATATGCAGCTTTAGGTTTAGTAGAAATTAGAAGTTACAACATCTATAGAGGTAGAAAAAAATACCCATGGACTGGAAAATACACACGTTCTGGAAAAAGAAGAACTCGTGGAGATCAATTAGCTAACTTTAAGCAAGGTGATGGTGATTATGGTGGAATCGCTGGATGGAGTGATGATGGTGCAGATATTACTGCTCCTGTAAAATCTTACAACCCTAACGATTATGGTTTATATGATATGGCAGGAAATGTTGCAGAATGGGTAGCTGATGTATACAGACCTATTGTAGATGATGAATATAATGACTTCAACTACTATAGAGGGAACGTATATACCAAAAATGCTATCAATCCTGACGGAACTGTAAAAATTGTTATGACAGATTCTATAGTATATGATACACTTAGTAATGGAAAAATTATAGCTCGAGTATTACCTGGCGGAATTTTACAAGTTCCTATTGATGAACAGGAAACATATATGAGAACTAACTTTACAGATAGTGACAACAGAAACTATAGAGATGGTGATAAAAGTTCTTCTAGATACTATGAAGGATTTCAGGATCAAGCCACTCCTAACAGAAGAATGTATAACGCACCTATTCATTATGTAGGCCCTGATGCAGAAGATAGCACACAAATGGACAGAAGATATGATGAATCTAGTAAGAGAACTACTATCGTTGATGATGAAGTACGTGTATACAAAGGTGGTTCTTGGAAAGATAGAGCCTATTGGTTAGATCCGGCGCAAAGAAGATTTATGCCTCAAGATATGGCCACAGATTATATTGGTTTCAGAAATGCAATGTCTCGTGTTGGTACTAAAGCCAGAAAGAAAAAAACACCAAGGCACCAGAAGCCAAAAGGATAATAGTTTAGAATTTAATTAAAGTTCGTTATAAATACAAAAGCCCTGTACATATTTGTCAGGGCTTTTTAATATCATATAGTTAATGACCATCACCCAAATACATCAATTATTCTTAGCTAGCAGTGGCGTGTGTACAGATACTCGAAAAATTGAGCATAATGTTATCTTTTTTGCTTTAAAAGGAGAGAATTTTAATGGAAATACGTATGCGCAAAAAGCTCTGGAACACGGAGCAGCATATGCAATAATTGATGAAGTAGCATTTAAAACTACAGAAAAACATATTCTTGTGGATGATGTTCTAAAAACACTACAAAACTTAGCTTCGTTTCATCGTCAATACCTAAATATTCCTATCATTGCTTTAACAGGAAGTAATGGAAAAACTACTACAAAAGAATTAATCAACAGTGTTCTCTCGTCTTCTTTTAAGACAACCGCCACTAAGGGTAATCTAAATAATCATATAGGCGTTCCTCTTACGCTTTTATCAATGACCAAGGAAACTCAAATAGGAATTGTAGAAATGGGAGCCAATCACTTGGGGGAAATAGCATTTTTATGCTCTATTGCTACTCCAGATTATGGTTATATCACAAATATTGGCAAAGCTCACCTAGAAGGTTTTGGAAGCATTGAAGGTGTTTTAAAAGGAAAAACAGAGCTTTATGATTACTTAAAAAAACATGATAAACTAGTTTTTCTTAATCTTGAGGATAAAAAACTAGTGAATGCCTCTTCCGAAATAAGGACATATAGTTTTTCACAATCCAATACAAGTGATACTATTATTAAATTGACAGATACCAATCCTAATGTAATTATCTCTTTTCAAGGAGATACCATACACAGCAATCTAATAGGTCAGTACAACTTTACAAATATTGCTGCGGCTATAGCTATTGGATCCTATTTCAAAATTAGCTTAGATAAAATCAAAGGCGCAATAGAATCCTACACCCCTACAAATAATCGTTCGCAAATCATTAAAAAAGGAAACCATACAATTATTCTGGACGCTTATAATGCAAATCCAACAAGCATGGAAGCCGCCATCAATAATTTGGCTCAATTACAATACGATACTAAAATTGTCTTTTTGGGAGATATGTTTGAATTGGGTGATGATGCATCTCTAGAGCATCAAAAAATAGTCGATCGGATAAGTGATACAGAAACAAACGAAATATATTTAATCGGGAGTCATTTTTTTACCACTAAATGCACTAATCCGAATGTTCGAAAATTTAAATCTTATGAAGATCTTGAGACTAGTTGGAGTCTAAAAAATCAAAAAGATGTTATTCTTATCAAAGGATCACGAGGCATGAAGCTAGAAAGAATTCTGGATCTTCTCTAACTAAGCTATAGTATCGTTTCTTACAAATGCTTCAAGATTATCCAAAGATGCCTTCATAGACTTCTTAATGGCTTTTTTTATCAGAAGAAACAACATAAGCTTATGTACTATTGATTTTGCTTTAGGATAGACCTCTACAGTAAGTAAGCATTTATTACCAGGTAATGGTTTTATAATAAAAAACTGATACAGTGCATGCAAAGGAACATCCGTAGTACGTTCTCCGTACACAATCTCATCAAGGCTAGCTTTTTTGGTCACTGTTGTAAAATTGAGTCGTTTTCCATCAATTACACAGACATGTTCGGTACCTAATCGAGTAACTTCCCCTGGGTTGTACTCGAATTTATCAACTCCCTTTGCCCAATAATGTCTATAACTATAATTAGTAATATATTCTAATAATTGTGCTGCAGGAATTTCAAACTCTCTCTTTAAAACTATAGATGGAGAATATTGAAAATCTACCACTTCTGGAATAGCAAAAGGAGTAAGTTTTAACTTATTTTTATTTATTTCAGAAAACAAATAAATAATCTCCTTAGTATCATAAGTATCTTTACTCTCTCTAAAATGATATAATTTACTCTTATAATCAACAGAAAGTCCAATAGTTTTTGATACTTCTTCACTTAATAAAGCATAGTTATCACTTACAATAGAATTTTTAAGCAACCTATGAGCCTCAATAACTACCTGACCAAAAGGCTTGCGCTTTTCTTGAACCGTAATAAACTGTAATTCCCCACAATGCACTACTATTTTTAATTGTAAATTAGGTGCTGTAGCACATGCATTACAAGGGCAAACACGATTTTTCTCTAAAAGCTTAAGATGGCTATAAAATGCAGTAAACATTGTTTCTACCTGCGCCAGTAGCTTTTCTTGTGATGGGATTTCATTTTCTTTATAAAAAAACAATGCATCCCCTTCTACTTCCGCTAATTTCAAATCTTGTGTATTGGCATTAATCAAAACCTCTAACAACTCAGAAATCACGTGTTGACTATGTTCTACCTCGGTATTCTGAACAAAGTGCGTGAAACCCGAAATATCTGGTATAAAGAGTAATGATTTTGCCATCTGAAAATATACTATTTGTTTTGACTAAAATGATAAAAAGCATAATCCTTGTATACTTTTCGAATCATAGACTAACTATTTCTATGTATAGGTAGTAGGTATTTTTCTTTATACCTAACAATATACAAATCCTTATTGATCATCAACGTGTCAATAAATCTATTTAACTCTTCATTACTATTTTATGGTTTGATCATTTTTAGCTTATTCACTTTAGAATTCTTCTTGGTGTCAAAAAAAGCAATCCATAAATAACTAACCCTGCATAGGTTATAATTCTTTATTAGAAATGTCATTTATAAATCAGTCTTTTTGTATAAATACATCCACTCATAAATACTGATATCAAAGGGGTCATAAGCGCTGTTTCCACTACCTTTCCCTGTATTATCATAAGTTCTCGACCAAGAGTCATGACCGATACCAGAGTATATGGTTATCTTGGCTTTTGTTGTTGGGTTTTCTGCATTAATTGCATTAACCATTGAAATCGATTTATCATGTGAAATAATCCTATCTGCATCCCCATGAAATGCCCAAACAGGAATATTAGTAAATTGATTTCCTGTTGACACATCTCCCCATCCTGCGATAGGAATTATGGCCGCTACATATGATTTATTGCCTTTTGAAGAAACATAATCATAACAACCTTTCCCTCCCATACTAAACCCTGTCATATATATTCGTTGCGTATCTATCTTTAGGTTATCAATCAAAAAGGTAATAAAATTGTGCAAGTTTTCCGTATTCCAAATAGATGGAGATTGGGGCGATACAACAATCATAGGATGTTTGGGATTCCATTGATTTTTATGTATTAATGACGGAAGGCCATCAAATAAAATAGAATTTAAATCATTTGGGTTTACAGAGCTATCTCCTCTTGCTCCACCTCCATGTAAGTGGATCAATAAAGGGTATTTTTCTGTATTGGCGATATTATATTGAGAAGGAACATATGCATAGAATCCATATTGAGATTTTGTAGATCCTCTTGGATACGCCATCTGCACACCTGACGAGATTGTATTTAACTCAACAAGATCATTTGCATTTATACCTATAACACCATCACTTGAGCTACAATTGGTAAGTAATTGAATAGTTAAGAAAAACAAGTAGCTCTTTTTTTTAATAATAGAATATGCCATACTGATCTATATTATAAAAAAACCATGATCATTTTTGAGAAAAGAATGTCTCAAAACATCCTCTATCTGCCATAGTTACAAAACATTGAGTATTATTTTTCCCTCCAAAAGCAATATTAGTTGGTTTTTTTCCTTTTAGCTGTACTTCTCTTAGTTCTTTACCTTCAGGTGATAATACTAATACAGTTCCTTTATCACATCTACACACATATAAATTCCCTTTAGCGTCACATCTCATACCATCTAAGCCAAAATCTTTGAATGTTTTGAATATTCTTTTATTAACGGGTTGGCCGTTATCCATTATATCATAAACCCAAATGTTTCGTTGTATAGATTCATTAACATACAATTTCTTCCCATCGGGACTAACTTCTATACCATTAGTTGTTCCCATATTTTTTTCTACCAAAACAAGCTTTCGATTAGAAGTCATCCACAAATTACCTGTTCCATTTTTCCAGTTAGGATCACTTGCATACAATGTTCTATTAGAAGAAATAGCAATATCATTTGGTTGGTTCATTGTAGAGTCATGAGCAAAAACAACAACTTCTTTTGATCCATTTTTCAAAAACAGTATGTTATGATTTGTATAATCTGCTATATACATATTATCAGATGCATCAAAACGAATTCCGTTCCCAACACTACCCGTTGGTAATTTTACAAATAAGGAACTTTCTCCTATACTATTAACAATACCTATTGTGCCTTCTTCTTTAAAATTGACTGCATATAGATTCCCTTTACTATCTACTGCCGGACCTTCTATACCTTTTGTAAACTCATATTCTTTAGTAAAATCGTTACCATTATCAATAGGTTTCTCTTTATTACATGAGCAAAAAACCATGACTCCAAAAAACATTACCGCGAAAATTATAGTATTTTTCAATATGTTAAGGTTTTACATTTTTAATTTCTAAACTTGAGATTAGTTTTTTAATTGCTGGTATTATTACTAGTTCTGTGTCAGCAATTGGTTTACTAAGAAAATCAATAATGCCTATTGATTTTTGATGCTCAGTTTTGTTTATACTTCCTCTTGCTATTCCTTTTTTTAGAATAGATGATAGTTCTGCTAATTTTGAAGATAGAGGTTCTAATTTTGCTAAGGTTGGATTATTATTTATTTCACTGAAATCAATATGATTTGTCATCCATTTGTCAAGCATCGATACAACCTCCTTTTTATCAACATCTCTGCTAGATTTTAAATATTTTTTTACACTTTTATTAAATAGTATAGCATCAATAGCATCTGTATTACATGCATCGACAAATTGCGTAAATGGTGAATACGATTTATACTGGATTCCTCCTTTATTTCTTTGGTATGCTTTTAATGGTTCACAAATTTTTGTGAGATTAATCAATGATTTTAAATCTTGATTATTACTAATGTTCCTTAAAATCACATTTCTATTTCTGATATGAGAAATACCTAATTCTTCTAATCTATAATTAACATTCTCTAATCTTTTAAGCATATTATCCGCATCATTAACCTCACTAGATGACCATAGTTTTTCTGCAATTGCAGCTGTTCTAGGCCAAATTCTAGAATCTATAGAAACAGGGGTAACTAATTCTCCCCACATTGTTGCTTCTCCTCCCAAAATATTTTTTAGTTGTTCTTCTGTTAAACCATGATCTTTTGAAATTGGTTCATTTGCATAATGATGTCTAATAGATTTTAGTAAATCTATATAATACCCTTTGGATAACACCGTTTTATAGCCTTGTTTGGCTGCCTTTAACATTGCTTCTTTGCCTCTCCAGGAATGTATAACAACATCTTTAGGTAAGGTTGGTTGCAAAATTTCGTCCCATCCCATCATGATTTTTCCTTGTTCTTTTAATATTTTTTGAATTTTAATATTAAAATACGCTTGTAACTCATGGTTATCTTTTATATTATTTTTCTTCTTAAATTCTTGAATTTTATCGTTTTCATCCCAATGTTTACCTTCATTTTCATCACCTCCAATATGAAAATACTTATCAGGAAAAAGTGGAGCAATTTCTGAAAACACGTCAGTAATAATTTCGTAGGTAACTTCTTTTGTAGGATCCAAAGTAGGGTTAAAAATACCTGCATGTCTTTCTATTTTATAGGTGGTATCCTTACTTGCCATTTCTGGATATGCTACTAACCAAGAAGTTGCATGGCCTGGTATATCAAATTCGGGGACAACTCTAATTCCTAAATTGGATGCATATTCTACTAATTCTTTTATTTGCTCATGAGTATAGTATTGTCCATCTGATGCCAATTGATGAAATTTAGGCCTTGATTTCACCTCTACTCTAAACCCTTGATCTTCGGTTAAGTGCCAATGAAAAACATTCATTTTCACAGCAGCCATGGCATCTAAATTATTTTTTAACACCTCTAGTGGTTCGTAATGCCTAGCGACATCTATCATTAAACCTCTCCAGGGAAATCTGGGAGCATCTTTAATATCAACTCCATGAAAAAAATATTTGGTTTTAGTGTGAGCATTAAGCTGTAATAAGGTTTCCAATCCTCTTATTACACCTATATCTGTTATAGCTGTTAAGGTTACTTTGTTATTTAATATTGAAAGTTCATACGATTCGTCTTCATTTAATTCTAATTTACCTTCTCTTTTATAATCTATAAATAAAGATGGAGTCTTTATTTCAGAAGTTGTTGTCGCAAACCCTTCTTCAATGAATACTCCTGTTCTACCAGATAATCTTCTTAGAAACTTTGTTGTTGTGTTAACTATTTTAGAATTAATATCATCTTTATTTATTGCAATCGTAAAATCTTCTTTAATGATAAATTTTTGACCGTTCTCTTTAATTGTTTTTGGCCAAGGCATTAAATCATATTTTTCTGACAGTTCAGCTTGAGCGTTAGTGTGGAAACATGATGCTATAAAAACAAAAATTAATATAATTTTTTTAATATTTTTCATAACTAGTATTGCATTTTACTTCAAATTTCTGTGATTTGGTGATTAAATAGTGAAAACGATAATCCTTTCTATATTCATTAAAAGCATGAATTACCAGACTAAGTTTATTGCATGTATATCGTAATTTTTTATATCATTATTCTTATACAAAATTTGCAATAATCATGGCTACAAAAAACACTTTTCTATTTTCTGAAATTAATTCTGAAAAATAGCCATTCTTAAAAACTTAATCTGGCATTCATTTATACTCTATTACAAATAGTGAATTAATTTACATCCCACCAAAGAGCTGTAGACATTACATCAGGACCTTGAGCATTAATTGCTTCTTGTACATTAACACTATTAGAGGTTGATTCTGTACTAGAGTATCGTAATCTTCTAGGAACGCTACCATTATTAGGTTGGCTTACCCAAAAATTAACATTATCGGTTATTTGTGGTATTAAATCTACTCTTCTTACCAATGCCCAACTTTCATATCCGTTTGTTAAAGATGCTAACCATCTTTGGTTATAAACCTGATTAAGCTGATCTTGAGTAGGGCCGCTTAATGTAGCAATGGCTTCATTTGTTATAAAATCACCAGCATTTTGACCTCCCCAAAAATTAATATTAGCCAATATCCCGCTTTGGTATAAACTATTAGCATCTCCTCCATACCCTAACAATGCAGCTTCTGCTTGTAAAAAATAGGACTCCGCTGCTGTTAATACCATTACAGGTACTTGATCACTAATATCAGAAAAAGATGTTCCTACTATTTTTGGTCCAGGTTTAGACATATCCTCCCAGGCTGGGGAAACTCTCACATTAGGCATACCTCCGACATACCCTCCGTTTTCTGCTTCTGTTGCAATTTCTGGTAATCTTGGATCATTATTATCTTGCATAAGATTTACAAGTCTATCTGTTAAAATCCATTTAGAGCCTGTAACTCCATTACCTCCTTCACCAGTTCCAAATCCCCAAAAAACATCTTCAAAACCACCGTCTAGATTACCATTAACCAAAGGGTCACGAGATCTAATTAGTGTAGCCTCATTAGTTTCATCTATTAGAGGATTTAATAAACAATCTGCTATGACACTATCAATAAAAGCACCATCACCATCTGCTGTAAATGCATCTCTACTTCGTAATGCCATGCGCAATCGCACTGTATTTGCCAAAGTTTTCCACTTTTGAGGATCTCCTCCATATATAAAATCCCCTGTATCGCCACTAATAGTTGTTGTTGAGTTTCCTATAACATCCATTTGTGCCTTTAAATCTTCTAAAATGCTTCTATAAATAACTTTTTGTGTGTCATATTTTGGTGGCTTTACCTCGAACTCTGGTAGTATAACCTCGGCATAAGGGACATTCCCAAATATATCAGTCATTTTTTGATAAAAAAGAGACATCATAATTTTAGTCACAGCTTGACCATTGGTATCCTCTAATTCGCCAAATTTGATTAATAAATTACGTAGATTCAAACTACTCTTTGTAAATGATTTATCAAATACAGCATTGGTCCAACCTTGATCATTATCATATATATCACCACCAGCCCACCAGCTTCCTGCAACACTTGTTGAGAATTGATGAGAAAATTGTGATGAATATAATAAATTACCTCTCCATGCTACAAATCTAGGCTCTGCAAAAGTAAAATATTGCACTCCTCCCATAATGTTATCTGCTCCACTCTCTTCGGGTAAATTAGGGTTGATATTTATTTCTTCAAAGTCTTTAGTACATGAAGACGTTAAGAAACCAAACATTAATACAATAGTGAAAAATTGTCTTTTAATGTTTGAATAATTTTTATTATTAATATTTTTCATAATATTTTAAATTATTTAGTATTAAAATGACAAGTTTAACTTTACACCATGGCTAGAAGTAGAAGGGAAATCATAAATTTCAATTCCTTGGATAGAGGTATTAAAACCAACTTCTGGATCAAAATTTTGTGTATTCTTATGAAGAATTGCTAAGTTTCTACCAATATAGCTTATAGACATATTTGCAATCGAAAATCTGTCTAAAATACTAGAAGGGAAATTATACGTTAACGATACTTGTCTTAGTTTAACATAACTACCATCAGAAATCCAGTTTTCAGAGATATTACCTAATCTTTGATAATATGTTGCCGGATCAACTCCCCTAGCAGCAACACTTGGAGATAATGTACCATCTACAACGGCATCAGTTGGTACCATAATACCATTACCTCCTGTATAAAATTCTCTTCCTTCTAAGGTTCTAATATCGTTACCATTTGTACTGGCTACAAAATCAGTAAATGAGAAAACATCTCCTCCTGATTTAATATCAATCAAAAATCCAAGTTCTATGTTTTTATATGAAAATGAATTATTAATTCCTAGTAAGAAATCTGGAGTAACATTTCCTATGATTTTATTTTCTCCAACAACTGGCAAACCATCACTATCATAAATCACACGTCCCTGATCATCCCGAGAAAATGATGGACCAACCAAATCTCCATACACATTCCCTTCGGTGGCAGTTAATTGTATAACATCATTAAATTGTCTTGCTATAATAGCAGTGGGTAGTTCATCTACAAGCTTTTCTATTCTATTTTCATTTTTACTAAAATTAAAAGCTGTATTCCATTCAAAATTTGTCAATTTTATAGGGGTTGCTGTTAAAGCGATCTCTACTCCTTTATTAGAAACCAAACCTGCATTAATTATTTTGCTCTGCGCTCCTGTAGTAGAGGGTAATGAGATTGATAATATCTGGTTTTTTGTCTCCTTATTATAGTATGTAACATCTAATCCTAATCGATTATTAAATAGTTTAACATCCATACCCAACTCATATTCTGATGATAATTCGGCTTTTAGATCTTTATTAGGTATTACAGTTCCTGGAGCAGCTCCTTCCTCTGCTTGTCCCTGTGTTAAATTAGGGTCTCCAAAATAGAATAATGTAAGCCCATTATACGGAGCAGAAGATACATTGTATACTGGAGCCAATCTGTAAGGCAGTGTTGCATTTCCAGTTTTTGCCCAACTTGCTCTAAGTTTTATAAGATTAACTTTATCACTATCAATACCAAAAATATCATGCAATAGAAAACTCGTTCCTACAGAGGGGTAAAAAAATGAAAAACTATCCACTGGTAATGTAGAACTCCAATCATTTCTTCCTGTTACTTCAACAAATGCAAAATCATTAAATCCAAATTGGACCGAACCAAATAAAGATTGAGATTTAAGATTACTTAATCTTGTACTAGCTCCTTTAGTTCCAAAATTATTTACTGAAAAAAGTGAAGGATCTAATAAATCTGATGCTTGCACAGTTGTAGATTTTGCTCTGTTCTCAAAACCACTGTATCCTAAAGTTGAGCTTACAGATATTTTTTCTGTTAAATAACCATTATATGATAATAAGAAATCATAATTTGATGTGGTAGTTTGCTGTGTGATTTCTACTAATTGCCCTGAAGGTGCATTATCAAAAACCCCTCGGCCTTTGAATATAGAAGCTGCATAATTACTTTGATCCTGAGAATATCTAGCAGTAGCAGATAAATCATCGGTAAGTTTATATGTTGCACTTATTAATCCTGTATATCTGTTTTTGGTATCTTCATTCAACTTAGTGTTGATTGCATAGTAAGGATTCATTGTAAATGAAGATCCTCCAAAATTATTTGGTGTACCATCAGGATTAACATAATTGGCTTCTAAATCTGCATTAGAAATGTTTCTAGGTTTTAAAATCAAGCTTCGAACTGTATTTGCCTGTCCATCTGTTATATCAGCTCTATTAATTGCTGTATTTTTTACATACGCAATTTTAGCTTGTACTTTTAATTTATCTGTCACATTGGTATTTGTATTTAATGACAAAGATTGACGTTTATAATCACTACCTGATAAAACAGGCTTATTAAATAAATTAGAATAAGACAATCTATAATCTATAATTTCAGACCCTCCAGATAAGCCTACAGAATTTATCATGGTTAAACCTGTTCCATAAAAATCTTTAAAATCACCAGGATTACCACTGTAAGGAGCTGTACCTACACCATCAAATCGTGTTTGCTGACTACCATCTAGTGCAGGTCCCCAACTACCAGGTCTGGTAATATCATGAACCAACTGCCCTGTAGCAGCATCAAAACGACCTTGTCCATAGCTATTCTGTAGTTTAGGAGCAACTAATACATTATCAAAAGTCACCGAAGAAGATAAGTCAACTTTAACTCTGCCTGCTTTACCTTTCTTTGTTGTAATTACAATAACCCCTGCGGCACCTCTGTATCCATAAAGAGCAGTGGCATTCCCTCCTTTCAAAATGTTAATACTTTCAACATCATCAGAATTTATATCGGATAATGCGTTTCCATAATCCAGGCCTCCAGAAAAACTTCCTTCTCCTAAACTACCTCCATCCAAAATAACACCATCTACAACAATCAATGCCGAATTTTGCCCTGGCACTAATGAAGTAACACCTCTAACGGTAACCGACGCAGATCCTCCTATACCTGTTCCATTTTGATTAACCTGAACTCCAGTTACTCTACCAGCAAGATTATTAACTACATTAACATTTCTAACTTTTGTTAATTCTTCGCCTTCTACCGTTTGTATTGAGTATCCTAATTTTTTAGCCTCCCTTTTAATTCCTAAAGCAGTTACTACTACTTCTTCTAAACTTGCAGTGTCATCCTCCATAACGACATCAATAGTCGATGAATCTCCTACTGCAATTGAAACTGTTTTCATCCCTATAAATGAGAAATCTAACACATCTCCTATTGAGGCTTTTATAGTATACCTTCCATCAAAATCTGTTTGTACCCCTCTAGTTGTACCTGATATAATTATATTTACACCTGTTAATGGAACTCCTTGTTGATCTTTTACAGTACCATTGACTTCTTTTTCTTGTTTTGTTTCCTTAACTGGTTCTGGGATTAACTTTTTAACAGTCTTACTGTTTAGTTTATTTTTGACTAAAATAATTTGTCGATCTATAACTTTATATGTTACTCCTTGGCTATCAAATAATTGATCCAATATCTTATAGATTCGTTTATTTTTCATTTTTATTGAAACCAAACGATTTTGGTCTATCACATTTTCATTTGCCAAAAATTTAAACTCAGATAACGATTCTATAGTCTCTAATACCTGTATAACTTTTACAGATTCTAAATTAATAGTAATCTTAGTATTTTGAGAATATGATTCTGCCTGAATTTTAAAGAGAGAAATGAATGTTAATAACAGTGTTAGTTTCATTTTTAAATTCAATTTAGGGGGCGTATATAAACATGCCCCTGAGGTAAAGAATTTTTTCATATTTTTGTGATGATTTAGTTAATAATAAAGATTCATGTCGAAATGATTCATATTGATTAAATCGTATTCTATAATCGGGAAATATGTCACTATTTCTCGATTTTTTTTGCAATACGTTTTTTATTCTATAAATTATATTAAAAGTTTATATCATAGGCATTAATTTGGTTTATTGGTTTATTGGTTAATAAATTTATCGTCTATTTATTGTTATTCTATTTTTTTCAATTGTAAAAGAAAAATCTTCACTACTCTGAAAAGATATTAGTATTTGTTCTATAGTTTCTGTATCAAATTTTGCTAAAAAACGTTTTTCATTTAAGGAGCTATAATTATTTGTAATAACGACATCATAATTTCTTTCTAATATTTTAATAATTTCAGAAAATGGTTTCATTTTAAATAACAACTCTCCTTTAGTCCAAGCTGTGTACTCACTAACATCAACCTCTTTTACATCAATACTCTCTTCAGATTTATCCCAAGTAAATTTATAACCTGGCTGTAATACAGTAGAAGTATTTGTATCAAATTTCTCATCTACTTTATAAAGTCCAACTGATCCTTCTACCAAAACAGTATTCATTTCATTATCTTCTCTATAAGAATTAACATTAAATTTAGTCCCCAAAGCTTGAATATTTACATCTTGGGTATTTACAATAAAGGGATGTAGTTTATCTGTTGCTATTACAAAATATGCTTCACCGCTTAAAAATACTTTTCGATCTTTGCCTTTTAAAAACTTCACTGGATATTTTAATGTACTGCCAGCATTTAAATGAACCATGGTCCCATCGGATAAAACAAGTTGCAGTTTTTTACCATAAGGGATAGATAGCTCATTATATACAAGCTCTTTATCATTTACTTTAGTATTCTTATATTCGAGTTTATCATCGTGATATACACCTACTATTGTTCCTTCCTCATTTATTATTCTTTCATTGTTATTCTCTCGAATAATTTTAACATCCCCATTTTCTAATTTTAAAGTAATCTCATTATCCTCAGTAACCACCTTATTATGGGTACTTAAGACATACAAACTACTAAGCCCAATCACACCGACAAAAATAGCAGCCCATTTATACCACTTTTTATAACTATTCTTTTGTTTACTAATGGATTTCATCAATGTCATATATTCACTTTCAACATCTACATCTTGTAACGCATAATTTAAATCATAATATTGCAGTATATGTGCTTTAAAAGTTTCTTTATTTTCATCTTTTCTTAACCAATCGGATAAATCCATCATTTCGGATGAGCTAATTGTATTGGTCAAATATTTTTCAATTAATTTTTTCAAGTTTCTGCTTTTTTTTCAACACTAACTACTATTCTTTATTGATTAAACGTATGGTCTACCAAA
>NZ_JACA01000043.1 GCF_000520995.1 Aquimarina macrocephali JAMB N27 | reverse complement strand
TTTTTTTTTTTGCATATTTGTAATTCACATTTCAGGAATAACGTTGAATTTAGCATGAATGATAGTAATTTGGTTCTAAAAATTAAGAAAAATGATGAAGATGCAATTAAATTAATTTTCAATGAATTGTATAAGCCTTTATTAGCTTATGTAACAACTTTAACATACGACACAGAAAGAGCTAAGGATATTGTTCAGAATTCTTTTATTATTTTATGGAATAAACGAGAAATTTTAGCTGAAGAGTCTTCTTTAAAAAATTACCTTTTCACAGTTTGCTACAGATTGTATATTGATCAACATCGTAAAGATCAAATAAGAAATAAGGTAATGGATGAATTAAAACTAAGTGTTTTAAAAAACCAAATCGAACACAATGATCCTACTGAGCGGCAGTTAAGGATAAAAAAGATTTTAGCAGTTATTGAAGAGCTTCCTCCACGTTGCAAACAGATTCTATTGCTAAATAAAAGAGATGGGGTGAAGTATAAAGAAATTGCTGAAAAATTAGATGTATCTGTGAAGACCGTTGAATCTCAAATGCGAATAGCTTTTCAAAAAATTAGAGATAGTTTTAAAAATGAGAAAATTATTTTATTTATTTCAATATTTAAAAAACGTTCATTAAAATATTTGGATTAAATAGCTAAATACAAACTCGTTTTTCTACCTCCTCCTATTACTATTTCACATCTATTGTTATCATAAATAATCAGTACTGCAGAAACTTTTAGTTCCTTCTAAAGAATCCAAAATATAGAATTCTTCCTATTCAGATTAGCAAGAATATTTACATAAACACAATATTTAAGTACGATTGTTTTTATCAAATAATTTGTAAGAAATAAAAAAGGAATCAACATTATAAAAATGAAGATTCCTTTTTGGTGGGCGCTAAGGGATTCGAACCCCTGACCCCTTGGGTGTAAACCAAGTGCTCTGAACCAACTGAGCTAAGCGCCCGCTATCTTGCGATTGCGGATGCAAATATAAGACAGTTTTATAGTCTACCAAAAGAATTTTAAAGAAAATTTAAATTATTTCTGCAACAACAAATGTGCTTCCTCCTACATAAACAACATCATTATCTGTAGCCTTCTGTAAAGCAGCTTCATACGCTTCTTTCACCGAGTTATAATCTTCACCTATTAAATTAAATTTTAAAGCTTCTTTTTTTAATTTTTTCTCATCAAGCCCTCTTACAATATCAGGTCGGGAAAAATAATATCTGGCCTGTACAGGAAATAACGGTAAAATAGTATCTAAATCTTTATCATCAACCACTCCTAATACCACATGAAGATGATCACATTCTTCCTCAATCAACTGCTTCATCACCATTTTTAACCCATCCTCGTTATGCGCAGTATCACATATCACTTTAGGTTTTTTTTGTAATATTTGCCACCTCCCTAACAAATGGGTATTCTTTACAACATCCAGAAGCCCTTTTTTAATATCATTTTCAGATATATTCCATCCATTTGATTTGATCAAATCTATGGCTTGTAAAACGGTCCTTATGTTTTCTCTTTGATAACTTCCTTTTAGATCAGATGGATATACTGTACAGTTACAATCTTCTGCGAAATACAGAGGACTACCAGATGCTTTAGCAACCTCTATAAAAACTTTTGAAGTCTCTTCTTCATTTCTTCCTATAACAACTGGCACACCCTCTTTAATGATCCCTGCTTTTTCTGAAGCTATTGCAGTTAAAGTATCTCCCAGAAAACGAGTATGATCTAATCCAATATTTGTAATTACAGAAATTTCTGGAGTAATAATATTCGTAGAATCTAATCTCCCTCCAAGTCCCACTTCTATCACAGCAATGTCTACCTGATTTTCTGCAAAATACTGAAATGCCATTCCTACGGTCATTTCAAAAAAAGAAAGTTGATTCGATTCTAGATAGGATTGATGTTTTGAAATAAAATCAATCACATATTCTTCAGAAATGGTAGCTCCATTAATTCGGATACGTTCTCTAAAATCTTTTAGATGTGGTGAAGTATATAATCCTACTTTATATCCTGCTTCCTGTAGTATTGAAGCCAGCATATGACTGGTAGAACCTTTACCGTTGGTTCCGGCCACATGTATGCTCTTAAATTTGGTTTCGGGATTTTCTAGATATGTTGCTAATTGTATCGTATTATGAAGATCTACTTTGTATGCACTAGCTCCCTGGCGTTGATACATTGGTAATTGGGTAAACATCCAATCGAGGGTTTCCCTATAGTTCATTCTTTGTATTATTCAGAAAGTTTAAACTGATAAATAATTGTCCCTACTTGTTTTGCCGGAGCTTTAGAGTCGCTATTAAATCGTGTAGCCAAAGCTGCTCTTTTTGCTGGCCCCATTAAACATGAAGCACTATTGGTAGTTCCTTTAATCCCTGGGGTAGCTCTAATCACTTTTCCGCTTTGGTTAACTTCTATTTTTACCACAACAATACCCGACTCATTACAATCTTGAACAAATTTTTCTTTATTAAGAGCCTTTCTACCGCCTAATCGATAGTTACCATCTCCATCTAATCCTTTTCCGGTTCCGTAGTATGATTTCGCATTAGGATCTCCATCCGGGCTTCCTTTATCCCCTGGTGATCTATCATCTCCTTCTCCTCCTTTTGCCTTACCGTCATTCTTAGGACCATTAGAAAAACTATTTAGGATATCAAGAGTAGATTTATCCGGTTTTGGATCTGGTTTTTTTTCTTCTACCTTTTTAACCGGTTTCTCTTTTGTTGTATTTTTTGAAGGTTTCTGATCTGAAGGTTTAGGTTTTTCTTTAGGCTTCTCTGTTTTCTTTTTGGGCTTCTTTTTTGGCTTTTTTTCTATTACCGGGGCATCTTCAAGTTCCTGAGTTACCACTTTATCTTTTATTTGAGGAGATTCCTCTTGTAGTTCTGGAGTTGACGACGTAGTTTCGGGAGTCGTTTGCTTTGGTGATGATTTAATAGGTTCGTTGGGTTGAATTTTACCCGAACCGGTTGCCGTGGTTCCAAAGTTTACAGCAATACCACTTTCTTCTTCAGGCTCCATATAATTTAAGCTTAGATAAAACAATAAAAAGATAATCGCTATATGTACCAGTATGGTAAGCACAAAGGATTTCTTTTTATGTCTTGTATCTAGCTTTATCATTTTTATTCGGGCCTAACGGCTAATATTACTTTAAACTTATTTCTATTTGCAATATCCATTACACTAACTGCCTTTTCTATAGGAACTCCTTCTTCTGCTCTTAGAATAATAGTAGGTTCATTTTTTCCTTGTAATCGCGATAATAATGTAGATTCTAAACTACTTTGACTAATACGCTCTTCATCGATATAGTATTGCAATTTATTAGTAATACTTACCGATATATTCTGAACATTAGAACTCTTTCCTTTAGCTTTTGGTAATATTAAATCCAAAGCTTCTGGAGTTATCGCAGGAGAGGTTAGTAAAAAGAAAACTAATAACAGAAACACAATATCTGTCATAGAAGACATACTAAACTCCGGACTAACTTTATTTCTTCCTCTTAAATTCATACTACGCAGGTTCGTTTAACAAGTCTAAGAAATCTACAGCATTAGCTTCCATACTGTGGATCACTTTATCTGTACGAACCACCAAATGATTATATCCTATATAGGCTACAATCCCAACGACTAATCCACCAACAGTTGTTGTCATTGCCGTATAAATACCTTCGGCCAAAACACCCATATCTGCTGTTCCTGAACTTGATGCCAGATTATGGAATGCAATAATCATACCTATTACTGTTCCTAGAAAACCAATCATAGGAGCAGCTCCTGCCACTGTAGCAAGAATACTAACATTTTTTTCTAATTTATATACTTCAAGTCTACCAGCGTTTTCGATTGCTTTATTAATATCTTCTAATGAATGACCTATTCTAGAAATTCCCTTTTCGGTCAATCTTGCTATAGGATTATTCGTCTGTGCACATAAAATTTTTGCGGCTTCAATTTTACCACTCACTACGCTATCTCTAATCTTATCCATAAAGCTTTCATCATATTTTGAAGCTGCTTTAATTGCAAAAATTCTTTCAAAATAAATATAAACTGCGATAAACAGTAATACAAAAAGAATCGATATGATTACGATTGCTCCTGTTCCACCACTAAGTAAAAGGTCCATAATGGACAATGTACTCTCTTCTACTTGCGGATCAATTTCTGGGGTATTCTGGGCTAAAGCACCAAACATTGGTAAATACGTCATTTTGATTTTGTTAATTTAGTGTTAGTATACTAACGTTATTTCTGTAGGTTAAGTATATTCTTTATTCTTATAATATATATATAACTCCTAATAAACCAATACCTCCGAGTACTATTGTATATGGAAAAGCCATCTTTACCATTTTAGTATATGACAATCCAATTAACGGTGCTAAGGAAGAGGTTAGTAAAAATAAAAACGCAGCTTGACCATTAGGTGTTGCAACACTAGGTAAATTTGTTCCTGTATTAATTGCAATTGCTAATTTTTCGAACTGTTCTCGTGATATTGCTCCATTATTAAACGCTTGTTCTACTTCTCCTATATATACTGTTGCGACAAAAACGTTATCACTAATCATTGATAAGACTCCATTAGCCATATAAAACATAGAAGGTTGTTGACTCGGATCTAAGGATAATGCCCAATCAATAATTGGTGTAAAAAGATGTTGATCATGGATCATTGCTACTATAACAAAGAAAACCACAATCAAACCTGTAAACGGGAGTGCTTCTTCAAAAGCTTTTCCTAATTGATGTTCTTCTGTAATTCCCATAAAGGCAGTCTGAACAATAATTAATGCTAATCCTATAAGACCAACTGGTGCCAGATGCAATGCTAAACCAATAATCAAAAGTACTGCGGATACTGCTTGAACGATTAATCCATATTTAGATTTATCAGATCTGTTTGCATCTTCATCTTCTGTATAGCTTTCTATAATCCTTCTGGCAACTTCTGGTAATTTTGCTCCAAAACCGAATGACTTTGTACTTTCTAAAACTATTGTTGTAAGCAACCCTGCTCCCAGAACAGGTATTGTAATTGGTGCCATTTTTAAAAAGAATTGTATAAAATCCCATCCCATTCGTTCTCCGATAAGTAAGTTTTGTGGTTCTCCCACCAAGGTACATACACCTCCCAATGCTGTTCCTACTACCCCGTGCATCACCAAACTTCTTAAGAAACTTCTAAACTGTTCTAAGGTTTCTCCACTTAATTCTTTTCTATCCAAAACTCCACTCTCATCAAAATCTCCTGACCCAGAATGAATTTTGTGATATACTCCATAAAACCCTACAGTAACACTTATTAAAACAGCCGTTACTGTTAAGGCATCCAAAAATGCAGAAAGTATTGCCGCCAGAAATACAAACAATAGCGACAATACCATCTTAGATTTTATTTTAGTAAATACTTTACTAAAAATATACATTAGCAAGGGCTTCATAAAATAAATCCCTGCAACCATAAAAACTAATAGTAAAACTACCTCCAAGTTCTGATCTACTTCATGATATGCTTTTTTTGGTGTTGTGAGATTTAATGCCAAGATTTCTATCGCCAATAGACCTCCTGATTGCAACGGGTAGCATTTAAGTGCCATTGCAAGGGTGAAAATAAACTCCCCAATAAACAACCACGCGGTTACCGTTGGCCCTAAAAGGAAATAAGAAAATACATTAAAAATCAAAAATCCGATCATTACGGTTTTATACCATTTCGGACTGCTCCCTAAAAAATACTTGAACATAGTTTTACTCGGTTAATACAATTAATATTATATCAGCTGTCTGAGAGCTATCTCAAACGCTGTTTTACTGATATTAGTTTCTGTTTGTTTTTCGTTATAAGTATCCTGAATCGCTTTCTTTATGGTTTCTGAAGTATCTTTAAAAATAGCTTCATCAGTCATCTGTACTTTTCGCTCCATAAAATAAGCAAAGACTCTTGCCATTCCGCAATTAGAAATAAAATCCGGAATCAGACTTACTCGTTCATCGGTATATTCCATTATTGGACCAAAAAATATTTCGCTATCTGCAAAAGGTACATTGGCTCCACATGAAATAACTTCTAAACCAGAATCAATCATTTTGGTAATTTGATCTTTAGTAATCAATCTAGATGCTGCACAAGGAGCAAATATTTCGGTTTGTAAAGACCATATTTTCTCATTCATTTCATCAAAAGGAATACGTTGTTCACTATACAGTTTATTTCCTCTTTTATTTAAATACAATTGTTTTATTTCTTCAAATGAGAAACCATCTTCGTTTATGAGTCCTCCGGCATGATCAATTATCCCTACAATCTTTGCTCCCATCTCAGAAAGATAATATGCTGCTGCAGATCCTACATTACCAAAACCTTGTACTACTGCTTTTTTCCCTTTTACTTCACCGCCATAAATAGTATAGTAATGTCGTACAGCTTCTGCAACCCCATATCCTGTAATCATATCTGCCACAGTATATTTTTTGGTAACATCTGGAGAAAACATAGTATTTTCTAATACTTTAATAACACCCTGACGCAGTTGTCCTATTCTATTTATTTTATCAGCTTCGGTTGGCTGAAAATGACCATTAAATACTCCTTCTTGGGGGTGCCAAACTCCACATTCTTCGGTAATAGGTATAACTTCATGGATTTCATCCACATTAAGATCTCCTCCTGTACCATAATAACTCTTTAATAAAGGGGATACAGCTTTATACCATCGTTTAAGAACTCCTTTTTTGCGGGGATCATCTGGATCAAAATTAATACCTGACTTGGCTCCTCCAATTGCAGGGCCAGACACTGTAAATTTGACCTCCATTGTTTTTGCCAAAGAAAGAACCTCATTCATATCTAATCCTTTGCGCATTCTGGTTCCTCCACCGGCGGCACCACCTCTCAATGAATTTATAACTGTCCACCCTTCTGCTTCAGTTTCTGCATCTTTCCAATTAAAAACTATCTCGGGTGTTTTATTCTCGTATTTATTTAATAACTCTTTCATTCTTAAAATTTCAATTTATTGAATAACCAATTGTTTTTTAAAAAACCATTTTAAAAAACAACATACTCATTTTATCCTATCTTTTTAATTAAATAATCCTCCATTACGGAGGTTAGAGTTGAGCCATATTACCAGATATTACAATAAATCGAATTATAGTCAAAATGCGACTTCACAAATATAAAAAACTAAACATGCAAAAGCTTAAATAAAAATAAAATTATGGTAATTAAGCAGCAGTTTTTTTACTTCAAAAAAAATAATCCATGGTATTTTTACATCCCTTATAAAAATCTTTTAAACTTTATCCTAAAAAATGATTATCTCAAAAAATCAAAAAAACAGTAAAACTATCATATTATAGCTTATATTTGTGGTATTAATAACAAAATCGTGATTATCTCGATTTATTTTCATTGAAAGTGAAAATTTCGTGTTATGCACGCACAGTAAATTATAAAGAAAATTATGGACTTCAAATTATCCGAAGAGCAGTTAATGATACGCGACGCAGCTCGTGATTTTGCTAAAACAGAGCTATTACCCGGTGTAATCGAACGTGATAACAAACAAGAATTCCCTAAAGAACAAGTAAGAAGAATGGGGGAACTTGGATTTTTAGGAATGATGGCTTCTCCAGAGTATGGTGGTGGCGGAATGGACACTATTTCTTATGTTTTGGCAATGGAAGAATTATCCAAAGTAGATGCTTCTTGTTCTGTGATTGTATCTGTAAACAATTCTTTGGTATGTTGGGGGCTTGACACTTTTGGAAATGCTGAGCAAAAAGAAAAATATTTAACCAAGCTTACTACAGGAGAATCAATAGGCGCTTTTTGTCTCTCTGAACCTGAAGCTGGTAGTGATGCTACTTCTCAAAAAACAACCGCCATTGATAAAGGAGATCACTATATTCTAAACGGAACAAAAAACTGGATTACCAATGGTAATTCTGCTGATTATTATTTGGTTATTGCTCAAACAGATAGAGAAAAAAAGCATAAAGGCATCAATGCTTTTATTGTTGAAAAAGGATGGGAAGGGTTTGAAGTTGGACCAAAAGAAGATAAATTAGGGATACGAGGAAGTGACACACATTCTCTTATATTTAATGACGTAAAAGTTCCTAAGGAAAACCGAATTGGCGAAGATGGTTTTGGGTTTAAGTTTGCTATGAAAACATTGGCCGGAGGTCGTATAGGAATTGCTGCTCAAGCACTAGGAATTGCAGCTGGAGCATATGAATTAGCAAAAGAATATGCTAAGGTTCGTAAAGCTTTTGGTACAGAAATCATGAATCATCAGGCAATTGCTTTTAAACTTGCCGACATGCATGTACAGATTGAAGCTGCCCGTATGTTAGTTTATAAAGCAGCAATGGACAAAGACAACCATGAAAACTATGACTTATCAGGAGCTATGGCAAAACTAGCTGCGTCTCAAGCCGCAATGGATGTTAGTATAGAAGCTGTACAAATTCATGGGGGTAATGGTTTTGTTAAAGAATATCATGTAGAGCGATTAATGAGAGATGCAAAAATCACACAGATATATGAAGGTACCAGCGAAATACAAAAAATTGTAATTTCAAGAAGTATTCTTAGAGATTAATTAGTTAAAACTCTCTAATAAAAAGCCCAAACTATGATCTGTAGTTTGGGCTTTTGTGTTATTTATTTTAGCTTAGATTAGTTTGATCATTACCATTTTCAAATTAACAATCCTTTAGATTCACAAGGGACTATAGAATCACAACCATCACTATTACAAAGATTATGTATCGTTTTATCGATTTCTTGAAAACCACCGCCCCTTACATTATATTTCATTGAGTTATTTAATTTTGTTATTTTAATTTTTTGAAGATTGATTTTAATTTTGTTCTTTCTTTTCATGGTTTCTCTTATATTAATGAATACATCAAAAGTAATGAAGAAACAATCTTGTAGCATCTATTAAAAATCATTTATAGGATAAAATTTATAAATCTTTACCTTATTTCACTACAAATACAAACATCTCAAACTAACTAACATATCTTTTCATAAACTCTGCTGGATTACATCCTTTTTGTTTAGAAAAAGCTGTAACAAAAGATTGCAGATTATTAAAACCAACTTCTTTTGCCATTGACCTGATCGAGTAATGTTTGAAGTTTTTATTTTGTTCTATCTGTTGTATGCAATATTCAATTCTCAAATCATTAATATAATTTGCAAAATTCTTTTTCTTCTCCATGTTAATCACCTTGGATAAATAGGTAGAATTTGTTTTTAAGTTTTTCGAAACCTTATTTAAAGTAAGATCGTTTTTTAAATACTCTTTATTATATTCAAAATCGTTCAACTTCTCAAGTATTTCTTTTTTCAATTTAGCTGAAAAATCCTTACTTGATTTCACAATCTTCCCCTCTTTATTCTCTAAAACTTTAACCTTCTCTAACTCCTTATTTAATTGAACTTTATATTTATTTTTTCTTTTCTTAGAAAAATAAATATATAAAGAACTTACAATTATGATCAAAAAGACACTAAACGCTATTGACTTATAAGTTAAAACCTTATTGTCATTTCTAATTTCACTTATCAAGTGATCTTTATCTTTGATCAACTGTGGTATATCGTACTTTTTTACAATAGAGTGATTTAATCGGCTATATTTTATATTAGAGGCGTTTTCATACCGTAACAGTTTTTTCATTATCTCTAACTGATTCCTTTGATCTTTATTCTTTTTATAGTGATCAAGCAATAATGTAAATGTTTCTCCTATTTCTAATCTATAGTTTGACTCATTAGTAATTTCATCTACTTTCTTTAAATATTGCAATGCTTTTTGTTCTTCTTTTAGCTGCAAATAGGTTTTCGCCAAATATAGATACCCTTTTCTTACATTTACATCATTAACATCTTCTTCAGATAAAATCAATGCTTTATCCAAACTATCGATAGCCGATTGGTATTCTTCTCTATAATAACTATTGATTCCGTATGCAAATAAAAGATTCGGGTAATAATGCTTATAAGTACTAGATAGACTAGCTTTTATACCTTTTTTAAGATAAAAGTATGCCGAATCATAGTACTTAAGTCGATTATAACTATCAGACAATTTATACAATGTAGCTATATAAATCTGACTACGCTTTATAACACTATCCTGTTTTAGCAAATAACTATAATTCTCTTTATACACCAGTAGTGCTTCTTTCTCTTTTCCCAGGATGGTTTTTAACAATGCAATATTATGTTTTAAACCAATCAATTGTCGTTTATTGTTATTCCTTTCAGCATATTCTTTAGCAACTAAATATGCTTCTAATGCTGCATCATGTTGTTCTATTGTACTTAATATATTTCCTTTTATCATATATCCTGTGGAAGGATAATGGTTATTTTGTAACTTTTTTGTTATTTCTATTATAGAGTCTGCATACTGTAATGATATCTCAGGTTGCTTTTCGTAGATAGAAAGAAACATTTGATATCCATCTGCTATCCTTTCATTATTAATCTGTTTTTTCGCTTTAAAAATATAAGTATCCGCAAGTTTTCGTTTGTAAACAGAATCAAGATCTTTCACATTCCAAAATGCAGTTGCCAATTCTCTTAATGTTTTATTTTGTAATGAATCTTTAAAGGTATTCTGTTCTGCTTTTATTTCTTGCATAGAATATAAAGTAGACATAAAACATCCTAATACAACAAACGAGTAGATGGCTTTCATATGTGTTCTAATCAGGAATAAGAATCAATTTTAACAAAATTTTAGACAAACATACAAAGAATATTAAACATCAAAAGATTCATCTAGATAAGGTAAACTTTTATGATCAACCTTTTTTTAAAGATTATACGAAACGTCTTATCGGTTCCAATCCATATTGACATAGTGTTCCTCAACATACTCTTTAAGGATAGCAATATCCTCTTTTGATGTTAGATCCGGCACATGTTCTGATACTGGTATCCCAATAACTGATGTTGGATGTTCCTTTACCATATTTAATAGAGCTGTAGGGAGTTCTTTTTCTTTTCGTTTTTCATTAATAGGGCAATTCTCTACATACTCCTTAAACGTTGCTCCATCAAATTTGAAAATATTCATACTAACCCGAAGTTTACCAAATCTATCTTTATAGAGTACACTATCTTCGACTGATGGTTTTTCTATTATATTTTTCAAAAACCCTTCTTCATCCAAAGATACCAGGGCAAATCGAGCTATCCGTTGCAAACTAAACTGCAACGCATCTCTATCATAACTCACAAAAGCATTTGCATGATCAGTAGTGCGTAAAGCTTTTAAAGCAGTTTCAGAATACAAATTATCACTATTACAAACGGTATAAGTTTCACTATTTAGTTCTGGATATTGTGTGATTGCCTGATGAAGAGCATCTGCTGTTCCAAAAGGTTTCTCTCTATCTTTTGGGATATATTGTATTGCATAATTAATAGTGAGGCCGTGAAAATTATTTCCACCAGAATTATCTCCATAAAACTCTTTTATGAGGTTTTCTTTTTCTCCAATAACAATGAATATATATTTATACCCTGCCTGTTTAGCATTATACAAAAGGTAATCCATCACAGGTCTCCCTGTTGCATCTATACTAATAAGAGATTTTGATCGCGTATTAGCTTGCGCTGTTAAGTCGGTACTCAATCCTGTTTTTATTGCTTTCTTCATTCGCGAAGATGCACCTCCTGCCAAAATGATTAAATTTTCATGCATAATTTCTCCTTGCTTTAAACAACTCTTGCTCCAGAGTCAACATTTACAATATAAGCTGCTTTACCTTCTCGTTTAATAGCTTCTACAACTTCCTGCTCCTTATCTTTTGGAGCTATAGCCACAATACTGCCTCCTCCTCCTGATCCAACAATTTTAACTCCATAAGCTCCAGCTTTGATTGCTCTATCTACCATTTTATCTATTACAGGAACAGTTATTTTAAGAATATCTTTTAGAATAAGATGATGTTGATTCATCAAATTCCCTAAATACTTCATATCAGGATCTTCCTTTTTAAATTCTTTTAAAGCTTCAAGCGTTATAGAATGATTTTTTAGTGCAGCAAAGAAATATGGCTTCAAATCAGATGGAATATATTTTTCATATTTATCATACTCTTCCAGCAAAGTAGATTTTATACCGAAATCAGGTTTTTTAAGTGTCACATATTCTATTGCTTTTAATGCTTTTTCTTTCCGATCCCCCAGTGTCCCGATTGTTTCTTTTTTTACTCCGGATTCTCCCACGATTAATCCCGGTACAGTATTCTGTATCCTTTCATACGATGCTTTCTCACTGGTATCAATAAACAAAACTCCACCCAAGCCAATCGAGTACTGATCCATTAATCCTCCGGGTTCATTATGCTCCAGAACTTCGGCCTCATACGCTATTCTAGAAACCAATATTGGGGTTACTTCCTGGTTTGCACCGAATGCTTCCAACAAAAACCTTACCCATGCTACGATTAGTGCAGAAGAACTAGAAACTCCAGCATTAAGCGGTAAATCTCCTTGTATTTTTACATCATAACCTTTATTGGGAATACACCCGTATCGTCGAAGTACTCTAAGAGATGAAGCAAAATAATCCCTGTGCTCAATCTGCTCAAACTTTTCATGTATTAGAATATCTCTTTCTTCTGCAATATCAGGTAATTTTATCTTGAAAAGAGCAGTTGTGTTTTCAATAGCATTTAATTTGATATATTTATCTATCGCACATGCAATAACAGGTAATCCGAGATAATCCTGATGATCTCCAAACAGGCACGTTCTTCCTGGAGATATTATATTTATTTTTTTCAAAATTGCTTTTAAATATTGTATGTTTTATAGTAAATCAACTCCATAATCTCTACCAAAATTAATAGGTGTCTTTAATCCAGTTGTAAGGTTTTCTTTTGAGCCACAATCCTCTTGTAAAATCCGGAAAATCCTGCGGTTCTCCATTATTCTCTATAGAAACTTCTGATAATGGTGTAATTGCACTCCATGCAGCTGCATCATAAACATCTAATGGCGGTGCTATATTTTGTTTTGCGGATTGCACAAAGGCATTAATCACAAAAAAATCCATCCCACCATGACCTGCACCCATAGCATGTTCTCCATATTTTTCCCATAAAGGGTGGTCATATTTCGCCAGCCATTCGTCTGCCTGATCCCATTTATGTGATTCAGATTTTCCTTCTATGTATATTCTGTTCCCATCAACCTCCCATAGTCCATTGGCTCCCTGTACTCTAAATCCTAATGAATAAGGGCGAGGTAAATTACAATCATGAGTAACTATAATGGTTTCTCCCATTGTAGTCTCAATAGTTGAAGTAATAACATCTCCTTGTTTAAACTTAACTTTTGCATTTGGGTGGTTTTCTCCTCCATTTTTTACAATATAATTGTGTAAACCTATGCCTTTGGTTGCATTAGATGTAATTGATGAAAAACGATTTCCTCTATTAATATTACACATTGTAGCCATTGGTCCAACACCATGAGTAGGATATACATCTGCGTTTCTTGCCACTGAATGTTGTGTTCTCCATTTTGATTCAGAAATACCTTTTTCACCAAACTCTACTCCTTTTCCATATGCTGTTTTTCCATCATTTAATTTCACAAATCTCAAATCATGCTGATATCCACATCTAAAATGCACTAATTCTCCAAACACATTTTGCCTAACCATATTTAAAACCGCCATAACATCACGTCTATAATTAACGTTTTCTAAAATCATAAGATGTGCACCGGTAGCTTCATGCGTATTTACCAAATCCCAACATTCTTCAAGAGTATTTGCTGCAGAGACTTCCAGGCCCGTGTATTTACCTGCTGTCATTGAATCTTTGGCCATCCTGGTATGCCATAACCAGGGAGTAGATATAATTACAGCATCTACATCCTCTAGGTTTAGCAAATTTCTGTAGTCATACTCATTTTTACCAAATACTTTTGGTTTAGTTTTCCCTGCTTTATTGATTGCTTCTAAAGAAAGATCTATCCGAGTCTGATCAATATCACAAATTGCTGTTACTAACACATCATCTCTTAAAAGAACATTTCTTAAATGATTTGTTCCTCTTAGACCAACACCAATTAATCCTAATTTAAGTTTTTCTTTTTGATTATATCCCTTATTTCCGAAAGTTAAGTTAGGTAGTACAGAAATACCAGCCCCTGCTATTGCTGTTTTTTTAATAAAGTTTCGTCTAGACTTGTGTGTATTCATGATGTTTAGTTTTTCTATTACATTCTTTAAATATAGTAGAAAAGCTCATAGTTAAAAAGGACTGTGTATTTCTTTTTTTCTATCTGTATAAACTGCGAGCTTTCATTTTTTAAAATGGCTCTATCCTATTGTATGATGACTCTATTTTTTGAAGTATTTTGAGTTGGTTTTTGGGCATAAAAAAAACCCTTCATAATATTATGAA
>NZ_JACA01000042.1 GCF_000520995.1 Aquimarina macrocephali JAMB N27 | reverse complement strand
ACTAATATCAACGCAAATATAAACTAGAGCCTTGATTTTTCGGTGAACAGGCATAAATCAAAAGCAGTAAAAAACTATATAACCTAAAAAAATAAATTCATTACATGATTTGCTATACAGATTATCAATAAGCCCTTACCCCCTATCTTTTAAAGCACTAGAATATAAAACCACAAAAAGATGTTTTTTTTGCTAAAAACGAATTCTAGTTGAATCATTACGAATACTAAAAGCATATCCTAAAGAATAAGATAAGGAACTACTTTTATATCAAATAGCCAACCTCAAAATAAGCTGTTATGAAAAATGTTGCCATAATCATTATTCTGTTTCAAAGTTTTCAAGGTATCCATGCACAAAAAGTTTTTGCCGATACACAAGAGTTTTTGGTTACTACCGAAATTATGGACCGAGGAGAAAAACACCCCTCATATGTTATAAACCTGGTTCGTTCGGGAGAAGAAAATTCAGATAAAATATCGACTCTTACTATTGAAGACACAGAGCTTTTTGAGGATATCTTTATAACCGCCTTAGAGAACCCTGGACTAGAAGGGGTCTCTAAGGTGATTAAGATGGAAGTTGAATACTTAGCATGTTGTGCTCATGTAGAGTCCTATTATTACATGCTAAAAGAAGATAACACTATTGTAGCCT
Organism: Aquimarina macrocephali JAMB N27; assembly: GCF_000520995.1. GTDB lineage: Bacteria > Bacteroidota > Bacteroidia > Flavobacteriales > Flavobacteriaceae > Aquimarina > Aquimarina macrocephali. Next base: position 132,474 of record NZ_JACA01000042.1, on the reverse strand, counting down.
TGCCTGAACTTAACAATGTGTATTGCGAAAATTCTGACTCCGATTTTCAGTACATATTTCCAAATCAGGAATACGGTATAGAAGGTAATATATTACAAACACAAACATTTTATCAAGGAGCAACAACTAATACTAAATATGTAAACTTAAAACAAAGTTTTACCTGGAACGATGGCGTTTTTGAGGATTCAAAGACAACTGCTATCACTGGGTACTAATTAATCCTAACAGTAATCTCAATCTAATAAACAAAAAGGGGGAAACTTTTGTTTATTATACCGACCCACCCTAACAGGTGGTGTCGGTTTTTTTTTGATTATAACCCGGACCGAAATTCAGTTTGATTATATTTGTTACCAACCAGACAAACCTCTTGTGAACTTAAACTATAAAACCATCTATCTTGTTTCATTCCTGATATTAAGTATTATCGGTTCATTATCAGCACAAAATAATCAACTTAGAGCATATACATTAGAGGATGGATTGCCTCAATCACAAGTTTATGATATCGCACAAGATAAAATAGGCTACTTATGGCTAGGTACTCAAGGAGGTGGGCTCTCCAGGTTTAATGGAGAAGAGTTTAAGGTCTGGAACGAAAATGATGGATTACAGTCTAATTACATTCATTCACTTGCTTTTGTAAATGACAGCCTTTTTATTGGTACTAAAAACGGATTAAGTATTAAGGTTAAGAATAAATTCACTAACCTAGAAGGTCCTCGGATTAACAAAATATGCCAGATAGCCAACAAAACATATCTGGCCACTAATATTGGTATTTATCAATATCGTAAGAACCTAGGTTTAATTAAAATTAATCTTAATTCCAAGATTAACACTAGCATAATTAATGACATCGTTTTTGACGGCAAACTATATTGGGTAGCTACCAATAAAGGACTCTGGAAATTAAATAATATAAAACAGGAAACAAACATTATAGAAAGGCATAGCGCATATGATTTTACCGCTGCCATATTTCATAATAATAAGATATTTGCTGCTGCTTTCAACCAAGGGATTCTGGTTTTAAATACTAATGCAAAAACCTATGGTAATCGCTGGATTCAAAAGCCCGTACGAGTAACAGATATTTCTGTACATAACAATAACGAATTATGGTTTGCTACTGATAATGATGGTATCACAATCCTCGATTTCGAAAAGTATACCGAAAAAAAGAAAATCAATCGAAAAAATGGGTTGTCTGTCTCTCACACCAGAAAAAGCATCTTAGATCGTCAATCTAATATTTGGATCGCCACATCAGGAGGAGGGTTTTATAAATATTTTCAGAATAATTTCACGCACTATGATCAAAATACAGGATTAAAAGGTAATCGCGTATATGCTGTTCATAACACAAAAAATAGTATATGGGCATCTAATTCTGAAGTAGGGCTGGTACAGATCGATTCTCTGGGAATTCATCATATCCCACAGGAAGAACGCTTATCTGAAGTTAAGATTAAAACCATAACCAGTGATAATTCTGGAAATATTTGGGCAGGTACCGAAGGTAAAGGAATTCTGTTTAAAGAGATTAAACAAATTGATAGCATCGCTGTAGATACTATCGATGGTAAAGAATTAAATTCGGATCCAATTATTACAACCGACACTATTGCAATAACGGTTAGCGAAAATCATATCATTGATACCGATAAAGGTTTGCTATCAGACTGGATAAGAACTGTAGAAGTTGTAGACAAAACTATTTGGGTCGCATCTTATTCGGCAGGTATTTCAAAATTTATATACGATCCAAAAAAGAAACGTATAACATCTCTGAAGAAATTTACCAGAAAGAATGGTATTCAAGATGTGCAAATTAGAGACATGAAAAAAGATTCTCTCGGCAAAATCTGGTATGCTACTCAAAATGGGCATCTAGGATATATCGAGAGAAATAAAGTTACACACTTAGGCAATGTTCTAAACCAAAAGACAGCAATTAGCTCGTTACTTTTTCACAAAAACATACTATACCTTGGGACAGCAGGAAGAGGAATCTGGTGGTCTAATCTTGATGAAAATATCGCCTTCAAAAAATTAAAAGGTAGAAAAAAACCTTATTCAGACAATATTTATCAAATGATATTTGATGACAAAAACAATCTATGGGCAGGAAGTGAACGAGGAGTTGACAGAATTGAATTAAACCAATCAAATGATATTGTAGATATTTTTCATTTTGGAAGAAATGATGGTTTTTTAGGAATTGAAACCTGCCTTAATGCTGTCACCAAAGACAATGAGGGAAATCTCTGGTTTGGTGCAATATACGGGCTAACCAAATATCAACCTACAGGGACTACCAAAGCTACAATTAAACCCAGTTTATATTTTGAAGATGTAGAAGTTGCCTATCGTAGTGTAGATTCTATTCAATTAGGCGCCTGGGCAAATAGCAACAATGTTTTAAAACTAACACCAAATCAAACAGAATTATCGTTTAGTTACAAAACTATTGATCTTGATCACCCTAATGATGTAGAGTATCGCTGGAGACTAAACAATTCTGAATGGAGCCCCTGGTCATCAGATAACAAACAAAATCTTGCAGGACTAGCTTATGGACCTCATTACTTCTCTGCGCAATCCAGAAACTACAGATGGGAAGAAAGTGATCCTATTATGTTTCAATTTTTTATTGATAGTCCTATTTATGAAAAAGCCTGGTTTCAATTAGCAGTCTTAGCAATAATTGTACTAATTTTAGGAGGATATGCTTTATCTTACATTAGAAGAGTAAAACGAAAAAATAAGGAAGAACGTAATCGCTTACAAATGCAAAATCATTTACTATCATTAGAACAAAAAGCACTACGTTTACAAATGAATCCTCATTTTATATTTAATGCACTTAATGGCATAAAAGCAATGGGAACTAATAATCCTAATCGTATGAATACTACGATAAATACATTTGCTACTTTGTTAAGAGAAACATTATATAATTCTAGAAAAGATCATATAACTCTGGGTCAGGAAATACAAACTTTAAAGCATTATATAGAGATAGAACAATTAATGGGTAGCAAACCATTTATCTATGATATTTCTATAGATTCTGATTTTGATCCCGAAGAAATCCTAATTCCACCAATGCTAATTCAACCCTTTGTAGAAAATGCTGTTAGACATGGCATCTTAAAAGGTAGTCGCGATGGTGAATTAAAAGTACTATTTCATACTACTGAAGATTTTTTACATTGCACTATATTAGATAATGGGCAAGGTATTTTTCAATCACAAAAAAACAAAACTAAGACAGATCATCAATCTATGGCACTTACAGTGACCCGAGAACGGCTTGAATCAATTTCGGGAAAGGATTCTTTACATATAAAAGAAATTCTCTTAAACGGTAATTCTGTAGCAGGAACCGAGATTACATTTAAAATACCATTAGAAACCGACTATTAAAACAATTATGCTTACAGCAATTATCGTAGAAGACATGCCAGATGCACTTCAGCTTTTAAAAAGTGATCTAAAAGTGAATCATCCAGAAATAAAAGTAGTTGATACTGCCCAAAGTGTAGTTGAGGCAGCAAAATCATTACGCAACACGCAACCCGATATTCTCTTTTTAGATATTATGTTAGGTGATGGTACCGGATTTGATATACTAGAAATATTTCCCGAGCTAAAATCAAAGATCATTTTTGTTACCGCCAGTGATGAGTTTGCCATCAGAGCTTTTAAATTTGCAGCTATTGATTATGTCTTAAAACCATATTCAAATGAAGAGCTAGCTCAAGCTATTGCCCGTGCCAAAGAACAGATCCAACCTAACAAAGAACGTCTTAACATTCTAAAAGACACGTTATCTGCACCAGAACAAAAACCTGATAAAATCTCACTTCATACTCTTGATAAAATTATCATCGTAAATCTGGACGATATTATACGTTGTGAATCTGATAGTAATAACACTATTTTCTATCTTCAGGACGGACAGAAAATTTTTGTAACTAAAACATTGAAATATTTTTCTGACATGCTCAAGAATTATCAATTTCTACGAGTACATCAAAGTCACTTGGTTAATCTACAATGTATTAGTGCTTTTATCAAAACCGATGGAGGATATCTTATGCTAAAAAACGGAGAAAACATCCCCGTTTCGGTACGAAAAAAAATAGAAGTAATGGAAATCCTAGATCGTTTACATAGGTAAAGACCTATAGAATCTAAAAATTATCTCATTAAACTTCGTTTTCTATATCTATCATGTGCGCAACCGTTTTAATCAATCTGTTATGTTTGGTAACAAAAGGATTTGTTTCATCCCATACATAACCAGCTAAAACTGCACATATTTGCCTCTTGATTTGTGGGTTTTCTGGTCGATGGAAAAATAATTTTTGAAGATTTCCCGTATACCATTCTTTTACATAAGATGCAAAAACATTAACTCCGCTCTTGATATATTTCGTGTATTCTTGCTCCCAATCTACCGGTTTGTTTTGTAATTCTTTGGCAACAAGTTTTGCTGCTAATAATGCAGATTCGGTAGCAAATGTAACTCCAGAAGAAAACACAGGATCTAAGAATTCTGCACTATTTCCTGTTAGCACGTATCCTTTCCCGTATAATTGTTTTACAGATTTTGAAAAATTCTTAATTGATATAGGATCAAACATAAAATCAACGTTTTCAAAACGCTTATAAAAATAGTCCGAACGTTGTAACATTTGTGTCAATCTTTCTGTAGCATTACCTTCAAATGAATCCAGAAATTCAGTTGGTCCTACATATCCTATACTAGTAACTCCATTAGAAAAAGGAATTACCCATAACCAGGTTTCTGTATCTATTACATCAAATGTGATCAGTGTTCCTTCATTCCCTTCGGGTCTATTAATATCCTTAACATGAGTAAAAATCGAAGAGTGTTTTGGCAATTCTGAAGGTTGTTCTAAATCTAAAAGTCTGGGTAACACTCTTCCATAACCGCTAGAATCTATAACATATTTTGCAGTAATAACACGATGTTTCCCTTCTTTATCTTTTACAGTAGTTTTTGAAATTTCTCCCTCAAAATCTACCGCAACAACTTCTTCTTCAAAACTGATATCTACCCCTCTATTAATAAGTTCTTTTGTAAGGGCTGAATCAAAATCTGCACGAGGTACCTGCCATGTCCAATCCCAACCTTCTGTGTGCTTCTTACTAAAATCAAAATTACACACTTGTGATCCTTTAATAAATCGTGCTCCTGATTTTACTTCGAACTCACATGCTTTTAAACAATCCAACAGTCCTACTTCTTCAAAATGATCCATACATCTTGGCAAAAGACTTTCTCCGATCACAAATCTTGGAAAAAGACTCTTCTCAACTACTTTCACATTATAACCATTATTATGCAAATAAGAAGCTGCAACACATCCCGAAGGTCCTGCTCCCACTACTAAAACATCAATATTTTCATCATTCATAGCACTATTGTACTTATTAATTCCTTAATTATTATAAATTTGCAAACCAAAATAACTGTTTTATTTTTGGTTATTAAAATATTATTCATTAAAATTTTGAGCAAAATATAGATGCTAACACTAAAAGGGAAAATAGAAATACAGGACTTTTTTGACATTATATTTAAAGAAGAATCGATTGCAATAGACGAAAGTGTTCTAGCAACTGTAGAAGAAAGTTTTAATTTTTTAAAAGAATTTTCTGAAAATAAAATCATTTATGGTGTAAATACTGGTTTTGGGCCAATGGCGCAATACAAAATAAACGATAAAGAAAGAAATCAACTACAATACAATTTAATAAGAAGTCATGCTTCGGGAACAGGAAATCCAATTCCTCCCATGTATGTAAAAGCAGCTATGTTAGCGCGTTTAAACACCCTGTGCCTAGGATATTCTGGTGTTCATAAGTCTGTTATAGATGTTATGACTTCTTTGATCAATAAAGATATTACTCCTCTTATTTATGAACATGGTGGTGTTGGTGCTAGTGGAGATTTGGTTCAATTAGCACATTTAGCCTTAACTCTTATTGGCGAAGGAGAAGTATTTCATGAAGGAGAACAAAAAAACACTAAAGAAGTTTTTGAACAAGAAAATATCAGTCCCATTACGATTGCTTTACGAGAAGGACTTGGCTTAATGAACGGAACATCTGTAATGACTGGAGTGGGACTAGTGAATACTATTTACACAAGAAGGTTATTAAACTGGATGATTACTGCTTCATGTGCAATAAATGAAATTGTAGAAGCATATGATGATCATTTATCACAAGAATTAAACCATGCAAAAAAACATGTTGGACAACAACAAATTGCTAAACAGATGCGAGAGCATTTAGAAAGTAGTTCTTTAATCAGAAAAAGAGAAGAGTATTTATATACCGATCAAACTGAAGTAACTGTATTTAAAGAGAAGGTTCAAGAATATTATTCATTGCGTTGTGTTCCTCAAATATTAGGTCCGGTCTTAGACACCTTAAACAATATTGAAAAAATTCTAATAGAAGAAGTTAACTCTGCTAATGACAATCCTATTATAGATGTTAAGAAAAAACACGTATACCATGGAGGTAATTTTCATGGGGATTATGTTTCTTTAGAAATGGATAAATTAAAAATTGTAGTTACCAAATTGTCAATGCTGGCAGAACGTCAATTAAATTACTTATTAAACTCTAAATTAAACGACATACTTCCTCCTTTTGTAAACCTTGCTAAACTAGGTTTAAACTTTGGAATGCAAGGAGTTCAATTTACAGCGACATCTACTACTGCAGAAAACCAAATGCTATCAAATCCTATGTATGTGCATAGTATCCCTAACAACAATGACAATCAAGATATTGTAAGCATGGGAACAAATGCTGCCTTGATCACAAAAAAAGTTATAGAAAATGCTTTTGAAGTTGTTGCTATAGAACTAATAACCGTTGTTCAGGCAATAGAGTATTTAGAGGTGAAAGATCAGGTTTCCACGAATACAAAAAAGATGTATGATGCCATACGAAATATAGTTCCTATCTTTACAGAAGATGTTGTTATGTACCCCTATGTGAATCAAGTAAAAGATTTTATTATAAATAATGAAGCCAAAGAAGCATAATGAAAATGAGAATACTTTTAATCATTCTTGCTTTTATTCAAACCATATTTCTATACGGTCAAGAGCTCGCTTTAGTTAGAGAAAATAGATTATGGGGTTATATTAACCTCATGGGCGAATATACGATTCAACCTCAATTTAAAGAAGCTAGAAGTTTTCATAATGGTTATGCAGGAGTTCTTAAAAACGGGAAATGGGGATTTATAAATACCAAAGGAGAATGGATTATAGAACCAAAGTACGATAGAGTAAAAGATTTTTACTCTGGATGGGCATTGGTTCTTCAAAAAAATGAATGGAGTTATATTAACAGCTCTAATGAAGTTTTGGATTGTCCCGTTCCAGATAAATATTATGACTTTAATGATGACGGAGTAGCGTTTTTTCAAAAAGGCAAAAAAATAGGATTATTAGATAGTGCCGGCAAATTGATTATAGAGCCCGAATATAACATAATACGTACTTTTGTAAATGGGTATGCCAGAGTGAATAACGGGAAACATTGGGGAATGATTGATAAAAAAGGGGAAATAATTATCCCCTTACAATATAAAGTATTAGGACATTATAGTGCCAAAGGAGTTTCTGCAAAAATGAAAAACGGTTGGGGAATTATAATTGATAACTCTTTTATACCTGTACCAAAAGTCAAAGAAATTGGAAGTTTTTATGATCATTCCGATTTAGCTTTTGCAAAAAAAGGAGGGAAATACGGATTTATCAACACAAAAGGAGAATGGATTATAGAACCAAAATATAGAACTGTCAAACCATTTTATAAAGGATTTGCTCCAGTAAATAATGGTTTTAAATGGGGATATGTGAATGAGAAAGGAGAAGAGCCAATACCATTCACTTATCTTAATGCGGGTTTCTTTGGAAATAACGGATTAGCTAAGGTTCAAGTAGGGAAATGGGGGTTTATAGATACTAAAGGAAACCTTGTAATACCTGCTAAATATGATCTTGCCCCAACCATACTCATTAATGCTAAAAGATTAAAGGATTTTTTGGCTAAAGGATTTGTTAATGGTGCTGTAAGAGTTAAATACAAAAAAAAATGGGGATTCCTTAATAAAAAAGGAGACGTTTTGGGAGATCGATGGTATGTTAATGCAGAACTGTTCAGTAAATAAATATAGATAAGAAATTATTGCTAATAGAGATAAACATAATGACACCAATAAAAATGTATGATGCCATACGAAATATAGTTCCTATATTTACAGAAGATGTTGTTATGTACCCCTATGTGAATCAAGTAAAAGATTTTATTATAAATAATGAAACCATAGAAGCGTGATGAAAACTAAACATTTTTTAATTTTTGTATTTTCTTTTTGTTTGCTGGCAGGATCTGCCCAAGAACTAGCATTAGCAAAATTCGAAGGTAAATTTGGTTATCTTACAAAATCAGGTGATTGGAAAATACCTGCAACATTTGACGTTGCAAAAAACTTTTCTGAAGATCTAGCTGCCGCAAGAAAAGGTAAACTTTGGGGATTTATAAATAGAAAGGGAGAATGGGCTATAGAGCCTGGTTTCGATAAAGTTAAAGCTTTCAATTCTGGTATAGCAGTTGTTTTGAAAAACAAAGAATGGTTTTATATCAACACCAAAGGGGAGAAAACTCTTACCAATATTGATTCTGATAAAATTTATGATTTTAAAGACGGTTTTGCTATCCTAAGAAAAGGGGATAAAATAGGCTTTATCAACACAAAAGGAGAGACTACAGTAACTCCAAAATTTTCGAAAGCGTTCAATTTTGAAAATGGATATGCCAAAGTAAGAGAAGATGAAAAATGGGGATTAATAGATCCTTCTGGTAGTTATTTTGTAAAAACAACATATGATGGCGTTAGTAATGTATATCATAACACAATTGTAGCTACCCAAGGTCTTAGACATGGATTGATTATTAACGGAGAGTTTAAAGAAATATCAGGAGCTCAAAAAATCTGGGATTTCTCTGTAAATGGAGAATACACTTACGCTAAAAAAAATGATAAAATTGGTTTTATCAATAAAAATGGAGAATGGATAGTTGAACCCACCTACGATAAGGTAAGAGCTTTTAATAACGGGTTAGCACCTGTGCTTAAAGATGGTAAATGGGGATATATTAATACTAGTGGCGAAACTGTAATTCCTTTTAAATTTAGAGACGCAGAAATATTTAGTAAAGATGGGTTAGCACCTGTTAAATCTAAAAAACTTTGGGGATTTATAAATACAAAAGGAGAACTTGTCATAGAAGAGAAATATGAAATTACAGCTGGTGGTTTTTCTATTTTCAAAAAAAATGCGCAAAAAGGGTTTGTAAATGGCTTAGCAAGAGTTAAACAAAAAAAATCTTGGTGTTTTCTAAACACTAAAGGAGAAATACTTAAAAACATGTGGTTTGAAAACTTAGAGTTATTTAATTAATAAAACTATTAATCTTAATCCTTAATCGATTGAAATAACTATTACATCTTACCCAAAAAACGATATCTAAAATAAATGAAGTGTGCTTTAATAACAGGTGGCTCAAGAGGAATTGGAAAAGCAATTTGCATACAACTCGCTAAAGATACCGACTATCATATATTAATTAATTACAATAGTAACGAAACTGCTGCAAAGCAAACTCTTACAGAAATAGAAACTAATGGCGGAACTGCAGAAATTATTCAATTTAATGTAGTTGATGCTGATCAGGTAAAAACTAAGTTAGACACCTGGCAAGAGAATAATAAAGATGCTATTATTGAAGTCATCGTAAATAATGCAGGAATCACGAAGGACAACTTATTTATGTGGATGACCCAGAATGATTGGCAAAATGTTATTAATACTTCTCTTGATGGTTTTTATAATGTAACAAATCATTTAATTCAAAAATTACTACGAAACAGATACGGTAGAGTCATAAATATTGCTTCTGTATCTGGAGTTAAAGGAACAGCTGGGCAAACTAACTATTCTGCTGCCAAAGGTGCTATAATTGGTGCTACTAAAGCTCTGGCACAAGAAATAGCAAAAAGAAATATCACAGTAAATGCTGTTGCTCCGGGGTTTATTAAAACTGACATGACCAATGAGTTGGACGAAAAAGAACTTAAAAAATTAATTCCAGCCAATAGATTTGGAGAAGCTGAAGAAGTAGCGCATATCGTGTCGTTTTTAGCCTCCAAGAAAGCTTCATACATTACTGGTGAAGTGATTAATATAAATGGTGGAATTTACTCGTAAATTAATTTAGAATATATGAGAAGAGTTGTAATCACAGGAATGGGTATATATTCTTGTATTGGTAAAAACCTAGAAGAAGTAAAAACATCATTATACAACGGAACATCTGGAATTGTTTTTGATGAAAAAAGAAAAGAGTTTGGATATCGTTCTTGTTTAACAGGAATGGTAGCAGAACCAGAATTAAATAAATTACTTTCCCGAAGACAACGTATTAGTTTAGGGCAAGAAGGAACATATGCATATATAGCAACACTCGAAGCTTTAAAAAATGCAAATATAGATCAATCTTTCCTTGATCAAAACGAGGTGGGCATACTTTATGGCAATGATAGTACCGCACAGTCGGTTATTGAATCTGTAGAAAAGATCAGAGAAAAAAAAGACACCACATTAGTAGGTTCTGGAGCTATTTTTAGAGGGATGAACTCTTCTGTAACTATGAATCTTTCTACAATTTTTAAACTTAGAGGGATCAACTTTACGATTAGCGCAGCTTGTGCCAGTGGGTCCCATGCTATCGGAATGGCATATCAGTTTATAAAAACAGGATTACAAGATTGTATTGTTTGTGGAGGAGCTCAAGAAATAAACCAGCTTGCCATGGGAAGTTTTGATGGCTTAGGAGTATTCTCTACAAATACAGAACATCCAGAAAAAGCCTCTCGCCCATTTGATACTAATCGAGATGGATTGGTACCCAGTGGTGGATCTGCTACTCTTATTGTAGAGAGTTATGAATCTGCAATCAAAAGAGGAGCAACAATTCTGGGAGAAATTATAGGATATGGATTTTCTTCAAACGGTGAACATATTTCTACTCCTAATGTTGATGGTCCATCCAGAGCTATGAAAAAAGCGCTCCAACAAGCAAATATCCAAACATCGGCCATAGATTATGTAAATGCTCATGCAACCTCAACTCCTGTTGGAGATGCTAATGAAGCAAAAGCTATCTTTAATGTTTTTGGAGAAAACGGACCTCATGTGAGTTCTACAAAATCTATGACAGGCCATGAATGCTGGATGGCAGGAGCTAGTGAAGTGATCTATTCTATGCTCATGATGCAACATTCTTTTATTGCACCAAATATAAATTTGGAGCATCCAGATGAAGATGCTGCTAAACTAAATTTGGTTAATAAAACCCTAGATAAAAAAATTGATGTATTTTTGTCTAATTCTTTTGGATTTGGGGGAACAAATTCCGCGTTAATAATAAAAAAATTTAATAAATAGAATATGGATAAAGAAGTTATTATTGAAAAGATAAACGACTTTCTTATTGATGAGTTTGAAGTAGAAGGGGAAAATATTTCACCAGAAGCAAACTTAAAAGAAACTCTTGAGCTAGATAGCTTAGATTTTGTCGATCTTGTAGTAGCTGTAGAATCCAATTTTGGTGTAAAATTAATAGGCGAAGATTTTATCAATGTTGTAACACTTCAAAATTTTTATGACCTTATAGAAAATAAAATAAAATCGCTATAAACATATATGACTACTGAATGGAAAGGAAAGTCCAGAGGTACAGTACTTGGGTATAAAATATTTGTTTTCTTTATTAAAAAAGTTGGCTTAGGCTCTGCCTATTTTATTTTATACTTTGTTGCTATATATTTTTGTTTTTTTGCCTTATCTAGTAGTAGATCTATATATTACTATTTAAACAAGAGACTTAAATACCCTAGATTTAAAAGTTTTTTAAAGATATTCCAAAGCTATTATGTTTTTGGCCAGACTATTATAGACAAAGTTGCCATATCATCGGGTCTTAGAAATAAATTTACGTACGAGTTTGATGGTGTAGAACTAATAAATGAAACCTTAAAGGAAAAAAAAGGAGGTATTCTTATTAGTGCTCATCTTGGTAATTTTGAGATTGCTGAGCATTTTTTTGGTGAGCTTGAGGAAAATGCCGCAATTAGTCTTTTAACCACAGACATAGAGCATACTGCAATTAAGAATTACCTTGATAGCGTTACTTCAAAATCTAATATTAAATTTATTTTCATCAAAGAAGATCTTTCTCATATTTTTCAAATTAACGCCGCTTTGGCTAGAAATGAAATCGTATGTATTACAGGAGATCGTTATCTAGAAGGTTCTAAATATTTAACACAAGATTTATTAGGACAAGAAGCCAAGTTTCCTTCTGGGCCTTTTATGTTAGCCTCTAGATTAAAAGTACCTGTACTTTTTGTATATGTAATGAAAGAAACAAATACTCATTACCACCTTTATGCAAGAAAGGCCAAAGCAAAACATAGAGATGCCAAAGAACTACTAAAAGAATATACAGAAAGTGTAAAATGGATGTTAGATAAATATCCATTACAATGGTTTAACTATTTCGACTTTTGGAATGGAAACAACAAATAAAATGAAACATGTTTTAGTAATCCATTATTCGCAGTCCGGACAATTGTCAGAAATTGTTAAAAACATAGTTTCTCCTATGGCTTCTTCTGAAGAAATAAAGGTAACACATCATAGAATTGAAATGGAAAAACCTTATCCTTTTCCATGGAATAAAAAAGCTTTTTTTGGTGTTTTCCCAGAAGCATTTCTTCAGATACCAGAAAAAATCAAACCAATTCCTTCAGAAATAACAAATCAAAAATACGATTTAGTGATACTTGGCTATCAAATCTGGTATCTAACACCTTCTATCCCTACCAATTCTTTTTTAAAGTCAGAAAGTGCTAAAAAAATATTGGATAACACACCTGTGATTACAGTAATCGGATGTAGAAATTTGTGGATTCAAGCGCAAGAAAAAATGAAAATTCTTTTAGCATCTTGTAATGCAAAACTAGTAGGGAATATTGCCTTAGTAGATAGACACATTAATCACATAAGTGTATTAACCATAAAGCACTGGATGTTTAAAGGAAAAAAAAGTCGATTTTTAGGTTTTTTCCCTAAACCAGGGGTTTCTGATAAAGACATAAAGAATGTAGCAAAATTCACTCCTTCCATAAAGGATGCATTACTTGCTAGTAATTTTTCAGGATTACAAAAAAAATTGGTACAATTAGGTGCGGTAAAAATCAAACCGTTTCTAGTTATTGTAGATAAGCGAGGCAATATTATATTTTCAAAACTAGCCAACTTAGCTTACAAAAAAGGAAAAACAAGTAAGACTGGACGTGAAAATCTCCTTATTTTTTTTAATTATTACTTGTTATTTGCTATTTGGATTATAGCACCACTAGTTTTTATTGTATTTTTGACTGCTTATATTTTTATGTATAAAAAAATTAGCAGAGAAAAAAAATATTATTCATCTGTTGATACAAAAAATAATTAATGAAAGACGTATACATTACCAGAATATCAAAGTTTTTACCTAACGACCCGATCGATAATGATCAGATGGAAGAGAGATTGGGCATTCTAGATGGAAAAGTATCAAAAGGCCGAAGAATTGTTTTACGAAATAATCAAATAAAAACCAGATATTATGCGATTGATAATGATGGAAATATAACACATAATAATGCTCAGCTTACTAAAGAAGCTGTAGAGCTTTTGTGTGATGAAAGTTTTACTACAGAAAACATTGAATTATTATCTTGTGGTACAGGTAGTCCTGATCAAATATTACCATCACATGCCGCTATGGTTCACGGGTTTTTAAAAAATGGAAATGTAGAAATTAATTCCCCTTCGGGAGCCTGTTGTTCTGGTATGAGTGCTTTAAAATTTGGTTACCTTGCAATCAAATCAGGGCAAAATACTAATGCAGTTTGCACAGGATCTGAGCGTGCATCTTCGTGGATGAAATCAGATGTTTTTAAAAATGAAATAGAGCATTTAAAAAAGTTAGAAGAAACACCAATCCTAGCTTTTAATAAGGATTTCTTACGCTGGATGTTATCTGATGGTGCCGGAGCTTTTCTTTTAGAAGATAAACCTAATGGTCATCTTCCTTTAAAAATTGAATGGATGGATGCGTATTCTTATGCTCATGAAATAGAAGCATGCATGTATGCAGGAGGAGATAAACTAGACAATGGAGAACTCAAACCATGGAGCGAATACCCATCAGAAGAATGGGCACAAAAATCATTATTCGCGATAAAGCAAGATGTTAAATTACTATCAGAAAATATTCTAACAAAGGCTGTAGAAACCTTAGTTAAAGTATTTGACAAACATGATATTAACCCAGAAGACATCACGTATTATTTACCACACATTTCTTCATACTATTTTAAAGACGCCTTATATGAAGCTATGAAAGATAACGGTGTAGAAATACCTTGGGAAAATTGGTTTATCAATTTAAGTAAGGTAGGAAATGTTGGTGCTGGTTCTATTTATATTATGCTAGAAGAATTAGTGAATACTGGAAAATTAAAAAAAGGAAATAAAATTTTACTTTCTGTACCAGAAAGCTCCCGTTTTTCATATTCGGTGGCACTTTTAACTGTTTGCTAAAATGAAAAATACAAATTTTCCTATTACAAATATTAAACACTTAATACCTCAAAAAGAGCCTTTCGAAATGGTAGATACTTTGTTAGGTTTTTCTGAGACAAGTGTTGCGTCCTCTTTCAAAATCACAGAAAACAACCTTTTTCTAAAAGACAATCTATTTTTAGAACCAGGAATTATAGAAAATATGGCACAAACTGTAGCATTACACACAGGTTATGATTATTTTCTTAGAGACGAACCCGCTCCCACAGGCTATATAGGATCAATAAAAAAAGTAGAAGTTTTTTATCTTCCCAAATTAAATGAGACTATAACTACCGAAGCCGAAATCTTACATGAATTTATGGGAGTTACTATGGTTAAAATTGAAGTATTTAACGCCAAAAAAGAAGTGATCGCTTCTGGACAAATGAAAACAGTTATTGCTAGTTAATGGATAAAGTCAAAACATTAGATATCGCTAAATTCCTGCCACATCGAGCACCATTTTTAATGGTAGACAAAGTGCTATCTATTGATGATGAACATGTAGCAACCTCTTTTGATATAAAACCAGATTGTATTTTTGTTAACGATACTATTTTCAGTGAAATTGGTATGGTAGAAAATGCTGCTCAAACCTGCTCTTCAATCGTTGGCAAAAGTTATTTTGAAGAAGATGACCTCGAAGGTGAAGGCACAAAACTTATTGGTTTTATTAGTGCAATAAAAAAAGTCGTAGTGCATAGCTGCCCCAGTATAGGGGAGACAATAGTTTCTAAGGCTGTTTTAAAATCCCGATTCGACACCGAACAATACAGCATGTGTACATTAGAGTGCACTATCCATGAAGCAGATAAAGAATTATTATCTTGTGAAATGAATTTATTTATTCAGGAAATGAAATAGGTGTACTATGAAAAAAAGTGACATTCCACAAGATAAAGGCAGCTTAAAGTCTGCAAAATTTAAAGAATTATGCTATGCCGTTAATGAAAATGGAGAGTATACAACTGCAGGCAGCAGTGGATGGACTCCTAAGACTATTGCATTAAACAATGCGCTACAGGAAATAAACGAGCGTGTAGAAAAAGCAAAAATTAAAGTTTTAAATAATCAGACAAGCCCCATAGAATATTATATGGAACTACATAAAATGGACATTACTATTTTAGCTAGTTATGTTGGTCTATGGAAATGGCGGGTTAAAAGGCACTTTAAACCAAAAGTGTTTCATAAACTATCACAAAAAATATTACAAAAATACGCTGACATTTTCGAAATCACCGTAGATCAATTAAAACACATTGAACATGGAAATTAATTTTACACACCATCAATCTGCACACTGCGAAAATGGTGTTGTGTCTAATTTAATGAAGCATAATGGCTTCAATGTTAGTGAACCTATGGTCTTTGGTATCGGATCAGGCCTATTGTTTTGCTACATACCGTTTTTAATGGTAAACCATGCTCCTGCTCTTACATATAGAGCAATGCCTGGCTTTATTTTTAAACGATTTGCAAAAAGAGTTGGAATAAAAATAAAACGAGAAAAATTTAAAAACCCTCAAAATGCTAAGGCACGTTTAGACGAAAACCTTAACAAAAACAACCCTGTAGGGCTTCAAGTTGGGGTATATAATCTAGTATATTTTCCCGACGAATACCGTTTTCATTTTAATGCTCATAACTTAGTTGTTTACGGAAAAAAAGAAGATTCGTACTTAATTAGCGACCCCGTAATGGAGACCGTCACAACTTTAACAGCAAAAGAACTGGAAAAAGTACGTTTTGCCAAAGGTGCTTTCGCTCCTAAAGGGCATATGTATTATCCTATCGATTTTCCTAAAGAGTTGAATTTAGAAAAAGCCATAGTTCGAGGAATTAAACAAACCTGTAGAGAAATGCTTGCACCTGTACCTATCGTTGGAGTTAAAGGAATTCGAACAGTTGCTAAATTAATTCGTAAATGGCCGAAGAAGAAAGGCACAAAAGTGGCCAATCATTATTTAGGACAAGTAGTTAGGATGCAAGAAGAAATAGGAACCGGAGGTGGTGGATTTAGATATATCTATGCTGCATTCTTACAGGAGGCAGGTAAAGTATTAAAGAATGATACATTAATCGAGTTATCTACAGAAATGACTGCAATTGGTGATTCGTGGAGAGATTTTGCTTTAGATGCTTCTCGTATATACAAAAACCGAAGTGCAAAAGATGATGCATATAACGATGTTGCTTCGCAATTAGATGATATAGCAAATCGAGAAGAAGTTTTCTTTAAAAAACTAAAGAAAGCTATTTAATAGTAAAATAAAGCATGATTAAAATTGAACAATTATCTAAAAAACATAAAGGTGCAGAAGCATATTCTGTATCAGATTTAGATTTGTTTATCGATGAAAAAGAAATTTTTGGACTACTTGGTCCAAATGGCGCAGGAAAGACTACATTAATTTCGTTGTTATGTTCTTTAATAAAACCTACATCAGGATCATTTACTATAGATGGTTTAACCTATAAAAATCCCAATCAATTAAAACAACTCATTGGTATTGTACCACAAGAATATGCTTTATATCCGGCATTAACTGCGAATGAAAACCTTACCTATTTTGGTAGTATGTATGGTCTAAAAGGGCAGTTATTAAAATCTAAAATAAGCCAGGCGATTGAAATATTAGGTCTATCTAAGTTTGCTAATAAAAAAGTGAGTACGTTTTCTGGAGGGATGAAACGTCGTATTAATTTAATCGCTAGTATATTGCACGAGCCCAAAGTATTATTCTTAGACGAACCAACTGTTGGGGTGGATGTACAATCTAAAAATGTAATTATTAAATACTTGCAACTCTTAAATAAAAAAGGAACTACTATTATTTATACATCACATCATTTAAATGAAGCTGAAGATTTTTGTACCAGAGTAGCTATTATAGATCATGGGAAAATAATATCTCAAGGACAACCACAAGAATTAATTTCTAATCAAAAAAATGCAAATAACCTCGAAGATGTATTTTTAGCCTTAACCGGAAAAGCTTTAAGAGATCATGCATAAATTATGGGCTTCTACATATAAGGAATTCTTATTACTCACCAGGGATATTGGAGGTATTGCAATTTTATTCATAATGCCTATTGTACTAATCATCACGATAACAATAATTCAAGACAGTAGCTTTAAAACGATTAGCGATACTAAGATTCCTATACTTCTTGTAAATAATGATAATGGTCGTGTTTCTGAGACTATAATTAGTAGCTTAACAGCGTCCAATACTTTTGAGGTCATTCAAAAAGATAAAGAACAAGAAGCCAGAGACCTGGTATTTAAAGGAAATTATCAATTAGCGATCATCATTCCAGAAAAATTATCATCGGATTTAGACAAAAAAGTCAATCAGAATGTAGAAGGGATTTTATCAAAATTTGGTTTGGAGGAAGAAGAAGAGAAAGAAGTTCAACCAGAAGAAACTATTTTAAGCAAAGAGGTTAGATTATATTTTGATCCGGCAACTCAACTTACCTTTAAAAGTTCTGTGAAAAATGGTATCGATAAGATGATTTCTAAAATAGAAACACAATCTATATACAAAGCTTTTCACGAACAAGTATCAGAAGATGATACCGAGGTTATTTTTGAAACCGATAATTTTATCAGTTTTAAAGAAATAGTTCCAAAACAAGGAGACAAAGAGATCATACCCAATTCGGCGCAGCACAATGTACCAGCCTGGACTTTATTTGCCATCTTTTTTATTATAGTACCTTTATCTATAAATATTGTAAAAGAAAAAAATCAAGGAACTTTTGTACGATTAAGAACAAACCCTGTATCCTATGCAATAGTATTAGGGGGGAAAACAGTCGTCTATTTGGCTGTTTGTCTCATACAATTTACTTTAATGCTAGCAATAGGAGTGTTTTTATTTCCTAAATTAGGTTTACCAACATTAGACGTGTCGGGAAGAATATTTAATCTGTTTATTGTTGCTTTTTTTGCAGGTTTAGCCGCGATAGGATTAGGATTATTGTTAGGAACGGTTGCAAAAACGCAAGAACAATCTGCTCCATTTGGGGCAACCTTTGTGGTTATTCTAGCTGCTTTGGGAGGTGTTTGGGTACCTGTTTTTGTAATGCCAAAATTCATGCAACTGTTATCAAATATTTCACCAATGAATTGGGGCTTAAATGCCTTCTATGATGTATTTTTGCGAAATGCCAGCTTTATAGAACTTGTTCCAGAAATAATATTACTTTTATTATTTTTTATAATAACAGCTTTAATTTCTATTGTTTATAATGAAAAGAAAAATGCAGTCTAAAAATAACAAAGAGATAAGTTTCACCAGCCAGGTTAGAGTACGTTTTGTAGAAACTGACCCCTTAGGAATTGTCTGGCATGGTAATTATATTCAATATTTTGAAGATGGTAGGGAAGCTTTTGGAAGACATCATGGTATTTCTTATTTAGATCAAAAAAAATTTGGTTATGCTACGCCAATCGTAAAATCTAGTACAGAACACAAGCTACCTTTACGATATGGAGATATTGCTACCATAAAAACAATTTATGTAGATAGTCCAGCTGCTAAAATGATTTTTAGATATGAAATTTATAACCAAAATCATAAATTAGTCTGCACAGGAGAAACCGTACAGGTATTTGTTGGAGATACAGGAAGTGGTGATTTATCACTAACAATTCCATCTTTCTTCATCAAATGGAAACAAAAAGAAGGCCTTATAAAATTGAATGAGTAAGATTTACGCTTCATATAATAACATAATATCATCGCTTGGCTTTGACAGTCAAACTGTTGTACAGAATATTCATAACGAGAATTCGGGCTTACGACTTATCGATAATAAAGATCTGCTGCCTGATCCATTTTATTCTTCAATAATAAATACAGAAGATTTATATACCGATTTTAAACAATTAAATAATGAAGGGCAGTTCACACGTTTAGAACAGATGATGATTTCTTCGTTAAGCAAAGTTATTAAAGCATCTAAAATACCCTTAACAAATCGTGTTGGACTTATTATATCTACTACCAAAGGTAATATTGATGCCTTAAATAAAAACAATGAATTCCTAAAAGAACGAGCTTATTTAAGCTCCTTAGGAAAAGTGGTCCAAGAAACATTAGGATTTAAAAATGATGCTATTGTTGTTTCTAATGCATGTGTTTCTGGAATTTTATCTATTGCAATTGCAAAACGCTACATTAACCATGGTACCTATGATGATGTTTTTATTGTTAGCGGAGATATGGTAAGTGAATTTATAATAACTGGTTTTAATTCATTTCAAGCGTTAAGTAATGAACCCTGTAAACCTTATGACAAAAACAGAACAGGGGTTAATATAGGAGAAGTAGCTGCCAGTATTTTAGTTACTAATAATAAAAAAGGGCTACCAAAAGAAGCGGTTGCTATTTTGGGTGAAGGTTCTTGTAACGATGCTAATCATATTTCGGGACCTTCCCGAACTGGTGAAGGTTTATTTCGAAGTGTACAATCTGCTTTCAAAGAAGGGAATGTCACCCATAACGATATTGATTACATTTCGGCCCATGGAACAGCAACACTGTTTAATGATGAAACAGAATCGATTGCATTTGACAGACTTAATTTAAGCAAAGTACCATTAAATAGTTTAAAAGGCTATTTTGGACATACATTAGGTGCCTCAGGATTAGTTGAGACTATTGTTGGGATGTATTCATTAGAAAAGAATACATTATACACCTCATTAGGGTTTAATGAACCGGGAACATCAAAACCTTTAAACATTATCACAAAAACCACCCCAAAACAATTACATATTTTTCTAAAAACCGCCTCCGGATTCGGAGGTTGTAATACCGCAGTTATATTTCAAAAAGTAAAATAATTTATTCTATAAAGACATGCCAATCCAAACAATAAAAGCTATAGACGCAATTCAGGAAGCTCAAAAAATAGCTTTTGCACCTTTTGTTTTTCAAGCCACAGTTTCACTAAGAAAACTGGGAGTTCTAAATCTTATTTTTGATAGAAGAAAAAACGGAGGAATTTCTATAGAAGATATTTCTAAAGAATTATCTATTAGCATATATGGCATTGGTGTTTTATTAGAAATCGCCGAAAGCTCAAATATTGTTAGTAAAAATAGTGATGACAAATATGAGATTACTACAATTGGTTATTTTTTGACGTATAATAAAACGGTTGATGTTAATATTAATTTCACAAATGACGTCTGCTATAAAGGGTTATATCATTTAAACGATTCTATTAAAGAAGGAAAACCCGAAGGCTTAAAAGAATTAGGAAATTGGGATACCATATATGAAGGCTTATCACAATTAGATCCCGAAATACAAAAATCCTGGTTTGAATTTGATCACCATTATTCTGATGACGTATTTCAAGATGCTTTAAAAATTGTTTTTAGAACTAACCCAAAAACTATATTTGATATTGGAGCCAACACGGGTAAATTTGCTATAAGTAGTTGCGAATTTAGTGAAACAGTTTCTATAAAAATGATCGACTTACCCGGTCAATTAAACAAAGCACTAGCTAATGTAAAAAACAAAGGGTTTGAAAAACGAGTTTCTGGTCATGAAATAGATTGGTTATCAGAAAACCCACAAATTCCTAATGATGGAGTAGATACGATTTGGATGAGTCAATTTCTAGATTGTTTTTCTGAAAAAGAAATCCTTAAAGTTTTAAAAACCTGTGTTAATTCTATGGATGATACGACTGAGTTATTAATCATGGAAACTTTTACAGACAGACAAAAATTTGATAATGCCAAGTTTATCCTAGAAGCTACATCATTATACTTTACAGTATTGGCAAATGGAAATAGTAAAATGTATCCTGCTACTGTTTTTACAAAATTAATTGATCAGGCAGGATTAATAATAAAAGAAGATTTGGTTGTGGGAGAATACCATACCATGTTTGTCTGCAAAAAAAAGTAATCGATTTATGGAGTCTGGATTTTATATAAAATCATTCTGTCACATAAAAGATAATAAAGTCTCTTTAAACGGATCTGTTATATATGACGATAAAGGTGCTTTAGATTTTTTAGAATTTATTAAAGCAGCTTATAGAAGTTTTGATATTAAATATCCTAAATTCTTTAAAATGGATGGGTTAAGTAAACTTGCATTTTTGGCATCAGATCTTATCCTACAAAAAGAAAAATTAAATATAGAAGACGAAAATAACATTGCTATTGTATTTTCAAATAAATCATCCAGTTTAGATACCGATGAAAAACATCAGGAATCTATCCAAAATAAAGACAATTACTATCCAAGTCCTGCCGTTTTTGTTTATACATTACCCAATATTTGTATTGGTGAGATTAGTATAAAATATAAACTTCATTCTGAAAATAGTTTTTTTATCTTTGACAGCTTTAATGCTGAATATTTATCAGACTATACAAATAGTCTTTTATTAGCAAATAAAGCTGATGAAGCCCTTTGTGGCTGGGTAGAATTTGATGGGGTGGCATATGACGCATTTTTATACTTGGTTTCTAAAGAAGGAACCACAACACATACTAAACAAAATATAGTAAATTTATATAATACATAATATGGAGGTTTTAAAACAAGAACTAAAGGAAAACATTATTGAGCAATTAAATCTTGAAGATATTGCTGTTGAAGATATTGCTGATGACGATATTCTTTTTGGTGATGGTTTAGGTTTAGACTCAATTGATGCATTAGAGTTAATCGTAATGCTAGATAAAAACTATGGTATTAAATTAACCGATCCTAAAGAAGGGCGTGAAATTTTTGCATCTATAGAAGTAATGGCAAAATATATTTCTGAGCATAGAACAAAATAAATTTTAGTTGTATTTAAATGAGTAAAGGTGTTGCTATAACCGGAATGGGAATAATTTCTGCTATTGGAAACGATGTCACAGAAAATTACCAATCGCTTATTAATGGTAAAAAAGGAATCTCCAGGGTTTCCAAAATTAATACCATACATAAAGACGATATTATGGTTGGTGAAATCGCATCTACAAATCTGGAGTTAGAACAACAACTAGGTCTAACTCCTGATAATAATTACTCAAGAACAGCTTTATTAGGTGCTATTGCTGCTAAGCAAGCAATACAAGATGCCGGAATCTCTGATATCAATACCTATAAAACAGGATTAGTTTCGGCGACCAGCGTCGGTGGGATGGATATGACAGAGACTTACTATTATGATTATCTTGAAAACAAAAGCACCCAAAAATATATCGAAGGTCACCATGCCGGAGATTCTACTCAAAAAATCGCAGAGCAGTTAGGGATCAAAAAAAGCCTGGTAACTACAATAAGTACGGCTTGTTCTTCTGCTGCAAATGCTATAATGTTCGGTGCCCGATTGATTAAATCAGGAAAACTAGACAGAGTTATTGTTGGTGGTGCAGATTGTTTATCTAAGTTCACCATTAATGGATTTAAAACCCTAATGATCTTATCTGATACCTACAATACTCCTTTTGATGAAAATAGAAAAGGTTTAAATTTAGGTGAAGCTGCCGCTTTCTTAGTACTAGAATCTGATGAAGTGATTGCTGCAGAAAAAAAAGAAGTATTGGGATATGTTAAAGGATATGGCAATGCAAATGATGCCTATCATCAAACTGCATCTTCAGAAAATGGAGACGGAGCTACTTTAGCAATGCAAAAAGCTTTAAAAGTTGCAGCATACACAGCAAATGATATTGATTATATTAATGCACACGGAACAGCAACAGGAAATAATGACCTATCTGAAGGGCGTGCTATTCTAAGAGTTTTTGGTGAAGAAATTCCCGATTTTAGCTCTACAAAAGCGTATACAGGACATACTTTGGCTGCAGCAGGAGCTATCGAGGCTGTTTATGCCGTATTAGCCCTTCAACATAATATCATCTATCCTAATCTCAATTTTAAAACTCAGATGAAAGAGTTTGATATTACACCACAATTAGAGCTCAAAGAAAAAGAATTGCACACCGTGTTGTCTAATTCCTTAGGTTTCGGAGGTAATTGTTCTACAGTAATTTTTTCAAAAGAACAATAGCAAAATTGTAAACAAAGGTTAATACCTATATGCAAAAACTGTTTAATTAAAGAGATATGAGTGCAGTCTATATAACCGGTGTCGGATCTATTTCATCTCAAAAAACTTTTGACAATACTGAGTTTTTGAAAGAAATCCTCACCTATACAGATAATGTGATTTCTGTGGTTAACCCTAATTATAAAGAGTATATCCCACCTGCTGCAGCACGTAGAATGGCAAAAGGCATTAAAATGGGAGTTGTTGCATCCAGAATTGCATTGAAAGACGCAAACATAGAAAATGTTGATGCCATTATTACAGGAACAGGAATGGGATGCGTTAGGGATTCAGAGAAATTTGTTAGTGCAATTATAGATAATGACGAACAATACCTCACCCCTACTTCATTTATACAATCAACTCATAATACAGTTGGTGGGCAAATCGCTTTAGGGCTTCAATGTAAAGGCTACAATTTTACATATGTACATGCAAGTGTATCTTTTGAATCGACATTATTAGATGCCCAATTACAATTAGAAAATAATGAGGCCGATACTATTTTAATCGGAGGTGTTGATGAACATGGTGATCATACAATTACCATTCACAAACTTATTAATCACATTAAATTAGAAAAAACCGAATCTACTAAGGTATTGGATTCTAAAACAGAAGGTGCAATATTTGGAGAAGGTGCAAATTTCTTTGTAGTATCAAATAAAAAACAAGATTCGAGCTATGCCGAAGTTATAGCAGTACAAACTTATAATACATTATCAGAAACGGAAGTCTCTCATACAGCTCAACTATTTTTAAAGGATAATGACTTAGCTATTGATGATATAGATGCTATTGTATTAGGAAATAACGGAGATGTAAAATACGATACATTTTACAATGAGTTAAGTTTAAATCTATTCAAAGAGACACAACAGATATATTACAAACATTTATGTGGTGAATTTAATACCGCATCGTCTTTTGGGGTATGGTTGGCTTCAAAAATTTTAAAAACACAAGAGTTACCAGAAGTAGTTAGGTTAAACAAAAAATCAACATCAAACTTTACTACTATTTTATTATACAATCAATATCGAGGAGAGAATCATAGCTTCACTTTACTGCGTAAATGCTAAATTTTAAATACGTCAATAGAATAACAGCACTCGCTTTTTTGGTTTTACACATAACCAATTACTCATTAGAAATACCAGTATGGTCTTATTTCTTATTAGCATTTATATGGTTAATTATTACTATGGCTGGTTCTGGGCTTATACAATGGAACTATCATTTTACTTCTCTTAATGTAAATAGAGATATAAAAAATAATCAAATTGCCATTACTTTTGATGATGGACCAAATCCCGAATTCACACCGCAAGTCTTACAACTCTTAAAACAGTATAATGCAAAAGCTACTTTTTTTTGCATTGGCAAACACATTGAGATGTATCCCGAATTGGTTAAAGAAAGTATCAAACAAGGCCATGTTATTGGTAATCATACGTATTCACACCCTAACTCTTTTGGTTTTTTAAAAACAGAAGAGGTAATTTCAGAATTACAACAAACCAATGCCATAGCAAAAGAAGTAACCGGGTTAGCTATGCGGCTATACAGACCTGCTTTTGGTGTAACAAATCCAAGAATTAAAAGAGCATTAAAAGTCACAGAATTACAACCTATTGGATGGAATGTCAGGTCCCTGGATACAACATCCAGAAGTTCGGATAAAGTACTAAAACGAATAACAAAAAAACTATCCAAAGGTGATGTCATTTTACTTCATGATACAAGTTCAAAAACAATTATTGTTTTGGAACAGTTATTGTTATTTTTACAACAACAAAATATAGAATCGGTTACAATAGATTCTTTATTTAAGATAAAAGCATATGCCTAAAATTGTTTATTTAATATTATTTATAGCCACTACTCTATCTGCTCAAACTAAAATGAGTACTATAGAAGCTGATGCCTTAAAAACAAAAGTAAAAGCTCTTGCTACTACAACAAAAACTATTTCAAGTGATTTTATACAATACAAACACCTGGATTTTTTATCGAATGATATTATCACAACAGGAAAACTTGCTTTTAAAACACCAGATGTTGTAAAATGGGAATATGTAAAACCTTTTAAATATTCTGTGTTATTTAAAAACAAGACACTATACATTAATGATGAAGGCAATAAAAGTAACATTGATATTGGGTCTAGCGAGCAGTTTAAGCAATTGAACAAACTTATTATTAATAGTGTAAAAGGAGATATGTTTAATGATGATGAGTTTAGTATTAGTTATTATAAAAACCAAAGTAATAGCGAAGTACATTTTAACCCCAAAGACAAAAAATTCGAAAAATTCATTAAAGCATTTCATATTACATTTAACTCCAAAGGTGATGTTGTTGAAGTAAAAATGATAGAGCCTTCAAACGATTATACGAGAATAGTATTTAGCAATAGAGTCTTAAACACCCCTTTGGCAGATGAGATATTTGCTCATTAGTTTTTGTTTTATATGTATAGGATGTGCTTCCTATTCAAAGAAAAACAATTTCATCAAAAGAGAAACATCTGATATAGAAATAAGAAATTTATATTTTTCAGATAAGGCACAAGACTATGTGTATAAGGCAAATATTGAAGTTTACAAAAAACATTTTGGTGGGATTTTTATTGTAAAAAAAATTGAAGATAAAAATCATCGCATTGTCTTTACTACAGAAATGGGAAATAAAATTTTTGACTTCTCATTTATTAATGAAGGCTTTACAGTAAATTACATCTTAGAAGATTTTAATAAAAAGATTTTAATAAACATTTTGAAAAAAGATTTTAAAGCATTGATTGAAGAAACTCCTGTGCTTTTAAATACGTTCTCATACCAAAACGATGTCGTTTTTGAAACTGAAATTAATAATGATAAACATTATTATTACAATACAAATAATGAAATAAATAAAATTGTAAGGACTGGAAATAGAAAAGAAAAAGTAGTTTTTACATTTTCAGAAATTAGTGACACTATTGCAAATCTAATTACGATTGAGCATAAGAATTTAAAGCTTAAAATTAATTTAAAATCAATTCAAAAATGAGAAATCTTTTATTAGTCATAACCTTTCTTGGTGTTTTTGGGACGGTTTCTGCACAAAGCAAGACATCTTTTGGATTAAGAGGCGGAGCTAACATTTCGGATCTTTCAAATGCCAATTTAGAAACTAAAGCAGGTATTTATATAGGAGCTTTTTTAAATATTAGATTTTCAGAGCTATATGCTCTTCAACCCGAAGTGGGATATTCTAATCAAGGTGGTAATAACAAATTTTCAAATGGAGATGATCTCGAAATCCATTACGTTTCAATATCTGCCACCAATAAATTTTTCGTTAGAAATACAGGATTACATTTAATAATTGCACCAAGTCTTGATTTTGATTTTGATGACACCCCAGTAAGTCTTGTAAACAGAGAAGAAGGTAATGATATTACCTTTGTAGATCTTTCTATTGCTGCTGGTCTTGGTTACGAATTTAAAAACGGAATTGGTATAGAAGCTAGATATAAGCATGGTACACTAGATGTATTTTCTGGTGATTTCCATGATTTTTCAACACAATCGATATACGAAGAAAAAAATCAATTTAATCGTGTTTTTCAAATTGGCCTATCGTATAGATTTAATTTCTAATTACTTATGTTACTAAAAGATTTTTACACCGCAAATACATTAGAGACTGTTGAAAATATGTCGACAGCAACTATTACCATCAACAAAAACCATAAAATTTTCAAAGGGCATTTCCCAGGGAATCCTGTAACACCAGGTGTTTGTATGATGCAAATCATAAAAGAATTAACAGAAGGTATTGTAGATAAAAAACTATTTATGCAATCCTCTAGTAATATCAAATTCATGGCCATCATAAATCCGGAAAAAAACCCAGATTTAGTTTTAACTTTAGATATTACCAAGACAGATGATACTTATAAAGTAAAAAATGTAACTACATTTGAAGATACAGTTGCTTTAAAATTAACTGCTAATTTTAAGACAAAGTAAATTTAAATATAAAACGAACATTAAAAATATTTTTAATTTTTAATGAAAGAATGTGGTGACTACGCTCATTCTCAATTTTATAATTAATATATTATCAAATAATTACCAAAACCTAACCGTGTGAAATTTTTAATTGTTTTCATATCATTATCTCTTACCATTCTATCGATAGATCTGGATACCATTAGAATCGCGTATAAAGAAGCTGCTCATGACAAGACAAAAGTAGCTGCACTTAATGAGCAACTTGCATCGGTAAATAAAGAAGATAATATTGTTTTAGTGGCTTATAAAGGAGCTGCTATCACATTGCAAGCCAAATATGAAAAAAGTATAAAAGAAAAAAGACGGTTGTTTATAGAAGGAGTTACATATATAGAATTTGCTATAGAAAAATCACCAAATGCTATCGAACCTCGTTTTATACGTATAGGAATACAAGAAAATACTCCTAAATTGCTAAAATATAAATCCAATATAAAAGAAGACAAATTATTTCTGCTTAAACAATACAAG
The DNA here is from genome assembly GCF_000520995.1 of Aquimarina macrocephali JAMB N27. Taxonomy (GTDB): domain Bacteria; phylum Bacteroidota; class Bacteroidia; order Flavobacteriales; family Flavobacteriaceae; genus Aquimarina; species Aquimarina macrocephali. Next base: position 104,039 of record NZ_JACA01000042.1, on the reverse strand, counting down.
ACTATAAAACCCAAAATTTTAAAAAAGCATATCGGTGAGTATATTTTGCAATCGAAAGCTTTTAGTGATGAAGAAAAAGCAGTAATTTTAGTTCCTTAAAAATTGAAACACTTCAATTGAGTGATAAAAGAGTTTACAAAACAAAAAATCGACCTATTCAACGTATGTGTAATAATTCCTACCTATAATAATTGCAAAACATTACGACGGGTTATAGATGGTGTATTACTTTACACTAAAAATATTATTATTGTAAACGATGGGGCCACAGATACTACTCAGGAGATATTAAAAGAATATCCTCAAGTTCAACAAATCCATCTGCCAAAAAATAAAGGAAAAGGTAATGCTTTACGTGTTGGGTTTGTATCTGCACAAAAACAAGGTTTTAAGTATGCAATTACGATAGATTCTGATGGGCAGCATTTTCCTGAAGATATTCCAGCTTTTATTACAGCTTTAGAAAAATCAGAAAATAAAAATATCTTACTCATTGGTGCCAGAAATATGAGCCAGGAAAGCGTTCCTAAAAAAAGTAGTTTCGGAAATAAGTTTTCTAACTTTTGGTTTTGGGTAGAAACCGGTACAAAACTTCAGGACACACAATCTGGGTATAGATTATATCCACTAGAAGAATTAGCAAAATTGAATTTTTATACTTCAAAATTTGAATTTGAAATAGAAGTTATTGTAAAAGCAGCCTGGAGTGATGTAATTGTAAAAAATATTCCAATACAAGTATTATATGATGAAACCGAACGGGTATCACATTTTAGGCCTTTTAAAGATTTTACCCGAATAAGTATTCTTAATACCTGGTTGGTTACGGTGGCTTTTTTATATATAAAGCCGAGAAATTTATTCCGGAAAGTTAAAAAAAAAGGAGTAAAACGTTTCTTTTTTGAAGATTTCTTAGAAAGTCAGGATTCCCCACAAAAAAAGGCATTATCGGTAGCTCTGGGAGTTTTCATAGGGGTGTCACCTCTATGGGGGTTTCATACAGTACTCGTGCTCTTTTTAGCTGTCGTTTTAAAACTAAATAAGGTAATTGCTTTTGCTTTTTCTAATGTAAGTTTGCCCCCTTTCATTCCTTTTATCGTTTTTATGAGTTTAAAAGTCGGTAGTTTTGTTTTAGGAGAATCTCAACCATCATTTACCAATATTGGTGAAAATTTTGAAATGATAAAAAGTCTAAAAACCTATATTGTAGGTAGTTTTACCTTAGCCATAATTTCTGCTTTTACTATAGGGATTTTGGCATATGTATTTCTTATCATTTTTTATAAAAAAAATAATGCATCATAATGGATAACTTTTTTTATAGTTTATATACATCTATTGTTTCCAAAAAAGTTGCAAGCTTTGGAATATTTGTACTCATTATTTCGGGTTTATTATTTATAGCTTCAAAAATTCAATTTGAAGAAGATATCACCAAATTGATTCCTACAAATGATAAAACTTCTGAGATTCAAAAAGTATTAAAATCAGTAAATTTTGCCGATAAAATTATAGTAAATATCACACGTCAACCGGGAGGATCGGTTGATGATATCACTCAGTATGCAGCACAATTTATTGATAGCGTTACTCTAAGATCTGGTAAGCACATTACCCAAATCCAAGGTAAGGTCGAAGAAGAAGATATTTTTAACACTTTGGATTTTGTGTACAAAAATCTTCCTCTTTTTTTACAAGAAAATGATTATAAAGACATTAAAAATAAAATTCAAAAAGATAGTGTTGAGGCTATCACAAATAGTAATTATAAAACTTTAGTTTCTCCTACAGGAATCATTGCAAAAGATAATATTTTAAAGGACCCCTTGGGGTTATCATTTATTGCCTTAAAAAAATTACAGCAACTTAGTTTTGGTGATGATTTCACATTGCACAATGGTTTTTTACTTAGTAAAGATCAAAATCATGTTCTATTATTTATAACTCCTAAATTAAAATCTAGCGAAACAGCCAAGAATGCTGCGTTTGTAGAAGATCTTTATCTAATAAACAATCAACTCAATGGTCTTTTTAAAGATAAAGTACAAAGTGAATATTTTGGAGGTGCTTTAATCGCTGTAGCAAATGCTAAGCAAATAAAACGCGATATCCAACTAACCATTAGTATTGCTATTACTATTTTATTGATCATACTTATCTTCTTTTATAGAAAAATTACTATTCCGATTATTTTATTTGTTCCAACAATTTTCGGAGGGTTATTAGCTATTGCTTTATTGTATTTAATTCGCGTAAAAATTTCTGCAATATCCCTGGGTATTGGCTCTGTACTGCTAGGGGTTACTTTGGATTATTCACTTCATATTCTAACACATATAAGAAGTACTACCAATATAAAAGCTGTTTACAAAGAAATCACTACTCCGGTTTTAATGAGTAGTTTAACAACAGCTTTAGCATTTTTATGTTTATTATTTTTAGAATCACAAGCCCTTCAAGATTTAGGTATTTTTGCAGCAATTAGCGTTGTCGGGTCCTCTTTTTTCGCATTAATTTTTATACCTCAAGTATATAAAAGCACTTCTCAAAAAAAGCCAAAAACAACATTAATCGATAATGCCGCTCAATATCCTTTACATAAAAACAAATGGGCAATTATAGTATTAACGTTGTTACTAATTGTAAGCTTGTTTACCTATAATAAAGTACAGTTTAATAATGACATTTCTAAGCTAAACTTTGAGCCACAAGAGCTAAAAGATGCACAATTAAGATTAGATGCTCTGACTAATATTGCTTCAAAATCAATTTATCTGGCAGCCTATGAAGATTCGGAGCAAGGTGCTTTACAAATAAATGACAAGATTTTCGAAAAGCTACAAATACTAAAAGCTGAAGGAAAAGTAATTGATTTTAGCTCGATTGGATCTTTAATTTATTCAGAAAAAGCTCAAAAAGAAAGAATTTCGAGATGGAATTCTTTCTGGAACACTAATACCATAGCAGATACAAAAGCTAATCTTATTGAAAGCGGAAACAAATTAGGTTTTAAACCTAATAGTTTTAATGCTTTTTACACCCTCTTAGAATCGAATTTCAAGCCTCTTAAAATTACAGATTATAATGCTTTAAAAACAATTTCTATTGCAGATTATATAACAACAAAAGATGATTTCATCACTGCAACAACACTCGTTAAGGTAAAAGATGAAAATGCGCAACATATAGTTGATATTTTTAAAGATCAGCCTCAAACTATTGTTATTGACAGGAAACATATGAATGAAACTTTTTTAGGGAATCTAAAAAATGACTTTAACAAACTAGTAGGTTACTCATTAATTGTTGTGCTGCTTATCCTTTTATTATTTTATAGAAGTTTATCTCTTACCCTAGTGACAAGTATTCCTATAGCGATCACATGGTTGCTAACAATTGGTATAATGGGATTATTTTCATTAGAGTTTAACATCTTTAATATTATAATTTCAACTTTTATTTTTGGTCTTGGGATTGACTATAGTATTTTTATGACTAATGGGTTACTACATGAATATAGAACCGGGGAAAAAGCATTAGCAACTCATAAAACATCAATTATTTTATCTGTTATCACTACTATTTTGGGAGTAGGTGTTTTAATATTTGCTAAACACCCTGCGCTATATACGATATCATTACTTTCTATTATCGGCATATTATCTGCAATTGTTATTTCATTTACAATTCAACCTCAATTATTTAGACTTTTTATTGGAAGTAAAACAAAAAGACCGATAACACTTAGGTTATTTATACATTCTGTTCTTTCTTTTTGTTATTATGGTATAGGAGGCTTACTACTTTCATTATTTAGTGTATTTCTGATAAAAATTATCCCGTTACCTAAAAAAATGAAAATGAAATGGTTTCATAAAATAATGTCAAAATTTATGGGATCAGTACTATATACAAACCCTTTTGTACGTAAAAAAATCATTAATCAAAGTAATGAAACCTTCGAAAAACCAGGGGTTATCATTGCTAATCATACTTCATTTTTAGACATCTTGGCAATAGGAATGTTATATCCAAAAATTATTTTCCTGGTAAATGATTGGGTGTACAACTCTCCTGTTTTTGGAAAAGCAGTTCAATTAGCAGGTTTTTATCCAGTGTCTAGTGGTATAGAGAATGGATTAGATCATTTAAAGAAGAAAGTTGATCAAGGCTACTCTCTTATTGCCTTTCCTGAAGGGACAAGATCTAATACCAATAAAATTAAACGATTTCACAAAGGAGCATTTTATCTTGCAGAGCAATTTGGGTTAGACATCATTCCGATACTTATTCACGGAAATTCCGAAGTGCTCCCAAAAGGAAGTTTTATTATTAAAGATGGTAGTATAACTATCAAAATACTCGATAGAATAAAAGCAAACGATACTAGTTTTGGCGAAAACTATGCTAGAAAGACAAAGCAAATCGGGGCGTATTTTAAAAGTGAATTTGGAAAACTTAGAAATGAGATAGAACATGATGCCTACTTTAATAATATTATTCTTGAAGAATACCGATACAAAGGTGACTCTCTATATAAAGAAGTACTAAACGATCTAAAAATTAATAAAGAAATTTATAAAATAATTATAGACACAGTCGGAAAAAAAGAAACTATACTTCATATTTCAAAAGATTCTGGTCAATTAGATTTCCTATTATCTCTAGATAGTCCAGACAGAAAGATTATTAATTATATAGAAAACAAAAACACTAGGGATATTGTTAAAAACAGCTATATTACTAATAATCATAGTAAAATTATTTGTGTCGATAATTTAGAAGAAACAATGGCATATGATGCAAGTGTTCTTATTATAAATTTAGCTACAATTACACAAAATGAATTAGAAAAGGTACTAAGCAGTAAAATTAATCTGTTAATTTTACTAAAAGAAGGTCAAAATATACATACACAGATAATTACTAATTTGGGATTCGAGATCGATCACCAAAAGAATAATCTGGTTATTTTAAAAAACAAAGAAAATTAAAGAATGAAAGAGCATTATGATATTGTAATTATCGGAAGTGGTTTGGGTGGTTTGGTTTCTGCTATCATTTTAGCCAAAGAAGGCTATAGTGTATGTGTGTTAGAAAAAAACAATCAGTATGGAGGAAATTTACAAACCTTTGTAAGGGATAAAACTATTTTTGATACAGGAGTACACTATATTGGCGGCCTTTCTAAAGGACAAAACCTATATCAATATTTTAAATACATTAATATCGTTGATGACTTAAAATTAAAAAAACTAGATGAAGACGGTTTTGATATCATAACTTTTGAAGGTGATGAAAAAGAATACAAACATGCTCAAGGATATGAAAATTTCATAAAAATTTTAGTAGATCAATTCCCAGAAGAGGAAGAAGCCATTATAACCTATTGTGATAAATTAAAAGAAACATGTCTTAAATTTCCGCTTTACCAGCTAAAACAAGGTAAACCTTACTTTGATGATACTGAAATTTTTGGTCTCAATGCAAAATCTTATATCAATTCCCTTACAGATAACAAAAAACTACAAGGAGTTCTTGCAGGAACAAATTATTTATATGCCGGGGATAGTGATCGTACTCCTTTTTATGTACACGCTTTATGTATTAACTCATATATCGAAAGTTCATATCGGTGTATAAATGGAGGGAGCCAGATTACAAAAGTTTTAATTAAAAGATTAAAAGAATATGGTGGTGAAACATACAAACACCATGAGGTTACTAAATTTGGATTTGATGATGGTAAAATCAGTTCTGTTACCTGTAAAAATGGTAAAGAAATAAAAGGAGATTTGTTTATTTCTAATATTGAGCCAAAACTCACTTTAAAATTAGCAGGAGAGGATAAATTTAGAAAATCATATGCCAATCGAGTACATAAGATTGAAAGCACAATCGCCGCTTTTACATTATATATCGTATTAAAACCTAACACTTTTGCTTATCAAAACAAAAACTTCTATCATTTTAATCATCCAGATAGGGTTTGGGATACACAAAGTTATACACAGGAAAGTTGGCCAGAAGGATATATGATGACTATGGGGATTAATAAAAACACAGATGAATATGGTGATAGTATTGCTGTAATGACATATATGCGTTATGAAGAAGTTGAACCTTGGGAAAACACATTTAATACGGTAGCTAATAAAAATGAAAGAGGACAAACCTATGAAGAATTTAAAGCTGAAAAAGCTGAAAAAATTATTAATGCATTAGAGAAAAAATTTCCGAATATAAGAGATTGTATTCAAGAAACATACACTTCAACACCATTATCCTACAGAGATTATATCGGTAGTAATGAAGGATCGATGTATGGTTATGTCAAAGATGTTAATAAACCTATGCACTCTTTTTTATCTCCAAAAACCAAAATTAAAAACTTAATGTTTACTGGCCAGAGTTTAAATATGCATGGTATTTTAGGAGTCACTATTAGTGCAGTCACTACTTGCTCAGAAATAATCGGTAAAGATTATTTACTTGATAAAATACTGGAAGCCAATAAAGAACAAAAAACTATTTAGGCAATGGGAAAAATTAAAATAACGAGCATCTAAAAAACAAAGAAGTATGTTCTCAAAAACATCTTGTTGTACAAAATGGCTGTGCTTTTTTGCACTCCTTTTTCTATTAATGTCGTGTGGCGTTTCTAGATCTATAAAGGATATTCCTGATGTTAGTGCCTATTCTTCTTCTATTGAAGAAAGAATTAAAGTTTCGGATTCTGTTTTTACTATCGGGAATAGTTTTCTTAGTAAAAACAAACAAGGTTTATGGGAACTTTATGTAGAAGGAGATCCTTTGCAAATAGGCTTACAAACCGGGAGTCTAACACAAGAATTATTTAAAAAGCAAGAACATGCTTTTCTATCTAAGGTTGGAGAATTAGTGCCTTCAAAAACAAAACAATATTTATTAAGAAAAGTTGTAGCCTGGTATAATAGGAAAATGTATTTACACATTCCTGCAGAGTATAAAGCAGAAATATACGGACTTTCAAAATATGCATCAAACGATTATAATCATATAGCAGAGAACTATCTAAGAATACTATACCTTCATGGTGCGCATGATATAGGGCATGCTTTGCAAGATTTAGCATTAGTAGGGTGCTCTTCATTTGCCGCCTGGGGAGAAAAAACTGTAGATGGTGATTTGATCATTGGTAGGAATTTTGATTTTTATGCTGGTGATGACTTTGCCAAAGATAAAATCATTGCTTTTGTAAGTCCAACAGAAGGCCATAAATTTATGTCTGTAACCTGGGGAGGAATGATTGGTGTGGTTTCGGGAATGAACGAACATGGACTTACAATAACTATAAATGCAGGAAAATCCAAGATCCCTTTATTAGCAAAAACACCAATTTCAATTTTGGCCCGTGAGATTTTACAATATGCTTCAACAATAGATGAAGCAATAGCAATAGCAAAAAAACGAGAAGTTTTTGTATCTGAATCAATATTTATAGGAAGCGCAAAAGATAAAAAGGCAATTACTATTGAGGTTTCTCCCAAAAACTTTGGTGTTTATGAAGTCTCTAACTCTAATCAATTAATTTGTTCTAATCATTTTCAAAGTGAGGCTTATTCTGATGATCAAAACAATATAAAACATATCGCAGAAAGTCATTCTCAATATCGTTATAAAAGAATGCAGGAGCTATTGCAACAACAACCAAAAGTAACACCACAAATTGCTGTTGATATTCTAAGAAATAAAGAAGGATTAAACAACAAACAGATTGGATACGGTAATGAAAAAGCTTTAAATCAATTATTAGCGCATCATGGTATTGTTTTTAAACCAGAAGATCGTATGGTTTGGGTATCATCAAGCCCATATCAATTAGGAGAATTTGTTGCCTATAATCTCAATGATATTTTTAATAAAAGACAGACAAAGGCAGCATTATCTCAATCTGAATTAAATATTGAAAAAGACTCTTTTCAATTTACTAAGGCATATAAAGATTATGAAAACTACAGGCGATTAAGTAAGGAGATTCAAATAGCAATTGACAACAAAAAAATGTTGGATCCTTCTTTTATTGGAGATTTTCAGAAGACCAATCCAGAGTATTGGGAAGTATACTATTTAATTGGTAAATATTATTACGAAAAAAAATATTATACCGCGGCATTACATGCTTTTGAGGAGGCAAGTAAAAAAGAAATTACGACAGTTCCCGACAAACGTGAAATCGATTTGTATATTAAAAAATTAAAAAGGAAATTAAAACAATGATTCCTGAAATAGAAAAAGCATCGTTGGCTCAGATCAAAAAAGTACAAGAGCAAGAATTAAAGAAATTAATATCTTATTTAGATACGCATTCTACTTATTATCAAAGTGTTTTTGCAAAGCATAATATTCTTCCTTCGACGATTAATACACTAGAGGATTTAGTAAAAATACCAGTTACTACCAAAGAGCAATTGCAACAGTTTAATGATGATTTTATCTGCGTACCAAAAAGCGAAATCATAGATTATGTTACTACTTCGGGAACTTTGGGAGAACCTGTTACTTTTGCATTAACAGATAATGATTTAAAAAGGCTAGCTTATAACGAAGCAATTTCTTTTGCCTGTGCTGGTGTGCAAAAGGAAGATGTAATGCAATTAATGACAACCATCGATAGGCGTTTTATGGCGGGACTAGCCTATTTCCTGGGCGCTCGAGAATTAGGAGCAGGAATCATACGCGTAGGAGCTGGAATCCCTGAATTACAATGGGATTCTATTTTAAAATTTAAACCTACCTACCTAATCGTAGTTCCCTCATTTTTATTGAAACTAATTAAATATGCCAAAGAACACGATATTGACCTCAATGCTTCTGGGATAAAAGGCGCTATTTGTATAGGAGAATCTCTTAGAAATCAAGATTTTTCGTTAAACACACTTGCAAAAAACATAAAAGACACCTGGAACATCGAATTATACTCTACCTATGCATCTACAGAAATGAATACCGCTTTTACAGAGTGTAGCGAGCAACAAGGTGGGCATCATCATCCAGAGCTTATTATTGCAGAGATTCTAGACGACAACAACAGCCCTGTTTCTCCTGGTGAGGTAGGAGAACTTACCGTTACTACTTTAGGAGTAGAAGCAATGCCTTTATTGCGATTTAAAACAGGAGATATGATCAAGGCACATACTTCAAGTTGTGCATGTGGGCGCAATACAATGCGTTTGGGGCCAGTAGTAGGAAGAAAAAAACAGATGATCAAGTATAAAGGAACAACCTTATACCCTCCCGCCATGGATAATATTCTCAATGATTTTAATGAGGTAGAGAATTATATCATCGAAATTTTTCATAATACAATAGGTACAGACGAAATTTTAATTAAAATAGTTACAAAAACCCCTACAGAAGAATTACTTCATGATATAAAAGATCATTTTAGAGCAAAGTTAAGAGTATCTCCAAAAATTGAATTTCACGATAAAAAAGATATTCAGAAACTTCAATTTCCTAAGCTAAGCAGGAAACCTGTAATTGTTATTGATAAAAGGGAAATGGAATAATGTCTTTTCTGATTTATGGAGTACTCCTACCTCCAAAGAAATCTTGCAATCTCTAGATTGATTTTAGCTATCTTCGACAAACAATAAGATACTCATAATGGCTACAACATATCCTGTATAAAATCATAATGGTGTTGTAGAGTGTTGTGTTTTGATTTCTCATAAGAAGAAAACTATTAATCTATAGGGTGACTAAGTAGTAAATCAACATTACTATAGAAGAAAATAGGATCTATCTAGATAAAATAGATAAATGACAGATAGGTGACATCTAAATGTCGTTACAACAACAAGGAGCTCTCCATAGCTTTGTATCAAACAAAAATATAATTATGGAAACCCAATCAATTGCTAAAAACTTAGTGTATCAACGAAAATTAAAAGGGTATACTCAAGAAGAATTATCAGAGAAAACACAAGTTACAATTCGTACTATCCAGCGTATAGAAAAAGGAGATGTAACTCCACATCTTCAAACTGTAAAATTGTTAGCTACTGCATTGGATATTGAAGTGAATGATTTATTGATATTAGAAAACCCAAAAGAAGAAACGATACAGAAAAAATGGTTAATATTATTACATAGCACTCCTTTTTTAGGCTTTATAATACCACTTGCAAATATACTTCTTCCTTTATTTATTTGGATTCATAAGAGAGAAGATAATGAGCTATACAACAGTCATGGTATAAAAATTATTAATTTTCAGATAACGATGAGTATACTATACTTACTATCACTAGTTGCCCTTGTAACTATTGAGAAATGGGGGTTTTTCTTGTTTATATCTGTAATCCCATTTAGTATAATTTGCATGTTATTTAATATAGTAAGAGTCGTTAATTCACAAAAATGTTATTACCCATTATCATTTCCGTTTATAAGCAGTACTAAAAAAGCTATACCTAAAAAAATGATAGTATTACTATTGACAAGCACTATGTGGTTCACAAGTTGCACTCAAGCGAAAGCACAAAATATTATACGTTTAGATGGAACCGAAATAGCTAAAGATTCATTAACAATTAAAATTAATCGACTCATCAAAAAGGCAAATATACCTGGGATTGCAGTTACTATTTTTAATGACAATGAAGTTACATATCAGAAGGCCTTTGGGTATAAAGATTATGATAAAAAATTAGCTCTAAATGATTCTACTAATATCTATGGAGGTTCTTTTAGTAAAGCAGTTTTTGGAGTACTCGTAATGAAATTGGTAGAAGATGGTGTTATTGATCTCGACACAGCTTTAGAGTCTTATTTACCCAAAAAAATATACGAGTACAAACCACTTACACGTTGGCATGATGATTTTTCTGCCTTAAAAAACGATAGCCTATATCATAAAATAACGGCTCGTATGTGTTTGACACACACTACAGGTTTTGCTAATTCCCGGTGGATGGAATCGTATTATCAACTGCGTGTAAACCGTGAACCAGGAAGCAGGTATAGTTATTCTGGAGAAGGATTTATTTACCTGCAAGTCGTATTAGAGAAAATACTGGGAAAGAATCTGGAGGAATTAGCGCAGGAATTAATTTTCGAACCATTAAACATGAGTCGCTCTAGTTACCAATGGTCACCATTATTTGAAGATAACTTTGCATATGGTCATACTATCACAAGTGAGCGTTTTAAAAAAGATATAGACAATGAGCCAAGAGGAGGTAGTACATTAGAAACTACTCCAGAAGATTATTCGAAGTTTCTTAAAGCCGTATTACAACAAAAAATTATCACACGAAACTCTTGGAATGAACTGTTTAAACCACAGTTTAGAATTCATTCTATCAAGCAATTTGGACCACTAGCTCTAAAAGATTCTACACAAAATGATCCTATTGAGTTAAGTTATGGATTAGGTTGGGGTATTTTGAAAACTCCTTATGGTTTTGGAGCGTTTAAAGAATGCCATGGCAATGGATTTCAGCATTATTCAATTATATTTCCAGAAGCACAAAAGGGTATAATGATAATGACCAATAGTGATAATGGAGAAAGTATTTTTAAAGAGCTATTAGAAATATCAATTGCAGATACGTATACACCATGGTATTGGGAAGATTATATCCCTTATGATGAAAAGTAAAGAATAAAAAAGCAAGTAAGTAATAACGTTATCCCAATTAGGTTTTATAATCTAATAGGATAACGTTAATATATCAAGTAGAGATTACTTTTCTTTAACAGAAGAGAATCTATTATCATCGGTAGCCAAACGTGATTTTTTAACTTCTATTTTACGAAGCATCCAGTCTGGATAATCAGAAGAATCTTCGGCATCATAAATACGAACATCCTGATTTAGATCCACATCTGGTTGTATAAGATCATCTTGTCTACATTTGAGAATTAGTGCAGCTGTCTGAACTCCAGAATAACTTGCTCCTGCTACTCCATGAGATGCAATACTAGCACCACAGAGGTATAAATTCTCGATCTCACTTTTTGGTTTATATGCTAAAGGACCAATATGACGTAAACTTTTTTCGGTACCGTACACACAACCATCGGTAGAATTTATATAGTACTCGTTGGTAATCGGAGTTCCTAATTCTTTTTGTACAATATGGTCACTAATCCCAGGAACTACTTTTTCCAAGCTATTCACAAACTTTTGAGTCAATTTTTCTTTGAATTGCAGATATTCTGGAGAGCGTTCTTTATTCTCATTTTCAAATCTTTCAAAAGCCTTATAATTAATATAAGTAATTACTTCCATAGTATGATATCGGCCATCATAACTTATAGGATCTTTAAGAGTTGTACAACTTATAAAAAGACCAGCAAATTCATCGCCTTCTTCAATATCAATTCTTTGCATCTCTGCAAATTGCTCATCCATATCTGCATTTTTGGGCATCATCCAAATATTACCAGAATCCAATCCTGCTTTTCGAAGATCCATATCCACAGTCAAAAACAGCATAAGTGATGTACACGAATATTTTGTTTTATTAAGTTTCTTTAATAATTTACGGCTTATATTATCACGACCTACCATATCTAAATAGGTTTTTCCCGGATCTGCGTTAGAGATCACCCTTTTGGCAAGAATTTTCTCTCCGTTTTCGAGCTCGACTCCAATAGCTCGTTTTTTCTTTTCTCCTTCTACCAAAATACGTTTCACACTTTGACCGGTACGTACTTCACTACCATGTTTTTTGATTGCATTAGTCATTGCCTTTACTATAGCTCCGCCACCGCCCATGGGATAAAAACCACCGTCAAAATAATGATCCATTACTGCACAATGCAGTGGAAAACTTGCCTTACCCGGTGGTAATCCATGATCACCATATTGTATATTAAGTATCGTTTTGAGTAATGGGTTTTTGAGATACCAACCGATCACCTTTTTTAAGCTAAATAATGCATATTTCCCCATGTATTTTGTTCGAAAAGGAATAGTAACGTGATCCCAAAAACCTTTTATTTTAGGAATTAATTGTATTTGTCGACTCACTGTACGAACCATAGTGAGGTATTTTTTAATATTCTTCTTTTCTTCTGGAAAACGTTGTGATAATGAGTCACATAATTCATCAAAATTAGCAGGATAATCAAAACGCTCATCACCAATCCAGCAATGTTCGTATGCTTGTGTATTCATTCTAAAAAAAGCGAGATCATTTGCAATCCCCAATCCTTCATAAAGCTCGCTTGTAGATTGCCCTTTATCTAACAACCCTACATAATGCACTCCAGGTGTAAAACGATACCCATTTAGATAAAAACTATGGCACCACCCTCCAGGCACATCGTGTTGTTCGAGAACTAATACACGTTGACCACTACGAGCAAGACAAATTGCAGAAGCAAGTCCTCCTACTCCAGAACCAATAATAATTGTATCTATTTCCGTTTCATTTTCATTTTTCAATTTTAGATCTGATGTTTCTTGAGGGTTGTCTCGCATTGTCTTAATAAAATGAAGGGTTATTTTTTTAATTGTGTTGTAATGATACAACTATATTTTCAGAAGTGATCAATGAACCTATCCTGAGTACCACTTTTCTCTATAAAATTCACATTTTACACTCTAATTTTGTTGTTTTTTCAATCTTCCATTTATCTACAAAAAATTACCATTCGTCTACACTAAAAATGCATTTCAACGAAAGAAATAATAAAATTCTCCCTAAAAAGGAGACCTTTAGTGTTGTTAAAGAACATTTTTTAACCTAACTTAAAACACTGAAATAATGAGTTTGACTTTTTTATTAATAGATGATGATGAAATAGAACGACTAAAATTTGCTAGAGTTATAGATAAAAATGGCTATCCGCATAAAATTGTAGAGGCCAAAAATGGTGAGGAAGCTTTAGATATTTTAGCTCAAAAAGATCAACAACCAGATATTATCTTTCTTGATCTAAATATGCCTAAAATGAATGGTTTAGAATTTTTGAAGGAGTTAAAGTCAAATGCATCGTTACAATACATACCGGTGATCATTTTAAGTACCTCTAATAATCATCAAGATCTTAAAGAGTCTTACAAAATTGGAGCTGCAGGTTATATTGTTAAACCATTAAAATATGAAGAATACACACATAAAATAAAATGTTTAATTGAATACTGGAGTGTTAATGAGCTTTTAAAAGTATAACGGTTATCTTTATTAACTTCAGAAATAATATAGACATGAAATAATTTTCTTTTTAATGTAAATATATTGTCATTATAGAAGTTCTTATCTGTTTTTATACCCCAAAAGAAAACATCAGTTTGAGTTAAAGTAATTTAATTTAAAATACTGAGAACTACCCCTATATTGTTTTCTTTCAAGATTACACACAATCATTCGAAACTACAACATAACAGTATTTTTGAGGTATAAAGGCGTCTAACCAAAAAGTTTTTAAAAGAATGAAAGGAATAGTATTTACAGAATTTTTAGAATTAGTCGAAGATAAATTCGGGTTAGCGGTAGTTGACAAAATCATCCAACAGTCTAATCTGCCTTCACAAGGAGCATATACTGCTATAGGTACTTACGATTTTTCTGAAATGCTAGGATTGTTAAAGCATCTTAGCGAGCATACAAAACTAAGTATCGATGACCTTCTTCTTACCTACGCCGAACATTTTTTTTCTGTCCTAGCTAGTAGTTACCCCGATTTAATTAACAAATACAACGATCCAATAGAAATGCTATCTTCTATCGAAAATCATATTCATGTCGAAGTTCGAAAAATATATCCTGATGCAGAACTTCCCACTTTTGAAATACAAGAAAAAACAGCTTCTAAACTGGTCATGATTTATAAATCCAGTAGAGCTATGTACAGCTTTGGACTTGGATTAATGCGCAAAACTTTTGAGCATTTTGATGCTACGGCTACAATCACTCTAGAAAAACTCACATCAGATGGAACGGAAGTAAAATTTAGTATCGTGAAAACAAATGAGTAGTGATGATATAGAAATACTAAAAAGAGCTATACAAAGAGAGAAATTAGCTCGAAAACAAGCAGAAAAAATTCTTGAAGATAAATCTCGAGAACTTTATCTAATCACTCAAGAATTAAAGGATACCAATGAAAAGCTAGAAGATCAAGTTGGTACAAAGGAATCTGAGTTACAAGGTGTTTTTGATAATTTACTGGATGCCTATGTTCGAATGGATATTTTTGGTAATGTTCTGGAGATGAATTATGCCGCCAGAAATTTATTTGGATACGATATTACAGAAGAAAAACTAAATGTTGTAAAACTTATTTATAAAGAAGATTATAAATATGCCATGGTTTCTTTTCAGGAACTGGTCACCAAAGGTTCTTTTTCTAATTACCAGGCCAGAGTATATACAAAAGATAATGGAGTACGTACCGTTCATATCAATGCCAGTCTTATTTTTGATAAAAATAAAACTCCAATTGGAGCACAAGGTATTGTAACGGACATTACTGATGAGCTTATACAAAAACAAATATTCGAAGAGCAAAAAAAACAACTATCTGTTATTGTTGAAAATTCGTCTTTAGGAATTGCTCTTTCTCAATTTGGAAAAATACTTCAAACCAATAAAGCTTTCCAGAATTTATTGGGATATACGCAAGAGGAACTACTACAAATGGAGATCAAAGATATTTCTTTAAAAGATGAATACGAAGCCTCGGCCAGTAATATGGAGAAAATGAATACTGGTGAGATTGATGATTTTTCTATAAATAGGAGGTATGTAAAACGAAATAAATCCACATTCTGGGCAAAAACCAATGTAGCCGCAGTACGAGATCCTAACGGAAATATTAAATATATGGTTGCCCTAGTAGAAGATATTACAGAGCAACTAGAGGTAGAAAAACAAAGGGATCAACTCGTAAAAAATCTGGAAAAAACAAATCAGGAACTTAAGGATTATGCGCATATCGTTTCTCATGATCTAAAATCACCTTTGAGAAGTATTAATGCTCTTGTAAACTGGATTAAAGAAGATCATGTTGATACACTTGATAAAACCGGGGTACGCCATTTTACCATGATCGAAAATACATTGGAAAAAATGGAAACTCTCATCAATGATATCCTTAGTTATTCTAGTGTAAGTAACAAAGAAGGCCTACAAACCAAAGAAATAGATCTTAATATACTTATTGGTGAGATAAAAAATACTGTATTAATACCAGAAAATATAACGATTTCTATTAAAAATAAACTTCCTGTAATCAATGGTGACATTACCAGAATTCAACAACTTTTTCAAAACCTAATTGGTAATGCTGTAATTTATAACGATAAAGAAATCGGAAAAATAGAAATCAATTATGAAGACAAAAAGACCTATTACCTCTTTAAAATTAAGGACAATGGTATAGGTATAAAAAAAGAACATCACGAGAAGATATTTAAAATGTTCCAATCTGTAGGAGACAATGAAAATTCTTCGGGAATCGGACTCGCCATTGTTAAAAAAATAATAGACCTGTATGAAGGAGATATTTGGCTGGAAAGTGAATTCGGTATGGGTACAACATTTTACTTCACATTAAAAAAATAGGCATATGAGATTTCAACAATTTGAAAAGAGAAAAAATCAAGAATGGACTGCCGTTGTAACAACAGAAAAAAAACTAAAAAACCCTTTAGTGTTGGTTTTCGGAAATCGATATGAACTAGAAGACCCAGAAGTTTATAATGACGTAAAAAAACTATTCCCAGATGGAGAAATTGTTATCGGTTCTACTGCTGGTGAAATTATTGGCGGTAAAGTTCTTGATGATTCAATAGCACTAACTGCCATAGAATTTGAAAAAAGTACTTATGTTATATTTCGTGAAAATAGTATCGACAATAATAAAGATGCAGTACGACTAGGAAATAAACTGATTCAAAAAGTACCAAAAGAAGGTTTAAAACATGTTTTCATTATTTCTGAAGGAAGTTTTGTAAACGGTTCGGCATTAATTGAAGGCCTCGAAACAATGATCGACAATGTTGCAATAACGGGTGGACTCTGTGGTGACGATTCGAGATTTGAAAAAACAATATCGGGTTATAATGAAAACCCTAAAGAAGGAGAGGTTATATTAATCGCCTTTTATGGTGAATCTCTAGAGATTAGTTATGCCCAATATGGAGGATGGACTGCTTTTGGACCAGAGCGAATTATTACAAAATCTGATCAGAATGTGTTATATGAATTAGACAATCAACCTGCTCTGGATTTATACAAAAAATATTTGGGTGATAAAGCTGCAGAACTTCCTCAATCTGCTTTATTATATCCGCTTAGTGTTAAGTCCAAAGATAAAGAAGAGCCTATTGTAAGAACAATTTTATCGATCGATGAGAAAACCAATACGATGACACTGGCAGGAGATGTACCAGAAGGAGCCGTCGTTCAATTAATGATGGGACATATTGATAATATTGTAGATGGAGCATTGCAAGCAGCAGAAATAGGAATGAGAGACAGAAAGCATAAACCCGAACTAGCATTATTGGTAAGCTGTATCGGTAGAAAATTAGTCATGGATCAACGTGTTGAGGAAGAAGTAGAAGAAGTTATAGAATCTATTGGCGCTCAAGCTACCGTAGCTGGATTTTATTCATATGGCGAACTATCTCCTTTTGAAGGAAAAAATTCAAACTGTGAGTTACACAATCAAACAATGACTTTAACTTTATTTAGTGAATAGTATGCACTCATTATTGACCAGACAAATCAAAAAACATTTGGATACTGAACATAAAGAATCTCAGTATTCCGAAAAATTCTTAAGTGCTATTGATAGATCCTATCACAATTTTGAAGATCAACTAGGTATGTTACAGAGGGCAATGTCTATAAGTTCTAAAGAATTATTTGATGCCAACCAAAAACTTCAGAAAGAAGCAGAACAGCAAAAAAAAGTAATTGCCAGTTTAACCGATGCCACTAGAATTCTTCAATCCATAACTTTCAAAAATATGAAAGGAGGAAAAAATGGGGATGAACTCTCAGGAATCGAACTAGCTGTAATGATCGAAGAACAGGCTGTTCAAATTTCAAAAGTCGAGAAACAAAGAGAATTGTTACTCAAGGATTTAGAAAAAAGTAATAAAGAGCTTAACGATTATGCGCATGTGGTATCTCACGATTTAAAATCTCCATTACGAAGTATCAATACGCTTATTAACTGGATAAAAGAAGATACCCAAGGAGGACTTGAAGCGCCAATACTAAAGAACCTGAATTTAATTGATCAGAATATTGAAAAAATGGATAATCTAATTAGTGGAATTTTAGAATATTCTATAATTAGTGATAGAACAAAAAATCTCGAATCTGATATTGATCTAAATACTCTAATCGGAGATATTACACATGTAATACATCCTCCTGATCATATAAAAATTAGCATACACAATCAACTTCCTGTTATATATGCAGATGTATCAAGAATTAAACAAATATTTCAGAATTTAATTAATAATGCTATACAAGCAATAGATAAAGATAAAGGAGAGGTCATAGTAATGTATGAAGAAATCCCTAATTTCTGGAAGTTTGGTATTAAAGATAATGGAAGAGGAATTTCTGAAAAATATCACAACAAGATATTTCAGATATTTCAAACTCTTGATGACGAAAAAAAATCAACAGGTATTGGGTTATCGATCGTAAAAAAAATAGTAGAATTTTATAATGGAAAAATTTGGATCGAGTCTGAAGAAGGACAAGGAACTACTTTCTATTTTACATTAAAAAAATAACATATGAACGAAACTCCAAATCTCATATATATTAAAGAATTGGCGGCTGGTTCTGAGTCTTTTGAACAAAAATTAATTGGTATTGTAAAGCGAGAATTCCCTGATGAAAAAGATGAATTTCTTAAAAATTATACCTCAAAAACATATAATAAAGCAGCAGAAAATGTTCATAAACTAAAACATAAAATTGGAATGTTTGGTTTTGAAGAAGGGTACCAAACTGCAATAGACTTTGAAGAAGAGCTAAAAAGCGGTAACACTTCGTTATATTCAAAATTTATATTAATTTTAGAATCCATAGAGCATTTTCTAAAAACTCTTTAAAAATCCTTTAAAAACCAATTTATTATGAATTGCATAATTATAGATGATGAAGAAACCGCAAGAATGATTATTCAACAACTTTGTTCACAGGTTGATGAACTAAATGTTATTGATGATTTTCCGAATGCAATTCAGGCCATTAAATTTTTAAATAAAGAAGAAGTAGATCTTATATTTCTGGATATTCATATGCCAGACTTTACAGGTTTTGATTTTATTGATACCTTAAAGAATCCACCTAAGATTATTTTAACAACTTCTGACAAAAATTTTGCTTTAGAAGCTTTTGAGTATGAATGTATCGTAGATTATCTGGTAAAACCAATAACCTTACCTAGATTTCTTAAAGCAATACAAAAGGCAGAAAGCGCAACAACAGTTGCTGCTACAGAAACCTCAACAGAGACACAAACAGAATCGTCCTTAAACACTTCTTCTTCTGAAGAAAATGAGCTTTATATTAATATAGACAGAAGGTTAATCAAGATTAATATCCCAACTATTAATTTGATTGAAGCCAAAGGAGATTATGTGCTGATTAAAACCGAAAAGCAAAATTACACAGTACATTCTACATTAAAAAAGGTTGAAGAAAAACTACCAACCGATCTTTTCCTAAAAGTACATCGATCTTATATTATTAATATCAAAAAAATTATTGATATAGAAGACAACAGTGTACTTATTGCAAAAGATGTTATACCGGTGAGTCGTTCTAACCGCCCTGAGTTAATGAAGCGCCTTAATATGCTTTAAGTTAAGAGAATAGTAGCCAATTACATAAATAACGTGAGTTCGACATAAGAAAATTTACGTCAGTCAGAGTGATTTTCGGTAGAAAATTGTACTTCGACCAAGCTCAGCAGAACTATCGAAGACAAGTAAATTTTCAAGCAAAAGCCTTGTCATCCTGAGCTTCGTCGAAGGGTCGATACAATTTTTCTCCGTTTCACTATGAAAAATCACTCAAGTTGACGGCTTTTTAAAACTAAATCCTTACATCGAATCCAGGTTAAATAACATCACGCCAGTCTTATCTAAGAAGGTAATTGAATTTGATATCTATGATATTTCAAATCGCATAATCTGGATTTAACCACTCCCACCCTCATGTACTCAACTCTATACAAAACCCATTCATCTACAGTAAATTACCCCTGATCGAATAACTCCAATATAAGGAGTTTATATAGATTAATTTTAGTCATCTGAAACCTAAATCTATATCAAAATGAAAAAAATAACTACCCTCATATTAATATTAGTAGTTTTATCTGGATACGCTCAACAACCTTTTGATTGTGATGAAGGTAATTTCTATCAGGTGATCTCTGGATCTTTAAAAGCATATGATCCAATTACCGGTTCATATTCTGATGCACTACACACCTACTCTACCACCTATAATGCTGGAGGATATAATCCCGAAGATAATTATCTATATGCAATTAAGAGAGGTGACAATCACCTCCTTAGAATTGCCAAGGATATGGTGATTGATCTTGGTGCTGTAACCCCTGCCGGGACTACAGTTTTTGGTGGTGGATATGCAGCAGATGTCGACGCAGACGGAAACCTTTGGGTGTATCAAAATACCAACAAAAAAACATTTCATAAAATAACAAACTTAAAAGATTATGACGGATCTTCTTCTCCTGTTTTCGAAGTTGTAGAAGCTGATCAGACTTCGCCTAGTACTTGTGCAGATATTGCATATATAAATGGTGCTTTTTATGGAGGAAGCAGAGGAAAGCTATACAAATGGGATCTGTCTTCAGGAACCCCTGTATTTTCTCAAAAAACAGTAACCAATCTACCTACTGGTACTTTTGGAGCTGCTTATGCCGATGCTAATAACAGATTGTATTTATCTGTTAACAACGGAGGTTTATACTTAATCAATGATTACGAAAGTGCTACCCCAACAGCCACATTGCTTAATCTTACCGAAACCACAAACTCTAATGACGGTTTTAAATGTGCCAACGGTATTTCTCCACTCGATAAAGATCAAGACGGGGCTTTAGATTCTATGGATGCTGATAGTGATGGTGATGGTATAACAAATATTGCAGAATGTAACGGTATGAATCCTTATGGAGATAATGATGGAGATGATTTATACAACTACCTGGATAACGATATTAGTGGTAACGGAGACAATGTAGTACAAGACGCTTTTGATAGAGACAGTGATGGTAATCCCGATTTTCTGGATATCGATTCTGATAACGATGGTATCTATGATATTGTAGAAGCAGGGCAAGGCGATAAAGACACAAATAACGACGGGATTTATAATGGATCTGACAGCAATTTTCTGGATACTGATCTAGATGGATTAGCAGATGCGTTTGATCCTGATCAAGGGAATACTTTTATTCCTAACGATACTGATAATGATAGTATTTATGATTGCTACGATATCGATTCTGATAATGATGGAATTGTAGATATTATAGAAGGACAAAATAGTGGTAGCTATCAAGGGTTATCTAATATTGATGAAGATAAGGATGGTATGGATGATGCGTTTGATCCTGATTATGGAGGAACCACAAACGGAACCATAAATACTGATGGTGCAGATACTTATGATCATCTGGATACCGATTCTGATAATAATGGTGTATCTGATAGTACAGAAGCATATGATAGTGATGGTGACGGAGTTGCAGAAACTACATTATCTGGAGTTGATAATGATAATGACGGATTAGATGATAGTTTTGATTTAAGAAAAAGTAGTTTTGCTCCAGAAAACGGAGGGCAAACTCCAGCAAGTTTTCCTATTCCTGAGATCTGTGACAGATATAACTACTTAGGTGATTTTTCTTCTAATGGAAAGCCACTGTATTTGGATGGGCAAGATGTAGTTACCCAAGAAACTATCGATTTGGTTAATAATGCATTACCAGAAGGGTATCCGGTACCAGATTTTAACCCTCATTATATTTCTTCTGGTTACGATTCAGATATTGAAGTACAGGAACAAGCTGATATCTGGGTAACTTTTATAGGAGAAGGTGCTGGATACAAAAATACATTAGGATTCTATACCTATGATATTAATAATCCATCGACTTCAATACCTGCTCCAGAAGATATTACCATCATTTTTCCTAACGTATCTGCTGTAGGAAGCGGCGGTGAATTAGAAATTGGTGATAAAGTAAAAATTGGAACTTTCCCTCCTAATACAGGAATAGGATGGGTACTGCTAGCCAATGCTTGGTCAGACGGTTGTGTGGGAACTGGATACTGGCAACTACATTCTAATCCAAATTATAACCCAGAAACAGATCCTTCATTAAGATACCACAACGTATTATTATCTGATCCTGATAATGAAAGAATTATATTAGGCTTTGAAGATATTAGAAGAGATTATGCTTCTTGTGATCAGGATTTTAATGATGCATTATTCTATATCACAGCAAGCCCTTATACAGCGATCTCAACAGATAATTATGTGGATATCGATACGGCTACAGATGTTACTTCTGCTAATAATGGTGGGTTAGAAAGTAACGGTGACTTAGCAAGCTTAATTGCTAAACGTAACTTTAGCAGAACAAAAACAAATAGTATTTTCAATACCAAAAAATCACAAAAAAGATTTCAACCTGGTATGAAATCGTACAAATCGGGTAACAATGAAGATTTAAGTATTTATTTCCCTAATACAGGAATATTCGGAACGGAGTCTACTTATGTATCAAGTCCAGATGATCTATTAGGTATCACTAATGCAAAAGCTGTATTCTCTGTAGATTACTACAAAGGAAATGAAAGAGTAGCAGCAGCATTAGCCACATCGACCAAAGGTTCTATTTATGATCATTCAAAAACAATTTGTGACCGATTAAATGGCTCTAAATTATTAGATGTAAGAACAGTAACTATTAAAAATCACACTATTGTGAGTACTAGAATAGAGAGAGCTTCTGGTCAAATTGAATATGCACTAACCTTTTCGGTTAAGAAAGGTGAATCTGAGAATGAAATCTATAGCTTATGGAATATTGGCAACTATCCTGATGGAGATTATATAAATTTCCAGGTATGGGGTGGATCAGTACCACAAGTAGCAAATATTGCGAATCATATTTTGGATTCATTTACAACCGACAAACCTATGCGTAGTCATAAAGTGAGTCATAGAGTACCTACTGTATTTGTAGAAAAAGGATCATATGCAAATGGAAAGCTAACCCTAAATATTATCAATAAATTAGGTGCCAATCATATGACATTTAATGGTAACATTAGAAAGACTGAACAATCAAAAGAACACAATATGATTGAAACAGTAGCATTATCAGGAGCATACAATGAGCAAATCACCATAGAAACAGGATATCTATTTGATATCGGGTTCTCTATCCTAGGACAAAACTCTACTCAATTAGATGCATTGTATCTGGCAGATGGTCCCTGGGGTATTGATTACCAGGAACAAGGAGTAGTGATCGAGAATTTTGAAGTAACAAAACATGATGTTGCAGCTCAGAAAAATGAATATACTATAGAACGTAATGCACTAGTATATGGTAATGTAAAAGAAACTTTAAATCTTTTTAGAAATATATTGGCAGGCGAATTAACGCTATCTGTGTCTGACTATGATGCTGTACAGTTTGAAATGTATAATGATAGAGATATCGAGGTGATATTAGTAACCGAAGGTCTTACAGACTGGAGTAACAGACTTAGATATAGAATTCCTGCTACCGATGAAAAAACAACGCATACCATTTCGTTTTCTGATTTCACAAATGGTAATAAAGAAAATGAAAGCTTCAAAAAAGTAAGAAGTATTGTGTTTTCTGTACAGGGAGATTATCAAAACTTTACTCCATTTCACTTGGAAGTATCTGATCTGGCATTCACCAATACAACAATAATAGATCCAGAATTAGATCCTGAAACACCTGTGGTGGTGGTAGAAAATGGAGAAGATAATAGCGACGAAATCGCACAAGTAGAAACAGATGAACAAATCACAGTTACTACGCTTTCTAATTATCCTAATCCTTTTAAAAACAAAACTTCAATTCAAGTACCAGGAACACATGAAGCATTAGAAATGGTAGTCATCGATATGATAGGAAGAACAGTACGACAAGAGCGCATGGTTGTATATAATAACACCATAACTTTTGAAACAAGAAGCCTTATCCCAGGTGTATATTATTACATCTTAAGAGGCAATAACAAACAAAAATATAAAGGTAGTTTTTTAATCCGATAACAAAAATAGGTTAAGTTCAGGATTTGGGTAATAGCGGGGATAACGTCATGGTTGTCCTCGCTATTTATATATAATTTATTTTGAAATACATAATCCAAATTTAACCAAGCATATGATATCAAGCCCGTCCCAAAATGACTCGAAGGATTACCAACGTATTTCGAACAGTCACCTATAATCCGGCTGTTTTGATATTAATCCTGAAGTAATTTACACAACCAACAATAGATAGTTAATCCCTCTTAAACGATACAGAATACTTTCTACTTATAGCATTAAAAAAAATCCGATAATCCAACATAGGTTATCGAATTTTCTATAAAAGAACATAGCTTCACAAAACAAAATCACTTTACATTAGATCCGTTTTATCTAAAGAATGTAGTAAGCTTGTTCTTTACAATTAATGGATAGCCATTGCTGCATACATTATATTTAACATATAGCATTGCGGGCATAAAACAAATGGAACAGGTCCTGGTCGTCGGTCATCATCTCCTCCATTGATTTTGGATAATTCTTTTCTATCTAACTTCTTGAAATTTTTAAGATTCTTCATAATTATTATTTTTGTTTATACACTTTTTACTTAACGCTTAACTTACGTTTCTAAGAATAGTATAAACCTAATAACAAAATGTTTTTTGAATATCCGAAATGTTTGAATTTCAAAAAATTCGGACGTTTTAGCCAGCGTTTCTATAAGTACCAATTATAATTCTTGTGAAGTTGTTTATCCCCGATAGTGTGGATTTAAGGTACCAATACTCGTTACTTTTGTAATTCCATTATCTTTTTATCAAAAATCGGTTTACGTAAGAAATACCATTTTAGTCTAAAACCAAATTCTACATACTCAAAACCTGCCGCTGTAGCCGAAGCAATATTACTATACTTGCCATAGAGGTCTGCTTTAAAACGTTCTGAAAACCGGTATCCAAATTTTCCTTCTGCTCTAAAAGTAGATGATCCCGGATCATCTTCTACAAATTGTCGCCCCAAAGCTGCACTAGCATTATAAAACCACTTTTTTTGTGGATCACTTACCACTTCTGCGAATAGCTCTCCTAAATTAAATCGTGCAGGGCTAAAATAGATTGTAGGTACCTGATTCTTAAAAGACAGGTATTGATAATTAATACCTACTTTTAGAATAGGCCTTTGTAGTACCGTATAATACAAAGATGTAAAAAGTAGATTTCTACTATTATCATCGGTTTGAGAAGTATAGATATACTGGGTATACCATCCTAAATTAAAATTGGTACCAAGGTTATAATTCAAAAAGTAATTATTCATTACAATCTCACGATTCAACAAATCTGCATTAAAATTTTGTAGCTCTCTTTTATATCCAACATCTAAGTTTTGAAGGGTAAATGGTTTTGTTTTTAATATTGCCTCGGCAACCAATTCTGTATACTCAGTTGTAAATCCATCGGCATTGGTAATCCCTATTTTGGATTGTAGAGAAACTCTTCCATTAAATTTATACACTCCCCCTAGCCAAAAATCATGAGAAGTGGCTTCATTTTTGGTTACTGTATTTTTAGTAGTTCTATAATCATATTGAATCTCGGATTTGAATTTGGCAGATAATGGAATCTCGGTCTTTACCGTAATATTTACTGCTTCATTATCTCCATTGTCAAAAGTAAATGCTGTTTTTTCTTCTATAAAAGGCGTGTGTGTTTTCTTTAATGTCTTTATCAGTTTTTCGGCATCCTGTTGCTTTGGGTAATATTCTAATGTTTTAAAAGCATATGTATAGGATTTCATATCCTCTCCCACTGCTCTATATGCATTTGCTATTCCTAAATTACCATCAAAAGATCCCTTGTCTTTTCCCAAAATCGTATTGTATTTTTGAAGACTGGTTTTAAAATTGCTGGTATACATACCATGAGTAGCTTGTAAAGCCAGTACTCTCGAGTTATCTGGATATAATTGTTGTAATTGATCTATATCTTCTTTTGCTGCAGTAAATTTCCTATTCCATAATAATGCTTGTATATATCGTTCTCGTGTAGATAGATAAAGTTCTTTATCTTCTTCTAATCTTTTCACTTTATGCATTGCCATACCAGCTATTGCTAATGCTTTCTTCTCTTTATATCTTTTATGAGCCACCAGAGCCAAGCCATTTAACGATAAAATACTATCCTTAGGGTTTACTGCCAAAGCGGTATATGTTTTTTCTGCGTTATCCAGATTATCTGTCATTAGATATAGGTTTGCCTTATTTAACTGAGTATCCTTATCATTAGGGAAATCAATCAGGTTTTGATCTAATAGCGCAATTGCTTCATCATATTTTTTGTCCTGTGCTATGGTATTAGCATACCCCAAACGAATATATTTTCGAGATAGTAAGGCATTAGGATTTCCTTTTTGTAGTTGTAATGCATTGTTGACCAACTTCAATGCATTTTCATATTTTTTGAGATTAGAAAGTGTATTTGCATATCCCAGTACCGCGGGAAAGCTTGTGCTATCTTCTTTAATCAATTTTTCATAAAACGTTTCGGCTTCGGTAAATTGACGATTCCAGAGTAGTGACTCCGCATAATTTAGTTTAATTTCAAAATCATTTGGATATTCTTTTTTTAGTCCTGTAAAAATTGATACTGCTTGTTGTGAATCTCCTAATAACCCCACAGCTCTTCCATAACATAAACGTGCAGTTTTGTTATCGGGATATTGTTTTAGAATCGTATCAAAAAAAGATTTTGCCTTATCATATTTACCGGTTTCCAAATACTTAAACCCTTCTTGCATATCTTGTGCAAACAAAAATGAAAATGAAAACAAAAATAAAAGGCTAATAAAAAATGACTTTAAGTGCATTATTTTGTGTAATAGTTGATTAACATCGTTAAAGTAAGAATAACTAAAAAAACATCTGTCAAAAACTTAATAAGTTTTATAAAAATAATATCACCACCCAAGATTCATTTAAGAAAAAACACATCGGTATTAACATAATTTTATAGAATTAAGGATTAAAACAGGGGAAAAAACCCCTTTTTTTAACATTAAAATTATCAAAAAAGCATTTTTTTCTTTAACACTTGTAGTATTTTACCTTCTTTTTTAAATTCAAAAATGTTAAAATTTCAGTAAAAAATATCGATTAACCGATGAAATACACCGTTTTTGGAATTTGCGTAAACATTTTGTGGTTTTACCATAACCAAATTTCAAAAACACATATTACTTTTACAACGAGTTGATAACTAGCGCTTATGGTCAATTCGAGATTACAGTAAATTCGTCAAAATGTAAAATAATCTTCAAAAATCCCCAGAAGAATGTTTAACATGTTTTAAAAGATTTAGGTCTAAAAAAAGTAATAAAGACCAATATTAAGAAACCAATACTTCTACTACCCCAGAAGTATGTCCCAAAATCTAAAAAAAAATGACGAAAATTACCGGAATTATTATCCCATGTTATAATGAATATAATAGATTACCTCAAAAAAAGTTTTGTGATTTTTTAAGCAGAAATTCAAATTACCACTTATGCTTTGTAAATGACGGCAGTTCTGACGATACATTAAAAATGTTGTGTGAACTGAAAGAATTTGACCCACAAAGGATATCAGTTCTTGATCTCGAACATAATCAAGGTAAGGCTACTGCAGTACAAACAGGAGCAAACTACCTGGCAGATATAGACATTATAGAAAATATTGCTTTCCTTGATGCCGACCTTTCTACATCATTAGAAGAAATGGACAACTTAGTAAAGAAACTGAATAGTGATCCAAAACTAACCATGGTTTTTGGTTCTAGAAAAGCAGCAGAGTCAAACAATATTGACAGAAATATAATTAGAAAACTCTTATCAAACTTTGTTGGATTCTTTATCCGATTTATTCTTCAGCTTCCTATTAAAGATACACAGTGTGGAGCAAAAGTATTTAAGAAAAGTATCATCGAAAATGTATATAGCCAACGATTTATCAGCAGGTGGTTATTTGATATTGAAATCTTTCTTCGATTAAAAAAGCATGTAGGGTTAAAAGATCTATTAAACTGTATTAGTGAAGAACCGCTAGATAGCTGGATTGAAGTAGAAGGTTCTAAAATAACACTAAAAGATTCTTTTCTTATCCCAATCAATCTATTAATGATCTGGTTTAGTTACTTCAAAATCAAAACAAATAGCAAAAGTGCTTCAGACATTTTCAACCTTAAAACAGATTACTATATGGTACGATAACTACTTTTCTTCTTTACTAAATTTAATTCAAAATATATTTTAACTATCAATAAACGTCTGTATTAGTTTTCAATACAAGCGACCAGTATATACTATGAAAAAGATCATTATACTTTTGATAATTCTCCTAGCAAATATTACGTATGCCCAGCAATCATTAGACTGTAATGAGGGAAAATTTTATCAGGTAATTTCTGGAGCATTACGATCATACGACCCGATAACAGGAACATATTCAGTGCCTCTTCATACGCATACAGCATACAATGCGGGAGGATACAACCCTGTAGATAACTTTTTATATGCGATTAGAAATAGCGATAAGCATTTATTACGTATCGGAACAGACATCGTAGTAGATCTGGGTGCTGTTGCCCAAAATGGAAGTGTTTCATTTGGTGGCGGTTATGCAGCCGATGTAGATAGCGAAGGGAACTTATGGGTTTTTCAAAATGCACTTGATAAACAATCATTTCATAAGATTACCAATCTTCAAAGTTATGATGGCTCTTCATCACCAACATTTGAGATCGTAGTATCTGATCAGGCCTCGCCAAGTACTTGCGCAGATATCGTTTTTATAGATGGTAATCTATATGGCGGTAGTAAAGGAAATGTTTATAAATGGGATCTTACTACAGCTACACCTGCTTTTAGTTATAAGACCGTTACAGATTTACCGAGTCATACATTTGGTGCTTGTTATACCGATACCAGTAACCGATTATATGTATCTAGTAATAAAGGTGGATTGTATTTAGTAAATGATTATGAGTTAGCTTCTCCTTATGCCACATTACTCAATAATACCGAAGTAACAAATTCTAATGATGGTTTTAAATGTGCAGTTGGAGTATCACCTATTGATGCTGATAAAGATGAAGTTTTAGATCCTTTTGATAAGGATACCGATGGAGATGGAATCCCTGATATTGTAGAAGGTGGTGGGATTGATCCATATGGTGATGATGACTCTGATGGAATTTTTAATTACCTGGATCCAGATTTTGGGAATACTTGTAATAGTGGAGTCTCTTTGGCTTTTGATACTGATCGTGATGGAGTCCCTAATGTATTGGACCTTGATAGTGATAATGACGGGATATTCGATATCGTTGAAGCCGGATTAGGAAGCTATGATACCAATGGAGATGGTTTTTTTAATAGTCAGGATGCTAATTTTGTAGATTCTGACCTTGATGGAATTGCAGACATAGTAGACGTTGATCAAACCGGAATTGCATTTTACCCTACAGATACCGATGGTGATTTAATTTATGACCCATACGATATTGATGCTGATCAGGATGGTATTATTGATCTTATTGAAGGACAAAACAGCTCAAGTTTCGTTGCTCTTTCTGGTTCAGATCAGGATAGAGATGGTATGGATGATGCCTTTGATCCAGATCATGGGGGTACGCCTCAAGGATATATAAATACAGATGGCACTGATAATCCTGACTTTATGGATACTGATTCTAATAATGATGGAACTTTGGATACTGTAGATGGGTATGATACTAACAGTGATGGTACTGCTGATACAGTTGCCGCAGGAAATGATTTTGATCAGGATGGCTTAGATGATAATTTTGATCTAAAGGAAACCGTATTTGATTCTGAGAATGGAAACCAGACTCCAAGCAGTTTTCCTGTATTAAGTATTGGCCAGCGATACCAATATCCAGGAACATATAATAGTAACGGAACTCCTGATTATTTAGGAACAAACGAAACACTCGCTTCTGATTACCTCACACGAATCGACAACGCATTACCAGAAGGAAATTCTGTACCAAATCTTAATCCGAATTATATTTACTCGGGATACGATACCAATGTTACCATAGAAAGTACAACGAATGTTTCTGTAACTTTTATTGGTGAAAACACAAATTATAAAAATACATTAGGTTTTTATACCTATGATATAAATAGTCCTTCTACTGCGGCTCCTAACCCAGAAGATATAACTATTGTATTCCCTAATGCTTCTAAAACAGGCAGCAATGGTGAATTAAATGCTGGTAATACTGTAAACATAGGTAGTTTTGCTGCAGATACTGGTATTGGCTGGGTATTACTTGTAGACGGTTGGAATGGTAGCACTGTAGACTCTGGATTATGGCAAATCTATTCTAATCCTGATTACAATCCAGAATGTGATGAAGCACTACGACCACATAACATCCTTCTTGCAGATACAGCAAATGAGACCATAGTACTTGGTTTTGAAGATATCAGAAGAGATTATCCGGGAGTAGATCACGATTTTAATGATGTTCTTTTTCACATCAAAGCTGATCAATACTCATCTTTAAAAACTACAAATATCCCTGAATTAACAGAAGAAGGTGTTGTAACTTCTGGAAACGACGGTGGATTAGAAAGTAATGGTGATCTGGCAAGTTTAATTGCCAAAAGAAATTTTTTAAGATCAAAAACGAACAAAGTATACAATCAAAAGAATTTACAGAAACGTTTCGCTCCGGGTCAAAAATCATACAAGTCTGGTAATAGTCAAGATTTAAGTATTTATTTCCCAACAACTGGTGCCACAGGAACAGAAACATCTTTTGTTTCTAGTCCTGATGACCTGATTGGTATAACAAATGCTACGGCAGTATTTTCGATAGATTACTACAATCAAAATAAGAGAGTTGGAGCGGCCCTTGCCATGGCAACCAAAGGATCTATTTATGATCATTCTAAAACGATCTGCGACAGACTTAATGGTTCTGTATTAGAAGATATAAGAACATTAACAATTCGAAATCATACTTTGGTAAATACCAAAATCAGAAGAGTTACAGGAGAAATCGAACAAGCTTTACATTTCTCTGTGAGAATAGATGAATTTCAAAATGAATTATATAGCTTATGGAATATCGATCAATACCCAGAAGGCGATTACCTTAATTTCCAGATTTGGGGTGGTTCTATCCCACAGGTAGCAACTATTGCAAATACTATTATCGATAAATTGATCGAACAAAAGTCATTAGGTAAAACTTTTATTCCTAATAATATCCCATCAGTATTTGTACAAAAAGGATTTTATAGAGATGGTAAACTTGTTCTAGATATTATAAATAAATCAGAAGTAAGTCAGTTTAATTTCAGAGGAAACAAAAGAGCCACTGAATTGTCTAAAGAACAACTAATTACCAAAACAATATCCTTATCTGGTAAATATCAAGAGACCATTACTGTAGAGACAGGATACTTATTTGATATTGGATTTGCCATTACCGGTGATAATCCCAATACAGCAGATATACTATATCTGGCAGATGGCCCCTGGGGGATCGATTATCTGGAGCAAGGAGCTACCGTATTTAATTTTGAAATCATAAAAAATAAAAACAGTGAAACTCAAAAAGGGCATTATCAAGTAGAACGAGATGCCAAAGTAAATGGTAATCTAAAGGAAACTATGAACCTGTTTAGAAATATCCTTGGTGGTGATCTAACACTAAATGTTTCTGAGTATGATGCCGTTGAGTTTGAATTATATACTGACAGAGATGTAGAAGTAATTTTGGTAACCAAAGATCTTGCGAACTGGAATGAAAGGCTTAGATATACCATAAAAGCTAGTGATACAAAACAAACGTATACAATTCCTTTTTCAGATTTTTCGAGTAAAGCAAAACAAAGTGTTTCTATCGATGAATTAAGAAGTGTTGTATTTTCTATTCAGGGAGATTATCAAAGCTTTGCTCTTTTCAATCTCGAAGTTGCTAAACTCGCTTTTACCAAGGAAAAAGAAAACACAGACACTATCGATGAGGAAGATAGCGATGCTACAATTATTAATAATGATGATATAGAAGATATTACTCTAGCTACAGATAATAATACTGTCATAAACAATTCTCCTAATCCGTTCAGGACACAAACAACTATCAAAATGCCTACAGTAAATCAAAAAATTACAATTTCTGTAATTGATATGTTAGGTAGAGTTGTGCAAAAAGAAGAGTTAGGAAGTGCAGGAGCTCCATCAGACACATTTACGTTTACCGCTAAGAATTTACAGCAGGGAGTGTATAAGTACATTATTAGAGGAGATGATTTTAAGAAAAGATACGAGGGAAGTTTTTTAATACAATAACAATAGTCAATAAAGCTGCTATACTACCTAAAAACAGGTAGTATAGTGGTTTTATCAAAAAGAGAATATTTTTAGAATAAAATGTAAACGTTGGAAAATTAAAAACTAACTTTATGAATATGATTCTTAATACTGCTTTAAAAAAATTAAGTGCTGAACAAAAATTTATGATCAGCGTTATCATTGTTAATGGAGGAAACTATCTATACAATTTGATATTAGGTAGAATCTTAGGTCCCGAACAATTTGCAGATGCAGCATTATTAATTACTTTTCTTTTGGTTTTATCTTTTATCGCTATGACATTTCAGCTATCCACAGCTAAATTTTCTGTGATTTTTGAAGATTCAATATTTAAAAGTTTTATCAATATTATTTATAAATATTCAAGTATTGTTGGAGTTATCTTTGGTGCTCTCTTACTTATTTTTTCCAAACAACTTCAAGTACTTTTTAATACTCAATCTTCTGTTATGTTTACCATTTTTGGGATTGGTGTTCCTATTTACTTCATAATGAGTGTGAACAGAGGAGTGTTTCAGGGCAGTAAAAAGTTTGACAGTCTTGCAATCACCTATCAGGGAGAGATGTTAAGCAGGTTGGTTATTACTCTTATTTTGATATATACCTTAGGTTTACAATCTTCTATTTTAGTTGCTTTGGGTATTGCTATTTCTTTTTTGTTTGGGTTATTACCTTTTCATTCGCGAGATATAGAGATCACAAAAAAGCATAAACTACCATCTGCAGAATCTAAATATATCATTAAGTTTTTCTTGCTAACGGCTTTCTATGAGTTTACTCAAATCATAATCAACAATAGCGACATTCTAATGGTTAAACATTATTTTGAAACTTATGAAGCTGGTTTGTATGCATCATTAGCATTGATTGGTAGAGTAGTTTATTTTGTGGCCTGGATGTTTGTGATGTTACTATTACCCAAGGTAGTACAAAAACAAAAGGACGGAGAATCCCATGCTCCTATATTATTTAAATATGTATTCTATATCACACTGCTTTCGGCATCCATTGTTCTGGGATGTTATCTATTTCCCGAATTGGTAATCAATATCATGTTTGGCTCAGAATACTTAAGTGTTGCTCCATTACTATGGAAATATGCAATTGCAACTTCACTTTTTGCTATTTCTAACATTTTTGCCTATTATTTTTTATCCTTAGATCAATATATCCCCGTTATATTATCGGCTTTACTAGGGGTCTCACAGGTTGTACTTATTATATTCTTTCACGACACATTATCCGATATTGTTATTATGCAAATAATAGCAATGGCTATTCTTCTTATATTTCAAATCTTCTTTTTTATAAGCTATCAGAAGCTATCTAAAAAAAGCTCAACGAACAATTAAATCAATTCATCGAAGGATACTTGCACCTCAACAGATTTAGCGTAGAGATGCAAAAAAACTGATCCATCTTTGAAATATTAATAACCAATAAAACAATAAGTTATGGCTTTAAGAATTACTAAAAATCAAGGGATTTTTGAAATTAAAGGAAGTATTGTAGCAGAAAATACCAAATCTCTACAACATCATTTTGAGAAGCTATTATTCAATTCAGACAAAGTGATATTGTGTATTGACAAGGTTAAAAAAATTGATGCTTCAGGTGTTACGGTATTGACCAAGTTATTCAGAAATGCTATGGAAAGCAACAAGATTTTTTACATCATTGGAAAAGAAAACAAAAAAGTAAGTAATGCTTTTGGTAAAGTAAGTTACATACTAAGAAGTGATTTCGTATAACATTTAACACTCCCCCCAAATATAAAATATCATGAAACTACAAATAATAAATACGTCAGGAACATTTGAAGTAATAGGTAACTTTACTTTGGATAATACAGAAGTAGTAAGAGATCATTTTAACTACTTATTAGATCATTATGAAGAAGTAGTAATGTCTTTAAAAAAAGTAAATAAAATCGACAAAAAAGCAATAAAAGTTTTAAAAGACATCTATGCAAAAGCAAATAGAAGAAGTAAAATACTTTTTGTTTTAGGAAAAGAAAATAATGTAATAGTAAATGCTTTCAAAAAAAATAAAGCAAATCATATTTTTAGAGAAAATTACTAATCTAGGTATATAAGTTTATTACCTGTAATAGTCTTATAAAATTCTTTCTGATCGGCAACACTATAATCATTCTTCTTATGTTTCAGTTGTTTTTGTTGTTAGGTTATTATAAATTGTAGTTTATTATATCAAAAAATAAAGACGTACCCCATTCGTCCTAAAATCTTGAAACCTATATAACCAATAAGATTTCTACTCGATTTTAATTCGTCTCTGTCTGTTTCTAAAAAGAACACAAAATTCAACAGATGAAATTAGCAATTGTAACAGCATATCCGCCTAGTAAAGTAACTTTAAATGAATATGCATACCACCTGGTAAAACATTTTAGACAGCATGCCGAGGTATCCGAACTTATTTTATTAACCGATGTATCTCCTAATGACGCTGATACAGTTTTTGAAGAAAAAGGATGTAATGTAGTCGTTAAACAATGTTGGAAATTTAATAGCTATAGTAACATCTTCTCTGTCATGAAAGCTATTAGACAAACTCGTCCAGATGCAGTATTGTTCAATCTTCAGTTTATGAAATTCGGAGATAAAAAAATAGCTGCAGCACTTGGTTTATTACTACCCAAACGTTGTGTTTTTAACAAAATACCAACTATAGTTCTGTTACACAATATTATGGAGCAAGTAGATCTGGAAAGCTCTGGGTTTACAAAAAATAAAGTTTTACAAAAAATCTATAACGGGATAGGAACAACACTCACCCGGTTTATTTTATCTGCAGATATCGTTGCCGTTACTATTGACAAATATGTACATATTTTAAAAGCGAAATATAAAACTGAAAATGTAGTGCAGATTCCTCATGGAACTTTTGAAATACCTGAAGAACCAAAATACACGCTTCCAGAAGGTCCATTACAAATTATGACTTTTGGTAAATTTGGCACCTACAAAAAGGTAGAAATCATGATTGAAGCGGTAGAAAAAATACGATCAAGAACAAATATTGATTTAGAGATTGTAATTGCTGGAACCGATAATCCTAATGTTATTGGATATCTACAATCGATGAAAGAAAAATATACAGATGTACCTCAACTCACTTTTACTGGTTATGTAGAAGAAGCAGATGTGCCTCGAATCTTTACAGAAAGTGCAATGGTCGTATTTCCTTATACCTCTACAACGGGTAGTTCTGGTGTATTGCATCAAGCAGGAAGTTATGGTAAAGCTGTGGTTATGCCAGATTTAGGAGATCTAAGTTTATTAGTAAAAGACGAAGGATACCAAGGAGAATTCTTTAATCCGGAAAGTGTAGATAGCCTGGCCGATGCTATCGAAAAAATAGTCATGGACCCTGCATATCGTACTGCTTTAGGAAAAGCAAATTATAAAGCAGCAACTGCCTTACCGATGAGTAAAATTACAGCAATGTATATAGAGCAGTTTAATGCTATTAAAAAAAATAACGCTCGCAAAATTGAAAAGACATATAAAGGGGCTTCTTTATAAAAACATTTCTGCCTGCATACTGGCAGGATTGCCCCCAAACTTAATGATTTGTCGTAACTGTAAAACACTCTATTGCAAAAACAATAGAGTGTTTTTTTTTAAATAGCTTTGTATAATAGTTGCTATTATGCGAATGTATTCTGGTTAAATTCAATTTGTTTTCTTTTTCTTGAATATGTTTAATATAAGGTTCAATTCATACCCTTTATTTCCTTTAAAAAAAGAAATAAACGCATAGCATTATACTATAAATCTATGGCATGAGTTAGTTATTAAAGCTTACTAAATATTCTTTTATACACAAGGTTCTATTTCACTTCAAATTAATCGTAATTTATATGCTTAATTCCCAGTATTTTTTATTGTTTTTTCTATTTAGTCTTTCCGTGGTTGCCCAACAATGTGACAATAGGGTTTGGTCAGGAGTGGCAAAGTACCATCACGTGACAAATGCTACTACATCATGTGGATACTCCCCAATGGCTAATGATACATTATATGCTGCACTTAGAGCTACGGATTATCAAGCAGAAAGACTTTGTAATACATGTTTAAAAGTAAGTTCCAACAAAGGCAGTGTTATTGTAAAAGTAATGGATAAATCTGGTACTCATGGATTAGACATTCATAAAAAGACTTTTGCCAAACTGGGAGATACTCTCCTGGGTAATGTTAACGTTACATGGAAAATCACAACTTGTCCCGAACAGGGAAATATGGGGTATTATTATTCCAAAAGTTCCTTTGCATCAGAAAAGAGAGTAATGGTTGTAAACACCAAATCGACCGTTAAGAAACTGTATTTCAGGTATCAAAACAATGATTTCAAAGAGGTGTTTCGTGCAAAGAATAATAGTAATGATTTTTTTGTAATCACTTGGAGAGATGATCAAAATTTAGGGCCTTATGATTTTAAGGTTGTAGACATTTATAATAATTCTATAATCGATCGGGATATAAGTTTTTCGCCAAATACTACTTTTTATGGTCAAAATCAATTTATTGGATGTGATGTGGTTTCTGAAATAAACAATGAATCTACAGATAAGGTAGCTATCAAATTTCAAAACCCAATGAGTTCTAATGGATCGATTTCTATCGAAACAGATCAAGAAAAACAATTCACAATTTATTTATATTCATTAAAAGGACTTAAGATATTAGAAGCTAATCTTGAAAGTAATTCTAAAAAGCATCTCTTTAAAGGTATACAAGAAGGATTATACATTATCTCTGTCTATAGCAATGAGGGTTTAATTTTGAATAAAAAGTTAATCCTTCAAAATTAAATATTTAGGGTAATATCTGTTTATATGTTTCAATGCCTATCATTGGATGAGTAATATTGACCTCATTTTGATATCAGAAAACTGCGTCGGTTCAAATTTACTTACTTATAAACTCAAAAGCAGGTTTCTTATTTCCATTGCGATCAATAAACCCAAAGTATTTTTGTTTATGTTTTCGCCAAGGTAATTTACCTACCACGGCACTAGGCACCTCATCAAAATCATATAAAGTCCAGGAGAGGTAATGGATATTATCTTGTTTAATGATCTCTTGAAATTGTTTATAATAATTGGCTTGCCCTTTTTCTGAAGGACCAAAAGGACTCCAAAGTCCCCTGCTAGAAGATAATCCAAATTCTTGTAAAACCATAGGTTTCTCAATTTTTGCACTCATTGTAGTATACGCTTCAGAAAAAGTATTGATGTCCAGATAGTAATGAAAAGAGATAATATCTACTTCATCCTGTAGTAAACTAGCAGATGCTGTATCAGACCACCCTATAGTAATCAAGTGATTAGGATCGAATTGTTTGATTTGACGAGTCATTTCTTTTAGCCAGGCCAATACATTTTCTTTTCCTCTGCTATCAAAATCCAGGTTAGGTTCATTTTTTATATCCCAGGCAAGGATAGCGTTATGATTTGTAAAAACACTTACAATTTGTTCTGCATGGCGATGGGTTAATGTCCAATCCAATACAGAGTAATCCCCATAAAAATCAAATAATGTAACAATAACTTTAAGGTTTTTGGCTTCTGCCTTATCTAATACTTGTTTAAGTTTTTCTAATTTTTCTGTTTTCACCTTAGCTTTTCCAAAAACTTCATAGGGTATAAAAATTCGTATCGTATTTAAGCCTGCATTCTTAATAACATCAAAATCGGCACCAATGACATTAATGTCATAATCATCACCAAACATATCCCATGGTGTTTTCTGTGGATAGTAGTTAATCCCTTTGATCTGGTATTCTTTATCTTCTACAAATATTTTTTCTCCTATAACTTTAATCGAGTTATTGGTTTGCATTACAGGATCTGATGAATAATTTTTCTCTTTTACCATATGGCGTATTCGCCAAAAACCATCTTCTAACATTAACATCACCTGATAGTCTGATTGCAACTCTGTTTCTAATAGTAGTTCATTATCGCGATAAACTCTTTGATATTCTTTTACACCTGTATCTGTTATAACTGCTAATTGGCCATCTGCGCTATAAAAATCTAATGCTACATTATGAGAAGTGGTGGTGCTATGTATAGCAATATCTTTTTCTTTGTTGGATACTAATGATGTAACAATATGTTTCTGTGCACTTTTAGTATAGTAATCCTCTATTCCCTCTTGTTTATTAGTTTGGTATGCTGCATTGCGTATATACCATGCATTAAGGTAATCTTGTTCTATATCCTGTAACGTCTGTTTTTCTATAGGTCGCCCGGGGTTAATCGTGTCTTTCCATTTTAATTTGGGTAAATACACTTGCTCTTTATGTAAAGCCAGATGTAGCATCGAAGTTCGATCTGCTCCTGTAGTAAGATAAGATAATGTCTGGCTGATACCAAAGAGTATTAATATAATGACTCCAACAAAAGAAATGATGATGATTGATCTATATATGTTTCTATTCCAGCTTATCATTTTAGTGCTATATTCTTAAATTCTTTTTGTATTCCTAAAGCTTTGATTTGAATATCATAGTTCCCAGAAACATAAAACCCATCCTGTAAAAGGAATCTAACGATCCCTTGTGAAGAAGTCTTAATTCTGGTTTCTATTTTTTGATTATCCTTAAAAATATCAATCTTTACTATAGTTCCATCGGGGATCAATTGTTCCATAAAACTTATCAGAGGCCCAATAGTAATCTCTCGATTATCATCGTTAAATTTCACTTCAAAATCATTCAAAACCTGAGTATATGCTATAGTTAATGTATTGCTCTCTGCCATTCCTGGTACATAGGCTTTAATTTGCCACGTATCTTTGTGATCGGGATGTAAAATTTTACCTACCGCCTGGCCATTAACAGTACTTCCTTGTGTATGCAATAGTAATCCTTTTGCATCTCTAATTACAAATTTAACAAGGGAGCCATCACTTACTATATTGCCATATTCATCTTTTATGATAGAAGTAATAAACTCTGTAATTTGATTACCATCTGCATATGCATGTTTTCGATTACTTTTAATCTCAAAATTTTCTGGTAACGAAGGATATACCTCAACAGAAAACTCTTTAGAAACCGTCCCGCCAACTTTCGAAAACAATAATATTCGTCCTGATTGCTCATAAGAGAATATGTTTATCCAGCCTATCATATCTTTGCTTTGCAATATGCTTTCTTTTTCTATATCCAAAAATTGATGCCTGATCAATACTGCTGTACTATCCGGCAATGGATTATCATAAGAATCAGTAGGAACGATAATTTGCATTGTATAATCTTCTCCTCCTGCTATGATACTAGGAGGTCCAATATAGGATTCTAAATGCACTTTTGTTTTGGTATTAGGTATGATTCGTATTTCACCTTCATATAAACTCCCTGACCCACCAAGTAAGGTATACGATACTAACCCTTTTTTCTTTGCCATAAACTCTGGAACGACAAAATGAGCTGTATTCTGTTCATCAGAATCGATTACATTACTTCCAAAAGAAGAATGTATAAAAAGTTGAGTCCTAACAGGCGTATTAAGTTTAAAATCTAACACAATAGTATTTCCTGCTTCAAACACTCTTTCTTTGGTTAATAACACTGCAGAAACTTCGTCTGTTTTTTCTAGAACAGTCGTAAAAGCTATACTTATGGTACAAATTAATGACTCTAGCAGTAGTAGAATAATATGTTTCTTTCTTAGCTTCATTAATTTGGTGCTCCGATATAGGTATTAATTTCAAATTTAATATAACTAAACCCTTTTCCTTCTATTGGTAAAAATTGTGCTGATTGGTGTTCAACTTTTCTACTAGGAACCACTTTACTACTAATTAAAGTATTTAATAGTCCATTTACAAAAACGTTTTTCAAATCTTTATTAATAGTATTTACCCCTGATAAATCTAACAATCGATAATCAAAATATTGTTTACGTTGTGGGCGAATACCTTCTGGTAAATATTGATGATCTACCCATACTAGTTCATGATCCTTATTGTAATAAGAAACTAACAGTAAAGGAATGGTAACCTCTTCTAGTCCAGAGTTAAATAAAACTCCTTCTACATGATCATTTTTTATAGAGAGTTCATTAATTGCAACTCCTTTATATAAATCTACTGTTGTTACATTTCCTGCACATTGCAAGTTGAATTTAGCAGGTTTTTCATCAAACTTCATTGCTGTAAACTGATCAGGGTCAAAAGTCTTAGGCTTATGGTCCTCTTTATCTATCCAGGCAATTCCTTCAAAATTAATCCGGAAACTAGTAATTTCCTTAGGCATTAATTTATGTTTCATTTGATGTTTGGCATTGTATCTCGCTAATTTTTCATCATTACTATTATATAATGTGCCAGTGATTACAACATCTGCTGGTATATTATCGATATTTTGTATTTCGCCTATAAGGCTATATTGATCTCTACATTCAATAATTTTTGCCGATAACACCTCTAATACAGGTTGTTTAAGAACATCTTCATGGTAGGTCTGTTCAGAACTAACTCTACGTCTTCCATGATTATAAAAAGCAGTGATGTTTTCTGCAAATAATTGATCCGGAGGAATATCCAAATCATATGGTAATGGCTTTACAAACCACTTTTTGCCATATTTTATCAACTTATGATAAAATATTTTATCTATTTTTTCTAATGGAGTGATCCAATAAGTAATTACTTTAGCTTTGGCCGTACTATCAGTTTGTGCAATAATGTCTACATTAATCTCATCTAATTTGGCATATGAGCTTAATAGTCCATCTGTTACCGCAACCTCTAACATATATTGATCCATAGTTTTATCACTTTTCGGATCCAGATAAGAGTATGCCCTTTCAAATTCTTTAAAATCCAATGCATCATAATATGATTCTGTTACATTAACAGGGCTTATCTGTTTTACATTTTTTATGTATATCAAATAAAAACCATATCCCGTAAAAATCAACATTAGGAATCCCCATAGATAAGATGCTTTAAAAATTGATTTTTGAAATCCCTTATAGTGTATTCCATACTTAAAATATACAGGAAAACTTTTATGTTTAGCTTTTAAAGCATGTATCCATATCAACTGTATATTAATAATAAATGCCAATAATACAGTACATAATGGAATTAAACCCCACATTAATTTTTGAAACGTGGGAACATCTTCTTTGGGTAAAATACTGGATAACGGAGGAACATTTAGTTTTTCCCAAACCATAATCCCGTTTTCTAATTGT
This sequence comes from Aquimarina macrocephali JAMB N27, assembly GCF_000520995.1. GTDB lineage: Bacteria > Bacteroidota > Bacteroidia > Flavobacteriales > Flavobacteriaceae > Aquimarina > Aquimarina macrocephali. The sequence goes on along the minus strand of NZ_JACA01000042.1, from coordinate 62,089 downwards.
CGCAGCCTCTGCCAGCCACAGAAATATAAGATAGGGTCATAAAACTTATCATTAGAAAACACATATTTTAAATTATATTTCTCGGGAACAGTAAGAAATTGTTGCAGAGAGCCAATGCCTTCTACTCCTCTAAATTTTGAATTTTCTAAGCGTTCTACCGCTCTGGTCGTTAACTCTGGTAATCTCCTGGCAGAATGATAATTGCCATCAACCGTCATTGCTTTAGTTTGAGCAGAAAGCCATGCCATCTGATCTCCAAACCCCAAAGGAAGGTATCTCCATTGATCATGTTGATCCTGGCTTAAAAAATTTAAAATAGGTAGCATTTTAATCTTTTGCGGTTGCGAAGGTCTGAAGTATCCCAGGCTCATCGTAAAAAACGTTGTAAAAACAAGAACTCCCGTAAATAATCCTCCCAAAACTCTATGATACACGCTTCCGTATCTTTCTTGAATTTTTTGTTTTAAATCTCCTTCTATAAATCGATAACTAAATTCACCAAACATAGGCAAGGCCATAATAGAGGCCCATAGTGTAAATCTGTCTAGCGTTAGGATATTAAAAGCATTTTCGCCCAGCATTATTCTGGGGATTGGAGTCGTTCCTCCTGTTCCCAAGATCGTTAAAAGTGTTATCGACAACCCAAAAAACAAATACCGCTTACTGTAGAATCGATACCATATATAAGGTAATAAGAATAACAAAATCCCCCATGGGATCAAAAAGAATATTAATCCCGATGAAGTGACTTCGAAAAAATTATCTCTGGATCCATGTGGTATGGGTACTTGAGTAATCGGATTATTCTTAGTATTAATCCAATAGGGAAGAATACAAACAATAATTAATAGTAGTGATCCAAAACCAAAACCTACAATTCTTTTAAAAAGAGAAAGAAAGCTTTGCAAGAACATCAAAAACCTAATTTCTTTATATGAACCCGCTTTTTCTTTGGAAACATCCATGATTACCATACCTATAAGCGGAAAAATGAAGAATACCATCCCAAAAATTGGAGTTACATGATGAGAAGTCACTGTAACCGCTAAAAGGCTCAAAGCATTTAATAAATATTTATATTTCCCAATTTTAAGCCATAGATAAATTTCGGGTAACGCATGCAATAGGATAGACAGCCCTATAATGCTGGGTAATTGTCCAAAAATATGTAGTGTTTCTATAAAAGCAGAAGAGAACACTGCAAGTATAGCTGTATATCCAGCAACTTTTCTATTAGAGGTAAGTACCAGGGCAAAACGGTATATTCCTGTTATAAAAAGAATGATGGCTATAATAGCCACAGTAAACAAACCAAATTTAAGCCCTCCAATATAAGAGAACAACCCAATACTTTGATGTACCAATGGTGGATATCCCATTACTGTAAAACCTGTATACCAACTATAGTTCCAGGGTTCAAACCAATTATTGGCGTAATGATTTCCAAAAAATAAATGAATTAACGCATCATATGTAGACTCTAGCGTAAAAAAAATAGTCGTACCATGAAAAACCACTCCGATGAGTAATGCACTTATCAAATACTTATTTGTGGTTTTATCCATAAAGACTCGCCATAGTTTTCGATTTAAATATACGACAAAGGTTTCGGTTTAGAACACCTCTAAAAAGAATGCAAATTAAAAATTAGCAGTTTATGGTTCTGGTTGACTACAAATCAGACTTCTATAGAAACCCGCGACCTACTCAGAGTAATCTCGAACCCCTCAAAACATTGGTTTTCAAGAACCAGAGCCTTCTAATATGAGTATAGACGAATGGTATGTCTTTCGATAAAAACCATTCATCGATAGCAATATTCTACTCATCGAAATACCTACTTGTAGCGTGCATATCGTGGCTACTTTTGGAATATAAACCTCAAAAAACTACCATTATGAAAACGGGAATTATCATACCATGCTATAACGAAGAAAACAGGTTAAATGTAACTGCTTTTTTAAACTTTATACAAAAAGAAAACGATTTTCACTTATGTTTTGTAAACGATGGAAGTAAAGATAATACTGTAGGTGTATTAAAGAACATTCAATCTCATAACCCTCTTAAAGTAAGTGTTATTGATATCAAAAAGAATTCTGGAAAAGCGGCAGCAGTAAGAGCCGGTGCCAGATATCTACATAGTAGAGGTGATATAGAATTTATTGGTTTTATCGATGCCGATTTATCTACAGATTTTGAAGATTTTGATGGGCTTTTAAAAACATTAAAAACCAATAGAAACTTAAGTTTTGTTTTTGGTTCAAGAGCTAAAAATGCATCAGATGATATCCAAAAAGATGGTATTAGAGCAATGATCTCAAAACTTATTAATATTCTTATTGTATTCATTTTGGGATTGTCTATTCAAGATACACAATGTGGAGCCAAAGTGTTTAAAGCTGATCTGGTTCCTGTAATTTTTAACAAAAGCTTTTTTAGCAGATGGTTATTTGATGTAGAAATGTTTATAAAAATGAAAAAGCATTTTGGTAAAACCGAAATCATGAATAAAATTTATGAGCAACCACTTAAAAGATGGGTTCATATGGAAGACTCTAAATTAGGGTTAAAAGATTCGTTAGAAATTCCTTACCAATTATTATCTATATGGTTTAATTATAATGTACTACAATCTTTACAGGTTTCATTTTCTAAAGAAATCACTGAGCCTACGATAGAAGTATCCGGAATGGTTACTCCAGCTTTAGCAGCCTAAGGCATAAGATAACCTTACAAAATTTGACTCGAAGTTACCCCTAAATATATCTATGAATAGAGAGAGTGTTACTTTATAAAAGTATACTCTCTCTTTCTAATTTTGTATTGACTAATAGGATTATTTAGTGAGTTTTACGATTGTATATTCTCTATTCACCGTATCTCCTGTTTTACTTTCAATTCTTTTTCGGTCATAGTCATAGCCTTTTCTAATAAAAATCAATTGATTGTATACACTGCACAATGCCAGGTAAATTGATATGCTACATTATTATATGTTCCCGGTTTTTTATCTTCGTGTGTTGCTTCAATCACATATCGGGTTTTAAAAGGTAAACTAAATGTTATCATTCCATTCTTATCAGTCTTTATTTTTTTTGACCAATCCTCTTTTATGAATAGTGTAACTTCTGCTTCTGCCAGAGGCTTGTCTTTAAAAAGTATTTGAAGTTTAGCCTGTTCAGGTGTTGTAGAAAGATCGATTATCGCTATACTTTCTGGATTTACCGCAACCGTTTTATGTACCGTATTTTTTCCTACTTCTACCTTAGCAACCGAATGATATTGTGGTCTAAAAATACCATAATCATATTGAGTATAATCCAAAACCTTATACTTCTTATTATCTAAGACAATAGAATACGTACCTTCTGATTTTGGAATAAAATTAGCTACATGATAAGATGATTTTGCTTGGGTTTCTAGTTTTATCTTATTCCCTTGCTGATCCACAACCCAAAGTGTAAAATGTTGTGCATTTTGAAATACTTCACCGTCTGTTTTTTCTATTACCCCACTAGCAAACTCTCCAAAATAGATACGTATTTCGTGTTCTTGATTTATAACTCCATTAGGATTGGTTTCTATCCAAAAGAAGTGTGCAAAAGTTTTTGTAGTACATAATAGTAGTATAATTACTAATCCTGTTATTTTTCTCATTCTCTATTGCGTTATACTTTGATTAAAATTGTAAAAAACACTCCTAAACCAAGTTGTTCAGGAGTGCTTCTTCCCACAAGGTTAGATTAGTTAGTTACTTTAAAAATTCCTTTAAGTGCTAATCCTTGTATTTTAGCGCCTTTGGTTGCAGTAGCTGTTTTTGGATCTACAATATATACATGTGTTTCTGTCCCTGCATAGCTACTAAGGTATGCTTTACCATCTTCTACATACATTGGAGAAGTATATCGATTTGCATGGGTTGGTATTCCTTGTACATCGGTAACGGTTTTATTATCTAAATCAATAATTACCAGTTTGAAAAAATCTCCTGTTTCTTTAAATACACCCCAAGGTCCAACAGTATCATCCATAATAATTCTGGCGATCGCTTTACCATTTCCTATATAATCCATCCAGAATAATTTTCCTCCATTAGGTGCAGATTCTACATCAAAGAAATAGTTTTTATCAAATTCTGTAGCTCCGTTTTTAATTTTTAAAATACCTGAAGGTTTTGTAGCAGAAGTAAAACCAGCACTTAATGCCGAAGTTGAAAACGAATAAATATCTCCATTTTCGGTTTTTTCAATTCCTGTGCTATGACCGTTAACTCCTATCGGACTAGTTCTGTCATCATAGATTATTTTTTCTAATTCGAATTCGGGATATTTAAAAACTGCTACATAGGCTCTATTCACATCTGGTGTTATATACGAACCATCTGCCATCCATTTATGATAAGAAACAAACAATTTCCCATCTCTTAAAACCATACCTGTTACCCAAGGAATCGTTCCTGGATTTTTTGCAGTACCATCACCTTTATCAATATCAATAGGATGCTCTACTATTTTTTCTAATTTACCTGTTTCTGCATTTATAATATGAAATCGCTTATCAGATAACCCACTATATGTAAGCTCTACTGCCAATAGTGTTTTATCATCTATAGCAGCATAGTTATCTAAAGTAGATTGAAAAGCAAAATTTGCTTTTTCTATCAATTTACCGCCCTCATCTAAACCATAGGCTATGCATTTGTCATCATCTGAATACCCTGCAGTAAAAACCGTATTTTTTACGTTATGAAAAAATCTCCAACCTTTTAGTGGTGTTCCTTGTCCTTCTACAGAGATTTCACCAGTAGTAAGTGATGCCAATGATGGTAATTCTAAAATATAATCTACCGGAGATGCATCTCCAACAGGAAATGCCTGAAAGCCAACTACATATTTAGAAACAGAAGTTGGGGTTGGATCTATAAGTTCTCCATCATCATCACTACTACAAGAAGTAGCTAGTATTGATACTGCTATTAGCAGCATCAAATATTTAATATAATTTATTATTTTCATTTTGGTGTGATTTATAATTATTACTAGTTTTTATTTGTTAAATAGTATCTTAATTTTACATAGAAAGCTCTTCCGGATTGTTGTATTTCAAAATTGTCATACACTTTCTCGTCTGTTATATTTCTTGCTTGTACAGAGATATTATAGGTTCCCTTTTTAAAGGAGTACCCTAGTTGTACATTATGCGAAAGTTGCTCTGGTATAATATCCCTATCATTAGGGTCTCCTTCTACAAAAGAGGTAAGTGGATAATCATGTACATAGTAAGAACCCCAGGAGAATGTTATTTGGTCGTTTGTAGAAAAAACATCTTTTAAGTTACATCCAATTCTGGCATTACCAAATAGATAAGGAATATTAGCAATCCGTTGGTTTTTTAGAAAATCAACGCCAGAATTATCTCCTACATTGCGATCTATAATATTTTGATAGGTTGCGTTAAGGTCAAGAAATAGAATATCATTATATAATGTTCTGATTTCACCTTCTACTCCTGTACTTCTGGCTGCTGCAGTATTATAAAATCTAGAAAAAATCCCTTCAGATCGAATTGCGACAAAATTTTCTGATTCTCTAAGAAAAACATTAGTGTCAAAACGCAATTTAAACTTATTAATATCTGTGTTTAAAAGAACTCCCAGGTTTGCATTATAGCTTTCTTCTGGTAATAATTCGGGGTTTGATTTCAATAAAAATCCATCTCCAAACACCTCATAGCCATCAGGAATCCTAAATGTTTTCTCAAACGAACCTTTTATCTGAACATGATCAGAAAATTTATAGGTAGATGCGAACCCATACCCTAGTTCTTCGAATGTATTCTCTACTTTAGTAAAACGATCTGCTTCTACAGTAGTAAATGAATCCTCAATAATACCTTCTGAGTTTAGCAAATATCCTTTAGCGAATAGCGTAGTACTCCAGGTATCATCAAACAAGCCCAAATTATATGATACCCCAAATATATTTTTGTCTATAATATGAGGATCATTAAAAGGTATTCTTCCAACTCTGGCAGGATCTTCACCTTTTCTTTTAACATAATTCTTGGTGAAATTAATATTTAACTTACTCTTGTCATTGATTTTATAACTCCCAAAAGCATTAATTAAATGTGTATTATCCTTAAACTCAAATAAGGTTTTACTAAATTCAAGCTCTCCTAAGTTTTGGTCTCCCCTTTCAATAAAATTACCAAACCAATCATATTTTCGAGCAGAAGTATCTACTACTTTGTCATTATTTTGACCAATAGAGGCATACAATTTTACTTTCAATTTTTCCTTGAGTAGATTTGCTTTTTCAAAAGTGACAGAAGCTTTAATTACATTATTCTCTGTAAACACTTCGCCAAAGGGATTCTGGGGATCAATGGGATGTTGAATCTCATTTTTATTGGCAGATGCAGTTATACCAACCAATAATTTATCAGCAAATTTTTTGTCAACAAAACCAGTTTCCAGGCTGATCATTTGAGAATTATATGCGTCATGAAATCGCTTTACATTATCGCGTCTAACTCCTGTATCATTGCCCAGTTCATCTCTTACTTCGATATCATCTATCTTATAATCATTATCAGAGTAATTATAAAAAGAAGAAACTTTTACAGCAAAGCCTTTATTGCTATAATATTGTCCATTTATGGTAGCGCGATGTGTATTAAAAGAACCTGTATCATAGGATACATCCAGGAAATCATTTTTGCGTTGGTTTGTAATGATGTTTACTGCTCCTCCCAAAGCATCTGCTCCTAAATATATAGGAACAACACCTTTATAAACCTCTGCTCTCTCTACCAATGTGGCAGGAAAATTATTTAAGGATAATGAGCTTCCAAAATTTTCTAAAGGAATACCATCAATAAAGAACTTAACTTGTTTGCCGGATAAACCGTTTAATGAAAAATCAAAACCAGAACCCAAACCTCCTCTTTGTCTTACATTAACACCAGGAATAGTCATTAAAATTGAATTAATATCTACACTTATATTTTTAAGCCCCTTGGTTTGTATAACTTCAACTTCAAATGCTTTTTCTCTTGTATTTTGAGCGTTAGATTTTCCCTTTATAATTACATCACTTAATTCCTTTATATCTTCCTGTAACACAATAGTGAGGGATGTAATCTTTGAATTACGTACTACTATCTTCTTTATATATTTCTTAAAACCTACAAAACTGGCTCTTAAAGTATATGATCCTGAAGGTATTTCTATATCGAATTTACCATCAAAATCACTTACAGTTCCTGTGTTTTTGAGTTCTAAAATTTGTATAGATGCTTCGGGAATCGGATTAGAATCTTGATCCAAAATTACTCCTGTTACCCTGCTTTGAGCGTTACAGACCATTGCGTATAAAAACAGAAAAAAAAGACAACTGTTTTTTCTTAAAATAATCACTGACATTACAATTTTTTTTAAACAATTTAGTTTAGACTTTATATTATTATTTATATTTGGTCTAAATAAATTTAATTGCAAAATTAGTATCTAGGGAAAGAGAAAAATGACGCATCATGGATAAAAAAAGACGCAATAAAGAATTGTCAAAAACAACAAACTCAAATCATCAAAATAAATGCACATTAGATACTATTATAGAGCTAATTAACACCCAGGAACACTGTGGTATACTTACAAAAAAATTTCAATTCCTGCCCGAATATGGAGATGGCTATTTAGAGTATAACCATTTTGGCGGATTACATATAGCTATTTTTGATGTATCCTTAAACAAGGATTTTAATGTTTATGGGACACATGTGATAAATGCCCTAGAGCTTTCTTATCTAATTGATGGTGAACAAATCATTAAAATTGATGGAAAAAATTATGACTTGATTTATGAAAGCCAGGAAAGTTATCTTGTTTATATATCCCAAACTTCTGGTTCTATTAAATATCACAAGAACAAATACTTTAAAGAGATTAAAATCAGGATGAGTCCAGATTTTATCAAAAAGCATAAACTCGACTCAGAGTATGGAATCCGTGAAAAATATGAATTAGAAAGACAGGATAAAGATTTCACAAAACCTTTATGTACCAAAACTCAGGAAATACTTGCAGAACTATTAACCGATACCCGACAGGGACTATTAAAGCGCTTATTCCTGGAATCAAAAGTGCTAGAATTACTCTCCCTACAATTAGATATACAAAAGAATACTAAAACAGAGGTCTCAAATACGGATAACCTTATTAAAAAGCTATATGAGGTCCAGTTTATTATAAATTCTGATTTGACCATTCAATATTCTGTTCACGAATTAACTCGTATGGTTGGGCTTAATGATTTTATCCTTAAAAAAGAATTTAAACGCGTTTTTGGTACAACAATCTTTGAATATGCTTTGAATTTGAGAATGACAAAAGCCAAAAAATTATTACAACATGGAAAAAAACCAATATATGAGATTTCAGAATTAGTAGGCTACAAAAATTCTACTCATTTTACTGCAGCTTTTAAAAAACTCGAAGGTATTACGCCCAAAAAGTATAGACAAAGAGGATTAGAAACAATACGGTAAAAACAACTTTGTATTGCATATGTTTATACATCCCAAAAAACTTGACCTACTAACTTATCTGATTACTTCCTAAGATATCATTATATTCTTCGTGAAATAAAACACCTAAGACTAATTCTTCTAATCCATCCAAAATTTCTGGAGTCAACTTAAAATTAATTTCTGCTTTAGGAGTATTACATTTTATGGTTTTATAAAAGTTTTTATTATCGCAGTTTTCACATTCACATCCTTTTCTGGCAGAGCGAATAACAGTGAGAAATGTTTTTATTTCTTTACTATTCATCAAAACGGCAATATCACCTATTTGTAATTGTATTTTTTGCTTTACCTCTTCTTCATTATTTTTTTTCACCGTATAAGCGGTACCAGTACTATTACAATATAATGGATCTAAAATATACATATCTATCAAATTTTGATATTCAAATTTATTGCATTATTTTTATTTAGAATAATTAAAAATAATATATTTTTGTAGAAATATTTAATTATAACCATTATGAAAAAAATAGGCTTGTTCTATGGGTCAGATACAGGATGTACTGATGACATCACAAAAGATTTTGTTTCCCTTTGGGATAGTGAAGAATTAGACGTGCGAGAAATTGATGATGTATCTAAAGAAGATTTTGATCAATTTAGAGTCTTGATTTTAGGATTATCAACATGGTATGACGGAGATCTACAAAGTGATTGGGAGGCCTTTTTTGATGATTTTAAAGAAATTGATTTTACTGATAAAGTAGTAGCTATCTATGGTTTGGGAGATCAAATAGGATATGGAGAATACTTTGTAGATGGTATTGGAATACTAGCCAAAGTCGTATTAGAAAACGGAGGAGAAATTATTGGACATTGGCCCATAGAAGGATATCGATTTACAGACTCTGTAGCTATCATAGAAGAAAAAGAAGATTATTTTTATGGGCTTGCATTGGATCATGATAATGAATCTCAATTAAGCGATGAACGCTTAGAAAAATGGATCCATCAGTTAAAGTTAGAATTAGAACCTTATCTAGTTTTAGAAGAAGAAGTTGTTTTAAGCTAATTAATCATTAGATTTCTACTTTTACTTTTCTAGATTGTGCATTTATGAGGATTTCCATTTTGCGAAGGTCAAATGTACTAATCTTCATGCATGCTTCTACCCATAAATCTGTGATTCTTAGAAGTTCTTCTTTTTGTAATGGAAAAACATTTTTCTTGCTTTTTACATGATGGTATTCAAAGTTAAATCTTTCGGATGCTTTTTTCACAAAACTGTGTAAAGATACTATTGCTTCTCCTTTTTCGGTCAATTCTTCAATTAACCCCAATGATTGCAAATACCTTGCTTTATGAATTTTATCGCTTTTCAAAATTGTATCAGCATCTCCTGCACTAAGTTTTCTCGATAACAAACTATAGGCCCCCATCCCCGGAAATAGATTAAATTTGTTTTCTGGTAAGCAAAACTGCGTTTTTTCTTCTGCAATAATATAATCGTGAGCTAATGCACATTCAAATCCACCTCCATATGCATTTCCCTCTACCAATGCGATCGTTAATACAGGTAGATCAAAAGAAGTATATATATTGTAAATAGCATCAATACATAAATATGCATACGTTTTTAGATTATCTATATTTTTAGATTGTATATTTTCTAAGAAAAACTGAAGGTCTCCTCCCATATTATAAATTCCTTTATGTTCTGAAGCCGAAACGATGAATTTAAGAGGACGATCAGGGTGTGAAAAATAATCCTTTACCCAAGATGTAAATTCTTTAAATTCTTCCAATCCTTTTAAACAAAAATTAGGCATTCCTGTATCTTTGATTTTCCATAATAAAAGCTCATGGCTTTTAAAATATTCTACTGTAATACAATCAAATTGTCGCATGATATTAAGGTTTTTGTAGGGATATTGAATTCTTTGTGATATTATTCTGTTTTTTTGTTTTCTTCGACCAAAACGGCTTATCAAACAGTAATTTTTGGATTCCGAGTGTTAGCATTATATAAAGAGGAATCAAAATCAAAACACCTGCAATACCAAATTGCTGATATCCTAAAGCTCCCATTCCCCAACAAATAATCACCCATTGAATGATGTATATCGTGGTTACTCGTTTACTACAGTAGTATAAAAACTCAAAAACTCTATTTGTTTTTATATAGGTCACCAATATATTCGCCAACCACATTAAGACTAAATTGAATCCTGCTAAATAAATAGTTCCGCCTGGTCCTAAATGGAAATAATCTCCGAAGTGATATTCAAAATTATAAAAACACAACCCTCCGCCAGTCAGCATCAAAAGAACGCCCGCTACAAACATTCTTTTAAATATATATGCATTACTTTTATTTTTCTCTTTGTACCACATTCCAAAGAACACCCCAATGAGTATAAAAGAAAACCAAGGAAATACAGCAAAATATACATTCCACTCTGCTCCCCACATTAGATCTAAGATATAATCCACACTTCCTATTCCTAATCGGAAACCGTGTACCTCCTTGGTTACTACAGCTATTGTAAATGCAATAATTAATGGTACATATTTGTTTTTCGAAAATTTGTTTATAATTCCCATAAATAATAAAGAAACTCCTGCAAGTTGTAATATATCACCTGTAAGCAGCATGTAAATCATGTTATCTACGGTAACAGGAGCTGTCCAGCCATAGGCTTCTATAAAAGCATCTGGCATTGTGCCGATTAAAACGGGTAAAACAAATTTCAGAAAGTTCATTATATATCCTGCTGCCAGAATATATAATGCACGTTTTATAGACAATACTATACTTTGATTTCTGGATAAGGTAAATGACACCCCCATTGCAATTAAAAACATCGGAGTTCCCTTTCCTATAAAATGAACTACTCCTCCTAACCAAGTATTTGATTGTGTAGATATATCACCATATATCCATAAGGTATGTACTATGATTACCATCAATACACTTACTCCCCTTGCTAGATCTATGGCTAAAATTCTATTGTTATTTCTCATTTATCTTTACGCTTATACTTCTTTTTGTACTCGTTTTATTAATTCGTCTCGTATCCATGCTTCGGATCTATAATCACTTGCTTTTTTACCTCCATCAATATGATTCCAGCCTGGGTACATAATCAAGTATTTAAATTTGTCCGATAATTTTTTTGCTGTCTTCATATCGGCCCAAAGTTCTTTCCATAATAGTAACTGAATTTGCCATAAACTCTCACTATTTATACTATCTCCCATTAGTCCATATTCTGGTTTTTCATCATCTAGTTCTACCTGTAGGGTTCCAAAAATTTTATCCCAAATAGAAAAAGTCTCTCCATAGTTTGTGTCTAAGTACTTATGATTTTTTGCGTGATGTACCCTATGTAAAGAAGGAGTTATAAAAATCCACTCTAACCAAGGCTGTCTACCGACTAACTTTTCGCTCACATGTTCATAAAGTCCATATAGATTTGCTATTAACTCTATGATAAAAATCATAAATGGGTCAAATCCTAATAAGGGAAGCCATAATATTGTATGTGGCATATGTAAAAAAATAAGAAATGACCCTCGTACTGCTACTGTTAACTTCATTTCTTCTGCGGTATGATGCACCCCATGGATACACCAAAAGAATCGAATTTTGTGCCCTATAAAATGCAATACATAAAACATAAAATCATATAAAAAATAGGCTAGTATCCATATATACCATTCATATCCCAAGGTAAATAAGCGATATTCATACCCCCACATCATTATTCCCAAAATCACAATCTTACCAAAAAAAATGTATGGAATAGATTCTAATATATAGGATACAATATTTACTACGCCCTCTTTATGGCTTTCTATTTTCCTGGTTATAAATAGAATAATCCATTCTATAACCACAAGAGTTATAATAATAATTCCAGAAATACTCTGAAACTTATCTAACCATATTTGAATTGTTTCGTTCATATCTTGTTAGAAAAAATAGATTAAACTGATCTTCTTTTATATGTTACTTATAGCGTGGGAATGCTTACTCTACTTTTACAATACTCTGCTATAGGGTTTATAAGGGTTCCCACTAGTTGTAAACTCTCTATAGGGTCTGCAAGACTCAACATTTGTTTTGTATTGCTTAGTTGTAACCTATTGAGGCAACATCTGTCAAATTCTGGTGCAAAAAGATCATATTTCTTGAACTGTGGTTCTAATTCAGGATGTTTTCCTTGATATGTGTTTACACAATCAGCAACTAACTCCCAGAATAACGTTTCAGGATATTCACAATATTCTTCAAGTATATCTCCCATAAACCTAAAAAAGCAATCAAATACATCTGTAAAAATTGAAAGTATTTTCATCTTATCAGAAGTTTTGGTATACAATCGTTTTACTTCTTCAGGCAAGTTTAATTCTGAATTAAAAACGATTACTTCTTCGGTAATATCTTTCATTAATATCTTTACAGGAGCATGATTCTCCATCACCATAATCAGGTTTTCCCCATGTGGCATAAAAACCAACTCATAGGTATAAAAACAGTGTAATAAAGGAGCCAGGTAACACTGCAGGTATTTCTTGATCCAGGTTGAAGTATCAAATGGAGAAGCCTGTATCAATTCTGCTAATAATGAAGTATTATCATTATCTATATGTAAAAAGGCAGCCATGGTCATCACTTGCTGATCTTCTTTGATTTTAGATCCGGGAGCTTCTCTCCATAAGGCTGAAAGCATTTTATTATGAGGATTTGTTTTGCCCAAAATCTCATAATTAAGGTTTCTATATCCAACCGTAGCAACTTCGCCCAACATTGTAAAGCCAGCTTTTTTAAGGTATTTATCATCTTTAAACAACTCGGTTATCCAAGTGGTTATATGCGGGGTACTTTGCATATAATATGGAGAAAGACCTCGCATAAACCCCATATTTAAAATAGATAGTGCTGTTTTGGTGTATAATTTATCAGGAGTAGTTTTATTGTATAACGTTCTTATCGACTGTTGCGCAGAATATTGATCTTCTCCTTTTCCCAGAAACACGAGATCCATATTTGCAATATCTGCAGCAAAAATGTGAATGATCTTATTATGCCATTGCCAGGGGTGAACGGGTATAAAAACATAGGATTCCATATCTAATCCCAATTCTTCTAATGTATTATTAAATTTGGCTATGGTAGCGACACCTAATTCTCGCCTCATTAGTGATTTATATTCAAATCCTTTTACTGCGGTAAATGTCGCTTTATCTTGATGACCAGCCAGCCATATAATTTGAAACGAATTATCGGTTTCGGGTGCATATTTAATGTAATCTTCGGCATCAAAACCTATTCGCCCATTATTAGCCACAAAACAAGGATGTCCTTCGGTCATTGCATGTTCTATTACCTGAAAGCTACATTGTGCTAATTCTTTTGAAGAGCATTTTTTATTGTGATATTTATATGCCGCACCAGATAAGGTACTGGTAATTTCTTCGAGATAAGTAGGTAACATATCATCAGGAATCCCCAAAGTATCTTTAAATTCTAAAATAAAATGTATAGCATCTACAGTTACCAGATTTCCATTTTGTCTTTTAACAAGGCTATTCTCATCAATATGCCAATGATCAAGACTTCGTTTTTTGGCTTTAAACTCATAGGTAATTTCTGGTATATCAGAAACCAAAATATAATGACCCCAATATTTTTCCTGATACTGAGGTTTTGGTTGTAAGAGCAATTCGTGCGTAAATTCGCTAATTGCTTTTTTAACAAGGGCTCGATTTACTTTTTTCCAAACATCGAGTCTTAGATGATCAAGATTAACTTCTGGTTGGATTACCATATCTAACTTAGTCATTGGTTTTAGTTTTATGTACTATATTTTTATCTTCTTCTAGTAAGAGAGCTTTCTCGTAACCTTTCTTATCACAAAAAGCTAATGCTGCTGTTTTATGAGGTAATTCAACTTCTTTATGATATTTAAATCCCGCCCTTTTATTAAGTGTATGAATTTTTTCATTTCTCACATCTGGTTCTACAACAATGCGATCCGTTTGAGAGTCACTAAACAGATATTCGAGAATAGTAGAAAACACATGCCAGGTAAAATTTGGAATCTTTTTTTTGACAGGACTAACCAAAACATGCATCCCACAATCTCCTTTCTCTGCCTTATAGTATGCTGAAATAGGATCTTTTAAGGCGTGATAACGTTCCATTAAAAAGATTGGTTGATTATTTAGTATACCTATGAAAGCATCATGATGATCTGATTCGATTATTTCTTGATATGCAAGTCTTACTTCTTCTAAAGTATGCTCTTGCATTCCCCAATAAGTAGCATAAGATCTGGTGACCCAATCGTAAATAGTTTCGGTATCTTTTTCTATATCCAAAAGACGTAAATGTATATCTCCAAGACCTTTAATAGTTTTAGAAAAAATAGTGGTTGGTATGATTACAGCGTTATTCATAAAAAGGAATCTTATACTTGAGAGCTGGGTTTTTCTTTTCTAAAAGCGGCAATAGGATTTTGTAATCGTCCTGCAAACTGAAGTAATGCAACAGGATCATCCAGATCAATCATCTGTTTATTGTTATTTAATTGTAGCCTGTTAAGACACGATAGATGAAATTCTGGCGCAAAAAGATCGTATTGTTTAAATTTGGTTTCCTTTTCTGGATAACGTTCCTGATAATGTTGAATATTTTCTGCTACTAATCCCCAGAAATTCTCTTCAGAATATCCTGCGTGTTCAACCAGGATATGTGACATAAATCTAAAAAAGCCATCAAAAACATCTGTAAAAATTGATAGTAATTTCACATCCTCGGGAACCGGAGCGTACATACGTTTCAGATGCTCTGGCAATTTAACTTCCGGGCTAAGAATACAAGCTTCCTCGGTAATATCTTTCATTAATATTTTTACCGGTATGTTATTTTCTAATACCATAATGATATTTTCGCCGTGAGGCATAAACACCAAATCAAAATGATAAAAACAGTGTATTAGCGGACTTAGATATGCCTTAAAATAATCATGTAACCATTCTGATATGGATAATCCTGAAGCAGCAATAATTTTGGGTAGTAATGCTTCGCCGGTTTGATCAATATGCAGAAAAGCAGCCATTGTCATTGGTTTTTGCCCCTCGTCGATCATACCCATCGGGCTTTCTCTCCATAATGACGCCAGCATTTTATTATAGTCATTATGTGGCCCGAACTCTTTGAAATATGGATTTACATAGCTAACAGAACCTATTTCTCCCAGCATTTTAAATCCTGTTTCTATGATGTATGGATCATTATACAATAATTCTTCTAGCCAAACTGCCATTTTTGGAGCTGTACCCAAATAATATAAAGGCAATCCTCTCATAAATCCCATATTTAAGATAGAGAGAGCTGTTTTGGTATATAACTTATGGGGATTCGAAATATTAAATAATGTACGTATCGATTGTTGAGCGAGATATTGATCCGGACCATAACCCAAACAAATCAGGTTTCCTTTGGCAATCTCTGGAGAGAATATATTAGCTAATTTATTAAACCATTGCCAGGGATGCATCGGAATAAAGTAGTACTCATCTGGATCAAAACCCTTATTTTTTATTACAGTATTAAATGATGAAATTGTATCTGAATCTAATTCTTGTTGAATTAAGACTTCATATGGTAAATCCTCGATAGCAGCATATACGGCACTACTTTTATGACCTGCTAACCATATGAGATAAAAAGAATTTCCGGCTTCGGGAGCATACGATCTATAGTCACTACTATCAAATCCTATTCGGCCATTATT
This sequence comes from Aquimarina macrocephali JAMB N27, assembly GCF_000520995.1. Taxonomy (GTDB): domain Bacteria; phylum Bacteroidota; class Bacteroidia; order Flavobacteriales; family Flavobacteriaceae; genus Aquimarina; species Aquimarina macrocephali. The sequence goes on along the minus strand of NZ_JACA01000042.1, from coordinate 45,749 downwards.
AGCTACAAAACCAGGATGACCTTCCATCATTGATTGCTCGATAGTCTGAAAATCTGCAGAGACCAAATCTATTGCTAAAGGGTTTCTTTTTACATGTTTAAAAGCACTTCCATACAAGGTGCTAATAATTTCTTCGAGATATACAGGCATTGTAGTAGTATCAATCCCTAATTTGTCTTTAAACTCTTTGATAAACAAAATAGCATCTAGCTTTACCGATTTTCCGCATTCATATTTCTGAATAGAAACTTCGCTAATCCATAAATGATTTAAAGCCAATTGTTTTCCTCGAAATTCATATCTAATCTCGGGGTTATCGGCTTCCAGAGTATACATACTCCAACCATCTCTTAGTTTTTCTACTATTTTGGTTTGTATAAGTAGCTCATGACTAAATTCACATATTGCTTTTTTGATTAGTAAAGTATTTACTTTAACCCATAACTCTGGTTGTATATGGGATACCGATTGTTGGGGCGAAACGGCGTTGTCTAACGTATTCATTGCACTTCGTTTATGGATTTGTGGAAATAATTTAAGTTGGTTATGTTTTTGTCTGGTTAAGAAAGCGAGTTGTGCCGTTTTATGCGGAAGCTCAACAATCGTATCAAGCTGAAATCCTAAACGTTGGCAAATCGCAAACATCTTTTTATTTCTTATATCGGGTTCTACTATAATTCGATGTACTTTTTCATCCCGAAAAACAAAATTCATGATCGTATCAAACATATACCATGTGAAGTTTTCAATTTTACCTTCGGATGATGGTGCTACTATAATATGAATCCCGCAATCATTGTTCTGGGCCGGATAGTATTTTCCGATAAGATCTTGTTGTGGATGATAACGTTCTAATACAAAAACGGGACGTTCTTTATATACACCAACAAAAATATCATAATGATCTGGTAGAATTAATTTAGCATATTCGGCTTTTACTTTCTCGACCGAACTCTGTTGCATACCCCAGAACACGGCATAATCCCGATTTACCCAATCGTGTAATACAGTACTATCTGTTTCAATATCAAAATGCCGTATATGAATATCCCCAAAGCCCATATAAGACGATGAAAACTCATATCCTTCTTTTGCAGGTGTTATTAAACTTGTATGTTCTTGAACTGACATATAAAATCTTTATGTTTTTGCTAGGTCTTTTACTCGTGTTCTAGATGTTGTTCTGTGAAATATGAAATAGTACATTCCGAGTGTGATCAAAAAACCTGCTAATGCTACTCTAAACGGAATTTGTAATCCATGATGATCCACCAAAATTCCAACCGAAAAAGAAGCTAGTAATACTCCCAGATTCTGAAAAAAATGCACTTTACTGTAATCAATAGCATAAGAATTCGGAGAGCTGAATTCAAACAATAATACATCAAAACGTACAACTCCCTGAAAAATCGCCCACCCATAAATAATTCTTCCCAATATTACAATCGTTTCAACAGGGAGTCCTTGAAGTATTAGCCCTATCATTCCCAGGAATAATGCCGATAGGATACTCTTATTTTTATATTTCGGAATATGCTTTGTATTAATCCAAAGGGCAATTAATGCTACAAAACCAGGTATAGCATATATACATCCAGAAATTAATTTACCATCATAATCAGAAAGGCTTTCCCAGTATAGTGAGAAAAAAGGACGGATTAGAAAATCACTAAAATATAAGACCATTGTTACTAACCCAATCTTAAGGATAAAACCTTGGGGAATAATTTTATCCTTAGCATCAAGAGTTGATTGAGTTTCAATAATTTTATTTGTATCATATTTTTTGCTACGCAGTACATACATACTTATTCCCATTTGCATAAAATCTCCAGCAGCCATCACCAGAAAAATATAACTGGCATCAACAAGGTCTACTGTCAATCCGCCAATCACTGCTCCTAAAATCCCTCCCAGATGTACAACAACAGAGAGTAACCCGATGGTGCCTGTATGTTCTTTTTTGGTAATAATTTTTAAGATATAGGGATATACCAAAAGATAGCTTCCTTTAAATATTACCATAATCAAGGATATGATCCAGAAGTTAATATAAGAGGTCGTCCAATAACAGTATAATGCTAATATTCCTGCAATACATTGGGTATATACCAAAATATTAAGCTCGGCCATTTTTTTGGATATGTAAGCCCAAAACGGAAATGCAATCATCACCATAAAACAAATAGCTGCAAAATAATATCCTACATATTTGGGGTCTGTAACCCCAAATCGAGCTTCAAAAAACTGTGGGTAAAAAGGGTGTAACAAATAATCGCTTACTACCGCTACCAGAGTCATGAGGATAAGGATTTTTTTTAAAGTCATTGTAGAGTTACAATTATAAACCTCACAGGCTTGTGCTGAACTTAATTTTAGCACCCTATAAGGTTTGTGGTTTACCTTAAAACAGGTTCTTCCGTATTAATTTCTTCTTCTTGGGTTACTTCAAATTGCTGAAAAGCAATACGTTTTTCTATCGGGTAATATTCTTTTCCTGTTAGTTCTTTAATGATAAAAGAATTGCGATAACATGCCATTCCTAAATCTGGAGTTACGAACCCGTGAGTATGTAATTCTACATTTTGCACATAGATATCCTTACCTTTCTTATCAATACTATAATTGCGATGTACAGCGTATCTGTTTTTATCATCCCATTTAATATGATCTGTTATACCGTCTACAAATTCTGGTTTCTGATAGGTATAGCCAGTTGCTAATATTAGTGCTTCTGTTTGATGGCAGTATCTTTTATTTTGTTCAATTTGGTGTAATTCAAGATCAAAAGTGTTTTGATTTTCATTATACTCTGCTGTGGTCAATTCAGAATTAGTACGCAATGATATCTTAACATCATTAGTCAATTGCTTGGTATAAATCATATCATAGATATCTGCAATTAGATCTTGGTTAATTCCTTTAAAGAGATGTTTTTGATTTTGAATTAAATGATCCTTTTTATCCTGTGGTAGATTATAGAAATAATCCACATACTCTGGAGAAGTCATCTCCAAAGTTAATTTAGAATACTCTAATGGAAAAAATCTTGGAGATCTGGTAATCCAGTTTAATTGATATCCTTTTGTTTCAACATCTTGCAAAAGATCATAAAAAATCTCTGCTGCACTTTGCCCGCTACCTAATATGGTTATAGATTTTTTGGATTGTACTACTGTTTTACTCTTTAGATATGATGAAGAATGAAATGCTTTTCCTTCTAATTGTTTGCAACATTCTGGAACATAAGGTTGAGTTCCTGTTCCTAAAACCAGTTTTCTTGCTTTGTATATTTTTAATTCATCAGTCTGTGTGCATTTCGAGGTAACAACATAGTACTCTTCTTTTTCATTATATTGTATATGAGTTACTTCGGTATTAAAAAACAAGTTGGGTAATTTTTGTATCACCCATTGGCAATATTGATTGTATTCATTACGAAGTAGTAGGAAATTTTCTTTTATATAGAAAGAATACATCCGCCCTTGTTTTTTTATATAATTCAAAAAACTAAATGGGCTGGTAGGATCTGCCAGAGTCACCAGATCTGCCATAAACGGAATCTGTAATGTGGTATCCTGAAGCAACATCCCAGGGTGCCAATCAAACTTAGAGTTTTTGTCTAAAAAAACTCCTTCCAACTCATTAATAGGTTCGGTCAAACAAGCTAATCCCAGATTAAAAGGACCAATACCTACCGCTACAAAATCTATTATTTTAGTATCATTCATCATATGTTGTTTTAATTATTTGTGGCATAGATTAATCCTTGTTCTTTAATCATTTTAATAACCTCTATCAAATCTTCCTTTGTCGTTCTCGGATTTAACAAGGTAAATTTTAAGTAGGTTTTATTATTTAGTTTGGTACTTGCTACAGAAGCTTTACCATCATTAAAAAGTGTATTTTTAATATACAGATTTGCTGCATCCAATATTTTTTCATCGGATACGCCAGGGATTTTAAATCGAAACACAAGAGTACTTAGTTCTGGTTGATGTGCTACTTCAAAATAAATATCATCTTTAATGATATAATAAACTTCACGGGCCAGGTAATGTACTTTTTCCAGAAATCCTCCCAAAGTTTTAGTTCCGGTTACTTTTAAAGTAAACCATAATTTTAAAGCATCAAATCGTCGGGTAGTCTGAATAGATTTTTCAATCAAATTTGGATATTCTTCATCCCGATTTTCTATAGGATTAAGGTAATCTGCGTAGTAAGAAATATATTTAAAATATTTTGTGTCTCTAACCAGAAAAGCACTAGAGCATACCGGCTGAAATAAGGTTTTATGAAAATCAATAGTCATCGAATCAGCATATTCGACTCCTTTAAACATATGTTTATGGGTATCGGTCAAGACATAACATCCTCCATATGCTCCATCTACATGAAACCAGATATTATATTCTTTTGCAATTTTAGAGATGGTTTGTAAAGGATCAAAACTTCCAAAATCTGTTGTTCCTGCTGTAGCAACTATTGCTATTGGAATATTGCCTTGTTGTTTTTCTTTTTCTATAGCTTGTACCAGAGCATTTACCTTCATCTTCATCTTATCATCGGTATCTATAGGTATTACAGAATCATATCCCATACCTAATAAAGCTGCATTCTTTTTGATACTGAAATGTGCTTTATCTGAACAAAAAATACGAAACTTACTTACCTCATCAGACCACCCATTCTCTTTTAGGTTGATACCATAATGTGTAAATGCATAATGATCTCGTGCCATCAAAAGTGCCTTGAAATTAGACTGTGTACCACCACTGGTAAAAACTCCATCTGATTCTGCAGGAAAATTCATTTCGTTACAAATCCAACGAATCATCTCTTTTTCTATTAATGTAGCAGATGTACTTTGATCCCAGGTTTCGATAGCTGTATTAACAGATGAGGCTATTAAATCCCCTACTAATGCAGGTAATAAAACAGGGCAATTAAGATGCGCTACGTAATGAGGATGGTGAAAAGAAATTGCATGATCAAGAAACACATCCTTGATTTCTCGTAATGCCTGATCTAATGTTAAATTGGCATGTGAATTTACAGAAATACCTTCTTTACGGGACTTTAGCATTTCTGCGGATTCTCCGCTATAGAAACAATCATTATCCAAAAAGGTTTTAATATATTGAACAGTTTTTTGTATGTACTCTTCGTATTCGTGTTTAGAATGAGTATCAAAAAGGTAGTCAACCGCAAGGTCAGGTTTAAGGGTAATTTGGGTTTCCGACAGCATAGTTATTTTTATTTGGTCTAAATAAATTTTAATGCAAAACTAACTATCATTTGAAATAACTAAATGACGGAAACTGGATAAAAAATGACGTGAATATTTAACTAGGTGTTACTTAATACATACCTAATATTATTTTGAAATTTTATAGATAAATACCGAAGTGGTTTAAACATTTAAACTCTAATACTTATGGGTTAAACACTAAACGATTTAATAAAGTATTAATTACTTTATGCTATATTTTATTTAGAGATAAACACATAAACAATTGATTTTAAGTATATTACAATCAATAACATAAACAACAATATTCATTTACCTTATTTAAAAAATCTAAAACACTTTATTTTAAGTAATCCGAAATTTCAACATACTCAACATCCTCTCTATCTTCATAAAAATCTTTCAAAACAGCTCGATGGGCTCCTCCTACAATAACCAAAAGTCTATCATCTTTTTGTGTTTGCATATCAATATTAGCCATAATATGAAAATTGCGTTCCCACCATTTCGAAACAAACTTTACTCCAATATAAGTTGAATCAGAAACAAACTGAGCAGTTCCTTTTAAATATTGATTTTTATTTTTTAAATCTTCTTTGTTAGAATTTTTATAAGCAAAATACTCTAATAATGTTGTTGTTTTTAAACGTTTGGAATCTTGTTTATCATTTTCTTTAATACTTGATAGAAAAGTTTCAAATTTTTGCTTTTCATACTTTTCTGCATATTTAGACAACGGTGCAAAAGGAAGCGACATTTTTTGATCTATGCAATAGATTTTTTGATGCCCTAACTCTTTGGCAAGACGAAAACCTAATTGATCAATTTCATTAATGGTTAAAGCATATATGTCTTTAAGATATTCTTTATAATCATCATTGAGTTTATCCTCTTTTCTGTAAGGATACTCAACCATAATTTTTGTTGGTTTATATGTTTTAAGTGCCTCTATTAGCAAACGAATTTCTTTTTGTCTTTTATCAGACTTAAAATCATCAAGATCCATTGATGAATAATCTGAAGTAGTAGCAAAATGGAATGTACCTAATAAAGCAATGTTGGGTAATTCTACTTTTTCTTTAGATGATTTTGCCTGTTTGGTATTCTCACATGACAGGAACAACACAATAATAGAAAGCAATATTACAGAAAACGGAGTTTTAAGATTCATCATGTACCATATTTATAGTAAAGATGTTAATTTACTTAAGTTGTTACAGAAAAGGTCTTTTCGTGATAAATAACAATCAAAGAATGATATGTAATCGTCGTTTTTTGAAAGATAAATTCTGAATGTTTCTTAAATCCAAGTGAAACTTCTCGCAAAATGCTTATTATCTACCTCTAATACATGAGTAAATAATTATCAAAGTATTTTTTGAGAGTTCACTTAGATATTCAAGAATAAGAGTTAGAGTTTATGTAATACCTCTTTTTTGATTAAACTGATTGATATATAGTTATTTTTTTGATTTCACTATACTCTCAATCGGTTTCCCCGCATTTTCAACAGGGTATTCATTTCCCATAACCGCAGCAACTGTTGCAGCTATTTGGTTACTGTACAACTGTTCGGTATTTTTTACTTCTCCCAAAGCAGTTATTCCTTTTCCGAAAGCAACAATCCATACTTGTCCAGCATTTTTTATCTTTGTTCCGTGGCTTTTCCAGGTGTCCAGAGGCTCTGTTCCTCTACCATGATCTGTAGAGATAATAAAGACGGTATTGTCTTTATAATATGAATCCTGTTGGGTAAACTCCCATAATTCTTTGATCATACCATCTGTGTTATGAGCCGCTTTTAAATAAGCTTCATAGTCTCCGTCATGAGCAAAATCATCTGTTTCACCATATGCGATATAGACTAAATCAGGATGGTTTTTCTTCATATACTCTAGCGTATAGTGATGAGTAAAAGCATCTAAACGAACCGTACTCCAAGGGCTTGGAGTCTGATCCTGTAACTGGTTTAAAAATACTTCTCGTTGACTAAGATTGTTTCCTTTGGCGGCCTCAAAACCTGCATTAACAGGAACTCCTGAGCGATCTTCGTTTACGATATACGGAAATACATCCCAGCTTCCAAAAGCTGCTACTTTTCCTTTATAATTTGGCAGATTATTTGTTATTTCCAATACCGTTCTATTTGGATTATTTATCTTTTTATTGCTGTTGATATTCTTATCATCGGCAACCCCGGTTAAGATCTCATTATATCCCGGATATGAAAACCACATCATATTCGTTAGATTGACTTTACTTCCTGCATTTCTATTTCCGTGTAGTTGTCCCATAGAAGCAATATCCTTCCAAAAAAATGGCATTAGAGCCTCTCTTCGGTCTTTTGCTTCTGATCTCCAAAAATCTGCTTTTAGCTTCGTCGTATCATTTACATATGTCTTATTCGTTACTAATAGTGAATCAGGACCAGTATAAAGTTCTTGCCAACGTAATCCATCCAAAGTGATTAAAATTACTTTTGGCGAATTTTCTTTTTGCGCATTACCATTAACTGCAAACAAATGCATAGCAAAAACGACTATAAAGATTATATTTTTTTTCATTCGTTATTTTCTTAAATGTTAGTCTAAATTACAATATCACTTAACTAAAACCTTGTGATCATTAGTTCTCCCACCAGCCTTTTATATTGATATCGTTGCCTCCCATCTGGGAAATTGCCTGCTCATAATTTTCATTATTAAGTGTTTGCTCGCTATCAGGATATAAGAAACGTACAGGTACACGATCACTGTTTACATTATCTGGTCCCGGAACAACTACCGAAGGTAACCCTGTTCTTCTAAAATCATACCAGGCTTCAAGACCGACCAAAAATGATGCTAACCATTTCTGAGTGATTATTGTTTCCAACTTATCATCATATGCTACACCAGTTTGTGCAAGATAAGCAGTAACATCCTGATTAACATCCCAGTACTCAAAAGATAATCTCACACCATCTTCATATAATGTTTTGGCATCTGCCGTAACCCAGCCTCGTTGCGCAACCTCTGCAAGTATGAAATGTACTTCGGCTGCTTGTATGATTGCGGCTTTTACACTATTTGGAGAATCATAAAAGAATGATTGATTTATTCTTGATACATTACTGGCACCCCCATTAAAAGTTGATGCATTATCTTCACTCAATCCATTAGTTAATCCTACAAAAAGACCTGGATCATCATCAGGGTTATCTGTGGGCTGAAACCACTTTGATAGACGTTGGTCGTTAAATTGTTTTAAAATGCTCTCACTGGTTTCACTAAGTCGGTGTTCATCAAATCCACCGATTCGACCAGTACTTATAGGCCATGAATCTATTTGTGTCGTTGCTGGGTATGATACCGCTGCATTATCTGCATTGGTTGTTATAAAAACACCGGTATCTACTATCTCTTTCATCTCTGAAGAAACATCTACTTTGTTCGAAATCCTTAAAAGATAGCGAAGTCTTAAAGAGTTTGCCAGTTTTCTCCATTTTTCAAGGTCGCCTCCATACAAAACATCACCACCAAGGATAGGCTGTCCGATTGCCAATTGTTGTTCTGCCTTTTTTAAATCCAGAAGAATTGCAGTATAAATATCTTGTTGATTATCATACTTGGGAGTGAAGTTCCCGTCTTTACCATCTATCGCTTCCGAAAAAGGAATACTTCCCCAGTTATCTGTTAGAATAGAAAAGACATAAGATCTAAGGATTAATGCCATCCCTTCGTAACTTGTGTTTTTGGTCTCTTCTTGCAATGAAGTTTTTAAAATAAGGTCAATTTCCGGAAGAATCCCGTAGTATTCATTCCACAGTCCAGATTCTGAGCCCCATTCATAACGGTCAAAACCTGTAAAATTGATCTTTGCTGTCAACTGGCCTACAATATTTCCTCTATCCCATCCAGATTGTGCTGCTCTATTAGCAACAGTAGAGATAACTGTAGATAATAATAAATCTGAACTTACTTCTTCAGGTTGGTTGGGATTAGCATTCGTTTCTTCAAAATCATTAGTACATGATAGCACTGATATCAATATCGTTACTCCTAATATTATATATTTTTTCATCTTTTTTACTTTAGAAAGTTACATTTAGATTAATCCCATAGCTTCTGGAGCTTGGCAATGCCATATCTTCAACTCCTGGCACGATAGTCCCTCCATTGAAAGAAATGGTCTCTGGATCAAAATGAGGGTTTTCTGTCCATAGCGCTAAATTTCTACCTACCAATGATAATGACAGGCTCTTAATGATAGTCTTTTCAAGAATTTTTTGAGGGAAGTTATACCCTAAACGTACTTCTCGTAGTTTTAGAAAAGAGGCATCAAATATCCCTATTTCTTCGTTTCCACGATTATAACGCCACCAATAATAATCTCGTCCAGAAAGCACTACATCATTTGGTCTATAGCTTCCATCTGCATTTTGGATAACACCTTCTGAGATGATTCCTGTTTCTCTTCCAACAGCGGTAAAATCCATCATTCCCGAAGTACCGCCGATCAGGGTTGTTCTAGACATGATTTCTCCTCCTTGTCTCCAATCAAATAAGAAACCAAAATTAAATCCTTTATAACTAAATGTATTCTGCCAACCTACAGTAAAATCCGGATTATAATTTCCTAATTTTTTTAAGTTTGGATCTCGCACAGAAAAGCCATCTTCATTGTGTACGACCTGACCAAAAAATTGACTACTAGGATCATCTACCGTTACCAGACCTGTACCGTAAATATCTCCCATTCTACCTCCAACTTGGGCTAGTACATTAACATAATTAGAGGATATCTCATACGTATCTAAATTATCAATCAAAGATTTTACTTCACCACGTGCGCTGGTGAAATTAACATTGGTTTCCCATGTAAATCCATTTTTACTTTTTATAGGCTTAGCATTTAACACAACTTCAAAACCAGTATTTTCGATTTCACCCGCATTAATAATCCTTGATTCGAATCCAGAAGTATTAGACACAGGTAAAGTCAGGATTTGATTCTTTACTGTAGATTTATAATATGTAACATCAAAACCTAAACGGTTATTAAAAAAACGGATATCTGCTCCAACTTCGGTTGATGAAGCTTCTTCTGGTTTCAAGTTTTCATTGCGCAATATATCTGACGCATTTACACGTTGAAAATTACCAAAAGGCTCATTAAACGAAAATGTGTTTCTAAGCGCATAAGGATCGGTGTCATTACCAACAACAGCCCAGCCACCACGAAGTTTTACAAAAGAAAACATCTCTGGTAATTCTACCATATCAGATATTATAGCACTAAGACCGACAGATGGGTAGAAATATGAGTTATTACCCTTAGGTAATGTACTCGACCAATCATTTCTTCCTGTAATATCCAGAAAGAGAAAGTTTTTATATGAAAAATTGGCAAATGCGTATAATGAATTGATTTTACGCTTATCATTAAATTGTGTTTTTGACAATGGTTCTGCCGAATTTTCGAAATTATAAATTCCAGGGACTGATAATGAGTTTGCACTAATTCGTTTATATCGATTTTCTTCTTCTCTGGTATTACCTCCCACAGATAATCCCATGGTAAAATCTTCATTTAGGGCTTTATTATATTGCAGGAGAAAATCGGTGTTTTGTTCTTTGAAGAAAATATCATCTTCTCGATATTGTCCTTTTGCAAATCGCTGTGTACTATAGGCTCGTCTACTGGCACGTAGTTCACTAAAATAGTCAACACCTGTACGTAACATAAGAGATAGACTAGGTGTGATATTCATATCTACCCTAGCATTACCAAAAACACGGTTTTTATCAAATCCATTTGTGTTTTCATTTAATGTAAAAAATGGATTATCATGCCAATTATAATTGTAATTAAACTGCTGCCTCCCTTCAAGACCAGGTTGCCAGTAATTGCGAAGTGAATTCATATTAATCTGGCGTCCAAACCAAACCCATAAATACATGATATTCTCTGTACCGTAAGAGTTGTTTGGCCGATTATTACTTTTGCTATTGACGTAGTTAACCGATGAAGAAACTTTTAACCATTTTGTTAAATTATAAGAACCGTTTAGCGCATACGTTCTTCTGTCATAATCTGTATTTGGCAGAATGCCCTCACTTTCTAAATTTGTTAAGGAAAGTCTTAGATTCCCAAATTCATTCCCTCCTGTTAAAGCCAGGTTTGTTGTTATTGTTGATCCTGTTTTAAAAAAGTCTTCAATATTATCAGGATTAGATTTCCATGGTGTTAGGATAATTTCATCTGCAAAAGTACCATCAGAATTTCTTGGTCTTACTGCAAAATCTCCTGCTCTAAAACCACTTGTTGTTGGGCTATCATGCTGAGCAATCAACTGTCCATTTAAACGTGGTCCCCAACTCTCATCAATATTATCATTTATACCGCCTCCAAATCCATCAAGAAAGGTAAATTCTCCTCCAGCACCCTGGCCGTATTGATTTTGATATTTTGGTATTCTTAATGCATTTTCAAAGGTTACATTTTGCGTAAAACTAATTCCAAGCCCTTTTGTTCTTTCGGCAGACTTCGTAGTAATTAAAACCACCCCATTTAATCCTCGAGATCCATAAAGAGCAGTTGCATTAGGCCCTTTAAGAATAGAAATAGACTTAACATCATCTGGATTAATATCCTGTGCTCCATTACCATAATCTGTTTCAAGGTTTCCTTCGGCCCGATTACTAACAGTACGGTTACTTATCGGGATACCATCTACTACAAACAAAGGAGAGTTATTACCCGGGATAAGTGAACCTTCTCCGCGTATTGTAATTAACGAAGTTGATCCTACACCTGATCCTCCTCCTGTTATTTGAACTCCGGCTGCACGACCTGCTAATGAATTAGTAACATTAGTTTCTCTTGCCGTTGTAAGTTGATCTCCCTGCACTTCTTGTACCGCATAACCTAATCGTTTTTTTTCTTTCTCTATACCCAAAGCTGTGACTACAACTTCATCCAAAGCTTCTGCAGAAGCAACGAGTTCAATACTCCCTAAATTTTTAATTTCCCCTGGATGTATTGTAATTGAAATCTCCTTATCCTCAAAACCAAGATAAGAAATAGCAATACTATATTGTCCTTCCTGAATTCCGATGATTTCAAAATTACCATCAAAATCTGTTACTACCCCCTTTTGAATTTCCTGAAGCATAATATTTGCTCCGGGAAGCGGGGTTTGACCGTCTGTAATTATTCCCTTAATACTAGATTCCTGACCGCTGACTACCGTAGAAAAAAAGTAAAATAATACTGAAAAAAGTGTTAATGAACTTTTCATTTGTTAAGTTTAAATTTTACTAATACTAAATTTACTGGTCAAAATTGTACATAAATTTTAATATTAGTAAAATAGAAACATTATTTAATCATTACTATAATAATGACAAATCGTAAACCTAACGTTAAAAAGATTAACTTAATTTAACCTCCGTTTCTAGTTTTAAGAAATGAGTTACTCTTTTTGAAAAAATTATTACAAAAAGAAATGATTGGCAAGGAAAAACATGTATTAGAACTAAAATCTATATTTGAAAATTATACCCCTGTAACTAAAGAGTTCTGGGTATTAATTGAATCGATTTCTATATTTTTAATCCTAACAAAAATGAAGGTTATTAAGAAATGAGGAAATTGTAACAATACCTACATTTTGTGTTTAAAAGAATTTTTAAAACAAACTCATGATTATCGTCTATTCTTATGCCTTCTTACGTCTACAACATTAAAAATCTTTGCAACATCTTTTAGATGCACTTCGATATCATCATAGTATTCATTTAAAGAATGTAGGGTTAGGATTCCTTTTTCAACATCATGCTCTATAATTCTTTTTAAAAGAATTCCCTCTTCTTTATGCACGATTACAAAATCCCATTTATTAATATGTAATTTACTACTCCAAAAATCCTGTCTAACATCTCTGCAAAGGATAAGGTCACCTTCTAGATAACTTTCATAACTACCGTTATCCATCGAATCTCCTTTTACTTCAAAAAACACATAATTACCTTTATATTGTCTATCTGCTAAATATGGCATTTTTGGTAATTCTCCTACATAACCTTCATTCTCAAAACCGCTTAAATATCCTGCATATGCATATTGGTTTACCAAAGGAATCATCATAACATTAATAGAATTCGATTTGATCTGTTCTGTATCACTAGTAGATTCCATATCATGAATCATTTCTGCTGTATCATTATTAAGTTTAATATTTTGAACTACAGCCAATAATTCTAAAGGCGGAACTTTTAAAACGTCTGATATTTTTAGAAAAGCTTCTAAAGTAATAGCCGTTTTCCCTTTCATATAATTGAAAAGAGTTCCTTTCTTAATTCCCGTCTCTTCAATCAAATCCTTGATTAACTTACCTTTTTCGTCTGCTATTTCCTTAATCTTTTGTAAATCCATGCTTAAAAAGTTAACATTATAAACTTTATAGTTTAAAAATATATTGACACTCATTAATAAGTGTAAAATATTAAACTTAAAACTTGTTTAGTTTAATATTTTAAACTATATTTGTATTGCTCACAACCAAATATACAAAAAAATGAACAAAAAAGCATTTTCACCTGTATTAAGTACTATAAAATTGAATTACTCCCTATACTACCACTCTAAAGAAGTTGAAAATTTTGAATTCTAACAAAAGCTAAAAATTTGTCATAGATCAAAATCGAAGTGGATTAAAAACAGTAATCATAAAAGAAAAACTTAGTTATGGGTATTATTATTAAACACATTAAAACTATAGAACGAATAGATCAACTCACTCGTTTACAAGCCACAGGATCACCAGAACAATTAGCATCTCGTCTGGGGATTTCAAAAACAAAACTCTACCGTATTATAGATCTCATGAAAGAATTAAATGCTCCTATTAACTATGATGTTTCCATACAAAGTTATGTATATGTAGAAGAGGTGGGTTTTAAGTTCGGATTCTACTTAAAGGAACAAAATTCAAATACCAGGTCTCATCTAGCACCTGTTTTGTGATTTATGAGTCTTAGGTTTAAGAATGAATATATAATTCCCGATTTTTAGTGCATTCCAATACTATATAATCAAACTCTCTTTTTTTAGTTTTTTTCAACTTATTTTTTTTCAGTTTATAAATATTTAGTTTTTGATGACAGTTCGTTAATTTCTGTCATGATTGTTTCACTTTTAAGAAAAGTACTGTCTCTTATCGAGAATAATTGCAAACCTTCTGATTTTAAGCAACAACCATCCTTTTTTCCCTTCTTTTTTATGGTTAAACCCTTACTTTAATCCCTAAAAACACCCCTGTAAATCCTTAAAAAACACGGGTTTATACCTATAGGAAATGTTTTGGTTTAAAGGTATCTTAGTACAAGAGTACATTCATACTCAATATACCAACTTACACACACAAATCGAAAAGTAAATAGCAATGCTAATAAATTTCAACTATTTCTTTAAACCGGGGTTTTACGGATTTACTACTAAGAGAATTATATCATTAAGTATAATTATACTCTTTTTACATTTCCCAAATCAGTCATCATGCGTTTTAGCATCCTGTCCTGTAGTGAAATTTAATACCTCTAATATTAATACTATTGCTTTGAAAGAATTTCAACCTCTTGCTGTAGCAATTGAAACGGCAAAACTCAATACCTGTAAGATTGAAATTACTAGTTTTACCGGAGAATCAATTACTGTAGCCTTTTCTGGACTTCCTGCTAATCAACCATCAACATACAAAAATTTTATAGCTATTTGGGAATCATCTGTTATTCCCTGGACAGTAGAACCTATAAGAATGATAGAAATAGGGGTTAATACCCAAAGTGGTACCGTTACTATAGATGGTCTTACTATTACGTATAACAGCTATGTAGTCGGATATGGAGTAGGTTCTGGAACAGGAAATATTTGTGCCAGTGCAATTCTAGGTGCAGGAGGTATCAAGGCACCGCTGTCTAATGTACATATTGGAATTGAAAATTTAGGACAAACTTCATTATCTGTTTTCTATCAAACTCTTTCTGGCTACCTACCCAAAGAAAATGGGAATTGGGTTGGATTATGGAAAGGCTATGCCTCTCCATATAATCTACCTCCTGATGCTCTTATTAGAACAAAAATAGATAGCTATTCTAATCAAGGGATCGTAGCGCTAAACAACTTATCGTTGGGTAGAGATACTGAATATACTTTAATATACTTCATGGGAGCAGATAATACCACGGCTGCAGCCATATTAAATTTTAACACAAGTGATCCGGCATCGGATAAATAGATACATTTTTAAAACCTAAAATTAACATTTAAATCTAAACAATTATGAGTACTGCAACATTAGAAAAACAAGGAAAATCAACAACGGTATTAACTACAAAAATTGAGATTACTACCATTACGGCCAATTCTCTTGACATTACTTACGATACTCTTTCGGGGAATCAACCTAATACTTTTGGGAACCAAGTAGTATTATGGCAGAACAGTAACGAGATACCATTTGGTACACCACCACTTCAAAGCAAGATCATACCGAGTAATACTCAGGCTGGATCTTTAAACTTTGATGGTCTAGACCTTAATAACAATAGCTACATTGTTGGGTATGCGGTTGGTCCTACATTAAACGATCCTGCACAGACTTATGGAAACATTTGTTCTTCTTCATTTATTCCTGCTGCTGGACAACCAAGTCCTACTAATAATTTTGAAGGAACAATCGTTAACGTAAAACCTGGTACAACTAGTGTATCTTTTGGTTTGGAAAATTTCCCAAATCAAATCGATCTTAAAGGTAATAGTGCCTGGGCAGCTATCTGGCAAGCAGGAGCTCCTTCTTACTACGCTCGTCCGTTATCTGCGGTTCAGATCACTAGTAATAATGGCGGAGCTTTTAACAATGTTAATATTGGCAGAGGCCTTACCTACACTATAGCTATTTTCATGAGTGGATATAATCCTACTGGGAATAGTAATCAGGAAACTATGGCTGCTGCCTATACGTTTACTAATTAATAGTTCAGGTCAATCATTATCTCCTATACATTATGATCAGGAGTAAGCATTAATTTGTGTATTCAGAGAAGTAAAGGCCTATGCATGTATAGGTCTTTACTCACCTGAATTTCAGAAGAATTATCCCGATCATCATCTATGCTTTTTTGTCTAAAAACAAACTAGTAGTGCTCTTATATTCTCTTAAAACAAGGAAAGGCTTATCGCTTTTATCCATCTTAATTAGTTAGACATGACAGTTTTCTCTAAGAAGTTTATCAATCAGTTATACATCGCTGAAAATGCAATAGGTGATCGTGGTTTTATTGCTTTTGTTACTCCAGAAGGTATTGATCCTCCCGATGGTACTATTTACCTAAAAGATGCTCTGAGTAATACATATTATAACGGAAATTTTGTGTTTTCTGCACAAGCACCTTCTATTGAAAATGATGCAGATGCTCAAATTTTTGTAAAAAACATAAACGAGTTAATTTCCTCTAGTTCTGCTAATAGAGCAATGATATGGCTTGAACAGATTGACATCAATGAAATCGACAAATCTAACACATCACTCATGGGGCTTAGTGCAGATGGTTCTAGTTTAAATACTGGATTACAAGCACCTCTTACCTCAAGTTTAAACCTTACGATACAAAATGGAATGGATCTCATTTTGGATGATGCTTCCAGCGTAATTACTCTTAATGGTAACCCAGGTAATCTGGTCATTAATTTTTCAGGAACTTCCTCTCCAAAAACTATTCCTACCAAAATAGGATACATCGATTTCTCGGGAGAGTTACGTGGCTGTATACGTTTTTCTAATTTTTTTATCAATAGGCTTTCTCTTTTAAATGATCTAAAATGGGGGTTTCAATATTTATTTCCAGAAGAAGAAGGAGATGAAGACTCACTATCAGAATGGTTACCATTAGCTCAAAGTACTCCTGCAGGAGATTATCTTGGTTTTAGTGTTGTTATTGATCCATCAGATGTTACTAATGAAACCTTTGATCCCTGTCCTAATGATGATTCTTCTGTATGTAATATCAATACTGCATACAACTCAAGAAGAACTTATTTTAACTTTACCGGCAAAAACAGCGATCAAAGAGATACTACCTTATACTCTTATTTCACTTCTAATTACGGAAATGAAATAGCACTATTACCTAAACAAGAAGCTAACAATATATATAACGCCCGTCTGGTAATTTCTACAGGGGCTATTAATGATAATAGTAATACAGAACAATTTCATTTTACTCCCGAAGGAGATTTTGAAATTCAATTTCAAAAAGAAACAACCACTGGTGAATACTACATGATGTGCGGTCTACAGGGTACAGAATTTTTCACCTTGAGTCAAAAAGGAGATACCATTCGTTTTATTTCTAAAAATGCAGCATTGGCACCTAAATTCCCTTTTGAAGCTGCTTCATCTGTAAAAGCGCCAGAATCACCAACTGCACCTTTATTAACTCATTCAAAAGAAACTTCCTGGGCAACTATACTAAATACTTCTGGCAATACGGTTACCTATGTATCTCAACCAAAAGGTTCGGCTCTTTTTGGAGAAGGTAATTCTTCATATAAATACCAGGATTTATTTGTTCATAATAATTTAGGGTTTACATATACTGCGGATAACACAACCCTATTTCCGATAGTTCCATACCTGGGGTTAACCGTAGGGAATGGAGTCACTTCTTTTTCTGAATCAGATACTGAAACGTTTGAAAGTCAAATCATCAGTCAAACCCGCAGAGGTAACATCGGAAAAGCAAGCACTAATACATCATTATTGTCTGCAAAACAAATGGTAAATAAAAACGGAGTTACACCCACTACTTCTACAACTCCTTCAGGGCTTCTGGCCAATACAACACAAAGCGGAGGACAAACCCTATGGAACGAAGTTTTCTTAGGTCAAAATACAGATCATAACGAAAAGTACAAACTAGAGTTTTTAAATCCTGAAAATGAACTGGTCGAGGCACTACAAACCAGTGATCTCTTTTTAGTCACTGCGAATTCAGAATATTTAGGAGCATTAGGCGAAGAAGACCCTCTAACAGCTACATTTAATAACATCATGAGTATTGATAGTTGGCAATTACAAGCCAATGTAGGGCAAGGAAGTGAATACAACAACTACAAAAACATCATGATCATTAAAGGTCGTAAAGGTAAATTATACGACCCTAATCCTGACTCAGAAATAAGTGCTAAAGAAAGTCTCGTTGCTAATCCCAAAAAATGGACACAACGTGATCAATTTGGTTCTCCATCTACTATTAATTCTGAAGGAGCTCAACAAGAACCAGATACCGATCAATTGATCATACTATCACAATGGTTGCAATCTTATTTCAAAAAAACATATGAGCAATCTGACAACGAATATTTCTCTAAATTTAATGAAATCGCTATCGATGAAAACTGGACAGGTATTCTGGTATTGCGAATGGATATTAAAGAAATCCCAACGAATCTCCAGGGCATCATGGCTGGGATCACTAATCCCGAAGCATTTAATGCACATCATTTTGCTGTAGAAATAAGCCCTGTAAAAAAAGGAGATACCAAAAATGCAGGAGCCGTTGTTGATCAATCCAGTACTATGTTTGGTTTGATTTATTATGTAGATCCAGACTTTGATGACACCATTAATCCACCAGAAACCATCTCTCCGACTACTGCAGATACTTATGACTTTAGGCTACTATCGCTAAAAGTTTTATTCGAAAATACTGCAGTAAAAAACTTTGAAAGTTATTCTCAATTAACCATCAATAAACTTTTTGATAGTGAAGTATTAAGTATGGGAAATCCCGAAAATATTTTCAAAAATATTTTACTCAAAGGTAGTTTTCAGATTAATAATGGCAATGCAGTATATAGCATGGGTAGTGTTGAAGATAACATCTTCCTGTTTGATAGCAATATCTATAATAAAATAGAGATCACTAATGTACTATTAACTACACGAGACTCCCCTAAAGAAGGATATGATGAGTCCTGGTTTAGTATGCAAGGATTCATTGATTATAAAATTATTGAGAATACAAGTGATTCAGAGAATATAACCAATTTTGATATTTTCTCTTTTGGAAGTCCTGATAACGATAACCTCACTCCAAGAAGTGGTCTTAATTTCAGCAATCTGGGGATTTCTATGGTTTATGAAATTGCAAATCCACAACAAAATAAATCTCTGAATTTTGATGCAGGAGAAATTACCTTTGATATCACCGCCAGTACAGCCAGAAGCGAAAGTTTGTTTATCAATTTTGCACTGGATCTAAAGGGTTTAATTATCGGAAACAGTGAAAAAAGTCCTCAGGACAAAGGGTTCTTAACCGTAATCCCCGATGTTAGGTTGTCTGGGGTTGATAACTCTACCTGGTATGGTTTGGATTTTAAACTAAATATGGGGACTCCCGGGGAATTGGCAGGTAAGGTAAGTTTAGACTCTTTTCTGCTATTAAGCTGGGCACCCGATAGCACTGGAGATAATTACAATGCCAACATTGGCATTTCTTTACCAGGTACGGGAGGAGGAGCAAAATTGATTAGTTTACAATCGGTACTCAAACTCTCTATAGGACAGCTTCGATTGGCATTTGACGATAGTCAGAAATCATTCCTTCTTATGTTTACCCAAATCGCTTTGAAGTTTTTAGGCTTACTTAAAATTCCGCCTAATGGCTCTTCTTTATTTTATCTATTTGGCAATCCTAATTCTGGAGGAAAATCATCTGGACTAGGCTGGTATGCTATGTATAATAAAGATGATCCCAGCACTATAAAAAGCCTAAAAAGTAATAAGAAAACAGCAACACTAGTAGAATAGTGTAGACACGACATTTATAATCAACATATCATAATTCTGTAAAGAATTACACAAATCATAAAAATATTTTAAGATGGGCGACTTCAATGATCTTTTAACCAAATTAATGCAAGGGCAGGAAGCTAGTGAGTCTACTACCAGTGCATCAATAAAGGACATGCTTACACTTATAAAAAGTAAGGATGAGCTACGATTTTATGTAGACGGTACTCCAAATTTTGGGCATCAGGCCACTACAGTAAATATTATGAAAAGAATAGTTGATGCTACAGACTATTCTAAAAATATTCTAATGATCTATTCTGGAGCAGATACTCCAGACAAATTGGCTATATTACTTACCGATCTTATTCCAAAAGATATATTGACAACTAGTATAACCTATGGTAAAGCCACCATTACTTTTTTAGAATATAAAGATACAAAGCTAAATCTGGAGCAAATCGATTTTGGATTTACTGGCGGAGCCGATAACAGTGAAGTAAATTATGCAGATCTTTTTAATGTCACCTATTTTTTAAGACTGCAACCTTATTTATGGGAAAAAGCACCTAATCAAATAGAACGTAAAGATAAAGACCCATATGATTTAACAAAAGAATCAGCTTCATTTGCAGAATTAGCGTTTAAATTCCCTGCTGATTCCTTAACAACCGTTCCAGAAACTTTATGGACATGGTATGCCAAAAATCAAACCTATAATCCTGATTTAAAGATAAGATCTATAAATGCTGAGTCGATTTATAATGCCCATACTACTAAAAAAGAACTTCGACTTTGGCCAATATATGGTTTGCATCAGTTTTCTAGTCCAGCAGAAATGACTTTAAACTTAATCCTTTCTGCTTTTACCGCACAAATGAGCAGCAATACACCCATCGCGCTTTTTATACTTAGTGATATTGCCAAAATACAAGAAAAATATCAGGAAATGCCTTTCGATTATGCCACTGCATTTGCGGATGATCTCAAGAACAAGAAAGTAACCTTACCAAAATTAAAAGCAAAAATCCAAGAAGTTTACATCGATAATGATATGTTTGGGGCTTATGCTCAATTAAGTTTAGATAATTTTATTCTTAAACTGGGACAACAAGTAAAACCATTAATGGATGGAGGATACACATTATCATTAGTAGAAGGTTATAAAAATGGCAGTTATGTAAAAATTGATGACCTAACCAGTACACTTACCGGGGCAGGAAATAAAGAAATAGTGGCTATCACTCTCGGGCCAGTCCCTCAGGAAGTTTATAATTATTACTATGCCAATTCGGGATTACCCGGAGTTTTTGAAGGTCAAGGGTCTTCCAGTTTACCTATTAGTTTAGGACGACCCTTTCTACAAATTCCAAAAACAGGAGAAGAAGACAGGGCTAATTACCCTTCGACTTTATCTGCTGTAAATTATTCACCCGTTGCAGAAGCAGCAAAAACTGCTGCATTAAACATCAGAAATCAAACTTTTAATACCTATCT
Source organism: Aquimarina macrocephali JAMB N27 (assembly GCF_000520995.1). Classification (GTDB taxonomy): domain Bacteria; phylum Bacteroidota; class Bacteroidia; order Flavobacteriales; family Flavobacteriaceae; genus Aquimarina; species Aquimarina macrocephali. Next base: position 24,165 of record NZ_JACA01000042.1, on the reverse strand, counting down.
AAAAAAAACAAATCCAGGTAAACCCGAAGCGTACTACAATGCATTAGCTGTTTCGGGAACATTTATGGTTAATTCATATACAGAATCTAATGATGTACATACCTATTTCGCGAATTTAGGAGTCTATTATCAACAAGATATCCATGATAAATTAATGCTTGGTCTGGTAGGAGTAAAATTAGTCTTACCTATTGTTACTTTATTAGCATCTTCAAAAGCTCGTACCAAAACCAGTTCTGATACGGATCTAATGGTTTTAGAAGAAGAGGCACTTACATTAGAAGGTGTATATAATAAACTTATCAATAATTATAGTAATGGTGGTGTAAATATCCTAAATGCATTACCAGATACATATTTATCATCTTTTTTCAAACTCGTAACAGGTAATTTGTTTTTTATTACCGTAGCCAAAGATGATATTACAAAAGAAAAAGACGGGGATATGGTAACACAGGTTACCTTATCCAAAGGAACAACAACTGCCTTTGGTCCTGATTTTAATATTACATTAAATTTTACCAGTCCCGAAGAATCGGTTGTGACAGAGATTGAAACGGAAATAGATCAAAGTTGGAATATCGACGGAATCCCTTGGATAGGTTTCGAAAAACCTGGTTTCAGTTTAAAAATTAACGAAGCCGGAAGTGCGGTAGAAGGAGGTTTGAAGGGGAATATTATTGGGTCTGGAAAAGATGCCAATAATGATCCTATTATACTGGAAACAATGATTAAATACCCTGAAGAAGAGAACACCTGGCTTATTACTGGTGGTTTTAGCAGTCCTCTTAGTGTATCCAGTTTTTTCCAGATGGCCGGAGGTATTAATCTGGTTCAAGTACTTCAACCTCCTTTGAATGGAATCGCAGGTTTTGGCTTAAAAGACATTCAACTAAACTATAACAATCAAACTCATGCATTTGATTATATGTCGTATGCAATGAGTACGGATACACCGTGGGAATTGTCTGCAAACCCTCTTTTTCAAATTAATCCCAGCGTAGATGTACAGGTCTATAATGTACAGGACGTAGCGAACAGAAAAATTGAATTTACGGTAACCGGTGATTTTACAATAGGAGAAGGAACTGTTAGTGTTTTAGGTACCTACCCCGATTTTAAAGTCCACGGAGGTCTAAGTGATGGTGTAATCCAGCTTAGTGACCTACTGAAATTATTTGGAGCAGGACCATTGGATTTAGAAACCGCCGTGACCTTATTGGACTTTGACCTAAAACCAAATGAAAAATACTATCAGTTAAATACCATTCTTGAGGCTGATAAACCATTAGTTATAGGGCCACTTTTTACGATTAATAAACTAACAGTTAATATAATTCATAACACAGGTAATAATGAAGTTAGTATCGGAGGTGAATTTGTAGTGTTACCCGAAAGTATGAAAATTGGACTATCACTACAATCTTCCTATGCTACTGGAAATGGTTGGACATTTACAGGAACACAGACTTCTGGAGCTCTAGAAATTGGACAGTTACTTACTTTCTATATTGCACCAGCCTGGAAACCTAATGATGGATTTGATTATGCTATTGATGGCCTTGGTTTTAAAATCCAATCAAAAACCAAATATTGGGAGTTTAGCGGTAAAACTGCTAAACCCTGGGAGATTGATTTTCTTGATCTTAGTGTAGAAGGTAGCGCTATGGTAGCGTATGGTAAAAAAGATGAGAAAACTGAAGTAGGATATTACGGTAATATAAATGCTGATGTTACCTGGTTGGGTATTAATTTTCAGGCATTTTATGATTTCGATCCTAGTGTAAAATCCTTTGGGATTATCTGGGAATTCTTAAAAGGTGAAGTAACAAACACCGGCACCTCTGCAAAACCTCATTATGTAGCAGAATTAAGCTTTACAGAATCTACTACCATAGGTAGTATGATAGAAAAAATGGTTTCCTGGGCAACAGGAACTCAATTTGGGCTGGCTGCTCCCTGGGACCTTCTCAATAAAATACCACTTAACAATCTGAGTCTAAAATATGATTTTACATCAAAACAGGTTGGTTTCAGTCTGGGTATAGGCCCTATTTCATTAGGATTCGCTACTATAGAATCTATTGGGGTTACCTACAAATCAAATCAACCTGATCCAAAAGATAATGGGGTGATGGTTACTTTAGATGGGAGTTTCTTATGGCAAGACAAACCTAAGGAGCCTTTGACCTGGGATGCCGCCAAACCAGAAACTACGCCTTCTCCTTCGGGGCAAGGTAACAAATATCTTGATTTGAAATTACTGGCATTAGGTCAACATGTTACAATTCCTGGTTTTCAAAGTGTCGAAAAAGTACAGGATGCTATAAAAATTATGAGAGAAGATCTTCCATCTACAGAGCCAGGAGAAATTCCCGGTATCCAATTGGATGCTAACAGTAACTGGCTGGTAGGAATGGATTTTGGAGTACTTAAGCTTGAGGAAGATAAAAAATCTACATCGGCAGTGGCATTGGCAAATGGATCTGAAGCTAGTAGCAGTGGTTACTTTATCACCATGCAGATCGTTTTTAATGATCCTAATTTATATGCGCTACGCCTAGCTCTCGAAGGAGAACCCGCTCGTATTTTTAAAGGTCTGGATTTTCAGATTTTATACAAAAAAATCAGCGATACCATTGGGCTGTATAAAGCAGAAATCGCTTTACCCACAGTAATGCGAAAAATACAGTTAGGTCAGGTTAATCTTACATTACCAATTTTTGGCATAGAATTATTCACCAATGGTGATTTTCAGGTAGATATAGGATTTCCCTGGAAAGAAGATTTTTCCCGATCATTCACGTTTCAAACCCTGATTTGGACACCGATAGGTATCCCGATTCCTGTAATGGGTTCTGCCGGAGTTTATTTTGGCAAACTCAGTAGTGCTACAACCAATAAAGTACCAGATGCTACTAATGGTACTTTTAATCCTGTTTTGGTATTTGGTTTCGGTATGCAGTTTGGATTTGGGTATGATTTTGATGCTGGTATTTTGAAAGCAGGATTTAGCCTTACTGCAGTAGCAATTTTAGAAGGAGTTCTAGCTAAGTTTAATCCGTATCAATTAACAACAACCTCTTCATCTAATGATGCCCAGGTAGCAGAAGCGTATTACTTCTGGTTTAGAGGTACAGTAGGTGTCATCGGAAAACTATATGGTACTATTGACTTTGCTATCATTAAGGCAGATCTTAATATTGACATCAGGTTATTGGCTCAATTAACCTTTTCTCCATATGATCCTATTGTAATTCAGTTATCAGCCTCGGTAAGTGTCTCACTAAGTATAAGTATAAACCTGGGGTTATTTAAAATAAAGATGCACTTCAGTTTCTCTGCAAGCATCAGTCAAAGTATTACGATCAAAGCAATAGCAAGCAATCCGCCTTGGCAAACTGCCTCATCTGGTATCGCTTTAAAAGCGTATGCGCAGAATGAATTACAAAACGCGAAACAACTTCGTATCACTTTACATAACCCACTTACAGTAGCATTGACTCAGGTAACACCAAATTGGTCTAACCTGGAAAAAGCAGCAGCAGTTGTGCCACTAACAGGATATTTGGGATTGGGACTTACTATGGCAGGTGATAAAGCTACTCAACTAAGCGAGCAACAAGCATGTTATATCTCTATGCTCTTCTTAGAATCCATGACACCACCACAAGAAAACCGTGTTGACGGGTATCAAAAAGCTTTTAAAGACACCGCTGATTCTTCTTTTGAATTACTAAGTAAAGAAATTTTTAGATGGACAGTTGCTGCACTTCAGAATGGTCCTATCTCTAGTGAACAAGTAGATACTACTCCTGTTACCAGCTCACAATTAACGCAATTATTAGCTTATTTTAGTGATCCTTCAAATCCTAGTCCAATTCCAACAGAGGCTATCGATTCTTTTATGACAGATCAGTTTAATTTGCTTATTCAAGAACAACCACAACAAGAAACAGATGTCAATGCCACGTTCTTCCCAATGGCATTATCATTAGAATTATCGACACCAGATTATGGTACCGATTATAAAGGAGTAACTTATGATTTTGAAAGTTATAACACTATTTCTTCTACATATATAAGTGATCTTAGAAAATACTTCGATCAGTTAGCAATCCAGATGCAAGAGAAAGATCCTGCTACTTTTGCTGCCTTTGCAGAAGGGGAAGATATTTCTGTAGGTAATTTTGTATTTAGTGACTATTTCTTATTGATTGCCAAACAAATGGTTCAGAATGCTCAGGATTCTTTAAAAGATTTTAAATATTACACCAATAATGGGGATAGTCCAGATAGTATAGTAAAATGGATTAATGATAATGGTGATCTTTCTGGCGAAATGGCCTATACTGTTGATGAGCTTTTTAATGATAATTCTGGAATAGCATTAAATTCTGGTAAAACCATGCATATCCCTAATAGTACATATACTGTACAACAGGGGGATACCTTTGACAGTATTGCTAATCAAGCCATTTACGGAAAGAGTTTTGATGGAAATAGCCTGGCAATGCTAAACAAAAAAGCTCAAAACATTCTGCTAGAAGGTATCGCTATTAGTTTTACGTATAACAATTATACATACGATTACACCACTTTACCTTCTCAATCTTTAACCGAAGTTGTTGATGTTATCAATGATACCGTGCCAAAAGGAAATCAAATTGATATCGATATTTTGATTACTGATGGTGGTATTGCTTCTATAGCAAATTTATTACTTCCTGTCGCTACATTGAGTATTCCTTTAATTACATATCCTACTATTGAAGGAGATAGCCTGAGAAGTATTGCTTCTAAATTCAATGTTACTCAAAAGGATCTGGCCAAGAAACCAATTGACAAAACTTATAATAATGGTGAGATTGCAGATCTATTTGATTCTGCTACATTGGATATGGCCAATCTGGAACAGTTTAAAGTAGGAGAATTACTTAAAGAAATTCAAGCTACTCAAGGCATACAACACTTGTCTGGTATGACTTCTCGATATTACCTGGCTGGTCTTAAACTTCCGGTAGATGGAGTCACTCCAAACTATAAAGGTATGTGGGTAGAAGATAATAAAGGTGTTTTATCATACGGGGATCTCGAATCCGCAGGACTATATGCACTAGATGGTCAGCAGTTTCCTATCCCCACTCTTACAGAAGGTAATAATTTTGAAATTACCTTTAGCAAAAAATCAGATACTCTAAAATGGTTAGCGTTTAATGGTAGTGATCCTTCTAAAATGGTGATCACTATTAAACCCGATAGTGATGATGCAACTCGTATAAATAAGGTTGCTGAATATGCTACCAAAAACAAACTAAACACAGGTCTTAGTTTCTTAGGTGTTAATGATTTGTTTACAAATAGTGAAGCTAGTTATCCATATACATCAGAGATTGTTTGGAATGCTGCTTCTTCTATTAACTTACCGTATGGAGGTACTCCTCCTGGAGTACCAGCATTAAGTTTATGGCCATTACCAGATACGTTACTTCAACTACCGGATCTAAGCACCAGAGCGGTTAATCCAAGAATGGAGTTTTTAACAGGCCAATATGATGAGGTATCTAAAAAAATGATCAATCATGATGTTGCATATTATGGACTTGGATCTCTGGTAGAAGTTACTATAAAGAAAGTTCCTGTAGTTTCTGATAGTCCATCCACACAAACCACGTATGAAGTGGTTGGGGCAAACAGTAATAACGCTAATATTCTTGAAAAAATAGTTAGCGAAATTGGGGATAACAATTCGTTAATTGCCAGCTTGATCCCTGCTTATGCAGTTGACTCTAATGGAAGTACACCAGACGGTATCCAGACAGATGCACAAAATGCACTCACTATGGGATTAGCCCAGGTAAACCTTTCTACGGAAACCAGGCCTGATATGGCTTTTGATCTCATGCTAAAAAGTGCAGCACTTACTGAAGACGAAAAAATGCGACTGCTCAATACGCAAACAGACTTCTTACGTTTACTATGGCAAGCCAGTATTACCAGAAACGGAGGCTATTATTTATACTACTATAATGCAGATAGTAAACAAGGGCTTCCAGATCGTATTTTTGATGATAACGGTGAGGCGACATTATCATTCATTGTAATGTATAACAAACCTTCTGAAGAAAGTCTTCAAAATACAATAACTTCATATATGAATGTTTTTGCTAATGGAGAGGCTATTAACAAAGATAACTCTGTACTCTTTGCGCAATCAAATCCTAATATCATAAAATTAGCATCTACTAATACACAAACACTACGTGAACTGGCCTATGCTTACTACGGAAATATTGCCGATATAGCTACCGACAATCAGGAGTTGATCCTTAGATCTACAATTAAGTTAAATATCAATGAAGGCATCTATGAAGTTGGAGTTGGTGGTAATACGCTTCAGGAAATTGCTACTCGTTTTGAGACTACTGTTGCTGCTATACAGGAAATCAACAAACAGAAATCAGGTAGTGAATTACCTGATCAACTAAACTTGTTTGATTCTATTTTCTTACCACAGCTTACGATCACCGTAGGTACCAGCCCTGGCGGCACTACCTTCACTTCATTATCCGATTTTTATGGCGAGAATATTTCTTCTATAGCCAATTACAATCAGGATGTTGTTGGGATATTTGCCGATAGTCAAGACATTACAAGTACCGGTGGTCCAAAAATCAGAACAGCTACCGTTGCAGCAGGTACTACTTCTATAGATGCAATACGACCAATACCTGCTCCTGTTCCCGATAATCCAAAAACAGCAGATTTTGGAGAACTATTCTTACAAAATGTCTATAGTTCACTAACCTACCAAGTGGTAGCTAATGATTATTTTAACAGTAGTAATATTGGTTTACCTTCTGGTCCGACAACAGACGCAGAAGATACAGAGAGTACCGATAAAATCCAGGTTCCAAAAACACTAACAGCTGATGATACCTGGGACTATCAGGTAAGTATACCTTATACTCGTTTTAGTAAAGAGGTAGTCGCTTCAGAAAATGATCTCCCAGATGGAAACAATAGTCCATATTTAGGGTTAGGTGATATTCTGCAAGTCAATTTTGCATGGCAGGATATTTATGGTAACAGTATTATAAGCGAGTTATCAGATCCATCTGCAACCAGTAAGGAACCATTAAATGAACCTCCTGTATTAACAGGATATACAGATGCTATTCTTGGGCTTAACCAGTGGCCTTCAATCAGTTCTTCCTGGTTAGTAACCGGAGAAGAAGGACAAGCTAAACTGGACATGGGATTAAATTTTGACCCTAGTTATTATCAGGGACTAATCTCTACAACAGCAAAAAGTAGTACTACTATACTAGGTCAATATACTGTAACTGTAGATGAAACCAGTGCTATAGACAAAACTAATTATACAATTGATCAAAATGTCAATATCGAGTCGATTGTTCTTAATACCGATAAAAAATCAGTTACCATTACAGTTGATAACATTCCCGAAAATGTAGAAATCACAGTTACCATAAGTAATGTTAAAGCCGATTTAACAAATCCTAGCGATACCGATGTTCTTGTATTTAACGGTTGGTCTAAATTTAGCGCTGATAATGATACCGATCTGGCAACCTCTACAGTGATAGAGCAAGCTACCAGAGATTTACAAACTTACACTCAGATTTGGTACCAGTTAACAGATCCTAATGGTATTGCTTTTCAATTAGAGCCTACATTAACTTCTGATCCTTTTGTACTAAGTAAAAATGATGTAAACAGCCTGGTTCAAGAATGGATTGCTTCTATCTATCTATTCTTAGCCAATCGTAGTTTGGGTGAAATTACTACTGCAACACCAGATGGTGATCACACCATATCTTTCGACATAGATGCTGCACAGGTAAATACCGATCAAATATTTAGATTAGAGTTAAGTTTTACCATCGAGCGTATCGGAGGTTCTATTTCTGGTGATTTTGAAACTACCGGAGGCATTAAGTCTGCCAGTACTAGTATTCCGCCTTTATCAAAAGCAGAAGCAGGAAAAACAACAGGTTTAGAAGACTTTGCTGCTGGTTTCGAAACTGCTTTATCTAAAAATGATGTATATCAACTTAAAGTTACTTCTGGTGTAGACCGTGATGAGAATCTAAGTAATGCCGGGGGTACAGAAATATGGGCTACTCGATTAGGTGTTGATTCGGCTACCAGTATTGGATATGAGGTCAACGATACCAGTAACCCAGTGATTTTTGCACCAAAACCAATATCTAATAAGCTAGAGACAAAAGATCACATTCCTATCTATTATTTTAATCCTAAGACAGGTATAGATTTCTCTACTCCTTCTACCTATACTGATTTTAAAAATATTGATATGGATCTTTGGGGTAAACAGATCTTTTCGAGTATCGATGATGTATTAACTCCAGAATTTACAGCTGCTATTCAATTAGTTGATAATTTCGGAAGCACAACATTCCTTACCGATATGTTGGCCAACAAAAAACGACTGGCAGAAATCCTTAAGCTATCAATGGTACCTGTTTTTGCAGGGCAGACAGCAGATACATCTAATATTCAGGAAACCTTCTTACAGCAATTATTGGTTAAACTTAGTAATGCATATACCACTCGTGCCGGAATTCAATTTGCTGCCACAGTACAGGCAGATACCGTTCCCGAAGATGCAGATACTCCTCAACTATACGGAAATATCAATCTGAACTTTGTCTTTATGGGGGTAGAATTAGATCAGGAAGAAGCTACTATAGTGTATCTTTTCTTCTCTAATTTTATGAGTAAAGAAGAAGCAGAAAAAATAAGCAATTATACCGTTTCTGATGATATACATGTTTTAAACGCTTCACTCCTTAGCGAGAATAATCGAATTGTTCGTTTAAAATTAAGTGCCGATGCTGTAATCGACAAAACTATAGTAACCATAACAGATAAATTGTTTGATGAAGTTGGAAACGTTATTACGCCTCCACTAAGTCATACAGTGCAGCAAAAAGTTGATGGCGGTAACTTCAGCTCATCCTTTAGTCTAAGTTCGCCAAAATTGGCATTAAGTGAAAGTAAAGATGCCAAGCTGCCCTTCCTGCTTTCTTCTCCAGACATCATTAGAGGTACCGAGAATGAAGTATTATCCTATGTAGACCTGGATATTACCTATGCTGGCTTTGCTATCGAGCATCAAATTAGTTCGGTTCCGGGAATCGAAGATTATAAAGCTTCTTCATGGCTAAGTTTTATTTCAAAAAGTAAAACCAATCCATTAGAAACTTCATTAGGCAATTTTAAAGTTCCTTTGATTTTAAGGTCCTTCCCTACTGCACCTGCAATGGTTAAGCAAGAAGGTTCTTATCCTTATACGACCAATACGAATACGGTAGTTGATATCCTGAATTGGAATTACCAGATTACGTATTCTCAATCCTTCCACTATCCTCAGGATCAGGTTGATTTTGAGATTCTATTTAATGTTCAGGAAAATATAGCTAAAGCTCTTGCCAGTTTTGAAGATGCATTTGCGCAGATGGCCGAGTTCATTTCTGTTTTTCCTAACATCAATCAGGTATTTAATGATACATTAATCAAGATCGATGCTACGACTACAGATGCTTCTCAGTTCGAATCAGCAGCAGTAGCCTTATCCTCTTATAATAAAATGGTTTCCAAAATGGCAGATGCCGCAGAAAACAGTAATGGCTTTGCGCTTAATACTTTTAATGAGCTATTAAAACAAGGCTATACGGCAGATCCATATTCTTTTTATATCAAAGAAAGCTCTACAACAATAGAAACCAATACAGGAGTATTATTAGTTAATATTTTTGGTACAGTACCAGAAGGAATAGGTATCCCAATTGTGAATATACCTGATTACAATGCAATTTCTATTGATCCCGAGGATGGAGCCAGTTATAGTTATTATTATACTTCTAAAGATACAGGAAAAATCCTTGAAGCTTCTATTGGGCAATCTATAGCAAATCGTGAGGTACTTATCCCTACGATGAATATCCTAAACAGACAGGATGCTGATACCACTGCAAACTTGAAGCGTAATGTAGAATTGGTGCCCGGTAAACCATCTGCAGATGATTTTGTATATACGACTGGTAATATAGGGTTTTCAAATGCTTTTCACCCAACTATAGATAGTAGCAAACCACTAAATATCGCAACGATAAATAATCCGTCCAGCCCGAATGTTGGAACATTAGAACAACAGCTTACTATTTTATTTGATACGTTATTAGCAGAAAACTCCCAGGATACTATTAGTATTTTGATGAATGCCAACTATAGTTATCAGGCAAACACTAAGTTAAGTGATATTTTCCTTCCGGTAATTATGCAACCATTACAGTCGATACAGGTACTAGGCGATGGATCGGATAAAGCACTCAAACAAATGATTTCTGATTGGGCAAATAGTATTAAAGAATGGTATAGTACAAATCAAGTAGATAATACCGAAGCATCACTTTGGTTTGATCTTACTATATTTTCTAATCTAACGGCACAACCTAAACCATTAATTCGATTAAGAACATTAACATTATCACTAGATTATATTACAGACATGTAATACATATGTAAAAACAGGCGAGCCAACCAAAAACTCCATACGACTAGTCGTATGGAGTTTTTCTTCTTTCAGGCATGTATGAACCTGAAGGGTCCGATATGCTCTTATACCAGTTCTGTTTATATCTGCTATAAAAATATACAACAAAAGGAATACCAACAAAGGGCTTTACACAGGATATATTGTTATGCACTTTTTTTAATATCATTCCAAGTAACTAACTTGATATTGTTCTTTTTAAGTTTCGACCTATTTTGCTCACTTGTAAAGAAGTCAAAATCGATTTGTCTCCATTCAGAACCAAAATTTGGATGGTTAACGGTTACCCCTTTCATTTCGTTATCATCAAATGCAGGATGAATTAAAATAAGGTTCAATCCACTTGTCAAATTTCCTAAAATTGAATTGTAATAATCGTTTAGTTTATTAGTCTCGAAATATTTAAGTTCTCCAACATAAGTCCTGTCAATTAGAAAATCTCCTTCTTTAATATTTAATTCAGGATTTAGTCCAACCATTTTCATCAATTGTTTATTTATTAAAACAGGAAGATCATATTTTTTCCCTAAGTCTCTATATATGTCAAAAAACTCAGGACTTGTACCAATGCTATACATATGCGAATCAATGTGTGTTGGTTTTAATCCAAATTTGATTGCTTTTTCGATTTGTGCTTGCAACTCATTTTTAACATCTTCGGCAGATGCGTTTTTTCTAAGTTGTTCTCTTTTTTTGTAGAAATGACCATTCTCGTCAACCAAACTTGGAACCTTAGAAACAGGTAAAACAGGCCCAAATCTATAATTTTCCCATTCACAGGTTAGTGTCAAGTGAATTCCATTATCAAATTGTGGGTTATTTTTTGCAAATACTCCCATTTCATAAAACCACGGACACGGAACCATTATGCTATATGAATTCACAAAACCTTTCTCTAGTGATTGAATTGTTGCTATATTTTCAGAATGCGAAAGTCCTGCATCGTCTGCATGGATTATCAATAATTTTGCATTTTCCTGAAACCCCAATTTTTGTGCTAAATTCATTCTTAATGGATGTTTTTACTCTTTTGTATTTTGATTGTTCATAACGTTAAATGTAAAAGCGTTTTAATGCTTTTTACATAGTGTTATTTACTATTTGTTTGATTAACTGCATAAAGACGTGTTTGGCTTCCTTTTCCTTTGAGTTCTATACTGCCAAGTTCAGAAAAAACAAAACCTAAATTATTCAAATCGTTTTTTAAACTCTCAGAAATCAAAAACTCTTGCTTAAGTTCATTGCATTGACCTTGAATCCTTGCAGCTGTGTTTATAGTGTCTCCATGATATGCAATTTCTTTTTTGTATTTACCTACCTCAGCCACAGTAACAATACCCGAATTCATTCCTGCTTTAAAATGTGGGATACAATTATAATTCTTTAGGTAATACTCCTTTCGTTTATTCAATCGCTGTTTAAAATTGAAATAGACTTTAAGACAGTTTTGCCCTCTTATTCCGTCCTGAAGCTTCCATGTCAATATTACTTCATCGCCAACATATTGGTAGATTTCGGCTTCGCTTTCGACAGAGATTCCTAAATCAATAAAGCAGTCTTGAATCATTTTGCTGTATTCAACGTGACCTAAATTTTCGGCATGCATTGTTGAGGACTGAAGGTCAAGAAACATAAAAATTCTCTTTTCTTCTCGGGGCGTATAGAATCTGCCGCGAAAAAGTTTCCATAAATTATCACTTCCCAAAAAGAGATTTACTTGCCTTAGACCAAACATGAAAATATCGACAGATACTATATATAAATAAATAGCAAAACTACCAGGTTCAAATGCAAACTGGAGAAGCCCAATATCTTCACCGAAGATAAAATATGCTAATAGTATAATAGATGCAACAAATAGAATAGCAAATAGAATACGAAGAATCAACAACTTTTGAAATGCTATCTGTTTATATCCGTGTTCTTCGGTCAATATTTGAGCAATACCTGAGATACTTCCAAAAATGGGTCCCATAAAAAAAGAAGCAAGGATCGCCCTCCAAACTTCCATTTGAATAGACCCCAACTCTTTTGTGCCTTCACCCCGAACAATACTTAAAAAAATGAACGCAATAGTCCATCCAATAATATATTGTTTCAGGATTTGTAATCTGCGTTTATTTCTGAACTTCATTTTATTGTAAATAACAGATTAGTATATGCTTTGTAGCGTATTTCACGTACTAAGATATAGTAAATTAAAAACAAATAAAATGATAACAAATATTTTCGTAAATCAGCAATTAGTAGCTATGAAGTATATACTATGTTGGCTAAAGTACGAAACACACCAACTGTAATTATCTCAATTATTTTTTCGACTCAGATTAAGCACAATAACTTCGTCTAAATCTCAAAAACTCATCAGGTATAGCCATAGTTCTGTTTCATTTTTATAACAAAGTATAGTTCCAAAAAGGCACATTTTATTGGGTACATCCAAGGTATACGTCATATTACTTAGTATCGCTACGCCAAACCAAAGTAAACACAAATTAAAGCAATGGTGTTAAAAAAACCATGTACAGCAATAACAAACCACAAATCGTATTTACGCAAGTAGAATATCAGAGCTATGAGTGCTCCGGTAATCCAAGTAACAAGCTGTCCTGTAATGCCTTGTTGCCAATGCATGAAGCCAAAAAAACCAGTAACTAGGACAATATTAAGCACTATACTGATTTTGCTTTCTCCAAAGAATTTTACAAATTGTCGCATAAAATAACCGCGAAAGATTATTTCTTCTCCAAATCCTGAAGTGGCCCACACTATTAATAAAGTAACTAATAAGGCAGGAAGATTTCCTTTTAATTCATCAAAACTTGAATAATCTATAGGAACTCCAGTTAGTTTTGTAATTACAGGAACCAATGCAAAAAAATAAAAAACAAAGAGCCCTAGTGCAACTAATGGAGCAAGTACGAAAATGTTTTTGGTTGTAAATTTTTCGCGTTGAAACCCAAGTTCTGAAAATGCTTTTCCTTTGTATTCTATGTAATTTGCTATGATGATTAGTATTGAAGCAATAATATTTGGAAGGAAACTTAAATTAATTGGTCCAAACCATAAAAAGCAGATGATTGCAAAGGTAATTGAAGGAATTAATATTTGTCGTAAGGTGATTTTATTCATTGTTTTTTGATTTTAAATTCTAAACGAAATAATGAACAAAATCTCTGAAATCCCCTTTAAACACTTATGTTTTTACTGAATGGTCGAAATTTATAACTGAATAGTCGGTAGTTTTTGGCATCTTTTATTGAAACCAATCCATAAATGCTTTTCGCTTGTAACGACTGATATTGATTTCAGCAATCGTATCCTTTTTAATGAAAGCTTTTAACCGAATACGTAACTTGCCATTTTCAATCTTTTCAATTAGGTCTACAGTATCTTTGTGAATGATAATTTGCCGATTGGCTCTAAAAAACAATTGATCGTTTATTTTTTCTTCGAGCTCATTTAATGTAAAATCGGTATTAATTGTTGTGCCGTCATTTTGAAGGGTATATACAATTTTGTTTTCGCTGTAAAAGCACGCAATATTTTCATAGGTAAGCTTCTTTATTTTCACGCCGCTATCAATAGTAATTTCAGCATCTCTTATAGATAACTTATATAAATTGTATATGTCTTGAGCATACAATAAACCTATGAGAATAAAACATAATAATAAAGTAATTAGTAAACCAATTAATAAATAATAGAACACTGTCTGTCCGCCTACAACTTTATCTATAATAATATTTATAGGAATATACATGATTGTAATATATCCTAGAGTAGAAACCATAAACCGTACGATATTGACAATTTCTATCTTTTTAGAAAAATGTTTTTTCTTGTAAAATTTAAAATTGATATCCGCTATGATTCCAACGAGAATAGATAAAACAATAGTCGACATAAAACCTTCTATGGGAAATCTATACGATTCACTATCCAGAAAATTATCACTCGCTGCTAAATGATTTGCTACTAAAGAAAAAATAAACGATCAATTGCTTTCTGAGACCAACGCCATGCAGAACTACTGATACATGTATGCCATACTGTTTTTACTGTATTCTTGGTTGGTTGTGTAGTACTCATGAATTAGAAACTCTTTTTTTATCAGATTCAAAAGTAAAGAATAATTTCTCTATAGAATTTTCGCCAAGAATATTGCTCGTCATTTATTAAATTCAATCAAATTTTGACGTGTAATCGTAAAAAAAGTGAGTCTGATTAGGTAAAGGTTGCTTTGAAGAATATCCCTCGAATATTTTTGCCAACGATATGCGTATGGTTTGTTGCGTTTGGTTTAGCGACTAATTTAATAAATAAAATTGCCGATAGTTCTTTTGCGAGTGATTTTCCGAAATGAAAACCCAAAGCAATAAACTATACACCTTGTTGGCAACAGTTGCTTTTAATTTTTCATCCATTTCATCAAGTCTTTCGTAATTTCACCAAATCGGTCAACGTTATCGACTATGAATAGTTGCGTGGTTTAGGACTTAACTTTGCAAGTACACGGCGAACTGAAAATATGCAAGGATTTTCTGAAATAGGCGAGAATAAAATTGATTATAACCGTTGTTGTAGGTAGTTTTAATTTCTTGGAAACTCGTGTATTCTAACAAAGCTTTTCGTAACTAGACTGTCTGAATTCAAAAGTTTAAGGGATATTTGTTCATTATTATAATCAACTTTCCAAAAACTTCTTTTAATTTTACTGTTATAAGGGATTAATTCAATTTCAGGTTTGTGTCCATGAACATTGTATACACCATTTATTTTTCCGTTTGATGAATTAATTAGGAATTTTTTGTCCCAACGTAAAAATAAATATTCATTATTTTCAACTGATTCATCAAAGAAAACACCATTTCCTTTTGAATTTTCTAATTTCCAAAGACCTAATAAATGATCTCCATAAGTTTTTGGGAGTTCATTTGTTTTCTCTAAAGTGACTACCACATTTTGTCCTTCTTCAATTCGTTTCCAAATCATTTTATTATTATCAAAAGAAACTTTAAACGGTTCATTTTGATCAATTAATCCATTGGTGTTTTTAATTAATAATTCTCTTGAATTTTTATTAAAATCCCAAGTTCCATTTGAATGTTGAAACCATCCGTTTCCAGTTTGTTGTGTAAAATCATTATTAAACTTAGTCCATCTAGCATTTGGAGTCATTTTCTTATCACCTACTTGAACATTTTTAACAACCCAAAGTCCTTCAATATTCTCTTTTTCACTACATCCATAAAACAATGTAGTAAGTAAAATTAACATAATTATTTTTTTATCCATAATTCATTTCATACATTACCTAAAACGGTTTGGGCTATGGTTTCGTTACAGAATCGTACGCGGGTATAATTCTGTCGTAATCTAAAGCTAATTAATTCAGCCGTAAAAAAATATACACGTTGTTGGCAATAGTTAATTTTTTATTTTATTCTATTTTTTTTAAGAGCCTTTCTAAAATCTCATCTTTTTCATCTAAAAGATGATCTTTAATAATAATATTGGGAACAACACCCTTGTTATTATCAATACCACTTACTCGATTAATTTTCCCTTTAGATATGTCCACACTTATACCTGTTTTAGGTAATTTATAATTAAAAATAGAAGCATAAAGGTTAGGATATTCTCCTGTTTCTTCTCCTACTATAGTGCCAAAACCGTGATCCTGAATTTGAGCAGTAGTAACTGTAGATTGTGAATACGATTGGCGATTGACTAATACATATACTTTGCCTTGATAACGTTTAGCTATAGGTTGTGGCTTATAAAAACCAAAATCGTAATCGTAAATTTCTCCATTTTTATGCTCCAAGATATATTTCCAATATCTTTGAGTAGTATCTTTGGTTTGTCTAGTATGTTCTTTTAGTAAAGTGCTAGTTTTAAGTTGAAACTTAGATGACCATAGAAAAGGTTTGTTAGCAATGTAAGAAACTAAATAATCTCCAAACTCATCATCACCTCCTGAGTGATTTCTTAAATCGATAATCAAGTTTTTTTTATTTTTTATTTCTATAAATGAAGAATCTATAAACTGTTTATACTTATCTAAATTTCCGCCAAAATCTCCAGGTCTTATATATGCTGTATTATTTGAGAGCATTTTTAATAGTTTATCATGCTTTATAATATCATCACGTTTCATTTCATATTCTTCTATAGCCTTTATAGATTTAAGCCTGTATGTTGATTGCTCCCCTTTTTGGATGACCTTTACTTTAAAAGTGATTTGCTCTCCAAAGACTAGCCAATAAAACCTAGGAAGAGTTAAATTTTCTAACTGTACATTTTTAAAATACAAACGTTCAGCCGAAATTTGAGGGTATATTTTCTTAAGAATTTTATTTATTGGTATATTATTAATGTTTGTTAATTCATCGCCAATCTTTATACCCAAGTTCTTTGACCAGTTTTTTCTAATCAAAACCTTACCATTTTCAATTGCTACTTCTAGGGGGAAAATAGTACCACCATTTTGAGCAAAGGAAATATAGGATTGGACAGGAAATGGAATCCTTGTGTGTCCATTATTAGCTTTTGATACAACTTTTTGAAATATTTTTACACCTTCTAAAATACTAAAGCTATCCTTTTTAACTTCATGTTTAACTTTGCTATAGTTTTCTTCAAATTCAGATTTGCTTGTGTATGCGTATAGGTTGATATGCGTGTTTTCTAGAGAGGTTTTTAAAAATTCTAGATCAGATAATACATCTGTTTTTGAAAATTGATTTTGAACTTTAAAATTAGTTTGGTTTGTGTTTTTACAACTAAGTATTAAAGAAATTAAAATTACGATATAATATTTATTCATGATGTTTTGAATTTGTGTGCAAAACTATACATCATTTTAGTGCTAATCGTCCAGATGCTTCTATTAGGACTTGTTTTTTAATTTTTTAATATACTGTGTAGGAGTTAGTTGTGTGATTTTTTTAAAAGCATTGTTAAAAGTAGATTTAGAATTAAATCCACTTTCAAAAGCTAAACCTAAAACAGAGAATTTTTGAAAATTGTAGGATTTAGCAAGTTGTTTAAATTCATTAACCCGGTAAGAGTTAACTAAATCATAGAAGTTTTGAGAATAATTTTGATTGATTTTTAAAGATACTAGTTTAGGCTTCATATTAAGCAACTCAGCAAGTATGTTAAGATTTAATTCTGGGTTAAGATAAGGTTTTTGAGCATCCATTAACTCATTAAGTCTTGATATGAAAACTTTGTCTTTCTCAACGAAATTTGCTTTAGTTTTTTTTGGAAATTGTTTTAAGAAAACAAAATCGCGTTCTTTTTGAAGATAACCTTTAAATCCTATCCAGCACGTTGCTATAGATAGAATTACAAAGTTCGGCAAAAAATAGTATTCTCTTAAACTACGGTCGAAGACAAATCGATCTATTTCCGTTATAACATTCCATAAAACAAAATAGGAAGCATAAATAATTATTGGAGTTTGGAGCCATCTAAGAGTAAGATTATCAATTTTTGAATAATATTCTTTAAGCTGTTTCTGGTGTTTTACTAAAATGGTTAATGAAATAAAACTATAAACAAGAATAGAAATTACTCCTAGCCATTGTTGGGTTAAATATACATATGAATAGGTTGGTAGTACATCTAAATACAAACCATCAGATCCAGTTCTGTAAAAAGTAGTTCTGTAAAAAATAAACTCCAAAACTAATGGAAAAAAATGCAGATAATGTATTCGCTTAAATTCAAAATTTGGATCACTAATACATTTTGTGTAAAAATAGAGCGAGGGGCCAATACCAAAGAGCATTTCTAATTGAATATAGCGAAATACATATAATAATCCCTGATCTTTTAATACATTTACTAAAACAATATTTACAACAATAAGTGCAAAAAAAAAGACTAGTAAAGCTAGAAAAATATTAGCGAGTCGTCTGGGGCGTTTAAAAGCAATTAACCCACTTAAAACCAATGCCTGCAGACCAAATACACACATAATAGTGAATAAAACGGGATTGGACGTAATCATTTTAAGTTAGTTTTAATTGTTGCCAACAATTGGATATACCGCATCATTGGGTAGTTTTATTTCAATTCTTTCTCCATTATGACAAATGGAATAATTTCCTTCAAGATTTCGATCATTTTGACAAGCAAAAAACAGTATTGATATTAAAATTATATTCCAGAGTTTAAGGTTCATTTAATAGTGGCTAACGATTCAAGTAAAAAATCGTTTTAATGTTTTTTACTTTTGTGTTATGAGGTGTTTGTTACTGATTCAATTATCTAACCTTAGATCTGATAATAAAGGCAGTTGAGTAATTCTCTCTACTCCCGTTTCAATTTTGTTTTCTTCTAGATTCAAATATTCTAACTTCACACAATTTTCTAAAGGAGAAATATCTTTGATACTATTCTTGTAAAGATTTAGCTTTCCTAGACTAGAAAGATTAGCAATGGGTAGAATGTCTTTCAGGTCATTTTCTTTGGCTTCTAGATCAGTTAGTTTTTTCAGTTGTTCTATCCCTGCTAAGCTCTGGATTTTACATTCATTGACATCTAATTTTACTAATTGTATTAATTTAGAAATAGGTGTAAGACTGGCAATGGGATTATTCGAAATACTTAGTTGCTTAAGACCTGTTATATTCTCAAGTGGGCTTAAGTCCGTTATCTCGTTGTAGTCTAAATTTAGATATTCTAAGCCAGTCATTTTGCTAATAAATGAGATGTCTGTTAACCCTTTGTTACTAATGGATAGAGTTTCTATTGAGATTATTTTCTCAATAACGGTGTTAGATGTGTTATTCAAGTCAGAATTGAATATCCCATTCATCATCAATAATAAATTTTTAATTTCATCTGGCACTGTTTTCCACCATTCTTGATTATCAGAAAGCGTATTTTTAGCGGTGTTATCGCTGTTAAACCATGATAAAATTTCTTTAACAACCTCACTATTTGGCGTATTTGTGTTGGATAGCTTTTGTAGTGTTTGAATAACTTTTTCTTTTTTACCGATGTTTTCATCTCCTTCAACAATTTTTAATACTTGCTTGTAAGTGCTTTTTGCTTTTTCCTGATCTCCAATGTGGATGTAAGCTATTCCTAAGTAATGTTTTTTGTTAAACAAATGATCAGTATCTTTTTGAGGGTATTGTTCACCAAGTTTTATGAGTGCATTAAAATCTCTTTTTTTGGTAGCATAAAGTTCCATAAGGTTTAGAAAGCTGTCTCCATTTGATTTCAGTTTTAGTCCTTTTGTGTACCAATCAATTGCTTTTTGACAATCTTCAAGTTCACTGTAGGAAACCCCAATCATATTGCAGGATTTTTCTAATAAATCATTGCTTTCTTCTTCGGTTTGTAGGGTATCTGTTAATCTATTTTCTAGAGTATCAATTATTTTTTGCGCATACGTTTCACTAGAGGTAAATAATTCCAACTTCGCAAATGAATCCAGAACAGAATGATAAACATCCTGAAAGGTATCTTCTACCAGTTCAACATTTTCTGAAATTTCTCTTTCAAAAGTGTTCAAAAACTTCGCCCCCTCATTTTTAAGTTGGTCTGCCCATAAATCCAACACCAATTTTTTGTCCTCCTCTTTTTCTATGAGCGCATTGACTATATTTTGTCTTATACTTTTCTCTGGGAGGTGATAATCAAATGTAGAGAGGTAACTCTCCAAAGAGATAACATCAATGACCTTTATATTTGAGAGATGTTTTTGTAGGTCTTTATCCTTTTCCAACTTCAGAAAGGTAATCCCAAGAATCACACGAATTAGAAACCATTCAAGGTTACGGCAGTCATCCTCATCAAAAGGCCATTCTTCTCTTTCAAACTCTATCCTATACCCTTCATCATCTTCAAAAGGAATGTTTTCTAGTTCGCGATAAACACCTTCCAAGGTCCAGTCATATTTGTTTGCTTCTGGATCATCCTGATATTCCCAAAAGTCATCAGTTGGGTCAGTGCTCAATCCTAATCCATAACCTTGATCAGTCCAGTTTAGTTGAATGTAGCAATAGGGCTTAGGTGAATAGTTAAGAATACCCGATTTGTATACTTTATAAACTCTTTTTTTTAGTTTTTCAAACCATTTTTCTTCCTTTTCCTCTGATACTTCTTTGTATCCTTTTTTCGTTTTAGCTTTCACTAATTTTTCGGCATCATGTATGGCTTCAGCATTATCGGTAAAGGTTTTTGTTTTTGATTGACCACTGGTCCCAATTTTTCCAAATGTTACGGTGTGCGCATTGGTAATTACCTCAATGACCCAAAACTTGGATGATTTGTCATCTATATATATTAACTGTTTTTTCATAACTATGCTTTTATGCTGAATCTGGTTTTAGCAAAATACATAAGCTTTATTATCCAAATGCCCCTATTTTCCGTGAAAGTTGTTTTTAATACCTCACAACGTTGTTGCATACAAACCCGCAACGACCTTTGATTAAGCACTAAACCGCAATTATTTTTATACGGTGTTGCCAACAGTACTTATTTCCACTTTTCTATTAATTCTATCACACCTTTTTTAATTCCGCTATAAAATTCTCCGTTTTTAAATTCAGGTATTATTTTTTCTTCAATTACTTTTTTACAAATTTCGTCAGTCAAAATTAATTCAGTTCCAGTTCCAGTCGCAATTCCGATTTGCCTGCAAGGGTTACACACAACTATTGTCAATCCGTTATTTTTTTCGGCTGTTCCAACTCCCCAAGTTTGTCCTAAATCCGTTGCAAATTTTTGGATGTCGTTATATGGTTTTATGCTGTCAACTGTAACCACCACAATTTGTCTTGTCGTTTCAATATCGTAATCATAAAGAATTTTCGATAATTCAGTCCGTTGTGATTCCGTAAAAATTTGTCCGTAATCATTTATAATTCCAATTGGTTTTGGAATAGAACTTTTTTCCGTGTCCGAAAAATTAATTTCAGTTGTCGGTTTTTTAGTTTCCGTTTCTTGAGTAATTCCTTTGCAGGAAAGAAAATTTAAAGTCAAGAAAAGGATTAATATTTTAGTTCCGATTTTCATTTTTCGTATTGTTGGCAACGTTATAAGTATGTATCGTAGCAGAGCAAAATGTTACCTTGCTATCGACTTATTTGCGCTGATTTTATAACTTTTTCTCAATAAAATCTTTGCGCCACTGCAAATATACAAGAACCTTTGGGTTATCACTTAACTGCTGTGACATCATACTTGATGTTGTGTAGTGTTTTCATTTTGTCCAGTTTTCTAATGTTTTAGTTTTTTGATCATAAAATAACTCAATTCTATATTGATCTTTATAGGGTTTTCCATTCCACTTTACAATATCAAATTGTAATTCAGTTAATTTTTTTCTGATTAGACGAGTACATTTTCTGTGACTAAAGGAATACCAAAAGTTTTGCCATTTTGTGTCCAGATACGGAACAAATTTTACTTTGTCTACAATTCCATTCTTTCCAATAGTTACGTAATATTCGTCATCACATTCACAGTCCGAAAGTACAGTCCAATCCAGTTTGTTTATAGATTCGAATATTTTTTTAGTTACAATGTCTTTTTTTAATCTTGAAATTCCGTTTTCTAAATCAACATAATTTTGAATTAGCTCCCAATTTATCAATTTACCTTTTTTAAAAGTGAGTTTTTCTTCTTTTCTGTACGTTCTGCTAAAAATTCCATCCCATTTAAGCATTTCGTCTTTTGGAATTGTCAAATAAGAGGAAAACCAATTAGCAAATACTTTTCCGTCTTTGTATTTTTTTGGAAAGGTTTTTTTCATTATTTCTTGCGCATTGTCCACATTCTTAATATCAATAAGAAATAATTTATCATCATTTAACTCCCAAACCCCTCTGTATCTTCTCCATAAGTTTAGTGAAACTCCAATTTCGTTATTTATGGTTGATATATTATCAATAAATTGTTTTTGAACTGATTTTTTTAGTTCATTAATGGGTAAATGATAGATGTAAATCGTGTCTTTTCCAATTAGTAGTAGGTCAGGCAATTGTGGACTTGCAGCGAAAATAAGATTTGAAAAAAGTAATAGAGTAAAGAATGATTTCATTTGTTTGGTTTTAGTTCTCCGAAATATAAATCCGTTCTCTTGAAAAGAAAACCAATAATGAGTGAACTATACTTTTTGGTGAGTTAAACCTATTTTCCAATGCTACACAACGCCAAATATATGAATCGGAGCAAGGCAAACACACCTGAACCAATCGATTTATCTGCGCATTTTTATTTCTTATTCAATTTATAAAAATTTAGCGCCTTTGCAAAAAGGAAATGACCTTTAGATTGGCACCAAACTTTGCTCTGATTTTATATATAATGTTACCAAACGGTTTTTTTTACGTTTAGTTTGTCAAACGTCAGTTTAAGAAATTCCACTTTTCAGGAAGGTGTTTTTTCCACCCCTTGTCAAAAGTGTTCCAGTATAATAAGTCATTGTCATTCCAGAAAACATATATGATTTCACCTATTTTAAAGGGTTTACTTAAACTGTCAGCATACCGTAACTTTCTGATCGTATAATCTTCGTTTTCCAGATTGATTTTCACATAAGGGTAATTAAGTTGAGTATAGTCATTTCTCATCGGTCCCTTTTCTCTTCTATATTCAACAACCTCTGCCTCAATTTTTAAAGAATTAGATCTTAGTTTGATAAATTGAATTTTAGTATAGGTCAGATAACCTAAAATTCCAATAATAATCAATACAACACTCCAAATTCTCATTTATTTTTTACTGTTTTGTAACGTTTAATATATGTGTCGTAGCAGGGCAAATTGTTACCTTGCTTTTCGATTTTTCTGCGCATTGGTTGCTAACTTTTACTTTTTGCAAGTATTGCGCCTAATCAAAAATACAACAACCATTCGATAGATCACTTAGCTGCTATGATCACATATATGGTGTTACAACATGTTTTCTATTGTCTGTTTAACTTTTCGATTATTAGAATACATTATGACAGCTCCACATTTTCCGTTTACACCATACAATTCCGTGGCTGAATTTCCATTTAATACTTTAATCTCCTCAATGTTTTGTGGTTCCACTAATTCTAAAATTTCATTGACTTTAGTGTATTCCGTTGGATCTAGTTGATATGATTGTTTTTTAAACTTAAGGGCAAACACTATTTTACATTCGCAACATCCTTTTTTCATTGCTCTCATCAATGATTTTGTTTTTTCGATATCTACTCGGCATCCAATTATATTAAATGCATTTTTGCGAATGTAGATTGAGTCAGAAAATATTTTCTGCTTAATTCTCGTAATTTTTTCAGATTTATTAGTCAACTGCTTAAATTTCATAAACCATTCAGCGTTCTGTTTTTCAGTCAGAACAGGTCTTGATTTCGTTTTTTGTGAAAACGTAAAGCCATTAATTAATAGGATTATTAAAATGCTTAGTATTTGTTTCATACTCCTTTCACGCACAATTATAATGCCAGTTGGATACTGATTAAAAAAGATTAGTGAATTTAGGTAAGGAAATATTTTTTGAATATGTTGTAACGTTAAGTGTATGTTTTGTTTGGCGAT
>NZ_JACA01000041.1 GCF_000520995.1 Aquimarina macrocephali JAMB N27 | reverse complement strand
TTTTACATAAACAACAAAATTATAGATGGTACTACAACCCCAGATATAGGTATCTCAATCTAAACATAGAAATGTTTTTTCACTCCAGAGAAGTATACTACTATAGTATCTAATTATTCATTTTAAATACGAACAAAGGGTTATATCGCCGATATTTTATTTAATAGAATTGCACTTAGGTATAATCCGATTCCGAAAATGGTATGTGTAAGCAAGCTTTTTATCCTACCTATAGTTGGATTTGGTATATCTGATAATGCAACCCCAAACCCAAATGCAGGCTGCATAATAAAAAAAGGAGCGACGATAGTAACAAGACCTATTAAAATGGCTGGTTGAAAAGTTGGGTTAGCTAACCAATCTTTACTACAAACAAATACCAATAAAAAGGCAAATGATATACCTATTATATAATGCGATAACCAACCTATTACTAATTCATTTTTTAACGAGGGAGAATTAAAAATTTTATTATGAAAGAATTTTCCTTTAGGCATATAGCCAACCCAACGGCCAAGAAGACTATAGTCAAGTGATTTTATTTTAAACAGACTTAATATATATGACCAAATATCCATTGTAAATGTAGCGCCAATACCAATAATTATTGTTTTCAATATCCAATTCATTTTAAATCTGCTTTTTGATTCATTTAGACAATTAAGGAGTAGATAATAAATAGGTGTCATTATTTATGTCTACAAAATCAGCACTCACACGAACTACTATAGCAGGACAAAATTGTAGTTTACTAGGATTTACCTAAAAATTTATGTCTAAACACTTTGGGCGAACACTTCATATGTTTTTTAAAAAACCTGATGAAGTAAGATGTATCATCATATCCTAAATCATAGGCTATACTACTTACTTGATTAGAAGTAGCCAAAAGATATCTTTTGGCTTCCAAAATTATGTGTTCATTAATTAATTCGGAACATGTTTTACCTACTGTAGATTTAGTGATAGCATTAAGTTGATACAAAGAAAGGTTCATCATTTCTGCATATTGAGCGGCGCGTTTACAGGTAATACAATGTGTTTCTAAAAGTTCTAAAAACTCTTGAAGTCGTTCTTGTGAATATGATGTACCACTGTCCTTATGATCTTTTCCGATATTCCGACTAAGTTCTGTAAGTAATATACTTAAGTTAGCGTTAATTACTTCCTGATATCCATCATCTTTATTTGTGAATTCCTGAAAAATAGCATCTAAAATCGATAGTGATTTTTTAAAACTAGTCGTATCAAGTTGATAAAAGTTTAAACTGCTTATTTTTCTTAACAATTCTATCCTTACCCTATCATGGGCAACATAAGAATTGGCATTAAAATTAAGTAAATACCCTGTGCATTCTGCATTTAGTGTAAGTTGATGTACCTGACCCGGGCGAATAAAAAATATCGAATGAGCACAAACGTCGTAAGGAACAAAATCTATTTCATGAAAACCGGTTCCCTGCTCTAGTGCAAGTAAAAAGAAAAAATCATGCCTATGAAGACTCTGGGTCATAGGTTTTCCACCCAACATCTTCTTAACATTTTTAATTGCAAAAATAGATTCATTTGAGTTTGCATTACCTTTTCTTACAGGAATGTCTTGCATTATAAGTCTCGGGGATTTAAGTTTAACTTGTTTTTTATAAGCATTAGATCATATACAAAGGCATTATAACATAAAAGAATACTCCTACTTTTTCATTGGCACTAAGATAATTAAACGGATAAAAATACAGCTCTGTTTATCTGCTTAGTTTATTCCAAATTTTCTTAAATCTTTCTAAATTATCAGGGCTTAGATCTTCATTTGCCATCAGAATTTGTCCTACGTTTGTTTTGGGATTAAACATCATAAAAGCAGATGCTCCTAAATCTGAACCTGTATGGCCTATTTTCCCAGATTTAAAATAAGCCATAAAAAGCCCGGTATTAGGTTCTCTCGGATTAATATTCTGAACTTCGTTCTTTTCATTAAAATTCTTAGCATATAACTCACTCCACGATTTTTTAGTAAGTAATGTACTATTTCCGTTATATCCTTTTATGAGTTCAATTAAGTAAAGAGACAAGTCTTGTATGTTCGTTTTTAAGCTTCCATCGGGATATGTCACACAAGAATAAGGTTGTATGGCCTGATCATTTTCATCGTATAATATACTATGTTGTGTACTATTTATATTCTTATAAAACCAACCTGTATTATTCATCTTTAATGGTGTGAATATATTTTCTTCAGTAAATTCATTAAAAGGTTTCTTACTAACTTTTTCAATTATATAAGCCGCTAATGTTGCTCCAATATTCGAATATTCATATTGCACTCCTGATTTCTTTTTCGAAAAACTTTTCTTTACACTCTTCCTATTATGACTAAGATGCTCATATAAGTATGCTCTTAAAGATGTTTTTGGAGAAAGCTCATAAGCATATGCTGATTCGTATATTTTTTCATTATCCATAATTCCAGAGGTATGGGTTGCCAGATGTCGTAATGTAATGATGTTTGAATCATTGATATGCGGATTAACAATTTTAAAGTCCAGATATTCATTGATATCTTTATCCAGGTCAATTAGTCCTTTCTCTTTGGCTATCATTAAGGAAACTCCAATAACTGTTTTACTCACCGATCCTATCGGTTGAATTGTATTTTTTGAATAGTTCTTCTTTTTTTCTTTATCGGCTAATCCAAATGTCTCTATTTCTAAGACCTCATCCTCATTAACTACAGCGGTAGCATAACCTGTAAATTTTCCGTCTTGAGATGTACAACTCTGGACACTTAAAAAAGTAATTAAAATAAAAGTAAAATACGATTTCATAATTATTGTTTTTTTTGATTGATATATTCATTTTGAAATTACATACTACTCAAATATTACATATCACCCTATCGAGTAATTATTCTGTTGAGATTTGACACAAATAAATATGAAAACTACGATCCAAACGCTCCAACGCTTCTGTTGGCACCTATTTTTATAATGTTTTTTGGAGTGAGGATTTGAATTGGGATGGAGATAAACCGGTTTCTTTTTTAAATATTCTATTAAAGCTGGTTTTGGACTTAAAACCAGATTCGTATGCAATACCCAGAAGTGTAATATTACCATACTCTGATGATTTCATTTTTTCCTTGACAGAGGCTACGCGATATTTATTCACATAGTCATAAAATGTAGTCTCTAAATATTGATTTAAAAATGTTGAGAGCTTTTTATCAGAAATTGAAATTGCACTTGCCAACCTGCTTAAAGTAAGATCTTCGTCTAAATATTTTTCTCCAACAAACATTACATGCTCTAATGACAATTTCAGGTTATTCAATTCCTCATCGCTCATACCAGACAAGTATTCGTTTTTTTTACCTTCTTTATCTTTTTTCTCTGGTGTATTGATCAAAAAATCAGGGAGTAGGATTTTTGACTGTTTAACTCCATAATACCCTAAATATGCTATTAATATAATTACTGAAACTAATGTCAAATACGTAGTTTCAAAATTTAACTCTTTGACGTTGGTCTCATATAAAGTAAATACCACATCCAGGCATGAAATCACGAGCACACCAATTAGCATTCGTTTCACCCAACCAAAATCATTTTCAGAAATGTTTGAAAAATTGAGTTTCATTGCACTTTTGTAGGTGTTAAATAATTTTAATGAATATAATGTGTAAAAAATAAAATACATCATCAATAAAACGCCAAACAAATCACCATGATCATTGATAGTTTTTAAATAGTTAAAAACAAACTCTTTCTTAATGATTGAGATCAAAAAAGGAATGGATACACATAGCAAGTAGAGCAAAGTGGGAACAAAATGAATATAGTATTTTCTTATTAGTTTTTTCTTTCCTTCAAATAGAGACTTTATATAAACAAATATTAAAGGTCCGGTAAAAAATTCAATAATTTCATTAAACACAAAAGTGGTAAGAAATAAGGGTTTTAGTTTATGAATTTGTGCATAACCGTGAATAATGTAAAATAGGGTTATCGAAAAAAACAAAAGAAGTAATCGCTGCGGTGATTCTTTGGTTTTAGATTTTATCAATAACAAAAGTATAATTGCATTGATGACAATTCCTGTGGTTAAAAAGAAGGTAATTCCTAAATCCATATACTAAAAGTGCTGTATATTGTCTATTATTCGATATCTTTTTCTGTCATATTCATCTCCCATTTCATCTTTTGAATATTCCTTAACAAGCTCTATTAGCCCTTCAGAGCATAATTCTTCTAAATCCCTGTAAGAAATATCATTACATGTAAAAGATTCAGATCTATCATTAATCTCAAGAGACCAGGGGTACCATAGCAATCCATAATACTCCCAATAGTATTCAAATTCAGTACAATTTGCTTTTTTGCATTTTTCCCGAATTTCAGAAATAATACTATTCAGCCTTTCATCCATGATTATAATGTTGTAATCATTTGTTCATATTCCTTTATTTTTGATTGTAGTCGTTTATTTAGATACTCATTTTTATTATTAAGATGAGATGAAATTAATTTAGCTTCTTCACAATATTTAATTATTTTATTTTTAGTCCAATGTTCTGGTGGAATTTGGAGGTTTGTGATTCGGTCTGCTATTTTAACGATTCCAACTTCTTTTTGCAATTTATTTATACGAATCAAGCTATCCATCATTTTTTCTTCTTTGGATAGTAACTTCTCATCTTTTGTTAGCGCCTGTACAGCTATAGCAATAGGCTCATCAAATATCTGTTTGATTTCTTCAAAATCTGTATCTGTATCTTCAATTGTATCATGCAAAATTGCTGTTTGCATGGCAAAATCTATATCAAATGAATCATCAAAATTGTAAGCAAGTAACACTTCCATAGCTACATTTGAAATATGTAAAAGATAGTTAGCGTTTGTTCCGGGAACTTTTTGTTTGCTGTGTTTTTCTCCAGCAAATTTGATTGCTTTTTGATATAATTCTTGTGTCATAGTAATTTTATTATATACAACGGTTGACTATAATTTCATTGCGATAAAAAACCACAATGAATTATAGTTTTTGTTTTGTACTCTTTTTACTCAATCTAAATGATTGTTTTTTAACTCTTCCAGAAACTCTTTTTGTTTTTTCTCCCCTCCATCAATCAATGCTTTCAAATGTTCAGTTAATTTTTTGTCAACAGGTAAATGTTTTGATGCCCAAACACCAATATCCATAATTACTGGAAAAAGGTCAATTCCCATTTGTGTTAAGCTGTAAATATGTTTTTGTTTATGAGAGTCGTCTTTTTTTTTGGTAAGAATTCCTCGTTTTTCCAGCATAGCTAACCTATTACTTAGGATATTTGAGGCAATTTTTTCATCAGATTTGAGCAACTCTCTAAAATGACGTTTGCCAACCATCATTATATCTCTAATAATAATGAGTGTCCATTTATCGCCAATAATTTCTAATGACAAATTAATTGGGCAATAAGATTTAGATTCTTTCATTCTGTATGGCAATTTGCTAACTAGTTGCAAATTACAATTACTTTTTCTACATTGCAACTGGTTTTATTTAGCAACTAGTTAATTATTATGAATATTATAATGAATATCAAAGTCTTATGGATTATAAAAGGTCAATTATTATTAAATCTAACGAAAAATCTGCCTTTATGGCTTTAACCAAGGGTATTAGTAAATGGTGGGGAAACACGAGTAATCCTGTTCAAAGCAAGGGCGATATATTTACAGTTTCTTGGGGTGAACCCTGGTATCAATTTAAGGTTATAGAGTTTGATTCGTTTAATTCAATTACCTGGGAATGTATTGATGCTAATCAAATTATTCCGGGTTTAAAAGGCGTAAAAAAAGAATGGGTAGGTACCAAGTTAGAATGGATTATTAGTCCGGTTAATAATGGCAAAGTGGAAGTAAGTTTGATTCATCATGGATTAACCTCTGAAATAACATGCTATGAATTTTGTTCAGCCGCTTGGGATGGTTTTGTTACCAATAGCATGAAAAACTACTTAGAAGGATTGAATAGTCAAATTTCAAAATAAAAAGGTTTTACAAGCATATAAACACGCTCAAACTTTTGTTTTAGATTCATTTCCCCATATTTTTATAAATCACTAGTCTACTGTTTATTTTCTTTGGTCTTTAAAAATAGCACTAACATTTACCCAATACACTTCTCCTTTGGTTACTCCTTTCCATCCACTTTTAGGAGGATTACTATACCTTTTTGAAAAGAAAAAATACTTGCCATCTGGTGACATATATGGGCAGAAATAAATCCAATCTTTCTTTAGCGGTTCACCAATATCAAAATGAACCGGAGCTTGCCATTTGTTATTTTCTTTAAATGATATTGCAAAACCTTTCTCATCTGTATATGTGTTTCCGGTAATCAAATAACTTTCATCAGGAGAAACATAGGTACTACGTTCACCTTTCTTTGAATTTACTTCAGAACCAATATTCATTGGGGTATCGAATTTTCCTTCTCCTAGATATTGCGCTCTATAAATATCTCCTTTACCAAGGCCGCCAGGACGATTTGATGTGAAATATATACTTCCATCTGCAACAACTACCGGGTAGGATTCTACATACTTTTCTGTTGATATGGGGTATCCAACCTTTGAAGCAATTTGCCATTTACCATCGATTTTTTGACTTCTATATATGTCTGGTTTACTTTTTTTCAAACGATCTTCAGGGTTAATCCCAAGAAAATACATGGTATTGCCATCTTGTGTAATTGATGGGTCAATAGCAACCGATTCACTTTTTTGGTCGGTATACATTTGTATTGGTTGCGGCGCAGTCCACTTACCATTAATTAAATTAGAGTGATGTATAATAAAGTTACCATCAATAATTCTGGTAAAAAACATTTCGGTAAACGAAGCATTAAATACTGTATTAATTTCTATAGCATCTGTATTTACAAAAGATGGAGCAAATAGTTCAGGTACTATCCCTGGTAATTTTTCATCTATATAGGAATTATTTAAGCTAATTGGCTTACAACTTTGCAAGATAAAAACGAATCCAATCATTGATAAGAAATAATACCTCCTGTTCATATTTTCTGATTTAAATAATTGCTAACAGTTTATGCATGAAACGTTGCGCTCAGAAAGATACTAC
The DNA here is from genome assembly GCF_000520995.1 of Aquimarina macrocephali JAMB N27. Taxonomy (GTDB): domain Bacteria; phylum Bacteroidota; class Bacteroidia; order Flavobacteriales; family Flavobacteriaceae; genus Aquimarina; species Aquimarina macrocephali. The sequence continues at coordinate 124,342 of NZ_JACA01000041.1, read as the reverse complement.
ATTTATGGATTAGCATAGAATAGAGTTTTTATATTTTGTTTTAACTTCTCATTTTTGAAAGGCCATACTTCGACAAGCTCAATACAAGCTTTAAAAATTTGGCAACCTCGTACACATGCCCAAATCTTTATTTTAGAGTCATTTTTCTTTGTTTTTTATCAATTACTGAAACTGGCATAACTTGATTCTTAATTATGTTTTTTTAACTTTTTGCTTTCTAAGTGCTATCATAACCCAGATAAATAAGAGTAAACAAAAAGCAATGAAAGTATCTCCAATTATAGAATATATAGTGTTAGTTCTTTTTGTTGGATCTATTACTACTATTCCTAAACCTAAAAATATATTTTGCTCAGAAGCTATTCGATTTGCTTTATTATATAATTTATTTTCGTCTTCTTTTAATATTGAATAATACGATTATCATCTCACTATTTATGCTGATTGATAAAATCAATTACTTTTTCAGCAAAAAGATCAGGTTCAGTATCCATGGGGCTGTGTGCTGATTTTTCAAAAATGAAAAGTTCTTTATCACTAGATCCCAAATTGTCATAAGCTTCTTGGGCATATATAGTAGGAACACCAATATCATATTTTCCCCAAAGTACTAGAGAGGGTATTGTAATTTCGGATAATCTATCGGTAAACGATACCTTTTCAAAAAGCCCCTTTTTAACTAAAATAGACTGTATTTTGTTGCCATTCCAAATGGTTATCAATGAATTATATTGGAAGCTATTAAGACCATCAGATTTTGGTTTGTTAATTACCCCGTCATCTGCAAGCTTTTCTTCGGCATTATATGCTTCTCCATTCAATTTATAAAAATCCTCCTTACTGTAATCTGTACCCACGTTTTTTATTAAATCAAGTACACTTTTCCAATATTCAACATTATTTTGTAGCGCGATTTGCTCATCTGCTATTTTCTTAAAAGTAGTTTTATATTCATTATACATTCCTTTTGGATTATGGGCACCATCAACATCAATCCACCCTAAAAAATCTTCTTGATTTTTTAACAAGGTAGCAGGCCCTAATGTGCCTCCCCAACTATGCCCCATTAAAAAGAATTTAGAATCATCACCATACTTAGCTTTTAAAACCTTTACTAAAGCCAAAACATCTTCTGCCATTAGATCAATACTCACATCTTCTTCAGAATAACTGCCTTGTGAGTTGCCAGAGCCACGTTGATCAAAATAAACAACGGCATTATTTCTTTCTATTTTGCTTTTAATGGTGTTTTTTCTTTCCCCCCATCCAGTTCCCCCGGGACCTCCATGCAGTATGATTAGGAATACTTTTTCAGAAGCATTACCATGAATGTATGCCGGCATATCGGCTTGCTTATGCCGTACAAAAATGGTTTCATTTAGGTCATAAATATTATCATCATCTTTTGAACAAGAGAAAACGCTTAAAATTATTACTATGAGGACTACTATTTTTACTTTACTAAGAATCATTTTTTGCATTATTTTTTTCTTTTAAAATTAAACCGATGACCGTATTGTAATGAGAAAACAGGTAATGTACCTGTATTATAATTTGTTCGCAGGGTACATTGAAGGTTTAAATACCAACCTGAACGTTTTTTTCCTTTACGAAGTTTTCCTATTCCAATAGCAATAGAAGGGGCATAATAGCCTCTCCCAGGAAGGGAAACTTTAGAAACATGATCTCCTTTTACCTCATACGTTTCTGGTAAAAATGAACGATAATACCCAAGCGGATTTAACTCCACGTTGTATTGCTTGCCTTTGGGATTTGTTCTTCGCCAAATAAGGCCATAATAAGTAGATAGTCCATTATCTGTTTGTGTTGAGAAGTTTGTGGAGTAACCAAGGCTTCCGTTGAACAAAAATTGGTGAGTGATGATCTTTTGTCCCTTCTTTCGCTCTTTGATCTTAACATATTTTTTCCATGCATATTCTGCGCCAATATTAAGTCCATTATCCCATACTATATTTCCGTAATACCCTATTTTAAATTCGGTTCTATCTAAAAAAGAGGCACTACTGGTTTGACTTTGAGCTTGAAGATTTACAGCAGCCATAAGTAGAAAAATAATACTACGTATTTTCATGTCTTTGTTTTTATTTACAACCAAATAAAGTGGTTAATGATGAGTTTTTTGCAGCACATTTTTCTGTAGTCTTTGCTTGCATAGCCGTAACACATAAAAAAATAATCGCAATAATTAGATCTTGTTTTAAATTCATTTTAATGTTTAATTTATTTTGATGGCAAACATATACGCATTAAGTATATTTAAGGTTTCAATACCTTAACATTGGACAAATTCGTACTTATTTATGCAGACCAATTGGTGTTATAAATATTTTTATTGAAGAGATATATTTTCGAATAACGAAGTCGCTAACTCGCTTATTTTTTTTGAATAAGTATCTGTTAGACCAGAAACATTGGCTAATACAATTACAGCCTTTTTATTATTCTTGTCCACTTTTAATTCAGAACTGAAGCCACTAGTACCACCATTATGATTTAATATTTTAAAATCATCAACTTCTAAAATATGCCATCCTAGCCCTACAGAAAAACCTGGTGCAATTTCAAATGTTGTTTCTTGCGGTAAGTTATAAACCAAATCATTCTCAAAATTCTTACGTACAAATTTTTCTAAATCAATTACTGAAGATTTTATGGATGCCCCTGCTGTCGATACATCTGTATAATTCCAATGTGGAACTGCGTTATCATTTTCATCTCGTCCTGTTACTAATTTTGTTGCATCTACATTTTCTAAAAGCGTGGTTGAATTAGTCATTTGTAATGGCTCAAAAATCTGACTTTGTAGTAACTCCTCATAAGATGTGTTCGCTTTTTTAGATAAAATGTCCCCTAGCATTCCCATACCTAAATTCGAGTATTCGTATTGCGCACCACTGACCGAATTTAAAGCAACATGATTTTGTAAGTAGCTTTCTAAATGATTTATAGTATAATCTGCATATGGATCATTACTATTAAATCCAACAACCTCATCGATATTGGTAGGCAAACGAGGCAATCCAGAAGTATGATTAGCCAACTGTAATAAGTTAATATCACCACCATTCAGTAGCGGAAAAGCAAATTGACTTTGTAATGTTTCTGTTAATATTGCATTATTGGTACTCACTAATTTTGATAAGCATATACCTGTAAACACCTTTGTTATTGATCCGATTTCAAATATTTTGTCTGTATTATCGGTTCCTCTTAATACACTATTATTATTATAAACACCAATGTATTCTGTAGATTCATTATCTATAACCGCTATGGCGATTTGAACATTTTTTGGTAAGTCTGAAACGTTATCTTCAATGATTTTAACGAATTCTTGATTCTCTATATCATCTTTGAGTGTTTTTGGAGTATCGATTGAATCGTCATCATTACTACAACTTGAAAAAATTATACTGCAAATTGATGCAATAATAGTCATTGTTTTAATTTTCATATATTTTGATTTAAAGAAACGTATTTGTAATTATTTCTCTGCAAACCTATATGAAGTATGACTTTTTAGGGTTTCAATACCTTAAAATTGAATAAATCCGCACTTATTTATATTTTTTTCGATAAGCATTTGGTGTAGTACCCGTTATTTTTTTGAAAGCATTATGAAAAGTTGACTTTGAAGAAAAACCACATTCTAATCCAATAGCCAAAAGGTTATAATTATCAAACTCAGAATCTAAAATTAGGTTCTTGATTGCTTCAACTCGATGACGGTTGATATAGGTTGAAAAATTATCTCCTGTAATTGTATTTACAAGCTGAGAAACATAGCCAGGACTTATACCTAATTGTTCAGCCACTTTATCTCTGTCTAATGTACTATCCCTATAAATTTGGTCATTAATACAAAGACCTTCAAGTTTTTTAAAATAAGAATTTTCTTTAGTAAAAGATTCTATTTTTTTTGTGTCAGATGTTTTGGATAGTGTAACATCGGTGACAACTTGCATCGTGCTATCATTTTTTTGTTTAGTTATCAATGCCCTAATTTCTTCCTGATCTTTGGCTAGTCTAAATTTAAAAATGCCAAAGTAACTTGTCCAGTGTATTAAAAATGTAGCAAACACGGTAAGAATCTTCATAACAGGAGCAGAATCATAACCTAAAAATGCGTCAGAAAGTACAGCAAAAATCCAAGAACTAAATAATACAGAAGCCAAAAACCATAGATTGGTAAGCCATCTTTTTTCTTTGGTGTTATTCGAAAACTTAATAAAAGTATAAGTGTAGATTAAAATACCAGGGATAAATAAAATGATTATCATGAGTTCAATAATATCCATTAAAAGCTGGTACTCAAATGGAATTCGAAGTGAATTGGCAATTATATCTACATCGAGAATACTAGAAATCAGGGAGTATAGATAAGGTGTGAATAACCATATTCTTTTTCTAGAATTTTTAACCGGGTGGTCAATTTGATGAACAACATATAAAAAAATAAAAAAAGGAAAAAGAATGCCTGAATCTATAATATCAATAAAGCGTAGAAACGGTATAGTATTATATATCCCAGTATCATCAAGAACAGAATTGAGTAGAGAAAGTGAAAGTGAAAAAATGGCGTAAGCCAAGTACTTATTTGCTTTACTTTTGAATAGGGGAGATTTTAAAATAATTATCCCTAAAACTATTCCTTGGAATATTGCAATATTAAGAAGGGTTATTAATATCAATTGTAAATTTCATTTTAAGATTCAAGAGTTCGTTTAATGTTTTACAATGCCAGACTAATAGCCATTGTTGTAGTGCATTTTTATTCGGTTTTCTATTTCGGTCCAATGATCTTTTCTCATAGAATATAAAAATCGATTGTACAATTTTGTTTTCCATCTGAAAAGACTATTCTTTCTTTTTAAATATGCTTTTGTACAAGATTCATTTAGCCATTTTTCGTCAAAACCATTCCATTCTCCGGCAATACTCATTAAATTTCCTTTTAATACAGGAAAAACTTCATACAAGTCAATTTCTTTTAATTCCGAAATATGTAAATCAGAATTTAAAAAAATAGTAGTTATCGATTCGTAATTCTCGTCTTGTAATTCCGTATCTAAATAAAATTCAGAAATCGAATTCCATATTGGGATTCTTTTCTCAAGTTCAAGTTCTATATCAATTGAGTTATCTCTTTCCCAAGGATTAATGAATTTTTCAAATTCAACCCATTCTTCTTTTATTTGATTTATCAATTCTATTCCAGCAAAAGCAATAGTTCGTTCGTGAGTGTAATAAATCACAAAGCTCACATTTTCATCAACGTAAAAAGTATCATCTCCAGAAAAATCAACTATGTTCAGTTTATCAATAACTTTAGTTTCTTTAGGATAAGTGAATTCATAAATCCTTCCGGTTTTCAGGTTGTTATAAATTCTATTTAATTTGTCAAAACCAAATTTTTCATTGAATTCAAAGCTATCAAAATAGCAAGTGTTTTCTTCAGTTACTCCGGAAAGAGGAATCCAAAAATCGAATGGATTTATTTTCCATTTTGTTTTTAATTCTTTTATAATTTCTTTCTCGGTTTTCATTTTTCTCAAATGCACTATTACAATAATATATATGTACTGGTAGGCATATACTCATTATGTATTTTTGCACACATTTTAATAAACGTTTCTAAAAATACCAAAACGATCTCACAAAATCAGATTTCGTGGCCCCGTTTTTTGACAGTTTTAATTAAACCCAGGTCATGCAATCTAGTATACTATAGTATCCCACTGTTTTTGATCAGTTTCCAATCACTAATAATATCCCGATTATTAAAAGAACTACCCATCCCGGGTGTTTTCCTTTAGTTCCTACTAAAACCAAAAGAGATGACAAAAACATTGTATATATGATTGGCTGAATTATAAAACCAATACTAGTTGAATCTAGCTCATTTTGTTCTGCTGAAATTTTGATCAATATCGCTCCGATACCCCAACCAAAAACTGAAGCTAAATGCCAGGTTGCCCATAATATCCTTAAGTGCCTTTCTTTTAATGCTTCGCTTTTTTTTGACGGAACCAAGCTTCCTTTATTCCTTTTGCTATTAAAAATCAAATATTCTCCAAGAATTGAGTGAACAATTCCTAAGAGAAAACACAGAATTCCTGCTATACATACATACACATTCATAGATCAATTTTTATCGTATTCTTTTCGGTCTCTTTTGTTTAGTATTGTGTGTTCGTACTCTATTTTCCTATCAAAATATGGTATTCTTTTGGTATTTCAATTCCCTTATATCCATTTGTTAATCCATAAAATAGTACCAGTGTTAATATAACACCAAGTACAAGTATTAAAACAGATTGTTTTTTAGGTGTAATCCCCAATATGTTATTTTTCATTTTGGCATAATGAATGGTCGAAATATGACCAAAAAATGAAAATATAGCAAACCCATAATAGGGGATGAAAAATAAATTTATCGGAAAAGTATTCAATCCCGCTATTCCAAAGTAGATATTGGTATCTAAATCTAAAAATAATCTCCCTGAGAATACTGCTCCAAGATGAAACAGAAAGAAAACGGCTAGATATAATCCGCTCCATACTTGTAGTTTTTCAAAAAAACCAGTGGTGTTTTTTCTTCTCTTCAAAAATAGTTGTATCCCAGAAAAAATTTGAACACATACCGCGATCAACAAAAAAGTTTCGGCAAATACATTTCTATAAACCAAACGAAATTTATCCATTAATTGGATGTGCTCCTCTACTCCAAAAAGACTATAACCATGGTTAAACAAATGAAAACTTATAAAAATTGTAATTGTTATCCCTGAGATATAATGAATTCGTCTCATTGTTTTTTCACAAAGGTGAATCTAAATTATATCGTATCATTTGATTTATATCAAATTCGCTTTTTTAGGTTTTCTTATTCTGCTTAATGTTTCTAGTGTAATTCCAATATATGAGGCGATATGTGTTAAAGGTATTCTTTGGGTGACATTTGGATAAATAGACAATATATTTTCATATTTCTGTTCTGCCGATTGAAATTGGATTGATACAATTCGTTCTTGTTGCTGTAGCATGGTTTTTGTGACCACAATTCTATTTAGACGTTCAAAATCAGAATATTTATCTGATAGTTTTTCTACATTTTCTCTTGATATTTCTAATAGTAAAGAATCTTCTAGTACTTCGATAAAATGAGGACTTGGAATATTAAGGAAGAAGCTATTTATTGAACATATAAAATCATTTTCAAAAGCAAACCAGTCAGAAATATCTCTACCGTCCTTTAGATAGTATGCTCTTGCACATCCCTTTATTATAAAGAATGTTTTATCAGAGAATTGCCCTTCCTTAACAAGAATTGTATTCTTTTCTGGGGTTACTATTCTGGAGTTATTTGATAATTCTGATTTACAATCAGAGGTTAAAAGAGAATATTCCTCACTAATTAAGTCAATTATTTCCTCTTTATTCATAAACGCTTACAAAAAGAAATTCCAAACCAAACCGAAACGCAATACAGCATCACGTGTTGCATATCCCGGTGCAGAAAACTCGTTGTTCTGCCTAAAGGCTTCGCCAAAATTTTCGACTTTAAAAAAGATTCTTGTCTGTCGCACCTTAGCATTAAAAAAGATATCAAACTGCGGATAACCACCTATCTCTTCGATATTTTGAACATAAAACTCTGACAAAACAGGATCATATGCATCTGCTTTATAGCTTGTAAAATATTTAAAGGTTACCCCTGTTTGTAAATACAATGCTTTTTTAAACCAATGATCATGATAATACAAGCTGTTTCTGGTTGTTATTTCCGGCACATTATATATCTGATCTCCTCCCTGAACATCTTGGTACATCACGGTATTATCAAGACCTAGTTTCCAGTATTTAAGTCCTTGTGTAAGTTTTACTTTCAATACATCAATACTTTCTGGAGCTTGTAGAGGGACAATTGCAGAATTTGCATCTTTTGCAAAATAGGCATACTTACTAATCGTAGCATAGCTCGCTTCTATCTCGGCAATTTTCCTGGCTTTAATATTAACTTGTATTTTTTGAGTTTCGGTATTATCAAAATTATTTTGCCAGTTATAGTTTACATAATCACTTTGGTAGAGTAGAAAATTATAATTTGGCGCAACAGATTTAGAACTTATTTTGGCTCGAATACCATAGTTTTCATTAAGATCATATCCTGCACCTGCATTAAAATAATTTCCTGTAAAGTCACCAGAAACAATAGTCATCCCATCGGCAAATAGCTGAAATCCTTTATATGTATTCTTATACTCACCCCCAACAGAATATATATCTCCTTTAATACGATTGGTTATATTTATTTGAGCACCAGAACTGTTTACCTGATTTACAATCGCATTATACCCGTAGTTATAATTAGAGCTTCCTCCTAGTACACGTAAATTTCCCAGCCATTTATTTGTAAAATCCACATACACCTGGTTACTAAAATCTTCTAGAGCTACATTATCTGCAATATTTGCAGTTACATAGGACGCTCCCAAAAGATTATTAGGAGCAATTGCTGCCTGATCATATTTAAATCTCTTATCTGTAAGATCCATAATATGTCCTACCGACAAGGCTGTAGAAGAACTATCTGTTTTTTTAAATATTGCGTATTGATGATTTAGATAAAATCGTTTTCCGAGCAATATACTTTCTGCATTTTCAAAATTAACAGATACTGATCCTCTATCAGAAAATTCACTACTTTCTCCAACAAATTCTCCTCTCGCCAAATATTGATTTAACCCTTCTTCTGATAATCCTCCATTTTCTTCATTAAGCAAATCTTGTGACACAAAATGTGTGCGCACTTTATATCGTTCATTTTTGGTCGAATAATTAGCTGTAGCTCTAAAATTACCTGTACTTGTTAAAGCATGTTGATATTTCCCTAATGATCGTACACCTTTATAAGCAATCGAAAGATTAAGTCTTGGTGAAGTATTTACCGTAAAAAAGGCATCTAATTGCTGTCCTTGCTCAAAGGTGGTTTTAAAATACAACTCGGTAAGAGGAGTAGGTACCTGATAATATACTATATCCTCGGCTTCCATAAAATTGAAATGCCTGGCTCTGGCCCCCATTAGTGGTAATATATGATCTCTTTCTTCTTGCTTGGCTAAACTATTATAGGTTTGCCCAACATTATGAATAGGAAGTAACTCAAAATCATCTTTACGCAGATAATTGAACTTATAATCCTTTTGTATGGTCAATGTTGTATCCAGATATGTCGTATCACTTTTTATTGTTATGATCTTATATTCTGTAACCGGTGGCTTCTTTTTTTTAGTCTTTGGTTGTCTTAACGATTTTCTGGGTTCTTGAGATCCATCCCCACCTAGATTAGAATCACCTACTCTCTCCTGGTCTCTTTGCGCCCAAATCACCGAAGCCGATAAAAGTGCAACTATAAATATTATGTTTTTTCTCATTAGAATGCTAAACTGTGGCAAAAATATACTTTTTTAACGAAAGTAAATGCTACTCATTGTTTGTATAATTTGGTTTATGTATTAGAAAATCTATTCCAGTTTCTAACTCCTGCAGAATATAACGCTTCGCTACATTTTTAAGTGTAATCCACTGGCGCTTATAAAATGTTATATTCTATGTAATTAAAATCCTCATCATAAAATTCTAACCTATAAGTTAACTTTTTCATCAATTTCGAAAAATTGTTTTTAGGTATTCTATGCATACTGTATCTTCGTATTATGCTTACATTAAAACTAAATCCTGATCTTCTCGAATGTGGTACCGATGAAGCCGGACGAGGATGCCTGGCAGGTCCGGTCACAGCAGCTGCCGTAATCTTACCTGATGATTTCAATAATTCGGTTCTTAATGATTCTAAACAACTTACCGAAATCAAAAGAAACCAATTAAAACCCATAATAGAAGACTCCTCTTTGACCTATGGTGTGACACATATTTTTATGGAAGAGATTGATGAGATTAATATTTTGAATGCTTCTATTTTGGCTATGCAAAGATCAATAGAGCAGTTAAAACCTCAACCAGAACATATCATTGTAGACGGAAACAGATTTAAGCCATATCATAATACACCCTATACTTGCGTTATTAAGGGAGATGGAAAATATTTAAACATTGCAGCAGCCTCTGTATTGGCAAAAACATATCGTGATGAGTTTATGGAAAAAATACATGAAGAGTTCCCTATGTACAACTGGAAAAAAAATAAAGGATACCCAACAGTAGAACATCGAGATGCCATTCGTAAATATGGTATTACCAAATATCACAGGAAAAGCTTTAGGTTATTACCAGAACAACTTACACTAGATCTTAAATAATTATATCTTTGAGGCTTACAGGAGAAAAACTCCAATTATATTTCTATCATTAAACAAGAATATCTATTTTGCAAACCAGGAAATTGAACTTTTTTATTTTGACAACTGAATTCAGGAATATAAAACGCATCGGCATAATGAAAAAAATAGTTGCAGTTCTCTTAGTTTTTATTGCTATTTCTTGTGACGATACATCGAAAAAATCAAATTCTTTATTGGATCACATCCCAAGAGACACTCAAATCATTATAAAAATCAATGACCTTGAAGGAGCTGCCAGTAAATTAAGAGATAACAATTTTATCAAAAACAATAACCAGATCGCTTTTTTTGAATACTTCAAAAACTTGTCTATCCTGGATCAAACACATCAAACTGAGAGTATTTTATGTTTCTCTCCACTAGGGAAAAATGATTATGAGTATACGTATATTTCAAAATTTGACCCTTCTGTAATCAATACCGATTCACTTAACACAAAACAAATTGAAACTATAAATTATTCGGAGAATACCATTTATAAGGTTACATCAAAAGGAAAATCATTTTTTGCCACTAGACAGGATAGTTTGCTTATTGCCTCTTCGTCTCAATTATTGATCGAAAATGCAATACGAATGCAAACCGCTCCAATTCCTATTGATAAAGATTTACAAAAAGTATATGAAGTTTCTGGTACAGAAAACACACTATCTGTGTTGGTTAACGGAAAAAAACTACAAAACATTCACAATGCTTTACTACCTAATACAGAACTGGAAAGCTTACAAAATTTTAGTGGTTGGATATCTGCCGATGCCACTATAGGTCAAGATGCAATGTATCTGGATGGTATTGCTATAGAAAAAGATTCGCTATCCAGTACCATTGGGATTTTTGACAACACTATCGCTCAGGAAAATAAGATTTCAAAAGTTACACCTGTTACCGCAAAAGGGTTTATCTCTTATACTTATGATGATTTTGATGTATTGAAAAAAAATCTATCTATAGCGCAGGACAGGGAATTAGAAGATATCCCTGGGGATCTTGACGATATATTATCAGGTGTTTCTGAAATAGGCATGATTTTTCTGGACAAAGAAAATATATTAGTTCTAAATTCTCTAAGTCCCGAAACTGTTCAAGAGAGTTTGGCAGGAGACAAAATAGATACCTATAGAAATACACCTATATACAGTTATAAAGGCTCCTCTGCTTTTTCTCAAATCCTTAATCCTTTGGTTAACGATTTTGATGCCAAATATTATTTTGTTAGGGATGACTTTATCATTTTCGGATCTTCTACCAAAGCTCTTAGAGATGTTATTGCCAATATTCTGAATCAGACATTACTCCATGATCAAGAGTATTACAAAACAATTATAAAAGATTTATCTGATGAATCTTCGATATTAATAGCAGGTAATATCAAAAACATAAAAGAATATATCTCTGAAAATGTTGAAGAAGAATATTCATCACAATGGGAAGCTCTTAAAGATAAAGGATATCAAATAGGAATAGTACAGGTTATAAAAGAAAATGATTTTGCTCATGTACATAGCATCTTACAAAAAAACAGGGCTAAAGGAGCGGCAACATCTGTAACGCAAACTGCATCAACTACGTTGGAGAATAAGGTACTAACCAGACCCATTCTTGTTAAAAACCACAGAACCAAAGGTATGGATGTAGCTGTACAGGATATCGAAAACAACATGTATCTAATTTCTGATAAAGGTGCTATTTTCTGGAAAAAACAAATCGACGGTGAAATACTCGGCGATATTCAACAAATAGATATCTACAAAAATGGCAGATATCAACTATTATTTAGTACTGCTAATACCATGTACCTGATTGATCGTGATGGAAAAGATGTAAAACCATATCCTAAGACATTTGAAAAACCAATTACACAACCACTTGCGTTATTTGATTATGACAAAAGCAAACGTTACCGTATTGTTATTACCCAGGGTAATGAAATAAAAATGTTTGATGCTGAAGCAAAAGCTGTAACTGGATTTAGGTTTAAAAACACAGAAACAGATCTTATTTTACCGCCGAAACATATTAGAATCGGGACCAAAGATTATATTTTACTTCCCGAAAAAAATGGAAAGTTAACGATCCTGGATCGACTGGGTAAACCACGAGTTAATGTAAAAGAAAAAGTTGATTTTTCTAAAAATGAATGGTATCAATATCTGAACAAATTTACATCCACCACCAAAAGCGGAAAATTAATTCAAGTACAAAATGATGGCAATGCTGTAGAACAAAATCTAAGTTTACACGAGGATAATAGAATGGTAGCTACCAATAAAACCCTGGTTACTTTTTCTGAAAATAAACTTACCATAAAAGGCAAAACCCTTGAACTCGATTTTGGAGTGTATACAGAACCTAAACTCTATTTTATTAATAATAAGATTTACGTTACCATTACAGATATACAAGCCAAAAAAGTATACTTATACGATAGCAATGCTGAGTTATTTCCTAATTTCCCAGTATACGGTAATTCTGTACTAAGTTTAGGCAATATGGATAAAGATCCTAATCTAGAATTTGTAGTTCAGGGAGAAGAAAATGGCGTGCTCATCTACCAAATAAATTAATCCATTGTTAAAAAAATAACAATAATAGAAAATCTAAAATTTAGATTTTGGATTTTCTATTCACAGAATTCACTTTACATGTAACGCTATAATACGTAAGATTTTACCGATTTTCACCATACTACATTACAGAAATAAACTAATGCATTTTATTTAACATTAAATTAAGATTTCACACAAGTTATTATTATTTTATGTTAAATATCATTTCATAGGCACTAAACTTCATTATCAGGAGTTGTACAGCCAACGACACAAATTTTACTAACACAAATCAAACTCAATTATGAAAACAAGTATTTTTAACAAAATACTGGTGCTCGCGTTCTTTTTAGTGAGTATTAGTGTTAATGCACAACTATGGAGTCCCGTATCTCCTGCAAAAGCACAAGCCAAATCCAAAGAACTTAGAAAAACAACTCCAACTAAGTATCAATTATTTAACTTAAACACTACAGAGTTAAGATCTATCTTGCAACGTACGCCATCAAGAGTGCAGCAAAAAAGTTCAAGTATTGTAATCCAACTCCCAACTGCAAAAGGAGTACTTCAAAAATTTAGAATTCTTGAAGCTTCTGTTCTTGAAGAAGGACTCGCAAAACGATTTCCCAGTATCCAATCTTTTGTCGGTTATGGGATTGATGATCCTACATCTATTGCCAGATTTAGTTTCTCGAAAATTGGTTTACATGCAATGATAACTTCTGGAAATCATTCGACCATTTATATCGATCCTTATACAAAAGATAAGGGAAGTTATATCTGTTATGCTAAATCAGACTTACCTGCCGATCCTAATAATTTTGAGTGCCTTGTTGAAGAAAACGTTAAATCAAACTTTTCTAATCAGCAATTCAATGCTTTAAAAAATGCTAATGACGGTAAGTTAAGAACGTTTAGACTAGCTATCGCATGTACTGGAGAATATTCACAATTTCATATAAATAATCAGGGAATCAGCTCTAGTGCCTCTGATCAGGTAAAAAAAGAAGCTGTACTTTCTGCTGTAAATAATACCATGACTCGAGTAAATGGTATTTTTGAAAGAGATCTTGCTTTAACCATGGTATTGGTAAATAATAATACAGATATTATTTTTCTAGATGCAAATACTGATAACTTAAGTAACAGTAATGCAAATGCTTTAATTAACGAAAGTCAGACTGTTTGTGACAATGCTATAGGTTTTAACAATTATGACATTGGACATGCGTTTAGCACAGGAGGAGGAGGACTGGCACAGCTTAGATCTCCTTGTACAAACTCTAAAGCACGAGGAATCACAGGAAGTGGTCGCCCTATCGGAGATGCATATGATGTGGATTATGTTGCCCATGAAATGGGACATCAGTATGGTGGAAATCACACTCAAAATAATAGTTGCCAGAGATCCAATGCATCTGTCGAGCCAGGAAGTGCTTCTACGATTATGGGGTATGCTGGTATTTGTTCTCCAAACGTACAAAACAATAGTGATGCTTATTTTCATGCGATCAGCATTCAGGAAATGTGGCAGAATATTTCACAGGGAAACAGTAGATGTGGTGCTCAAAGTAATACTGGTAATGCTGCTCCTACTGCCAATGCAGGACAGGATTATACAATCCCGGCTTCGACACCATTTGTATTAAAAGGTAATGGATCTGATGCTAATTCTGGGAACAATCTTACGTATTGCTGGGAGCAAATGGATGCACAACCTGCAACCATGCCACCTGTTGCTACGTCAACAAACGGACCTGCTTTTAGATCTTTGACTCCAATTGCTTCGCCTGATAGATATATGCCGGCATTACCTACAGTTATTTCGGGACAAACGTCTTCTACCTGGGAGGTTGTTCCTTCTGTAAGCAGAACAATGAATTTTAGACTTACCGTAAGAGATAATGCATCTGGTGGTGCTAGTAGTGCCAGCGACGATTCAAAAATAACAGTTGCAGGTGCAGCTGGACCTTTTGTTGTTAATGCACCCAATACTAATGTTAACTGGGCTTCGGGATCTACACAAACCGTTACCTGGGATGTAGCAGGAACGACTGCTAATGGTATTAATGCGGCAAACGTAGATATTTTACTATCTACCGATGGAGGAAATACATATACAACAACAATTGCTTCTGCAGTACCTAATGATGGTTCTCATAGCATCACTGTTCCCAATGCTGTAGGAACACAGAACAGAATAATGGTTAGAGGATCCGGACATATTTTCTATGATATTTCTAATGCTAATTTTGAAATCTCTGGAGGAAGCGGTGGAGATACTCAAGCTCCAACAACTCCTGATGGTTTAGCTGCTTCAAATATCACACAAACTACTGTTGATCTTAACTGGAATGCTGCTACAGATAATGTGGGAGTTACAGGATATGATATCTATCAAGGGAATACTGTAATTACAACAGTAACCTCTACTTCGCATCAGGTGACCGGGTTATCAGCAAATACATCATATAGTTTTAGAGTAAAAGCTAAGGATGCAGCGGGTAATGAATCTAATTTCAGTAACACTGCCAATGCAACTACGCTTTCACAACCAGATACTCAAGCACCAACAGCTCCTGCTAATTTAGCAGCTTCTAATATTACAAAAACTACTGTTGATCTTTCCTGGGATGCTTCTACCGATAATGTAGGAGTTAGCGGATATGATGTTTATAGAGGTACTACAGTGATCACAACCGTTACTACTACTTCTTATCAGGCTACCGGATTATCACCAGATACTGCTTATAACTTTAGCGTAAAGGCAAAAGATGCTTCGGGTAACGAATCTAGCGCCAGTAATACAGTAAATATTACGACTTTACCATCTACAGGAGGTTCTTCTTGTACCGGAGAGATTTCGGCTTTCCCATATACTGAAGGGTTCGAAAATACTCTTGGAGCATGGAAACAGGCAACTGGAGATGATTTTAACTGGACTGTAGACGCTAACGGAACTCCATCAAGAAACACTGGGCCTTCTAGTGCTGTAGAAGGAACCTATTATGTATATATGGAATCGTCTACACCTAATTACTCAACAAAAAGAGCGATTCTTAATTCTCCTTGTTTTGATCTAACAGCTCAAACCGCTGCAAACTTTTCATTCCAATATCATATGTATGGTGCTTCAACTATGGGTAGCTTAGCATTAGAAGCGAGTAATGATAATGGTGTTACATGGACTTCAGTTTGGTCTAAATCAGGAAATCAAGGAAATTCATGGCAATCTGCAACTGTAGATTTAAGTGCATACTTAGGTTCTACTGTACAATTACGTTTTAATGGTGTTACTGGTACTACCTGGCAAGGTGATATGGCAATAGATGATGTAAACTTAGGTGAAGGAGGAGGATCAGGTACTACTTGTACTGATGTGTTATTAACTCTTAATTTTGATAATTACCCACAAGAGACAAGCTGGCAAATTGCTGATAGTAACAATCAAGTTGTTGCGTCTGGAGGAACATATGATACTCAGCCTGATGGATCAACATTAACAATCACAGAGTGTTTAGATCCTGGAACTTATATTTTTACACTTAATGACACGTATGGTGATGGAATTTGCTGTGCATATGGTAATGGTTCCTATACACTTACATCAGAAGGAACTACAATAGCCTCTGGAGGGTCTTTCGGAACTTCTGAAGCTACAACATTTACAATCGGTAGTCCTTCTGCAAGATCATTAGTAACCATTGATGGCACAATGACTACAAAACAACTAGAAATATCTGCATTCCCTAATCCAGTAGGAAAAGATCGCTTACTAAATGTAATCGTTTCTAAAAAAGATACTTCATATGAGGTTGTAAGTATTCTTGGGAAAATTGTAATGAAAGGTAAATTAGTTCAAAAAACAATCAATACCAGTGCATTACCATCGGGATTATATATTTTAAAACTTAACCCTGGAGGTGAAGGTAAATACAAATCTTTTCAATTTGTACAAGAGTAATATTCGATAATAGTTAATTATGGTAAGCGATGTATTGAGAAATACATCGCTTACTTTTTTAAGTTAAACCCAGATTAAAGCCTTATTTTTTCTTTAATGTTGAAGATTTTATGAGAAACTTCAGGTATGTTAAACGATACATCAATATTGATTTCATCTTTTGATTTTTGAAGCTCCAGATTTCCATCTTTAACTTTATAATATCCTGCCTCTCCTCTACAAAAACAGTGTTTCCCAAAAAGTAAATGTACTTGCTCTAACTTCTCCCCTTTTAAACTTAGAGTCTCTGTAGTTTTATTGATTTCTAAATGTATCGTTTCAGAATAATCTGCATCTGCAGTACCTTCAGGTCCTTTGATTAAAAATTTAAATTCGATAACTATCCCATCTCCTTTTTCGATAACAGGGTAATATCTATCTGTGGTATCTTTTTTTAGTACCATCGAAGAATTCTTATGAAGTTTGATAGTACAGTTTCCGCCTTCCGGGCAATACTCCTTATTATTTTGATATTCAGAAACAACCGCTATTTCTTTTGAAGAATCGACTGTGTTTTGAGTTTTACATGCGCATACCAGCATAAGGGTACTAAGAAAAGTATATACCTTCATTTTTATTTATAATTTTAATCATTTCTTTTGTAAAAAGATCAGATCGTTATTGTATATAAAAACCCCGGATTAATTTTTTTAGTATGAAAAACTGAAGATTTAAATTTCTGTTTTTTGTTTTACAAATTCTGCTTCAAAAAGTGTTTTAAAATGTTTTAGCAGTTTTTCTTTAACCTCATCTACATTTATATGGTCTACTCCTAATTCGACTTGTAATGATGTAACCGTTTTATCTTTAATTCCGCAAGGAATAATATGATCAAAATACCCCAGATTAGCATTAACATTTAAAGCAAATCCATGCATCGTAACCCAGCGACTGGCACGAACTCCCATAGCACAGATTTTACGTGCAAACGGAGTACCTACATCAATCCATACTCCGGTTTCTCCTTCACTTCTTGTAGCATTAATATCATATTCTGCCAAAGTGAGGATAACCATTTCCTCCAAAAAACGAAGGTATTTATGAATATCGGTAAAGAAATTATCGAGGTCAAGAATTGGATATCCTACTATTTGCCCTGGGCCATGATAGGTGATATCTCCTCCTCTATTGATTTTATAAAATGTAGCTTCTTTTTCTTTTAATTGCTCTTCTGATAATAACAGATTACTGATATCCCCACTTTTACCTAAAGTATATACATGTGGATGTTCTACAAAAAGAAAATAATTTGGTGTACTAAGCCCGGCATCTTCTCTTCGGTTTTTGATTTTTATATCCAAAATCTCTTTAAAAAGAGTTTCTTGATACTCCCAGGTTTCTTTATAATCTTTACGGCCAATATCCTGGAGTTGAATTCTTTTATTCATAGTTCACAAAGATACATCATAAAAAAAAGTGAAACGATAATTTTTTAATTTTCCAGTTCTACTTCGACATCCAATATCTTAGGGTTTTCCATAAGTTCGATAAACCCGACTTCTAGTACAAAACTCTTCATATCAAGACTAAATGTTGCTTTATCAGATGACATTTTTATTATTTTTCTCGGAAAAGTATACTTTAGTTTATATTTAGAACTAGCTAAAAACATTCGGGCTTTTTCCAAGCTATCCATACTTTTTTTCACCTTCTCTTCATCAATAATCTCTGTAATCCTGCTAAACTTATTGTTTTTAAAACTATACTTCACTTTGGTCCCTCCTTCTTCAGACATCATAGTTTCTAAGGGGTTTATTTTACCTGCCCCTGAACCTTTATTTGCTTCTCCTACAGCCATAGAAATTTTAAAATCCCCAAATACATCTCCTAATTCTGAAACATCTTTAAAGTTCCTATACATGTCCATATTCATTTCTTGAGCTTCAGAATTTACTACCATATGCATTTCATAATCTTTTAATCTCTGCAATCTTTCCTGCATCTCCTTTGATAATTTAGAAATACTATCTTTATGTTCTTCTAAAAAATCTTTAAAAACTACTAATGAATCAACATTTTCTTTTTTCTTTTCTGTAACCTGCCCTTCTCCCATCTTCATAAGCTCTGATCCATCAAAGTTTATGGTAATTTTTCCTGTTCCATCTTCATTCAAATTCAAATTCTCTGAAAATTGACATCCTACCAGAAGTAAAGATGATACTATAGTTAACACACAAAGACTAAATCTTTTCATATATTCTTATTATTTATTTAAACAAGGACAACCTATTATAACAGATCTATTTTTTATTAAAACTATGGGTAGCATTTAGCCTTTCCGCACACTTATGATCTGTGATGTAAAAGTAAATTAAATATTATAAAGTATTCTAAATAATGAGCTCTGAGTTAAGAATTAGTAATCTTTTGCTTAAAAATCGTATTTATTATTTTCACGTTTCTTTTTTTTTGTATTTTACCTATTATTTGAAAACAATGGTAGAATTATTTTTGTTTTTCAGTATAAATATTGTAATTCTTTCTTCACACAAACAATTAAGAGAAGTTCTATAATTATCAAATGAGAAAACAATTACACATATATGGACTTCTATTTTCTATGTCTTTTATTGGGTTTGCGCAAAATGGCCCAGGAGGAGTAGGAACATCTGATGGAACATCTTCTTTAAGGGTATGGCTAAAATCCGATGACATAGATGCTGATGGTGATAATACCGATAACCCTATTAATGGAACCGCAATATCCACCTGGTCTGATAATAGTGGTAATACCAATAATTTTACTCAGGCGGGAGCAAATCGGCCAACTTATAATACAACAGGAACTTTTAATGCTGTTAATTTTAATTCTGGTTTGGCTACTGCACAATTTATGAACGGTACCATAACAGGATCTTTTGCTAATGCAAGTGCTTATTTTGTAATAAACCCTGTTAATACAGGTAATTCTCATTCTTTATTTGATAACACAACTGCTTCTTTACGAGTAGAACAATGGTTTAATACGAGTAGAGTTGGTTTTACTCGTTATGGAGTTGCAGATTATGCTACGACAATGGCTTCTCCATTTGGTATAAACAGTATAATATCATACCATAAAGCAGGAGGATCGACGAATCTTAATGTAAGAGTAAATGCTGCAACACAGGTTTTAAATATAGGCTCTACTACTGCAGGTATTCCTTATGACAGAATTGGTAGAAATTCTAATGGTGCTGATGAAGCAACTGGGGATTTTTTAGAAATATTATTGTATAACAATAGTCTTAATGCTGCACAAACTATTATTGTAGACAACTACTTAAGTGCCAAATACGGAAGTATTCTAATCCCTATAAACGTGTATAATGAGGATGATATAGCAGCCGGGAATTATGACCATGATGTAGCAGGGATAGGAAGAGTTGATGCGGCTAATTTTCATAATGATTCTCAAGGAACTGGTATCATAAGGGTTTTAAACCCATCTGGATTGGGTAACGATGAATTCCTGATGTGGGGGCATGATAATGGAGCCCTACTTTTAAACAATGTAACAGATATACCCACCAGTATACAATCGAGATTAGATCGAGTATGGAGAGTAAGTGAAGTTAGTACATTAGGAGCACCTGTCGATGTAGGAAGCATTGATCTTAGGTTTGACCTAACAGGACTCAGCGGTATTACTACACCTTATTTGAGACTTCTGGTAGATACCGATAATGATGGCTTGTTTAATGACGAAACTCCAATTTATGGAGCTACATCCCTGGGTGGTAATATTTATAGCTTTACAGGAATAACGGCATTATCAAATAATGTAAGGTTTACTCTGGCAACGGCTGTACGTAAGGTGATAACCAATAGGAATATTACATATCGAATTAACAGAAACTAAAGAAATAATCGATGGTATAAAAGTAAATTAATAAGTACAACAATATACTGTAGAATATATTATCGCAGTAATTATTGTTTTACACATAGTTTCTTTGAGAATACTAATTATTTAGTAGCCTTAAAACCATTTTTATTGACACTAACTTCCAATTCTTTACTCTCTACAGGAGTTTCAGAGAAACTTTGTTGCTCTGAATGCGCTTTAAGTTGAACCTGAAGAGTATCGTCTCCATTATATTTAAGTGAATCTATTATAATTCTATCTCCTAAAAAATAAGAATCAATCTGCCTAATTGTTTTACCTTCATAATCTAAAACAAACATACCTACATAATTAAAAATACCTGATCCCTGGTTTGAAACCTTGAAAGGGGCCATAAAATATTGTTTATCTTTAGAAGATTGATTTAAGGTTGTTATTTTTAAATAATCGACGATAACTTCTCCTCGTTCGTCTCCATCAATATAAACGCCTTTTACCACATGTAAAGAATCTGTATCAACTTCTGAAATCTTACATTTAGCATTTGTTTCAGGAATTGTAATAACCCAATCATTAGACGTTTTTAAACTAAATAACTTTAATAAAGCTTCAGATTGCGAAGATGTGTTTTCATCTTTACAACTTTGTGTTATGGCTATTATCATAATAAGGATAATTACTCTACCCGCTCTAACTATTCTTTCTTTGACCATATTATATTTATTATTTTATTTATTCACGTCCTGCAGCACCCACTCAAGCTCTTTATCTATCCCTTTTTCTGCTTCGATATAAACATCTGGTTTAATCCCAAAACCATCGGGCTCTACAGTATGAGGTGCATTTATTTTCATTAACCCCACTCTCATATTTATCTTAGAATTAGGAAGCTCTATATATGCAAAAAAACCTGCAATAGTACCGTTATATGCTCCACCTGTTTCTTCTCCAACAAAAGTAGCGCGTTTGGTCGCTTTTAGATGAGTAGATAAAATACTACTTGCAGAAAAACTTTCTCCATCTATTAATACATAAATTTTACCGGTATACGAATTTGATTTAGGCTTTCTGAGTTTACTATATTTAAATCTAAAATAAGGATCTCCATTTTCTTTTTTAACCTTAAAAAACTGGTATGTGGTTAAAACCGGGGAGAATAATATAGCTCCGGTTTTTCCGATCCAGGATTTTGTATGAAAAACCGGATATAAGAAACTTAACCGTTTAGTCATTTTTGCCTTCTCAATAAACACATACTCTTTATCGATTAAATAAGAATAGAGTTCTTCTATTTCTGCTAATCTACCTCCCAGATTTCCTCTTAAGTCTATAATGAGGTTTTTACTAGTTGCAGAATCTATTTTTGCGAAGCTTTCTTCATAAAAATCCTTATAATTTCCATTCGTAAAACCTCTTATTTTTATATAAGCGATAGCAGAAGTACTATCTGTTGTTATAAATTTAAAATTTCTATTATACTCTTTTTTGTATGTATCAAAACCATATTTATTATGCTGTTTACGCACCGCTTTATTCTTTATCCTGGCTATTTTTTTATCTGCTTTGCTTTGCTTTACTACTGGTACAGTGATAGTGTCTTTTTTTACGGTTTCTTTCTTTTTACTATATCCGGCATGTACATAACGAGAATAAATACTATCTCCGGTTTTTAACTTCACTAGCACACTATCTTTTTGCTGGTGTGTTCTGGCATAAAACACTCCAAAACCATGACCAATATACTTTGGGATAAATGTTCTATTATAGCCATCTCCCGTATGTAGTTTTTGAAAAGACAGTAATAGATCGCTTGTTTTCTCATGATCAACACTCAATATCTCGGAGCCCACTACGAGGGTATCTTTTTTCTCATAATTCTTTTCGACATATACCTTATTGTCAACACTATGAAAAGCTAATGATTTAAAAGGATAGCTTCTTCTACCTTTCATTTTTTTCTCTTTTCTTGTTTGCTTTTTATAAGGAGGATAGATCGCTGTATGCCCCTGTCGTATACTAGCAATTACTGGTGCTAATCGTTTATAAAATGCAATGCTGGATATAGGTTCTTTTATATTTTTCTTTAGTGTACTTATTTTTTCATCCAATGAATCCTTACTTATATACCAATATAAATCCGGATGTAGTTTTTGTAATTTACGATATATAAAATCTATATCATCGTGTATTTCTTCTGGACTATGGAGTTCGCTAATTTGTTGATTATACTTTTTAACTGAAGAACAAGCTGTTAAGGAGAGTACTAATACATACAGAAATAACTTTCTAATCATAAAGACTTGATTTTGGATTTGAATTTATACCACCAAATGCATGCCACAATTATTGTATTATGGGTTCATCACAATAATTTTGTTTTTTTACCGTGATATTTGCTTTCTGCAGAAAAGTCAGAAGAGCTTTCTGTCATTTTGGATTATTAAGTATAACCAATGCTGCTATTACTCCTGGCACCCAACCACAAATAGTTAACAACAATACTATTACGACAGATCCACAACCTTTATCTAATATTGATAACGGTGGAAAAAAAATAGCCAATATAACTCTCCAGATACTCATAGTTTGTAATGTAAAATAAATTAAATGTTATACTTATAAGTAGACGACAATTTTATTATGTTACAATATTACCGTAAAATTAATTTCTATATTTTTAACTTGGCATGAGAATTAAAAACAATGAAACTAGCAATAACAAGTTTTAAAAATATTTAAATGCATGAAATTACCATTTCTAATACTATACTTTATCGTATTGATCAGTCCCAAAATACTTTTGGCGCAATATGAATTCTCTGGTTATGTCGATAAAAAAAACTGGTCGGGAGATATTTATTTATCATTGATAGAGGATTACAGAAAGTTATCTGGAGTCTATCCCGAACAGATTATTCAGAAAACGGTAAGTGACTCCATGGGATATTTTAGCTTTTCGGGAGATAATCTTCCTTTACAAAATCATATGTACAGGATTCATATAGAAGGGTGTTCTGAAGATGAAAAAAAACCAATTCATTTTAATGGGTTTTGTCCTTACAGTAAAGAAATTTTATTTATTGCAAATAACACAGATGCTCTTACCTTACCTTTTTCTTTTGATAATGAAATGTTTTGTAAAATTGTTTCGAATAATGAAAAAAGTAATGCTTTTATCAAGGTCGACTCTATCATAGGTGAAATGCGTTTTGCCTTTGCCTCATATAGAAGTGAAGCTAATCGTAAGATCAATGAAAAAAAGTGGTTTGCCACACTACAAGGTTTTGTAAAAGATCAAAATGAACCACTCACAGAACTCTATGTTTATGCTTTTTTATCAGATAAATCCAATAATTTGTATGCTCATTATCTTGAAGATTTAGAGCAAAATGTATACTATGATAACCTATTAGAACGATTACAAAAAAAATACCCTAGTAGTACATATACCAAACGATATGAAGCAGAACTAGCTTCAGACAAATTTATGATCAGTCCCAAGGAAGTTTCATATAAAAACTTGTGGTTATGGGTAGTGTTGGCATGTGCAATAGTACTTAATATTTTTCAATTCCTGAACTACCGGAAAAAGGTAAAAACATCTCATAATTCTGAAAAGAATCTTACACAGCAAGAACAGAAAGTATTAGACCTTATTCTTGATGACAAGACTAATAAAGAGATTGCTTCTACCATGTTTGTGAGTATAAGTACTATAAAAACTCACATAAACAATCTATATAAAAAGCTTGACGTGAGCTCAAGAGACGAAGTTAAATCACTAAATATCAAGAAGTAACAAAAAATCCACCTGGGGTCTAGTCCCCTTTTCAAACCTGTTTTTATTGATTTTGTTCTCTTATGTTTTCATTTTTGATACCTCTAATCAAAATTTGAAATCATGAAAAAAGAATTCCTAATCTTAGCCAGCCTACTTGTAATGGCTGTAGTATCTTGTAAGGATGATGCTACCAAAAAGATAAACGTAGAAAACGTTGCCGTTTCTGAAAGTCGAGATGCAAAAGTCTCAGATTTTCCGGTAATGGACTTTGCTCAAACCAATCACAATTTCGGGACTATTAATGAAGGTGATGTTGTAGAGCACAAGTTTACCTTTACCAATACTGGTAAAGCACCATTAGTTATTATAAGTGCCAAAGGTAGTTGTGGCTGTACTGTTTCTAAATGGCCCAAAGAGCCAATTGCTCCGGGAGCTACAGGAGATATGATGGTCACCTTTAATTCTAATGGTAAACCCAATATGCAGAACAAGCAGGTAACCATTACCGCGAATACCGAAAAAGGTAAAGAAATACTTAAAATCAAAGCTATGGTTACTCCCAGAGCTAAGGCGGTAAGCGGAGCTCCGATAAGTAAATAATCGCTTTATACAAAAACCAGTTATATAACTCACAATCAATCAACTCCTAATACAGGAGGAGTTATTCTTATACTCAAAGCGATCAGTTCTCGATGAGAGAAGCTATTCTTAAACCTTACATCTCCTCCCGTTGGGAGGAGATTATATATTCTTTATTTACAACATCATAAACACCTTCTTAAAATGAAAACAATTATATGTATTGCCATAGCTATGATTTTATCCATGATGACACTTTCTGCTCAATCTTTTAATCATGAGATCAAAGTAGAAGGAAGTTCTCCTATGCTTCTTGGTAAAATCAATAACCAGGGATTAACACAAGGTCCATATAACGAGTGGTTTTCAAAAAACCATAAAGAATATATTCCAAAACAAAGTAGTATAGACTCCTTAAAAACACAATTATCTTCCTATACGATTACTCTTTTTATGGGTACCTGGTGCGGAGACAGTAAACGCGAAGTTCCTCGTATGTATAAAATATTAGAAGAAAGTAATTTTCCTCTGGATCGACTTACCGTCGTTGCCGTAGACCGAAGCCGGGAAGCCTATAAACAAAGTCCGGGAGGAGAGCACGAAGGTTTAAATATACACCGGGTGCCTACTCTAATTTTTAATAAAGACGGTAAAGAAGTTAATCGCATTGTAGAATCTCCCAGAAAAACACTGGAAGAAGATATGCTAGCTATATTGTCTAAAAATTATACTCCAAAATATAGCTCGGTAATGCTAATGGATGATATTCTTACCAAAAAAGGAATGTCTTATATCACTAAGAACACCAAAAAACTAGTCAAACAATTTAAGGATAAGACCCAGAATTTATACGAATTAAACACCTATGCCAGTGTTCTTTTCTATGCAAATAAAAAAGAAGAAGCCATAGCGATATTAGACTTTAATACGGCATTGTTTCCAAAAGAAGCGAATACCTATGTAAGCCTCGCCAATAAATATCTTTATCTTGAGGATACCGCCAACGCAATCAAATACTACGAAAAATCATTAGAATTTGAAGAAAATAAAGAAATACAAAAAAAAATAAAGACCTTAGCACAACACTAAATATATCTAAGTAATCATGATATGATTTCTAGGTTTTACAATCTGAATTCGATACAAATTCATATACTAATCGTTAGTATTTATTAAAACATACCATGAAATATATAAAACAGCTAGTCTTAGTTTTTCTTTCATTTTTTTTCACTTCCTGCTCGGATTCAAAAACAAAAGAAAAGGCTGAAACATTAGTTCAAAATGAAGCCAGATTAAAACAAGAATTTGGTTTTATTCAACAAAAGATAACTGATAATCTTTATGTTTTAAAATCTAATAATTACAATACCAATATTGGTGTTTTTATAGGGAATAAAGAAATCCTCTTGATTGACCCTATGACAGGCTCTAATAACCATCATACTTTATTAGAAAAAATAAGAGAGCTATCTAATAAACCTATTAAATATGTAATCAATACTCATCATCATGAGGATCACAGCGGAGCAAATTCATTCTTTGCAGAATTAGGAGCAACAATTATTTCTCAAGAAAACATCAAGTATACTAGTGCTAAATATGATGTTATTTTTAAAGATAATTATACCCTCAACTTAGAGAATGAAAAAATTGAGCTTTATCATATTACTTCACATACTTTTGACGATGTGCTTATTTATTTCACTGAAAACAACACCATCTTTATGGGAGATACATATATGACTAATTTTTTTCCACACTATTATTACGGAGGTGGTGATAAAGGTCATATAGAATTCATTAGCAAAGCATTATCTCTAGGAAATAAAAACACAACCATAGTCGCCGGTCACGGTAAATTATCCTCTGATAAAGCAGAACTTAACGCCTATAAAAAAAATTCAATAAAATGGATTGAAAGAATCAAAGAACTATCACTTATAGGTAAAAGCGCTAATGAAATAACTCAAGATATCGAAATTAAGGAGTTAGCATTAACTTTTAGTGGAAATAATAACGTGCATCCTCAAACAATTGAAAAAACAATTTCTGTTGACTACAATTCTATTATTCCGCTTCCAGAGGACGTACTAAAAAGTTACGAAGGAATGTATCAATATAAAAATGAGAAAATTGATGAATTAATTTTTCAAGACAAGAAATTAATTCTACGAAGAAAAGGTACATATATATTTGAGCTCTCTGCACTTTCAAATACAAAATTCCATATTAGAGGACAAGTACCATATAGATACATCACTTTTTCTAATGGAGGAAAAGAATTAACTTATTTTAATGGAAAGGAAAACCAAATAGCAAAAAGAAAATAGTAAATACAAACAATAGCTGATCTACGTAAAACTAAAGCTCTACTAACCTTTTAATTTACAATTGACTCTATTTTATAATCACAATCCATTGATAGATTTTAAAAATTCACATAAAATTATAGATGAACAGGTTACATTTTACTTTACTACCACAACACTTGTAATATTGTAAAACAATGATATGAATCTGAGTTTAATGTAGAGGTCTCAATATAAAAAGTCGTCAAATAGTGTGATTTTTTGATGTCTTATAATTGAGGTTAAAAGTTTTTAATCAGACCTTTCTTTAACTTCTTCAAATAGGCTATTTTTGTCCCTTTAAAATGACGAATTTATGCAATTATCAGAACAAGAACTTGTAAGAAGAGAGAAATTAAACGCATTACGCAATCTAGGTATCGATCCTTATCCGGCTGCATTGTATCCGGTTGATTATACCTCGAAACAGATAAAGAGCAAGTTTGAAGAAGGTAAAAAGGTAATTATTGCAGGTAGATTAATGTCGAGAAGAATACAGGGTAAAGCTTCTTTTGCAGAATTACAAGATACCGATGGTCGTATACAAGTTTATTTTAACAGAGATGAAATTTGTCCTGGTGAGGATAAACTCTTATATAATGAAGTCTATAAAAAACTATTAGATATAGGTGATTTTATAGGTATAGAAGGAGAGCTTTTTACTACCCAGGTTGGTGAAAAGACTGTATTGGTTAAAAACTTTACACTATTAAGTAAATCATTAAAGCCACTTCCTCTTCCTAAAACAGATAAAGAAGGAAATACTTTTGACGAATTTAATGATCCAGAGTTAAGATATCGTCAGCGTTATGCTGATCTGGTGGTAAATCCAAAAGTTAGAGATACATTTATTAAACGTACGCAGATTGTAAATACCATTCGTAGTTTTTATAATGAAATGGGCTTTTTAGAGGTCGAGACTCCTATTCTTCAGCCTATACCAGGAGGTGCCGCAGCACGTCCGTTTATAACACATCACAATGCACTGGATATTCCTTTATATCTTCGTGTTGCCAATGAGCTGTATTTAAAACGTCTGATTGTAGGAGGGTTTGATGGAGTGTATGAGTTTGCAAAAGATTTTAGAAATGAAGGTATGGATCGTACTCACAATCCAGAATTTACCGTAATGGAAATGTATGCTGCATACAAAGACTACCATTGGATGATGGATACTACAGAAAAGTTATTAGAAAAAGTAGCTGTAACACTTCATGGAAGTCCCGAAGCACAATTTGGAGATAATATCATTAACTACAAAGCTCCTTATAAGCGTATTGGTATTCTGGATGCCATAAAAGAGCATACCGGATATGACCTTTATAAAAAGAGCGAAGCTGAAGTTCGTGAAGCTGCTAAAGCATTAGGTCTCGACGTTGATGAAACGATGGGTATCGGAAAAATGATAGATGAAATTTTTGGAGAAAAATGTGAAGCCAGTTATATCCAACCTACATTTATTATCGATTATCCTGTAGAGATGAGTCCGCTTACCAAAAAACACCGTTCTAAAGAAGGGCTTACAGAGCGTTTTGAGCTTATGGTAAATGGTAAAGAATTAGCAAATGCCTATACAGAGCTTAATGATCCTATCGATCAACGCGAACGTTTCGAAGATCAGCTTAAATTATCTGAAAAAGGTGATGACGAGGCTATGTTTATTGATCAGGACTTTCTACGTGCCCTCGAATATGGTATGCCTCCAACCTCGGGGATTGGAATAGGTATCGATCGATTGGCCATGTTTATGACCAACAATCAATCTATCCAGGAAGTACTGTTTTTCCCTCAAATGCGTCCAGAGAAAAAACAAGTAGAACTTAATGATAACGAAAAAGCCATCTTTGAAATTCTTAAAAAAGAAAAAAGCATGGACTTATCCGATCTTAAAAATGCTACAGGCCTAAGTAATAAAGGCTGGGATAAGGGAATCAAAGGGCTTTCTAAATTAGGATTAACAAAAGTTACCAAGACTGATGATACTCTAATCATAGAGGTTACCGAGTAGACAAAGAACAAAGGGTCCTTGTTTCAAACTAAGACGTTAACATTTTTTTAACTATATTTGCGGCTATTTTATAAATAACCTCAACTATTATGAAACAAGGATTACTAACATCTATTACCCTATTGTTTTGTCTAATTTCGTTTGCGCAAAGTGCAGATCTAGATAAAGAAAACTTTAAAGTTTCTTATGTAAAATTACCTACAAAACCTATTCTGGACGATACCAAAAGAACGTATTCGACTAATAATAGGGGAATTTCAATTTCTGGATTCTCTAAAGTAAAATCTGAAGGAACATTAGATTATAATTATACTTTTAATGGTACCGAAATAGGAGAAGTCAATATTAATAAGAACAAAATTGAGAAAAAGGACAAAGAAGGAAAAGTTGTTTCTGTACGCTACGAATATATGGTAGTTGTTACCTATTCATCTTCTGGATCCTTATCGCTTAACAATGCAGAGACTGCAGAAAATTTTCAAAAAACATATTCAGAAAGTACCACCTATAAGAGTAGTACTTTTAGCAGTTATACTAAGGCAAAAGATTATTACAATAATAATCGAAACAACTTAAGAAACAAATATAGAAGTGCTCATAAGAGTACTATTATAAGTAATATCAATACCTATACAAATCGTGCATATGGGTACATCCCTTATACAACCGAATATGAGTATTTATGGATTTTAGGTTCAAAAAAGCATCCAGAATTTCAGAAACACCATGAAGCATTTGATAAGGTAAAAGCGGCGTTTGATAACATCAAATATGATGAACCAATTGATGAGATCAAGAAAGAGATGGAGCCGATAATCGAGTATTTTAATAGTGTAATCCCAAACTACCCGGGAGATAAACGTAAATTAAGAAAAGTGCGATATGCCAGTTACTATAACATCGCAAATCTATACTACTATCTAGAGATGCCTGAGAAAGTAAAAGAGTACGCTCAGAAAATCATTGATAATAATTATGATAAAAAAGATGGTAAATATTTTATCAATAAGGCAGATAAGTTAATCAAGTCTTTAGAGATCAATAAAACTAATACCAGGCATATGAAGGTGCTTACCGAGGATCTTAGTAATGTACCCGATGAGGAAGAAGAAACTGAGACTGCAGATGTAGAATTAAATAAAGCATACTTGATCACCAAAGAAAATGATACTACATTGGTTGATATCAAATCCAGTGATATTGCTTCAATCGGATACAAGTTAAAAACGGTAGAGTATGATCAAAACGGTACTCCAATCGGAAGCAGAGTAAAGAGTGCAAAAAAATGTAAAGAACTTGTATTTGTTGATGGGCTTCATTACAGAAATATCAAGTTTAAAGAATCTTCTATCAAATCAGGAGCTGTAGATGCCGGACAAATGGTATTAGGTGGTGCTACTGATAAGCTTTGTAAAGTGCTTTTTGAGTCTGATAAGATTAACTTATACCTGTTTAATCAATCTGAGTTGGTTATTCTTCCTGCCGGAAGTGAAAAAGGAAAATCAACTATGGGAGCTGGTTTTGTTTTTGGTTTTAAAAAGAACCTTACCAAATATGCTGAAGGTTGCCCAACAGTAATTGAAAAAGTAGCTAATAAAGAGTACAAAAACAATCAGGAAAGTTTACTTAAGTTTTGTGATGAACTTACCAAATGTAGTTCGACACCGGCTCAAGACGGAAACTAATAGTAAGATCAAAAAATACTGTAAAAAATAAAAAACGCAACCTCATTGGTTGCGTTTTCCCCTTAATAAACAATTCTGATTATACAAGAATTCCCCAGTTGTATTCGCATATTCTTTTCTAACAATGCAATAATGATATGCTAGTACACCTTGTAGTATTTCCCAGAATGTTATACTTATTTATGTATTCTCAATTCTAAATATTTGGATAGTGTATATCATCAATATCCAAAATCAAGTATCAAATAATTCCTTTTTGATCATTTTTTTTACGAGATAAATATAACATTACTTTTAGATATAAATGTTATATTTTTATTAAAAACCGTAACTTAATTACGTTTATACCTTCATATTTCTGATTTAGATCATATAAGAATTCCTAAAACTCACAAAACCTTGAAGTTTTATAATAAACAATTATATTTGAATACCTAAACACAAATCAGATGCCTATTATAACAGACGAAGAATTACAGGGTTTTAAAGACCAAATAGAAAAAGTCGAAGAATCCAAACGTGCTATAGAATATACACGTGACAAAGCTGTAAAAGACGAAAAAGAAAACTCTCGAAAATTTAAAATAGCAACCATTATACTTGGTATTATCGCATTACTAGGTGTTGCAGGAACTGTGTATTTCATGAATTTTAATACTCCGGATAACATGATTTCTCAGAAAAAACATAAATCTGAGGTTACCACACGAGATACGAAAATAGCCGAGCTAACAGAAACGATTAAAAATCTATCTATGAATCAGGAATTAGATTCAAATAGTACTGGAGGAGGAAATGGTCGTTCCCTGGAAGATGAATTAGTATATGCTGTACAAATCGGAGCTTTTGAAAGTATCGATTTGTCTATGTATTCTGAGAATTTTGTGAATTTCAGGCAAATTAAAAGTGGCGGATATAATAAATATGCCTTAGGAAATTTTGAAACGCTTAATGAAGCCAAAAAATTTCGTAGACAATTAGTACGACTCGGGTTTAGAAATGCTTTTATCGCTTCATATCAAAACGGAGAACGACTACAGATTGAAGAAGCTTGGTAGATACAGGTTCTGGTTATAGTTAGAAAAACCAGAATAACAATATAAAGGAAAACCCCGGCGCCAAAACGTCGGGGTGTACCATCAAAACTAACTAATCAACTCAATACAACTAAACTTGTACTACAATATATTTTCTACCTGATCTCTTGTAGTATACTCCTTTACATCTGTAATATTTTACACCTCTTACTTTTACTGTTTTATATCCTCTGGGTAATGTAGTTACTCGCACTCCTGTAGGAACCGTAACTCTTTTATAGGCTCTATTCTTTTTTACATACCACACACCATCACTTCTATAATAATGTACATTTTTATGTACTACAACTTTAGGACGATGTACTTTGGTAACCACAACTCCTCGTGCCGGACGTACTTTTAATGTAGTCGCACAAGACGTCATTAAAAAACCAAACAATACAACCGGTACAACTATTCTCATCACATTTTTCATATCCTTATAATATTTTGATTTCTTATACTAAGACCCAAGGATTATAAAAAGGTTTAATGGGTACATATTAAAAATGTGATTTTTATCATTCTACACTTGTTATGTATTTTGATTCATCTTTTAAAAAAGCGTCAATTCGAGTGGTTTTTCATAATAGAATGGAGAAAAATTGTATCGAGAATAGCTTTTTTTATCCAAAATCCTATTCTCGATACTCTTCTTCCTACGGTCGAAGCACTCGAATTGACGAATTTTGGATCAAAAAATATCAAAATGCATAACGACTCATTCTACATACTCCTGTATCGGTAGTCCTGCAATAATTACATCTTCTAAGACCGATGCTCCATCTTTAACATATACCACAGCATAAACATCCTCTTCCTGTGCATTTCTATTTACCTCCCTATAGGCTTTTTCTGCATCGTATGCTTTGGTTTCTTCCATATAAAATCTATTAAATGGTAGCTCAAACATGATTTCATCATTATATGTATTAGTTACTTTGGCCATAACATAATCACCACCAATATCAAGAGGCTCTCTACTTACCCGAACAACTTTAGCAAAGCCTTCCTGATCATTTTCTATATACACTCGTACCTCATCTCCATACACGTAGGTAGTATCTGAGGTTTTAAAAGAATTCATTTCAAACTGAAGTGTAATATATTTTCCTCTAAACGGATCTGTAGGATCAATCGGCCTGGTTTTAAATTTATATGCCGTTCCCGATATCAGGATATCCTCGTTATCAAAAATCATCTTTAGCGGAGTACCAATTTGCACTACTGCCAAGACTATAAATACTATAAAATAAATCGGTTTCATCTGTTCTTTTTTTATTGTTTTTTAGTTGTCAGATGGAATTCGCCATTGAACATCTCGGTTGGTATCAACTCAATTGTTATGGCTCATTTCATATGTTTTTTTATTTATGTTTTTAATATCTCTTGTCACACTGAGCCTGTCGAAGTGCTTTCAAATTTGCGTTTTCAAATGTCTTCGACAAGCTCAGACTGACAATGCAAAAGCGAAATAGACATCACTCTTTTTATGTATTATAACATATCATCAAATTACTTCTTAATGCGCTGTTGTTTTTTCAGCATGATATAATTGGTTAAAAAGAACCCTGCTCCTACCATTACAAATAAAATCCCTCTAACAACAAAGCTCATTCCGGTATCAAAAAACCTACAGATGATAAGTATCGAAATGATCAATAATCCATAATTAAGGATCCCGAAGTTAACTTTATCTGCTCCAATTTTTATGGCAGACATCCCCAGGGCAAATACCAATGCATTCATTAATACAACAGGTAAAATCCCTGTATCAGGCAGTAAGAAGTATACTAACCCAAAGAC
This sequence comes from Aquimarina macrocephali JAMB N27, assembly GCF_000520995.1. GTDB lineage: Bacteria > Bacteroidota > Bacteroidia > Flavobacteriales > Flavobacteriaceae > Aquimarina > Aquimarina macrocephali. Next base: position 90,296 of record NZ_JACA01000041.1, on the reverse strand, counting down.
CACAAAAGCTATCTGAAACAGGTTAACAGCTCGTATTCCCTTTCTTATAACCGTATACCCCAAAACAGAGATACTTAACAAGGATACTACTACTGCTGTATAGAGCTCCTGGGTATCATAATTGAATGTCTCTGGGAGTTCATCCCATATCCAACGAAACGTAAAAATCATCAGCGATACTATAGTCCCTAGCGAACCAATGATCAAAAAGCCATTTCTAAGTGTTCTTAACTCTTTAAATACAGTAAGTTTTCCTATAGAATATAAGAATCCAAACATGGTGATGTACATCACAAAACCAAGGTCTTCACTACGGCCTATAAATGCACTTAATGCAATTGCAATACTTGCCGGAAAAATCCAGGTAAAAATGGTAACCGTATTACTGGCCGTATTCTTTGTAATAAGAGTGTAGTAATACGGCAACACTGCTCCAATAAAAGCAATATACAACCAGGGAGTTTCTGTATTTCTATAGTTCCATAGTCCGACTTCTACCGCGTAGTAAGTACTTAGCAGTATCGTAAGTAAGGCTACTGCATGCGATCGTAACAAGTATACCAATGGTAAGCAAAGTACAATCCAGGTAAGCAAAAAAGAGCCTAATTCTCCCGGGATATTATAAATCTGACTCACCAATGCCATACATGCACCCACTGCGAAAAAAAGAAAAGTCCCTGATGCTTCTTTCCAGGTTGCACTTTTATTTTTTAATATAGAAAAACCAGCAAAGATCTGACCCAGTATCAAAGGACCAAATGCTAAAATTGTTTTTGTTAATCGCGAAAAATCATCCCAATTGTGTGCCAGCATTAAAATAATACCAGACCCGACTAATAACGCACCAAAAATCCCAAAGATCATAAACAGCTTATTAGGCTTTCCTGCATCTTTGGTAGCGTAGTATTGTCCTATTTTATCTGCAAGCTCTGGAGAGATAATCTTATCTCCTACCAGTGTTTGCAGTTCTTTATTAAATTTTGATCCCATAATATCATGTTGTTTAGTGAATTGATAACTCGCTGTGTATAGAATCGTAACGCAAAAGCGTTAAAATGCACAACGGGTTGTTTTCTATTGATAAAAAGACAGCCGCAACCATACGGCCGTCTTCTTTAATCATCAAAACAAGAGACCTCAAGCCCCCCTAAGGTCCCTTCTTTTGATTCCACTGTTCTAACCCGGATTATGCATCAGAAAATCTATTACGTCTTGAAACTACTTCAAAATATACCGTTGCACTACATTTTTCAGTTTAACCGTAGCGATGCTATGCTAATACTAAGAAAATGTCATATTTTATGGTACTTTCAAGCCTCATAACGAAGTTCTGATGCATAATTCGGATTTAATTACTCCTCGCTGTTTTCGATAAACTTCTTATCCCTGGTATTCTTCTGCACTGCAATGGCAGCAAATAAACTTAAAGCAAAAGACATCCCATAAAACCCTTTTTCACTAAGCTCCAGGTCGGCATTCCATAAGCCGATAATCAGCAATAAAATAGACGTGAGTGTGGTAAACCAACTAATCCCATAATAGATATCGGTAACCGGGATTCCCTCTAGCCTATCCCTAACACTTTTTTGCACAGATACTGCAGAGAACAATCCAAATAGCAGGATCGTAAAATAGTACCCTTTCTCATTAAGAACCATACCCGCATTCCATAATCCGGTGCAATAGGATATCATTCCTATAAATAGTGCAGACCATGATGCCGATATAAAAGCCGGAGTTGGCTTTTGATCATATACTTTGTTTTCTTTCTTTTCTACATTTTCGATTACTGTATCCTCGGATACATCATTACTAAATTTGTAATTCATAATAATTGATTTTGATGATTAAATAAAAATTCAATTGTTTATTTTGAACAGGACAAATGTGCGATGATATGCTTTGATATAAAATTCGATTTATCAAAAAAACTTACGATATATTTATGTTAATAAATCAATTATATCAATATTCATAGTATCTTTATCAAAATTATACTTACGATACAATGCATGTTATTTCTTCTATAATCCATACCTTATCTGATGAATCGAAGCGAAATTTCATCACGATATTGCGGCAAAAGAATAAAAGAAACGATACCAAAAACATTCAGTTATTTAAGCTTTTAGATACTACATCAACGGCTAAAGACCTCGATATCCAGATTTATGGAAAAAGAGCCAAGGGTGCCTATCACGCACTATGCAAAAGACTTTATGATACGCTGATAGATTTTATTGCCGCCAAAAGTTTTGAGGAAGAGACTTCAGAAGAGATGGAAACTCTAAAGCTCCTTAGAGCCAGCAGGAGTTTCTTTGAACAAAAACAATATAAAATTGCTTTTAAAACCGTTTCCAAAGCAGAACAAAAGGCCAAAACCTATGCGCTTTTCAGTATTCTAAATGAGATTTATTATACACAGATTCAATACGCTCATCTTAACCGTGGGATAGCAATAGAAGCTTTATTTGCTAATTTCAGGAATAATAAAAAATCACTACAGCAAGAAGAAAACCTAAATCTGTTTTATGCTACGGTACAGCATGAACTGATGAAACAAAGAAGAGATGCTGTACCGATTATAAAAAACACATTATCCAAATTTGGATTATCGATTACACAAGATCTTACGTTTCGATCCTTATTTAAGATCCTGGAGATCACGAACCAAACGGCTCATATCACCAGGGATTATCACGCCATACTTCCTTTTGTAGAAGAAGTTTATACGCAAATAGATGCAAAAGAGGATGTAATCGACAAGCACCTCTTCTACCATATCCAGATCTTATACTATGTAAGTAATTCTTATTTCAGGAATAAAGATTTTGATACCTCGCAGCAGTATCTGGTACTCATGCATGAGCAGATGAAAAAACATCAGGACAAATATTACAAGCGATTTTTTCCGCAGTACACCCTACTACTGTCGCTTAATCTTAATTATACAGGCCAGGCAGAAGATGCTATTTTGATGTTAGATACCTTTGATTATGAAAAATACAAAGACCAGATCGCTTATATCCTGGATCTTAAATTAAGCCACATTGTATATTATTTTCAGCAACAACAGTTTAAAGAAGCGCTGGGTATTCTTAATGACTTTTATCACAGTGATCACTGGTATACCGAAAAAGCGGGGCTTGCCTGGGTAATTAATAAAAATCTGATTGAGATCTTATTGCGCATAGAACTTGATCATATAGATGTCGTAGAATCCAGGGTAAACAGTTTTAAAAAGAAACATGGTGCGTATCTTAAAAGCAATAGAGAAACGCGGGCATCAAAATTCCTGAAACTAGCGACTATGTACTACCACAAACCAGAGATTGTAACCACTGCAGCATTTAAGGATAAGATTTATAATGAACTCACTACTCCTACTCCCGAGGACGAAGACATTTTTGATATGAGTTTTTATGCCTGGATAAAGACTAAAGCCGAAGGTACTACGCTGTATGAAACCACTTTACAACTGGTACAACAATAAAAAAAAAGAGAGGAGTTGTATGGTCTATCACATAAATTTGCTAATTTCCTGAAAAATTAAAAATGCCATTAGATAATCTTGAATTTTTATCCATTACAGATCAAGCACAGGATTTCCCGATGCATTATCACGATACGTTTTGCATTGCATATGTTCGTTCGGGAATCGAGCAAACACAATTACAAAACCAGACCTTATTATGTACTGCAGGTGCAATTTCTGTTACACATCCCTACGAGGTACATACCACACCAGTTTTAGATAAAGATATTGGGGTAAGTTTTGATACGCTTTACCTTTCTAATGATGTGGTAAAATTCTTTCTTAATGGCAAGACCTTAAACTTTTCAGAACGGGTTATTTTTGATGATACGTTAACTCAATTGTTTTTTCAACTAAAAGAAGCCCAGGAAAAACACGACATAAGCATAACCGAGCAGTATTTAAAAAACTTTATCCGGCAACTAAGCCTATACTCTACTGTTTCGGCTTATCAATATGATGACTGCATTCGGGATTTTAATACCATTACTTGTTATATCGAAAACAACCTTACTCAAAAAATCTCTTTAGAAGATCTGGCTAAAATCGCCAACATCAACAAGTTTAGTTTTACCAGAAAATTTAGAACAGAGACCGGTTTAACACCGATAAACTACCTGTTAATGAAAAAGATCATGGCTGCCAAAACGGCGATTCATAAAAACTCAGAACTCACCCAGATTGCTTACCAGTATAACTTTACCGATATGGCTCATTTTTCAAGAACTTTTAAAAGGTATATTGGTATATCGCCCAAAGTATTTCAGGATCGGTTGATACCAGTTCTCGAATAAAATTACGTACTAACTTGTTGATTTTTATTTATATCTTCTTACGTCTCATCGAGTGATTTTATTAGTAGCGATAGAGCGGTTGATAAAATCGTACTTCGACAGGCTCAGCAGAGCTATCGAGATGCAATAAAACCTATTACCACATTTAGTTCTCGATACAATTTTTCTCCATTACATTACGAAAAACCACTCGAACTGACGGGCTAACACGCTACGTCATAGTTTATCCCGAATTTTCCTCAGGATCGAGTGTTTTTTTGAAGCATAGCGTAGAAAAAATGTATCGAGACGCAATTAAAAACGATAGTAAAAACGGGTTTTTGATAGCACTGTTGAGCTGGTTCTCGATAGTCCTGCTGAGCCTGCCGAAGTACAATTTTTCTTCATTACGTTACGAAAAACCACTCGAACTGACGCTTTTTTAAACATTTTGGCTTAGATCGAACTCAGATTATAAAATTGTCAATATTATACAAGCCTGTTACACAAGATGCCTCGTTCTTTGTAGAAATCATTTTTATATATGAAGCATTTTATCGCAATCCTTAGTATCACCCTTCTTTTTTCATGCAAATCTGAAAAAAAAGATCCGCTATTCGCTATGACCCCCGATCAAATGGAAGAAGATTTTCAACTCTTTCAATCCATATATGAAGAAGCGAATGCCGGCCTTTATAAATATCATAAAAAAGAACAGGTAGATAGTGCTTTTGCTGCCAACAAAGCTCAGATTACAGAAAGTACATCCTACCGGGAGTTCTATACCCTGCTATGGAATGTAATTGACTATACAGGAAGTTGCCATAACCGCTTGACCTATCCCGAGGCTGTGGACGATGTGTTAAATGAAAAAGACATTTTCTTTCCTATCCCATTAAAATATATCGACGGAAAATTCTATACAAATTACACCTACAATGGTATTGCTATGGGTAGCGAAGTGCTTGCTATAAACGAGATGTCTATTAAAGACGTAGCAAAACGTTGCGGGCATTTTATAAGTACCGATGGGCATAACCAAACCGGTAAGTATGCTGATTTAGATTCTGACTGGTTTGCTTTTTATATGTATTTGGTATTTGGAGAGCAGCAGCAATTTACATTGCAATACCAAAATAAAGCAGAATCTACATCTACTACCTTACAAAGTGTAGATTATATCACCTTTTTTAATAATTATCAAAAGCGTCATTCTGCGACATATGATCACCGTATTACCAAAGACTACTTTTTTACATACAAAGGCAGCATCGGGTATCTCAACATCAACACCTTTGCCATGGGAGGACCCAAGTCTGAAGGTCATAAGAAATACGCTACCTTTTTGGATTCGGTTTTTATAGCGCTAAAAAAGAACCATACCCAAAAGCTTATTGTTGATATTAGAGGTAATGGTGGCGGTAATGACCCTAACGACTTATTGTTGTATTCTTATCTCACGGATCGAAGTTTTAGAGAAAACACCACTGCACACACCCTTTTTCAGGAAGTTCCTTTTCCTGATTATTATCTCGATGATGACATCGATGAGCTTGCCAAAGAATTAAAAAAAGAGCATTCGGTTTTTAAAGATGGTAAATATTATCAAAACTCCACCTTTAATACTGCATGGGAGCCCAAACCAAATGCATTTACAGGTGATCTTGTACTCTTGATTGATCCTCCTGTAGCCTCGGCCGGCTCTCTATTTGCCAGCTTGGTAAAAAGTGACAATAACACTACCGTTATCGGAGAAGAAACACTAGGCGGGTACTATGGCCATACGGGACACATCCCTGTATATTATGAATTACCCAATTCTAAATTAGAGCTCAAATTTTCGATAGTTGACCTGGAGCAGGATGTTCAGCAACTACCCGATGAGCAGTATGGTGATGGCGTGCAACCCGATGATAAAGTGGTACAAACCTACCCCGATTTCCTTACCCACAGAGATACACAACTAGAGTATGCGATTAAAAAAATAAGTTTGAAGTAAAAAATGCCCGTCAGTTCGAGTGATTTTTCGTAATGTAATGGAGAAAAATTGTACTTCGGCAAGCTCAGCAGGACTATCGAGAACCAATCATATTATCGTTTTCAAATGCATCTCGATACACGCTCGTTCCTCACGCACTCGATCCCGAGGAAAATTCGGGACAAGTTGTGACGTATCCATACCGTACCCTTCGTATATCTTTTACGTACCCTGAGGCTCTCGAAGGGTACGCGCTATACAAAAAACTTTCTCCCCTACCATGTGGTTTCCCGTAACCGTAATAAAAAAGGTAGCAGTAGTTTTAGAGGATTAAAACATAAAAAACGTTTATAAATTTTTATATATACGTACAAACGGGTATAAAGGATATATATCCTTTATACCCGTTTGTTAGGCACAATTAGAAAAAAATATGACCGGAAAATTACAATTAGTAAGGAAATCAAAAATTGAGGAAATCAAAAATTTAAATGTAAAAACTGAATCTACAGATTTAGATTACAAGGAGATTTATACAATTTCAGATACAAAATCTAAAATTGAGTTTGCTAAAGATGTACTTGCTTTTGCTAATTCTAAAGGTGGCTACCTAATCTATGGTGTAAGTAATAGTTTTGAATGGATTGGTTTAGATGATAGAAGTGATAGCGATACAGATGAAGCAAATATTTCAAATATTTTAGACAACTACGCAGATGGAACTATTGAGTTTATTACTAATACTTTAGAAATAGATGGAGCATATTTTTTCATTTTATACATTTTTCCTTCAAAAATAATTATCCCATTTAAAAAAGATGGTCAATATAACAAAGCCTCTTGGAAAGCTGGAAAGAACAAAAATGTAACTGTTTTTAAATCTGGGGATGTCTATTGTAGAAGAGGAAGTCGCTCAATAAAAGCTGACAATCTTTTTTATAAACTTAAAAGCAACAACTTCAAAGTAATAGAAAATGTAAATTCACAACCGATAATGTACAACGAGTTTATTGGTAGAAAAGAACATCTAACTGATTTAAATAATAAATTAAACAATAAAAATAATCGTCTAATTCAAATCGACGGTATTGGAGGTATTGGTAAAACAACTTTTGTTCATCATTTTGCAAAAATGCTTATCGAAAATGATGAGTTTCAAAACAATTTTGACTTTATTATTTGGACAAGCTCAAAAAGAAATAAATATACACCTCAAGGAATTAAAGATTTAAGTGAATTCATTGCTAATTACTCAGAATTACTGAAAGACATATATAATTTTGTTAGTGAATTAGGTTTAGAAGAAAATGAAGATTACGAAATAGAAGAAACAGTATTAAATTTTCTAAAAAACAATAAGGTTTTACTAATTGTCGATAATCTTGAAACATTAAATGACAAAGATTTAATTTCCTTCCTAGAACATTTCCCTATCAACTCTAAAGCTATTTTAACAACTAGAGAAACTCTAGGAGATTTCTATATGTCAAGAATTAACTTAAATGGGTTTAACGAAGACGGAGAGTTTCCAGAATTTTTAAATTCACAATACAAATTGTTCTGTGGTAATGATAAAGTATCTTTTATCAATTTGTATGGAGAAAGCTTGAATAAGTTGTATCTATATACAAAAGGCATGCCTTTAGCTGGACAGTTAATTGCTCATCAGTTGTCAACTGGCACACCAATTGAAACAGTTCTTGAAAATTTAAAGAACGGTAATGCTTATGAAGACATTTTAAGGTTTTGTTTTAAAGGGTCAATTGACAAGCTTTCAAATACTGAACAAGCTTTATTATTTGTTTTTTCTCTTTCAGAAAAAGAAGAACTTTTAACGATAGATGATTTAATATATATAAGTGGATATTCAAGCGATGATATTGGGTTAAAAGCAATTCCAAAGCTTACAAAAATATCTCTTTGCTTGAAACAAAAAACGGAAAGTGGAGAAATAGGTTACTCTATTCCGCACCTTGCCAAAATATTTTCTAAACAATTTTTAGTATTAGAAAATGAACAAGAAATCATTAGTAATTATGAAAATTTTGTTCAAGAAAAAAGTAAATTTAATTCGGAAAATTCGGAAAGTGTAAATTTATTTTATCGTTCACAAGCAAAAAATCATACAGAGAAAGTTGCCGCAACTGAAGCACTTAAAGCATTATCAGTAGCTTATTATGATTACGATACAGCTATTACAACAATTGAAAGATTAATTAAAGAAAATAGCAAGTTTGCATTTCTATATTTAATAAAAGGTAAAATTGAAGATAGTGGTATTTATAAAGAATCATATGAAAAAGCAAAGAAAGAATTTCTTATCGCTATAGAACTAGATAATCAATTTTTGGAAGCATTAATTGAGTTAGGTTATTTAGAATATAAAAGTCGAATTGGCAATCGAGATAAAATAAAAGAAATTATACAATCTAGTATTGATTATTTTGAACGAGCTCTTAAAATCAATGATAAAGACCAAAGAATTTATTTAGGTCTTGCACAGGGTTACTCTATGCAAGCAACTAAGACAAGCTTTTATCATTCAAAACAAAAAAGATATGAACTTGGAGCAATAGCAAATGAACATTTCGAAAAAGCACTTTATTTAGGAGAAAATCTATCTAAAGTAGAAGTTCATTCAAATGCTATTAATTGTTTTGGTAAAGCAATTAACATTAGAAATAATATTCGTGATGATTTAAAAGCTTTAGAAGTATGTGAAAAAGGACTTACCTACGAACCTGAAAACACAAAGCTTTTAATACTTAAAGAGGAACTGGAATTTAAAGTAAACCCTGACAATTATACTAAGAATGCTTTTGCAGAAAAAGGCTGGAAAGTAAAATAACTGTACCTAACAATGTAAGAAAACATAGGGCTTTTGTGCTTGATTCAAAAGGTCTGTATTTATTTGCAAAGTCGCCAACTATAAAATTTGGTATTTAACCTAAAAAAGATAAAAACAAAATATTTATATTTAGCTAAGTAATAAACCGAAACGAAAGTGCTTATCACTTGCCCTACGTTTCTTATACTGAACGTTAGGTGTCATTTGAGCAACAACCATAAAAATCTATGAAGAAAGACATTATTACAATGGGATTTGAAATTCCTGGACATTCAAATCTTGAAAAAGACTTTACTTCAAATATTTCATTAATGGATGCTGACATTATCGCTATTTCACCTGAAATAGTATATCCTGATGGTTATGGTTGGGTAAACTTTTCGTCAGGAGGAACTGGATGTTACGATGTTGCAACTTCAAAAGGATTTTTACAAAAATCAGAGCATTTAAAAAAGGAGTTGTCAGATATGTTAAAACTAGGAAAAACTGTTTTCTTATTTTTACATCAAAAGAAAAGTTATTCTCTTGGCTTAAGTGTTTCAAGTCCTAGAAAAGGACAGAGTACTTACAATACAAAGTCATCATCAAATTATGATTTTTTACCAATTAACATAGGGAAACTTACTTCTGCATCTGGAAAAAAAATTCAATTTTCAGGAAATCAATTATTCAGTAATTTCAATAAAAACTTTCGTAATAATTTAGCTTACGACGCTTATTTGGAAAATCCTGATTCTAGTCAAGTAATTTACACAGGTAAAGACAAAAATAAAGTATTAGGTTCAATTCATCCAGTTGGAAATGGTCATTTAATTACTTTGCCTAAAATAGATTATGACGAGAATAAATTTATTGAGTATAATGAAGAAAAGGATGAAAATTTTTGGTCAAAAGAGGCAATAACTTTTGGTAAATCTCTAATTCAGAGTTTAATAGATATTGACCGAAACATTTCTTTAAATTCTGATAAAACACCTATCCCAAATTGGGCAAATAGCGATGAATTTTCAACAAAAAAAGCACTATCCATAGAAGGAACTATTGAAACTAATCATCTAAAAATTAAAGAACTCAAAGAAATTAATACTCAATTAAATGAAAAAATTTTAGAGGAGAATAAATTTAAAGATTTACTTTTTGAAACTGGAAACCTGTTAGAAGATTCTGTTACTGAAGCTCTTCGTATACTCGGTTATGAAGCGGAAAATTATGATGACGGCGTACTTGAACTAGACCAAGTTATAACAAGTCCTGAAAAACATAGGTTTATTGGCGAGTGTGAAGGAAAAGATAATAAAGATATAAACATAACTAAATTTAGACAATTACTAGAATCCTTGAATGCTGATTTTGCAAGAGACGAAGTCCAAGAAAAAGCTTATGGAATTTTATTTGGTAATCCGCAAAGATTATTAGAACCTAAATCTAGGAATTTAGATTTTACTGAAAAATGTAAAATTGGTGCGGAAAGAGAAAAAATTGCACTAGTAAAGACATCAGATTTATTTGTTGTCATCAAATATTTACGCGAAAATGAGAATGAAGGATTTAAAAAGAAATGTAGAGAAGCAATTTATAAAGGTTTAGGTAAAATTGTGAAATTTCCAAAAATACCAAAATAAAAGACATCGCCTAACAACATGCTAAAAAACATAGGGCAATTGTGCTAAACCGAAAGGTCTGTGATTATTAACTAAGTCTGCCAAATTATAAGATTTGACTTTAATCTCGACAACGCAGATTTGCAATCCGAGCAATATATAAATTAAGATCTTCAAAACGTAACCAACTCCGGTAACGAAACTTCTAAAGCTTTTGAGATTTCCAAAAGTGAATAAATGGTAGGATTCACTTTTCCGTTTTCTAATTTCTCCAATGCTTGCCTGTCTTTATCGCAAGCTCTGGCCAAATCAGATTGACTCCAACCCTTTTGAGTTCTTAACTCAACGATTCTTTTACCTATATTTCTTTTTAGCTCGTCTTTGGTCACATAACAAATGTCAATTAATCATATGACATTCTTGTCATATTAAAGTTTGACACTTTAATTTAATTCATTAAGTTTGTCGTATAATAATATGACAACTTAACCAAGCTTAAATACATACTACCATGCACCAAAACAATGAGCAGCTTATCATCGATTTGATACAACAGGATCTTAAACATTGCCAATTGGTATACGGCTTAGCGCAATTGGGATTAGAGGGATCAAATACACATCACCTGGAGATACTGGATATCATATACCAGCTTATGCATATCCCCAGTGATAAAAAAAACGACTACCTGGCCGAGACCTATGCTGCTTTTATGAGTATGGCTACCGAGTATAAGATTACCCCTCTGGGAGAATCCCTGCGCCCCCTGGCAAAAGAATGCTACAATCGGTTAAAATATCTTATAGAATTGGTGTAGGAGGTTCTAAGTACCCTTCGAGAACCTCAGGGTACATGAGTACGTGTTTGTGATTATATACTACCGCACCCTGAGGTTCTCGAAGGGTAAGGCACAGGAGCACAACCTTAACAAAATCAAAAAGTTAGCTAAACCTTTCTTAAAAAAATCCCAGTTCCGAAAAATGAAACTGGCGTACTATATTCTTGTGTCATAAAAATTTATTAACTAAAAAAATATAGTAAGAATGGCATTAGAAAATCTAATTAGCGTAACGTTTACAGAAGACGAGTTAAACAAATTAACCCAGGGGATAGACACAATAAAAGAGGTACTCTTGGGTAAAACGGTAAATCTTACTCCCGAGCAACGCACACAGTACGGGCGTATCGCCAATCAAAACAAGCTTATTGTAGACAAAGCCAAAAACTACATGGAGCAACATCCCACCTGGATTCCTAATTTTTTGGACAAAGAAGAGTTTGATCGCGACTATACCACCCGTAAGCAAATAGAATCTCATGTGCAGAAGTTAGAATACCTGGCGCAACAATTAATAGACACCAAAACTTTACTAGATCATGATAACTACTCTAATGCATTAAGTTTTTATCGTATGATGCGGTATCTGGCGGGTGAAAATGAGCCCGGTGCCAAGCCTGTATACGAGGATATGAAAGTACTTTTTAAGAGAAACGGAGTGACTCCTAAAGAAACTGATACAGAAGCATAACTCGAAGCGTTATCGAGGTGCTTATAAGGATCACCAAGATACATCAATGTATTAAAATCATAGCTCGAAGTACCTCACAAGGTAGCTCGAAGAGGTCTCGAGGTACTTCGAAGCATTAAAAAGGTAGTTCGAGCTACCTTTTTTTGGATCACCACCTATCGATGTATCAAAAAAAAGCCTTATGCTATCGCTTTTAGCCTGTAATCTATCGCTTCGAAGGGTCAATGTACAGCTTCGAAGCGCTATTGTATCCACTCGAAGCATTAAAATAACAGCTCGAACTACCTTTTGATACATTCGACCCCATGTCGATAAGGGGGTATCCCCTTGTTGACATGGGTTATGTACCCTTCGAGAACCTCAGGGTACTGGTACGTATAAATCATTGTAGGCAATAATTAAAGACAATGAACTAAATCTTAATTTTTTAAGTAAACTGTAACATTTGTCATATTATCCCATCTTGATAAAAACTACTATACTATGAAAAATATTAGAAAATTTTTATTTTTTGTTATTGTGTTGCTTGTTTGTTTTGCCTCAAGAAAGTCGTCTGCACAAAATGAGTATTCTATTGACTCGATTATTCAGTTAAATACATATACTTTCAAAATTGTAAACAATGAAATTATTGGAAATGGGAAAGATTTTCTTAAAAGAGAAGCTGAAAATTCTCAATTTTTTATGATTGGTGAGTTACACGGAAATAAAGAGACTCCCGAATTTACTTCTGCTATTCTTAACTTACTAAAACCTAAAGGATACAACAACTTTGCTATTGAGATTGGTCCTTTTAGTAAAAAAAAAATGCTATCTATTATTAAGCAAAAAAATGGTATTGATTCTTTATCCAATTTTTATAAAAAGTATAATCCAGATGATTTAACAAATCCAATTCCCTTTTTTGATGGGGTTGATGAAGTTAGAATGCTAGAAACTGCTATAACTAATGCGTATAATATCTGGGGAATCGATCAAGAGTTTGTATATGCTGCTCCCTTTTTATTTGATGATATTTTTAATAAGACAAAAAAATTAAAAAACAATTCAAAAAACTATGAAAAGATCTATAAAGAAGCTCGCGCATCTTTATTAAAGCATCTTACTACGAAATCAAAATCTAAATTTAATCTTTTATTGAAAGATAAACATATTCTTGAGTTTATTTCTGAATCAAAAGGAGTAGATAACGAGGTTACTACGCTATTGACAGAGTTAGAAAAAAGTTGGAAAATATATGCTTACGGAAATGGTCCAACAAAACAATACTTTGAAAGTAATAACTCCAGAGCGATTATGATGAAACATTACTTTTTTGACTATTATAAAAAAGCTTTATTAAAGGAACCTAACCCAAAAATGATCTTAAAAATGGGTAGTATGCATACTGTTTATGGAAAAAATCCTTTAGCTATTTATGATATTGGAAATACTTTATATGAATTATCAATATTAAATAATTCCAAAAGTTTTAATCTTGCCCTTGCTGGCAGATATTATATTAGAAGTAGTGGAGAAAAAATTGATCGCTTAAAATATGTTCCAGAATATAAAAAATTATTTAAGCATCAGGAAGAAAATCTTTGGACTCTCTTGGATTTAAGGCCTCTTAAAAAGGCTATTTACAATGGAAAAATTAAGGTAGACGATAAGAAATTCAAAAAGCTACTTTATAGATATGATTCTGTTCTCATGAAAACTCTTACAGCTGCTACAGAGGATATTAGAGATTATAAAAAGTAAATTTGTCTACTAAATTCATTTATGAAAATATATGAATGACTCAAGGAAAATTGAAATTTTTGGAATGGGTTGTACAATTCAAACCCGACAGCGCGGATTTATAATTCGATAACGGTACTCAAATAAAAAAGTTCTTCTCCTACCCTATACATTACCATTGCTATATCAAAAAGATAATGGTAGTTTTATGAAATTAAAAGAATTAAACCTTGATAGGCTTAAACAAAGGTCGTTGCACGTTTGCCACGTCTGATAAATAACTAAATATGATTAAGTTAAGTAACGTAGATAAGTATACCGAAATACCATTAATATTAAACGAACCTTATGAAAAAATAGAACATGAGATTGAAAAAAACTTTTCTGATTCTATTTGTTTTGATGATGTAATTATAAGTCGACATCCAAAAAAAATCAAAATATGGGATATCAAAAAATTACCACAAATAAATATGATCTCTTCTTTTGAAATTGATTGGTCTGGAGAATTCATTAAAAAAAATGGTAATCTACTTTATGTTGGACAAAGTAAGGAGATAAAAGTATTTGATATCTCAGATTTACAACATCCGGTTTTGGTTAGGACAGTTACTTTTCCAAATGATGACAGTTTACCAACTAATAATTATGTAAACTTTCACATAACGAAGGGTTTGATTTATGTAATGATTGATAAAGCTATATATGTAATTGATGAAACTAATAATTTTTTAAAAATCATTGATTTATCTGAAAATAGTGCAATGATGTTTGATTACCCTATGGATATTAAAAAATATGGAAACAATTTGTATATGGTTTTCAGACATTGTGGATTATATGTTTATCAACAATCAGAACATGATAGAAAGTACAAATTCCTAAGCAAACATAAACCTGTTAATGGCTATACCCCCACTTACATGCAATGGTTAAACCAAGGTAATGATATACTGTTAATTGGGAATGACAATGTTGTACAGTATAATGTTACAAACGGCGAAAAATTGAAAAGATATAAAGCGGCTAAAATAGGAAAATCCGAAATCCATGGAGGAACAATTGAACGTGAAAATGAGTTATTGGTTGTTGGCACAAAAGGATCAAAGGATCAATTTGTTACAGCAATAATACAACAAGACAATAAAGGTATTCAATTAGTTAATACTCCTAAATTAGAGTATAAAGCAAGAAAGAAATTTGGTGAAGGTATAAGTGGGCTGGCATTAAAAGACAATTATCTACTTATTATTGGAAGAGAAACTGGCTTCTTTCTTTTTGAGGCTAGAGAATAGACTTTATTTAAGCATACCTATCTTTCTTTAATCAAGAAAACCAACATTTACTAACACTCTGTAAAAATGCATTAAAACCCATTTTACACTAACTGTTAACGATATATACACAAAAAAAATAATGAAAAGGATATTTATCTTACTATTCATTTTCTCCTCTTTAACATCTTGTAATCTTAAAGAGAAAATTCAGAAAATAAGTAAAATCAATGATGAATTAGAAACTGAATTCAAGCATGATCAAATCTTTAGCGCTTTCAACTTTGGAACAGATGAAGAAAGTAACTATTTCTTAATAAGCTTTTATGAATATGACTTAACAAACAAAACGCATTCTGAATTAGAAACAATTGCTAAAAAGGTTAAGACTTTTTTTAAGAAAAATAATCCGGAATATAATAATCTTGATTTTATTGAAATTAGATTTACGAAATCAGATCAGGAAACTGCAAACTCTTTTGTAAATTTTAGATTTGAATGAACTATTACTAACAATACCTATGAGTTTATTGTGGCGAAATTCCTTGACGGAATTTCACGCGGATTTGCAATCCGTGTAACACAATACTCAGCGTCTACATAAAAACTTTGACAAGTGTGAGTCTTATGATATACATAAACGGATCAATTTTTGATAATAATTGCCAATATAATTTGTCGCTACTCGAGATATGAATAGAAATTTGATATTATTAATAATTTTTATCCCAATTATATCATTTTCACAATCAATTAAAAATTGGAATGAGAAAACTTATGATGCTTTAAATACAATTAAACCCGATTTAACAAAAGAGCAGTTTAACTATTTTAAATCTATAATTCTAAACAGACAAAAGTATCAGACACAAAAAAGAATAGATTCAACAAAAGGAGTTATCAAAATAGCAGAAGGCTATGATTTTATAGATAATAAGTTTGGAATTATTGAAGAATATCGTTTTTCAAATGGAAAAATATTCACTTATTCGAACAATTTAAAAGAATGGGGAGTGAGTTTCGATGATTATGACAATTTTGTTGAAGCAAGTATTAGAAAGCACAAAATTGATACAATTCTTCCGCGAAAATACACTGCTGTATTAGGTTGTTTAGTAAATAAACGCACAATTAGAAAATCAAAAAGAATTGAGAAGATGGCTAAAAACCAAGGTGTCGTAATTGAAAATTATTTAAAAATAGAAACGTTAATTGACTCGGTAGTTGATAAAATTTATATTTCATTTTTAATTCCAAAAAGTGGAGCTAGAGAAGTTCAGATATCTTATGGACCATTTTATCTTGATGTTGAATTGGAATATTGGTTGAATTAACAACTGGTTACAACAAGGTATATGTGCTCATACCCGAAAGCTCGGATTTGCAATCCGTGCAATGTAACAAGCACTCTCATCACTATTGGCCATACACATAAATTTACAAAAAACACTTAGCCTCGGAACAAGTTGTAACATACCCTTCGACAGGGCCTGTCCTGAGTTTATCGAAGGGCTCAGGGTACGTGTGAGAGAAATGTGTTTTTGATACATATACTATACCGTACTCTTCGAGAACCTTAGGGTACGGTACATGTTTTTTAAATTCCTAAACAACAACAAAACTCATAATAAATTCACAATTAACAGAGGTTACGCCCTTTATCAATCTACCTTTAACCTTACTTTCACATATGTCGGTTTCTTATTTTATTACCTTCCGCCGATTAAAAATTCTTCACATGCTCAAAAATACATTTAGATTGCTTCTATGCTTAGTAGTAATCACCACTAGTGGTTGTTCTGTTCTTCAACCTAAAAAAGGAAAAACCCCTACGGCCGAAGCCAAAAAACCAGGTAAAAACAAGGATACGATTAAACCTTATAGCGAAGTCATTACCGAAAAGGCTAAAACCGACAAAGGTTTATTTGCCGTTCATAATATAGACGATAAATACTATTATGAGATTCCGGATTCATTGTTTAACCGGGAAATGCTTATGGTTACGCGTATTGCCAAAACCGCTACGGGGATTGGTTTTGGAGGAGGAAAACAAAACACCCAGGTATTGCGCTGGCAACGAAAAAACAAACAGATATTACTTCGTGTTGTATCACATCAGGTCTTCGCTTCGGATTCTTTACCTATTCATGAGGCCGTAGAGAATTCTAATTTCGAACCGGTGTTATATGCATTTCCGATCAAGGCATTTTATAAAGACTCTACCAATGTGGTAAAGAATGCAACAGTGATCGAAGTTACCGATTTGTTTAAAAAAGATGTAAAACCATTAGGATTTCCTGATAGCAGACGAAAGCAGTATAAAATTTCAAAATTAGATGTTGCCCGATCGTATATCGATACGATTAGAAGTTACCCGTTAAATATCGAAACCCGTCATGTAAAAACCTATAGTGCTGCCGAGCCACCTTCTAATGCCAGTACAGGATCTATCTCATTAGAAATGAGTAACTCTATGATCCTACTTCCTAAAACACCTATGAGGCGTCGATATTTTGACCAACGAGTAGGATGGTTTGCCCGCGGACAAACGGATTATGGATTAGAAGCGCAAGAAAGTAAAACGGTACGTTACCTGGATCGATGGAGGTTAGAGGTAAAAGATGAAGATCTTGCAAAGTTTAAACGAGGCGAATTGGTAGTTCCTAAAAAGCAAATCGTATACTATATAGACCGTGCAACTCCAAAAAAATGGAGAACATATATTAAGCAAGGGATCGAAGACTGGCAGGTTGCCTTCGAACAGGCTGGGTTTAAAGAGGCCATTATCGCCAAAGACCCTCCAACAGTAGAAGAAGATCCTGATTGGAGTCCAGAGGATGTGCGCTACTCTGTAGTGCACTACCTGGCCTCTCCAATCCCTAATGCCAACGGACCACATGTAAGTGATCCCAGATCAGGAGAGATCCTGGAGAGTGACATCAACTGGTATCATAATGTAATGACCTTATTACGAAATTGGTTTTTTGTACAAACCGCAGCAATCAATCCACAAGCGCAAAGTGTTGCTTTTAAGGATGAAGTAATGGGAAGATTGATTCGATTTGTATCTGCTCACGAGGTAGGTCACACCCTGGGACTACCGCATAATATGGGAAGTAGTGTTGCCTATCCTGTAGAATCCTTGAGAGATCCTGTGTTTACCAAAAAATATGGTACAGCACCATCGATAATGGACTATGCAAGATTTAACTATGTTGCCCAACCAGGAGATGGTGATGTTGCCTTAATGCCTAATATCGGTATCTATGATAAGCACGCAATACAATGGGGATATCGACCGATATTTACACCAACTGCAGAAGAAGAGAAAAAGACACTGGACAGCTGGATACTGGAGCATCAAAATGATCCTATGTATCGATTTGGGAAACAACAGTTTGGAGTTATTGATCCAAGCTCGCAAACCGAAGATCTTGGGGATGATGCCGTACTGGCCAGTACCTACGGAATCAAAAACCTAAAAAGAATTGTACCCAACCTCATCACATGGACTGCCGAAGACGGTAAAAACTATGATGATCTGGGCACTATGTACAGACAGGTATTGGGGCAGTTTAATCGATATATGGGTCATGTATCTTCTAATATTGGTGGAGTATATGAATACTACAAAACCTACGATCAAAAAGGAGCAGTATATTCTCATGTGACCAAAGCGAATCAGAAACGTGCCATGAAATTTTTACACGAGCAATTGTTTAGCACTCCGGATTGGTTACTCGACAACACTATTTTTGATAAAATAGAATCTGCAGGAAATGTAGAACGCATTCGTAATTTCCAGGTGAGAACCTTAAACAACCTGTTAGATCATGGTCGTATGGCGCGATTAATCGAGAATGAAGCCTTAAACAATAAAGAGGCCTATACCCTACTAGATATGATGACCGAACTACGATCGGGATTATGGAGCGAATTGCGAAGTGGTCGTACTATCGATGTATATCGTCGTAACCTACAAAGAGCATATATCGATCGACTGGAATTTTTAATGACCAAAGAGCAGCCTAAGATTCCAGAGAATATAAGACGCTTTGTAGTACGAACTAATGTAAATGCCTCGCAAAGTGATATTAGAGCGGTAGTGCGTGCAGAATTAAATACGCTACGCCGCGCAGTTAGAAACGCTACTGGCAGAACATCAGATAGAATGACGCAATATCACCTGCAGGATATCGCAGAGCGTATCACCGCCATCCTAGAACCTAAGAAATAAGATAATACACCTGTAGTATAACACCCCCTGTTTGAATCATCAAGCAGGGGGTTTCTTTTAATAGGTACTTGTCTGATCGAGTGATTATATTATAGTTATCCTATTATTCTGCACTTAATCCGAAGTTAAAGAAAAGATCATACCAGAATATAACCTATAAAAGAAATATAAGTACCTTAGTAATTCATACCCTCATTATTAACATCAACAATAGAATAAACAACATGAAAAAATTAATTTCAGAATTTATTGGGACCTTATGGTTAGTATTAGGTGGGTGTGGAAGTGCTGTATTAGCAGCAGCATACCCAGAGTTAGGAATTGGATTTGCAGGAGTCGCTCTTGCATTTGGTTTAACCGTTGTAACGATGGCCTATGCCATTGGGCATATTTCGGGTTGCCATCTTAATCCTGCAGTATCTATCGGATTATGGATAGGTGGTCGTTTTGATAAAAAAGAACTGCTACCTTACATTGTTGCCCAGGTATTGGGTGGTATTGCCGGTGCAGGAATTTTATACCTTATTGCTACAGGAAAATCTGGGTTCGAAATTGGTGGGTTTGCTGCCAATGGATATGAAGAGCATTCCCCGGGTGGCTATTCTATGCTTGCAGCTTTAGTAACCGAAATCGTAATGACATTTATGTTTTTGATCATTATTCTGGGAGCTACTCATTCCAAAGCTCCTAAAGGTTTTGCAGGCCTCGCCATAGGATTAGGATTAACTCTGATTCACCTTATAAGTATACCGGTAACCAACACCTCGGTAAATCCTGCAAGAAGTACAAGCCAGGCATTATTTGCTGGAGGTTGGGCAATAGAGCAATTATGGTTATTTTGGGTAGCCCCAATCATAGGAGCAATTTTAGCCGGATTGGTGTACAAATTTATTTCTCCGGAAGAAGCATAAAAAACACAATAAACCTATACTATAAACCCTTGTATGATGATTCATGCAAGGGTTTATTGTTTATGCTACTCGATCCCAAGGAAAATTCTAGACACGTTGTGATGTATCCTTCGGCTACGCTCTGGGTACATGCCCGTCAGTTCGAGTGGTTTTTCGTAATGTAATGGAGAAAAATTGTATCGAGAACCAATCATTCCCTTACCATGAGGTTTCCCGTAACTTTATTAAAAAAGGTCATCGTACTTTTATATAAGAGAGATAGATGTTACTCTGGTAACGTTATCTGGTCATATTTAGAATATCATTATTTGGATCATTGTTAATACTAAATTTAAAATGGGCTACGAAAATAAAACAATAGAACGGTTTGCTGGATATGATGCCGAAATCAATACTAAAGGGGTGTTTATTTTAATCCTTAACATACTGATTATCGTTAGCATCACAATAATCATAGGAGAGTTAACAACACTCGTCTCCCCCTTACACCTTTCTCCGTTTAAGGTGATCACCAGTTTAATAATCCTTTTTTCATTTTTTTCTATACTGATTACTGTGTATACAATAACTCCATATTTAAATTCGTATAAAAAGTTCTTTTGGCTTTTTAATAGTATTGCGAATAGTAACAAAAAAGAGGACGAAGAAAAAGATATCGATAGTCAAATTTATGATTTAGAAAAAGGATTAAAAAGAAAACATAAGGGTGTTAAAATGGCTTTACTTATTAATTTTATTCAACTACTTTTTCTAACCTATATCGCATATATTATTGTATTTTAGATAAAATTCTCTAGTCATTATTAAAAATAAAAGCGTTGATGTACATGCATATCGTGATACAAAAAAACGCGCAAATACATATACATAAATTTAAACGATTATACAGGGTATATGCCTGTTTACACGAATGAAAATACTCCTAACAGGTGCCACAGGCTATATCGG
Organism: Aquimarina macrocephali JAMB N27; assembly: GCF_000520995.1. Classification (GTDB taxonomy): domain Bacteria; phylum Bacteroidota; class Bacteroidia; order Flavobacteriales; family Flavobacteriaceae; genus Aquimarina; species Aquimarina macrocephali. The sequence continues at coordinate 68,940 of NZ_JACA01000041.1, read as the reverse complement.
CAAACGAATTCTCCCTTTATTAGTAAATAAGGGGCATCATGTGGTATGTTGCGTTAGGGATACCTCTAGATTTCATCCTCCCCAATCGTTGAGCGCAAGTATTTCTGTATTAGAAATTGATTTATTAGATGCTTCCTCTCTATCAAAAATCCCAAATGATATTGATGTGGCATACTATCTGGTACACTCTATGTCGACATCTGACGATTATAAATCATTAGAACAAAAATCTGCTATCAATTTTCGGAATACATTATCTAACACAGCTGTTAAACAAGTGATATACTTAAGTGGTATAGTTAATGAATCTAATCTATCTAAACATCTGCTATCAAGAAAAACGGTTGAAGAAGAACTAGGAAAAGGCAGCTACAACCTAACTTGCTTTAGGGCAGGAATCATTGTTGGATCGGGCAGTGCATCCTTTGAGATCATGCGCGACTTGGTAGAAAAACTTCCTGTTATGATTACGCCAAAATGGCTTCTTACCAAATGTCAACCCATAGGGATAGCAGATGTGCAAAGCTTTTTAACAGAATGTATCCTTAAAGAGGAAACATACAACAGGAATTTTGATATTGGCTGTGATGATATTCTATCGTATAAAGAAATGCTACTTGATTTTGCTAAAGTTAGAAATTTAAAAAGGAGAATCTGGATCGTACCTGTAATGACCCCGAAGCTCTCTTCTTATTGGCTATATTTTGTAACCTCTACTTCTTACAAGTTGGCCAGATCCTTAGTCGATAGTATGAAGGTTGAAGTTGTATGTAGAAATCATGAAATCAATACCCTACTAAAAATCCAACCCATATCCTACAAGCAAGCCTTATTAAGAGCATTTGATAATATTAAAAACAATGAGATTGCTTCAAGCTGGAAAGATTCTTATTCTAGTAGTGAGATAACCAGCAACATATCAGAATTTATAGAGGTTCCAGAATTTGGATGTTTTAAAGACATGCGTGTTCGACAAACTGAAAACTATGCATCATCAATAGAGAAGATCTGGAGTATTGGTGGTGAGAATGGATGGTATTACGGGAATTGGTTATGGAAAATCCGTGGTTTTTTTGATAAATTATTTGGTGGAGTTGGATTGCGGAGAGGTCGTACAAATCAATCCACTATATCTGTTGGAGACTCATTAGATTTCTGGCGGGTGCTCTATGCAAATAAACAAGAAGGAAGATTATTACTTTTTGCAGAAATGAAACTACCAGGAGAAGCCTGGCTTGAATTTAAAATAGTGGATAACGATGTGATCCAAACTGCCACATTTAGACCCTTAGGTTTGGCTGGCAGATTATACTGGTATGCTGTATACCCGTTTCATGGCTTTATTTTTAAAGGATTAATCAACCAAATAAGCACACATAACAAGACCTAATTAATTCTTAGTAAGGGTACTAAAACCCTTCACAATTCCCTACTCCTGCATCTCTTTTGTAGCCATACAAAAAACTTTTAAAATTCAACTAATCCTGGTAACCATATGATCCATAATCATATACCTTAAAAATGGCTCACAGCCTCAATATCACAACAAAAGGGCTAGAAGCGTAAAATATTCCTTATTTTAGTTACGCATATACACACATTAATCAACTTTAAAATTATTAATCATGAAAAAAATTCTACTCTTATTACTAATATTTTCGACAGAGTTATTTTGTCAAAATATCCCATGTGACTTTTCATGGGCAAATGCTCCGACTACAAGTGGTAATCAAAATTTTGTAACAAGCCCGAGAGCTCAGCCTTATCAAGGACCATGCTTAGCTTTTGCTTTTAATGCAGCTATTGAAACAACCTATGCTATGGAGAACAATGTATACGGTTCTAATTTATTTTCTCTTTCTGATGCATATCTTGATTATAAGGTATGGAATGCTCCTTATTACCTTCCTGATTTAAATTCGAATTTCAAAATCCCTTTGATAGCAAGTGGACAAATTAATTCGTTTGCACCTGCAACATGCCCTGTAAATAATCCTGATAGTAATGGATGTAGTATTAAAAGATCAGATGTATTAGATTACATAGAGCATCCAAATGGCCAAAGGTCATACAGGATTTTTTTAAACACAAACTTTTCGCCACCAATTTGGGATATTGAAGATGGAGGTTCTTTAGGTAATTATGTTACAGTAGGTAATGCTATTCAACTAAGTCAGAATGATATTAATTCTGTTGATGATATTAAAATGAAGATCTTAAATAGTGGTCCTGTAGTTGTAAAAGTATCAGGCAATCAAAATGGAGTTCATAACGCCAAAAAGTTTAGAAACTATAATATACCTACTGCTGGGCTATCCTACCATGCTTTTTCAATTATAGGTTGGACAAACGATTCCCGTTGGATTATTAAAGATAGTTGGCCTGGAATGTCTGGAATTGTGAATACAAAACAAAATGTTGATATAGTAAACTTAATGAATAATGGAAACGTAGAGCTTTATCAAGTATCTGATATATCTTACAATGGAAATAATGCATCTACAAACCCAACAACTTTATCTCTTCCTGTATGTAACCCTACGGTAGATTTAGAATTATCATCTATAAGCATTGATATTGATTATGCCCATATTGGAAGCTATTTGTATCATAAGTTTTGGGTTTCAAGTAATGTCTCTGTAGACAGATGGGTTTGGGGGATTGGATATCCTAATGGTTCATTAAAACGATCTCAAGTGAATAACTCCAATTCTAGCTCTGTTTTATTGACTCCAACCACTAGTGGATTGGTAACAATTTATGTTAGAGCTTACAAAAACGGTGAAACTGTTACTAAAGAAAGAAGAATATACCTGTCTAATGGTCAATCCTCAGGAGGAGGGGGATCTGGTAATGCTTGGTAAAACTATTGCCAACAATGTATATAAAGAATAGCGGAGTAAATGCTAAAACGAAAAGTTAGTGCATGAAAATCCGCTACTTTTTATATATGAGATCGTTGTAGATAATTAACGAAATATGGAAAATGAATTACGAAATAGTAGATTCTAAAAACAGGCTAGTAACCGCTTCTTTTTCAAATAGTGGAGAGTTTGTAGCGGATGAAGTACTAAAATTGATTAACAAAAAAGAATAAAAAGACGACTCTGTGTTTATTTAAAAACGTAGTTTTTTAATGCTACATTTCACATGAAAATCGTTTATAAACACCATTCTAAACTATGAAATTATCTGATTTAATTGACAAAAAAATCTCAAAAATTCGATTCAATTACAAATTCGAAAATGAACAGGGTATTCAAGAATTTCAATCTCAGATTAGATTGTCAAATGGCCAAATTGTATTGTTACCTAAACATTTGGATGACAATTATGATTTAATTGAACATTATTCAAATCATAGAAGTACACCATTTGAGAAAGCTCAAAGATGCGGATTAACATCGAGATTAATGTTCAGAAATAAACAGATAATAGATATACATTTTAAGTTTTTGGATAACAAGTATTTAATGAATTCGTGCGCAATACTTGAATTAGATAACGGAAAATTCATAACTGAGAGCAATTATGGTTCAAAAGGCCTAACGAATATAGATTTAAAAATTATGAACAAAGCTCAATTCCAAGAGCTTGCCGATGATGAAATCCAAATACGATCGCTTCGAAAAGATATTTTGAATCGTTAACAGTAAACGTATTCTAACAACGTCTATTAATTAGAATTAGCTAAGTTCAGGTCCAAAAGTTCAATTCTCTGAATTCCCGTACTAACCATCGTCGATATATTATAGTACTATAAATCTATCCAAGAAAATAGATTCAGGCAACTATCCCAACAAAATTTGCGTCTATACTAATAGAGCTATTTAGCTTGATAAAAACAATGAATCTAAAAAAACCAATGAAATATTTCTTCAAAGTATTATTAATTCTTCTTCTAACTTCATGTAGTTCAAAAAATAAAGATAAAACCAAGCAACATCATATGTCTGATTTTCAGAAAGCACTCGCTGCATATCCGTCAATTGATAGTATCTCTAAACATCAGGTTTTAACCTTAGGAGTGTTTCATTTTGACAGATCAAGAGATGGTAGCGATGTGATTGCCAATGAGCATATTGATATCTCAACAGATAGCAATCAAAAGGAGTTGGATAGCTTGATCAATTTATTAGAGCAATTTAACCCCGGAAAAATAGCTGTAGAATGGCGTACATCTAATCAAGAATGGATGGACTCACTGTATACCGAATATCAAAAAGGAAATTACAAACTAGGTAAACATGAAACATTTCAACTAGGTTTTAAATTAGCCAAAGCCCTTGGTCATAGTAGAGTATATTGCATAGATAACAACCCTCCGTTCCCCGAATACATAAACGCCATTGATGACTGGGGAGTATATGCAGATAGCCTTGGGCATCTGGAATTATGGAAAGCTTATGATGCTGAAAATAAAAGGTACAATACATTTATGGACACCATACAAAGACATCTCAATGTATACGATTATATAAAACTAATTAACTCGAAACAGCACTCAAAAAGGTCAAAGCAACTTTGGACAACTGGACTTGTAAATGTTGATCATGGAAGTAACTACTTAGGAGCAGACGCTGTTGGCAGATGGTATAGAAGAAACGTACGACTATTCGCTAATTCGAAAAACTTAGTATCAAAAAATGAAAATTTACTCATCATATATGGAGGGGCTCATAAGTGGATTCTGGATGAACTATTTGAATCAGCACCGGATTTTCGAGTAATGACATTTAATGATTTGACAAAGCACTAACATTTACGTGACGAGTTATCAGGTTTGATTCCTAAAATAGCATTGAATTGTTTGACTTCGCGTTTATGAAATTGAAAGAATTTACGTAGAAAAAAAACGAATCTCTGATTGGGTTGTTTCATGTGTATATAATTTTGGATATACCTTATTAGTAGTACTACATATCAAAATATCACACTTTTTAGAAGAAATTTTTGAGATGCATACATGTATGGGTTAAGTTTTTAAAATAAACACAAACAGGTATATACATATTGGTACATATATTGTGGTTACTTTTTAATATGAAAAATATAGCAACCCTAACGCTTTTTGTTCTCTTAATAAATACATTTTGCTACGGACAAAACCCATATAAGTATTCTAAGCCAAAAGACCTTGATGACGGATGGAAAACAGCCCATCTAAGTTTACAGAATGTCGACACCACAAAAATCTATCAATTATTCGAACAAATACATAATGGCAAAAATAGGTTACACAGTGTTTTGTTAGTGAAAAATGATCAAATCATTATCGAAGAATATTTTAACGACCATTTTTCAAATAAGCAACACGACCTTCGTTCTACAACAAAAAGCATAAGGTCAATTTTATTGGGAATTGCAATTGATAAAGGATTTATTGATAGCATAGACGATCCTATATCAAAGTATCTCAAAAAACCGGTGCCAACCAAAAATCTAGACAAGAGAAAAGATAAAATAACAATCAGGCATCTATTAACAATGTCACCTGGATTTGATTGTAACGATTGGGATAAGAAATCAAAAGGGCAAGAGGATAAAGTTTATAAAAAAAGGGATTGGCTTCAATATACGCTTAATTTACCAATGGTTAATGAACCAGGAGCTGTCTCAAATTATTGCTCGATGGGCGTAGTGTTACTAGTCGAAATAATAAGTCAAGCTTCGAAAATGACAATCGACAAATTTTCTGAGCAATACCTATTCAATCCATTAGGTATTACCAATATAAGTTGGGGGCATACTTCAGATAAAAAGGTGATCCCATCGGGAAAAAGGTTGTATATGACCTCACGTGACATGGCTAAAATCGGGCAATTGATCCTCAATAATGGAAAATGGAATGATAAACAAATTGTTTCTGAAAAATGGATTGAAGAATCAACCACGCCAAAAACAAAAATTACTGGAATTGATTACGGTTATTTGTGGTGGAACATTCCGTTCAAAATAAACGAAAAAGTGATAATTTCTAAAACAGCAACTGGAAACGGAGGACAATATATCATGATTTTTCCTAAATTGGATATGGTTGCTGTATTTACAGGAGGTGCATACAACTCACAAGAAGACAAATTTCCTTTTGCTATAATGAAAAACATCTTCCTGCCAACATTCATAAACGAAAAATAACAACAAGTACAATCCCATAAATTATTTCAAAAACTGAAAGACACGACAAATCAATATCTTTACTAGATCAAAACGTTTTGTTAGTTGAGACGTTATACTACAGTTTGCTCCCAATATGAAACACATCTATAACATGATCAAACACTAAACATGGTATCTCAAAAAAAACTTCTAATTTCAATATTAATAATATCTTCTATAATTGTACAGGCTCAAGAAGGAATTTGGATTAATGAATACGCTATTAATCCCCAAACTAATAAAAAGAGTAATGAATTTTCGAATAGACTAATGTTTAAAATTGAAAAAGATTCCATATTCTCATTTGATCCGGGAAAAGAAGAATGGAAAGGAACTTTTGATAATGGATATCATTATCTTAAAAACAAAAACATACTTTCAATTCCATCTATTGGAATCAAATTTGAATTCCCCAATAAGCATCAGATAATTCTTCGAAATAAAGATGAAGTTTTATATTTCAGGAAAGTTGAGTCAAAAAAAATAGCTTTAAAAAAATTTAGGAAACTAATTCTAAAAAACATATTTATAAGCGATTTAGGATATCAGGAAAAAGACACCATTTCTTTTTATGAAACCCCTCATTCACCTAAATATAGTTTTAACAACATAGGCATTCGCTTTATGGAATTAGATAATTCATATCTTTTGTTTGCTGATTTCAAAGGTGCAGGTGTTTATGAAATAAATGATATTAGAAAAAACTCTTTTTCATTAAATGTGAATTCAAAAAAAGGAGTTCAAAAAATTGAGTTTAACGTTTTGAAGGTAAACAATCTCGATACATTTATCTTAAAAGAAGAAACATTAATAATAGAAAAATAGACACAATGCACTTGGTAATACAGTCTTAATGTAAAGAACACACCTATTGTGGCTGTGCATAGGTATTAAGGTTAAATCTATTGAAACAAACGACCAGATGATAAAAAAGAATCATATCCATAATAAAAACATCCTTACTGTTTTTATACATATAGGCTTTTGGTGCCTTGTGTTTTTATGGCCTCTTTTATCGTTAGATGAAATTTCTAACACACAATATATTATCAATAGAAATTGGCTATCTACATGCAGCCTTTTGATTGTTTTCTACATCAATTATTTTCTATTGGTGGATCAGTACTTTTTTAAAAATAAAAAAACACTCTTTTATATCATTAACTTCTTACTAATTATTATACTCTTTTTTTTGATAAAGAGCTTCTTAGAATTAAACCTCTTTAACCCTACAGAAAATGGCATTAGGCTAAGAGAAGTTAGAAGCGGTACCACCTCATCTCTACAACTCATTTTACCAATGATATTAAGTGTTGGAATGTGCGCTGGTTTAAAAATTAATAAAAAATGGATTAATGATCAATTGGTATTACAGGATGTAAAACAAGCGCAATTAAATTCTGAAATTAAATATTTAAGATATCAGATTCAACCTCATTTCTTATTCAATACTCTAAACAATGTGTATTCATTAATTGATAGTTCCCCAAAAATAGCCAAGACATCCATTCACAGTTTAGGTAAAATGATGCGCTATTTACTACACGATACTGCAACGAACAAAGTACCTTTGGTAAAAGAAATTGATTTTTTAGAGCATTATATTGATCTAATGCAATTAAGAGTGTCTTCGAATTTAAGAGTAGAAAAAAGTTTTCCTATCATTAACCAACCCATACAGATAGCTCCACTCCTGCTCATTTCTTTTATCGAAAATGCCTTTAAACATGGTATCGATGCAGTACAGCCTAGTCATATAAAAGTTGAGCTAACTATCGAAAATCATAATACGATACACTACAGCGTGATCAACTCTTCTTTTCCGCAAATTGAAAACGTAACGGATTCTGGGATTGGACTCGAAAATTTAAAAAAGAGACTCGAATTATTATATCCTAGTAAATTTGAGTTGATAACAGAAGAAAAAGACAACCTATATATCGCTAAATTAATACTTAACTTTAAAGAATGATGATTAGATGTTTATTGATCGATGATGAGCCTTTAGCGCTTAACCTATTAGAAAGTTATGTAGAAGCTACACCATTTTTAACACTGGTCGCAAAATGTCATAGCGCTATTGCTGCAATTGAAATAATGGATCAAAAAGACATTGATTTGATTTTTACAGACATTCAAATGCCTAATTTATCGGGGATGGAATTCTCTAAAATGATTGCCAACAATGGATCAAAAATCATTTTCACTACTGCTTTTGAAGAGTTTGCATTAGAAAGCTATAAGGTTAACGCCATCGATTATCTGGTAAAACCAATTAATTATCCAGAGTTTGTTACCGCAGCCAATAAGGCAAAACAGCAGATTTTAAATACAATAGCACATCCAGAAACAACGAATTATAATGATGATTACATTTTTGTAAAGTCTGATTATAAATTGATCAAAATAGATTTAAAAGATCTTATTTATATCGAAGGTTTAAAAGACTATGTAAAGTACTACACCATCTGTTCAGAAAAGCCTATTCTATCTTTAAAAAGCATGAAATCCTTAGAAGAAGAGTTATCTGGTAAACATTTTATGCGAGTTCATCGTTCTTATATTGTGAACTTAAAAAAAATAACAACCATAGAACGTAATCGCATTGTATTTGGCGAAAAATACATTCCTGTTTCAGAAAAGCATAAAGAAAACTTTCAAAAGTTTATAGACTCTGATTTTTCATAATGAATTAATATTCTTTTTAAATAGACAAAATCCTTTAAAACGTCTATTAAATCCTCTTGTATATCTATATTGTTTGAATCCATACTTGTTTTGATTCAATTTTGAAGTATTAATCATTAAGGTTAATGCCTAAACAAAATACGTAATGAAAGGAATACAAATACTCTCAAAATCACTTTATCATTTTGAATTACGAATAAAGAAAACACCTTCGGTGCTTAAAATATGTATCTGTATTGTATGTGTATCACTAAATATACATGCGCAAGAGTTAAATAAAAAAATTGATGGCGTGATGCAGAAATATGTAGAACTAGACCTGTTTTCTGGCACCGTACTACTTGCCAAAGAAGGCAAAGTTGTCTATGCAAAAGCCTTTGGAGATGCAAATAAAAGCTACCAAATAAAAAACAATATAGATACTAAATTTAATATTTGTTCTATGGGTAAAATGTTTACGGGAGTCTCTATTTTACAACTCGAAGAACGAGAAAAATTAAAACTCAATGATCCAGTTAGTAAGCATCTAATAGACTTTCCGTTAGGAGATAAAATTACAATTCACCATTTACTTTCACATACCTCTGGTGTAGGCAATTACATGAGACATCCTGTGTATCGGTCTAAAAGAAGTGAAATGCGTACGATAAACGACCTGTTACCATTTATTTATGAGCAAAAATTAGATTTTAAAATACCGGGTAAACGATTTTCATATTCTAACTCCGGGATGATTCTCCTGGGAGCCATTATCGAAAAAATTACAGGGCAATCCTATTCTGATTATATTACTAAAAACATTTTTTCTCCTGCTAAGATGAATGACACACAGATGAAATTCTGGGATGATGTGGTTAAGAATCGTTCAATCGGATATATGAAGTCACTTTCTGGTAAATACCAAAACAATGTCTATAAAAGTAGTGCTCCGCAATCAGATGGCGGAATCCTATCCACAGTAGGTGATATGTTAAAATTTGACCAAGCGCTTTACAGTTCTATTTTAATTAATGAGGCATCAAAACAAAAACTGTTTACTGCAGTCATGCCAAAGGTAACGTATGGTTTAGCTTTTCAGGTAGAAGATAGACATAAGAATAAAGTGGTTGGTCATAGTGGCGGCGCACCAGGTTTTTCCTCCTACTTTTCAAGATACTTGAAAGATAAATATACCATAATTGCACTATCAAATTATGATATGATTTCGAAAAATGTCGTGCATTATATAGAAGATATTCTATATAAAGTAGAGTATAAACTACCAAGACCCAGGCTTAATCAATTTATTTATAATAACATGAATAAAATTAGTGCCTTAGGATCATTAGAAAAAATGACTGATTTTATTGGGACCTACTATACCATTCGTTCTCCTCAGCATCTAAATATGATTGCTTATGAATTTATTCATGAAGATGAAAAAGATTTTGCAATTGAATTATTTAAACTTAATGTACACTTATTTCCAAATGTTGCTAATGGTTATGATAGTCTGGGAGAAGCCTATGAAAAAAACAAACAATATGATTTAGCACTCAAAAATTATGAGAAAGCCGTTGAAGTTGCGAAAAAGAATGCTGATCTATCATTAAATTCTTTTACTCAAACACTACAGCGGTTTAAGAAAGAATATCATAAATAAGCAAAAGAGAGTGTTTTACGTATTCAAAAAATTGTAACCTCCTATACACCAGTAATACCAAAATGCTATAAATAGTAATCAAAATATCATATCATAGTTTGCAAAACCTTATTTTTGACATGAGCCTACCTATACCAGGTGGGTTTTTAAAAAAATATAAACAAATATATCTGTACTAGTGTGTGTGTATTATTGCTATGTATAACTTGAATGAATGAACTAAATGACATAATAGAAGAAGTATTATCGAAAGAGAAACGAAACAAATTCACTTTCTTGACTGGTGCAGGCATCTCTGCTGACAGTGGGATTCCAACATATCGTGGTTCGGACGGAATCTGGGTTAAAGGAACTAAATATCATAAACCTGAAGAATTTGGGACATACAAATACTTCATAGAACATCAAGAAGAAGTCTGGCAATACACATTATTTAGGAAAAAAATGATTGAAAATGCTAAACCAAATGAGAGTCATAAGATACTTGCTGACCTTGAAAACATATTAGGTGACAGATTTCATTTAATAACTCAAAATATTGATAATCTTCATAGGAGAGCTGGAAATCAAAATATATATGAAGTTCACGGTAATTACAGAGAAGTTAAATGCTCTATGGATTGCAAGGATATTTTATCTATTCCAAGTAACCTTAAAGGAAAAGATATAAAAGAAGAGCTTAGAAAAGATGAAATTGATTCTCTAAAATGTTCTGAGTGTGGAAATTGGTTGAGACCAAATATTTTATGGTTTGATGAATATTACGATGAAAAAACTAACAAGAAATTTAGCGCTCTGAAAGTTGCAAAAAACAGTGGGATTCTTTTCATTGTAGGAACATCAGGTGCAACAAATTTACCTTTAGAAATTGCTCGAACAACTTTAAAATATGGTGGATATGTGGTTGATATGAATATCGAAGACAATCATTTTACAAACCTTTTAAAGGGTAAAAAAAGAGCTTTAGTAGTGAGAAAAAGAAGTAATGACATACTTCCTGTTATCAAAGAACAAATAGAAAAAAGCATAGAACAAGGGATATAATGTATGACTATACCTCAGGATAGCAACAACATCATACACAAGATCGTTAGGCATAATTATGAACAATACTGTTTTCCATAATAAAAAGTTTGAATTAAATGGAGTACCTATCCCTGATTTTGAGTTAGTATCCGGAAAAATAATAAAGGTTTATGTGCCAAATTTCGATTCTGAAAATAATGGATTAGGTTATAAGTTTTGTTTACACCTATCAGAGAGGTTTAAAAATCAAAATTCTGAATTAATGTGGATAAAAGAATATTCAGAAACAAGATTTCGGAAATTCTTAAAACCTATTTCAGTTGGAGATTTTATAATAGATCAATTAAAAACGGATTACCAAACAGCGCAAAATATCTCGGAATATCTTGAATTAGATTTCAATGAAAAAGTAAAAAACTTGATTCTCGGAAAGGGAAAAGCATTAGCAATCAAATGTAATTTTGAAAAGTATAACATGCTAATCTTTGATTATTATGGAATTGGTGCTAGTGAAATTGATTATGTTGAGAGAATTGTCAATTCGGAAATTAGAAAAGGAAAATCAGCAATAATATTTGACCGACTTGAATTTCAACGAAAGAAAGAATTGTATGAAAATATTGAACCTATAAAAATAAAAGTACCTAACGCTATATAACAAACTTTGCTGACCAAAAGGGCAGCTATGTTTTATTATATTTAGCATTACCTACAAGCGTAAAATGAAAATTAAATATTTAATTATTCTATTAATCACATTCACGTTAAGCTCATGCAAAAATGAGGAAGATTTAATTTTTCAAAAAATAATTGGGCAGTGGGCTATTCAAGAAATAACATATAAAGATGAAAATGTAAAAGATTATTTGATAGTCAATTTTATGACTTTTGATAAAGAATATTTTACAATTCCCGAGATCGGAAAACATAAAGCTGAAAATGAATACGACAAACCCCAATGGAATTTAAATATTAAAGCCTCAAATAAAAAAATTATAACATTAGACTGTAAAAACCCAATCTTTAAAGGCAGATACGAATTAAAATTCTATAAGAATTCCGAGAAACAACTCTTATCAATATCTTTGAAATCTAAAAACACATACATAATAGCTAATAAATTTTTTCAAAATTTTGATACTGATGGGAAAAATTGGTCTATGAATAAACAAGCCTAAAGCTTACCGTATATTTGCCATAGCACAAAGATTTAGAGAGGAAAAGTTATAAAACATACGAGGCCTACTCACAACAAAGAGATTCTATAATTACCAATTAAATAAGGATTAATATTTTAATTAATCATCATAGTAATGGACGATAAAAACAATTCTAACCAACAACAGCCCAACAATCCTTTGCATGGGGTAAAATTAATAAACATACTAGAGGTATTGGTAGCGCATTATGGATGGGAACAATTAGCAATGAAAATTAATATCAATTGTTTTAAAAAGGACCCTTCGATTAAATCTAGCCTTAAATTTTTAAGAAAAACACAATGGGCAAGAGATAAGGTTGAACAACTTTATCTTGAGTTACATAAAAAAAATAATTGATACTCCCTATCCTTTTAAATGTAACATCAAAAAACGCTATAAATACCTATCAAAAACATCACATCCTATTTTGTAAAACCTTATTTTTGATATACGCTCATGTTTACCCGATGAGAGTTTAAAAATAAATACAAACGAGTATATATCTACTCGTGCAGATCCCGTGATTACAAGCATCAAATCGAACCCTATGAAAACAATGATAACTCTTCTTTTTATATTGATTGTTGGCTCCTCTATCCATGCCCAAAAATCTTCATATGTTCTGGTAAATGATAGAACAGAAAATCAAAGTGTTATTGAATTTTTAGAAGGATTAATGGATAAAAAAGAAAGTATTGAAGAACTTGATTTATCCCACGGAAAACTAGATAGTATTCCAAAAATTATCCGAAAATTTAAAAACTTAAAAGTATTAAGATTATATGGTAATAATTTATCCTATATAACAAAAGAAATATGCCAGCTCACCAACTTAGAGCGTCTGGATTTAAGGTTAAATATGCTTGAAAAATTACCCAAATCCATAGAATGTCTAAAACAATTAAAAGACTTAGACTTACAAGAGAATTTATTAACCGAATTACCTGAATCGATTGGAAATTTATCCAGCTTAACCGATTTGTCTCTACAAAACAATCCGATAAGAAAATTACCAAATTCAATAGGAAATCTTAAACAATTAAAAAAAATAGTTTTAAGAAATAACGCAATCAAAGAGCTTCCTGATTCTTTTATCGACTTAGAAAATTTAGAAATTCTTTTTATCGTAAATAACCCTTTAGAACGACTTCCTGATTCAATAGGAAATATTAAAACATTACAAAGTATCTCTATCTATGATAACAAAATTTCGAGTTTACCTGGATCCATGGAGAATTTAACCAGATTAAGATATTTAGATATTCACGGAAATAAAATTAATCCTGCGGACATAGAAAACCTGGAAATAAAATTAAAATATTGTGAAATTGAAAAGTAATCTTTTACACATGAGTATATACTTATAGCATTTGTAACAATTTCAAAAGATTAATACATCATGAGAGAGTATGCAAAAAGAAACCCTGTTACTTTCTTCTTCATTCTAACGTTTGTTATCTCATGGAGTGGAATTTTGATTGTAGCAAGCCAAACTGGGATTCCAGCTACCTCAAAACAATTCGATAAATTGCTTCCGGTTGCAATGATTCCATATTTATTTGGTCCCAGTATCGCTGGTTTCATTTTACTCGGGATAACTAAAGGTAAAAAAGGATTCAAAGATCTACTTAAAAAATTAGTGAAGTGGCACTTAGGAACTAGATTATACCTCATAGCGATATTGACTATACCCATTCTTTCAATTATTTCTCTCTTTATTTTAAATCTATTTTCAGAAGTATACACTCCAGATATTATCACAACCGATGATAAGACAACCTTAATTCTAAGTGGATTAATTTATGGAATAGTTGGGGGAGGCATTCTAGAAGAATTGGGGTGGTCAGGGTTTGCTATGCCTAAACTAAGAGAACACTATGGAGTATTAAAGACAGGGTTGATTATTGGAGTATTTTGGGGAGCTTGGCATTTCCTCCCAGTTATTTGGGGATCTGGTGACAGTTCTGGTAATTTAGTCCTATCTAAATTTCTACCTGGTTTTTTCTTTCATTACGCTGGCTTAATTCCCATTAGAATTTTGATTGTTTGGATTTATGACAAATCAAATAGTTTAATTCTACCAATTATTATGCATGCAACAGGTACAGCTTCTACATTTTTTATCTTTAATATCTCCGAAGTTGGAATACCTCTCTTTATTTATTATTTTTTACTTGCTATCATGCTTTGGTTATTCATTGTATTGACCCGATACAAATTTGGATTGTAATTGGAATCTAATAATACTCTCAATAAAAAAACAAATTCACAAAATATTAGCAATTTTTGGGTTGTAGCACTCTAAAAATAGTAAGACATTTGAATACACATTTCCTAAATGAAAAGAGTATGAAAATTGAAAATTGTACAATAGATGATATCGATGAAATATACAGATTATATCGAATAGCTTCGGCGTATCAAAAATCAAAAGAAGGAGTTATTGTTTGGCCAGAATTTGAGCGAAAACTTGTAGAAGACAGTATTTCAGAAAACAGGCAATTGAAACTCTCCATTGATAACAAAATTGCTTGTGTATGGACCATTACGTTTAGTGATGAGCAAATTTGGGAAGAAAAAAATGGCGATGCCGCTATCTATATTCATCGTATCGCAACTAATCCTGATTTTAGAGGTCAAAATTTTGTAGCAACTATTGTAAAATGGTCAAAAGAATATGCCCAAAAAAGTAATAAGGATTATATACGATTAGACACCCTTGGCAATAATGTAAAACTTATCGAACATTATAAAAAGGCTGGGTTTGACTTTTTAGGATTCTTTGATTTAAAAAATACCGAAGGATTACCTGATCATTATGGTAAAGCTCCTGCCAGTCTATTCGAAATAAAACTTAATTAGTAACCTAAAGAAGAAAAAAAACTCATCTATTTCACTGAAAACAGGGAACTAAAAAAGAGAAATGTAATCTATATTTGAGACAAAATAATAGTAATTCTACCTGATACATGAGTGACTTAAAAAATTTAATTATAGAAGAGATTAAAGAGTATGAATGGGACAAAATCGATGGTGTTATAAAATCGATTATCCCTAATATTATTTTCTCGGTCGATGAGAACAAATCTACTCAAAGTTTGTTAAATTCAAGATTTGGAGGAAAACCTGCAGCTCCTTCTGGTTTTAAGTGGCCTGTACAATCTTTAGGGCAAAAGGCTCCACTTGCTTTCTTTTTTCAGCTTAATTTTGAAGAAATAAAACCATTTGACGTAGAGAATATATTTCCCAAAAAAGGGATTCTTTTATGTTTTGCTTCTGTAACAGATGATATTATGTGGGAAGACGATTTGGAAGATGCTTTTAAAATCTATTTCTTTCCAGATACAGAAAATCTTGAGCTTGTTGATATTCCAAACAACATCCCGGATGATCAAAAACTAGCTACAAGAACGATAACTTTCAAAAATAGTTTTCAACTTCCTCGTTACCCTTTTAATTTTGCTTTACTAGAAGACGGTCATATTTCTGAAGATGATGCTGACGGAATTGATCAGGTTTCAGGAGATATGATGAGCGAAGCTATCAATATCCAAATGCGAACAAAAATGGCTCTTGAATCTGGTTTAAAACCACCAACTCCAAAAAATGATTTACACACCCTTTTTAGTCACAATATATTGTTAGGTGTTCCTTTTTCTGTTCAACATTATATTGCTGAAGAATGGGCCGAAAGACATCATGAAGATGATGATATGAGTCAAAATTATGTCAACCTCATTTCCTTTGAAATGAAAGGTCATGAAGGATATGGGTTTAGTTCAAACGGTGCTCATCTTTACCTTTGCATAGATAAAGAAGATCTAAAAAACAACGACTTTAGCAATGTTATTGCCTTAGTTCAGAACACATAAATCCTTATCTTTATTTCCTATTATACATAGTCAAAAATTGTTAATAAACACAAGAGGTTTTAGCATATAAACAGGGATTAAACAATCACTACTTCATAATATATCGAAGAAATAAAATTATCTTAGTAACGCTATATACAATTAGGGTAACATAAGACTAAAAATGATGAACTTAGAAGAAAATAAAAAGAATGCAATAGCATTCTACAAAACTGCCTATACCGGAAATCCAAAAAAAGCGGTAGAACTCTATGTTGGTGATCAATATATTCAACACAATCCAGATGTTGAAGACGGTACTCAGGGATTTATTGATTACTTCGAAAAAATGCAAGTCGAGTACCCCGAGAAATCAATTGAATTTGTACGTTGCATTGCCGAAGGAAATCTGGTATCACTTCATACACACCAGACCTGGCCTGGAAATGACGAATATATAACCATGGATTTTTTTAGATTTGATGAAAAAGGAAAAATTATGGAGCATTGGGACGCTATCCAGCAAATCCCTGAAAAACGAGCAAATAAGAACACCATGTATTAATTAAAAACTACGGCTACTCTATAAAATTTTATACCAAATACCACAATTCTAAATTATAAAAGCACTGTAACAATTTCATGTTCCTTTCATCTTTACACAAACGTATCTTGATTAAGTAGTACAACACAAAGTTATCTTAATAACGATGTACGTTTGTTAGTAACAATTATGAAACATCAACTTATGAAACAATTTTCAAACAGTCTTTTACTATTATTAGTACTTGTAGTCGTATTTAGTTGTAATCCCAATAAAAGTAGCCCTGCCCTTAACGAGCTTGAGAAAGCAGAAAACACATTAAAAAATTATGATTCATTAACGCAATCAAAAATTATGATTGTAGGGACATTACATTTTGGCAAAGACATTCTCGAACCCGAAAATCAAGAGAATATTGCAAAATTGGTCAAAGCTATATCCATATACAATCCTACAAAAGTAGTATTAGAATGGGAGCCTTCTGCATTATCTGTAGCAAACAAAGAGTATCAATCTTTTGTAGCTGATACATTTAATATTTCAAATAAGAGGAATGAAGTTTATCAATTAGGATTTCGCATTGCTAAGGAAATGAAACATGATAGCATATACTTTTTTGATAACCAAACCGAATTTATAGGGTCTTTAGAAAATTTTTCCTTTGATTCATTTAGTGAGTATGCTAAGAAAAATGATGAAGGTTTTTACAATAGATATGAAAAGCACCTAACCAAGATTTTTAATCAAAATCAAAAGACATACAACGATCATAATCTATATGATCGTATTGCGCTTATGAACTCTCCAACGGCTCAAAAATTTAATGCTCAACGTATGCATATGTATGAAATAAGAGTAGGAATCCAAAAAAACTGGATCGGCCCCGATTGGTTAGGCCGATGGTATCAAAGAAATATTAGAATGGCAGGCAATATTCTAAAAATGAAACAAACAGGGGATAGAATACTTGTTATTGTTGGTAGTAATCATAAATGGACATTAGACATGTTATTTGAAAACATTCCGGATTTTGAAGTGGTTTCAAGCTGGGAATATCTAAAGAATAATCAATAACAAAGTTACCCATAATCAATAACGAGTTTGACTTTAATCCAAAAAAAAGAACTCAACTATATCTGCAATAGAATAAAAGGTATATAAAACAGTAGTGTCATAAAATTTTCTACAGATGTGATGAACATACCTCCTATCCTGCTAATACATATACAAAAAATATGGATTATAAACGACATATTATCTACCGGTGCTGATCACGATAGATTTTTCTATCTTAGTCTCAATATAACATATCGTCGTGAATAGTTATCTAAAAATTAGAACCAGATCGACAACATAAAAAGAACATAATACCCGATGAAAAAAGGAATTATAATTCTCGGTAGTTCAAATAGTAATGGAGATACATATAAAGCAGCTTCATTCGTTAGTCAACAAATGAACTATTCTATACTAGATTTAAAAACAAAAAATATATCTGAATTTGATTACGAATTCAAAAATAGAAATGATGATTTTCATCCTTTAATTAATGAAATCGTAAGTCAATATGACCTCATTATTTTTGCAACTCCCGTGTATTGGTATACAATGAGTGGAATTTTGAAAACTTTTTTAGATAGAATTTCAGATTGTTTAAAAATAGAAAAAGATGTAGGTAGAAAACTAAGAGGAATGGAAATGGCAGTACTAAGTTGTGGTTCGGATAAACAACTAAAAGATGGATTTCATATGCCATTTGTAGAAACATCAAAGTATCTGGGGATGAACTATATTGGAGATGTACATTGCTGGATCGAAAACAATAACCTTCCTGACTTGGTAGAAACAAAATTAAGCGATTTTATAAATCAAATACAGTAATGGATATTCAACCCTATCTAGAACGAATAAAGTATACGAAAGACATAAGTGCTACTGAAAAAGTTCTTTTCGAACTTCAGCAAGCTCATTTAAAAAGTGTTCCTTTCGAGAATTTAGACATTCATTATAATAGAGAAATCACTCTCGACATTGATGCTATTTACAATAAAATAGTAGTTCAAAAAAGAGGAGGGTTTTGCTATGAACTAAATGGGTTATTCTATCATTTATTAAAAAAAATTGGGTTTGATGTAAAAATGATTTCAGGTAGAGTTTATAGCAAATCAAAGGATTATGGAAAAGAATATGATCATTTAGCAATAATAGCTTCTACCCGTAACAATGATTATCTGGTAGATGTAGGGTTTGGTAAATTTTCATACACTCCGTTACTGATTAAAACCGGGGTTAAGTTATCAGATGATTTTGGTTATTTTAAGTTCGATAAATTTGATGATGATTATTTAAGAGTAAATGAAATAGTAAATGAGGTATCAACTCCACAGTATATTTTTAAAACTATAGGTCGAAATTTTAATGAATTTCAAGAGATGTGTACTTTTCATCAAACAAGTAAGGATTCTCATTTTACACAAAAAAAAGTAATTTCTATGGTAACCGATACCGGAAGAATTACTCTAAATGACAAGCAATGCAAAATTACCAAAGGAACAGATTCTGAAATAATAGAGTTTACAGAAGAAATAAAATTTAATGAGCTTCTAAAAGAGTATTTTGATATCGAAATAAAGAAGCATACAAATATCAAATCATAATATCATACTACACATAAATGGCAACTACATTTCCCATAATAGAAACAGAACGATTACTGCTAAGACAGTTTACAAATGATGATTTAGAGAATGTATATCTTGGCCTTTCAAATCCTGATGTAATCAAATACTATGGTGTTAGTTTTAATAGTCTTGAAGCTACCAAAGAACAAATGACATGGTTTGCAGAATTAGAAAAAAATGAAACCGGGATATGGTGGGCCGTCTGCTCAAAGGATGGTAACACTTTCTATGGTG
The DNA here is from genome assembly GCF_000520995.1 of Aquimarina macrocephali JAMB N27. Lineage (GTDB taxonomy): Bacteria > Bacteroidota > Bacteroidia > Flavobacteriales > Flavobacteriaceae > Aquimarina > Aquimarina macrocephali. The sequence continues at coordinate 48,913 of NZ_JACA01000041.1, read as the reverse complement.
CAGGAGGACTTAATGCTATAGAAAAAGAAAACAAAAAAGCAGAAATCGGGTTCTGGCTTCTTCCTGAGTATTGGGGAAAAGGAATCATGAAAGAAGTAATGCCACTCATTTGTAAATTTGGATTCGAAAACCTAGGATTACATAGAATTGAAGGATTTGTAGATGCAGAGAATACGAACTGCAAAAATGGATTGGCTAAATTCGATTTCAAATATGAAGGGACTATGGTCGACAGTGAAATCAAAGACGGAAAACATATTAGCGTAGCTATTTATGCTATGTTAAATAAATAAAAGGATAAAAACAAAAAGTGACATATAACAACGCTTAATTTAACAACAAATACATACCATGCCTAATATAAATAACTTTACTCTTATCGGTGCCGGAATTATGAGTGCCACTTTAGGTGTACTCATAAAAGAATTAATTCCTGATGCCCAGATAAACATCTACGAACGATTAGACAAAGTAGGCGCCGAAAGTTCTGATGCATGGAATAACGCAGGTACCGGGCATTCTGCCTTTTGTGAATTGAATTATACTCCCGAGCGAGAAAACGGAGCAATAGACATCTCTAAAGCACTAAGAATTAGTGCTAATTTTGAAGTTTCAAAACAGTTATGGGCATATTTGCTAGAAAAAGGTTCTATACAAACAGAAAGTCCATTTATTAATGATATTGATCATATGAGCTTTTTGTGGGGTGATCAAAACATTGCATTTCTAAAAAAGAGACATGAAGCATTGACTCAATACGACATGTTTAAGAACATGAAATATGCAGAAGATCATAAAGAAATCACTGAATGGATTCCCCTGATTATGACTGGTCGTGACCCTAAACAGAAGGTTGCTGCTACAAGAATGCCTATTGGCACAGATGTAAACTTTGGTGCTATTACACGCGGAATGATAAAATATCTCGAAACCTGTGATGGCGTAAACCTGCATCTTGGTCATGAAGTAGAAGATCTTAGAATGCAAGACAATGGTAATTGGCAAATTGATGTAACAGATTTACAAAGCTCAGAAGAAAAAACGGTTACTACTCAATTTGTTTTTGTTGGTGCTGGTGGCGGATCACTATTACTTCTAGAAAAATCAGATATCCCAGAAGAACGTGGATATGGTGGTTTTCCTGTGAGTGGTCAGTTCTTGCGTTGCAACAATCCAGATGTTATCGTTAAACACGAAGCTAAAGTCTATGGCAAAGCCGAAACCGGATCCCCACCAATGTCTGTACCTCATCTCGACACCAGAATGTTAGATGGAGAACGTTCATTATTATTTGGGCCTTATGCTGGTTTCTCTACCAAGTTTTTAAAGAATGGCACATATATGGATCTCCCACTATCTATAGAGGCACATAACATTTGGCCCATGTTAGCTGCAGGAATTCACAATTTGTCATTAACAAAATATCTAATCCAACAAGTATATCAGTCCCCAGAAGAACGATTTGCTACATTACAAAAATACTATCCCGAAGCTAAGTTTGAAGATTGGGAGTTAATCACTGCCGGGCAAAGAGTACAGATTATTAAAAAAGACAAAGAAGAAGGTGGAGTCCTTAAATTTGGAACCGAAATTGTTACCAACCAGAAAAAGACAATGGCAGTATTACTAGGTGCCTCACCTGGAGCCTCTACCTCTGTTTCTATAATGTTAGATGTTCTGTCAGAATGTTTCCCAGAAGAAATGAAATCAAAATCATGGGGTGATATCTTAAAACAAATGATTCCTAGTTTTGGTAAATCTTTAATTGAAGATGGTAAATTATGCCTTCAAACCAGAAATAGAACAACAGAGATATTAAAGTTACAATCGTCTAGACAAACTCCAACCTAGATCACTAAACTGTAAAAAAGAAAGTACATACTTTATACCAACCCTATTGTAATGTGATTTGTTTCTTAAATTATACACATATTCTACCTGAGGTACACAATTAAGACAAAATAAACTTTTATTAAGTATGAATTTTGAAATATTAGATTTTTTGATTTTAATAGGAGTAACTCAAGGATTCATCTTTGCGATCATAATTTTATTCTCCAGATTCTTTAAAAACAAAGCAAATTTATATCTGGGAATAAGTCTTTTACTTGGGGTTTTTATCAATATTCAATACTGGGCCTTACATTATGATTGGTATAAAGAATACCAAGGCTTTAGAATACTAGAAGATATTGAATTAGTATTGGTTTTTCCGGTAACTTTATATTTTTATTACTTAAAATTATTAAATCCATCATTAAAGCTTAGAAATAAACAATGGGTATTATTTGTTCCCTTTATTATATCAATAGGACTAAACTTGTATATTGGCGGGCAGTTTTATTTTGATTTATATCCTATTCATAATAAAGCATGGATACCACATTTTTATACGATAGAATATTATTTTTCAATCCTATTTAATCTAGCATTACTTGTAGTAGAATTTCGTTTGTTACTTAAAAATACGATCAAATATCAACCAGATATCGGCTATGATCTAAAATGGATACGTTTATTTTATACTTTTCATGTTTTACTCATCTTTTTTTGGATTATAACTAATGTAGTAGACTACTATTATAACAATGATTATTCTATTATTATATGGCTATTGCTTAATATTCTTTTTTATTGGATTGGTTATCAAGGTATATACAAGTTTACTTTGGCCAAAAACAGATTCGAAATAAGAGAGATAAACAAAAAGAAAGCAAATGAAAAACAGAAAGATATTATAAAATTTAAAGAAGGAGAAGACAACCCATATTTTAAAAAATTCATACAACTTTTAGAAACTGAAAAATTATATAGAAATCAACAATTGAGTAGAGATGATATTGCAGCCAGGTTAAATATAAGCATTGGTTACCTTTCTCAAATAATTAATAGTGTTACTCAAAAGAACTTTTCTGATTATCTAAACTTATATAGAGTGAAAGAAGCTAAAATCATGATTTTGAACCCTGAATTTGATAACTATGATATGGTTGCAATAGGACTTGAAGCTGGTTTTAATTCTAAATCTGCATTTTATAAATATTTCAAGAAAGAAACCGGTCATACACCAACTACATTTAAAAAAATATACAAAGAACAGATGTAATAATAAAAAGAGTCCATAATTGTTCAATTCTAACTTTTGGAGACTTCTAACTTTTAAAACCAAGCTAATTTTGCTCAAAACAAAAAAAGAAAATTATGAGCAAAAAATTAATTGTATTCGCTTTAATAGGGTTAAGTATTACTTTTTCATGCAGTACTGATGATGATATCGTCGGCACAATTAATGAAACCTTTATTATCGGTCAATGGCAATTATCCAGTTCTACTAAAAATGGAACTAATATTGATTTAGATACCTGCGACCTTATGGAGACTTATGTATTTAACAATTCAAATAAAGTAAGTATTACTCTTCATACTTCTAACACAGAAAATGTATGTGAAGAAGATTCTAAAACAACTTATGATTATACTGTTACTGGTGCTAATCTTACAATTAGCAATAATAGTGCTTTCGTAGTTTCGACCCCAGAAAACGCCACACTTGTTCTCACATCCAAAAGTTCATCAGATACTTTTGTAAATACATATAGGAGGAAATAATCCAAAAATATATTGTGTTAAAAATGTTCAGATTTGATATGATATTAGATCTGGACATTTCTATATCATATTCCCTGAACATATAGCAAAGAAACCTTTTATTACATTCGGCATAATGAAGATTTAACAATATCCACAACAACAAAACCTAGGGTCAGTACGTTAAGATATTCACACACGATCATGTTAAAGAACTCATGAATATATTACCTAAGTACGGGCTATTGCAGTTTAGAAATGCAGCGAGAATATATAGTAAGTCTATTACTGAAAGTCTACAACTCTTTAAGGAAGAAACAAAATTCCTTAAAACCTCTCTGTTTTTTTCTTATAAACACGATGAGCTTGAAGAACTTGACAGTGCAATTAATTTTTTAAAAGGGTTTGGTGTACTTATCTATGCAGATTACTTATTGTTAGATCAGAGTACTCCAGAAAAACCAAGTAAAATAACCGACAAACAGATCCAAGAAAGGACAGAAGAAAAAATAAAAGATAATAGGAAATTTATTTTCCTGGCAACAGAAAATGCCATTATTTCTAAACGCTGTAAGTGGGAATTACGATATGCCAATACACAAAAAACCAAAGATCATATCGCTATTTTTCCTATACGAGAGGATTATACAGATTATGGAGGATCCGAATACCTGCAAAAATTCCATTACATTCAAAAAAGTGAAACAAATCCAGAAGGATATGATGTTAAATCTCCTAATGGAGATGTCATAGAACTAAGTGCCTGGTTAGCATCGTAATTAGCTATCTATAACCTTAAACAGTAGCATGTCGTAGTTAAACATTTGTTATTCAAAACTTTGTATTTCTCATCAAATTTATACGCTACCGATGAGTTTGATCATTTTTTTTATTCTTCAAATATTTTTTAATTTTTTTTCAATATCTTCATAGTAAATCATAAAAAACTAAAAATTTACTGATTATCCGCATTTTTCATTAAAAAAAGTGAACTCCAATTGGGGGGGGGTAATGCCCAATAACACGTCTTATATAATAGGCACCATAGTCAATACAAGTAACAATTAATGTAGTGCCCGCGCTTAACCAATTTCTATTAGTTGTAGGTATACTTACCTATTTATAGTATATCTCTTTGGTATAAATCTTAGTAAAAACACGAAAATGCTTCTAAATAAACCATTTAGTATACATATACTGCATGTTTCATTAACCTCTATGTTAATAAGGCACCTTGATATTCTGCATATTCGATTACTCTTTATACCAAAGATGGTTTTCCTTTTTATTTCAGAATTTCATAGGATTTCACCTACTCTATATCCTCCCCAAAATATTCAAAATTATAATTCACTAACTAAAATGTAGTATCATTTTAATTCATGTCTAATCAAATCACAATTGTATGAGAAAACAACTCTTAATTTTAATGTGTGCAGTACTGCTATCGAGTATTGGCTATAGCCAAACTACAATAACAGGGACTGTACGGGACATATCAGGTCCCTTACCCGGGGCAACAATTCTAGTACAGGGAACTAGGACTGGAACGACGACAGATTTTGACGGTAAGTATACTATCGAAGCAAGTACTGATCAAACATTAGTCTTTTCGTATTTGGGATATGTCACGCGAGAAATACCGATTGCTAATCAAACCGCAATCGATGTTATCTTACAGGAAGATGCAGAAGCCTTAGGCGAAGTTATTGTAACCTCTTTAGGGTTTGTAGAAAAAAGAGATAAACTATCTTCTACTTATTCTAAAATCGATGCAGATAAACTAGTACAACCTGTAGAAAATAAGATTATTGATGGTATAGCCGGTAAAGCTGCTGGTGTAAGTATCAATGCCACCTCTGGAGATCCCGGAGCTGGTTCTAATATTCAAATCAGGGGAACAAGTTCTCTGGGAGGCTCTAGTCAACCTCTAATTATTGTAGATGGAGTACCCTTAAACAATGATACAATAGAAGGTTCTGGTAGTGGAGATACTTCTGCCGGAGTGTCACAGCAATCCAGACTTAATGACCTTAATCCCGATGATATTGAATCTTTTCAGGTATTTAAAGGAGCTTCTGCCGGAGCATTGTATGGAACAAGAGCGCTTAACGGAGTAATTGTAATTACCACCAAAAAAGGTAAAAAAGGTAAAATGAGAATTACCTTTTCTTCTGGTGTTTCTATTGATGAAGTATCTTACAAACATCCATTACAACAATCTTTTGGGCAAGGTACCAATGGTAATTATAGCCCAACATCTGCTTTCTCCTGGGGAGATAGAATCTCAGACAGAAGTGGAGCTCAAGACGATGTAGATACTACCGGTGAGTTTTTTGAATCTTTGGTATCCAATAATACTATTTATCCAATTACTCAAAAAAATAGAAGAGAACAATATGTCGATAGTAATTTTGATAAAGTATTTGGTACCGGGATCACACTCGATAACCGTTTCACCTTAAGTACAGGAAATGAAAAAGGAACCTATTTCTTAAGTGGAGGCCATGTAGATCAAGACGGAACGATTAAAAATAGTTTTTATAAAAAAACTAATTTCACCTTATCTACTTCTCAAAACTTTACAGATAGGCTTACTGCTAATATCAAAGGAAATTACATTCATACCAGTTCTAACAGAATTCAGCAGGGTTCTAATACTGCAGGATTATACCTGGGATTACTGCGTACTTCACCAGATTTTGATATCACAGATTATAAAGGAGATTATAATAATGGCTCTGGGACTATTGTACAATCACGTCATCGTTCTTACCGAAGATATCTTGGAAATAGTGACAACGCTATTTATAATAATCCCCTTTGGACAATCAATGAACAAGGAAGTACTGCCAAAGTAAATCGTTTTATTGGTACAGCAGAATTAAAATATCAATGGAACGATAATATCAATTCTATCCTTAGAGGAGGTGCAGATTTTTATTCTGATAACAGGGTATATTTCTTCCCATACTATACTGCAAGTTCTGCTCGAAGGTTTGGTTTACTTAATGACGAAACCATAAATAATGAAGAATATACGATGGATATACTAACATCTTTTAGATATGCATTAACCGAACAACTAAACACCAATGTAATAGTAGGATATGGTATCAACGACAGGAGAAGAAAACGACATTTCATTGAAGCAGATAATTTTATTGCCAATTTCAGAAAACCGTTGGATCCTGTAGAAATCTCGGCAAAAGAAAATATCTCCTCAGAGATTACCAGAACCTCGAGAAGAAATATCCGCTTCTATGGTACTGCTAATTTTGATTATGCCAATCAATTGTTTTTAACTCTCGGAGGAGCTTATGAAAAACATTCTGTACTCCCTAAAAGTGATAATGCATTCTTTTATCCGAGTGCAGAATTAGGATGGACTTTTAGTCGTTTGATCAATGGTTTTGATCCTTTATCCTTCGGTAAACTCAGGCTCGCTTTTGGTCAGGTAGGTAATGTTCCTCTGGCGCATAGAGAGGAGACTGTTTTTGAAGTAGGATCTTTTTCTACTTTTTCTGATGCGATAGCACTGGAAGATTTTGGAGGAGGATTTCAATTCGATGAACGCCTTGGGAATCCAAATTTAAAACCAGAAATCAAAACAGAATACGAGGTTGGATTAGATTTTCGTTTCTTCACTAATAAGCTTTCACTATCGACTACCTATTACAAAAACGAAACTAAAGATGTATTACTGAATATAGCAATACCTCCAACATTAGGGTTTTCTGAGATCTATGGAAATGGAGCTACGATAGAAAATGAAGGATTTGAAGTCGAATTGAAATATGATTTTATAAAAAACAGAGATTGGAAAGCTAGTGCTGCAATAAATTTTAGCACCAATAAAAATCTGGTTTCTAAGATTGAAGGAGGAGGAGTTGTTAGCTTTACCCCAGGTAGTTCTATCCAATCTGTAGCCATAGAAGGAGAACCATTAGGAGTTTTGTATACACAGGGAGCCCAACGTAATGCTGATGGAAGCCTGGTATTAGATGCCAATGGTTTTCCAATAGTAGATACTGGTGGTAACAAAGTGGTAGGAGATCCTAATCCAGATTGGTTAGGAGGTTTACAATTAAGTGTATCTTATAAAGATATATCGATATCAGCATTGTTTGATACCAGTCAAGGTAATGATATGGCTCAAAGAACCCGTTTCATTACTTCATACTTCGGGACCCACGGAGATGTAGGAAATACCATTACTCTAAATGAAGATCTGGTGAATTTTAATGGAGATGTTGTCCCGGCAGGTACAAGCGTAAGAGCTAATATAGGTAACTTCGGAAATGGAAATGTATTGCTAGATGAGAGTTATTATAGAAACCTATATGGTTTTGGAGATGGTAAATTAAATGAATTTGCTGTTGGTGATGCTAGCTGGACAAGGTTTAGAGAACTTTCATTATCCTACCAACTTAATTCTCAAGGGCTACAAAAAACAACAGGATTAAGCTCTATTGAATTTACAGCCTCTGGAAGAAACCTGGTCATCTGGACCGATGTAGTTGGTATAGATCCTGATGTAAATCAATTTGGGGTCGGTAGAGGAAAAGGACTGGATTATTTCTCGAATCCAGGAGTGAGAACCTATGCTTTTAGTATTAAGTTTAATTATTAAAAAACGAAATCATGAAGACTATATATAAAATAATAGTATCCTGTATCGTAATCACGATGTTCTCCTGCGAAGATTATCTGGATGTTAATGAAAATCCAAATCAGTTGGTCGAAGTTCCATCTGGAGACCTTCTATTAAAAGGAACACTCTTGGCCAATGCACAGGTACAACAAGGACAACTAGCCAGAACCTCTATGTATTATTCTGGCGGACTTATTGGATTAAATCTGGTACAGCAAACGCTCTATAATTATGATTACACACCAGGTGATTCTGATGCCGTATGGGAATTAATCTATAACGGAATATTAGTTCAAAACAAGGAAATTAGAAGGATTTCTCCTAACCTTGATTTACTGCAAGGGATCATCGATGTTAATGAAGCATTAGCTATTGGTACAGGAACATCTCTTTTTGGAGATATCCCCTATTCTAATGCAGTGCCAGATAATGCTAGTTTAGAATCTCCTGATCCTACAATAGACCTGCAATCAGACATCTATAACAATTTGCAAACTTTACTGGATGGAGCTATATCCAAAATAAATAATGCCACTACTAATGTTGGTAGCGAAGATATTTATTTTTCTGGCAATGGTGCTTCCTGGGTTGCATCTGCATACACTCTAAAAGCCCGGTATTATTTACAAACCAAACAGTACAATCTGGCATTAAACAATGTAGTAAATGGTATTAACAGTGCATCTGGCACCATGGCTTATAAGCCTATTGGTAGTGTTGACTCAAACAGTAATATTCTTTTTAATTTTGTAAACAGTAGCCGTGCAGGTGATATGACCGGTGATAATGCTTTTTACCGCGATCTTATGGATCCTGCTAATACTTCTGGCAGAAATAATACTAAAACAGATGAAACTGCTCGTAGAAACTATTCTTACATTAGCGGAGATGGAAATCAGAATGATGGTATCGATGGACCATCTACACCTATGAAGTTAGTAAGCTACGAAGAAAATCTATTGATCTGGGCAGAATGTATCTTACGTATTAATAATGATAATCAAGGAGCTATTGATAAACTTAATGAATTAAGAGCTTATCTAGACTCTGGAAATGCATTTAACCTTATCGATGTAGCTGATACATTTAATTATGACCCGTATGTTCTGGCAGATTTTCAAGCAGGAGGAATTGAAAATGCTGATAATATAGCGGTAGACAGAGCAATTTTAAGAGAGATTATCGAAGAACGTTATGTAACAGGGTTTAGTACCTATATGCCATTTAACGATGCTCGAAGATTACTAAAATCCGATAGTGATGTTATTGTTCCTTTTCCCTTAAACAATACCACTACCACAATTAATCCACAACGATTTTTATATCCGCAGGATGAGTTAGATAGTAATGCTAACATACCAAATCCAATTCCCGATTTATTCGCTCCTACGCCAGTAAATCAATAGCCTAGTTATTCCATTTTGGAAACAATTAAAAACCAACGAAGTTAACTTCGTTGGTTTTTTTTATGTAAAATTAGAAATACCGCCTGATCCGCTCCTAACAAATTTTGATTAGACAAATTTTAACATTTTTAGAATAGGGTAACATCAATACTAAATGTTGTGTATATAAATTGAAAAGCCAAAATAGTTTCATAGATATGAAAATTATTTTCTCATATGATGCAACCCTTTGGCTTTTAAATTGTCATTTATTATTAGGTAATATTTGTATGGAAACTAATCTATAAGCATTATGAGAAACATATTTTCAGTATTCGTTTTTGTTATAATAGGGTGTATTGGGCATACACAAGAGGTACAACTCGAAGAAGATCAAAATCCTAATTATAAAATGGCTATGAATAGATTCTTAAAAAACAGTCAGGAATATACATTACAACAAGGCACTACAGCACAAGAAACCTATAAAGCCATTGATCCTCTTGAAGAAAAAAGAGAACTACGTTCATTACGAAGACAATACAGGTCACAAAGAGCATACTGGAGGCATGAACGAAGATTAAAGCGTATCGAAAACACCAGATATTATGACTATGGATCTTATTATGGTCATAGATCATATGGGTATGATTGGTTAACACTAGGAATTTTGGGAGCATGCATCCTTTGGTAATATCACTAAAAAAAACGCTAATTAAAATACATTAAATAAAAATTACAAAATGAGAAAATTAATCGCTGCTATAGCAGTATTACTGGTAGTATCTTTAACTTCTTCATGCGCAAGAAAAATTACACGTGTAGCTCCGGATACACAAATTGATATTAGCGGACGATGGAATGATACTGATTCACGCTTTGCAGCAGAAGAACTAACGCAAGAAGTACTTACAGCAAACTGGATAACCGATCATGTTCAGGAAAAAGGGAAAAAACCTGTGGTTATAGTTGGTTTAATACGTAATAAATCACATGAGCATATAGAAAGTGAAACCTTTATTAAAGATATAGAGAAGGCATTTATTCAACGACAAAAAGTTAGAGTAGTACAAGGTGGTAAAATGCGTGAAGAACTAAGAGCAGAACGTGCCGATCAACAAGACAATTCCTCTATATCTACCGTCAAAAAATTTGGATTAGAAACCGGAGCAGATTATATGCTTCAAGGTAATATTAACTCTATAGTCGATGCACATAAAAGGGACAAAGTAGTATACTATCAAATCGACCTGGAACTAACAAATATTCAGACTAATGAGAAAGTATGGATCGGAGATAAAAAAATAAAAAAGTTTGTTAAAAACTAATTCTTGATACTCTAAATTCAAACAAAACACCAAGCTTTCTCAGGAAAGCTTTTTTGATAATTGAACATGATCCATATAAAAATGATCTTTCGTGCTACACTATTGTGTTGCCTTTCAATATTGCTTAGCAATTGTGGTAGTTATCATACCAAGAGTGCACTTTTTCAAGGAAAGGTGCAACAAGGTGATGTAGAAGGTGCTATGGAGGTAATTGAAAAAAATAAATTTTTAGGAAAACCCAGAAATCATCTTCTATACTTATTAGAAAAAGGGAAATTAGCATACCTGGCAGGTAATTATACCTTAAGTAATAAACTTTTAAACGAAGCAGATCTGTTTATAGAATCTAATAAAAGAGCTATAGGAAATCAAGTTCTGGGAATTCTTTTAAATCCCGAAAAAGAAACATATAAAGGTGAAGATTTTGAAAAAGTTGCAATACACTATTACAAAGCACTTAACTATATATTTTTAAACAAATACGACGAAGCTATTGTTGAAGCTAAACGCATTTCATTACAACTACAAAGAATAAATGAAAATTATCCTCCTGAGAAAAAGAATAGATATAATGATGATGCATTTGCTCATATATTGCAAGGTCTATTATACGAAGCTTCAGGAGATATAAACAATGCATTTATTGCGTATCGCAATGCTGTAGACTTGTTTGTAGAAAACCAAGGTACTTATATTGGAGTTAATATACCCGAGCAACTTTACCAGGATATGTTTCATACAGCAAGTGTTATGGGATTTACCGATGAAATAGAACGTTATGAAAATCTATTAAACACTACCTATATTCCTAAAAAAACCGCTGAAGGTGGAGAAGCAATTATTTTTTGGGAAAACGGACTGGCTCCTTATAAAGATGAAACCTTTTATACGTTTACCATCTTGCCAGGTAACGAAATCGGGTTTCTAACCATTATCAATGAGGATCTCTCTTTAAATTTACCATTACCGATACCAACTGGAGGAGATAATAATTCTGATTTTTCTGATCTGGATATTTTTAATGTTGCATACCCTAAATATGTGAGTCAGCAATCTCTATACAATAATGCAGAGATACAAGTGGATAGTTTATCATATTCCTTTGAACTAACACAAGATTATGAAGAAATTGCTTTTAAAACTTTAAAAGACAGAACATTTAGAGAAATCGGAAAAATAGCCTTGCGACTAGGAACAAAGAAAGTTTCAGAATATATAGTAAAAAACCAAAATAGCGATTTAGGAGCTTTATTGGGTGTTTTTAATGCATTAACCGAAGGTGCCGATACACGTAATTGGCAGAGTTTACCTAAAAAAATATTTTATACTCGAGTCCCATTAAAGAAAGGAGAAAATACTTTAACCGTTAAACTACGTACAAATCAAGAAGTGCTAACTTCTAAAAATATCCTCATACAGGGAACTGGAGGAATTCAATTTGAAAAAATCACAACCCCAAGAGTTTTACACCCCAGTCAATAATTAATCTTGTTTATCTTCTAAAGTGTTTTAGCTACTTTTTGTACTACAGCAATAGTCTCATCCAGATCTTCATAAGTAAGTGCTTCGGTTATAAACCAGGTCTCAAAAGCGCTTGGTGCTATATAAACACCGTTGTCTAGCATCCCATGAAAAAACTTCTTAAAAGTATCGTTATTGCCTTTTGCAGCAGTATCAAAATCCACCACAGCATCCTCGGCAAAATGAACCGAAATCATAGAACCAATTCTATTGATCGTATAAGTGATATTATGCTCATCCAGGGCATTAGCAATTCCATGATGTAAGTATTCTGTCTTATCGGTCAGGCTTTTAAAAATCTCTGGGGTATTATTCAACTCGGTAAGCATTGCTAATCCTGCTGCCATAGCTAATGGATTACCACTCAAGGTTCCTGCCTGATACACTGGTCCAAGAGGTGCTAAGTGATTCATAATTTCAGAACGTGCTGCAAAAGCTCCAACAGGTAACCCTCCTCCAATTACTTTACCAAAAGTGACGATATCGGCATTTACACCTGTAAGCTCTTGTGCTCCTCCTTTAGCTAATCTAAAACCGGTCATTACCTCATCAAAAATTAACAGTATATCATGAGCATCACATAGAGATCTAAGTCCTTCTAAAAATCCTTTTACCGGTGGGATACATCCCATGTTTCCGGCAATAGGTTCTATGATAATACAGGAAATCTCTCCTTTGTTAGACATGATAATACGTTCTACATGATCCAAATCATTATATCTTGCTAATAAAGTATCTTGTGCTGTTCCTTTAGTTACACCCGGACTGTTAGGGCTTCCAAAGGTAACTGCACCACTTCCTGCCTGGATCAGAAAAGAATCGCTATGCCCGTGATAACACCCTGAAAATTTAATAATCTTATCCTTTCCTGTATATCCACGTGCTAATCGTACAGCACTCATACAAGCTTCGGTACCCGAGTTTACAAATCGTATTTTATCGATATTAGGTACCATGGCAACAGCAAGTTCTGCAATCTGAGTTTCAATTTCTGTTGGCATTCCAAAACTAGTTCCTTTTTTGGCCTTATCAATAACTGCATCAACTACAGGAGGATGTGCATGTCCCAAAATCATAGGTCCCCAAGAATTGATATAATCTATCAATCGGTTACCATCTTCATCATACAAATATGCTCCTTTGGCTTCTGTAACAAATATAGGGTCTCCTCCTACAGCTTTGAAGGCTCGTACTGGTGAGTTAACCCCTCCCGGGATCACTTTTTGCGCTGCTGTAAATAGCGCACTACTTCTTTTATAGATCATGCTTAATTAAAATCTTCTTCCTCTTCGTCGGCAGCTGCTACTTTAAGAACTTGCCCGACCGAGATATTATTATTGACCAGATTATTAAATGCTCTGAGTTCCTCTACAGAGATTTTATATCTCCTGGAAATCGAATATAGAGTGTCTCCTTTTTTTACTGTATAGCCATCCTTATTAGAAATGGAAGTTATAATCGCAACAGCTTCGCTTTTTTTACTTTTTCTTAAAGGTTTTGTGCCAAGTACCTCATCGTCAAATTTATCTAAATCATAACGTTCTATAATGGCAATAAGTTTTTGTGGATATTTTTTATCGGTAGCATAACCTGCTTCACGCAGACCACGTGCCCAAGATTTATAATCCTTTTGCTTAAATGTAAACAGTCTGGAATATCGTTTTCTATCTTTTAAGAATAAAGAATGATCTCTAAATGATTCACTTGCCTTATTGTATTTTCTAAAACATTCCTGAGAACGATCATCATCATGATATACCCGATCTCCTTCCCAATCATGACATTTAATCCCAAAATGGTTTCTTGCTCTTTGCGTTAGATCTCCATATCCCGCTCCAGACTCCAATATCCCTTGTGCTAATGTGATACTAGCCGGGATCCCGTACGTTTTCATTTCACTTTTAGCAATACCCGAAAACTCATTAATATAGCGTTGCACTTTATCGGTATACGACAATGCAGGAAGTGGTTTTCTGGTAGTATGCTCTTCTACTATAACTTTTTTAGGGCTTTGTTCAGCCTTGGTTATAACCGTTTGTTTAGGTTTAGGTTTATGCGTTCTCGAAGATGTTACCTTTTTGCTTCCTCCACAAGAAATCATAACCATAGCAATACATAACAATACAATAAATTTCCTCATTTTAATATTCAATTGTAATAAGGGGTAGTTTCTTTTTCTTTAATTTTTTGTTCATTCCGGCTATCCCTTGCAAACCACCGGTATGAATGGCTAAAATACGAGTATTTTTCTTAAAAACACCTTTTTGTGCCAGGTCAAAAATACCAAAAACCATCTTAACTGTATAGACTGGATCTAACGCAATATGTTGCTGATCGCTAAACACATTCATAAACTCAATTCCTTCTTGGTTTATTTTACCATATCCTCCAAAATGATATTCATGAATGAGTCTCCAATTGGTTTTTGATGTATATTTTTTAATCTCTTTGTCGAGGAAATCACCTTTTAAAGCAGGAAATCCCATAACGGTCTGATGAGGCTCTGTACTATTAATGATTCCTGCGATTGTGCCTCCCGTTCCTACTGCACAACAAATAACATCATAGTCACTATCTTGCGCAGTTAATATTTCCCCACACCCCTTAACAGCCAGATCATTAGTTCCTCCTTCGGGGATAATATAACATGAACCAAACTCATCCTTTAGTTGTTCTAAAAAAGCTAAAGATGTTTTATCTCGATATGCTGTTCTGCTAATAAACTTAAGACGCATTCCTGAAGCACTAGCAAATCGAAGGGTGTCATTTTCTGATAGTGTTTTCTCAAGATTGCCAGCCAGTTCTTCTCCTCTAATAATTCCTACGGTTTGTAATCCCATGATTTCTCCTGCAGCAGCAGTTGCAGCAATGTGATTGCTATAGGCTCCTCCAAAGGTAAGTACAGTAGTGCAACCAGACCTCTTAGCTTCAATAAGGTTATATTTTAATTTTCTGAATTTATTCCCCGAAACGTCTTTATGAATCTGATCTTCTCGTTTGATATCAAGAAATACTCCGGCTTTGTCCAAAATAGAATGCGTAATTGATTGATTTTTTGAAAGTGGTGTTTCCGAAGAAAAAATGTGCATTTATCGATATTTAATAAAACTCCAGAGTTTTCTGGTTTTGAGATAATCGAGGTTATCTTCATTAAGATATGCTTCTCTTTCAAAAGAAATATTACGATAGGCTTGCTGTAAATTTCTATATTGAATAACTCTAAACAAATATTCTGTAAAGTAAAAAAAATAAAAAGGTACAACTAACAGTTCTGCCTGCTGTCTTAAATGGATTTTTTCGTGATTAATAAAGACTTCATCCTCTTTGAGGAAAGAATTATTAATCACAATAAAAGGCCAAAGAGCGATACCAACAAAATGGCGACCTATCAAATATTTGTTAACAACAATGGGCATATAACTGCAAGATACTATTTTTGTAACTTATGGACAATCCTAAAAAAGTATTAACTCCAAAAGAAGGAGATTATTATATCACTCCAGAAGGGTATCGTTGTTTTACAGAACAATATCACCTAAGAAGAGGCTATTGTTGTGAGAGTGGTTGCAGGCATTGCCCGTATGGCTATGACAAAAAAACAAATAGTTATTCTAAAAAATAGATTTGCTATCTGTCTCATGGTACGATTATTGTGGTTAAATTTATTGAATATAGCTATTGTTAAACGTATATCAAATGCTCATTAAATGATTGATAAAATGTATTTATCTTTCTCAATCATCACAAAATCTATTTGATATTATAAAAAACTAGGATTATGAAATTTTTTTCACTTTTATCATTAATCCTTATCATAACTCTTAGTTCTTGCTCCACAGTGCGTGTTGCTTCGGATTATGATAAGCAGGCTGATTTTAACACTTATAAAAGCTTTGCATTTTACAAGCCTGGAATCGACAAAGCAGAAATTAGCGATCTTGACAAAAAACGTATCCTGCGTGCTATCGAAGCAGATATGACCTCAAAGGGTTTTGCAAAATCAGCAAATCCAGATGTGTTGGTAAGTATTTTTACAAAGACTAAGGAAAATGTAAACATCTATCAAAATAACTACGGATGGGGTTATGGATGGGGGTGGAATCCATGGTTCTGGGGAGCTGGATACAATACTGTTTCTACGACTACAGAAGGCACGCTCTATATAGACCTTATAGATGCCTCTAAAAAGGAATTGGTCTGGCAAGGAATGGGTTCTGCAGCATTAACCAAGGATGTGAACAAAAAGCAAGAAAAAATGAATGAGATTGTTACTGCAATCTTAGAAAAATATCCACCACAGGAACGTTAAAAAAATACTCTTTTATTTATATTACAAATAGCCTTTCTTTATAAGAAGGCTATTTTTTTGTGTACATTTATACTCAACTTGATACTATAGATGTATGCGTAATTTTCTACTCGGTGCACTTTTAACAGCACTCTTGGTATTTGGAATCAAATATATTATTGATCAATCTAATACCCAAAAAACAGAAGTAGCATCTTCTGGTCTTATTCTGGATCAAATCAAAAACGTTGGTAAGCTCGTGGTTACAGAAGGACACTTTTCTGATATAATTACTTATAAAAATGACAAAACCTATTTTAAAGTAATCTCATCAAAGAAAAAAATAATTGTAATGGTTAATGCCAATGTACAAGTCTCTTATGACTTAAGAAAGATTGAACATGTTATTGATCAAGAAACAAAAACACTTACTATAACAAGAATCCCTGCTGCAGAGGTTAATATTAATCCGGAAATAAAATATCATGATATTGAAGAAGGGATTATTAATAAATTTAACCCCGAAGATCATAACGCTATACGTAAAATAGTGATGGAGCAATTAGATAAAAAAGTAAAAAAATCTACACTTGTTACCAATTCACAAAATCGACTCATTAGTGAATTGCAGAAAATATATATCCTTACTAATTCTCTGGGTTGGACGTTAAAATATAAGGATGCAACGATAGACAGCCAAATAGGTGTAAAAGAATTTATATTTTAAATCTTAAACTATACATCAAAAAAAATGGGAAGAAATAATTCTTCCCATCTATAAATTTAAAAAAATCTGAATTACAGAATTCATTTTGTCCCTTAAACTCTAGTGTTATTACAGATTTACAAATTTGTTACTTCTTTATAACGCTTTACTTTCTAGATACCCTACCCCCCTTTGTCAAAAAAAAAAATAATATCTCTAAAAAGGTATTCAACTTCTTTAATATGATATCTTAATTCATCGGTATCATCAGGTGTTCTATTTTCTTAACCTATATTTTCGTTCTATACTATTTTCTTTTTCTGCATAAAATTCTTCAACATAATTCATTTCTTTTTCAAGGATACGTATAGAACCTATATTATCTTTACTTGCGTATGCAGTTAACTCATCTAATTTAATTTGGTCAAAACAGTATCCAAACAATCCTTTTGCTATTTCTCTACCAAATCCATTTCCCCAGAAACATTCTCTTAACCGATAGGCTATTTCAAATTCTGATCTATCATTTTCATATACTCCACATATACCTGCCAATTGATTACTATTACGTTCTATTACTGCCCAGATTTTAAAAAAAATATCAGTATCCTTATAATACCCAATAAAACGATTCAATTCTTGCTTACTCTCCTCAAAATTCATCGTTTTTTTGATATATCGCATTACATTAGGGTTGCCTTGCATATCATAAAAAGATTCTAGATCACTATCCTCTAGATGTCTCACAAACAGTTTTTTTGTTTCAAATAGTATCATTTCTACTTTACAGATTACACATTATCATACATGACTATTTCTTTTTAAAGTTATCCCAAACCTCTTTTTTCCTCTAGAGATTCTACACATAAAAAAGGCACAAGATTTTGTAACCTTTTCTCAAAAAAATTATCAAAAGACAAAAGCATGAGACAAAATTTAAAATAAATATAAACCAAACACACAAATTATGAAATCAATATCAAACATTAACAAGATTCTAGCTGTGGTTATATCGATAATTGGTTAGGTGGAGTTTTTTTCTTTGGATTTAATTTATCAAGAGTATTTTAATACAATTGTTATGGTGTTTAGAAATACAATCCCTATTCAAAATCTAAAATGCAATAATTGCGCTATAGCCCTAAAAAAGGAAATATTGCAGATTCAAAATATTTCAAAGGTGTATATCCATAGTGATTATTCTCATATTTCTTTTAATCATACTTCGGTCAATGATTTATCGAATATTGAAAATATGTTGACTCTTTTAGGGTTTCCGCCTGTAGGCGAAAAAATCAAAAAAAAGAATAATGCAGGGTATTATTGTAATGATCAATCCAGAAATTATTGCGTCTTCGAAAAGATTAGTGCATAAATCTCTAATCCAGGTTATGAAATAATTCGATTTTTTTCCTTATTACAAAGAGTAATTCTACTTTAGGTTTTTAATTTTATTCATAAAAAACGGTCATTTCATCCAATCCTTTTCTTTTTAAATCCGGCACATAGGCAGGAAATTTGGGATAGCCAACTGGGAGTAATAAAAAAGCTCTCTCATTAGCTGGTCTTTTAAGGATATTTGTCAAAAAATTCATAGGGCTTGGGGTATGGGTTAATGTCACCAATCCAGCATTATGAATTGCAGAGATTAACATTCCGCACGCAATCCCTATAGATTCATTCACATAATAGTTATTATGTTTATCACCATTTTCTTCGAATTCATATGCTTTTTTGAATGCTATAATCAACCAGGGAGCGATTTCTAAAAAAGGTTTGTTCATATCGGTAGCTAGTGGTTCGAGGTCTTTTTTCCATCGTTCACTCATCCTATTCCCATAGTTGGTTTTTTCTTCGATTTCTGCTTCTCTACGGATTTGAGTTTTTAATGCAGGGTTAGAAATGGCACAAAATGTCCAGGGCTGCTTATGTGCTCCAGATGGAGCAGTAGAAGCACTTTTGATAAGATTCTCAATAACCTCTTTTGGAACGTGTTTGTCAGAAAAATCTCGCACAGATCTCCTTTTGTCTAACCAATCATAAAATGATTTACTTTTTAAAACTAACTCTTCTTCAGAGAAAACATCAGAATGGTAAGAAACATGGTTATATCCGTTGATGGTAATGCTACTTGGTGATTCCATTTTTATAGTTTTGTATTATCGTTAATTATTACTTCAATATTCTTATCCTGCATTTATATTATTATATAAAGTTAACATACTTTTTCTAATTGATACATTTCATTCATTTTTTTCTGAATCAAGTTTTTTGGAATACTTTTTAGTATAAAATTCCTCATTCCTTTTCCGTATTTCCAATGTGCCATTTTTCCTGTAGCCCAGGATTGTTTTACTATTGTATTTACTTTTTGTTTTCGTTTTTCCTGAAATAGCCTGAAAACATTGGCATTATTTTCGTTTTTAATAAGGTTACTCAAATAATAAGCATCTTCGATAGCTTGTGCTCCTCCCTGCCCCATATTTGGAGTTGTGGCATGACCTGCATCTCCAATGAGACAAATGTTGTTTTTATACCAATGATTAAGCGGTATTAAATCACTGATATCATTTCTCACTATTTTATCTTGAGATGTAGCTGCAATAAGTTCTTTGACTAATGGATGAAAATTAGCGTATGTTTTCAACAACTTATCTTTTATCAATGTATCATCATCTTTCTGATTTGGCTTGCTTAATGAGACTGCAAACCAATACACTTTATCTTTGGCTACTTTTGAGATTCCAAATCGAATTTGATTTCCCCATAGTTCTATTCCTCTGTGTTCAAAATCAGCATCCATCGTATAATCTGCTATACCTCTCCAACAGGTCTGGCCAGAATATCTTGTTTTGCTTGATGGAAAAAGTTGATTTCGTATTTTAGAATTAATTCCATCGGCACCAATTAAAAAATCAGTTTCGACCTTAGAATCATCATTAAAAGTAACCTGGATTCGTCCCTCTTCTGCTTCTTTAAATTCTTTAAACGATTTTCCCAGATGGATTTTTTCTTTTGGAACTTGTTGAAGTAATAACTTCTGAAGTTCTGCTCTATGAATAGCAATGGTAGAATACCCAAACTTGTCTTTTACATCATGTTGAAAACTATCTGATAAAGGCGACAGATCAGATGTACCTACAGTTACTCTATCGATAGAATTTCCTTTTGTTACAACATCGTCTAGTATCCCAAGCCATTCGAACACCTGCAAAGCGTTTGGAGCGAGCCAAATCCCTGCCCCTACTTCATTTAACTCAGGAGCTTTTTCGAATATCTGATACTCTATTCCACATTTTTCAAAAGCTAAAGCTGTGGTTAATCCTCCGATTCCTGCTCCTATTATTGTATATAGCATATCTTGTTTTTATCTTAAAATTTAAAGACTTTACTACATACAGAATAGAAAACTATGCCCTACATCTTAATCAAGAATAGGTTGTACCAAAATCTTTATTTATGGATTCTAAATTTACTCATTTTACAGCAGTTAAATCAAAGAATTTACAATGTTTTGTTTAGTGATTACACTTTTGTTTTGTTGACAAGAACGCGAAAATTCTCTCTATTTATTTTTATCATATATTCCTGGATTATTTATATCAAAAATGTAGAAATTCTTTTATTTTAATTCCATTAGTACTCGTTGTGAATTACCTCCGTAATAGTTTGAATCATTTTTAATAATCTCGAACCCTATTTTTTTATAAAAATCAACTGCAGGACTATCTGGTTCGGTGGTCAAAATAATACTGCCAATATCCAACTCATTAATTTTTTTTATAACGGTCGAAACTAGTTTTAGGCCTATTCCTTGTTTTCTAAACCTCTTTTCAGTTGCCAGAGCGAGTATCCAGCCAACTTTCTCTTTAGGATTAATTCCTCCAAGAACATATCCTGCTATTTCCTTTTCTTCATTTTCGGCAACAAGAAAATAATCTGAAAATAAATCATAATACTGTCTAATTACAAATAGTGGATAGTTCATTGGGGAAAATACATTTTCCTCAATTTTATAAATTATCTCCAATTCACTTAATGTTACCGGTCTTATCGATATTTCCATTTGCTTTTCTTTCTGAGTTTTTTCTTTTGAGGTTTTCTTTTTTCATCAATCCTAATGCCCAAATCGCAAGTCCAAAATATAAAATGATTTCTCTAACTTCTAGTATTGGGTCTAAGAATTCTAAATTCAAGAAGTTGTCGATTAGAAATAAAACTCCTCCGATTACTAAAATTATAAATCCTATTATCTCTAATTTATTTTGATTTTTCATTTAATTAGTTTACTCTCAATATTGTTTTTTGTGTATTTGCTAACCTTCTGTGTATAGTGTCGTTTTTATCATTCGAGAATATCTCTAATTTCATTTATAAATTTTAATGATTCGGTTTCAATTTGCTTTGTTAAGACACTTCTATTATCAAAATTAAGCTTTTCCACTATTATATGATCTATAATAGAAAGACTGCTATTAATTGATTCTGCCAAATGGTATTTATCCCAACTACTGTCTTTAAATACCTCCCAATATTTCTTCCTAATATTTTTATTCTGACCAGATAAACAAATTTCAAATCGCATCATCTTATGATTGAATATTATGACAAATTTTAATTTTTGTTTTTTCAATTCCTGAGTAGTCAAGGAAAAATAGGAAAAATCCATATTTCCTTGATAAATATTTCCTATTATAAAATCTGAAGCATATTCATTACGAAAATAGGTCCTTAATTCTTTGATGTAATTTATCAATTGACTATAATCCTTTTGTATCTGCCCTTCACTGATTTGCTTTCTATAATTGGATAAGTTCCCCTTATTTAATGTCTTATCAGTTTTATCAAATTTAATTTTATTGCTTTTTTCAAGAGGGATACATATGTCTACTATAAATTTTTGTTCAGGATGAGTTTTATGATCATTATGATACACTTCAAAATAATCTCCATCTCTAAAGTTATACTCATTCTCTATCACCCATATACAAATACTCTCCCATGCTTTTGAAAAATCTTTTGCTTTAATTTCATAATGTCCGATAGCATAAATACCTTTTTGGATCACAAGTGGTCTGATTTCTCCTTCTGCTTCGATATCCTTATTAATGGTAACACACGCACTATATCTTACTTTTGAAGTCTGGGTCACATTGGGGTTATCGTGATACACGGTAATTGCCTTAAAATCAGACACACTCAACACTTCTTTTTGAGTTCCCCATTCTATTAATCTTTGATACATATCACCAATTTTATCAAATTCTCCAATATGCATTATACCAGCAAGTTTTATCTCATGCAATTCTTCTACTGTTATTTGAGCATTCATATCAATCCATTTTTTAATGTTATCAATGCTGCAAATGTATTTTTCCATTGTTAGAGGTTCTATACCAATCTTGCTAAGTACACTTATTCCTTCCGATTTAAACACAGTAGAGCTAATACCATAATATTTTTTAAATGACCTTGAAAATGAGCTTTCACTATTAAAACCATAACTGTAAGCAAGTTCCTTTATAGATTTACTACTATCCACTAGTAAGATAGATGCAATACGTTCTATTCGCTTTCTATTGATGAATTCGTTTAAATTTTCACCTACAATAGCTGAAAATACTCTATGAAAATGATACAATGAATAATTGGCTTTTTCGGATAGCTGTTCAAGTGATAAATCTGCATCAAGATTCTTTTCAACAAAATCCAATACGTAATTTATTCGTTTAATATATTCTCGCCTTGTCTTGCTTATTTCAGATTGCATTTCTTCACTTGATTTTAATACAATTAAACACAACGGTTTGTGTATGAAACATAGCATAAAAAAGCACTAGCCTTTCGACTTAGCACTCATCAGCTATGTTTTACATACTATGTCAGGCTCAGTTTTATTCCGAAAGTTCATTAATCATTTTTTGGGAATGCTCTGATGCCCATTTTTCATTTTCTGTACAATGTTCAATTGTTTTTTCAAAATATTCTATTGCTTTTTCTATCTTCTTTTCTTGTTGATAAATTACAGCCGTTCCATAATATCCACCAAAATAGTCTGGATAATCACTTTCTAAAACTGAAAACAGTTGTAATGCGTCATTTTTTTTATTAGCATTAATGTAGCTAATTCCGAAATTGAATAATGCACCTTTCGATACAGCATAATTTAGAGTATCTGTTTTTATTTTGTTGTACAAATCAATTGCGTCAGTAATTCCATTCTGGTCTATTTCCTTTTCTAAAACTATCTCAAATGGCATTCTAAATTTACCATCTGTAAAATGACTTATTAAAGCTTTTGCTCTATTTGGTAATTCTTGCCCTCTTTTATTTCTATTGGTAAATATTGCTACAGAAATATTCTCACTAGGTACTCTAATGACATGACTTCCGAAACCAGTTGATGAACCACCGTGTTGCAAAATCTTAACTCCTTTGTCGTAATTGACTATCCAACCATATCCGTAGCCATTTTCATTAGATTTTCCGTTTTCATCGTAATTGTAAAAAGCATTATCTAATTCAGTTTGTGAAATCAGTTTATCCGAATACAATACTTTATCCCATTTATAATAGTCTAAAACAGATGAATAAACGCCCCCATCTCCTTGAATGGCACTTGTCATACTTTGGTCTTTGGCAGTTATCGTAGTGCCTTTAACCATATAACCGTAAGCTCGATTTTTAATTTCTTTATCTATTTCAAGAACTCTGGAATTAGTCATATTTAATGGTTGAAATATTTCCTTTTCCATAAACTTTGCAAATGACATTCCAGATATTTTTTCAATGACTTGAGCCAAAACGGCATAACCAGTATTACTATATGCATATTTTGTGTTGGGATAGAAATACGTGCTATCGGTTTTCAAAAGTCCGTTTAATACGTCTTTGTCCAACATTTGTTCTGTTCTATTTTTCTCGATAAAACGATTGTATTTTACTAAACCAGAACGGTGTGTCAAAATATGTTTTATGGTAATATCATTTCCATATTTAGGGAATTCAGGAAATATATCGGTAAGTTTTGTTTCGTAAGATAGTTTGTTTTGATTTACCAAAATCATTATTGCCAATGCTGTAAATTGTTTTGTAACTGAAGCAATTCGATAATTTGTTTTTGGTGTTGCGAGTATTTTATTTTCTAAATCTGCGTATCCATAACTTTTTGCAAACTCAATTTCTCCATTTTTTATTACAATAATACTTGCGCTTGGTTTACTTCCGCTATAATCTTTAAATAAGTAATCGATAAACTTAATGTCGAAATTTGAATTTGTTTTATTCTCACTGACATTCTTTGATGAATTACATCCTGAAAATAAGATTGAAAAGATTGATATTAATTGAATGAATTTCATTTTTTCTAATTGTTCCTAACGTTTAGTATAAGAATAATAAGGGAATAAAAAAACTTGCTTTCAGTTTAGCACTTAGCCAAATTTACAATTTTACCATTATATTTCTTTTAACCTTCAAATTGTAAATTTGGCGGGCTTTGTTAATATGTACCAACTTTGGGTTTGGCACTTAACCCTTATTATTTTTATACATTGCTACCTGCTGGCTTTTCTCGATTTTTTACTTGTTGTTCCAATTCCACAATCCAAAATTTAGAGATTTATCTAATTCTAAACTATTTCTGGATGCGATTGCCATTATCTGTCCACGGTGATGAGATTCGTGAGCAATCATTTGAGCAAAAAATGCAACTGGATGCGGACTGTATCCTTTAATACTTTCCTGCTCTAATATCTTGAATAAAGTTTCATTCATTTTTTGCGATGACTTATGCAAGGCATCAATGAGTTGTTTTTTATCATTAGCATATTTCTTGCCCAATTTTAAATCAGTTTTTTCGCCAACCTTACCTATCCAAAAAGAACGAATATTATTTATATGCTGAAATTGTTCACCAATACTCCGTCCTTTTCCGTTGATTTTTGTTGGTAGCCATTCATTTTTGATGTTATCAAGCAAGTATACTGTAACCTTATTGTTTAAGTACCAAGAATGGATTAAGTCTTCTTTGATATTCATAAACTTTAGTTTTCCTTAAAGAAACTTGTTATTTGTTTCAGTTTACCGTTTTCATAAGTTGCGAAATCAGAACCGTTACCAACAACTTCATTTTCTGAATTAACCATATTCCAATGTGTTAAACTTCTACCGTGATGAATTTTTATATCGGTAATAGTAAAAGAAGCTCCAACAAATTCTTTCTGAAATTGTGACATATATTCTGAAAGCTGTTCGTAACCTTTTAGCTCTACGTTTGGGTCAAGGTATTCAAAGTTATCGGTCATTATTTTTCGTAGGTTTTTAATCCGTTCAACTGAATTATCTTCAGACCAACAAGACGTATAGGTTTCCCATATTTGATTAATTTCTTTCATATTTTCTATTTTTTAGTGTGTTTAAAAAAGTGGTCATTACTGTACTACCAGAAGTCTTTGTGCTCTTTGACCTTGTGAGCAAACCAAAAAACGTGGTATGGATTATTTCCGTTAGCAATTTTGAATTTATGGTGTTGCACAAATCTTTATCTTTCTGTGCTTCACGAACTGTCGGTTCAATAGTATTCAAGAATTTGTTGAATTGGTCTGATGTTGCAGAAGCTATGGATGCATTCAAGGCTCCCATTTCGGACATTGTATTATTCACAAAACAGCCTATATGCTTATTTTTGGTCTGTGCATCTAACAACTCTTTGTAAAGAAAGAGCAATTTGTCGAATGCCTTTAGTTTACTATTTGTTAGTCTTTTTTCCAAATGGTCTGAAATTAAGTTGCCATAACTCTCAATTGTAGAGTTAAGGTAATTTTCCTTGCTTTTAAAGGCGTTGTAAAAGGCTCCTTTAGTCATTCCTGTTTCTCTACAGATTTCAGCTACGCCCAAATTATGATAACCCTTTGCCCAAAATAATTCCATTCCTTTTTTAATGACTTTGTCTTTATCATGCTTGTAATTCATACCACAAATATAAATAAACCGACCGGTCGGTACAAATGTATATCAATTTAATTCAATGTTATTAGTTTTTTTCAGCTTGCAGGTAACGTCTCTTGTATGGTACGTTCACACCTCAAAGGAAGGGTGCATATGCAATATACAAATTGTTAACCACTGGCTTTAATCGCTCAGTTTCTCAAATTCAAATGGTATTTTCATTTCTCCACCAGAAACCATTGCATTTATTCTATCCCCATTTTTCCAATATTTTATCTTATTTGGAAAATCAATTTCTTTATTTTCACAAGTAAATTCGTTTTCATTATGACTGATTCCATTAAAAGTAATTGATTCAGATCCTTCAGGAACTTTTACAATCAAATTCCATTTTCCATTTACTTTAGTTAATCGAATTTTTTCTTGCTTAATTGTATCTCCATTTTGCATTGTGAAGCCAATTCCAGAATATTCCGTTTCCTTAATTTTATTCCAGTTTTCAAAAGTTTCTTTTCCTTCTTCTTCGTTTAATCTTTTCCATTTTCCTAACAACCAATCAAAATTTTCAGATTTTTCAATCGTAGTTGTCGATTTTATATCTTCTTTTTGTTTTTTCCTTTTTGTTTGGTTACAAGATATAATCAAAATTCCAATTAAAAGTATCAATATTTTTTTCATAATGCTTGGTTTTTGCTTGTGCCTAACGGTCTCGTATAAACGCAGTAGCGGATTATACAAACTTAATTTTCAGCTAACAACATACTTAAGTAATAACATAAACGGTGCAAGTTTACACTCAAACCGTTATTACGTTTATACAATGTTGTATGCCGTTCTTTTTGATAATATCTTTAATTAGATAATTCAGCGTTTTGTAGAGGTTTTAATACCTCCATTGATACAGATTCCAATAAGATTAATTCTAATAGATTTTTTAATGATTCTTTATCTGCCATTCTTTCATTTGAGAGATGAGCATTTTCTGTTGTATCCCAATAATAAATGTCAATCCAATTGTCATCTTCGTCTTTATATAAAGTTTGACTGATAAATCCTTTCAGTTTTTTTAAGTCCGGAACCATAGTATTTACGGCATCAATTATTTTCTTGTTTGAAACATTAGGTTTCGCCTTCCATTTTACAATTTCTAATACACTCATTTTATATTTTTAATTTCATTATATCTAAAACAATCAGTTGTGTGGTCATTTACCATTCCTACTGCTTGCATAAAAGCATAGCAAATAGTTGTACCAATGAACTTAAACCCTTTTTTCTTTAACATTTTACTCATTAAGTCCGAGATTTCAGTTTTGGCAGGAACATCTTCAAATTTTTCCCATTTATTTTGAATAGGTTTACCGTCTACAAAACCCCAAATAAATTTAGAAAAGCTCCCAAACTCTTTTTGAACTTCAAGAAAAGCTTTGGCATTGGTTACTACAGAATTGATTTTTAGCTTATTTCTAATAATTCCAGAATCATTCAGTAATTCATCTATTTTTTTCTGGTCATAGGTTACAATTTTTTTTGCTTCGAAATTGTCAAATACTTTACGGTAATGCTCTCTTTTAACCAAAACGGTAATCCAACTCAATCCTGCCTGAGCACCTTCAAGTATTAAAAATTCAAATAATAGTCTGTCATCAAAAACCGGAACTCCCCATTCTGTATCGTGGTATTTTTCTTCAAGTTTATGTTTAGTTACCCAAGTACATTTTTTCATTTTGTCTTTATATCTTTCTTATTGTTTAAGATGTACAAAGTTATTGGACATAAACATTCAAAGCATTAATCTAGATTAAGGTTTTAAGCTTTTTTTCCTTTTACCTTGCTAAGTGCCTCGGGTGTAATACCTAGATATGAAGCAATCATTCGTTGTGGAACTCTCTGTATTATTTTTGGATAAGTCTTTACAAAATGTTCGTAACGTTCAAGAGCTGTTGAACTCATCATCATTATGACTCTATTTTGAAGAGTTTCTAAACGGTTAAGAATTTTTTGTAATTCTATTTTGTCTTCTTTTCCTTTTTCAAGAATATATACCTCTGAATCTTCAATAACATCAATAAATAGTTTACAAGGTTGGTTAACTGAGGTGTTATCTGTCATAATCCAATTTTCAGATGCAAACATAAAAATGTGCTCTTTTCCTTTTTTATCTATTACATAACTACGAAGTAAGCCAGATTTTACTATGTAAATCTTAGTGTTAATTTCACCTGCTCTTTGAAGTATCTGTCCTTTTTTTATTTTGATTTCGTTCGATTTTATAGTGGTATACAACAAGTAAATAAACACACCTATTGTGTTTATTTTTATAATTTGTTTTAAAAATACACTTTTTAGAATAAAAAATTCAGTTTTTAAATAACATCACAAACTCCTGGCAATCAATATTTCTATTTATTTACAAACGACTACAAATGATTACAAGCGAAAATAAACACTTCCTAACCGAATCTACGTGAGATCCCAATTTATGTTTGCAGTGTTGAATTAAAACAAGCTTTTCTTATACAATACAAGAAGTTTATAAAATTCGATACTCATTAAAAAGTTCCTGAAGCGCATTCGGGGCAAGGTATTAACTGTTTAACACGTAAAATTAAAATTATGAACACGCTAAAAAACAAAGTACAGTTGATTGGAAACTTAGGACAAGAACCAGAAATCGTAAGTCTTGAATCTGGTAAAAAACTCGTTAAATTCTCTATTGCAACAAACGATCATTATTATAACAAAGAAGGCGATAAAATCACAGATACCCAATGGCATAATATCATTGCCTGGGGTAAAATTGCAGATATCGTAGATAAATATGTAAACAAAGGACAAGAGGTCGCTATCCAGGGAAAACTAACCTCTCGTAGCTATGACGATCAAGAAGGTCAAAAACGATATATCACAGAGGTAGTTTGTAATGAACTATTGATGTTAGGAAATAAATAGCCATCAATTTATTTGAGTATTATTATAGCTAAGAGTCTGTTTAAACATGCTCTAATCAAAAAACCGCTTAACATTTCTGTTAAGCGGTTTTTACACGATATAACTTGTATTTATTTATAATTTAATACCTACACCAGCTCCAAATATCCATGGATTAATATCTACATCTGCTCCTACAGTTGCTCCTAATGCTGTTGTAGCATTAATCGTAGCATCGGTACTTAAAAATACTTTTTTAACATCAACATTTATAAACCATTTGTCATTAAGCATAAAATCAAAACCACCCTGAAAAGCAAAACCTACAGCAGTATCATAATCGACATCATCTGCCACAGGTCCTTCATCGACTCCATAAAAAAGAGTTAGATTAAGCCCAGCACCAAGGTAAGGAACAAAATTACCGCCAGTAAAATGATATTGCCCAAGTAAAGTAGGAGGCAATAACCACACATCTCCTAAATCTATGTTTCCTGCAGCAGTACCCACAGCTTTCACATCATGTTTTGTCGTTGCTAAAATTAATTCTGCAGACCAGTTTTCGGTAAAGAAATAAGTAATATCTAATTCTGGTACAACAGCTGTAGAAATATCTACGTCACCTCCTATGGCTTCTATTGTAGCACTTTCATCTGGTGATACAACGATTCCTCTTAGTCTGATCTGCCATTTGCTAAAATCAGCATTATCATTTGATTCTTCTTGCGCATACGCAAAATTAGTCACTCCTAATAGTACAACCAATACAGTAATTATTACATTTTTCATCTTGAAAGAATTTTGAATTATGTAACAAAAATATCGACAAGAAAAAGGGCTAAATATGACTTTTATCATTCCTTGGATTAGACCTCTCATGTCTTAAAAACAGTTGTTTTTATACACTTAAAAATCAACATATTACCACTAACAAAAAGAATAAAAAAGAATGATTTTAAATATCATTTTTACTCAGTAAATAACATACATTTGCGTTTTAAAAATAATTACTCTTAGTGCACAAGTTTTCACTTCAAAAAAGATGGAAATAATGTATTTTTGCACTTGAATTAATGAAGAAAATATGACCCCTACAGGAACAATGGAATTAATGGCACCAGCAGGTAATTTTGAATCTTTACAAGCTGCTATTGATAATGGAGCAGATTCTGTTTATTTTGGAGTAGATCAATTAAATATGCGAGCCAGAGCCAGCATAAATTTTACGATTGCTGATTTACCTGAAATAGCTCGTCGCTGTACCGAAAAAAATGCACGTACCTACCTCACACTCAATACCATAATTTATGATCATGATTTATCGATTATAAAAACGTTATTAGATGCTGCCAAATCGGCAAATCTGACCGCTGTGATTGCGATGGATCAAGCCGTTATAGCCTATGCCAGGCAGATCGATATGGAGGTTCATATTTCTACTCAAATCAATATCACTAATATTGAAACAGTAAAGTTCTATTCTCTCTTTGCAGATACTATGGTGATGAGTCGGGAATTGAGTTTACGACAGGTAAAGAAAATTTGTGATCAGATAGAGAAAGAACAAATTAAAGGCCCTTCAGGAAGGTTAGTTGAAGTTGAAATTTTTGGACATGGAGCACTTTGCATGGCCGTGTCTGGTAAATGCTATATGAGTTTACACTCACACAACTCTTCTGCCAACCGTGGTGCCTGCAAACAAAATTGTAGAAAGAAATACAGTGTTGTAGATCAGGAAACCGGTTTTGAAATGGAATTGGATAATGAGTATATCATGTCTCCTAAAGATTTATGCACATTAGATTTCTTAGATCAGGTTATAGATACAGGAGCCAAAGTATTAAAGATTGAAGGTAGAGGGCGAGCTCCAGAATATGTGGCAAAAGTAATTAAAACCTATCGCGAAGCTATAGATGCCTGTGCCGATGGAGTTTTTACCAAAACGAAGGTCGATCATTGGATGAAGGAGTTAGAAAAAGTATATAACAGAGGTTTTTGGAGTGGGTATTATTTAGGACAAAAATTAGGAGAATGGAGTGACGTTTCCGGATCCAAAGCCACACAAAAGAAAGTCTATATCGGTAAAGGTGTTCACTTTTTTCCTAAGCCCAGCATCGCAGAGTTTAAAATTGAAGCTTATGATATTAAACTAGGAGATACTATTTTAATCACAGGCCCAACAACAGGAGTAGAAGAATTTGAACTCAAAGAGATGATGGTAAACGATGAGCGATTAGATACTGCACAAAAAGGAGATTCGTGTACTATCCCCACTAATTTTAGAATACGCCCGTCTGATAAACTTTATAAAATCGTTCAAGAATAATGGTAGTAGTTACCCTACAGCGCGAAAAATGTATTGGTTGTAATTACTGTGTAGAAATGGCACCTACCCAGTTTCAGATGTCTAAAAAAGATGGAAAAACGGTATTACTGCACGCTACAGATAAAAAAGGGTTTCATACCTTAAAATCTCCTGATAATACCATTTACGATGATTGTGTACAGGCTCAAAAAGCCTGCCCCGTAAAGATTATTACGACAAAGATGGTATAACCCCTCCTATCTTTAATAATGTAACTTTTTTCTTTAAAGGGCAGCCTATTCTATACATGCATTTCTATAGTGTTCCTCGCCTTGCTTGTTCTGCTTCTATAGATTCAAACAAAGCTTTAAAATTTCCTTTTCCAAAAGATTGAGCTCCTTTGCGTTGAATGATTTCAAAAAACAATGTAGGTCTATCGGTCAATGGTTTGGTGAAAATCTGAAGTAAATACCCTTCATCATCTCTATCTACCATAATTCCATGTTTTTTAAGGAGTTTCATATCTTCTGCAATTTCACCTACACGATCGCCAACAGTATCATAATATGTTCCTGGTACATATAAAAACTCTACTCCTCTTTTTTTCATTTCGCTAACTGTAAAAACAATATCATCGGTAGCTACTGCGATATGTTGACATCCGGCACCTCCATAAAAATCGATATATTCTTCAATCTGAGATTTCTTTTTGCCTTCGGCAGGTTCATTTATTGGAAACTTAATTCTTCCATTTCCATTGGTCATTACTTTACTCATTAAAGCAGTATACTCTGTAGAAATATCATTATCATCAAAGGTGATCAGGTTTGCAAATCCCATCACTTCGTTATAGAATTTTGCCCAAACATTCATTTGTCCCCAATCTACATTACCTACCATATGGTCAATATATTTTAAACCACAACTTGTTGGATTGTAATGAGATTCCCATTTTTCAAACTTTGGAAGAAATGTTCCATTATAGTTTTTACGTTCTACAAAAATATGCACTGTATCTCCGTAGGTATGTATTCCCGATCGTACTACTTCTCCATCTTCATCTTTTTCGACTCTTGGTTCAAAATAAGATTTTGCACCTCTTTTTGTAGTTTCTTCCCAGGATTTACGTGCATCTTCGACCCATAATGCAATAACTTTGACCCCATCTCCATGTTTTTGAATATGATCGTATATTTCTTTACTCTCCCCACCTGGCATCGGTGTTGTAAAGACCAAACGTATTTTATCTTGTACCACAACATAGGATGTTCTGTCTTTTAGACCGGTCTCTAATCCAGCATAGGCCAAAGATTGAAATCCAAGTGCTGTTTTATAAAAATGGGCTGCTTGTTTTGCGTTTCCCACATAATACTCTACGTAATCTGTTCCTAAAAGTGGTAAAAAATCTTCGGCTTCAGGAAATATTTTCTCTAAGCTATATTTATAATTTTCTATATTTTTTAAATCTGGCATGTCTTTAAGTTTTTAAATGAAAACCCTATTCGGTTTTCCAGGATTTATAATAATCATCTACTTGTAAATTCATTGCTTCTTCTGTGATCATAACAGGATTAAAAGGATCTATCATAACTGCGAGTTCTTCTGTCGATTTTTTACCAACACTTCGTTCTATTGCTCCCGGATGAGGCCCGTGAGGAATACCTCCTGGATGTAGCGTAATCTGACCTTTTTGGATATTATTTCTGCTCATAAAATCACCATCTACATAATACAGCAACTCTTCAGAATCAATATTACTATGATGGTAAGGCGCAGGAACTGCTTTAGGGTGATAATCATATAATCGTGGTACAAAAGAGCAGACTACAAATCCTGCTGCTTCCCATTGCTGATGTATTGGTGGTGGAAGATGTATACGCCCCGTTATAGGTTCGAAATCAAAAATTGAAAAAGCAAATGGGTAATTAAATCCGTCCCAACCAACTACATCAAAAGGATGATTGGCATAGGTATATTCCCATAATACATCTTGTTTTTTAGAAATAATCTTAAACTCCCCTTTTTCATCATGAGTTTCTAAATTTTGTGGTAATCTAAAATCACGTTCACAAAACGGAGAATGTTCTAAAAACTGCCCGTAATTATTTCGGTAACGTTTAGGTGATTCTATTGCACTTGATGATTCGATGAATAATATTCTATTGGTTTCGGTATCAAAATCTATTTGATAGGTCGTTCCTCTTGGTATGATCAAATAATCTCCATATTTAAAAGAAATATTGCCATACATTGTTTTTAATGTCCCCGAACCCACATGGATAAATAACATTTCGTCTGCATCACTATTTCTATATAAATAATCTTGTGAAAATGCTATGGGAGCAGCCAGACCTATCTTTAAATCGTTATTTGTAAATAGTATTTTTCTGCTTTCCAGAAATTCTTCTCCTTTAGGAAGCGAAAAACCCTGAAAACTCATTGCTTTCATGTTTTTATCAATAGCTATTTTTGGAGTGACGTCTTTACCTCTTTTAATTTCTGAAACTACTGTGGGAGGGTATAGATGATAGATAAGTGATGACATCCCGGCAAAACCAGCTGTTCCAAATAATTCTTCTTGATACAACCCTCCTTTAGGGTTATCAAAAGTGATATGTCTTTTATGAGGGATCTCTCCCAATGAATGATATCTAGGCATAAAATATTGCGTTAAAATGATTAATATGAAATAAATAGGCGTAAGGTTAGGTAAACCTTATTCTGGGTTTCTCTTGATGAGAAAGTGCAAATAGATGAGTATGTATATCCATTGAGAATTCACAACGCTAATAAAAGTATTGTGTCTTAGAAAAAACATGACAAATATCATGTTACAACACATTTATTCTTCTGATAAAGAACATAGCAAATCAGGGAAAAAACTATATGTAGTATATCAAAGAGGAAGAGCTGCTATTACCATTTCAATTCTTAAATCAGAAGCAACAATAAATTTGTTAAATAATACTAGTTATTTCCCTGATATTACGATCAGAAACATTTTCTTTGTCTTTCCTTTTAAGAATATTGTTCTACTATTATTTACTATTTACAAACAAATGGAAGATTATTTAATAGGTATCGGTAAACGTTTAAAAGAAATTCGCAAAAGCGATAAAAAAACCATTAATGAAATTGCCACAAAAGCAGGGGTTAGTAATGGTCTTATTTCTCGAATTGAAAATGGAAGAACCATACCTTCTTTACCTGTTTTGTTAAATATTATCAAGGCACTTGATATAGAGATTCCTGCTTTTTTTAATGGGATGCCTAGTCAGACTAATTTTACGTTTTTAGTCACTAGAGCTTCTGAATATAGTGTCATTGAAAAAGAGGACGATGCTATTGGATTTAGCTACAAATATATTTTTGGAAAACAGCTGACTTCTATTGGTTTTGAAGCTGTCTTTTTGGAAGTTCAACCAGGTTCTGAACGTAATAAAGTAGAGACCGATGCTTATGAATTTAAATATATCCTAACCGGAGAATGCCATTATATTATTGGGGATGAAGAAGTTCTTTTGAAAGAAGGAGATTCGATTTTCTTTGATGGACGGATTCCTCACGTGCCTGTTAATCGTGGAAAAACACCTTCTAAAATGATTGTTTTATATTTCTTTTTAGACAAGGAAAACTAAAAAACCGCCATAAGGCGGTTTTTATAAACAAACAATTAAAACGTTAATCTAATAAAATATAATATTGATCAACTCTATTAACTCATTTACAATATAATCTGGTTTAGCTTTTTCTAGTTGTTCTCTATTTTGCGCTCCGGTTAAAACACCAACTGTAATTCCGCAATCAGCATTTTTACCTTCTTCAATATCAATAGCAGAATCTCCAGCTTTTAATACTTTAGAAGCATCGGTAACATCAAACATTCTCATTGCTTTACAAATCATTTCTTTATGGGGCCTACCATTGGTTACATCATCTGCTGTGAGTAATGCATCAAAATGCTCTCCTTTTTTCCAACCCAATTTCGTAATAAGTTGATTTGCCGTCTTTGAATCATATCCTGTATTAAGAACTACTTTTATTTCATTATTCTTTAATATATCGAATAACTCTTCAACCCTGTCAAAAGCTACAACATCTAACTCCTTATATAGTTTTTTTAAAATAGGTTTAAAATTAGAAAATGCTCTTTTTGCAGTACTTTTTACTTCTCCACAAGAAGTCACACTAGTCAAAATATCTACTATTGCCTGGTACTTTTCTTTACCTGCTCCATATTCAAGTACGTTATCCAAACTTATATCATACCCTTCGTCATTAATAACTTGTTGTACTGTTTTATAAACGATATTATCTTCATCTACTGTGGTTCCTGCCATATCAAAAACAGCCAGTTCTATTTTTTTATTCATACTCATAAATTAAAAATTCTAATACTATTTTCTTTTGCAAAACCAGCGCTTCCTGTCATTCCTTTACCTCCGATTCCGGTAACAATATGGATATTGCTACCTATCGTTTTCTGAAATATATCTTTTGTTTTACATTGAGAATACATTCCATACCATCGATGTTGAATATCATAGGTCGGTAAATCAATAATTTTTTGCGCTTCGGTAATCATAAAATCATCTATATTCATATCTAAATCATACCCCAAATCTTCTATATGCTTTGCATCGGCATATGTATGAGAATCTCCAATAATTACTGATCCGTCTGGTGCCTGTTTAAACAATATATGTATTCCCCATTTTTTCTGAAGTGAATCCGAATCTTCTTGAGATTTAATTTCTGTAAAGGAATCACATTCGGTAAATGCTTCATATCGTCTAATAGACCAACCTGTTAATATATTTCCTGGTAATTGATATCCCGATTGAGGTTTAGTTTGAAGCATTTGCAATTTTGTTACTTCGAGATCACTTTCATTAAAAAGCTTTGGATACAGGTTTTTAAACTCGTTTCCATTACAGATAATCACTTTTTCTGCTTCAAAAACTTCTTTTGAAGAAGAGGTAACTCGTACTCCAGTATTTGTTTCGTCGCAAGAGATTACATTTTGATTTGTAAAAAAGGCCAGATTCATATGTTTCACCATAAAATCCTGCAATCGATGGATCATTTCCCGGGCTTCTACAGTAACTTCCTCTGGAAAAAATAACCCTGCTTGTATATAATCTGATCGCAATCCTGGGTATTTTCTCAGGCATTCTTCCTTGGTTAATACTACTGAGGCATATTGGTTGTTCTTGTTAATTTGATGTAATTCTTCGATAAGTTGTACTTCTTCTGGATTTGAAGCAAGATAAACGGATCCATTTTCTCGAAGTGTAATATCGAATCGTTGTTGAATCTCTTTGTAGGTTTTTAAACTTTCCCTACCATAGATCTGCCATTTGGTATTCATCCCAGATGGGACCACTTGTCCGAAATTTTGAGTCGTAGCTCCTTGCGGTATTTTATTTTTCTCAAGCAAGGCTACCTGTAATCCATTTTGTAGTGCATGATACGCATGAAACGTACCCAGCACTCCACCTCCTATAACAATGAGGTCATATTTTTTCATAATGTAATTCTGTTTGTATAGTTTCTAATCGAGTTTGATATGCATTTTTAAAATAAAGCAACGATCCCAGTATGCAGAATATCCCTAGTACTGTCACGGTGTATGCTCCGTAAATAAAAAAGTCTAACCATGTTAAATTTGCTTGTCCAAAATTTTTATATAATAAAGCAGATATACTGCCTAAATATCCAAAAGAATCTGCGATATAGATTAAAAATCCCGCATTTCCTCTTACTTTGAATGCTGCTATAAATCGATCAAAAAACAAGCAATTAAAGGGAACGTAACAAATGTAAAGTCCAAAACCACAAATCACCATCCAGATAAAAGGGTTCAATATCTCTAACTGAAATAGAAGTGTAGAAACTCCAATGCACAGGATACCTGTTAAAATCAAAAGATGATAGATATACAATGCTTTTGCATTGTTTTTGATGTAAAATGTGCTTCCTAAGATTAATAAAACTACTATAGCAATGATAGTTTCTGAAGCGGTATACACAGAGATGTCACCCTGATAACCGATACTGTCCCAGAGCTCTCGGGCAAAATTATCCCTAAAATCCCTAAATGCTGTTAAGATCGTATAAAACACTACGATTCCTATAATTGGTATAAAAAAAGAAAACAATAAATGCTTACGATCTTTGGATGACATTGGTACACGTATAGAACGCATTTTCTTATCCTCCTCAGTAGTATCAGGTAGTTTTTCTAACAACCATGCAAAAAATAACAATGGGACTATAAATAATGCTCCGGTCGCTGCAGGCATCCAAAACTGAGAGATCTCCCAGGTATTCATAAGGTATAAGCCAATAGACTTTACAATTCCACTAGACACAATAAAACTGGAACATAGTGCAACCCCAAGTATTTCTGTAAATTTTCGTCCCTCTAAATAAGAAAACACGATACCCCATATCATTCCCAATGGTAATCCATTAAAAAATAAAGAAATTGCATTGTATGGCCTCGGAAGTATTGCAAAAAGTAGTAATGCTACTTCTGCCAAAAGAATTAGCCCTATTAAATAAAATATACGTTTCCCTGTTTCTAATTCTGAAATTACTTTAATTCCAAAAAACTTTGATAATGTATATCCCAATACCTGAGCAATAATCAATATGATTTTGTAGTCTATATTGAAAACAGAAAGATTCTCAAAAGTAGCAACACTAAATGGTTTTCTAAAGGCATACATACAAAAGTATGCCCCAAAAGAAGCGATACAGGCATGTAAAATAAATTTAAGGTTAGAGAACTTAATTTTTTTTCAATTTTTTACAATTAGTAAATTTTATGATTCAAAATTGAATAATATTTTACTATTTGTAAAATTATTAGGTTTAAGAAATATTTACCATAGCTTTGATTAATTGTAAAACTATAGTTAAGAATGTTTTCAGAAATAAAGAGAACTGATAACGAATTCTTAATCTTAAGAAAGTAATAATAACTATTATAATTTGATTAAGACACTACACAAAAACCTCACTCCTTCGCCTTTTATTTTACTGATAATCAACAAAATTATAAGATTTCATTCAAGATAATTTTCAAAAACAATTATACGGTAGTATTCTTAAAATTCAGTATTTTTAACAATACTAACTAATAACTCACCCTCTTGAATATATATCCAGATATTAGTTTTCTAATGAGACTAACCTCTTTAATAAGCTTGAAGAATAATCTATTTTATTGTTAACACAAGTTATTAATAGTCTATATGGAGATTTATTTGACTTTAAAATGAAGTCTGTTTTTTAAATAGTACAACACCAATAACGAAGTGATTATTAGTCAGTTTTATCTGAAAAATAAAAACAAATTTTATGAACAGATGAAAGTCTTGCTAAAGTTTTGAGACCAAATACAATATTTATTCTGATCAAGATCAAAATAAATTCTACCTAACCTAATAAAAAAATAGATGAAACAACCTGTCATAATAGCACAACTTAGTGATTTAGAAAATAAAGAACCCGCTCATGCCCTGGTTAATGGATTAGATTTGGTCATTATAAAGTATGATGATGACATTTCTGTATTATACGGGAGATGTTTACACAGAGGAGCGCTTATGGCAGATGGGCATATTGATGGACATAACCTCATCTGCGGAGTACACGGTTGGGATTATCGATACGATTCTGGTGTTTCTGAATATAACAACAGTGAAGTTTTACATAAATTTAGTACCAAAGTTGAAGGGGATAACCTCTATGTAGATGAAATTGAAATCAATTCCTATATTGAAGATCATCCGCAACCATTTAATCGTGAAGAATATCTTGGTGCTTATGCAGATACTCATCCTGAAGATACAGAACCATACACTGGGTACATCAAAGAATTAGCAAAAAATGGTTTGAAAAATCTGGGACATCATGGATTCTCTGCATCAATGGGAGTAGATCGAAATACGCTACCAAAATGGAATGATATTCAATTTTTACCTGCTCAATTAGCCAACAGACCTTTATTAGACCATGAAGAAGTAGCCACTAAAGTAATAATCGGTTCTAAGGCCAAAAAGCCTTTAACCATTAATATGCCCCTATTTGTAAGTGATATGAGTTTTGGAGCGCTTTCTCGAGAGGCAAAAATAGCATTATCCAGAGGAGCAGAAATGGCAGGGACCGGTATCTGTTCGGGAGAAGGTGGAATGCTACCACAAGAACAGGAAAATAACACCAAATATTTTTATGAATTAGCCTCGGCACAATTCGGATTTTCATGGGATAAATTAGATAAAGTACAGGCTTTTCATTTTAAAGGAGGGCAAGGTGCTAAAACAGGAACAGGAGGGCATCTCCCAGGAAGTAAAGTAAGCAAAGAGATTGCAGAAGTTAGAGGATTACAGGAAGGACAGACCGCAATCTCTCCTGCAACCTTTCCGGATTTTCATGGTGTACAAGATTTTAAAACTTTTGCAGATCAGGTACGTGAACGCACTGGTGGTATCCCAATCGGTTTTAAGATTGCTGCCAGCCATATCGAAAAAGATATTCAATTTGCATTAGATGTAGGTGTAGATTACATTATTCTTGATGGTCGTGGTGGAGGAACAGGTTCTGCTCCTACTATTTTACGTGATAATATTAATGTTCCTACCATACCTGCACTCGCAAGAGCACGAAAATACCTGGATAAAGTAGGCGCAAACGACGTAACGTTAATCATTACCGGAGGGCTTCGTATTGCCGAAGATTTTGCAAAAGCAATGATGCTGGGAGCAGATGCTATTGCCGTATCCAATTCTGCACTGCAAGCGATTGGATGCCTGGGGATGCGTGCTTGCGGAAGTAATAATTGCCCCGTAGGGATTGCAACACAAAAAGAATCTTTAAGAAGCAGAATGATTATAGAATCTTCTGCTAAACAATTACATAATTATTTTGACGCGACCAATGACCTTATAAAGGTAATTGCAAGAGCTTGTGGGTATGATGATGTTTCCAAATTTAATCATGATGACCTCTCTACTTATGATTATGACATGTACCGATTAGCAGGTATTAATTATGCTGGTATTGTCTAAAATTGAAACATTACAGATCAAAACGCCAGTATAAAATGGTAGACATAAGCCTTACTTCAAAAATGAAAATTTCTGAAGTATTGAAAACAAATTGACCTGATAAACTAATAAATCAACAAAACATGACCACTCAAATGCATTTAGCAGCGCAATATCTGGCAGCTGCGGGGATTAGCTTT
The DNA here is from genome assembly GCF_000520995.1 of Aquimarina macrocephali JAMB N27. Lineage (GTDB taxonomy): Bacteria > Bacteroidota > Bacteroidia > Flavobacteriales > Flavobacteriaceae > Aquimarina > Aquimarina macrocephali. The sequence goes on along the minus strand of NZ_JACA01000041.1, from coordinate 8,002 downwards.
CTAGAAAAGAAAAATGATGATAGCCATACTAACCTGGGGTTTTCTATAGAGAAAGGAACTTTATATACCAGACCTCTTAATTCATCTAAAGATATATTGTCTCTTAATTATAATCTTTTCGCTTTAGAATGGAACAGTCATAATTTAACAAAGACATTGCAATTAGATGGTACTTCGCATGCAGAAGTTTTGCAATGGATAAGACGTATGGCAAAAGACAGCGATATCAATACACCGTATAACTATGCTCTGCATTATGAGCTGCCTTATACGATAACAGATGACTACATCTATACGCTGAAAAATATAAGTAGATTACGAGAACTGGTAGCATTTAGAAAATTATCCAAATCTGCTATCCAGGAATTTTTACAAAACAATCTATTAAATTCTGAGATTAGAATATGGCCTCACCACTTTGACACAGGAGCTTTTGCCTCATTAGAAGACGAATCTGGCCTTGCCATAGGTCTAGGACTTGCCATTCCTGATACGATGTGCAATGATTATTATTTCTATATCAGTGGGTATCAAGGCCATGATAGCCTGGGTACTTCCGATTTCAAACCATTAACAACAGGAAAATGGTATAATGAGGGGTTTAAAGGTGCTGTTTTACCTATTTCTGGAGTAAATAAAGCTACAGTTATTGCCTTTTTTGAAGAAGCATTTACGGCCTATAAAAATTAAATACTATGGAACATTGGTATATCCCGGCTACTATAATACCAGGTATTGGGCTTTTGATATTATCTACTTCTAATCTATTAGTCAATCTCAGTACCGAGATTAAGACTTTAATTGTAGAAGTAACACTCAAGGAAGCTCTCATAAAACGTAAGCTTAGGCAACTTAAATTATTAAACAGTGCAATGGTTTTCTTATATGTTGCTGTAGCTAGTTTTGTAGTCTCTGCACTAATTTCTGGAGTATATAAAAGCGTAGAAACCAGTTTTGATTCTGCAATATATATTACCATAGCAGGCATTATTAGTGCTTTATTAGGTTTGATTGCGCTAATTGTATATTCATTTAGAGCGGTAAAAATCAGGCAAGATCAATTTAATAACAAATGTTAACACCTAAAAATAATCGATCATGACTTCAGAAAAAGAAATAGTATGGTATAAAGTACTCAGTAATAAAGATAAACTTCCTGAAGGAAGGGTTCAAACCGTTACTGCTGGTCACCAAGGTGTATGCCTAACCCATTTTGAAGGAAAATTCTCTGCATTGGATAACCGATGTCCTCATCAGGGAGGGCCACTAGGAGAAGGGTCTATAGAAAACGGTTTGCTTCGTTGCCCTTGGCATGGCTGGGATTTTGATCCATGTACAGGACTTCCTCCCGGAGGTTATGATGACGGTGTAACTACTTTTGATGTTAAAGAAGAAGGTGATGCTATTTATGTAGGTATTCCTGAAGAACCTGCTCACGAAGAGACCGTTTCTGATGTTATGATTCAAACCATGGTTAACTGGGGAATAGATACTGTTTTTGGAATGGTAGGTCATAGTAATCTTGGTGTTGCAGATGCTATGCGAAGACAGGAAAAGGAAGGTAAATTACGCTTCTTTGGTATTCGCCATGAGGGTGCAGCAGCATTTGCTGCTTCAGGGTATGCCAAACTAACTGGTAAACCCGCTGCTTGTTTTGGAATCGCAGGCCCCGGAGCAACTAATATGTTCACTGGTATGTGGGATGCTAAAGTAGATCGTGCGCCGCTATTAGCACTATCAGGGCAAGTAAATACTCAAGTAGTTGGCACCGGAGCTTTTCAGGAAGTAGATCTTACCAAAGCATTTGATTCTGTAGCAGAATTTAATCACGCTGTTCATCAAAATTCTAACCATAGTGAATTGATGGCATTAGCAGTTAAAACTGCACTTATTAAAAGAGATGTTTCGCACTTAACTTTTCCTGATGAAGTTGCTTTCAGTAAAAAACCTGGTAACGCAAAACCACAAACTCCAGAAAACAGAATTACCACTTTTGGTATTTCTCCACCAAAAGAAATGGTCAATAGAGCGAGTGATATGATTCTTTCGGCAAAAAGACCCGTTATCATTGTTGGCCATGGAGCTCGTTTTAATATGACTAGTATTATTGATTATGCCAAGACTCTTAATTGTCCTGTGATTACTACATTTAAAGGAAAAGGACTTATTGCAGATGATCACGAATTAGGGTGTGGTGTTTTAGGTAGAAGTGGTACTCCTATTGCTTCCTGGTTTATGAACGAAAGTGATCTGCTTATCGTCTTTGGAGCTTCTTTTTCTAATCATACCGGTATCACCCCAAAAAAACCTATTATCCAGGTAGATTTTGACCCAATGGCATTAAGTAAATTTCATAAAGTTGATGCCGCCTTATGGGGAGAAATTTCAGAAACACTAGATATTCTTACCGAAAAGACAAAAGGCAAAACAAATACAATAGATCAAAAACCAGAAATAGACGAACGCTGGAAACTTTGGAAAGAAGAAAAACAAAGTCGTCTCGAAGATTCTAGTAGTAAAGGACTAAGCTCTATTGCTGTTTTTGATGCAATGAATAAGATAACTCCTGCAAATGCAGTGATTGCCGTAGACGTTGGAAATAACACATACTCATTTGGAAGATATTTTGAACCTCAAAACCAATCCATCTTAATGTCTGGGTACCTAGGATCCATAGGATTTGCATTACCCGCCGCTATGGGTGCATGGGCAGCACAAGGACATGAGAGACCCATATGGTCTGTATCAGGAGATGGAGGTTTGGGACAATATCTGGCAGAGATTTCGACATTAGTAAAATACAATATGAATATTAAGCATATCGTATTAAACAATTCTGAACTTGGTAAAATCTCTAAAGAACAACGTGCTGCAGAATTAGATGTCTGGCAAACGTCACTCCATAACCCAAGTTTTGCTGCATATGCAGAGAATTGTGGTGCTTTAGGAATACGAATAGAAAAATTAGAAGATCTAACTACTGCTATGGAAAAATTAAGAGACCATAATGGCCCTGCTCTTCTTGAAGTAATAACAGATGTAAATCTTATTTAGTTATGACAATAGTAATTCAGATTATAGTAAGCTTTTTAGGGGTGTATTTTGGAATAGGTTTTTTATTCGGAATCTATTTTTTCATCAAAGGTGCTTCTCAATTAGATGAATTAATTACAGAAAGTAAATGGACAGTTCGTTTATTACTGGTTCCGGGAGCAATAGGTCTTTGGCCTATTCTTCTTTTGAAAATAATTAATAAATCAAGAATCGACTCATGACTTCAGGAATAAGAAAAATGCATAAAATTATATGGATATTACTGATCATTATCATGCCAGTATTAATCATCTTATCTATTAAGAGTATTAAGGAGCCTTTACTCACGGATGGTGATGTATCATTAACCCCTACACTATCCGGGCAACGTATAATTATAGAAGACGATATTTTTTTTATCAGTATAAAAGAACAAAGTTCCTTCAACTCGCTTCAAATCATTCTGAAGAGACCTATAAAAAGTGCTTCATCACTTATATATGGTATTTCTAATCATAAAAAAGACACCTATTTAGGAACCATAAATAAGAAAGGAGTATACACTTTTGAAATCGATAAGAAGATTAGAAGTATAAGAATTTATGATGAAATAAAGAAAAATGACATTATTAATATAGAATTATAATGGGAGTAAATTATCAACCAGTCCTTTGGAATCGAAACAAAAAGATCTATGATAAATGGATCGTAATCAGTATACTTATCTATCTTTTATGTTTCATAGGAATTACTATAATCACTAATAATGGGACAAGTGTAGAAACATTAATTATACGAGCTTTTGGGACATTGGCAATTGCTTTATTGCATATCATATTAGCTATTGGACCTCTCGCCAGATTAAATTCCAGATTTTTGCCTTTATTATATAACCGTAGACATCTGGGAGTAAGTATGTTTTTGGCCGCGATGGTTCATGGCGGGTTTTCAATTTTTCAATTTCATTCTTTAGGAAATGTAAATCCTATCTATGCCATTTTTACATCTAATATGGATTATGGTTCCCTCGCAAATTTTCCTTTTCAGGTATTAGGTTTTTTTGCATTGGTCATTCTATTTCTAATGGCGGCAACCAGTCATGATTTCTGGCTAAAAAACCTTTCTCCTAAAACATGGAAACGCTTACATATGATGGTATATCCAGCCTATGGATTGATAATTCTACATGTTTTTCTGGGTGCTTTACAACAGCAACCATCAATAGGGTCTATTGCTATTATGAGCTTAGGGTTTATAACTATTGCTACATTACATTTGGTAACCGGAATAAAGGAGACCAAAGCAGATAAAATTAAAACTCAACATATCAAAAACGGATGGGAATATGTATGTGATATTGATGAAATACCAGAAGACAGAGCCAAAATATTTATTGTAGACAAAGAACGAATAGCAGTTTTTAAATACGATAATAAATTATCTGCTATCTCTAACGTATGCAAGCACCAAGGCGGCCCTCTTGGCGAAGGAAAAGTAGTAGATGGATGCGTTACTTGCCCCTGGCATGGATATCAATACCTACCTCACAATGGGCAATCACCACCTCCTTTTACCGAAAAAATAACCACCTATCGACTTAAAAATGACAATAATAAAATATACGTTCTACCAGAAGCCCTTGCAGAAGGAACCGAGGTCGAACCTATCATCTTTTAAACATTAGATTTATGGAAAATAAAGAGGATGATTTTTACATCGGATACGTTGATCATGTTTCTACAAAAACAAAAAAAACAATAAAGAGCTTTGTACTCTTTGGTATACTAGCTCTTATAACCATAGCTGTTACTTTTGCTTTTACACAAAATACTTTTAAGAACAGCTCATTCGAACTTACGACCAATACCAAAATCATGGGGGTTTATCATGAAATGCCCTATCCTATGCTAAAAGTTAAAACAGCAGAAGATACTTTTAAAAATATACTGCTACTTGGTTTTGGAAAATCCAGTGCTAATCCATTTCTAAAAAAAATAAGAAATGAAGTATCTCAATTATCCGGGAGTATGCTAAGTATTGAAGGTAATCTCATCTACTATAATGGAAAGACATTATTGCAAATCACAAACGATGAGAAAATAACATTGATAGAAAAAGCAAATTCAAAAAGATTACCTGAAATAAAATCATTGGTTAAAAACATGGAACTTAAAGGAGAAATCATTGATCCCAAATGTTATTTTGGAGTGATGAAACCCGGAAAAGGAAAAATTCATAGAAGCTGTGCCGTACTATGTATTTCTGGAGGGATTCCGCCTGTGTTGGCTACTACAGATGAAAATAATATATCAGAATATTATCTGATTACAGATCTCAAGGGAAATCCTATCAACAAAAAGATATTACCCTACATCGGAAAACCATCATTGCTTACCGGTAGTATCGTACAATTAGAAGATTGGTATCAATTACGAATTGATGTTAATACCATTAAGGATTTACACAGGCCTTCAAAAATATATTAATATAAAACCTTAGAAAACATGTTACAATCTTTCAGCATCATTTTTGCTATCGCTGCTTTCTTCAACTTTGTGAACTATAAGTGGCTCAAACTACCTACTACTATTGGGTTGATGCTGATGAGTTTGGCTACAATCTTAATCATAACCATTAGCAAAAGTATTATCCCAGAATTCTATCAGTTTTTTTGTGACATTGTTACCAACTCAGATTTTAGATCTTTACTTTTGGATGGAATTTTAAGTTTTCTTCTTTTTGCAGGAGCGTTACACGTAAATATTGACGAATTAGCTAAAGAAAAATGGCCCATTCTTCTATTTGCAACTTTTGGTGTATTAATCTCAACCTTTATTGTAGGTGGACTAACCTTTGGAACTGCACAATTAATTGGTCTTGAGCTTCCTTTTTTACATGCCTTACTATTTGGTGCATTGATTTCCCCTACGGATCCAATAGCAGTAATGGCTATTCTTAAAAAGGCGAATATTGCTAAAAGCCTTGGCATTAAAATTGAAGGAGAATCACTTTTTAATGATGGTATTGGGGTTGTCGTTTTCTCTGCAATATTGATTCTTTCGGGAATGGGAGAGCACCCTATAGAAGGCTCTATAACCTCTGAAATAGGCAAGCTTTTTCTTGAAGAAGCTATTGGCGGAATATTATATGGAGGACTTCTTGGTTTTATTGGATATCAATCTATCAAATCTGTAAAAGACAATCCTCAATTGGCAGTAATGATTAGCCTGGCAATTGTAATGGGTGGTTATGCATTTGCATCCCTCATCCATGTTTCTGGTCCATTAGCTATGGTAGTTGCAGGAATGATCATTGGAAATAAATTAAATATTGCTACAAATAAAGGTCCGACCAGAAAAATGCTTAATGATATTTGGGAAGTACTTGATGATGTATTTAATGGTATTTTATTTGTACTTATTGGATTAGCCATTCATTTATTAAAATTTGATCTGGATCATTTAATCCTGGGAAGTATAGCTATCCTGATTGTATTGATTTCGAGATTCATTTCTGTATTTATTCCCTATTCTTTGTTGAAACATTCAGAAAATAACCCAATAAAAACGGTGACTATATTAACATGGGGAGGCTTAAGAGGTGGGATTTCTATCGCATTGGCATTAAGTTTAGCCGATTATCCTTCTTCAGAAATCATATTATATATTACTTATGTAGTAGTCCTATTTTCTATTATTATACAAGGACTTAGCATAGGGAAATTAGTAAAGAAATTATACGATTAACCAACCATGAAATCACTGTTATACGAGGTTAGTTATACTTATTAGTTTTTCCATGTCTTTAACCATAATTACATTTTCTTGGATCTCAATAATTCTCTCCTCCTTAAAATCATGCAATACTCGAACTAAAGACTCAATCGATGTTCCCACTATATTACTGTGGTCTTTCCTGGATAATTTAACTCCCACGTCCATAATTGATTCTTCATTAAAGAATTCTTCCAGTTTTATGATAGACAAAGCAGTTCGTTCTCTAACACTATGCTGAGCCAGAATCTTAGAATTATTTAAAAACACCCCAAACTCATGACTAATATTTTGTAATAAACGATTCAACATGTCTCGATTATTTTCTATGATCGAAAAGAAAATGTGTTTAGGAATTAAATAAAATGTACATTCTGTTAAACAAGCTGCAGAATGGGAATAGGTTTCATTACATAATATATTATGATGGCCAAGAATTCTATTTTCTCCTACCAAATGAAAAATATGTTCTTTTCCATTTAACCCAGTAGCATATTTTTTTACTTTTCCTTGCTTTAGTATATATACCACAGTCGGGATTGATCCTTCATGAAACAATACCTGACCTTTTTTAAGCTTAAGAACAGTTTTTTTTTTCTTCAATTATTTCTAATACATCATCTGGAATACATTGTAAAAACGATTCATGTATAAATGAATATTGCTTATTGGGGAAAAGAGCACTAATCATAGGGTATAATTATTTAGTGAATCTTATTTAAAAACGACATTTGATTCAAAAATTAACATCTTTTATGTTAATTTAACGTAAAAAACATGAATTTATTGTAATAGTAAGGCTACTTTATATTGTGTCTTAATAGCAGAAAGAGAGACAAATATAATAGTATACGTTATCTTAATCATAAAGAAAAGGTTCCCCTTATTTCTAAAGACAACCTCTCCTCTCAATTTAGGTTAGTGATGGGGAAACTTAACCTTTAATCATCATTAGAACGAACTATTCTTCCATTCAATGCTTGAACTGGTCTGAAATTTTCATGCATGATATGCTTAAATTGCTCTAACTGTGCATGTGATGCCTGGATAGGTTGTTTAACAACATACCAGGTAACAATTTCTGAACATGCAGGGGTCGTTAAAGAACCACTATAGGTATAAAAATCCATATCACCAGGAAGTATATCAACTATATGGTACTCATCATTACTTGTGTAATATTCGTCCTCATGTTC
>NZ_JACA01000040.1 GCF_000520995.1 Aquimarina macrocephali JAMB N27 | reverse complement strand
ATTTCTGAACATGCAGGGGTCGTTAAAGAACCTCTATAGGTATAAAAATCCATATTACCAGGAAGTATATCGGCTATATGATACTCATCATTACTTGTGTAATATTCGTCCTTATGTCTGGGAAGATTATCCATAAACTGAGACAAAACTTCATTTTCTGCTCCTTCGGTAAAGAAAATACCGACTACTGCCAACAAACCAGTAGTTGGGTTTCTATGTACCAAGTGCATCTCCATAGGA
>NZ_JACA01000039.1 GCF_000520995.1 Aquimarina macrocephali JAMB N27 | reverse complement strand
ATACCGACTACTGCCAACAAACCAGTAGTTGGATTTCTATGTACCAAATGCATCTCCATAGGGTATCTATTTCCATCTACAGTATGCTCACTACCAGTATGAAAGTGAAACTGTAAAAGATCATAATCAATATTGTTTAATGAAGCCGAACTACCAGAAGTATAATCAAAACGTAAAGTATGACCATTATTAACAATAGTTGTAATACTTGTAGTATAATTGGTATTGATATTATTAATATCATCCGCATCATCTGT
>NZ_JACA01000038.1 GCF_000520995.1 Aquimarina macrocephali JAMB N27 | reverse complement strand
GTATAATTGGTATTGATATTATTAATATCATCGTCCTCATCTGTATCATCTGTTACAATATCAATTGGAGACTGTGCATTACCTCCACAATCTTTCCAATCCTCGCCGCAAAGATCAGCCCAGAATGCTGGACCTTCTGATCCTTCATACTCAAAATGACAATCTGATGAACTTTTTCGTCCAAAAAAGATATTCCCTAGATTTGTCTCGTCATTTTTATTAATATCCTGATTAACATTTTGATCCTGAATATCTGTTTTTTCATTCTCACAAGAAGCTAATCCATAAATTAAAGCAAAAGTAAATAAATACTTAAAAAAATTTGATTTCATAATGTGTTGAGTTTATAATTTTATGTGCTCAAAAATATGGGCTTGTTATTATTTTTTGTGCAATATCTATCAATCGAGAATATGATATTTATCAATTAATTTATTGACTATTGAGTGGTTTAAATCATAATAAATCGATATTTTTAAAGTATTAACTATCACACAAAACTCATGACACAATCTTCTGATTTACAACATAGATTAATTACTATTTTAAAGCTCTCTACTTTTCTTATTTTTTTAGGCAGAGCCTACCAACACATTGTTTGGGACGCTCCCTACAGAACTTTTCTATGGGACGAAAGTATCCTAAAAAGTAGTATTGAAAATGTTTTTGGTATCGCCTGGAATGATTATGTAACCAGCCTCTCGGCTGCTAATACAATTTCTTTTTCAATAAAAGCAATAGGTGTCTTTTATCTCATTTGTGCTATCATTACTTTAATGATAAAACCTAACATGAAAAAAACCGGTAAATTCTTTTTATTAGGAGGGAGTATCGGACTTTTTATTTTGGCAATCTTGTATTGTAAAGAGAAATTTTTACATGTTGGGCAATTTTTTGAATATACAATTCAATTCATGACTCCAGTACTTCTTTATATGGTATTATTCACCTCTATTGAATTTAAAAAAATACGCTTAATTGCTCTTATTGCTATTGCTCTTACATTTAGTTGTCATGGTTTATATGCTATCGGATATTATCCCAGACCAGGCAGTTTTATTGACATGACACTCAACACTTTGCCAATTAGTGAACCTAGCGCACATCTAATGTTAAAAACAGCAGGCATCCTTGATTTTGTAGTTGCCATTGCTATTTTTATTCCCAGGATATCTTATGCTGCTTTAGTATATGCCTTTGTATGGGGAGGGTTAACCGCTATAGCCCGACTAGTAGGTCATTTTCACGTTGCTTTTTTATGGAACTCATTCAGTCAATGGACCTGGGAAATGTTGATTAGATTACCTCATGGTTTAATACCCTTGTTTGTGATGATTGCTGATCGTCCTAATTTACGTTATCTAAAGAAACTTTCTTTCAGAAAAAACCCTCAAACTATATAATTCATTCATCATTATACTTTATAAATAATCCTCGGGATAAGCCCCGAGGGTTATATTAGAATAAGTTCGGTTAACTATCTTTATACAATACGTCATATTCTTTCTCCTTACTTTAATTTTTAATGAATTGAGCTACAATTTTTGTTAGCTATAGGATTGAGCACTGTGAAATGGAAAATGAATTTCATACTAATCTTCTTTCTTCATAATCTGATCAATCATCAAGCTTAAAAAAAACAATGATATTTTGTTGAGCAAATCTTGGGATATTAACTCTTCTTAGAATAAAAAAACTGCCTGAACATCT
>NZ_JACA01000037.1 GCF_000520995.1 Aquimarina macrocephali JAMB N27 | reverse complement strand
GTTTTAATAACAATGAAATATACCCCTGCATTTAATTTATCAATAGCATAGGTTGTTGTTTCTGATTTAAAGTATACTTTATCAACCACCCTTCCGAACATATCTCTAATGATAGCTTCAGACCTATTAGCCTTAGTATAATTAGGATATTTGATGTGTAATACACCAGATTCTATCGGATTTGGATAAATTTCCAGTTTTCTTTCAATAGTATTGTTATTATTTGCTAGTACTGTGCTACTTCTTTGCGCAACAGCTGCGATAGTATGCGGGTTATCAATAGTCACAAGACTACCTCCTG
>NZ_JACA01000036.1 GCF_000520995.1 Aquimarina macrocephali JAMB N27 | reverse complement strand
TTAAAAACGAAATCGGAGAATGTGAAATCATCCAGAAAAAACCTAAGTGTCAGAAATGGGAATATCGAATAAGACTTAATATTTGATATTAAGCAGAGCACTAAAGTTTATATTATTCATAATTTAGGTATTATATATACCTGTATTTCTATAAAAATAAACCATATCATTGAAATAGTTTAAAATTTATTATATATTGGTATAATGAATACCGATAATCGAACAAAAATAAACCAGCTACTTGATTCACACCCCCAAGGTACAGTGTTTCTTGCGTCATGGTTATCTAATCACGGATACAGCCTCGATCTGCTAAAGATTTATCGAAAAAACAAATGGTTAAAATCCATCGGTACTGGAGCAATGATACGTCACAATGATCAGGTTAACTATGAAGGTGCAATCTACGCATTACAGAAACAGGCAAATCTAACGGTCCATATAGGCGGAAAAACCGCCCTGTCCTATCTTGGAAAATCTCATTACCTCGATTTATCTGGAACTAGGGTTATGCTCTTTGGCTATAAAGACGAAAAATTACCAGCTTGGTTTTTAAAACATCAGTGGGATGTAAAGACTGAGTATCACTCATCTTCATTTCTTCCAGCGGAAACAGGGTTGGTTGATTTAGAATTCAAAACGTTTTCAATGCAAATATCTGGAGCTGCCAGAGCAATGTTGGAATGTCTGTATCTTGTTCCCAAAAAACAGCAGCTCCTTGAGTGCTATCAAATAATGGAAGGTTTAAATAATCTACGTCCCAAAATCGTCCAAACACTTTTAGAAGAATGCCGTTCTATAAAAGTGAAACGATTATTCTTATATCTCGCAAATAAGGCAGGACATCAATGGGTTCAGTATCTAAATTTAGATAATATAGATTTAGGAACTGGCAAACGCAGCATCGTAAAAAACGGTGTATATATCCATAAATATCAAATAACCGTACCTAAAGAACTGGAAGATTGTGAAGAAACAAACCTATAAAAATCAAGTTGCCTTATTGTTGAATGTTATTCCAGAGGTGGCTAAAGAGCATTGTTTTGCCTTGCATGGAGGAACAGCTATTAATCTCTTTGTTCGTAATATGCCGCGCCTTTCTGTAGATATTGATCTGACATATATACCTATTGAAGATAGAGAAACCACTTTTAAAAACATAGCTGAAGCCTTAGAGCGCATTAAAAGCAATATTGAAACTGCTATTCCAGAAGCAACGATTGAGCACCAAAAAGAAATTTCTAAACTGCAAGTTTCCGCTCAAGGCACGCAAATCAAAATCGAGGTTAATCAAACCAATCGTGGGCTATTAGAAGACCCTCAAACTTTAGAGCTTTGTGATTATGCCCAAGAAGAATTCGATGCATTCTGCGCGATCGAAACAGTTAGCATAGCCCAGCTTTATGGCGGAAAAATTTGCGCCGCTTTAGACCGTCAACATCCAAGGGATTTATTTGATATAAAATACTTATTAAAAAATGAAGGCTTTACCAAAGACATAAAACAGGGATTTTTATTCTGCCTGTTATGTAGCAATCGAAAAATATCTGATCTTCTCGCTCCTAATCGTCTTGACCAAAAACAAGCGATGGAAAATCAATTTGATGGTATGAGTGCTGAACACTTTACCTATGAAGATTTTGAAACAACAAGAGAAGAACTCATTAAGGCAATACGAAATAGCTTAGATGATAAAGATAAAGAATTTCTCTTAAGTTTTAAAAGCACAGAACCAGATTGGAGCATCTATAACTTTGAAAAGTTTCCTTCTGTGCAGTGGAAATTGCAAAATCTAAAAAAATTAAAAGAACAAAACTTAGAAAAACACTCAGAGCTTTTTAAGCAATTGAAAGATAAATTAGGGTGATTTGTTTTACCTATGTTTTACCCACTCCATAAAAAAAGGGCTTCAATTTTTTGAAACCCTTGTCCTTGCTAGTAGCGGGAACAGGACTCGAACCTGTGACCTTCGGGTTATGAGTCCTATTAACTATAAAAAAGTATTCTTTTCGCTTGTTTTTAGTTGACTTTAATTAAGTAAAAAAACTCCAAAACACTAGTAAAAATAGCATTTAAAAAGTTTGCAATTCTTTAAATATCAACACATTGACCATCGGGTCATATAACCCGATGATAATTTTATTTTTATCCTTATAAAGGACAAATGTAAAAATTAATATTCATGAATAACTGAACAAAAACCAAAATGTTTTACCTATGTTTTACCTATGTTTTACCGTATTTTGATAAAATGTTAGTTGGTGATAATAATTGACAGAAAGCTATAGTTTATATTTTTTGTGATTTGGGTATTCATAGTACCTAAATCAGAATAAAAACAAACCATTTTGTAGAAATAGTTTAAAAATTATTATATATTGGTATTATGAATACCGATAATAGGACAAAAATAAACCAACTACTTAATTCACAGCCCCAAGGTACAGTGTTCCTCGCTTCGTGGTTATCCAATAATGGGTACAGCCTAGATTTGCTAAAGGTTTATCGAAAAAACAAATGGTTAAAATCCATAGGTACGGGGGCAATGATACGCCATAATGATCAGGTCAGTTTTGAAGGCGCAATCTATGCATTACAGAAACAGGCTAATCTTAGTATACATATAGGAGGGAAAACTGCCCTTTCCTATCTTGGAAAATCTCATTATCTCGATTTATCTGGAACCAAGGTTATACTCTTTGGTTATAAAGATGAAAAGTTGCCAACTTGGTTTATAAAACATCATTGGAATATAAAAACTGATTATCATTCATCTTCATTTCTTTCAGCGGAAACAGGTTTGATAGACTTAGAATTTAAAACATTTTCCATGCAAATATCTGGAGCTGCCAGAGCAATATTAGAATGCCTATACCTTGTCCCTAAAAAACAGGAACTCCTTGAATGCTATCAAATAATGGAAGGCTTAAACAATTTAAGACCTAAGGTCGTCCAAACACTTTTAGAAGAATGTAGTTCTATAAAAGTGAAACGATTATTCTTGTATCTAGCAGATAAGGCAGGACACCAATGGGTTCAATATCTAAATTTAGACAAAATAAATTTAGGTACTGGTAAACGCAGTGTTGTAAAAAACGGTGTTTATGTTCCCAAATATCAAATAACTGTACCAAAAGAACTGGAAGAAAGTGAAAAAACAAACCTATAAAAACCAAGTCTCATTATTATTGAACGTTATTCCTGAAGTCGCTAAGGAGGAATGTTTTGCTTTGCATGGAGGGACAGCAATCAATCTTTTTGTTCGAAACATGCCACGTCTTTCAGTAGATATTGATCTAACATATGTCCCTATTGAAGATAGAGCAATTACTTTAAAAAATATAGCTGATGCTCTAGAGCGTATTAAAAGTAGTATTGAAAGTGTGATTCCTGAAGCAACAGTTGAGCACAAACAAGATATTTCTAAATTACAAATTTCTTTTAAGGGTGCACAAATTAAATTAGAGGTTAATCAAACCAATCGTGGATTACTAGAAGAATCTCAAACTCTGGAACTCTGTGATGATGCTCAAAAAGAATTTGATGTGTTTTGTGCTATACAAACAGTTAGTTTGGCTCAACTTTATGGCGGTAAAATTTGTGCTGCGTTAGATCGTCAGCACCCAAGAGATTTATTTGATATAAAATACTTATTAAAAAATGAAGGCTTTACCGAAGAGATAAAAACAGGATTTTTATTTTACTTATTATGCAGTAACCGAAAAATTTCCGATCTTCTAACTCCTAATCGTCTTGATCAAAGAAAGGCAATGGAAAATCAGTTTGACGGTATGAGTGATGAAAGTTTTACTTATGAAGATTTTGAAGCAACAAGGGAAAGTCTCATTGAGGCAATACAAAATAGCTTGAACGAAAAAGACAAACAATTTCTTTTAAGTTTTAAAAGCACAGAACCAGATTGGAGCATTTATAATTTTGAAAAGTTTCCTTCTGTGCAATGGAAACTTCAAAATTTACAAGGATTAAGAAAGAAAAATCCTGAAAAACACATACTGCTTGTTAAGCAGTTAAAAGATAAACTGAGTTTATTGTTTTAGGAAAATTCATAGATTGTAATTTGTAGGTTTAACTAGGGATATCCGTAATTTGAGCCCAATAATTTTGTCTAAATTTACCCTATACTATGAAGTAAACCTTCTCTAATCTAAACTTATGATTGACGATTCTGATAAAACCAACAATTTAATTACAAATGAAATAGTTAGCCCAAAAGGATCTGTTTGGCACAGATGGGAGCCACATATTCATATGCCGGGTACGATAAAAGCAGATAAGTTTAGTGGTGATAATGTTATTCAGCAATATTTAGAGAAAATAAAAAATGCATCCCCACCAATTAGAGCAATTGGTATTACTGATTATTGCGTGCTTGATAGTTATGAGAAATTATTGGTTTTGCACAAAGAAGGAAAACTTCCAAATGTGGAATTGATATTTCCTAATATCGAACTTAGATATCCCGTTAATGCAGAAAAGGGTTCTCCAATAAATGTACATCTCCTTGTTTGTCCAGATGATGCTGATCATATTGAAAAAACAAAAAGATTTCTTCGTGATCTTAAATTTGAATTTGATGGTGAAAAATATGGATGCACCAATGACGAATTAATTCGTTTAGGAAGAGCATTTAATCCAGAAGTTGCTAATGACACTCAAGCTCTTAAACTAGGTGTTGAACAAACTAAAATTTCTCCTGAGATACTTAGGGAAGCGTTTAAGGCACATAAATGGGCAAGAGAAAATATTATGGTCGCAACAGCCGCTGGTCAAGGTGATGGTTTGGGGCAAATTCAAGAAAGCGGATTAAAAGCAGTTCGCGAAGAACTTCAAAGAATGTCTCATATTATATTCTCTGGTCGTCCGGGAGATAAGACTTATTGGTCAGGGAAGGGAGCAGATACTAGTGATACCCTTAAGCAAAAATATGGAAGCCTTAAACCATGTTTACATGGAAGTGATGCACATGATTTAGCAACTGTTGGCGAACCTGATGAAGATCGCTATTGTTGGATTAAGGGCGATATTACTTTTGAAACATTACGCCAAATTTGTTTTGAACCGAATGGAAGAGTTTATATCGGTAAAGAAAAACCAATTGGAGGTTTACCCTCCGATATAATAGCAGAAATTAACGTTAAAAATGCTAATTGGTTAAAAACACCCAATATACCTATTAATTCAGGGTTAGTAGCAATAATAGGCGCAAGAGGATCAGGAAAGACAGCACTCGTTGAAATGATTGCAGCCGGTGCTGATAGCGTTGATAATAAGCATACAAAACGTTCATTCCTTGAACGTGCAAAAGATTATTTAACTAATACGACCAGTAAATTGGTTTGGGGAAATGAGGAATCTACAGAATCTACAGTTAACGTAGATTTATTAACAGAAGAAAGAGAAGACCCAAGAGTCAGATACTTGTCTCAACAATTTGTTGATCAACTATGCTCTTCAGATGGACTCGCCGACGAATTAATTGAGGCTATAGAACGAGTAATTTATGAAGCCCATGCTCCAGAAAATCGTCTAGGTGCGCGATCTTTTAAGGAGCTAAGGGATATAAAAACAGAAGCCGTATATCGGAATAAGAATACTCATCAAGAAACTCTAAAAGATATTGGAAGCGAACTGTCAATCCAAAACGACTTACAGAGAAGTCTTGAAGACTTAAAAAAGAAACGAACTATTGAAAATACTGCAATAGTTCGTCTTAAAAAAGACAGAAAAAAACTTACTCCTACGGACGATAAAGAAATACTTAAAAGATTAGAAGATATTCGAACAGAAGCTGAAAATAAGTCACTATCCATTACAACACTTGAGAAGCAACAACTAAAGCTTAATTCACTGAAAGAGGAAGCTGAACAATTCCTCGAAACAGGTTCCAGTATGCAACTGGAACAGCTGAAACAGGAATATGAAGAAGTTGTTTTGACTGAAGATCAATGGAAAAAATTTTCACTTACCTATGAAGGTGATGTAGATGCCTTATTAGATGAGCAGATTAAAAAAGTTGATAAAGAGATCAAAAAATTAAAAGGGCCAAATAAAGAGGAAAAAGAAGAGATTTTAGAAAACCTAACAAAAGCTCCTCCATACTTTGATGAAAATGCAATTTTGGCAGAGTTAACCTATACACTTTTAACGAAAGAACAGCGTCGTCTTGAGGCACTAATTGGAGTAGATAAAGCAAAGCGCAAAAATTATATTGATCTTTCAAAGCGTATAACACGAGCTGAAGCTGCATTAAAACTGAGAGATAAGGAAATCACAAAATCCGAAACAGCCCCAGCAAAAATCAAAGAATTATTAGAACAAAGAGAACAAGCCTATAAAAATCTAGTAGGTGAAATAGAAAAAGAAGCAAAACTTCTAAAGAAACTTTATAAGCCCTTGCAGGATCGTTTAGATGAGCAAAAAGGTACACTTAATAAACTCACCTTTTCGGTTAATAGAAATGTTGATCTTGAAGCTTGGTCTCTAGCGGGGGAGCGTCTTATAGATAAATCCAGAACTGGGGCTTTTAGAGGTGTTGGAAAACTAACAGAAATAATTGAAACCGAACTTGAGAATACATGGAAAAATGGAAAAGCTAATGAAATTGCAAAAGCTATGTCCTCATTCAGGGCAAAATATGGTCAAAGCTTCAGGGATCATGCACACGAAGATGCAAGAAAAAACAGAGAATCACAGAAACATTGGTATGCTCAAGTTTCTTCTTGGCTCTATAGCATAGATCATATAAGTGTGAACTACGGATTGGAATATGAAGGAGTAGACATCAAACAATTATCTCCTGGAACACGTGGAATTGTATTGTTACTTCTTTACCTTTCTATTGATATTGATGACCGAAGACCGCTTATAATTGATCAACCCGAAGAAAATTTAGATCCTGAATCTATATTTCATGAGCTGGTTGGTAGATTTAAAGAAGCTAAATCTAGAAGGCAAGTAATCATTGTAACTCACAATGCTAATTTAGTTGTAAATACAGATGCCGATCAGGTAATTGTTGCATCCCGTGGAGCACATAAACGAAAATCATTACCTGACATTGAATATATAAGTGGAGGCTTAGAAAATCCCGAAATCCGAAAATCAGTGTGCGCTATTCTTGAAGGTGGAAAAGAAGCCTTTGAAGAAAGAGCTCGTAGATTAAGAATTAAGGTTAGTTAAACCCCTCTTTATTGTTTTACCTATGTTTTACCCACTGCATAAAAAAAGGGCTTCAATTTCTTGAAACCCTTGTCATTACTAGTAGCGGGAACAGGACTCGAACCTGTGACCTTCGGGTTATGAGCCTGCTAGTATTTGATTTGATATGATGCGATATGATTTATCATTACTGATTATCAGTGTTTTACAAATCACGTCATCACAGATTGAAACATGCAAATAGCGCAAATGTTTTAGGTATGTTTTAGGTAAATTATTTAGATTTTTGTATCTTTGTATAATCAATACAAAGGCTATGGCATCAGTAAAGATAATACTTTGGAAGCATGATCAAAAAAAAGATGGAACATTTCCACTAGCAATTCGGATCACTCAAAATCGCAAAACACGTTATGTTTTTACAGGAAAATACATTCTTGAGAAAGAATGGGATGCGACTTTAAGCAAGGTCAGAAAGTCACATGCGAATTCAAGACGTCTTAATAATTTTCTAAAGAAAAAGCTAAGTGAAGCAGATGATATCGCTTTAGAAGCTGAAACGAATAAAAAGAATAACACCAGTAAAGCTATTCAAAAAAAGGTTAAAGGCAAAACGGGCAATGTCTCATTTTTCCAGTTTGGCTTAATGCGTGTACAGTCAAAATATGAAGCAGGAACATATTCCGTCGCAAAATCCGAATATTCAATATTGCACAATATAAGAGAGTTTCTAAATCATAATAAATCTAAAGATAAGCAAGATGTCATCGATGAAATTATGCAGCGCAGAAAAGAACGGATCGGGAAATCAAGAAAAGCCGGATACAACTTTCTTGAGGAAATAAAATCCCAATTTTCAAAAGATAAATCACTCTATTTTGAAGATATAGACGAACCGTTTTTGAAACGGTTCAAAATATTCTGCTCTGCATATTTGGATCAAAAAACACGCACCATTACAAACCAATTGATCTTCATTCGCACGATGTATAATTCTGCCATTAAAGAATTTGTGGTTGAAGCAAAACACTACCCATTTGCGGGTGAGAAAGAAAAAATCAAAGTTGGGCATGGTCATAAGATCGGACTAACAAAAGAAGAAGTCACACGCATTGAAAACTTAAAATTAGAGCCTGAAACAACAATATGGCATACACGCAATATTTGGTTGTTTGCATTCTACTTTGCAGGAATCAGAATATCTGACGTGTTAGAAATGAAATGGTCTGACTTTAAAGATGATCGTTTGCTCTATGTGATGAACAAAAATGAAAAACCTGTCAGCCTTAAAATACCTGACAAGGCAAAAGAGATAATCGAATGCTATCGAGGCGATAGACAAAACAAAAAGGATTATGTTTTCCCCTATCTCAAAAAAGCAGATCAAAAAAGTCCAAGAGATATATTCGTAAAAACCCGCAACGCAACAACACTTCTCAATAAATATCTCAAACAAATTGCAGGGCAATGCGAGATAGAGAAAAATCTATCAAACCACATTGCGCGTCATACATTTGGAAATATTGCAGGAGATAAAATACACCCTAGAAAACTTCAAAAACTTTATCGTCATAGTCATCTCACAACAACAATAGGCTACCAAGCAAATTTCATTCATGAAGAGGTTGATGATGCTTTGGATGATGTGATTAATTTTTAACAATAAAAAAGCCTGATATGAGCACCGAAAAAGAAAGACGAGAAGAACAAGAAGAACGTGAAATGATTGCCTGGCTGATTAAAGAAACGAGAAAAGACATTGATGACGGTTTAGAAAGTGGATTACATGAGCATAAAGAAACAGCATATGTTTATACCAAATTAGCATATAAAGATTTTCAGAAGCACTTAGGAATATATTATAGGATGAACGGTCTAGCAAAAGCCGCATCTAGGGAAAAAGGGTTGCATAGATTTTTTCTAGGAATGGCGACCTCTTCTGAACATGGAGAAGAAGATAGGAGATATGGCAAAAATATTCGGGTGCTGGATATAGGCAAGCTTCTTCATAACTGCATGCTTTTTTATATGCCAATTGAAAATGGCGGAATTATCATTGTGCGGATCATCATAGCTGGTGATTTTTAACATCAAAATTTCCAACAAAATCTTATTTAATTTCACCTTGGTTTAATATGATTTCATATGATGCGATAAAATTAAAATCCCCTATTGGGTATCAAAATAATAATTTCTAACTTTATCCAATGGAAGTTATTTGTCTGCAAAGCGAAGCATTTTACGAACTGGTTGAGACAGTCGTTGAGCGTATTAAAAAAGATACGCAAGGTCATATATTAGACAAATGGATTGATGATACAGAAGCGATGCGCATGCTCCGAATTTCATCTAAAACCACCCTCGCCGTTTTAAGAGATGGTGGCGATATTAGATTTTCTCAACCGAGAAAAAAGATCATTTTATATGATCGAGAAAGTATAAATCAGTATTTGGAGAAACACGCAAAAGACACCTTTTAATCATGGAGCAGCAAGAGCAAAATCAGAACATATCCCCCCTCTTCTTAAAGGGCTTTAATCAAGGATATTATATTCAATCTTCTAATCCAGAATTGGCAGAAAAAATGCTGACGGCCGAAAACGAACCCAATGAATATTGGCATGGTTTTGAAAGCGGTGCGAAGGAATATGAGATTGAAATATCTCAGGGCAAAGATGTATCGCCGCCATCCAAAGATCAGGGCATGGATATGGAGCGTTAAAACAATACGCCTTGAATCGGAAGTAATTTATTTATTTATTACAGCACATTACAAGAGTTAGTGAATCTAAGATATTACTTTAAGAAAAGCTCATATTTTCTGGACGGAATGTTTCATTAATGGGTTCAGCCCCATTTCCTACCTGAAACAACCTTGCGCTGGATCTGATCTTATTTTTTCCGCGCATCCGAAGATAAGCGAATAGAAAAAATAGGATTGGGCGCATTATGTGTGCTGAAAATATCTTCAATACGATAACGCCCGACTCGAAAATACAGGGATAAAATAAGCGGTAATTTAGAGATTCAAAAGTGGTGAAATTAGCATCCAGTTTTTAGATGATTTTTGTTTTAGAGGTGTAGATTTTGCATTTTAAATGGAGGTTTCAAATCCCCTCCTTTGAGAAATTAAGCTCCTGTGATGATGTTTGATCTCTGAGCTATCACATTATGGCTTTAATATAATTCACCCCACTCACAAGGCTTTAAATTGGAATTACAGATCTTCCCTTCCCTCACCTATTGAATAGCCATGTCTCGATACCTCCATTTGCATGAAGGGTGAAAATTATCAAATCTGTTTCTTAAATGATCTTAGATATGAATTTTATCGTAAATGAGAGGTTCATTATTGCGTTTAAAACTACGATAAATCCCTTTCATGCATTCTTCTGCCCACAGGTTAATGGGGATTGTATTTAATAATAATGATATAGGGTTATTGTATGAAGTCTTTTGCGCCCCTGAATTTGTTGCGCTTTGTGGCCATTTTTCTTTGTGGTGTTTTGGGAATAATGGCTCTTGTAACCAGATCGCAAGACCAACACACATTTTAGAAATATTCGCCTTAATCACATCGGTTTTGATATAACCGTAATGCTCTAACAGGCGTAAATAATTTTGAATTGTGCGTCGGCATCTGCCTAATGCTTTCATGAGATAGGGTACGGTAATTTGTAACCATCGCCCTTCCCTATTCTCACGATAGGTTTGTTCCATGAGTTTAAGAGCCAGAATTTTTGCGCCATCGGTCAGGCGGTTATCATTTAAAATTGCAGCTGAGGTTTGGGGGGTATATCGATCCCCTGTTGTCTCCGCTAAATTATCAGGCAGGCATAAAGTTTCTAAACTATAGCGATGACATGTTTGCAAAGAGCGTTTTCGTTTTTGCTCATAAGCAGCTTTATCATACGCCTCCTCCTCATCTGAGATCCAGCCCATTTTATGCGCAATAGCATAATCCATATGACCGTAATTTGGTTTGACCCAATCATCAGGTTTATCACCAATGATGGATTCTAGTGTTCTGATACGATCCAACATTTTACCAAGTCGGTGCATTGGAATTGGTGTTTGTGGATGCACCCATTCTTGACGCTGACCTGTCACATGACCTGCAAGATTATTTTGTTTGGGTCTTGGCGGTACAGGATTAAAAGGAGCAGAAGCGCCCTCCCCTCTTCCGCGACCAGGCATGGATTTTTGTAAGCAATGTGCTTTTGAATACATATATCGATTAGCACCGCCTTGAACCATATGACCCGAAAAAAGGCATAAAAAAAGTGTTTGCAAAAGTCACTTTTGACTTGCATGAGCCTTTAAGGAGCGATACTATTCAAGTGTTCAATTTGAAACGCATCGCTAGATGTTTAAACCGCCTTGCAGGGCGGTTTTTTCTTGTCTTGGTTTTTGGGCTTGGATGCTCTCCCTTAAAAATAGTGGTTTTACATGAAAATCGAATCCCTGAATGAGAATCGAACAACTTAACGTTAGCAAAAGTTAAGTGTTTACACAACTTTACGTAATCCTAACGTTAATTAAAAATATACTAAATCACTGTAATTTATTAAATAAAACTTGGTTAACGTAAGGGGATTTACGTTACTAAACGTTAAGATACGTATTGTAACGTTAATCTTAACGTAAGATTTTGTCTTAAATTATGCTTGTATACGCCAAATTAACTTATTGAATTTGACGTATTTATTTTGGTATTATAACGTTAATCTTAACGTTATAGATCTATAAGGCATATCTATGTTTATTTCACCAACACAAGCCGTACAAAGTTACAATGTTAGTAAGCCAACGCTTTATGCTGATATGAAGAAGGGTAAGCTGTCCTTCAAAAAAGACGATAGAGGTAAGCGAAAAATTGATGTGTCCGAGCTTGAACGTTTATATGAAAAGGTTACAAACACATCTAAACAGAAACCAACGTTAACTAACGTAAAGGCTAGTAAAGACGAAACGTTACCTGACAGTAAAGAAGCAGCTGATGTAGAAATAATATATCTTAAGACAATGCTGAAGGAACAGAAAACTCAATTTGAAAGTGAAGTAGGAACATTAAGAGATTCTTTAAGACTTGCTCAAGAAGGGCATAACAAATCTACACTGATACTTGAGCATTATACAAAAGAGGAAAAAGGTACAGGATGGGAAACTGCTATATCTGATTTGAAAGAAACGATTTCAAGCAAGGAATTAATAGCCACTGAAAAATTAGAGCTTGTTGCTAAAGAAAAAAATGACCTAGCAAAAGCAAGCAAGGTTTATGCAGGTATGGCATTAATAAGTGTAGTAGGGGCAATAATTTTTGCATTAGTACAAAGTGGTATTATCCAAATTAATTGACCCCCAAACAATCCACCATTTCATCCACTGAAAATGTGGGTAACTTGAAGCCATAAAATTCTATGTGATTTTTCAGGAGGAGGGGGCTTTCAAAAGTCATCATCTCAGATATGTGAAACGCATCACTTTAGCCCCTTAAAAAACTCTTCAAGCGTGATGTCATGAATATCGGTAATACGGAGGATAGTCTCTGTTTTATAATTCTGACCATTCTCCCATCTCCAATAACTCTTTTGTTCGATATCGTAATGATCTGCAAATTTCTTGTAGTTCTCAAAACCTGCTTCAAGCCTCAATTGGCGAATACGCGCACCAATCGCTTTAAGTCGTTCTTTATAGTCCTCTTCATTCATGACGAAAAGGTAAAGCAACAATGAAAATATTTACTGGCTTGCGTGACACATTTAAGCATATTTTTTGTATCTTGTGTCCTGTACGACACAATTAAAATTAAGAAAATATGAGGTTTCAAAAAAATAAGGATATATATAGCAGCTTTGCGCTTATTATTTATGTGATTGTAATAACACTTATTATAGGTTTGCAAAATACCTATGCACAATCAAAAGCAACATCATCAAATGACGTTATTCCATTACAAGTATATGACTTAACCAAAATGACACATGACGAACGCAATAAATGGATTGTTTATGCAGGTCGATTAGATAAGCCCGTAATTGTGGAAGTTGCTGGTGCAAACACAGAAGATTTTTGGATCACTGTTGGTAAAACAATGCGCGGTCTTCAATATGGGGGATTGAGTAATCTTGTCTTGGTCAAAACGAATGATTCAAAATATCATGAACAATCTGACGAAGTTATTTTTCTGTATGAGAGAGGGAAGCTCGTGACTGTTTTTGAAAACCCACCAAATGACATCAGCTTAAAAGTTCAGTTGCAAGAAATAATCATGAAGCTTTATGACCGTGTTCATGAAACAAATTTCTTGCCCTTAACAGATTAAAATTTAGGAGCGGTTACAAATATTGCTTTTGATGAAAGGTCTTGAATATGTTGCTCTGCTACTTCATTCGAAGTTATATCAGCCTCTTTGTTTACAGAGAGGCTTTCTTGTAAATTCTTCTCAATGGCACTTAGATCATCCATACCATCTTGTTGCATATTCGGATCATCGCTATTCATTTTAGATTCGGCTTCATTTAGTTTTTCATCTAAATGAGTGTAATGAATTTTATCTTTTTCCAATTGTTCAATATTACTATCAAGCGCACCAATTTTCTCAGAATACTCTTCCAGTTTGGAAGATAAAATATGGTCGAGGAGGGCGGTATTATCTCGATCAATTTCACCATGCTCCGCTTCATAGTCTTGAATAGCACTTTCAAGGACGTCATTTTTAAACGTACCATCTTCGTTAAGGCCAAACTGACCTGTTGCCTCAAATCTATCTAGTGCATCTGAAACAATATCCGCTTCTTGTTGTAGAGTGTCACGTGCAATTTGTGCTTCGCTAAGATCAATATTAATTTGTTCAAGGCGCATATCAATGAGGTTATGCATATCCTGGGCTGATTGTCTGGCCGCTTCAAGACGAATAAGAAAGTCCGACATGACAAGATTTTGTTTTTGCTTCTCATCTTTAGGTGTGAGCTGTTTTTGACTCTTGGCCGTGGAATTAGTTTCCATTAAACCAACTTTATCTGCCATGTCATTAAGAGTTAAATTATGACGTTTTAGATTGAGCGCATTGGTTTTTTCGGTTGTAAGGTTAACGTCTGGAGTCGCATTAAGATCTTCCAATAGCGTATTTGCTTGGAAGAGGGCGGTTAGACTGCCTTTTTCTATGATGTTTTCAACCTGAACCATTGTTCTTCTTTTTCACGTTCAATTTTAAGTATTCTAACATAAAAGTCCCATAAATACAAAACTTGACATCATATTAATAAATAGGGCATATAATAGAAATCGAAGCCACCCGAAACTGCGAAATATCGGATGACTTCTGAGTTTAGCTAATTTTAATACGGAGAGTGATATTCACTTTCCGTATTTTTATTTGAAGGCAATATAAACCTTTAAACATAGTTTTCCTTTCTGCTAGATCGTACCCAGCTCTTTACGTTAAAAAAACGTAGCTGGTACTCACTAGTCGCACCGAAAGAAAAAGCAACCATCCAAACCTACTTAAACAAATAAACTTAAAATCAAGACAGGTCAATAATGGCTAGGAACGCACACATGAGAGATCACTAAAATTGATTATATTTAAGGAACAATCAGAGGATTAATCCGCTTAATATATTGGCATGCGTTTTAAAGACATTATATTTTGTACGTATCTTGGAATTATAGGCGTGTTTTTAGGCTGGGTCTTTTTTTATATTGTTTTTGAAATAAAAGATGGCTTCGGGATTTGGGGGGCGCCGTTTTGGTTCTTTTTCATTGCCATTTTTATGCATGTTGTTAAAACTTATGTTCCTAAAATTCCTCATAATATGCATATAAAATCTTTAGTTATAGGAATGGCCGTTGGCATGATATTGTCTAGTATTATAGAAGCTTAATAAAACATCTTACTTCATAAAATATCATTCTAAATCTTGAAAGAATTCCGCCAGAGTGAGTTTATGAACATCTAAAAGAAGGAGAAGGGATTCTATCTTAAAGTTTGTTCCTTTTTCCAAAGCCCAATAATTTCGTCTTGAAAATCCGTGATCAACTGCAAAGGTTTCATAGCTTGTATAACCCGCCTTTAATCTGAGGGCTTTTAGTTTTGCGCCAATCCTTTCTATTTTTTCTTTATGTACTTCATTCACCATAAGGTCAAATGTTAAAGAAAAGGAGCATATAATTTACGCATTGCAGTGCGTGAATATGGTCGTAAATTTGTAAATTGCAATAATTGTATTTTTTATGAAGATCCAGATGAGTTTTTATAGTGTTGAAGAGTGCGTGGGGAGTGAGATATTGACATTTTTCACAGTGTTAAATTTATATGATTTGAACCGCAATTTAGGTGCAATCATGGAAATTTACACAAAAGACTTATAACGTGATACGGCACGATAATAGTAATATTCCCTGACGAGGGAAATGTTACGGCTTTCCGTAAGCTATAATTTTACTCATCAACAAAAGCTTAAAAAACTACGGAAAAACCGTAATTAAAATTGCATTTTATGTAGTAATTTTACCACTAAACGAATGTTAAATCAGCTAAACTTGAATATGAGATGAATTGTTACAGAAAATAGAGATAAAGACTTTGGTGAAATTTTATATTTACGAATATAACTTTAAAAACCAAAGACATGAAAACTTTTTTTTATTCCCTTTTGCTTGTTATTTTTTCAGCCTCATTAACTGGATGTGAAGCAGATACAATTGAAAATGAAACAATCGAAGGTGAGACAATTGAAACATCAAATATCGAGTTGAGCGCCATAGATAAAGATGAAGCAGAAACCGTCGGAACACGAGACTAAGACCCATAAGAAAGGAGCACAATTTTTTAAAATTAGTGTGATTACGCTGCTGATCACTGGATCATTTACGATTGCATTTATTGCTGTCTTTTTTCCTAAAAAAAGTGTAGCACTCATTGCCGCTGAAAATGCATATATCACAGTTGATGATGAAAGGATTCTGGCAGATGATAATTTAAAGATCTGTTTAGATGAGTATCATCAAGGAATGATTTCAAAAGAATATCTCCACAGTGAACTTACCAATCAAATTCCTCTGGTTCTAAACTTAGAAAAAGAGTCAGAGGTTTTAAAAAAGAAATATAAAGCGGCCGCCAAAGCGCAAAAAGTACACGGGTTTAAAAGCATGAAGATCTTATTAGGGCATTTAGGTGTTCCCGTTGTTACGTCTTTTATGGGATTATATTTGCTTCTTCTTTTCTTTAAGGAGGAAGATTTCTTCTGGCGTAAAGTCACACTCGTTTTTAGCTTAACATCTATGATTATTGGAGGTTTTTATGTGATCTGGGTTTTCTACCCCAAGCCAGATTTACCCGAATATCTTTATATTTTATTGTTATTTGCCTTTGCAATAGCAGCAAGTTTAATCTCTTTCATCATAGGGCGCTACATCTATAAATTATCCCAAATTGACTTAAAACTCAAAAACCACCGCTTACTAAACTTTATCGCAGGACATGTCAGAAAAAAATATATTAACAAACTCCCTGAAGAAGATCATAAGCAATTTGTGAGTGATTATTTAGGAGAAATACAAAATCTGTCAAAAAAGTAATGAAGCGCTCTGAAGGAAAGAAAATATTGAAAAAGGATCGTGTCGGACTATCCTTTGTTGGGAAAAGCTTAAAGAAAGAAATAGAAAAAGATATTGATGAGTGCCTGGAACAACAACAAAAAGAAATAGATCGCCTGAAAGAAGATCTCTATGATCAAGCGCGTGTTAAATTTCGTTCAGCCTCCGAATTTCAAGTATTTGTTTTAAGACATATGGATTTTAAAATAAGCTAAATATTGGGAGGAGGGTGTTAGCTATTATCACCATATCCCTTGACCAGCTTTAACACACGAAAGGCAGCATTTTTATCAATAATATTAGAAAACACTTTATGCTGCATTAAAACATCTTCATGTTTAGCACAAAATAATACTAACTCTTCTATGTCTTTGAAATGCAGATCATGAAAGGTTCTCTTGGTTTTAATTTCTTGCATTTTCTCATTATCAAGCAAGATATCTCCAATATCCTTAATCAACCATAGAGGATTAATTTCATCAAAGGCTTCTATAATGCCTTGTATGATTTTATCTCCTGCATTGCGTTTTTCCTTTAACACATCGCTTATGGTTTGAGGAGATACATTGATCCGATCAGCAAACTCTTTCTGATTTAGACCATAATAATCCATGATTTCTTTAATCTTATCCTTCATAAAGGGGGGATTTGTGTAAAAAAATACAATTTCAGCTGATTAATCAGCAATAATTTTATTATATTTGACTGTATTCACAAAGATATTAAAGAAAATGTTTAAGAAATAAAAATCGAGCGTGGAAATTTCCACGAGCGTATCTAAAAACAAAACATTTTGAGACCTAAAGGTAGAAAGAAAATAGAGTATTGGCTTATAAAAAATCAAACTATAATCAATATAAGCGGATTGGAAAATGAATGTGGTATTCCAAGAGGAAGAATTCAAAAGTTCATTAAATATGGCTCAAAACTAAGAGATTCAGAAATAGAAGCTCTTGAAAATCATATTAAAAATATATGCTGATTGTCTGTTTTAGCTCCACTTTAAAATAAATGCTTATGAAAAAATTAACACGGTTCTAATCACCCAAAACCTTTAAAGCTATGAACGATAATGTAGAGTTTAATAAACACCGTAATCAGTTTTTAGCAGCGATCATTCGATCTATCCATATTGATATGGGCGATTTTATGTTACGGGTAGCTAATCAAGACTGTTATGAAATGATGATCTATAAATGGGCAATGCGCCTTTTTGAAAAAGACGTATCATCAGATCATGCCATTGATGTAATCCATCGCACAAGACGCTATGTTCTTATTAATAAGAAACACCATCCCACCCCGCAAGGCGATGATGCTCTCTTGAATGAAATGCTCAACGTCTTACATGAACACTCTAATTATAATCAGTTAAATGATCATCATAAGGTGATGATCCAGAAAACGGTGATCGAAGTCCTTAATGATAAGATGTTTGAAGAGCAGATCCGTGCAGAACATAACCGAGTTTCAGAACTGAGAGGAGAGTGGTTTAGAGGACTGATAAAATCTTTGAAAGCTAAATGGCGAAGCAGAGAGCGTCGTAACAAGAAAAATAATGGATAAAAATACATTTAAGTTGAGTTTGCGTAATTACCCCAACCAGAGATATCGGGTGCTTTGTTCCTTTAGCCCCATTCATAAAAATAAAGTACTCCGATATTATTCATGCCCAAATCCACCAACACCTATTTATGCTTTCTTTAGTGATTTTTCACATAACATTAACACTATCAACATATCTGAGTTCCGAAAAATGAAACTCACATGCTTTAATATTGCATCAAGAATATCAATTTTAACAACCTAAAAAATCCAACTTATGACAACAACACAGCACAGTCTTCACAGACAATAATATCCCAAAAAAACAGAAGCCATGAATGGTTCACATTCTAGACCCTAGAGCCGTGTTTTTGACTTCTTGATCAAACGTTTGAAACAGGAGTACAACTCCTAACCGCCATGTGGATCTTTGTATCCATAGGTAAAGCTTTCGTGTACACAAATTAGCATAATACCAATAATTTATTAACATCTTAAAATTCATTAAAATGAACAAATCATTTGTATGGGGCTTGCTATGCCTTGCCCTAATGTCAGTGCATCAAAGTTATGCACAAGAACCGACACCTTTAACCTGCGATCAGAAAGCAGAGCTTATTTTAAAGTATAAATCCAACTTTGAAAATTATCCTAAAGCACTAATCGATGAAATGATCGAGTATATATCGCCATGTGCTCTCTTTAGTAACCCTAAGTCTTCTTATGTTAGGGGATTGTTACACCTTTATAGTCCATCTACGGTGATGGGGCATGATGCGGCCTTTGTTTATATGAGTATGGCAGCCAGTAACAAATATGGTCCTGCTGAAATTGATCATGCCATTAATTATTATGAAGGTAATTATATAGGCAAAGGAAAGAATTATGGGCTTGCACAAACCTATTTTAACAGGGCTGCTGTAAACACATATAAACCAGCTTTAGGTAAATATGGTGCAGGATACATCTTTATGAAAGGGTTGAATACCGCTACCCCATTTCCTTCAACTACCTACTATGATGCTGCAAAACAACTTTTTGAAACCAGTAATCACCCTATGGCAAAACATTGGCTTGCCGTGATGTATTATTTTGGATACGGAGTAGAAAAAGATGAGCAAAGAGCATTACAACTATTAAAAGACAATGATATTTTTAATAGCCAAACGCTACTTGCTCATCTACCCTCACAAAATAATGATTGGATACAGATCTCTGCCGAAGAACTCACGGCTTGTTCTAAACCTTTAGGGCATTATACCGCCAATGCCCGTAAATTAAACAAAACCTTTACCGGAAAATTGATCGAGTTTGACTGGTACGGTACTGGTGTTAAACGCTTAATACCCATTACCATTACTTTTAATGTAGATAACAAATCGGGGGATAAACCATTTACTTATGATTTTACCATAAATGGGGCTACGGTTTCTGGTACTGGAACAATTAGACGCTCTAAGAACTTTTATTTTGATGATCTCCAGTTTTCATTACCACGCTTTTATAAAGATCATCCCGATAAAAGCAATGTGACTTATAAAATTAATCTGTTACAGGCTGGAGAAAGTACTGTAGATGGCGTTAAGTCATTACTGTTTCATACCGATAAATACAAAGGTGCAGAACTTGTTGAGTTTGGGGAAGTAATGAAAGCACCGATTAGAATGATTGTACATGAAGGTGCTTCTTCTCCATCTGTAGCAGCATCGACTTCGTTAAGAAATCTTCAAACAACTAATGAGCCGCCAACACTTCGTAAAGATTTTGCAGTGGTGTCACCCAACCCGATAGGTAATCAGTTTACCATTACCTATACGCTAGACCGGGCAGCCGAAGTAAAAATAGGGGTCTACAATTTTTATGGTCAACAAAAAATCAGCGTACCCAGTCAGAAGAATATAGCAGGAGGTACACAAACCATTACGGTAGATAGTACTGCACTGCCCAGTGGTACATACGTCATACAGATGATCATAGATGGCATGCCCTACTCTAAAACTGTTGTAAAACTATAAACCAACTTACAAATATTCACATACATGAAAACGATATATAAATTACTGATAATAGGTATGGTATGCCTACTATCCAACATGACCCATGCGCAGATATACCAATACTCAGACGATGGTACAAAAAGCTGCATCGATTGCGAAGAGAAAAATAGCAGTACAGAAAGAAGCTGTTTATGCATTGCCAGATTCGAATTAGGTGAGTTTAACCGCCAGATAGAAACAAGTACGGAAAAAGACAAGTGGTTATATGAACAAGAATTGTTATTAGCTACTGCGATTACAGGTATAAATTATTTTGCGCAATATAATAGCCCAACAGGAGTATCTCCTGATTATAATTTTCAAAACATCCAAAGGAAATATTTCAAAGAGGTAGAAACCAATAAGCTTGCGGGTGAATATTTTACCAAAGTAGATAACATTCTTAAATCTATAGAAAAGTATGATGATGCAGCCCTACAAAGCTCCACTGTCCATGCTAAATTATTGGATATTAGAAAACGGGAAGGAACAGCAAATCCTATATACGGAGATTTAAAATATAACGATAAATTTCTTAAGGACATGACCGATGCCGAGGTTAATACTTTATTAAATGAGCAGTTAGGTATCAGAAATAGTCAACGCTCTGCTGCTACCGAGTATGGTATACGTAACAGTCGCCTTGAACGGTTCTTAAAAGAAGGGTACATCGCGAATACTCTGGCTGGCCACCTGGTCGTTCATTACGCCTCTTTAGACTATGAAGATGCTATACGCTTTATGACCCGATATATGGTTTGGGTCAATAACCAGAAAAATCAGGGGATCCCTCATATCATATTTGGCAATCCTGATAATATCTTTACCCTAGAAGATAATGAAACTCAATATATCACAAATCTTACAGCCAGAACTAATGGAACTCATCCTCCAATGGATGGATATACCCATCCTGTATTTAATGAAACCCCTGATGATGTTGCCTTGTTTAATCATGCTGTGAATTCATTTGGAGCAAATGAGCGAAATTTTTTACTGGGATCAGCCCAAAGTAACATTAAAAAGGCTACTAAAAGCTATTTGGAGAATCAACGATATAATACCAATGGGTTAAAACTAACTCAGGATTTGTTTAAATCATACGCTACCAACACGCCATTTCCACATAATCAATATGATTACAGTTTAGCTACCGGACAATTATTCTCTATCGATTTTCAGGATGCGCAGAATAAAAACAGGTTATTCCACATGGAAAACCATAATTCTGGCAATTCACGTCAATTTAATGGTTTAGGCAATTTGCTATCTTCAATAGCTCAACTACCTGAGCGTAACGAAGCATTTATTGGTGATTTTGTCATAGAAGTTTTAAAAGATAATAATCATGATATGTCCACAGCATTTACAGGGCAACAGGCATATGATCTCTTCCATTTTAGAACCTATGAATATGCAAATCTTGGTCGATATCCATTAGGTGTAGATTTTAATGCATTTAGAGGAACTATACTATGGGACAATGATATACGTTTCCCTTCGTTCCTAGAAGATCCTATTGAGGTCGATGCCATCTTGGCTCATGAAGCAAATGACTTGCCACAATTTGAGCATTTATTAAGGGTTCGTGATTTAGATAAAAAGATAGCTTTATCAATAGATCAGATCAATTGGCTAAATGATCCCAATTGGAGAAAGGAATCGAACAAACTGATGAACTTTATAGAAAGTGATGGATACACTGATGAAAATATAAAATTTGTTCAACAAACCATTTTAACTTTTATAGATACTTCTAATATAATTCCATTTGTCACAGATCAGAATTTCCCTAGAGCTAAGGCGATGAAAGAAATTGTGAGAATGAATAAATGGATTAAACTTTTTGGTTCACCAGAATTAGGTGGGTATATTGAAGCTATAACACCAAATCTTCCATCATTATCCAATGCAGAATTGTATTCATTATATGATTACACCTATAAAACACAATTCAAATTCAAAACCCAATACTACCTTATTCCTTTGCAAGTTGCAGAAGTTTTCCAGCCCTTTGTAGAATATATTCTACTAGAAGTCACTGGGGGAATAGTCATTAAACTATTAGAAAAACTACCAGCAGTTATAAGGTCTGCTGAAATCGGTAAAATTATATTTAATTTAGAAAAAGTTTCATCTTTAGCTGCTTTTAAACATGCTCAAAAATTTGGAATTCTTTCTTATGAAGGATTAGTATCTTTGTTTAAAACATTAAAAATAACAAGAACAGATTTAGGTGTTCAATTTCATCATTTGTTTGAACAAAGATTTGTAGCACAATTAACAGAATTATTGGGGAGTAATACCAATAAATGGAAAAGTATTGTGTTAACAGTAGAAGAACATAACGTAATTACACAATCATGGAGAAGAATAATAGGTTATAATGGGCAAGCAGTCGGAACCAGTGGTAAGGTTACATCAACGGCTACTTTGGCGGACATAAAAGCGGCAGCTCGAGAAGTTTATAAAGATTATCCAGAAATTTTAGCAGCATTAGGATTATGAAAAAAAAGCACAGCATATTTGCAAATTGGAGAAGTAAGGACGTAGCTTATTTAGCTAGTTTAGGAATCAAAATTGAAGAAGGGTATTATACATTTCTGATAGAAGAAGGTTTTGTATATGATAAAATAATGAAACACTATACAAGGAATAAATTAGCCTTCATTGATAATGTTACTCCTAAAGAATTTTCGAGTAAATACGCAGTGGCTGAGTTTTCAAAAAAAGAGTTAGATGACTCTCAATATTATGTTTTATGTAATTTAGGAAAACCTAAAGGTTTTCCTTTACCCAAAAACAATTTTGGCGAGGTTATAAAAGGAACATACGAAAATTATTGTAAAGCTTGTTATGCAAATAAAAAACAAGTGGCTTCTTTCAAAATTGAAAAAGAACCAAAGTGGAGCAATAATCAAGTAAACTTTTCTTTAAACTGGATATTTGATGAAATGTTTTTCAAAAAAGATTTTTTCCAAGAGGTTTTACAACCTCTTGGATTAAATTCTAGAGAAGTTTTAATCGGCAAAACAGGTAAAACATCTGATAGTGTAGTTCAGTTAATAATACCTGAAGCAAAAAGTCCCTTATTAATAGATGAGACTTTGTATGACATTAACCTGCCATGTGAGATTTGTAAGACAAAGAAATATACCCAGCAAATTCTAGATTTTATGCCTCCCTTTAAAGAAAATTTTGATTTCTTGATTTGTAAAACACAAGAATCGTTTGGAGAAACAGAAACTTTTCAAGCTATGAGGAGGATAATAATCTCTAAAAAGTTTTGTGATATCTTGCTTAAACATAAAATAATTAAATACAATACTAACCAAATTTATCCTGTATCTAATCAATAGATAATATGAAAACAACGATTTTTATTGCACTATATCTTTGTTCAATGCCCTTTTTTGGACAAGACAACTATATAGAAAATGTGAGTTTAAACTGCATTTATGAAGCCTTTAACGCTAAAAACATAGATATAAAGAAAGAATTAGAAGCCTATGAAACTTTTCTTATTAAGAATAGTTTTCTAAATGATAATTCTGGGAAGAGTTATATTAATTTTTTCAAAAAAATGAAAGAAATAAACAATATTCCTGCAACTAGGCCAGATTCTTTATTTCTTAAAATTGTGAATGTTTTTCGTAATTCCTACAGTAAGGAGTGTGTAACGCAAAAAATAATCAAAGAAGGTAGGTTTAAGTCTTTATACGATTTTAGAAATACCAAAGTATATAAAATGGAAGAAGAACGGAAAAAAATTAAAGAGTATACTCATACGCTATTCAAAGATTATGCAAATTTATATTTGACAATGCTTGATGAGTCAGATTATCAGAAGCAATACTTTAAAACAACTATACTCTTATCAATTGCATTAGGATCAAATATGGAAGGTCATGAGCAGTTTACAAAATTGCTTCCCCCAGAGTATTACACTCTTAAAAAAAATGAACATTAAAGCAGATTTCAATCTGTTTTCTTTGAATAAATTATAAATAAAATGAATAACGACTTTGAAACATTTGCAAATGAAATTCCGTGGTTTATAGAAGCTACTGATAAGGTACGTGTTTCCAAAAACGACGTAGAACTAGAAACGAGTCAGAAATTTAAGGATCTATTTCCTAATCTATCGATAATGATAGAGAAAGCACGAAAGACTGTTGTAACCATTAATGATCAAAACTACACATTATTTGCATGGGATGATCTAGAGGGTACTATGTGTGGTTGGCTCTGCAAAATGGAAGATGAAGCTTCTTTTCCTAGTGAACTGATCGAAGAACACAAAATATTACTAACCAATATAGGTGGTATACAAGAATCATTTAATGACTTTGAAGAGTTTAGCGATGCTGAGTTATTTACCGATAATCAGAATTTCCTTTTCATCGGCTCAGAATGTAAAAAAGGTTTAGGTGACTGGAATGATTACTATTCTGAATGCTGTGAAGAAGAAGGACATAAAGAAATCGATTATTCCAATATGGTTTCATTTGTAAATGAAGCTAACGGCACTTTAACTCTGTATGATACAACAACCAAAAAAGTTCTATTATTCTCTCACGATCACTGCTTTGAAAATGTTGTTTGCCATGAAAATCAACCAGAATATACATTTCATAAATTCAAGGATGTAGATAATTTTGTTGATTACGTAGAGCAACTTGCAAGGCAATGGTCTAGCCACATACCCCTGAAGGGTCTTTTTTTCTTGTAACACCAACTAATACTTGTTGTTTGTTTGTCTTTTGAAGAAATGAGAAAGCGAAAAAAAAGTAGTTTTTGAAAAGTGTGAAGATTTATTATTGATTAACTCTAAGCATTTTGATCTTAGAGAAAAAAGTATTGAGCACTTTGAGAGGTTTGTTTCAGTTTTCTACAATGCTGAATTTTTTAAACAAAATTCAAAAATTCAAGGAACATGTAGGGATTATTGATTTTAAAAATATTTATCAAATTCCTGTGCATAAACTATAACTCGTTCATTTGACGACTCATCTAAAAATTGTTCATACACCTTCTCAAGCTCATCATATGTTAATTGTTTTGAGCCGATTTTACCTTTATTAAAAAGAAATTCAAACATATCATTAGAAATAGAGATATCTTTAATATTATTATATTCTAGAAATTCTCCTCCTTGAGGCCCAATACTTTTACATTTATCAATTTTACAAATTGGCAAATGCTCACCCGTAGAGATAAACCTTTGATCTTCCTTTTGCAGTTTATCAGTTGGTCTCAAAAATGCTGAACAGCAAGGGAACCTATATTCATTTTCATTCAAATTATTAGATGAACATATATCTTTATTACATAAAAAGGATCGCATTTTTTCAATCTGTTTTTGCATTCTTTCATTAGACAAGTACATCTTTCTGTTTTCCCATATTTTATATTGTACTGCTACTATGGACACTGTTTCATCCTTAGGTGAATGTCTTTCATACACCAAATCAGCTCCAGTAATATGTTCAATATTATCTGGATGTAAAACTCTCAATCTTACAATCTTATCATTAGATAATTTAAAATCTCTATAACCCTTATTACTACTCAGAGAAGGTATTGAACGTTCAACATTATATGCATCTCTAAAAATAAGTTGAGTTTCACTATGCTTTGAAGGCTGAAGTTCTTTTTCAGATTTATAAAGTTGTTTTAACTTTCTTTTTAGTTGATCTACCCGAGTCCTATTTTCTTTCTGTTTTTTAGCAACATTAAGTAATTCTGTATATTCAGCAATATCCTCTTTTATTAACTCCAAAGCCTCAATTTTCTTATAGTTTTGAATAGTTTTAAGTTCAGCTTTTTGCCTATATTCTCTTGTAAGATCGCTTTCTCGTTCTCTTCTTAATATACTTACATCATCACCCAATAATTCAGGATATAATACTCCCCCAAGATTTAATGCATTATCATAAGTTGATTTTTCCATATCTCCTTGAGTAGCGATTTTAGAAAGTCCGCGAAGAGCATTCACTGACACCCATTCGGCATCAAGTCGGTTTTTATTGTTCATTATCCAATTTGTTTATAAATTACAATTTATAAAATACTAATGATATTAATGATTAGAAATCGAACAGAAATCATATATTTCCCAGAATGTGCCTTATCACACATAATTATGGTATCCATTCAGGAATTCCTTGAAAATTATTATCTCCATCATATAAAAAAGCTACACTGAATCTTGCACGAGTAATTGCAACATAGAATGCATTTTTGGCTTTATCGGTTTTACCTCCATCAAAAATATTATGATTACCTCTAAGGAATTGTTTTTGTTTTTCCGTAGTAACAATTAATATTCTGTCAAAACCTAAACCTTTTGAAGCTCCAAAATTTATAGCTCTGTAGCCTTTACAGAGATTTTTTTGGGAATTTTTAGTTGCTCTTAAAATTACAGGTTTAAAAGTATTTAAATAAGTAAGAGCATTAGTTAGGGACAACATAAAAACGCCATTATGAGCTATATACTCTTCTGGAATTTGGTCAATTTGAGAGACCGTTTTTAGATAAATATTTTCACTATTGTGAACTAAGTCTCCAAAATCACAAATAGATTGAATACACCTCCAACTAATATTCAAGTGCTCCGGTACAAACCCAAAAGATTTAAATTTTTCTAATTTTTGAGCATTAGTTTTAGGCTGTTTAGTACCTGTATGTGTTGTATAGATTGTTTGTCTAAAATCTCCAACACAGATTAAAGAAAGATTATCTGAATTAGCTAAGTTACCTATCACATCAAAATCCCAGCCAACTAAATCTTGTACCTCATCTATCAAAACTGAATCATATATTTCAGAAATTCGTCCGATCGGTTTTCTTTTAGCTTCTTTACACACTCTTGATGCAAGTTTTGAGATGAAAGTTGTATGTGCTCTATTCTCGTTTCGAGTTAGATAATATAATGAGTTATATCCTCCATTTCTTGTCTTCTCCGATCGTCCAGGTATTGTCTGCCCATTTCTTTTATGAGGATCGGATTGATTGAAAAATATTCCAGGAATACGATTTTTAAAAATACAACTTTGATATGGCCGAATAATGTCTTCTAATAAAAATGTAAACCAACCTTTAATAACTATATTAGAAGAACAATAATTATTAATAGCGCAGATTTTATAAAATAACTCTTTCTGGTTATTTTCAGTATATGTAAGTATTAGAGTCTTTTTTTCCTCTGCACTAGCTTTCATGGAACTATTAATGATTAATTGGGATTTTCCTGCTCCTGCACTAGCAAGTATAAGTTTATGGCTCATAATTAATAGCTTGTTCTAAATATTCAGGAAATATGATTTCTTCATCACTCTCAAAAATTCGAATTGCAGAATCTACTTTCTTTTTCCCGCCACCTTCTCCTTTATACCAATTCTCGAAAAACTCTTTCTTCTCCTGAATACTTTCCAACCCCAGATAGGTATTATTCGTTTGAGTTGAAAACATAACTTTAGCAAGACGATCAAGATTTTCTTCTGTATTACTATTTACTTCAATTAATGCTGGTTCAAGAGAACTTTGATTATTGTCTTCAGGAGAAAAACAAGTAATGAAATCGTATGCATCATAAGTATTAGACCAATCAATAATGTTTTTTTGATGATCACCATCATTATCCTTAACAATTCTGATAGGATGCCCCAATATTTTGGCGATATTTAAGTAGGTTTTAAATCCAATACCCCTAACGACTATAATGTCAATACCATCTTCCTCAGGTAGTCTATCGTTATTATTTAGATATTTTTTTTTAAGTAAAAGTTCATCTGAAGGCCCCTCAACAAGAATAGGATGTTTTGCTAAAATAGCTCGAAGGGTGTCATATCCAGGAAGTCTTTTTAGTGTTTTAATAGTGCCTTCATCAATATCACTTAATTTTGAATATTCATTAGATAATAAGCACAATTTATTTATACTAAGTTTATTCAAAACATATGAACTATGAGTAGTTAAAAATACTTGTTTTCCCTCATTCTTTTTTTCTATGTGACTAATGAGTTGTACCAAATTAATATGTGAAAGGTGATTCTCCGGTTCTTCTAGCATGATAACATCAACATCCTCAGCTCTATTCTGTAAGGCAAGTTTAATCTGAATTTGATTTTGCTCACCTTTTCCTATTTGAGAAAAAGAAACATCATCTACTGTCAATTCTAAATTACTTTCCCAATTTGTTTTTGAACCAATATCTGCTGTTATTTTGAGTGATTTATCAGTAACATCATTTTCAGCGTCAAGATTATTGTTGATAGCCACGACATCTGCTTCATTATCAAAACGAGCTTTAAGCTGCCTATAATTGAGATTTAATGTAGATCGAGAAGGTCTATCTAGAGCTGCGTTAATAATACTATTAATATATTTAGAACGCCCATATGTGGGGTGTAGTCGCGATGGATCGACAAACAAACAATTCACTTTCTTATTATGGTGTGTCATTCGATTCCAAGCGAAACTAAACCATTCTGTTTTATAAAATTCAATTGGCAGAGTAGAAACATTATCTGGATTAGCTATAAAATTAGCATAAGGGTCAGATAAATCAGGATCGAAGAAAACTCTAACAAATATACCCTCAGTATCTTCTCCTTCAGAATTATTGTTTCCTCTCAAACTAGGGTCTCCGTCTAGATATAATTCAATAAGTATTTCTGGTAGCGTATTTTGAGCAAGGTTGCCTTGTAGATAGTTTGTTACACAAGTGCTGTTAAATAAATCAGTGGACAATTCAGAGCTTAAAGGTTTTCCGCGATATGTGAAATTTGCGCAAATTTCTATAGCTTCCAGAAGAGAGCTTTTCCCACTTTCATTGTCTCCTACAATTATATTAATATCATCATTAAATTCACAGGCCTTATCAATATGTTTTTTAAAGTTTAAGAGTTTGAGCTTTTTTATTATCATTTTATATATCTAAGATTGGTATAAGCAGAAATTTACATTCATTTTTTTTATAAATAAATGAAAATCTAAAAATTAACACAATATTTCCCATAAATTATATTACCACATTTACATACTATCTCTTATCACACACAATAATATTTTTTAGCAATTACGGGTTTCCGCAATTAATTATATCAAAAAAACTTTACATTTATATCGTTCTCATATTGAGGCAAACACCCCGCATTATTTTTCACCCCATTCACCTTAGCGTATCTTAATAATCAAGAACTAATTGTTATAGAACTGGAAGTATTTCGCATGACAAAACAAGGGTAAATACTCATTTTTAAACTGATAATTTGATACTAAATTTCAACATAAATCTAAAATTAAATCACAATGAAGAATTACAAAACGATTTTTGTGACTATTTTTCTGTTTTCATCAATAGTAATATTTTCTCAACAACCATCTCAAAACAAAGGAGATGAAAAATTTGATTATTCTACTGTTGGTCATTTCCCTTTATGGGATTATGACGCCGCTACAAATGCACCTGATACTGGAGGAGGGTTTAAAATACCAACTTTTGGAACACGATTTGTACTTAAAAATAAAATCAAACATCCAAGTGAAGATTATAACATATACATTATTGATGTTTTAAACTGGCCAGAAAAAGACAAGAAAGATCAAGTCATAAGTTACAAGATGCAGGGAAATACAACCTACATCAATGTAGATGATAATGACAAACGATTTTGGATTAAAGCTGAAGAATTCAACCGTTTATTAGATGAGAAATATATTGTAAAAAGATATTATCTATCCACTCAATTTGCTTATGGAGCTTCATTATCTGTTCCTTTTAAGATCAGACCGAAGACTGATGATTTTAATATGAAGATTACTCCAGAAATTATGCTTGGAGGATATCTTGGGCTTAAACACAGATTAAACAGATATAAAGACATATACATACACTTTCCAGTTGTAACATTTGGTGTTACCACATTAGGAATTAATGAGAACAACACAATCAATGAAAGCACTACAACTACAGAAACCCCTGACGGTTTAGTCTTAGGGCGTACATTCTCATTTGGAACTATTTTAGAGTATAAATCATTCCAAATTGGCTTAATAGGTGGTTTTGATAGAGCTAGTGGCGAAATCGGTAAAAACTGGGCTTACAATGACAAATTCTGGTATTCAGTTGGAATCGGATATTCTTTCTTTGAAAGAGCAACAGGAGACTAAAGTAATTCAATTTGTTTAAAAATTCATAATATGAAAAATTTAAAATTTTTAGCTGGAGTTTTATGTGGTTTTTGCCTATTTTCTTTAATGGCCGCAACATATGAAGGTTCAGAAAAGGAAACTTATGAGTTTCATGTTGCTATTGGTGAAGGGAAAGTAATTCTCTATGAATCAAATAGTGGAGATTTCAAAGTTATTAAACCTGACGATATAAAAAAATCTGGAAGTCTACCAAATGATTTTGGTTGGAATAAGAAAAAACCTTAGTCTTATTTTTCTTAAAAAATACTAACTTTATGAGATGATCTACAAACAAGGTCAATATAATTTTAACCAACTTATAATATGGAGGTAAATGAACCTAAAACACTCTACCTTGCTACAGGTAAAGGCATTTCTGAATACAACAAAAAGGACTATTTAATGCCATTTTCATTAACGGTGGGAAGGATAGCAGAAAGTCTTATTCAAGAATTATTCCTTTTGGAAGGATATCAAACTTATAAATATGGATTAGAAAACACTTATCAATATCTATACAAGCAATTAAAATACAATAATACCTCAGCCGCAAAATCATTACGTAAATCTCCTGATTTGATTTTATATGATCCTACGAATGAACAGTTAAATTATGCTGAGGTAAAATTTTCATCTACTGGACATTTTATATTCAAAGAAACTCAATTTGAAAACTATGAGCAAAGTTATCCCGAAGGGTATTTTTTTCTTGTAACACCAACTAATCTTTACTGTTTGCCTTTTGAAGAAATGAGAAAGCGAAAAAAAGTAGTTTTTGAAAAATGTGAGGATTTGTTATTAATCAACTCAAAGCATTTTGATCTTAGAGAAAAAAGTATTGAGCACTTTGAGAAGTTTGTTTCAGTTTTCTACAATGATGAATTTCTTAAACAAAATTCAAAAATTCACGGGACGTATAGAAATTATTGATTTTCAAAATTTAGCTTAATCCATTTATAAATTACATAATATATTTCCTTTCATAAAAACTAACTTAAAAATATGATCCCATCTATTGAAAACGGGCGAAAAGAAGACGGAATTCGTTCAATTGCCGATAAGATAAAAAACCGATTACGTGAACTAGATAAAACGATTGAAGGAAATATGGGGCGATGGGCTTGGGAGTTGCTCCAAAATGCCAAAGATAGTGTAGCTGAGTTCGATGAGAAGAAGATCTCAGTCAAAATAGAGCTTTATGAGAATAAAATAATTTTTTCTCACAATGGTATTCATTTTACAGAACAAGATATTCGAGGTTTAATAAATCAAATTTCATCTAAAGAAATTGATGAAGGGTTACAGACTAGAAAAACTGGAAGATTTGGAACTGGATTTCTCACAACACATATGTTATCTAAAATCATAGATATTAAAGGTATTGTAAAAGATGAAAATCAGCAGTTTCATTCTTTTAAATTCACAATGGATCGAGAAGGAAATTCAGTTAAAGATCTCATGCCAAAAGTAGAAAACACTTGGAAAAATTTTCAAGATTCTACACAACTTTTATCTAATGATTACGATAAAACAGAACTAAATACTTCTTTCACTTATTATTTAGATTCAAAAGATCAAAAAAATATTGCAAGAATAGGTATTGAAGAATTCTCTCTATTAATCCCTTACGTATTAGCATTTATTCCTAAGATTGAAAAAATAGAAATTTTTGATGAGACAAAATCAAGCACTATTATTTTCTCAAATAATAGTGAAAAAATTGATGATTTAATCATTCCTGTAAACAAAAACGATAACGGTGCAATTTCCGAATTACTCATATTAGAATTATCAGACCAAGAAGTTAGTATAGCAACAAAATTAATTAGAACTGAATTAGGGTATTCATTCGCTAATATGCATAATGTACCAAAATTGTTTTGCGATTTTCCTTTAATAGGCACAGAAAATTTTCATTTTCCAGTTATTATAAATAGTTTCTTTTTTAATCCATTAACTGAAAGAGACGGTATCTGGTTAAAACAAAATAAAAACAAAGAAGATCCCGAAGTTGAACAAAATCAAGACTTAATAGAAAAAGCCACATCCTTATATCAGGAACTAATAAATAAGGTCTCCACTTCAAATTTCCACAATTTTTATAATATAGCTTCCTCAAAAATACCAGAAACCAATGAAAAGTATTTTGATAAAACCTGGTATAAAAATAATATACAATCTGCTCTTCGTGAAACTATTTTTGATGCAGAAATAGTTGAGTTAGAGGACAACTCCAAAAAATCAATACAAAATTTGTGGTTTCCTTTAAAATCGTACTCTCAAGAAGTGCAGGATAATATATGGCAATTCATCTCTGATTTAATTCCTAACGTTGTATCTAAAAAAGAGCATTATCCATTATGGAATATGAATTCATGGGAAAATTGGCAAAAACTAAAATATGATCACTTATTAGGAACTACTAAGAAAAAGGAAAATATCTTTGAATTAAAAAACACATTAAATAAATCGTTAGAAGAAACCTACGAATGGTTAAATAATCTTGGGGCATTTGTGCTAGAAGAAAAAAGCAATAATCATCTATTCGAACAATATGCCATTGTTCCAAATAAATATGGAGATTTTAAAGACGCTGATAAAATCTATATCGATGAAATTGAAGACAATGAATTACTTGAAATACAAAGGTTAATTGGAGAGGATTGGAGTGAAATTCTTATTAACAATAACGTTGAATTTGGAGAATATAATTCAAAAAGTAAAAAGAATATAGCAGATAGAATTACTGAAATTGTAGAAGAAATACAAAAAGATGAAACTGAAAAAGATGCTGATTATAAAAAAGCAGTAATTTTATTATCAGAATGGTTTGATAAAAATCCAGAGGAGGGAACATCTTTATTCCCAACTTTATACCGAAAAAGAAATCAACTATTTGTTGATACCATTGAGGACAAAGAAAGCGTATATGAAGTGATGAAAAGTGGTGCAAACATGAAAGAGCTTTCAAAAATTGCCACAGTTATTGCTAATAATCCTGAAATTGTAACCAAATTATCCCAGCAGTCTGAATTAGAAGATTTATTGCAAGATAATAACCTTAATAATATTGAAGAATTAAAACAATTATTACTCAATTCCAAAAACAAAAATGGGGCAAACAATTCTAAAATAACTTCCGAAGTATTAACGGATTTAGGAGTAACCACATTGGAAGAGCTTAATGAAGCTTTATTGGATCAAAATTTTGCTGAAAAATTTAAGCATATTTCAAATCCTACCACGCGATCATTTATAAAAGTTCAAAGTTTAATATCTAGAGCTCGAATTAGG
The DNA here is from genome assembly GCF_000520995.1 of Aquimarina macrocephali JAMB N27. Taxonomy (GTDB): domain Bacteria; phylum Bacteroidota; class Bacteroidia; order Flavobacteriales; family Flavobacteriaceae; genus Aquimarina; species Aquimarina macrocephali. Next base: position 104,028 of record NZ_JACA01000036.1, on the reverse strand, counting down.
ATTCTAAACCATCTTCAAGGGTTAAAAGAATATAAGTGCGATGAAGCGGAACTTCTGACGAATAGTATAATTGGTGGAATAACAAAGAATGAAATTCCTATCTATATAGTTTGCAGACCAAGTGATGGAAATCAAGTTATTCTATATTATGAATCTGAAAAAGACACTTTAGATTATACAGAAGCAGAACTTTGGATTGACAATGGTGAGAAAGAGCCACGAAAACTTTCTCTTGGTGAAATTATTAAACACATAGGGTTTAACAAAATACCATTACAATATGGGCATTGATAGTAAAGAAATAGAAGGAATAATTGGACAACCCAAAAGTTCTACTCTTGAATATAAAGCAGTCCTACCACCATCTGGAAATCTAGCACAAGTGATAAGTGCTTTTGCCAATTCAGAAGGAGGTTATATCATATTGGGAGTTTCGGACTCGGGAAAAGTACTTGGATTAAGCAATGATTTTAATGCTCCTGAATTAACAAGAATAGCTATTAGTAAGTTATCACTTCCTGTCACCTATTATTATAAGTATTTGGCTATAAAAGGAAAGAAAATCTTTGCGATCAAAGTAATAGAAAAAGATGGAATAGATGTTTCTATACAAGGAAAAATGTATAAAAGAATTGGTGAACAAATTAAACTACTAAACCCTTCACCAATTGAATTTAAAAAGAATGGTTTTAAGAAAATTATAGAAATTAATATTCAACTCCAACAAAATAAGAAAGAGGCTACCAATTCTCTTAACAATTACATAGAACATTGTCAGAGTATTTTAAAAATAATAGATAATCTTGATAGAATTCTATACCCTGTGTCACCTAAAAAAGTAACTACCGATCAAGAAGGAAAAATTTTGAACAGAATTCTGTTTTCTTCTTTTGTAGATAACTTCGAAACTTATTTATCTGATTTACTCTATGAAATTTATTTATCTGAACCTAGCACTCTTAAATCTGGCAGCCCAGTAACAGTAGAAGAGGTTTTGAACTGTTCAGACATGGAAGATTTTATTAAATATTGTGCTAAAAAAAGACTTCTAAAATTACAAAAAGGTAGCGTGAAAGGATTTATAAAAGATAACTCCCAGATTAGAGATCTGAACATTATTGATAAAAATACTCAAGAAACTATAGAAAAGATTTTACAAATTAGACATTTATACTCTCATCGAAACGGGATAGTAGATGATAAGTTTTTACAATTTTTTAGGGGTAAATTTCAAATCAATCAAGAACATCAATTATCTATCAATGAAGTTTGTAATCATCTTAATTACTTATTTGATATAGCATCTAAAATAGACTTCGAAGCATTAATAAAATATAAACTTTCAAAGATTAATTAAAATATAAAAAATTGGCTCAATGCAAAATCCAAAATGTAGTATTTTTTCACATGCTATGTTTTTTACACTAAGCCGTTGGCACTAATTATGAAAAAACTAAATTTAATTATAATTCTCAGTTGTTGTTTCATTAGTTTTAGTCTTATTATTCCTGTTTTTCTCTGGATAAAGGGCTACTATTCTAATTTTTCAGACTCAATAAATTCAACAGTCTTATCTGAATTTGCTTCTTTCCAAGGTTTAATAATTGCATTCTGGAGCCTTATCTTAAATATCATTTTAGTAGTACTGGCTTACAAGGCTTTTAAAAACTTTGATGTAAAAAAACAATTTCATAATAAACAATTAGAAATTGTATCTGAATTAGCAACATCAATTAGTTCTATGGAAATTTCTAATATGATGTTTAAAATGATTGGTACTAATAAAAAACATCAAATAGCAGAAGGGTATACGTTCAGTTTCTTTGAGATAGCTCTGGGTTTTGATTATTCGAAATTTGATTTAATGTGTGTAAAAAGTAACAATATAGAAAATACATTTCCATTCCTTAAATATAGAAACCATCCTTTATTACCTCAATCGATATCAACCGAGCTTAATAAAATATATAGACCCCTACAATATTTCTATTCAGCAAAAAAACTTGATTTAAAGAATATGGATTATGTATTATTATATCACGATAAAGAAAAATATCTAGAAGGGGATATTACTGCTAGCTGGAATTATCAGTTCTATGAAAACCCTTCTGATTTTAATAAAGATGTTACATCTCTTAGAAAATCTATAATCTTATGGTATCAAGAATATGGAGCTGACGAATTGAATATATAAAACTAGTTCCAATTAAGTATACAGTGGTTCAAAGATTGAATAGGTTTAGTATTTAATTTAACAAAGCAGCAAGCGTTAATTAATTTTTGATTTGTTTAAAATTTATCAACTCAAATATCGAACATCCTATAAAGTTCTTCATCATTTAAGTTTGCTTGTTCAGCTTTATCAATGAAATCAGCTATATTTTTAAAAGCTTCCCGTTTAAGAGGATCATCTAAAAGAGCATTTTGAAAATTAGTTCTTTCAGAATCAGATAATGGATCATAGTCAAGCAAACCACCGTGTAAATTTCCAAAAATCCAGCGTAATGATGTTTTCTTAAATTCATCACTAATGACAAAATCATTATTTATTGAATCTACCATAATGTGTTTTCCTTAATTCATATTTCAAATCTACATAAATAACTGATTATTTGATTAATAGCACACAAAATAGTTTTAAACAAAGTTTTAAACAGAATTAATGCTGGAGCTTTCAAGGAAGATTTTTCTCTTCTTTATGCTTGGATTTTTCATATACCGCCCTTTTTTATCTCTAACATCCACTTCTAAAATAACATATCGATTTTTGGGCTTTATTTTTTTACTTATAATACAAATGAAAAAAATACTATAATCCATCATATCCACCCATGGCTTACAAAAAAACCATCCTAAAGAAAAGGTTCCATTATTAAATTTGATTGCATATTTTTTCTTAAGAAGCGCTTTCTTGATTTTCATTAATACTTTAATAGTAATCATTTGAATGTTCAACTTGGATTCAATTTCTATATCATCTAAAATCCATTTGTCATTATTGGTACGCAAGTCCTTAGGATGTGCACTATAAAATTTAAAATCTTTTTTTTGGTTAGTTTTCAGTTCAATATAAACAGTATTAACACTTCGATAAGACTGTTTCTTTTTTTTCCTTGGAACTTTACTTAATTTTCCATCCAGATTATCAATACTCTTTTTTAAATTAGAATTCGTTAAATTTTTGATACGATCTAAAATATTAACATCAGAGGATTTTTTAAAAACTTGATCTTCAGGTTTAAAAAATTTTGGATTTATATTAATTTTGTATATATCCTGAGTCTCAGAATCGAAGGTAATGTCTTGAAAAAGAGGGTGTTCAACTTGATTAAAATCTGAAGGGTTAATTTTATATACTTTGTTCTCAATTTCAAATTTAAAAAGCCCTTTGAAAACAGCCATACTAAGTTTTTTTTAATGAATATATTTATAAAAATTAATATGGGGTAATTTCCTCAAGATTAAGGAAATTTATAACAAAATCAAAATCTTTAAAAAGGAAATATTATTACCTATGAGGTCGATAATATTTTGGCTTATTCTTGCCTCGCTGCTTTACTTTATATTTTTTCAACTTACTTCCCATAATCTATATTATCACTTATTATGCGGTCAAAGTAGTTTATAGTTTAAGACTAATTCTTTTGCCAATATGCTAAAATCTCTTCTGCTGTCTTGCTCCATTGTATGGCATGAGGTATATCGGGAATATAAGAACTATAACCGTCTAACGATTTTTTTGCATATAAGATTGATTTTTCTTTATCGACTGTATTGTATTGATACAAAATAGATAATTCAATGCAAATATCAGCATAACGTATCAAATACACTTGAGGGTTTTCTTTAGCTAATTTTTGATATATATCTAATGCATCTTGAAAGAATTCTTCTGCTACCTCATATTCGTTTTTAATTCTCTGCAAAATGCCCAAATTGTTTAAAACTAATGCTACATCTGACAAATATGTTTCAGGGTTATCTTGTACTAATTTCCGATATAATCCTAATGCTTTCAAATAAAATTTCTGTGCTTCATCTGGTTCATTTTTAGCCTTTCGTAAATTAGCAAAGTTATTTAACACCATTGCAACAAGGTATAAATATGCTTTAGAATTTCTTTTTACTAATTTTTGATATATTTCTAATGTTTCTTGAAAATATTTTTCTGCGTAATTAAATTCTTTTTTGTCTAATAGCAAAAGTCCTAAACTATTTAGAACTGATGCTACGTCGAATAAATATTTTTCGGGGTTATCTTGTGCTGATTTTCTTCTTATTTCTAATGCCTCTTGAAAGGATTTTTCTGCTTTATCAAATTCATTTTTAGCCTTTTGTAATTGTCCTAAATTAACTAAAACTGATGCCACATCAGACAAATATCTTTCGGGATTATCTTGTGCTAATTTTCTTCTTATTTCTAATGCTCCTTGAAAGGATTTTTCTGCTTTATCAAATTCATTTTTAGCCTTTTGTAAATTTCCTAAATTATTTAAAGTCATGCAGGCAAGGTTAGCAAAATAAACTCCATGGTTTACTTTTACTAATTTTCTATTAATCCTAAGAGCTTCTTGAAGAGACTTTTCTGCTTTATCAAATTCATTTTTAGCCTTTTGTAAATTTCCCAAATTATTTAAAGCTACCACTTTTTTGTTATCGTCAGGGCAATAAATTATAACTTTCTCATAAAGTTTTATTGCTCTATGTATCTGCCTGTGCTCATGTAAAAAATAGGCATAATTATTAGTAGTATCGTAGCTTTCTACTATAGCAATTGCTTTACTATAAAGTCTGTCAACATCTTTAAACCATCCTTTGGGCTTATTTAACAGTGTGGCTTGTGCTTTAACTGTAAGTTCTTTAGCAAGTATTTTTCCTCGCTCTTTATATAGCTTAATGTCTTTATCTATATCATTTTCATTAAGTATATCATTTAGTTCTTTATACTTTGCTTGCTTAAATAAAACTCTTGCTTTTTCTAATCTTTCTGAATCAGAATTTTTGGAAACATTTAACTGTTTTGCTAGACTAATCACGTTAATAACGAATTCATTGAGTTCGTTTTCTTGCAGGTCTCTTTTCTCTCTAACAATAATTAGTTCGTCTTCAAAATCAGACATGTTTTGTTGCAAGCTATTTTTAGTATCTTCATCTACCTGAATAATAGCTTTTTGTATGCCATCTATTTTCCTCTGTAAAGAAATGACATTATTATCAATCTCCTCAAGAGCTTCGAGTCTTATTCGGTATTCATCAGAAATAGTTATTTCTTTCGGTGTGATAATTTTGTCATTGATACTATCAAGTACCAGCTGAGCTGTTTCTTTGGAGAGATTTTCAAGTTTATCATATATCTTATCACCTGTATTTACTATTTCACTTATCTCATCAAGTAAATTTTTATAAGCCCCATAATGTAAATGCATTACATCTTTAAGGTTATCGACTTTTAACGAAATATTCCCTACGTCTTCTGCAATATGATCTAGATATTCTGTCTGTACGTAAGTAGATATTTGAGAATTGTCTTTCAGTTCTTGTGTGAAAAAAGCACAAGTCAATTTGTAAAAATCAAACTCTTTACTACCTTCTTTCCATCCATTGTAAATACAGTCCTTAAGCTCTAATTCTATAAGTAATCTTTTACTTTCTAGTTCTTTGACAATACTGTCTTTCAATTTCTTAATAAGCTCTGGCATTCTTTCTTCGGCAGTTGTTCCTTTTTTTGAAAAAAGAATATTTTGATGTTCATTATCTAAAACTGATTTTCGAATATAAATACTATCTTTTTTCGTATTGCTAATTTGATCATTAATATAGTCTTTAATATCATCTAAATTATTCCATCTTCTATCAGTTAAAGAGTAGTAACTTCTTTGTTTTTGTATATGATCTACAGCAAGTAAAGCGGCATTTAAATATGATTTTCTGATTGCTCTTTGAATATGATGATTAGCAGGTTCATTGATATTTTTAGTTATTCTTTTCTGAAGTTTATTAAATCCTTTGCAAAGCCAAAAATCACCTCTGTTTCCTATCCAACCACTTAAAAGAGTAGCCATCATCCAACTTGTGGTTATTACCTCCATTAGTATTTGTTTATTTTATTGATAAAACTTTAATTTATGAGTGTTCTAATATAGTAAAATGTTACAGAATTAACGTAAACTTAAAACAAACACACATTTGATTATCAGCAATTTGAGTTCAGTTAGAAACTCAATTGTTTTGTATTTTTCCCATAAGATATATTATCACACAAAATTATGACAAGCCAAAGGGAGCGATTAAGCTCCCTTGGTAAGTATCTCCCTTTTGGGACGCGGACATTCTTTCGAAGCCGTATGTAACATCATTATAACTGAATTTATTTTCTAAAGTCAATTAAAAAAGTATTCCATTATATTAATTTTGGTTTTGGAAGCCAATCTAAAACTAGAGAAAGCATTTCATTAAATTGCTCTTCATTCATTCGAATAACTCCATCTCTATGCGATGACAAGCGGCTTACTGCAACAGTTGTAGGTTTATCACAAATTGCCCACCCACCCAGTCCGTCAAATATTGTATCTATTGGAAATGCCCATCTATTATTATGCTGATCCTGAGAAGTACATGGAATTACAGTTACGGCTCCTGATAACTGCGTTCTGTAAGAAAGAATAACAACAGGACGGCTTTTCCAAAACTCTGGTAATTGTGCATCTTCGGGAAAATCACACCAAAAAAACTCTCTAATTTTAGGAGCAGACCTTAGTCTTGGTGTAATTCTAGGAGGTGTTGTAAAGGTCATAAATTATGCTCTTGAAGTTTTTCAAGAGCATAACACATCATTTGAGAATACAAATAGCCAATATTTCAAAAGAACAATACAAATTTTACACCATATTAACCACACTGCCCGTAATAGTTCTTAGAATACTTACAATATTCTTTCATATGACCGCTTTCGATTAAAAGCCGGTTCACGTCACGTCCATCTTTTAGGAAGATCCGCGCAACGGTTGTTCGCCCGTATTTATCAATGTCCATTTTGGTATAAAAAACCCGCTTTTGATCGACTAGATTTTTAAGAAAATTAGTTGCCCTATCCGCGCCCTCTTCTCCCTTTTTAGGCGCATCAATCGCCCATAACCTCAGCTTGGTCTTATCCTTTAGAATTACAGTGTCACCGTCGATTACAAAGGATATAACGCCCTTATATTTAATTGGTTCAAGCGGTTGGGTTGGTTATAAACTTGCAGATAGAAAAGGAGCATCAACGCCCCTAAAAGGATCATAAAATAACCAAATTCTGTCATGGTCGTATCAGCCGTTTGATGAAATCTTGCCTATAGACTCTTGCTCTAAATATTGATCTTTAATGGAATTGAACATAATGGCAATACCATTAGAATAAAATTCTTCAAAAGAGTAATTCTTATCTAACAAATGTTGCTCACGATAATCATTAATTGTATTTGTGATTTCTAATTCTGAAAGAAACTTCAAAAGAAACTCATAACATTCCCAATTAACTTCAGGCATTGTGATACTTCTTCTTATTCCATCAGGACAAAGAACATCTTTAGTTTTTGTTTTATCTAAATCTTCCATAATTGAACCTAGCATATTTTTTTAAATATTTCAAATTTCGGGCTCTAAATCAGGGCTAGAATCTTTTTGCACATCATTTGAAGATACATTATTAAATTCATTAATCAGGTTTTCTTTAGAAGAACTCAATATATCTTCTTGATAATCAACATTTCGTTCAATCTCTTTGATTGCATGATTAGAGTAACCAACCCCTTTTAAACTAAACTCTTGATTAAAATCTTTACTGTTTTTATCAAAAATATTTTCCATGCGATTTATTTCATTTTCCCTATTTTCAATATGCTTTTTTAATTTATCCGCAGTAGCTCTAAAACTGGCAAAATCCATTCTAGGGCCTCCTATTGTTGGTTCTGGAACTGGCTGTAAGTTAGTTAACTTATCCTTGTCATTTTTTAATTCTTTTTTTGCATCTTTCAGAGTTTCATCAGTAAACGGTTGTATTTCGCCCTCAGCTTTATCGGACAAGTTATTTTGTTGCACCATTTCTTCTCTATTTTGTTTTTCGACAAACGGTTTTATATCTCCTAAGAGTTGTTTTTGTTTATCAATATCAGTTTTAGTGAAAGGTTTTCTTAAACTTTTTATTTTGTTAAATAAATTAGATAGTCTCATAGTAATCGTGTTTTAATAAAATTCATTTTTTATGTGTGTCACCTAAATATTTCCATGGATCGTTTAAAACATCATGCAATAGATCATAAAAATCCTCGGTCTTATAATAATAGTGCAATTCTTGAATTGAGCTTTCTATTCTATTTAATACAGCTCTCCTCCTTAAGGGATTAAGAGGAGGAGCAAATCCCTCAAAGCGCGTGAACTCTGCTTTATCTATTTCTATATTCAAAGATTTATAAGACTCAGGAATGTGCCTAATCGTGCGACCATTCTTAGCAACATCAGTTCTAAAATGTGGGTCATTTTTATTATCTGCACAATGATTAAGCAGCCACCAAAAATGAGCGTTTTCAAAATACCCTTTCGATGACACAATCAAATGAACACATCTGTTAAAAATACGGTGGTAAAAAATCGTGATATCAAGGTCTTGCTTTAATTTTGCGCGTCTTTGTTTTTCTGCGCATCGTCGCATAAGCGTATCATTTTCTGTTTCAGCAATAAGTTTGGCAATGGTCTCAATTCTCTTTGGTTGAGGCTGTTCGTATAAATCATATGTCGTATTATTCATAATTTTAAAATTTAAAAATTATCTGGATGTTTAAAATGCTTTTGAAAATATCTAAAAACATCGTTGAGTTCCCTCTCACTTAACGTTGATGTTCGCAGCTTATCGGGATGCAAATGACTGGCCGTTATTCTGTATAGTGATTTGTAATTCGTTCCCTGGCTCAACCTATCATAAAGCTGGTCATAAACTTTTTTGCGTAAAGCCCGATCTTGAAATGCACCCTTTTGCGCATCGAAATGCTTCAGAAAAAGAGCCATAAACGGGGAGTGTTTTTTCTTAGAAAATAACTCTCGAAATTGCGCAACATATTGCACCATAGGGCGCAGCATTTTTGCGCTGATAAATGCTGCAACTCGGCTTGAACCAAGGAGTTTGCGCCATCTTATCTTCAGAAGTGGATAGAGGAGAATTAGGATGCTCAACAACGTAATTTTACTCATAATAGATTATTTTTGAAATGGTACACGAGCTAAATAATCTGCAAGTTCTTGCGCAAAAAGGCAAAATGCAGAAATATATAAATAGAGTGCAAAGCGAAAGTCAGCTAGAAAATGATCCACAAGAAGACCCACGACCACCACTGCTGATGCTTCAAAAAGTACCTCCCAAAATCCGCGAGATAAGCGCACATATTTGTGAGTTACAGACCAAATAACGCTCTGGCCTTTAGACCAAGAATTTGAGCTTCTATAGCCTAATTTTCGAGTGATGATCTGGATGATAGCAGCAACTAAAAAGCAGCATAGAAATATGGTCAAGGCACTGCTTTGCGGTTGCCAAAGTGCAGCTATAAATTCATCACTTGCGAATTGCTCATAATGCCATGTAAAGATCAAAACATAGATAAACTCGAAAGATTTAGATATGTATGAATAGTAACCGATGAAAGAGCTTTCGTTATTAAACAGGGCTATCATCCATCCTGAAAAACCCAGCATGAAAAATCCATTTCCGCCCAGCTTTCCGCTTTTATGGCGAAAAAAACACCTAAGAGGATAGGCAAAGCATTCCGCTAGAATAGCAAGGGTTCTCACAAAAGCCGTATATATGAAAAGCCCTATGCGTATGTGTCTATTAAACAAAGTATCTCTAAGTGTAGCCCAACCTTTCCAGCGAAAAAATCCAACGAGGATCATATTATCGCTATAACGTGGTGTATTATGTAGTTGTTCGTGCAGTCCCATAATTCATAATTTTAATTCGTTTGAGATATCGTATTATCTGGCGCAATATAAAATGGGAGATACTCTATAGAGGCAGCTCCAAACTCTTTAAAAAAGCGCGTATAAAATTGCTGCTGAAACCTCCATAACTCGTCAGCAGCTTTCGTTGGCGAATAATAAATTACGACTTCTAAATTTTTTACAAATAATTGTTTCTCAGGATCATATTCTGCTCTAAACGCTGCCATTATTTCATCATAACCTGTTAATAATATACGAGGATTTGAGGCGTATGCATAGAAGTTAACCCCTCCTGCCTCATGCTCAATTAAATCAGAATAAATTATCAGTCGATGCTTCCCATTTTTTGTTTTAGATAAAGCTTTGAAGCTCTGTGCCAAGGCAGAGAAGATGAGGCTTTGAGTTACGTCTTCCAATGGCAATGGTAACGCATCATAAGCACTTTTAAAGCGTTGTTCAAAATTGGCTATGCGCATATCTTCTTCCTCTTTCACAGCTTCCAAAAACGGAGCTGGTGCTGGAAGAACAACTGTTTGGTATGGGTATGAATGAGCATCACTGATGGCTGTTAAGGTCACTTGTCCAGCATCCATAGACAGATGTGATAAAACAGCTTGAGAATCTGGAATAGCATTACCACTTGCTGTTAAGTCTAATAAAACTACCGTATTTGTTTGCTCCACATCATTTGTGCAAGATGCAAGACAAAAAAGAACCAGAATGCTAGCAAATAATGATCTAATCTGGGCCGTTAGCCCGAAATCAAAAACTCTAAAACTATTTCGTTTTTTGCGTGCTTCTCTTAAAGCAATTTTATTTAACGTAATTTTGCGAATAATTTCTATACGTCCGTGATAGCCCAGCAAGATTTTAGTCATGCCCTCAATCGCTTTACTCAAGTTTTTTTCTTTTAATTTATTATGCAGAATATCTTTTGTGGTTTCTTCTTTGACCCAGTGGCGCACAGATAATAAAACAGATTCTGTTTCTGCTTCGAATGCTTTTTGCTCGAATAAAAGATTGTTTTCTAAATGTGCTTTACGATTTTTGAGAACTTTTAAACGAGAACATACAGACCAGTAATCACTGGTTAGAGATCGTTTGTAAGAAATAAGACAGGCAATGCCAAAAAAGGCAAGGTTCAGGAGACTTAATGTCATTGATGCTCCATCAATACGCAAGGCAACTAAAATAAACACAAAAAATATTGAAATTAAAAATGCTGCCCAGAATGGTTTTGATGCGCCTTTCTTAGCCATAGCATCTCCTGTATAATGAGCGCCAATGCATACCGCACAAGCAATCAAGAGCGTCAGGCACAATAAAAAACTATTTGGTACACCCTCCCCGAGATTTTGCAGAGAGTTAAATACTAAAATACCATCGCCCATAGCAAAACTACTCAGCACGAAAACATAGACAAATTTGATATTGAAAAAGCTACGTACAAGAGGCGGGGTTTCGTGAGTATCAACAATGTTTTGTTTTAGTTGAATCTCATCTTTAATAAATCCAAGCTGTGTTTGCTGCTTCTTTAATGTATTAAACCTCTTATCAACTTTCATCTGTTCTTGATGCGTATGATAATCACTACGCGATTGATAATGTTCTTCAATATAATCTTCGTTATGAATACCCGTATAAACGTCTAATTTCTCAGCTTTGTTCTGTCGTAAATGTATTTCTGTAGAAACTGCTCTTTCAATTTCATTTTTAACGCAATCGCAATGATAGTTAAGAGTGGCTTCATCTAAGTTCTCTCTCAAGGCTTTTTGTTCTAAACCTTCTAGGGTTTTTTCAAAAACTTGTGTGTTGCAACGTTCAAATGTTAGTTGCTCTGTATCATATTCTTTCCCGACACGAAAATTAGTCTTCTCGTTTTCTGTTTCAACATCTTTTTTCTGCTGTGATTGCTTTGCAAGAAAACGCAGCTTCTGCGCCAATCCTGCTATAATTTTTGTTCCCATAATTGAAATATTTTTAGATTAAACAATGTGTTTAGAAATAAACCTTGGTCAAATTTCGGCCAAAAAACAATCTGAAACACCCGTAAAACACTGGCAAAAAGCACTTTATTGGATTTAATCTAATTCAACAAAAATCTTTTGGATTTAAACAAATCCAATTTCAGGTTTTTAAATCCAATCGGATTTGTTAAATTGAAAAGCAAAATTCCCACATCATTTTATGGAAGATTATAAAGGCGAGCTAAAAATCTTGATAGAAGAGTTAGATGCTTGGTACAAAAAAATAATAAAAAGTTCAGGAGGACTTAATCATTTTACGAAATGGCTTGATGAAAATGGAATCACAGGGATAAAGAGGTCTTCTATAGAGGGATGTAGGAAGATTTTAAAAGATCAAGAAATAAGTCCACTTGTTTCATCATTCATTTTTAATTCGGACAGTAATGTCGGTAAAGCCAAAACAATTATTCGGTTTGCTAAAAAATATTTTCAATCTCTGAAACATCCTTTTGAAGATAGAATTTGGTTTTTCTATTTTTTAGATATTGGCAGTAGTAAATATGATAAATATCCTAAAATCGGAAGAGGCTTGTTAAAAACACATTCTGAGTTTAATGCAGCATTAGAAAATGTACCTGACGGATTCAGTCAAAATTATGAAGGAAAGTACCGTTCTATAAATGATAATGTGATCTTTTTTGATTTAAACACGCCTGATGAGAGAAAAAGACTTCATCTAAAAATTTGTTTTCATAGTATAGAAAATGAAATCATGCTTGGCACGTATAGTACTTTTGATCGTTTAAGAGTTCTATCGGGCTCTATATTATTAGAACAAATAACACATCAAAACTATACAGATGAAGCGACTAAACCCATTTTAGTTTCAAGTATCGATCATAAAGAAAAATTCAATGCTATTGATCCTGCTATTCGAAGATATCTTTCTAATAAAAAAAAGAATTATTATAAAGCACCAAATTTTATCCCTAATAAAGACACACTTCACGGATATGTTTCAAAATGTGCTCCTCCTAGTCTAGAACATATTGAGAATCGATTTTTAGAGCTTCAAAAACCAATTATATTTCTCTCCACACCACAAAGTGGATTGATTAATGACGAAACAACACTTGAGTTAAAAAAAGCAACCATTCAAAATATCATTCACAATTTAAAAAAAGAATTTCAGGACTTTCAAATTAGATATGAGGATACGGGTCTTACAAATGCTAAAGAAATTATACATCCATTCAATAATTTAAGATTATTACAACAAACACGCTATTTTATTATCATTCTGACAAAAACAGACAAAGCCTCTTTTTCGCTCATACAATTGGGTTGGGCTATCGCATATTGCAAATATGTTTTAATTATTTATGAAGACGGTGCAATTTCGGAAAGGTTAAAAGCATTAGAAAAAATAAGTGCGAATATTCAAAGAATAAAAATATCGAATATTGCTGAAGAACAAGAAAAAATCTGTCAGGAAATATCATTCTTCATTCTTTCCCATAAACTTGACAAAAATAAAATAGAATTGTAAAAATACCACATTATAAAATAAAGATAAGGGTGGTAAGTGGTGCCAATTCAACGACGACCAAATGAAGAATGTACTGAAACTAGTCGACTATATATACTTGGTGGTAAACTAGACACATTGGCTGATAATTTTTATGAGAGTGCCGGAGTTGATGCAGGATTAGAAGTGGAAAATCTTGCGTGTTTTCTAGAAGATTCTAAATGGGATGTTGAGCTAACTATTCTTCAGGATACCTTAAGGGATGATTACCCCAATCTCCTTCTAGAATGGGAAGGTGAAAAAGTCATGAAACTTATTCAAGATAAAATTGATGCCTTACCAGAACCAAATTTAACAGATTCAGAAAAAGCGCAACGAATATTAGAATATGCGGGCAGAATAGATTATAGCCTTTCTATGAACAAATATACTGGCATAGATGAAATTGAAAAACTCAAAGAAGAAATGAAGACTCTTGACTTGATGTAAATCTAATCCCTCTGTGCAAACTTACACCTTAGATATGTCTCTTTCGTAGACCAGCCTCTTGAGGGGCTTTTAAAGATAATCGCTTCAGCTTTAAAGCCATTGCTTTTATCTCCCCCCTTTTCAAGCATGGTAAATTCATGCGGAAAAACCTTCGGGAATAAATGCTCTGCAAGTGTCGCCTGACCAAGCTCAGTATGTTTTCTTTGAATAGATGTCATTTCCCTAAAATCCTGACCAATCAAATCAGATGCATAGGTGTTGGTGTCATGATCGTTTGATGCATGAAAAATCTTTGTTGTTAAATTCATCAATAAGGATTTTGTGCGCGATTCACTTCTGCTTGATCCCATTGCAGCGTAATAACTATTAATCCCTTGCGAAAGTAGCACAGTTGCACAAAGAGATGAGCGCGCCGTTGATTGAAACAACGCATCATAGACAGGGTTCATAAATAGGTGACTTTCATCGACCCATAAAAAACATGGACGAGGGTTTTCTTCTTTATCTGTATCTCTTCGCTCCATAGCTTGTTGAAAGATAAATTTGTAAAGCCCTTGCGCATATACACCTGCAATTAGATGCTCCTTAACAGGAAAATCCAAGATGATAATTCTACCTTCTTCATAGGTTAATTCTGGCCAAAGATCATCTGAAATTTCAGATGAGAATTGCTTTTGAAGTAAGCCCGTTTCAAAGGGTGCAATCAGTCCTAAAAATTGCTCAATCACAATCGATTTTGTGCGCTCAGAAAGTAATGCAAATTCTTTAAAAAAATAACTCTGAACCAGAGATCTTGCATTCTCCTGTGAGGTCGTCAAATCATCTCGTTCAATTGCCTTTAAAAGACAGCGCAAACAGTAATTATCTTCTTGCATAAGCTGTAATTTTTCAAAAGCAATATTTATATCTGCATCACCAGATTCTGGATCATTCATAATGTTATTGATCTGTAAAAACTGCTCTGCATTTTCCTTTGTAAGAGCATTTACGATCACCTCACGCATATTCATTATACTTAAATCTTCGCCCGCTAATTTGAGCAAATCAATCATTCTTGATATCGCTCTTTGCACAGCATTTTCCCAAAACTTCTCACTCCCATTTTCACCGCCCTCACCTGCCATAAAATTACGTGCAAGATTATTCAGGCTCATAATGAGATTGGTAATATTGAGCGTTTCACCTGCGCCTTTTCCAAAGCGTTGTTGCTCATATGCAATTGGATTAAAAGACCTACGCCCAGGAGAAAAAATCACCATGTCTTTTTCTCGACCAGCATTTTTAATATAAGCTTCCCAAGTTTTACGCTCGGATGGTTTGGCGCAAAGAACCAAACCACCATAGCCATTTTTTAAAAATGACTTGGCAATATGTTTTCCGCTTCCGCTCGTTTTTCCCGATCCAGTTGCACCAAAAATTTGCACCCCTTCAAAGGAATCTCCAATTGTAAATTTATCAGATGAGTGCTGTGGCCATGTGAAAAGGGTTTTATTTAACAGCTCGTATATTTTGTCGCTTTGCATAGATTTTTTTTCTGATTCAAGGCTGGAATCAAGCCATCTGTTTTCATTGAATTTTATATGATTCAGTGATTCCTAATGTTGATAGAACAACCTCTAATTGCGTTAACTGATTCAAAGTTAAGGATTATTTTTATATATTTGTAGATGTCTTAGCTTGCTAAGACGTGAAGTCTACTGAAATTTTATGACAAATCCGACAGGAACATATTGAAACGTCGTAGAACAACAAGAATAAAGATTGATGAATGTTAAGCATTGAACCAAGTAAAAATACCGCCGCTGCTATTTCCTATTTTCGGGTGAATTTAGCGATGAATGATTACTACTCTGAGAAGGAGCAAGTGATCGGTCAATGGCATGGAAATGCGGCAATGAAACTTGGATTAAGCGGTGATGTGAAGGCGCAAGATTTTGAAAACCTATTGCACAATCAAGACCCAAATACAGGCGATAGATTAACCGCAAGAAACTCAGCAAATCGCAGACCGATGTATGATTTCACATTCTCGCCTGTTAAATCTGTTTCTGTTATGCATGCCATAACAGGTGATCAAGATATCATCAATGCGCATCATGATGCGGTCAAAAAAACCATGCTTGAGGTTGAAACCAATATCCAAACACAGATCGGAACACAAGGAAAAGGTAGAGGAAAAGAATACGTTAAAACGGGTAACATTGCTTATGCAGAATTTCTACATGATACGACAAGACCAACATTACAAGATTTAAAATCGGGCAAAAATTATGTGCCAGATCCACAGCTTCATTCTCATTGCGCGGTCATTAATGCAACATATTTTGAGAAACAAAATAGATGGCGTGCAATAGAGATTTACGGCGTTAAAAAACAATCCCCTTATTACGAAGCGTTCTATCATTCCACCATGA
The DNA here is from genome assembly GCF_000520995.1 of Aquimarina macrocephali JAMB N27. GTDB lineage: Bacteria > Bacteroidota > Bacteroidia > Flavobacteriales > Flavobacteriaceae > Aquimarina > Aquimarina macrocephali. The sequence continues at coordinate 87,661 of NZ_JACA01000036.1, read as the reverse complement.
GGCAGAACCTTAAAAAAGCAGGATATGAAACATATGATACAGATGAGCGTTGGGAAATTTTAGGCGTTGATCGCAAAGTCATTGAGAAATATTCAACCCGTAATGAGGAGATAAATTCATTCGCTCAAAAAGAGGGAATATCTGACCCAAAACACAAAGCAAAATTAGGACGAATAACACGTCATGATAAGAACAAATCTGTTCCTGAAAATGAGTTAAATTCTATCTGGAAAGATCGTCTATCTTTAAGCGAATATCACGCAATTGTGAACGCTAAAAAAAGCAATGGTAAGGATAAAACTTCGGGGGCTATTTCAATTGATTTTAATCAAGAAAAAGCAACGCCAGAAATCAAACAATCAGTCCAAACAACCATTGCCATTAATCAAGCCTTACAGCATTTTATGGAGCGTAATTCTGGCATAGAAAAAAACCGTGTTTTAGATTATGCATTAAGGCTTACCAATGGCAAAGTTTCCCCTGAAGAAGTAAAACAAAATTTAGAAGCGCGAGATAATATCTTAAGTGCCACAAATAAAAAAGGCATTGAGTTCATAACAACCGATTGGATGAACCAGCAAGAAGAATATCTAATCGAACGCGCAGCCGACAGCAAAGCAACACAGCCAGCCCTTAATCCAAATTATAAAATAGATGCGCCTTATTTTACCAAAGGGCAAAAAATGGCAGTTGATCATGTGCTAAACAGCAAGGATAAAATTATCCTTGTATCGGGTGATGCTGGTACAGGAAAAACCACCCTGCTTAAAGAAATTCAAGAAGGTATAAAATACGGCAATAAGAAACTCCATATGTTCGCCCCCTCTTCCGATGCTGCTAAAAACGTGTTGCGCAAAGAAGGGTTTGAAAATGCCGATACAATTGCGAGATTATTAGTCGATACAAAGATGCAAGAACAAATGCGCGGCGGTGTCATAGGAATAGATGAAGCAGGGCTTGTTGGTGTTCCGACTATGAATAAGCTTATCACAATAGCAGAGAAGCAAAATGCGCGACTATTGCTTTCAGGAGATTGGAAACAACACTCTTCCGTTGAGGCAGGATGCGGCATGAAACTCATTGAAACAATATCAAAGGTCAAAGCTGCAAGAGTTAATGAAATCGTGCGTCAACGTCATGTAGAAACCTATAAAAAAGTCGTTGAGAAAATGGCATCTGCTATTGGCAGAAAAAACGAAACACAGCGCAAAGAAGAAATGGGAACGGCTTTTGAAGCCTTGAACAAAAACGATAATATCATTGAGATTAAAAACAAGGCTGCCCGTCATGAACATGTCGCTAATGCATATTTAACGCATACTAAGAAAAAAGACGATGATGCAATCATTGTTTCCCCTAGCAAAAAACAAGGGCGCATTCTGACCGATACAATCCGTCAAAAACTACGTGATGAAGGGCGTATAGGCAAAAAGGATAAAGACTTTTATGCATTGCGCTCTAAGCAATTAACGGCTCAACAAAAACAAAACCCTAATAATTATAATCAAGGTGATGCGATTGAGTTTCACCAATATGTAAGAGGATTTAAAACAGGATTGCAGTATATCGTAAACAGTATCGATAAAGACAATGTTCACATCAAATCAGAGGAAGAGGAAAACACAAGAGTTCTACCTTTGCTAAATAAGGGCAAGTTTGAAGTCTATAACAAGCAAGAAATCCAGTTCGCCCGTAAAGATATGATCCGTATTACTAAAAACACCAAAAGCCTAGAGGGTAAAGCCCTTCATAATGGGCAAAATTATAAGATTAAAAGCTTTGATTGGCGCGGGGATATCATCCTTGAAAATGGTGCAACCATTCCAAAAACCAACCACCATATAGATCATGGCTATGTGACAACCTCACCAGCATCTCAAGGTAAAACAGCAAAAACCGTGATTGTGTCTCAGGATAAATCAGCGGGTAAAGCAGCCTATGACAAACAATTCTATGTCTCTGTATCAAGAGGAAGTGAAAACTGCCTCATTTATACCGATGATAAATACGCTCTTAAAGATGCCATCTCTAAAAGCAATGAGGGAATGAGCGCAACCGAAATTAAAGCCGCAAAACAAGAGGCAGAGCGTAAAGAAGCCCTAAGAGATCAAGAAATAGAAGAACATCAAACGCATATGAATAGAATGCGTGAGTATATAGATACCCATATTAAGCCTGCGTATGAAAACTTTAAAACAGAAATGAATCATGAGCCAGAGCAAGAATACAAACAACCTCAACACGGACAAGCTGGCGGAGAAATGGAAGAACCGCAACCCTGCTAAAGAACAGGACACGGAAGAACCAAAAGAGCCAGTTGAAAATCTGACGTTTAAAACGCCAGCCAATGAAGCTGTGCTTAAAAATGATGAGCCAAAAATCACACGTAAATATTTTGCGATAGATGAGGCGCATAAAACAGCATCCGTTAAAATCATGTTCAAAGGCGGTAATAGGCTCTATCAGCCTTATATTGGAATTTCTTATATGGACTACGATGCCGATAAAGGTCTAACTATTCACGCAGGTAAAAGGGCAATAAATATTGAGGGGCGTAATCTTGAAATTCTCGCAGATCATATGAGTAATCAAAATGTAGATTGGATTGCAGAAAGTAAAACAAAGCATGACAATCATAAAACAGAAATCTTCATTTCTAAAATTACATTTTATTCTGAATAAAAAAATCGCTGGCGCGACTATTGTCCGAACGCTTCGCTTTTCGGAAGTTAAAAGTTTAAGGGACTTATCAGTCCCCTCTTTTTGTTAAACAAAAATTCACCCCAGATTATGCTAACAAGTATTTAATGAAGGATGTTTTTTCACTAATAGGGTTTATGTGCGGTGGTAAAAGGAACTGTTGTAACGAATTTATTTTTCTTAAAGTCGCTTTCATCTGTTCCAGCGCGTTTTAAATGCGGGTGGTTTTTGCCCTGCACTTTTTCGTGCCGGGTAACAAATGACCTAAATTTAAAAAATGGCAATCATGAAGGTCTAAATCTGCGATATTTTAACAATCCTAAATTCATCTATAACCGCATCAAGATCACCATTTTCAATCGCCTCGTTGGTATCGGCGATATGTTCATCAATTTCTTTTTGTGCGGCTCGATAGCTTGTAAAGGTCTGGGGAATGCTTTTATTGTCATCATCTATAACTGACCATGTATTGAGCCAACCATCAGAAGCGGTTAAGGTTTGCACTTCATATAAAACACCAGAATCCTGTGTACCATAACGCTCGGCTATATTTGCATCCAAAGCTTGGTTTTCATTGTTTAAAACTTCAATCACGGGATGAGGTATAAGATGTGTGAAATCATATTCGGCGCGGATCGTTTTAGACCATGCTGATTCCACATAATAACGCACATGAACATCTTCAACGATAATGCTATGCATTTCAAAACGACAAGCATATTGCATATCAATAAAGCTTTGTTTTGAAATCACCTCTGATGGTACTTCTATATAGAGCTTTTGAACATTGGAGTTATATTTTAAAATATTTCGCGCACTCTCAATTTGGTCATGCAAACGAGGCGTTACGCAAAGCTCGATTTCATCAGGCCAAGAACAAAACTCAGTGTAAAAGAATTTTTTAATTATGCTATACGTCATTTAGTCCTCTTAAACACCATAGAATAAAGATAAGCCTCACGCCAGATAAGGCGCGAGGACATGCTATTTTATTCACTTGGCATAATTTTATCAGGGTCTATTGCAGGAAATTGAAACGCTTCTGGTGTCCAATCATATGCTTTTTGCTCATTGGCAGACGGTTTTTCTAAAGAACGAATGCGCTTAAAATTATCAGCCATAGATTTGACCAATTTACCTTTCTTATAACCATCACCAGTCCCAAAAAGATGCGATAATTTGCTTTCACTAATGATCTCTTTTAACTGGCTCATATTACGGCGTTTCAAAAATGGTTCATCTGGTATCCAACATTCTGACATATCAACTTTTAAATCCTGAGCAACACGGTTAAATAAACTCTCCTCATTTGTATCAAGCCGATCACTTTGCAATTGACCAAAGCATAATATGGTTAAAAGTGAATGCATGTTTTCTAGCTCTTCATTACTTAGGGTTTTAAGGATTATGTAATAATCTAAGCTTGTTACTGAATTACGATAATTGTTAAAAAAAGAATATATAAGATATGGAATTTCATCACTATCAAGTATTTTAAAGGTCGCTAAAACCGATATTATACTTGTCTTTATAGTCTCAAACGAATTTGACTGACTTTCTTCTTCATCAAAATAAGACAAACAGTTATGCAAATCTAATTTAATGCCATTACTCCTCGATAGCATTTGAACAATAGCAAGCTCTTTTGCGATGCGTGGGTTTTCCAGTAAGGCAGCTTGTACCGCTATTGATTTATGCATAGCGATATATTCACAAATAGGCTTTGAATATGTGGCGCGTGGTTTTGCTTCCGCAAGTTCAACAGCTTTTTCATCAAGTTTGCGATTGATGAGGTTTTTATGAATTTCAACCTCTCCAGATGGCATGACATGAATAACAGCCCCACCAGTTTCGTCCTCCTCTGGCTGCGAATATTGCCAATCAGAAAAGTACCCTCTTTCAATAATTTCAATAGGAGCAAAGCCATCTAATGACAGTTCATATTCTCGGATTTGAATGGCTTCATTTTGCAATGTCCAAAACGCATCCATGTCATCAAAAAAAGTGGTGTCATCATCTCCGAATAAATCACTGCTAAATGTTCCTTTATAAAGTTTCGTATCAAATAGAGCATGAGAAAGACAGGCTTTATCATCAGTCATATACTCCTTAATATCATCAACATCAAAATGAGATAAATTGCGTTGTGTTATTAAATCGACTTGCTGTTTTTGCGTTCCTACGGTCAAGGCTTCGGCTTGGGATAATGTAATCTCTTTATTATTAAGGGCTGCTTTTGCTTCATCACATAAAGCAGAAAGAGCAAGTCGGCGTTTTATTGTGGAGAGACTTAAACCCGTTTGCGCGACAATATCATCAAGGCTCATATGATCTTGTAACAAGCCAACAACTGCCGCCGCTTCTTCCAAAGGGGATAGATTTTCACGTTGTATATTTTCTATTGTGGCGATGCGGTGCATTTCTTCATCTGTTAAGCCATCCTCTATTTTAACAGGAACATCAAAATCTTTTGGCAAATCTTCATTCGCAACTAATAAAGATAATGCTCTAAATCTACGTTCTCCTGAAATTATAGTATAGGTTTTTGCTTTGCCTTTGGGTTTGGCAACGACAAGATTTTGCAAAAGCCCATCTGTTTTAATGCTTGCGGCCAGTCCTGCAATCGTATGATCGTCAAAGCTCTTACGCGGGTTGTTTTTTGATGGTTTAATTTGGTTAAGTGGTATCATTTGAAGTGTCATTTTAAGTTCTCCTTATATTTATTGATGCAAAATTGCACCGTGGAACAGCCCTTTACGGGCTGCTCGTTGGTGAAATCTATTATTTGAATAAATCGAGTTGATCGGCGTTTAATATCGGCATGACTTCAAAATCAGCCCGAACAGGTATTTCAGCTTTAAGCACTTCTTTGAACATGCGCCCATGCCTACCAAGGAAAGGAATTGCAGCAGGTGTATATGCACTTTCAAATGTTTCTAGTGATAATGAATTGCCATGAATAACTTCCGCAGCAATTCCGCGCAAAGCAAGCTGAACAAAAAGCATATGATAGGTACTTTTATTAAGTTCTGTGACTTGCACACTCATACAGTCCATAGGCTCAAAGCCTTTTTCCTGTACGATGTCAGCAGCGCATAAAACCATGCAACCCGCACCCGCTGCGGGGTCGTTTAATGTAAAAAAACCATCTTCTTTGATAAGGCTTTCAATGTCGGGCAATGTGATATGCGCCATAAGTTTAGCAACATGATAAGGCGTGAAAAATTGTCCATTTTTCTTATCAAGTGCGCCAAGTTCCGCTGCAAGTTCGCCTAAAAAATCACACCCTGTTTCGTGAAGTGCTTGGATTGTCAGACCAACCAATTTAGGCATTAAACGTACATCATCTTTATTTTTATAAGTGCCAACGATAGACATATATTGATCTTCTAATTTGTCTGCTCTTATCTGGTTTTGAGCTGTGATTTTTGCATGAGCGCAATAAGACATTTCACAAAAATTTCTAAAATGCTCTTGCCTATGTTTAGAACGATCCATTTCATCAATGGTTTTGATAAAGTCTTTTTTGAGTGCTTGAATTTTCATTACGCACCCCCTTGAATCATAGGAATAAAACGCTTTGGAGCATATGAACCGTAAGTTTCACGGATTTCTGAAAGTGTTTTATTGCCTTTGGAACGGCTCTTAAAATCTTCTGGGCGGAAATACCACGCTTTCTTTTTTGATGCCCATCTAAAGTTGGCTTCTTTTAAAACATCTTTATGTTTTCGTGTATCCCCTGTCACCCAAACCCACGCGCCACAAATTTCAATTACAAGATCAGATATATTCAAAATGGCGTTAAGCGCATCATTTAATAAATCACTGTAATCTGTTTGTTGTTCTTTAATTTCGCCTTGATAATCTTTAAGTGCATCATAAGCTTGATTAATGATTTTCATCATTTCTTCGCCTGCCTTGTTAATATCAGGATGATATTTTTTACAGGCTGCCCGATAAGCTGTTTTTGTCTTCTCTGGTGTAATCTCTCCAAAAATTCCAAGTATTTTTGCTGCATCATAGATATTCATTAAAATTTTCCTTTTTAATTGTTGTCTATGTTTCGGCTTGCCTGAACGTTTGCTTATTAGAGCAAAAACCTTCTTCAAATGAACTTGCGCCCCAAAACATAATTTTTTTGGGGCGACAAGAATTGTCGCTACAAAGCGGCTGAATCCGTCAAGGGAAAAACACTTCGCGAGAAGTGCTTGGGTGAAAATCAACGAAATTTTATTGCCTTTCCTAGTTCACGACGGAAAGCAGTAAAATCTTCGGATTATTTTTAGCTTTTACGCTTTACGAATTGAGACAAGGATTCTGATACAGAAAAAAAGCCATTCCATACTTTGGAATGACTCCCGTTAAAAGCATCGCCTGAGGCGATACATATTTATTAAAAGGGAAACGAGGAGCGATAAACTTGTGTGGGAGAATACCGCCCCTCTAAATGGTTGTATACTACCAGTTAATTACCAAATTAAAGAGGGACTGCTACAAATGCAAGAACTATCCAATCTTAATTGTATATATGCGAGATTTTTGTATTGCCCATTCTTAATCAAGATAAAGAAAACATGAAAACTGAGCTTGGAGATATTATAAAATATCTTCGTAATAAGCAGGACATGACACAAGAGGATTTAGCCGAAAACTCAAGACTAGGTTTATCGACAATTAGTAAAATTGAGCAAGGCGTTTATGACACCACTCTTTTTAACCTCCTGAAGATATCAAAAGTACTGAGCGTTGATCCTGGCATTATAGTTTCTGCTCTTAATGATTTTAAAGATGGGAAAACACAAAGAGCCGTCCTGAGCGTGCAGAGTAAAATCAAAAAATAAGAAAAGCAGCTCTTAACGACATGAACCGAGCAAAGATTTAAGATAAGACAAACTCGCTTTGACTTAGTGTAATTTTGTGAAGGATGAATGAGGTAAGAATGCTGTAATTTCACACTTGAACACCCCTCTATTATTCTATACATCTATGTACATCTTAAAAAAGATAGGTGTTCGCACCAAGCCCCATTGTCTTAAATCCCCACAGGATGATCCGATGGGGCTATTTTTTTGCCAAGAGAGCATAAAAAAATCCCCTCACAGTGAAGTGAGAGGATTATTGAGAAAAAGATTTTTAAAGATCAAAGTTTAGAATTTCATTTTCAATCTCTGTTTTTCGGGATGTTAATGTCTCCTGAAGAACATCGGTAACAATCTGGATTAAATTATTATTAGATGTTTTGAACTCTTTGTAATTTTCATCTTTAATTGAAAATACACAACTATCGCCGTTATTGAATTTAAACTTGTTTAGATCATTCAATGTGGTCGTTAATCTCTCTCTTTGATTTGCTAACCCTTTGAGCTTTTCAAAGTTGGTAATGCGCTCTTCTAAGGATTTAGTGACTTTTACATCAATTGCTTCCTGTGCAAGCTTTTTCACTGGTGGTGTTGTTTTTGTTGTTGCACCATTTTTTGTGTTCGCTGCTGGAGTCTTTTTTTCTACTCCATTTTGTTTTGCTGTTCCTGCCATAATTTCTAATATTTAAGATTAAACATTTATTTTAAATGCTTTTTCGATCCATTTGGCTTTTGTGATCTCGAAAGCGGTGCAATAATTGGCGCGAAGCATGACGGGCAAGATGGCAGCGGTTATTTTTTGTTTTTCTCAAAAAATGTTCGTGTCCCCGAAGGGCTTGGTCTTGCATCCTCCTTTTGGAAATCTAGCGACTATATTTGCATAAGAGTAGAGAGATTGCCAAAGCCAAGTCGAGACATTAACTCTAAATATGATGCTTAAAACAATGAAAGGGTGACAGCTTCAAACTGGAATTAAAAACACAGATAGAGGCAATCGATAAGGAACATCGTTTAGTTTACAAGGTAACTGACACCTCTAGCTCAATGTAAATACCATTATTAACGAGCATAAAAAAACCCTCATCTAATGATGAAGGCTTATAAAGTAAGGGCTATATTTAGCGCCCTCCTTTAAGTCTGTTGTGAGGTTGTTGAGGAGAGTGTGAACCATATTTGCTACGGATCTCATCAAGTGATTTTGAGCCTTTTGATTTGCTTCGATAATCTTCTGGTCTGAAATACCATGCACGTTTCTTAAATGCCCATTTAAAACCAGCCTCTTTTAACGCTGTTTTATGATCTTTGGTATTTCCAGTGATCCAGATCCATGAGCCACAGATTTCAATGACCAGACCTGAAAGATTTATGATACTGTTTAAAGCTTCGTTCAATGTATCACCGTAATCAGTTTGTTGGTCTTTGGTTTGACCTTGATAGTCTTTTAGAACCTCATAAGCTTCATTGATAATTTTCATCATATCCTCACCAGCAGGGTTAACATCTGGATGATATTTCTTAGAGGCTTCTCTAAAAGCCTGTTTGGTTGTTTTAGGGGTGATCTCACCTGTTAATCCAAGGATTTTTGCTGCATCGTAAATAGTCATGACATTTAGATTTAAAAATTAATATGTGGTTTTGTTTTTTCATGCCATGTGCAGCAAAATCAAAGAATCCAATGACGCAATGAGGGAAGTGAAATTGCATTTGGATTTTTGGTTTTAGATTTGCCGTTAAAAAAACAAAGCCACTTTTTTAAATCTGTGAATGGGTCATATGTGATGCGAATAATTAAAGGAGACATAAAAAATCCCCTCACCAATAGTGATGAGAGGATTGATCTTTAAGGAAAGAAAGCTTATTCAGCCTCTTCTCGTGATTGTGGTACAAACTGATCTATTTCGATGTAGTGTGTTTTACCAAATTTTGAAGGTTCTCTACGTTCCACGACTTTGATATTCAGATAAGTTTTACCATCATATTCATAAGTGAATTTCTTAATATTTTCATCTTTTAAACTGTCGAGGCATATTGCACCTTCTACTAAAGAGTTTCCAAATTTTTCTGAAGCTTTAAGGTTTTTTCCGATAATGATTTTCTTTGCATTTTCCATGATTTCTATTTTTAAGGTGTTTATTAATTGCATGCAGAGTTTTGGGCGAAAAGGGAAAAACAAATACGGGGCGCGCAGGCGCATCATTTTTAAAAAGGTCGGAAGGCTGCCTTTAGGTATACCGCTTTTTTAAAAAGACGTGCCGTAGAGGCTTTATCCCAGCCCTATCTTAGTATGTAATTATATATAATCACTGCTCTTAAAAACGAAATCGGAGAATGTGAAATCATAGGAAAAAATTACGATTTAATTTGTTATATTTATGTTATAAACACAACCCCTCAAGTGCAACATTTTGTCCTGAGGGATTTTTTTTCATATAAAGTTTAAATATAGTAATGATATTGAAAATCTAAACCATTAATTATGTGGAGTACAATTCAAGATATAACTACGCCCATTGCTTTGGTAGCATTTATTATCGCTGTTATTCTTAAAGCTTATCAAATTAAGTTAAAGGCAAAAAACAAAAAAATTGCTAGTATTCCAAGTAAAGAAAGATCAAATATCTTAGAATCAGAAGTGTTCGGCATACATCTTCAAAATCAATTAAACACACTTGGGTTAACCAAAACACAAAGATTTAAGATTGCACAAGAAATTATTTCACAAAGAATTCAGAAATTAAAAATATATTTTAAAATCACTATTACATTAGGAATTTTACTTTTAACTCTTATTCTAGGTATCTATATTATAGATTACTTCAAAGAACGCTATAAAAATAAGAAAACGAGCGAAATGGTGTCAAATATGATGACCCAGCTATCAAAACACCAAGAAGAAAAAATAGGTAAAGAAAAACTGTTCGGTGAACAATTAATTAAATTTAATCGAATAAGTGAATTGATTAACGCTCCTTCCGAAATTGAATTTATACATAGGCTGGGATACACCGAGATCATAGAAAAAAATTTAAATTTTTTAATTGATGATTTTTTTCATTACAAGTTCGAAACTGATAAACCAGATATATCTGCATTTGGTGAAAAAGTATATTTTTGGACTCTTGATAACATTCCATTAATTGGTAATGATTTACCAGATGGAGAAGTTATACCCAAGGCTGGATATAAAGTTAAAATGCGTAAAGAGGATCCCAACTTTATCCGATTAACTTATATATACATATCAAATGATTATGTTCAGCATTATACTGAATTATCACAATTAAACTCCTCTCCTTTCATGACTAAAGAAACAAAATGTCTATTAGGTGAATATCTATATACAATAGAAAATAATTTAACAATTATAGGGGTAGAAATTAATAATTTAATTACAGAAATAGATTTGAGATACAGTACTGTAGAAGATATAAAAATGGACAACAGAGAATGGGCATACAACATTATTATTAGTAAACTGACACCGATTAAACCTAAAGCCGATGCAATAAATATTTATTTCAATGAAAAATGGAATATTGAAGGAATTTAATCATTGCTTTAACTTATAAAAAGTCTAAATATCTAAAATACCCTACATCAAAGATAAAATACTGAACAAATAATAAAGCAACAAATACCTTTCTAAATTGACAGGGGAAAAATGAAGAACACATCGAGCAAAACTATCTTTTGTTTTAGGTATGTTTTAGGAAGGCAATAAAAAAAGGGCTTCAATTTCTTGAAACCCTTATCATTGCTAGTAGCGGGAACAGGACTCGAACCTGTGACCTTCGGGTTATGAGCCCGACGAGCTGCCTACTGCTCTATCCCGCGATGTATATTATGTAAATCAGAAACCTGATTTGTAAATTTTCTTTTATAAGAACTGCCGATTATATCCTGTTCATATCTCATCTTGTAATCGGAGTGCAAATATACAATCATTTTTAATTTAAACAACACTATTTTTATTAAAAAAATATAAAATATCATAACACTCTTGTAATAAGCTATTTATTATCATTGTTCGATATTCAATATTTCAAAAGATACCAATTCTCGGTTCTCAAATCGTGGATGCAATTCAATAGGGTTACAACATACTTCACAGTCTTCAACATATACCTGATACGGTACAGAAGGATCCAAAAGCATCGATATTTCCTCCCAGCAATATGGACATTGAAAATGGTATTCGAACATAAACTAAATATAACACCTCTTATTCTTTTATATGATCAAGAGTTTGATTTTAATAATTTTCTTTAAAAATCACTCAAAGTGACACCTTGATATTCTATAAAATTTATCTAGACTGGTATTCTATTCCTTAGAATTCTATATTCAACAACTGCCCTGTTAACTGTAATAGCTGAAGTTCTGCAATTTTAGCATCGTATTTTGCCGAATTCTTATTGGTTTCTGCCAAAATCAGGTTGATCTGTGCCTGCCTGAACTCTATAGAAGTTATTTGACCTAGTTTAAAACGTTCTTGCGAACGCTCAAAATTATTTTGATTCGTGATTACATTCTGCTGCTGAATCTTAAACACACTCAAACGGTTCTCATAATTTCCTAACGCATTAGCGATATCTCTTTTTACCTCTTTCTCTATCTGACTTTTTATAATTTCCTGGTTATCCAACGCTATTTTAGCATTTTTTACTCTTGTAATCGTATTGCCTCCATCAAAGAGGTTCCAGGTAAGGCTTACTCCCGCCCCTAGTGTGTAGGTATCTGAAACATTACCAGGAAAGAATGCTGAAGGCGGATTTCGATTTTCATTCCAGCCATATGATCCTGTTAATCCTATGCTAGGTAAATATCCAGATTTACTTACTTTGATATCATAATCGCTAATTCGAATATTACTTTCATTTTGTAAAAGCGTTATGTTATTTTCTGTCGATTTTGATAGATACTCCTCTAACTCAAGTTTTGGGATAAATTTTATAATGGTATCCACCTCAAATTCATATGTTAAGTCATTATCCAAAATTACATTCAGATCTCTTTTTGTATTTATTAATTGTTGCCTTGTATTTAGTAAATTAATACTATCATTAGCGACATCAACTTCTGCATTAAGCACATTAAGTTTTGTATTCTGACCGTACTCAAACTGGTAATTAGATCTTAAAATACGTTCTTTCGAAATACGAAGTGTTTCTTCAAGAATCTCTTTATTTTCAGACAACCTGGCTACTTCATAATATACAGAGAATAATTGCAAAATCGTAGTTTCTATAGTCTCCCTCGCCTGTAATTCTGTAAGATTATATTGCTCTTTTAATCTCTTATAATTATAAAACCGCCCCAAACCATCAAATAACGTATAATTAAGATTTAACCCTGCATTATACCGTTGCGTTTCTGCATCTTCAATTTCAATATCAGAACGAGGCTCTCCCGTATTGGGGTTTATCGCTCCTCCAAAAGATGTTGTGCTATTGGCAGATTGATAATTCGCTCCGGCATTACCGGTTAACGTAGGTAGATATCCAGAATTAAGAACTCCTTTATTGTTTTTTGCTACAGCTATGTTATTGGTAGCGATTAATATTCCAAAGTTATTTTCTAAGGTAAGTCGTATTGCTTCCTGCTTTGTTAATTGCTGACTGATTACATTTCCAGAAATCAAAAACAGAAAGAACACTAATTTTAGTATGCTACTACCCTTGCAATTCATGATGCTCTTCATTCTCTTCTTTTTGTTCTTTAATGGCGCGTTCTACTTCTTCTTTGGTAATCTTGTTTCCGGTAACTAACCACTTGGTTCTTACTTTTACATTGTTACTAAACGATAAAAATAATGGTAACAGCAATAGGGTTAATATGGTCGCAAAACCAATCCCATAGGCTATAGAAATAGCCATAGGTTTTAAAAATTGCGCTTGCCTGCTTTTTTCTAATAATAAAGGTGCTAACCCGGCAATAGTGGTAAGTGAGGTAAGAAAAATAGCTCGAAAACGTGATCTTCCTGCCTGATAAATTGATTCATCAAAACTCAACCCCTCCCGAAGATTACTATTAAACTTACCAATAAGTACCAAGCCATCATTAACCATAATTCCTATAAGAGCAATAATACCCAACATGGATAATATATTGATAGGAAAATTATGTGCCCAATGTCCTAAAGCCACTGCTGGTAAACTTAATGGAATAAGTAATAGGAGTAATAATGGTTGACTATAGCTTCTAAACGTAAATGCAATGGTTATATAAATCAATGCAAGTACGGTAAGCCCCACAGGTCTTAAAGACCCTAAAAGCTTACCTGCTTCTCTATTTTGTCCTTCATATGATGGTGTTACTGTTGGATATTTAGAAATAATCTCTGGCATAGTCACCGTACGAATTTCTTGTAATATATCTGTTGCACTGGTAGTTTCTGCATCTTTTAAATCTGCAGAAATCTGTATTTCACGACGTCCTTCGAGATGGTTAACTGCTACATCACCTCTTTCTATGCTATACGTTGCAATTTCGTTAAGTGGTACTCGTTCTCCACTAATTGTAGTAATACGCATATCATCCAGATTAGATATCGAAGAACGATTATTCCGATCATATCGAACCCAAACTCTAATTTCATCCTGCCCACGTTGAAAACGTTGTGCCTGCACTCCGAAAAATCCTGCACGCACCTGCGTCATAATATCCCGAAGATTTAACCCCAGTAAATATGCATTTTCTTTTAATTCTATGCGAATCTCTTTAATTCCTGCAGGGTCATTATCCGTAACATCCTTCAGTAATGAATTATTAACTAATGCACCTTTTAACTCTGCTTTAGCAGCTTTCAGCTCTGCTATATTATTCCCTAATAATGAAACTGAAACCGGTCTTCCACCAAAGTTACCTCCACTACCATACACAAGGCTTTCTACACCAGCTACTTCTCCCATTTTTTTACTAATAAGGTCTGTAACCATAGCCGACCCTACCGCATCGGGACGCTCTTCTCCTGGTAGTAAATTAACAACTAATGAAGCCGAAGACGACCCGGGGCCTATATTGGTAATCACATTTTTGAATAATTTCTTACCCGCATATTCGGGTCCTTTTAAATACTGTTCTGTTAGCTCTTCATTAGTTTCCCAGGCTTTTTCTGCTATCAAAGAAATGATACTATCTGTTATCTTTTCATTGGTTCCGTTAGGCATTGCCAGATTGATTGATATTCGATCACTTGCTATCTGAGGGAAAAAAGAAGTTCGAACGATTCCTCCTCCTACGGTACCTATAGTTAGAAAAAGAAGGACAATAAAAAGCGAAAACGTAAAGAGTTTATTTTGCAATGAAAAACGTAATGCCGGGCTATAAATTTTATCTCGTAACCATCGCATAATAGCATCTCCAAACGTATTGATATACCGTAATTTTGCAAATAGTTGTCCAATTCCTGTTTTAGGTTTTGAATCTTGTGGTTTAAGCGCTTTGGAATGTGCCAAATGGGCCGGTAGAATAATCAAAGCTTCGATTAGAGAAACTGTTAATGTGAGAATTACAACTACAGAAACTTCTCCAAAAAATTCTCCTATACGACCATCTAAAAACAGGAAAATACCAAAAGCAAGTATCGTAGTAATAATAGCAGAAATAATGGGTGGTATTACTTCCATAGTACCATCTATGGCAGCTTGTACCGGGGTTTTTCCTTTTTCGTAATGTTGATAGATATTTTCTGCTATTACAATACCATCATCTACCAAAATCCCAATTACGATGATCATCCCAAAAAGGGATAATACATTTATAGTCACACCAAATGAGCCTGCAAAAATAAACATTCCCAAAAAGGCTATGGGAAGCCCAAAAGCAACCCAAAATGCTAAGCGTGTATTGAGAAATAAGGATAAAAAAGCAAGTACCAGCAGCATTCCGATGATAGCATTTTCTGTAAGAAGTTCTGTACGCTGTACTAATGTAATAGATCGGTCACTAATCACATTAAGTTGTACGTTATTATACTTCTCATTAAATTCTGCTATATACTCTTTTGCTTTTTCTGCTGAAGAAATAAGGTCTTCGGTATTTGTGCTTGTGATTTCGACATTAACAGCCAAATCTCCATTAAAATAGGTGGCATTAGCGGTTTCTGAAAAACGATCACGTATCTCTGCTACATCTTTAAGACGTATCACACTTCCCGTAGCATCTGCACGTACGATCAGGTTAGAAAGCTCATTACCATAATACGAACGATTATTTGCTCTGATTAGATATTCTTCTGCGTCTGTTTTTATGGTCCCACCGGTAGTTAGAATATTGGCTCTACTTACTGCTTGTGCTACTTCACTAAAACTAAGATTATATGCTAATAGGTTTTTTTCATTTATGGCGATCTCAATTTCTTCTGCAGGATAGCCACTCACAGAAATTTGGGAAATCCCTTCTATCCCACGAAGATCATTTTCTACCTGTCTTGCAATCTCTTTGAGAGTAACCAATGGTATATTATCTCCGCTTATAGAGAAATTGATGGTCGGTCGAATTGCTTCTTGTTTTGCGACTACCAAAGGTTCCATACCCGTTGGAAATGAAGGTACACGATCTACTGCATTTTTTACTTCTAACAGCATGAAATCGATGTTCTTTCCTTTTTCGATTTCAACATTTATAGTTCCATTATTTTCTCTAGAAGTTGAGGTTACACGTTCTACTCCATCCAATCCTTTTAGGTTATCCTCTATCTTAAGTACAATCCCTTCTTCTACTTCTAATGGAGAAGCTCCTGGATATATAATATTTATAGTGATGTTTTTGGAATCAATTAGCGGAAAAAAGGAAGATTTTAGGGATAATGCTCCTACAACTCCAAATGCAAAAAATGCAAGTACAATCACATTTACCGCTACGTGATATTTAATAAAAAAAGCAATAATTTTACGCATCACTATTGTTTTTTAGCTGTACTAGCAGAGCTATCACTATGCACATTATTATTTTCTTTCTTTTCCTGGTAGATCTTAATCAGCATTCCTGCATATGCTCCCGGAACACTTTTGGATAAAATTATGGTCTCTTCAGGAATTCCCTTAAGAACCACTTTTTTATCAGAAAAATATACTGGTTTTACATCTATAACATCAAGAATACTATCTCTTACCACAAATATTTTATCTCCTTCCTGAAGCAATCCTCTTTCAATTTCGATAGCATTTTCTTCTTTCTTAGCATCAAGATTGGCTTCGAGATACATACCTTCTCTAAGAGAAGGATCTGCTACTTCGATGAAAGTTGTAATGGTCTGGGTAGCTTGATTAACACTACTATTAATTCTGGACACTTTTCCTGTAAATGTCCTTGTTTTATTAAGGTTAGAAAGTTCTACCGATTCACCAACACGAAGTAGGTCTCCATATTCCTTCCCGATAGCAACCTGCATTTCATATACTTTGGTATCGATGTACTCTCCTAATTTTTGTCCCTGGCGAATTAAAGTTCCCTCGGTTACCAGAGCTTCGGTAAGTACCCCATTAAAAGGGGCAGAGATGGTATATTTTGCCAATCGCTGCTCCAGGTTTTTTACATTGTAGTAGGTGGTATAAATATTTCTTCCTGTTATAAAATATTTTTCTTTTTCTGAAGTAATTTCTGGCAGTTTTGGTATGGCTTTACTCATATCAAAAGTATTGAGGTATCCTTGCCATTTTTCATAAATATCTGGATAATCCAGTCGCAAATCCGGCATAATAGAAGTTACCAGATTGTATAAATTACTCTTGGCAGATTGCACACTAGCATAATATTCTGATGCATCAATCCTTATCAATGCTTGTCCTCTTTGATATTTTTGCCCTGTTTTAAATAAGTGAGTCCCCCCTTTAAAAATCCCCTGAACCTCGGCGTATAGTTCTAATCTTCTTTTTGCAGTTAAATTACCATTTGCTGCAATTTTAATAGGAATAGTCTTATTTTTTACCGTATCTACAAAAACAGTTTTTATCACTTTTGCAGGTTTGGGTCTAAATCTTTTTTTACTGTCTATTATTGTTCTGGCACCAAAATAAGCTGCCACAATCAAAAGTATCCCAAGGATTGAAAGTATAATTTTTCTCATAGTATATCTGTAACCACACTTTTTGTAGAATTGCTACAAAACTATCAACCACACCCTTGGAATGCAGTTAAAGAACTCATAAAAGTTAACACAAGAGATTTTTACACTATAAATAGGTTTACCTATATAGAGTCACGATAATAAAAATAAAATTAGAAGAGAAAATAAACAACTCGTTATACATCGTTTAATGCATCCATTTCTTCTTGTAATGTTTCCCAATCTTCCATTAGAGAAGACAGGAGATCTTTTTTTGCTTGATAATTATCAAAAAAGTTGGGTTGCGCAATAGTTTGATCGTAATTGATCGCCAGTTCTACATCAATTTCTTTAATTTCTCTTTCGAGTTTATTGATTTTAGATTCTATATTACTCAACTTATTACTAAGTGATTTCACTTTTTTCTGATCCTGATAGGATTGCTTTGCCGTTTCTTTGGTATCAGAAGCTATTTTCTCCTGTTTATCTTTCTTTTCTATATCCCTAAGATCATTAATTCTTTTTTCTTCTAAATAGAAATTTATATCTCCGAGATATTCTTTTATCTTTTTATTCTTAAATTCATAAACGGTATTACTTAATCCTTGTAGAAAATCTCTATCATGTGATACCAAAATCAGGGTTCCATCAAAATTTTTCAAAGCTTCTTTTAATACATTTTTAGATTTGATGTCCAGGTGGTTTGTTGGTTCATCCATCACCAATACATTAAAAGGCTGTAAGAGCATTTTACATAGTGCTAATCGGTTTCTCTCTCCTCCAGAAAGTACTTTTACCTTTTTATCCACTTCATCACCTCTAAACAAGAAGGATCCTAACATATCACGAACCTTGGTTCGCGTTTTTTCATCGGCTGCATGAATCATAGTGTCATGAACAGTTAATTCTCCATCCAGATATTCTGACTGATTCTGAGCAAAATATCCTATCTGAACATTATGCCCCAACTTAAACTCTCCTGTATATGCAATTTCATCAATGATAATCTTAGCCAATGTTGATTTACCCTGGCCATTCTGACCTACAAATGCTATTTTAGACCCTCTCTCTACCAGTAAATCAATATCTTTAAGGATTTCTTTATCACCATAACTTTTGCCTACACTATCGGCTTCAATAACTACTTTTCCTGGTTGTACATGTATAGGAAAACTAATATTCATTACTGCATTATCATCTTCATCTACTTCTATTCTATCAATCTTATCCAATTTCTTAATTAAAGATTGTGCCATAGAAGCTTTAGAAGCTTTGGCTCTAAACTTCTCGATCAGCTTTTCGGTCTGTTCTATCTGCTTAGATTGATTCTTTTGTGTTGCCAGTTGTTGCTCTCTTATTTCTTTACGAAGCACCAAATATTTAGAATAAGGTTTGTTATAATCATAGATACGTCCCAAAGAGATTTCTATAGTTCTGTTGGTTACATTATCCAGAAACATTTTATCATGTGAAACAATAACTACTACTCCTGCATAATTTTTTAAAAAATTCTCTAGCCAGATAATCGATTCTATATCCAAGTGGTTTGTAGGCTCATCTAATAGTAAAATATCGTTATTCTGTAATAACAACTTTGCTAGTTCGATTCTCATACGCCATCCACCAGAGAACGTATCTGTAAGCTTATTAAAATCTTCACGAGCAAACCCAAGGCCTTGTAAAACTCTTTCTGTTTCTCCTTGATAGTTATACCCACCCAAGATCTCATAATGGTGTGTAAGATCGCTTAAATCGGTAATTAGCTGGTTGTATTTTTCACTTTCATAATCTGTACGCTCTGCCAGCTGAGCATTGATTGCATCAATATCTCGCTCTGCTTTCTTAATTTCTATAAACGCTTCATAGGCTTCGTCTAAGACTGTACGCCCTAATACAAAATCTATATCTTGCTTTAAAAAACCTATCTTCACCTCTTTATCCATAGCAATCTGACCAGAATCTGGTTCTTGCTCTTTAGACAAAATCTTAAGCATGGTAGACTTTCCCGCACCATTCTTTCCTATCAATCCAACTCGATCTCCTGCATTTAATCTGAAGCTTATTTCTTCAAAAAGGTACTCCCCTCCAAACGAAATCGATAAGTTATGTATGTTTAACATCTGCTTTTGAATATTTTGTGCAAAGATGATTAATTTTGCGTTAGAATAAAAACGCTCATGAACTTCTTAAAAGGAACAAAAATTTATAGTATTATAACTGGTAGTTGTCCTGTATGCCAGGAAGAAAGTATGTACAAGGAATCCAATCCTTATAAATTAAGTCAAACGTTAAAAATGCAGGAACGCTGTAGTCATTGTGGCACCAAATATAAAATAGAACCTTCTTTTTTTTATGGAGCTATGTATGTAAGTTATCCTGTAGGGATTGCTTTTGCAGTGGCAGCTTTTGTGATTAGCAACCTCATTTTTAAGCTGGATCTAATCGCGACTTTTCTTATAATTTCTGGAACAATGATTGGTTTTTTACCTGTTATTTTAAGGTTGTCCCGAAATATCTGGATTAACTTTTTTATGCACTACAAAAAAGAAGAACATTCTTCATAAGTTACTATACCGTTTACAATCTATTTCCTTATCCAAAGAAATTCCATTTTCTATATGGCTGTATAATACCTTTGCCATAGTAGGAGCCAAAAGTATCCCTCTACTACCCATACCATTTAAAACATGCATATTAGTATACTTGTCATGTGTCCCTATCAAAGGTCTTCGATCTCTTACTGTAGGCCGTATCCCCGCTACCTGATCTATCACTTCATAGGGTGCTTTTAAAAACTTTTCCAGCTTCTTTTGTAATTCTTCTCTGGCAATACTTGTTATTTCTGGAGATGTATCCTGATTGTTATACGTTGCACCTACTTTATACAAATCATCCCCCAGAGGAATAATAAATATTGAAGATTTTATCGCTTCCTGCAGTTTAAGCTCTTTAGATTTAATAATTATATACTCGCCTTTATTACCATATAGTGGTAACTCATTAAAAAATGGGTTCTTTTTTATTCCAAAACCTTCAGAAAATACAATATGCCTACATTTTACATCTTTATATTTAATACAATCTTCTTCTATGATTATTTTATCATACTCAAAAGATTCATCTTTTAGAGTATTGTTTTCTTTAAGTTTTTTTGCATAGGCAGACAGCATATTGCTAATATTAATCTTTCCCGTATGTTTTACTTTTCCATACTGAAATGGGATATCTAAAGCTGTATTCGTATTTCGAATTAATTCTGAAGAAAGGAACTTTCCTAAAACTGGTTTATCACAAGCTTCAAACCAATTGTTTTGCTCCTCAACAGCATTAAACCTACGTAATATTGGGAGTTCTAAAACTAACGTTTTTTTGAGTTTGGTTTCTACATTTTTATAAAAAGAGACTGCCGTTTCAATCTGCTCGGAGGCTTGCCAAGCCATGGTAAAACGTTTTAAAATTATAGGATTATACAGACCTCCTGCTACTCTTGATGATTTCTGCGAGGAGTCTTCATAAATCACATATGATTTATTATGATTTTCTAATTCTTCTACAAAAGATAACCCCGATAACCCCAATCCTACAACAATATAATCTAATACCATTCACTTCTCAATTTATGCAATTAAAAATATTCAATGTCAATAACTTAATAATAAAGCGTGAGTATGAAATAAGAATCTGATTAATAAAAAATCGTCAGATACAATGATTTTATTATTCCGAACTCATGTTAACATAGTTCAAAAATAACAAAACGCCCAACTATAGTTGGGCGTTTTATCTATTATTTATTGAAGAATACTAAAGTCGTTAATAACTCCACATATCCATTTCAAAATTTCGGATACTCTCTTTAATTCTCTCACTTTCAAGTAGTTGCATTAAGGCGTTATCAATAACGTAATCCTTAATTTCGCGGTCACCTTGAATATTATCTTCTTTGTAAATCACAGAATTAAAGCGTCTTGCATTAAGAATATGATCATACGTAAACGGCATAGATGTATTTTTTCTATTAAATGCCATTGCATTATGAAATATTTCTCTAGCATCAGGATACCATATCCAGAATAATGCAACCATATCTGGCTCATCATCATCGATAAAGTTAACATCGGGAGCCACAGGTGCTAATCCAAGCAATCTGTATCTTAATTCTCCTAGTCTTTTATCAAAATACCAATATCCTCTTATTTTGTATTCTGAAATATCTGCAGAAGTAATATCTCTTCTATTAATGTATTGAGGATCTACTTGTTCTCCTGCATTATATTGCTCAAATCCTAAATCGGTAGTGTCTATTTTAGACATTGTAGATTGAAGATCTTCAAAAGTACGTGTCTCAGTAAAATATGAATCTGAATAAATATTTTTGATTTTTCCGTTTTTAATATTTGTTACCAATACATCATATAAAGAACGACGATTAGCACCAATATTAAACGTATCAATAGGATAGTACAATGGGAAATTTATTCGTTCATCAAGGTCAATAGTTTCCCAAGTTGTTTTTGCCCACAATACGTCACGTTTATCTACATATCCGTACTCTAAAGGACGATCATTGTCATATAAAATCTGTTCTTGAGTTTTCTTTCCTATCTCATCAGGGTTATTGGCATTTAAAACATTTGCCTGTCCGAAAGAAAGAGAAGAAATCAATAGACCAAAAACGGTTAATACAAAATTTCTCAAATTCATAACTACGTAAGTTTATTTTTTAATTCGTTAACTCAATAATAACCGGAGATATTTTTTTCAACTTATATCCAGAGCTATTAGCCAACCGCGCTTTTATATCAATAATCTGAACAGAAGAACCTCTTTTTGCTTTACGCAAAGCTGATTTTGCTTTAGCGTTAAGCCTACCTCCAGGAACACTTACTGTAGGTTGTCCTTCTACTTTAAATTTAAATCCAGTAACTTTTAATTTAATATCAAAGTCAAAATCAGGCAGAATCGCACCTACAGATGAAATTTCTAAGGCATTTCTTGCCATTTTGATTGCTCCATCTTCACCACGTACTGTTCCTACAGGTCTTGGTATACCTTTAATTCTAAATTTCTTACTATCACTTACTGTAGTACCATTTGCTAGTTTACCACTAACTTTGATATTAACTTCACGAGCTTTTACAGCAGTAACATTCATCATATATTTTCCTGCTCCTCCAGTTTTTCTTAGTCCAGGGGCAGAAGCATTTACAGCTGGTACACCAGGAATAGAAATTGTCATTGGGTTATTAACTCCACGATATACCACATTCATTTTATCTGCAGAAATTACAGCAGAATTTGGTCTAGGGATAACAGTATATGAACTCTTAATAGGTATTGTTACAGTAGAATCTCCTTCTTTAAATTGAAGTTCTCCAGCCACATCTCTTTCTCCAACATTTCCTGCTGGGAAATCTAACATGATTTGTCCGTTTGTAACTTCTGTTTGCTCTTTACCATTAACCATTACTTTGGTTGGTTTAAGTGTAGCATCAAAACGTCCTAGAACGATTCTTCCTTTAAAACTCTCTCCACTAAAGAATGCAGTTTTATCTGCAACTACGATTGCTTCATAGTTACTAAAAGAAAGTTCAGAAGCTTGCTGTCCAGCTAATAAAGCTGAAAGCACTTTACTTTCTGTTGTTTTAACATCAGCTTGCATTTGAGTAAGCTTGGTTAAAGAAGCAACTAAAGGAAATCCTTCAAAACTATAATTTAACCATTTTTTATTTACTCCAGATCTGTCTTTTACATCACTAGTAGAAAAGGTTTTAACCACATCATCAGCAACAGAAGCATCAACTTCTTTTACTTCTTTGATTGCAGCAGACACACCATCTCTATACTTTGCAATTTTATCTAAAAACTCCTGAGCTCCGGCAGTAACTTTACCACCTTCAAAAAACTTTTGATCTAACCTATCTGGTCTATCCATAGTTTCATAATCAGTAGGATCATCTCGGTCGTCAACCAATTCGGCTTTAAGTTGATCTAGATATGCATTAAATTCATTAGATAAAACACTAATCTGATCTGCTTTTTCTTTTAATGGGGTATATTTTTCTGGCTGTTCTGAAACCTTTTCGGCCAGACCTGCCATAAATCCAGTATTTCGTTGAGTAGCTAACTCATTTGATTCTGTCAATTTTTCTGACATCAAACCAAATGCAGTTAATACTTCTTTTGACATATTTAATGCCATCATCGCGATGAAAACCAAGTACATCAGGTTAATCATCTTCTGCCTTGGGGATAATTTTCCTCCTGCCATATTCTTCTTAGATTTTGGTAGTTATTATACTATATTTTGATTAATAAAAATGTTAACTTCTGTTCATTGCAGTTAACATACCACCATATACTCCATTAAGAGAAGAAAGGTTACTAGTAAGGCTCTCCATCTGATCTTTAAGTCTAGATGCATTATCAGCTATAGCTTGATTAGCTTCAGCCTGACGTGAAGAAGATTCTAACTGAACTTTATATAAGCTATTTAAAGACTCAAGATGCGACGCTGCACTTGCCATCTCTTCACTATATTTTTTAGTTCCAGCAATAGCATCTGTTGTAGGACCAAGGTTTCTTGCTGCTCCTTCGAAATTACGGATACTTTCACCAAGACTACTCATAAGGCCAGTATCAAGTCTAGCTTCCTTAAGCATATCATCTAATTTTTGAGATAATAATCCTTCTGGAGTTTCTTTCTCTTTTTTATCTTTTTTGTTCCCTCCTGCTAATTCAGGATATACTAGAGACCAATCTAGATCACTATCTACAGGTTCGAATGCAGAAACAGTAAATACTAATGCTTCAGTAATCAAACCAATGATAAGCATTTCGTTACCAAATGTCCAGTGCATAATTTTAAAAAGTGCACCTAATATTACAACGGCTGCTCCCAGACCGTAGACCATGTTCATTAATTTCTTGCTTGCTTTTGAATTTGCCATAATAAATTTGTTTTGTTTTTTTTTAAATCTTAAAGTTTTAAAAAAGGGTTAGTAATTAAGTTGATAGAAAATTTTGGGACTTAGTTTTGATTTTGAGTATTAGCTTCTCCAGTCGATTCAGTACCCATGTAGTCCTGAACTGTTCTAAATCCGATAAAACTCCTCGCAGAATCTGCGTATTCGTAATCTCTGGTACTTACCTGTAGGAAGTAAGCAACATCTTTCCAGGATCCTCCACGAACAACTTTACGTTTATTTTCATCATCATTGACATTTGGGTTCATTGATGATACATATTCGTAAGCTGCGGGATCATAGGACGACTGTACCCACTCAGAAACATTACCGGCCATGTTATATAGGTTATAATCATTAGGGTCGAATGTTTTGGCTTCTACAGTATATAAAAAGTTATCTGCTGCGTAATTTCCTCTAAGAGGCTTAAAGTTTGCTAAGAAGCAACCTCTATCATTTAACGCATATGGGCCTCCCCATGGATACGTAGCTGACTCAAGGCCTCCTCTAGCGGCATACTCCCATTCTGCTTCTGTAGGCAGTCTGAAGTAATTCACGAATTCTTTACCTTTTTTCTTTTGAAAGGTATTTTTCTCAATAGTTCTCCAACGACAGAAGGCTCTAGCTTGTTCCCAAGAAACACCAACCACCGGGTAGTCATCGTATGCACTATGCCAAAAATAATCATTGTGCATAGGCTCATTATATGAATAATTAAAATCCTTGATCCAAACTGTAGTATCAGGATATACTTTTATAACTTCTTCTTTTACAAAATCTTTTCTTCCACCTTTTCTAGCACGTGCTGCAGCTTGGATATCCATCCATGTAAATCTGAATTCGAATTTACTTACATCTAAAGTACGTCTACCATTATAAGATTCTTCAAGAGGAATATACATAGTATCCATAACTTCGGCATAAAACTCATCGAGATAATCATCTACATCCCATTCGATATCCATATCTTTATTAAGTCTTCTACCTTCGTAGCCAGTTTCTCCTGTACCACTATAGTTATCGTACATATATTTTTCATAGACAGACATGTTCTCGGTATCAGCATCTAGGAATGCAAATTCGCCAATACCATCATCTCCTGGGGTTTTGCCTAATTCATCGGCCATTATCGCAAGTCTCATTCTAATAACAGAATCGCGAACCCAAGTTACAAATTGTCTATACTCGCTATTGGTGATTTCGGTTTCATCCATGTAGAAAGAACGAACCGTAACCATTCTTGTAGGGGCGTTTGCAAGTGCTGCTTTATCATCGTCCGACTTACCCATAATGAACGAACCTCCGGGGATGAGGGCCATGCCATATGGTTTCTGCGGGTGCCATTTTTTTCCTTGTGCTCCTACCAGTTCTCCTCGGTTTCCACCACCACAACTGTAGAGCATTGCTAAAATAGCAAAGAGTGATACAAATTTCTTCATAACGTGTTTTAGGTTAAGATCTTCTAGATTTAAGGACGTAAACCTATTTATTTATTTCCAGAAAAACAATTTTTTTCTAAAAAAAACCTTAAATCGACCTAATAAAAATGTTAAACTTCGTTTTTTTGTTTTGCCTTATACCATCTTTCAGGTATTTCTTGATTACAAGCTCGCTCATAATCGTTGTACGTGCAAGGTAATAACGTATGTCTTTTCAATTTATTATTACCAGACGAAATAAATGGTATTTCTATCCACCATCTTCCGGTCATAATACTCTTATAAAAAGACAAAATTTCGTCTTCTATTGGCACATTATAATGTAGTGTAGTTTTTAAATTTTTAATATTAACTTCGTTAGATCTGTAATTGATCCCTTCTACAAAATACCAGATCATCTGAGCGATCAATAAAGAGGCCGTTTCTTCGTTTTTGAAATTTTTAAATTCATAAATCCCAAAACTTTTTACCTTATCACTAATCCCTGCATATCTCGAAATCGCACAAATTTCGCGGCCATCAAAACCATTAGGAGAAGCAGTATGACCGCTTAAACTTGTAGAATTCACAACTCCTAAATCTACAGAAACAATATCTGCATCTCGCATAATGGGCTCCACAATAGTTACATCTGAAATAACTTCTCCCAAACGATAAGCATCAAAATATAATTTTTCGATCAGATCTATTTCTTCTTGAGTATTAAAATACGTTTGATAGCCTATATTACTATAGTTAAATAAATTATACGGTTGTTCTACAATAATCTTACCTACAAACGAAGTATTAGCAATAGGTTTAGAAGAATTTCCTAAATCAAATTTACTATCCACATTAACCAAATTTACCATTCGCTCTAAAATATCGAAGGATCTATATTGTGCATAGACCAGATCTTGACTACCTCCTATAATGATGGGGATAATATTTTTTACAAGTAATGCAGATAATACCTCTTGCACTAAATAGTAAGTATCACTAACTTCGTTACCTGGAGCAATATCTCCAAGATCTACCATGTTAGTGCCCCAGTTTCCGGGATAAAGCTCGTATAATGATTTACGAATAGTATCAAAACTTAGGCTTTCACCTAAAAAATTAATGTCATTCCTATTTTCTCGAATACCGAGAATAGCGACATCTATTTTTTCCAGATCCGGTACTCCATCAGCTGTTGTATGAATTTTAATTTGATTTCCTAATGCATGTTCAGAAAGCAACTTAGTATGCGCGGCAACTAAATCACTAACCGGTACAAGAAATTCGAAAGACATATATTGGTTTATTTCTTTTTAGTGGTCTTTTTTGTAGTTTTCTTTTTTGCTGCAGTTTTTTTCTTGGGAGCATTTTTCTCTATAAGATCTTTTACTTTATCCAGCGTTAATTTTGAAGCATCAACAGTCTTAGGTAGTTCAATTTTAACTTTGCCTTTTATAATATTACTGCGACCCCATCTGGCTTTTTCAACCCGAATTCCTTCTTCTTCCCAATTATGAATAACCTTATCAATTTCTTTTTGTTTCTTTTCCTCTATAAGTGACACAACATCATCATCAGATAGATTATCAAAATCATACTTCTTATTTACATTGATAAACATTCCGTTCCACTTAATAAAGGGACCGAATCGGCCTTTACCTTTTTGAACAGGAAGGTCTTCATATACATATATTGGAGCATCTGCTTTTTCTTTAGCATCGATCAACTCGATAGCTCTATCCAAAGAAGTATTTAATGGATCTTCTCCTTTTTCTAAGGAAACAAATTTTTCTCCAAAACGCACATAAGGTCCAAAACGACCATTATTAACTACAATAGTTTCTCCTTTATATTCACCAAGTTCTTTTGGCAACTGAAACAAATCCATTGCTTCTTCAAAAGTAACACCACCTAATGTCTGACCAGGAAGCAAACTAGCAAATTTTGGCTTATCCTCATCATCAACAGTACCAATCTGAACCATTGGTCCAAATTTACCTAATCGCACACTAACCACTTTACCAGTAGTTGGATCTTCTCCCAGAATACGCTCTCCCACTTCTCGTTCTGCATTCTGTGACACATCTTCTACTCTTGGGTGAAACTCTTGATAAAACTCTCTCATCACATGGGTCCAATCTTCCTGCCCTTCTGCTATTTCATCAAAATCCTGCTCTACTTTTGCTGTAAAATTATAATCAAGAATTGAAGCAAAATGATTTACCAGAAAATCATTTACTACCATTCCTACATCGGTTGGAATTAATTTTCCTTTATCACTACCAACTTTCTCAGATAGTTTTTTCTCATTGACAGAATCTCCCGAAAGAATCATCTGAATATAATTACGAACCTCTCCTTCTTTAGATCCTTTTTCTACATAATTCCTATTTTGAATTGTAGAAATCGTAGGAGCATATGTTGATGGTCTTCCTATTCCTAGTTCTTCTAGCTTTTTAACCAATGAGGCTTCTGTATATCGTCCTGGTGCTCTTGTAAATCTTTCTGTTGCAGAAATATAATTATTAAACAAGCTTTCTTGTACTTTCATTGCGGGAAGGATTCCTTCTTGCTCTTCATCCTCGTCATCATTACCTTCTAAATATACTTTCAGAAAGCCTTCAAACTTTATAACCTCACCATTGGCTGTAAATTGCTCTTTATGTGTATTAGCATCAATCCTTACATTAGTTCTTTCTAATCTGGCATCACTCATTTGCGAAGCAATAGCTCGTTTCCAAATCAATTCATATAAACGCTGTTGATCATAATCAACATTTACACTATGCCTTGAAAAGTCTGTAGGGCGTATCGCTTCGTGAGCCTCTTGTGCTCCTTTAGATTTTCCTTTATATTGCCTTGGATTACTATACTCATTACCGTAGGCCGAATCAATTTCTGCCTTTGCACCATTTTGAGCTTCTGTAGATAGGTTAACACTATCTGTTCTCATATATGTAATCAAACCTGCTTCATACAATCGTTGAGCCATCGTCATCGTTTTACTCACAGAGAAGTACAATTTTCTCGAGGCTTCCTGTTGCAAAGTTGATGTTGTAAATGGCGGAGCTGGTGATTTTTTTGCTGGTTTTGTAGAAAGATCTGCAACCTTAAACGATGCTCCAAGGTTCTTCTTCAAAAATGTCTCTGCCTCTTCTTTTGTTTTAAAATTTTTAGGAAGCTTAGCTTTAAAAGATTTACCTGCTTGATTAGAAAACTCTGCATCAATCCTATATGAAGCTTCTGGTTTAAAACCTAAAATATCACGCTCTCGTTCTACTATCAATCGTACTGAAACTGATTGTACTCTTCCTGCAGATAGCCCTCCTTTTACTTTTCTCCATAATACGGGAGACAACTCATATCCAACCAAACGGTCCAAAACACGTCTGGCCTGTTGTGCATTTACAAGGTTATAATCTATAGAACGAGGATTCTCTATCGCTTTAAGAATAGCATTTTTAGTAATCTCATGAAAAACGATACGACGCGTTCTATCTTTATCTAATTTAAGAGTCTCTGCAAGGTGCCACGCAATAGCCTCTCCCTCTCGGTCCTCATCACTTGCTAGCCATACCATATCAGCATTCTTAGAAAGATCTTTCAGCTTTTTTACGACATCCTTCTTATCTTTGGAGACGATATATTTGGGTTTAAAATCCCCTTCAACATCAACCCCTAATTCTTTGGAAGGTAAATCTGCAATATGTCCAAAACTGGATGCAACTGTATAATCTTTTCCAAGAAACTTCTCTATTGTTTTGGCCTTAGCAGGCGACTCCACAATCACTAAATTCTTAGCCATAGTCCTTTAATTTCTGACGACAAAAGTATATCAATTTTTTGATATCAAGATTCTTTATCAAAAAAATTAGTTTAAAAAAAACCTGCCAATCAGCAGGTTTCTTATTTTTTATTTTACAAATAATGTTTCTTTGTTTTCAAATTCGTCATCTTCAAAACCTAATGCATCCTTATATATAAAGTAGATTGGCATAAAAACAAAAGAGGCTGTAAAAAATATCCCTACAAAGCATAATACCATCCCAACTAGTTGAGATAAAATAGATGCTACTATTATTAAGCCGAATGAAATACCCCAAATTTTATTACCCAGTTTAAAGCTAGCTTTTATAAGATCTGAAGCGCTATACTCGGGATGAAAGGCAAATATCACTCCTAATAATTGTAAAGGAACCATTACATAAAAAATCGGAAGGTAGCATAGCATTGCAGCCAAAATCGCTATTCCAAATGTTGCTATTGCCAATGCAAACACTTTTCCTAAATATTTCCCCTTAAGAAACATAAAATATGAAGATGTCTCTGGTAAACCTAAATCTACCTGTTTACAGACCCTATAAAAATGTGCTGTAATCCCAAATTGAAGTGCAGAAGCAATCATCGTTATAACCAAAACCAATATAATAAACAAAAACATTAAACCTACAGATAGTTCTTCACTAGGATACCCGTAGTCACCATATCCTCCATAACTACTTTCGAATCCTGATAAACCTGCAAGAGCAATAATAGGAATATACATCACAAAAAATAAAGGAAGCATAATCAATATAGAAATAAGCAAGTGTACAAATCCCTGAAGCCATACTTTTTTAAAAAGTTCAATACTTTTATTAAAAATATCACCAAAATCCAAAGGCTTACTGTTTTCTATTTTCTCAAAGAGTTTATTTGTCATTACATCTACATTTATGGGTTGAAAGTTATCAAATATAGATTTTTTAGAAAATAAACCTCTGCCACTTTGTCATAAATCGTATTAAAAAGTATCTTTGCACACTATTTGACCCCAATCGATAAGGAATTATTTTTATGGAGAAGATTATTGACGAAAGCATACAGGGACAGTCACTTGCTCTTGATCAGAACAAAGAAAATAAACGTAAGCTTTTTATAGAAAGTTACGGTTGCCAGATGAATTTTAGTGATAGTGAAATTGTCGCTTCCATTCTGGCTAAACAAGGTTTTAATACCACCCAGAATCTCGAAGATGCTGATTTGGTATTAGTAAACACGTGTTCTATTAGAGAAAAAGCTGAGCAAACAGTTAGAAAAAGACTAGAAAAGTATAATGCCGTAAAAAGAATCAACCCAAAAATGAAAGTTGGGGTTCTTGGTTGTATGGCAGAGCGTCTAAAAAGTAAATTCCTAGAAGAAGAAAAAATAGTTGATCTTGTAGTTGGGCCTGATGCATATAAAGATCTCCCTAACCTAATCGAAGAAGTAGATGCAGGACGTAATGCTGTTAATGTTGTCCTCTCTAAAGAAGAAACTTATGGTGATATTGCACCTGTTCGCTTACAAAGTAATGGAGTATCTGCCTTTGTATCTATTACCCGTGGTTGCGACAATATGTGTACATTTTGCGTAGTACCATTTACCAGAGGTAGAGAACGTAGTCGGGATCCCCAAAGTATCTTAAAAGAAATAGATGATCTGGTATCTAAAAATTTTAAAGAAATTACTTTATTAGGGCAAAATGTAGATAGTTATTTATGGTATGGCGGTGGTCTGAAAAAAGATTTTGGCAACGCTAGTGATTTTCAAAAAGCTACAGCAGTAGATTTTACCAAATTGCTGGATATGGCAGCCGAGAGATATCCAAAATTACGCATTCGTTTTTCTACATCTAATCCTCAGGATATGACACTAGATGTAATAGAGATTATGGCAAAACATAAAAATATTTGTAAGCATATCCATCTTCCTATACAAAGCGGAAGTGATCGTATTCTTAAGGAAATGAATCGCTTACACACTCGACAAGAGTATATGGATTTGGTTGATAATATTAAAAAAATAATCCCAGATTGCGCAATTACTCAAGATATGATTATCGGTTTCCCTACAGAAACAGAAGAAGATCATCAAGATACATTATCTCTATTAGAATATGTAAAATATGAACATGGATATATGTATGCTTATTCTGAAAGACCAGGAACACTTGCCGAGCGTAAATTAGAAGATGATGTTCCTGAAGATGTAAAAAAACGAAGACTGGCAGAAGTTATTGCATTACAACGAACACACTGTGCATATAGGCATCAGAGCTATCTCGGACAAACTTTTGAAGTATTAATTGAAAAAGAATCTAAAAAATCTGATCAACATTGGAGCGGGAGAACTACAAAAAATATTGTAGCTATATTTCCAAAAGGAGAATATCAAATTGGTGATTTTGTAATGGTTCGTATAGATGAGTGCACCAGTGCAACTTTACTTGGTGAAGCGATTGGATATTCTGAGAATAATTAATTACAACTGTAGACATACAATTAAAACAAAAAAACAAACTCCATAAATGGAATCAATTCAAGCCATAAAACAACGATTCGGAATCATAGGAAACGATCCTAAGTTAAACCGTGCCGTGGAAAAAGCGATCCAGGTAGCCCCAACCGATATTTCGGTTTTAGTGACCGGGGAAAGTGGTGTAGGTAAAGAAAGTATTCCTAAAATCATACACTCTCTATCTCATCGTAAACATGGTAAATACATTGCTGTAAACTGCGGAGCAATACCAGAAGGCACAATAGATAGTGAACTTTTTGGTCATGAAAAAGGAGCTTTTACAGGGGCCACACAAACTCGAAATGGTTATTTTGAAGTAGCCGATGGCGGAACTATATTTCTAGACGAAGTAGGAGAATTACCTCTTACTACACAAGTACGTTTATTAAGAGTATTAGAGAATGGTGAATTTATTAAAGTAGGGTCATCAAAAGTTCAAAAAACAGATGTTCGTATTGTAGCAGCTACCAACGTTAATATGTTTGAAGCCATTAAAAAAGGTAAGTTTAGAGAAGATCTCTACTATCGTCTTAGTACAGTAGAAATTCTTTTACCCCCACTAAGAAATCGCAAAGAAGACATTCATTTACTATTTAGAAAATTTGCTTCTGACTTTGCTACCAAATACAAGATGCCTACAATTCGTCTAAGTGAAGATGCCGTTATCCTGCTAGAAAAACATCGTTGGAGTGGTAATATCAGACAACTGCGCAACGTTGCAGAGCAAATTTCAGTCCTTGAACAAAACAGAATGATAACAGGAGCTACCCTACATGGGTATTTACCAAATATCGGAAGTAATTTACCCGCAGTAATTTCTGCAGATAAAAAAGAAAGTGATTTCAGTAACGAAAGAGAGATATTGTATAAAGTGCTTTTTGATATGAAAAGTGATCTTAATGATCTCAAAAAACTAACCATGGAGCTAATGCAAAGTGGTAATACGCAACAAGTACAAAAAGATAACGAAGGGTTAATTCAGAAAATTTACCAAGAGAAGAAAGAAGAAACACATTTTGAAGAGCCTACAAGACCGGCAACAACCTCTGAAGTGCTCGAAATACCATCTCAAATTGCAATCCAGCGACAAGAAGATGATAAATATCATTTTGCTGAGGAGATTGAAGAAGAAGAAACATTATCATTGCATGATAAAGAACTGGAATTGATTAAAAAGTCTTTAGAACGTCATAGAGGTAAACGCAAAGCAGCAGCAGAAGAATTAGGGATTAGTGAACGCACCTTGTACAGAAAAATAAAACAATACGATTTATAACATTGATGAGAACATTAAAACATATAGCAGCAATACTAATTGTAATAATCTTGTTTCAGGGATGTGGAGCATATTCCTTTACCGGAACAAATATTTCTCCCGACACAAAGACATTTCAAGTTAATTTTTTCCAAAATCAATCCCCGAGAATTTTTCCTGGAGCCGATCAAACTTTTACCAATCAGCTACAAGATTTAATCCTTAATCAAACTAATCTTAGCCTTTCTACTTCTGGAGGAGATATTATATACGAAGGAGAAATCGTACAAGATTATGTTTCTCCAAATACAGCAACATCAAATATAACAGCTGCTCAAAACCGGTTAACTATCGCAGTAAACATGAGGTTTTATGACACAAAAGACCCTACTCAAGATCTGGAACAACGTTTTTCTTTTTTCTTTGATTACCCCGCTTCTTCATCAGAAAACACGATAAGAGATCAGGCCTTGGATGTAATTTTTGAAAGAATCACACAAGATATGTTTAACGCCACCCTTGCCAGATGGTAAAAACAATAGCTATTATTATCAAAGAGTTGAATAATAAATAAAATACATAATTAGTACTAATTGAATATTAAAGAGTTTTCATATTTGCTTCAAAATCCTGCCCAATTAAATAAGGAGCAGGCAAAATCCCTTGAAAAAATAACAAGGACATTCCCTTATTTTCAGTCGGCAAGATCATTGGTATTAAAATCCCTGAAGGATGAGGAAAGTTTTAGATATAATCAGGAATTAAAAACCACTGCAGCATATACTACAGATCGAAGTGTGTTATTTGATTTTATTACTTCTGATCTTTTTAAAGAAAGTAATAATCGTGAAGAAGTAAAAAAGAAACATAAGTCTGACATAAGAGTTATCGATCCTGAAGAGATTAAAACACTCCCCAGAATGGATATGAATGATGCTGTAAGAATGAAAATAGAAGAAGCAGAGGATGTTCTGGATCCTACTTTATTTTCTAAAAGAAAAGAAATCAGCTCTTACAAACAAATCGAATTTGCGGAGTCTGAAACTCCTGATTTAACAGAAAAAGATCAATCAAAAAATACTCAAGACAAAAACAAAACTCCAGAAGAAACTTTACAAATTGATAAACCTCTGGATTTTAATAAAAAAGAAACACATTCTTTTGCAGAATGGTTAAAATTAACCTCTTTAAATCCAATAGATAGAGATTCTAACCAGGAAATCAAGACTCCAATTCCTGAAATTGAAGAAAAAAAGCACGTCAAATCATTAGACCAAAAACATAAATTCGATCTAATTGATGAGTTTATCACTAATAATCCTAAGATACAACCTGCTAACAAAAATACTCCTGCACGCAATCTGGCTAAGGAAAACCTGGTCTCTTCAGACGAATTAATGACAGAAACTTTGGCCAGAGTATATTTGGTTCAAAAAAACTATAAAAAAGCAATTCAGGCTTATAGCATATTAATTTTGAAAAATCCCGAAAAAAGTGGTTTCTTTGCAGACCAAATTCGAGCGATAAAAAAATTACAAGAAAATAAATAACAATATAATGACAACGTTTTCAATATTTTTAATACTAATCGTTATCGTATCTTTTTTACTGGTAATAGTAATTATGGTACAGAACCCTAAAGGAGGTGGATTATCTTCTTCTTTTGGTGGTGGTGGAACACAACAACTAGGTGGTGTAAAAAAGACTACAGATTTCTTAGACAAGAGTACTTGGACTTTAGCTACGCTATTACTGGTATTAATCCTACTATCTAATATAGATTTAATGGGTGGAAGTTCTATTCCAGAATCAAAAGTTAACACTGAAGATGTTCAGGTAGAAACTCCTGTAACTCCTCCAGCAACAGGAAAAGATGACAAAGAATAACATCTTTTAAAAAAAGCAACAACAAAAATGTCGACTTGTCATATAGTCGACATTTTTTGTTTCAATTTGTCAGTATCGCCCCACTGGCATAATTTCTGAAATAAGAAGCATCGAAGATTTCATTTTAATTTTAACAAAAAAAACAACAAATCATAATGGGAGTAAACATCAAACCTCTTTCAGACCGCGTAGTTGTAGAGCCACTTCCCGCAGAGACGCAGACAGCATCAGGATTATTTATTCCTGACTCAGCCCAGGAAAAACAACAAAAAGGTAAAGTAGCTGCTGTAGGTGGCGGTAAAAAAGATCACGACATGACTGTTAAAGTTGGTGATACCGTACTTTACGGTAAATATTCTGGTACCGAATTAAAATTAGATGGAAAGGATTATTTAATCATGCGTGAGGATGATATCCTTGCTATCGTATAAGAAAGTATCAATTTAAAAATCACAAAAAAACAAATCCACTACTTTATTCAATAAATTCCATTAAGATATTCTGGAAGTTTTGAATGTTGAGATTTGGATTTTAATTTTTTAAAAAAATTAATTATGGCAAAAGACATAAAATTTGACATAGAAGCACGTGACGGTATCAAACGTGGTGTAGATGCATTAGCTAATGCGGTAAAAGTAACTTTAGGACCTAAAGGTCGTAATGTAATTATCAGTAAATCTTTTGGAGCTCCCACAGTAACCAAAGATGGTGTTTCTGTAGCTAAAGAAGTTGAACTTGAGGATGCTCTTGAGAATATGGGAGCACAAATGGTAAAAGAAGTAGCTTCTAAGACGAATGATCTTGCAGGAGATGGTACTACCACAGCAACAGTATTAGCACAAGCTATCGTAAAAGAAGGGCTTAAGAATGTAGCAGCTGGCGCAAATCCAATGGATCTTAAGCGTGGTATTGATAAAGCTGTAAAAGCGATCACAGAAGATCTTTCAAAACAAACAAAAGAAGTAGGTGACTCTTCTGATAAAATCAAACAAGTAGCAGCTATTTCTGCTAACAATGATGAAACTATTGGAGATCTTATTGCCAAAGCTTTTGAGAAAGTTGGTAAAGAAGGAGTAATCACAGTAGAAGAAGCAAAAGGAACAGATACCACTGTAGATATCGTAGAAGGAATGCAATTTGATAGAGGATACCTTTCTCCATACTTTGTGACCAACAGCGAAAAAATGACAGCTGATCTGGAAACACCATATATCTTACTTTATGACAAGAAGATTTCTGCTATGAAAGACCTTCTTCCTGTCTTAGAGCCTGTTGCTCAAACTGGAAAACCACTTTTGATCATCGCAGAAGATGTAGATGGAGAAGCATTAGCAACACTTGTAGTAAATAAACTACGTGGAGCACTTAAAATTGCAGCTGTAAAAGCTCCAGGTTTTGGAGACAGACGTAAAGCAATGTTAGAAGATATTGCTATCCTAACAGGAGGTACTGTAATTTCTGAAGAGCGTGGTTTTACATTAGAAAACACTACTATTGAGCACTTAGGTACTGCTGAAAAAGTGGCTATTGATAAGGATAACACTACTGTAGTTAATGGTTCTGGTGATAATGATTTAATCAAAAACAGAGTAAATCAAATCAAAGCACAAATAGAAACTACTACTTCTGACTATGACAAAGAGAAGCTACAAGAGCGTTTAGCAAAGTTAGCTGGTGGTGTTGCCGTACTATATGTAGGTGCTGCTTCTGAAGTAGAAATGAAAGAAAAGAAAGACCGTGTAGATGATGCACTTCATGCTACTCGTGCTGCTGTAGAAGAAGGTATTGTTGCCGGTGGTGGTGTTGCCTTGGTAAGAGCTAAAGCTGTATTAGACAAAGTAAAAACCGAGAACGCTGATGAGGCTACAGGTGTACAAATTGTAAACCGTGCAATCGAATCACCACTTAGAACAATTGTAGAAAATGCTGGAGGCGAAGGGTCTGTAGTAATTTCTAAAGTTCTTGAAGGTAAAGACAATTTTGGATATGATGCCAAATCTGAAGATTATGTAGATATGCTAAAAGCAGGAATCATCGATCCTAAAAAGGTAACACGTATAGCTCTTGAAAATGCAGCTTCTGTATCAGGTATGATTCTTACTACAGAATGTGCACTAATAGACATTAAAGAAGATGCTCCAGCCGGAGGTGCAATGCCACCAATGGGCGGAGGTATGCCAGGAATGATGTAGTCGTCCGGCGACAGCAAAAATATTTAGCAAGTTTGTGAATATAAATTTGTTAAGAGTACAAAACCCCATTCTGAAAATTCAGGATGGGGTTTTCTTTTACCGAAAAGGCAATCTTTAAACTTGTCTAATACTAAGAATATTGTTTCATAATACCTTCTACCAACTCTGCCGTCTTTTTATGTTTCTCCTTAGCTAATAATTGCTTTGGAGGAGCCATCCTAACTTCACAATCTACCAGCGAACATGATTCGCAAGTGACTCCTACTTTTTCCTCTAATATTTTTGCATCATTAACAAAATTGATTTTTTTCTCTAGAGTAGAGGACTTTAAAAATCCAATTCCAATACTACGATAATAGTCTTTTCTAAAAGGGTCCTTTGTTGCCGAAGTAAATACCAGGTATTGCTGGTCTGTATCTACATAATCAGAGATTTGGATATTAAACGCGTAATCCAAATCCTCAGTAGCTGTATGCTGTAAAATCTTTATAGCCATCCACCGTCTACAGTAATGCTCATTCACCTCATTAGCATGAGGTTGCTGTTGATGTGTGATGTGCAGCTCTTTAACCAAATTAAACTTCTCTGCCCCTAGTTTATGAGTAAACCGGAGAAAGAATACATTTTGCATACCAAAATCTTTTGGCAATACATTGGTAAGACGTTGATAAAAAGATTCTGGAGAAGCGTTGTACAATTTCATAATCTTATGAAAAGCTTTCTCAGAAAATCGTTTCATTGAAAATAACTCTTTAAGATGTTCTTTCAAATGAGCTCTGGGAATAATTAAGGCTCCAGCAAAGTACGACGCATAAAAATTATGTAACACTTCTTCAAAATTATCATACTTTATCCATGAAAAGGTATAAGGTCTTTCGGTAATTTCCAGATATTGATACCCTAGCTCCTTAGCATAAATAAAAGTTTTTTGAGCTTCATCTACTCGATCTGATAGTAAAAGTGTTTTAGTAGATGGCACAAATACCGATCTCAGGTTATCCAATTCTTCCTGTTTAGGAATCCCGGCGGCATTAATTGTATACCCATATTCTTCTTTAAGAATATCCTCTAAATCAGCCGAAGTAATTTTTCCGCCTAAATCCAACTGATATGAGTTTGCACATCGTACAGCCTTATCTTCAAGGTCTTTAAAAAAGTTATTATGTGCCTCTTGATAAGATCGCAATGAAGCCAGATAAAAACCTTCTCTGCTCATATTATAATGCTGTGCAATCTCAATAATCGTACTTATAAATGCATTAACTTTTGATGGTGCATTTGCTATAATATCAATTAAATCGCTTTGCTGTATCCCGAACAGTTCTAACGGAATCTCATCTAATATCCCAGATTGCAAAATTTCACCAATAGGTGCCAGATTTTTATCCAATTTTAGAGAAACCAAATTATCATAAGGAACATCAAATGTCTCAGCAAGTTTGATAATTTTATCTGTCTTAGGGTACTTTTTTCCTTTTTCTATTTCATTTAAATACGATTTAGAAAGTCCGCATAACTTCGATAATCCAAAAAGAGATAAATCCTTCTCTGTTCGTATCTGCTTGATTTTCAGGCCAAAAATCAATCTAATATATTCTTCTGCTATTGCCATAAGTTCAAAAGTAACCATTTTTGCGTAATTCTCGAAAAAACAAAAAGTTCACATTTAGCGAACGTTCGCTTGTTTTATAAAAAACTTTTTTATAATATTGTTCACTCAAACGATATTAGTCATGGAAGCCCATAATGGGTATTAAGAAAAATCATCATTGACAGGCGCATTATATCAATAGATTAACCAGTCATTTAAATTTTTAAACAGATGGAAATTCAAACAAACCTTAGTCAGAAAATTAGCTTCGCCAAAGAAGTTAAAAACTACCATCCCGAAATATTGACCGATGGAGCCCTGATCTTTTTAGAAGCCTTACAAAATCGTTTTAATGAAAGGCGATTAGTCCTTTTAAAAAACCGTGAAAGCCAACAACAACTATTTGATTTGGGAACTCACCCTTCTTTTCCAGAAAACACCAAGGAGATTCGCAATAGCGAATGGGCAGCCGCACCAATTCCTATGGATCTACAAGATCGAAGAGTCGAAATCACAGGGCCTGTTGAGAGAAAAATGGTAATTAACGCTTTAAACTCTGGCGCCAAAACATTTATGGCCGACTTCGAGGATAGCAATACTCCCCTTTGGGAAAACTGTCTTCAAGGACAAAAAAACTTGAAAGATGCGGTTAACAAAACTATTTCGTTTTATAACCCAAAAAGAGACAAAACCTATAAGCTCAATGAAAAAACAGCCACATTAATCGTAAGACCCAGAGGTTTACATCTTAACGAAAAACACCTTTTAACAAAAGGAGAAGAAATATCTGCTTCCCTATTTGATTTTGCTTTGTATCTGTTTCATAACAATGAACAGCTTAAAGAAAACGGTACTGGACCTTATTATTACATCCCTAAACTAGAGCATTTTACCGAAGCTATATGGTGGAATGATGTGATTGATTTTTCTGAAGAATATTTAGGTATGGAACACGGAACAGTAAAAGTGACTGTTTTGGTAGAAACTATTACAGCAAGTTTTCAACTCGATGAAATTATCTATGCATTAAAAGATCATATCGTTGGATTGAATTGCGGAAGATGGGATTATATTTTCAGCTACATTAAAAAATTAAGAAATCATCCAGGATTCGTAGTTCCAGATCGTGCCCAGGTAACAATGACCAGCCCTTTTATGGATGCATATAGCAAGCTGGTAATTCAAAGATGTCATAAAAGGAATATCCTGGCAATAGGTGGTATGGCTGCACAAATCCCGATTAAAGAAGACGAAGACAGAAATGCAATTGCTTATGCCAAAGTACAAGCCGATAAAGAACGAGAAGTAAAAAACGGTCATGACGGCACATGGGTAGCACATCCAGGACTGGTAGCATTGGCAATGCGTGTATTTGATACTCATATGCCAAACCCTAATCAAATGGATGTTAAACGTGATGATATAAACATTACCGAAAATGATCTTTTAGCGATCCCAAAAGGTACCATTACCGAAAAAGGAATACGGCAAAATATTAATGTAGGAATTCATTATATCGCAACCTGGTTAGGAGGTAATGGAGCAGTAGCACTATACCATCTAATGGAAGATGCAGCTACTGCAGAAATTAGCAGAACTCAAATATGGCAATGGCTACAACAGGAAGTGACTTTAGATGACGGCAGAACACTCAATAACTCGTTATTTAACAGTCTTTTTAAAGATGAACTTAAGGTAATTAAAAAGCAGGTAGGAAGTTCACTCTTCGAAACCGAAAATTATCAAAATGCCATCCAGATTTTCGAAAAACTGGTAACATCTGATGAGTTTGAAGAATTCCTCACCAATAGAGCATATCAATACATATAAAATAAATCAATATATAGTAAAATCAATAAGTCATGAACACAGAACAAAGAATAGAAGAATTGATTATCGATTGGACTACAAATCCAAGATGGAAAAATGTAGAACGTCCGTATACTGCCGAAGAAGTAGTAAAATTACAAGGATCATACAAAATCGAACATAGTGTAGCCAAACAAGGTTCGGAAAAACTATGGATGAAATTAAAAACACAGGGGTTTATAGCGGGATTAGGTGCGCTAACAGGTAATCAGGCAGTACAGGAAGTAGAAGCTGGGTTAGAAGCTATATATTTAAGCGGATGGCAGGTGGCTGCAGATGCTAATCTTGCAGGGCAAATGTATCCGGATCAATCTCTATACCCTGTTAATAGTGTTCCGCAAGTAGTAAAGAGAATCAATAACGCTTTGCTAAGAGCAGATCAAATACAAGTAGTAAATGGTGAAGAAAACAAAAAGGATTATTTAGTTCCTATCGTAGCAGATGCCGAAGCTGGTTTTGGAGGAAACCTAAATGCTTTTGAATTGATGAAATCTATGATTGAGTCGGGCGCCAGTGGAGTTCATTTTGAGGATCAATTAAGTTCTGCAAAAAAGTGTGGGCACCTTGGTGGAAAAGTATTAGTTCCCACTCAGGAGGCGATTAACAAATTAGTAGCAGCTCGTCTTGCTGCAGATGTAATGGGAGTACCAGCAGTTATTATTGCGCGTACCGATGCCGATGCAGCCAATTTATTGACCAGTGATGTAGACGAACGTGACAGAAAGTTTGTTACAGGAGAACGCACAGATGAAGGTTTCTTTCATGTAAATAACGGAATAGAGCAAGGTATAGACAGAGGACTATCATATGCGCCATATGCGGATCTAATTTGGATGGAAACCAGTAATCCAGATTTAGAACAAGCTCGTAAATTTGCTGAAGCTATCCATGCCAAATATCCAGATCAAATGCTGGCGTACAATTGTTCTCCTTCTTTTAATTGGGCTGCAAAGCTTTCTGTTTCAGAAATGGAAACATTTAGAGAAGAGTTAGCCGCCATGGGATATAAATTTCAATTTATTACTCTTGCAGGATTTCATGCATTAAACACAAGTATGTTTGAATTATCTAAAGCATATAAAGAAAGAGGAATGGCAGGCTATTCTGAATTACAAGAAAGGGAATTTGCGCTACAAAAAGATGGATTTCGCGCAGTAAAACATCAAGGATTTGTAGGCACTACCTATTTTGATGCTGTACAAAATACAGTAACTGCAGGTAAAGCTTCGACTGTTGCTATGGAAGGCAGCACAGAAGTCAAGCAGTTCTAAATACAAAGCATGATTTTTCCGATTTTTACAATTATTGTGCTCTAAAAACGGCATTCATTAAGATGAGTGTCGTTTTTTTTAGTCATTGCCTACCTCAGGTATTAATCACATTTCCACTTGAAATCCGATATTTTATACTTTGTATTTCCTTTAAAATTATAGTGCCACCATTCTGTTTTTATAGTCTTAAAGCCATGCTTCTCCATAGCTTCCCTTAATAGCTTACGATGTCCAAGTACCGTTTGCGAAAGTGAGCTGTAAGAATGATGTGCTTTTTTTCCAAAATGGTCAAAGTCTGTACCCATATCAACATGCCCACCTGCTGATCTGACTAAAGTAATATCTACAGCTGCTCCTCTATTATGCACTGATCCCCCCTTAGGATCTGCAACATATCCAGGATTAGGAAAAATCTTCCACATTTTTTTCTGCACACTGTATGGGCGATAGCAGTCAAAAAATTGTATTCTATACCCTTGAGCAAGTAAATCATTATTTACCTTTATAAGTGCTTCTGCCACATCTTTTCTAACAAAGCATTTGGCACAAGAATAGACTTTTTCCTTTAAAAAATTATCAGAAGTAGCATATTTCATATCCAAAATAAACTCACTAGACATGCTCTCTATGTTTACAAAATCTTTATCATTTGAAGTGACTTGTATACTCGGCCCACCGATAAGCATTACTATCGAATCTTTTTTTCTGAGCATACTCTGTTCAACTTTTTTTCCCCGTAACTGTAGTGCTTTAGATTTTTCTATAAGAGCAACCGTCCGGGCTGTAGGCCCAGAAACTATTTTTGCTTCACTACAGGAAAAAAAGAGTACAGAAAAAATCAACAAGACTAATTTTTTCTCAATCATATCCTTTTTGTTTTATCCCAATTACAATACTAATCCAGTACATTTTTAATATCACCGATTTCCCTCAAAATTAGTTTATCTACGTACTTGATTTCTTTAAATATAATCAATATTTCTATCATAAGTATTTTCTTACTTCTCTATAGACAAAATATTTTTTATATTTTATATTAAAATAACATGAATTCACCTGTTATTTAAACGTCTTTTCTACACTTCCGCAGACAAGCATCCCTTTTCCATAATACGGATTTCTAACCTCTTCAGAATCAGATAACCAATATCCTCCTTCTCCATCAAATGCCATAGGACAGAACTGCTTATACACTTCTCCCGATGTAATTTCAGCGTTACCAACTAGTTTTTCCACTTCACTAGTTAATGTAACAAAAAAATCACGTTGCTTTTTAATGTCTTTGGTTAGTGAAATGAGTTTTGAAACTGCTTTAAGTTGCACATTCTCTTCTGAATCTTCAATAACAGCTTCTAATTTTTTTGTTTCTACCTGTACAACATCACTTTTAGAATTTACCAAAGCAGCCTTTACAGATAGATACAAACCATATATTTCTTGAATTTTCACATCAGAAAACTTAACTTCTGATCTAGAATCTGTCTTATTATAATCTACAGTTTCATTTACACTTTCATCAATAATAACCGATTCGGGCTTCTTGTCTTTATTACAAGATATGACCGCTAGAGCCATAAACACTACTACTACAAAAAATCTTCCTGTTGTTTTCAAAACACTATATATGTAATTATATATTAAAAATTAATCTAGTTTCTTTACTATTAAGGCATCAAAAATACTCTATATATAAAACAATCACCAATGCATTTTTATTTTTTGAAAGATTTTTTAACAAAACAATACCATTCTAAATAAGAGGCTTTTATAATTTTTTTAGATATTTTTGCCGGGAAAAAATTGTACAGGAATGCTTTTTGAAGATTTAAAACCCCAAGTTACTCATATACTTAAAGATAATGATGAATCTGTCACAGATAGATTGTATATGATTTGCAAACTACTTAAAGAAAATATAGACCACTATGACTGGGTTGGTTTTTATTTTAAAAACCAAGATAAAGAAGAGTTAAAGCTACGCACATATGTTGGCGAAAAAACAGATCACGAAATCATTCCCTTTGGAAAAGGAATCTGTGGTCAGGTTGCTATTTCTAATGAGAATTTTGTGGTTCCGGATGTGCAAGCGCAAAATAATTATATTGCATGCAGCCTAACTGTTAAATCCGAAATCGTAGTCCCTCTATTCAAGAACGGAGAAAATATCGGCCAGATTGATATTGACTCTGAGAGCTCAGATCCATTTACAGAAAAAGATGAGCGATTTTTAGAATTTGTAAATCAAGAAGTTGCTAAAATCCTTTAATTATTGTTCCTTCGTTGGTGCGAATATTAAATCATTTTACATATGAAAATCTTAGTCACGGGGGGATTGGGGTTTATTGGTTCTCACACCGTTGTAGAGTTACAAAACAAAGGGTATGAAGTTGTTGTTATTGACAATTGTTCGAATTCATCACCCGATGTGATTAAAGGAATTTGTGAAATCACAGGAAAAGATCTTGTTTTTGAAAAATTTGATCTTAGAGAAAAGGATAAGGTTCAAGAGTTCTTT
The DNA here is from genome assembly GCF_000520995.1 of Aquimarina macrocephali JAMB N27. GTDB lineage: Bacteria > Bacteroidota > Bacteroidia > Flavobacteriales > Flavobacteriaceae > Aquimarina > Aquimarina macrocephali. Next base: position 42,773 of record NZ_JACA01000036.1, on the reverse strand, counting down.
AAACGTCATAATGACATAGAAGGGGTTATTCATTTTGCAGCATCAAAAGCCGTAGGTGAAAGCGTAGAAAAACCTTTATTATACTATGAGAATAATTTATCGACTCTGGTATATATCCTGCAACAATTAGCCGACAAAGCATCGGCTAGTTTTATTTTTAGTTCTTCCTGCACTGTATATGGCCAAGCAGATGAGTTACCAATCACAGAAGATGCCCCGGTTAAAACAGCAGAATCTCCTTACGGAAACACAAAACAGATTGGAGAAGAGATCATAAGAGATACCTGCAAAGTACACCCAGCCTTAAAAGCTATTGCTTTACGTTATTTTAATCCAATTGGAGCGCATCCTTCGGCAGAAATCGGAGAACTACCTATTGGGGTTCCTCAAAACCTGATTCCTTTTATTACACAAACTGCAATAGGACTAAGAGAGCAATTGTCTGTGTTTGGTGATGATTACCCTACATCAGACGGAACTTGCATTAGAGACTACATACATGTCGTAGATCTTGCAAAAGCTCACGTAGTAGCCTTACAACGATTGCTAGACGGTAAGAATGCATCTAATTACGAAGTATTTAATGTAGGCACCGGAACAGGAAGTTCTGTTCTTGAAGTTATACAATCCTTTGAAAAAGTATCTAAGGAAAAATTAAATTATAAAATTGTAGAAAGAAGAGAAGGCGATATCACAGCAGCCTATGCAGATACTACTAAAGCAAATAATGAACTAGGATGGAAAGCAAAAAGTAGTTTAGACGATTCTCTTACTTCTGCCTGGAAATGGGAACAAAAGGTTAGAGGTTAGAGGTTAGAGGTTAGAGGTTAGAAACAAAAAATTAGAACTGATAAAATAAAAAATCCTGAAGAATAATTCTTCAGGATTTTTTATTTTATCATATCAATCTACTATATCTTCTAGTAGAATTTAGATCTCTTATCTTCTATTTCTGCAGCCTCTTTAAGTGCTTCAAAAACTTTAGTATTAACTGCTCCTGTCTGAGTTTTAGAAGCTTGTGATGCATAGCTCATGTATGTATCTAAACCACTGGCTGGTGTTTTCTTAGTTACTTCTATAACATACACTCCATTATTACCAACAATAGGACCAGACATCTTTCCTGATTCTAAAGCAAAGGCTGCTCCCACTACTTTTGGTTCAGTTCCCGCTCCACCAATAGTTGGAGTTTTCATGGTTAATGCAGAAGCAACTTTCACAGTTTGCCCTTGACTTTGAGCGATTGCATCAAGTGCGCTACCAGAAATTTTACTTTTTAATTTTTCTGCCTTCTTTTCTTTAACCAAGATTGGTTTTATAGTTAAACTTGCATCTTCTACTTTCATTGATCCCTCATCTTCTTTTTCAGTTAATTGAACTACCGCATAACCTTCAGGAATATCAAAGCGTTTTATTTCACCTACTTTAGATTCCTCGTTAAAAGCCCATTGCACAATTGCTCTTCTAGCTCCTAACCCAGGAATATTTTCATCTAATTCTTTGATTTTATTTACTGGTCGTACAGCTAATTCATTTTCTTTAGAAACTTCCTCAAAATCTTTATCTCTAGCTGAAATCTGAAATTTGGTTGTTTCAGTAAAAATAGCATTGATAGTTTTTTCACTTGGCTCAACCTTTTGAGCTACTGTAGCTACTTTTATAGCTTTTTGCTCATTTTTTTGATCTTCTATATTTATAATATGATATCCAAATTGTGTTTCTATAATTCCCTGATCTCCAGTTTTGTTTTCGAAACAATAATCATTAAAAGCAGGAACCATTCTACCTGGTGAGAAATACCCAAGATCCCCTCCTTTATCTTTACTAGAAGTATCTGCAGAGAATTGTGTTGCCAGCGCCGAGAATTGTGTATTATCTGCTTTGGTTACTGCAATAATACTATCTGCTAAGGTCTTTGCTTCTTCTTTAGTTCGTTTTGTATCACCTGCAGTACCTAATCCAGCCCAAGAAACCAAAATATGACTTGCTTTAACCGAGTCTGGTATTTGCTTTTGCGCAACTACCTTTGAAATTTTAATATAATCTCCATCTTTATATGGACCATACACATCTCCTATACCAAGGTTATAAATTGTATCTGCCTCTGTAGTTGGTAAATCTTTTTTAAACTTAAATCCACCATCAAACTTTACAGCAGAATTTTGATTTACAAACTCTTCTGCATCTTTTACATCAATATTTTTGAATCCCAAAATCGAATCATTCGTTTTGGTTGCTTCATTAAATTCTACTTTATCATCTAATAATGCAGCTACTTCTGCTTTTACCTGATTCTCATCTTCTTCGCTAGGAACTTCATTAAATAACACATAACGTATACTTCTTGAAGCTTCTGCTTTATATTGATCTTTATGAGCATCGATATACGCTTTAATTTCTGCATCAGTCACCTCTACTTCTGTATCTTCAATACTTGAAAACGGAAGTTGTACATATTTGATATCTACATTGTCGTTTTCCATTTTATAAGCCAGCTCTCCTTCTTTTAGAGTAGATCCTACACCAGCTTTAATCATATTAAGATAAGTTTGCTCTCTAGCACCTTTACTTACAGAAACTTCAAAATCTAACCATTGTTGATATGCTTGTGGCGAAGTAGCTTTTACATTAGCAACATACTCTTGCATTTTGGCTTTATCAAAAACTCCAGCTTCGTTTAAAAATGTAGGGTTACTTGCTAATGATTCTTCTAACAATTGGTTTACCTGATCTTCTCCTACTCTAATATTTAGCTCTTCGAATTGCTCTTCAAAAACTGTTTCTCTCAATTCTTGATTCCACACATAATTTACTGCCTGGATGCTTGATGTTCCTCCTCCAAAACTTCTTGATGCTAGTTCTACTTTTCTAGCAAACTCAGTTCGATCAATATCTTTTCCGTTTATTGTTGCAATCGTATTTTCAGCTTTCTGGGAAATGGCTCCTCCATTACGAATCAAATCCGCTAACACAAAAGAGAAAAGTGCTAGTGCAATGATTACGATTAGAAAAACCGAACGCTGTCTGATTTTATTTAAAACTGCCATGGTATTTTATAATTTATTCAAAATATAGTGGGCGAAAGTACCATTTTATTGTAATAATACCAATTAAAAAACTGAAAGTCTTATGAAGTTTTAACTCTTTCAGTTTTTAATATACAATAGTCCGGTTTTTACGTACTTTTATTACTTTAAAAAATTTGGTTTTTTTGTCTTAAAACACCTAAAACTATCAAAAGCTGAGCTGTCGCATATGTAACCATAATCCATATGTTACTCATAGGTAAAGGCTGGTAAAACATTGTAACTGCTAAAATGCTATCAGAGATCATAAAAAACAAAGAGCCTATAAAAACCATGAGATAACTTATCTGAGAAACACGCTTCTCTCTTAGATATGATGCATTTGACATTAATAAAATTACTATCATATACACCATCACAGGAAACAACATATCTCCTAGCCCAGGGTATAACAAATAAAACAAGCCTACACCATACGCAACTGTTAGCACAAGAAACACCTTATTTTTTTTATGCTTATTATGTTTTTTAAGAAAGACCAAAATATACATTACATGTGCCAACAAAAACATAACTAAACCTGCAATAAAGAAAAGTTGAGATTGTATGACAAATAAAAGCAGTACATCTCCGGCTAAAGAAAACAACAAGGCCAATATCATTAATCTAAATATAGAAATACCGAGGCCTTTTCTACGTATTAAAAAGAAGGTGATTAATGAACCCAGAATTGAAGGTTTTGTAATACCTCTAAAGCTCGAATATGCATCATTACCACTACAAACCAAGTCACATATCACAATAATGATATAAACTATAATAAATACTACAACCCCCTGATTTTGTGTTTTTGTGCTCATCGCAACAGTATTATTAATCCTCTGGTATCACATGTAATTCTACAATCTCAATTTTAGTATTAGAAGTTTCTATAATTTTAATTTTGAAACCATCTATTTTTACCTCTTCACCTTGCTGAGGAATTTCTTCGGTATGGTTTACAATCATCCCTCCCAGTGTTTCATAGTTTTCATCTTCCGGAAGGTCTAACTTATAAGACTCGTTGATATGATCTACTTCTATTCTTGCAGAAAATCGATAGTCATTTTCTGATAATTGTTCTTCGATAAGCGCTATAGAATCATGCTCGTCTTCAATCTCACCAAAAAGCTCTTCTACAATATCTTCTACAGTAATAACACCACTGGTACCTCCATACTCATCGATCACTACAGCTATACTTTTACCTTTTTTGGTCAGAAGATTCAATACATCTTTAACAAACATTGTTTCTGGAACAAAAACCACTGGTAAAAGAATTGCCCTTAACGATTTAGGTTTTTTAAATAATTCAAAAGAATGTACATACCCAATAATATCGTCTACAGTATTATTATAAACAATTATTTTTGACAGACCTGTATCTATAAATAAGGTGCTTACTTCTTCTATTGATTGTAATTTTTCTACTCCTACTATCTCCGTTCTGGGAACCATTACTTCTCTTGACTTGACGTCTGAAAAGTCCAAAGCATTTTGAAAAATCTGGATTTCGCTATCAATTTCGTCATGCTCTTCGATAGTTTCCATTTGCTCATTTATATAATCTCCCAGTTCTGTTTTACTAAAAGCAAGTTGAACTTGATCTCCATCTGTTTTCAAAAATTTTTTTAGCACAAAATCAGAAACCCAAATTACAAATGATGAAATAGGTGTAAATACAACATAAAAGATATATGCCGGAAACGAAAAGGCTTTAAGTAATGTATTAGAATAAATCTGAAAGAACACTTTGGGTAAAAATTCTGCTGTAATTAGAATCACTAACGTCGAAATAGTTGTCTGCAGCAACAAAGTAACGCTACCTGCTATTTCAGGAAAATATCCTGCTATAACTTTCATCAATATTTCGCCCATATAAAACCCATATATAACCAATGCTACATTATTACCAACAAGCATGGTTGCAATAAATTTGGAAGGTTTTTTTGTTAAGCGAGCCAGAATATTTGAGATAAATCCTCCTTGTTTTTTCTCAATCTCTATGTGTATTTTATTAGAAGAAACATAGGCGATTTCCATTCCTGAAAAAAAAGCTGAAAGAATAAGAGAAAGAATAATAACAATGATATGTAATTCCATGAATTAGTCTTTGTTATTGGCGTCAAATCGTTTTCTAAAGTTTCTTTTAAAGAAAAACATAAAAATTGCGGCGATTGCAAAGAAAATATAAAGCATACTTCTTCCGCCTTCTTGTCCCCACTCTACATATGCTTCATAAATAAAAAAACACATGATAGCCAAATAGGCATACTCAAAAAATCTAAATACTTTCATCATAGTACTGGATTACTCCTCTATAAACATTACCCCATCATTTATTCGTGAATTCAAGATAGTAAAATCCTGATTAGCATCAAAACCATCTGCTTCATTAATTGTCCCATCTGGCAAATAACTTTTATAGGGTTGATCTGTGAATATCCAATTAATATTTTGATCCCAATATAACTGTTTGGCTTGTAAATGGGTACTATCAGCAGTTCGTATATCTACATTACCTCTCATATCGATTAGGCCTGTTTGCTCGTAAGAAATTGCATAATCTGAAGTAACTACACTTACTTTTCCTTCTTTATCAATGATATCTAACACGATACCTTCTGGGAATTCATGGTACACAAAAGATTTGTTAGAATAATCTAATATTTTTGATGTTTTAAGTATTGCTGTAAGTCTTCCTGAATCTGTATATTTAAGATTTACCTCATATCCCTCTGCAATAGGAGCGTCTTCTATACCTATATCTCCCAGATCATTTTTTGATGTTGATTGACATGAAAAAAACATTGTCACAGCAAATGCTGTGACAATGTTCATTATTGTATATATATTTTTATTCTGCATTATAGCTTTGGCACTCTAACCGTTTCACCAATCCAGCATCCAATACTTATAGATTTTTTTTCTGGGTTATTAAAGATATCAGTTTTTGTTGGTGCTTTAGCATGATAGTTAGCTGCAAACTTATTTGCGGTAGATCTTAAACTTGGATCTACTTTTCCTGCTCTTCTAGCATAGTTTTCTGCTAACCAATATACTGCTCTTTTGCTAAACACATCAGCTCCACAACTATTTGCACTACCTGCTATCATACTTGCAATTCTAAGGTAACAAACTCCCATAGATGGTCTATGCTTAAGTGTTTTTCTATAATAGGACCTAGCTTTACCTTTTGCTCCTTGCTTTTTAAGCATTTCTGCAATTTTGAAATATACTTTAGCCTTATCTCTAGATTTTTCTTCCATTTCTGCAGCTTGGTCATAGTATTTCCTTGCTGTAGTCATTTTTCTATCCTTTTGTGCTAAGATCCCTAAATAATATGCTGTTTTTGCTGATGGTTCTGCTTTATGTAAAGCCTCAACCAATTTAAAGAACAATGGATCTCCTGTACAGTCTTTTCCTGACATTCTTCCTGCAGCACCTTTTAACCAGCTAACATCTGTTTTTTTGGACTCAAACTGCCCAGTATAAAGAGGTATTAGATTTTTACAATCAGCTAACTCTCCAAGTTTCTGGTTAATTCCTGCTTTTACTTTACTAAAAGCAGTTAGGTTGATTCCTGAGTTTTTTAGTTTTCTTTTCTCTTTAGATGATAATGTAGTCCCTGCTTCTTCTTTTTCTGTAAGACCTGCTATTATTTCTGCCAATCTACTTTCTTCATTTTCTATCTTTTCTGTAATATCATCATATAGATCAAAAACTCCCTGAAGTTCTTTTTTCCCTTCACCATGAAGGTCTACAAAAAGAGAGAAATAGGTATATAATTTCTTAGGCCTTTTAAAGTTTTTCTTATCTTTTGTATATGCTATATCAAACTCTGCAAACTGACTTTCTTTGGTTCCGGTTTTATTATCATACATTAACTGACCTATATCAGAATGCATATCACCAATTTTAGTTTTTGCCGGGAAATATTGAAAACGCTCTTTCCATAGTTTAATTATTTCATTTGCAAGAGCAGATTTCTCTGCAGCAGAAGCTTTTTTATACTTAGCTACTAACAATTTTTGTCCAAATTGATATGTTGCGACACTATATGTAGGGCATTCTTTTCTCACTTTCCACAGAGGCTCCTCTGCAGCAGCATAATTCTTCACCTTAGCATGCTCATAAGCGATGGATGCTGTAGTTGCACAGTCTGTAGCCTGAGCACTTACTTTCGTAGTACTTAAAACTAATCCTGTTGCTATTATAAATAAAACTTTAGTATTCATAGCTGTAGTAATTATTGTATTTAATTAAATTTTATTTTTCTGAACCATTTATCATTTAATGATAAACTTAAAGAGATATTAAAAAACTCTTCTTTAACCAGCCCAAAATTTGTTGTTCCCCGTTGACCATACTCAAAACCTATATTAGTATTCGAGAATAATCTACCAACTGGTAGGCCTACTCCAAAAGATATGCCAAACTCATTAATCGAACCGTTATTAATATTTAATCCTGTCTCTTCATAACGAAATCCAGCACGGTATACCACCCTGCTAAAATAGCCTGTCAACGAATTATAATTAGGAATATAATACCCTCCTGCTTTGAATTTTGAAGCGTTCTCATATACAACATTATCCTGGCTAGATGTAAGATTAGTAAATTTTCCAGAATCCATGTATATATACTCTGCTCCTACAAACCATTTTTTGCGTTCCCCAATCCCGGCACCAAATTTAAATTCGGCGGGAAGATCTATTTCTTTATCTTCTACAGCAACATCTCGTCTTTCCACAACTCCTTCTCTACCACTATTATCGATAACAATCGTAGCGAGCTCTCTTGTACTATCTGTTGTTAATTCAAAAGAAGGTGTTGATACTGCAGAAGCAACTAATTCTAGTTTCTCTGTGATCATAGTTTTATATGTCACCCCAAAAGATAAACTAAAAGATGATAAATCTGAACTATTTATTTCTCTGGTATCAAATTGAACACCTGGTCTTCGTAATATTGTCTTATTTTCAATATTTCCAAAGTTATAATTTAAATCTATACCTATACTCAGATTCTTGTTAACTTTGAACCCTGTTGCCAAAAAGACCTTATTAAGCCCTCCACTTCCGGCAAATCGAAGTTCACTTCCATCATCTTTAACACTATTGAGTTCATATCCGACAGAGGTAAGAGGAATAACCCCAAAGCCAAAGCCAAATTTACCAGCAGGAATACCAATAGCCAAATAATCTAATGAGGCATTCTCTCCCGATGATGATTGATTGGTATTACTAATCTTATATCTACGATATGATGCTCCTACTGTATATGTTGTAAGTCTCAATTCTCCATAAGACGCGGGGTTTTGAAGGTTTACATGGATACTATCTGTATATATACTCAATCCCCCCATCGATCTGTTTTCTACTGTTCCTTTGAACTTCGGAATCCCTATCCCATAAAAAGAATACGGAGACGAAGTCCCTTCCTGAGCGTAAGATATTATGGTAACGTGTACCAATATGATCACTAAAATCTTCTTTATCATTTACTATTATTAAAAGCTAAAATGTGGTTTAATCCCTCCAACAAAAAATTAGAAGTGGCAAATATGCTATTTTTTAATCTTTTAGACAAAAAATGTGCATCTCCACCAGTTAAAATAACTGTTAAATCAGTATAAATGTTGCAATATTCTTCAATTACTCCATTAATTTCATGCAAAATTCCAAAAACTACTCCAGAATGTATTGCCTCTTCTGTACTGTTTCCTATATGATTTTTTGGATCAGTTACCTGTAACAATGGTAGTTTTGCCGTATAATTATGAAGACTCTCATATCTTAGCCGAACTCCTGGTCCAATTGCGCCACCAAGATACTCTTCTTTTTTGTTTTTGAAATCATATGTTATACAAGTTCCTGCATCAATTACCAATACATCCTTATTAGGAAATTGATTTACAGCTGCTGCCACCAAAGCCAATCGATCTATCCCTAGTGTAGATGGGGTCTCATACAGGTTCTTGAATGGCATTTCTACCAGGTGATCTAATATAAGCGTGTTATACAAATTTTTAATATATGTTATATGATTCTCTGCTATATTAGATACTGAAGAAAGGATAGCATCGGTGATCAAAGGGTATTCTTCTTTGATTTTTTGGATTGCCTCTTTAAAACGATGTTGTTCAATCTTATTTTTATAGATAATTTTTGATTCTTCAAAAATTCCTATTTTGGTATATGTATTCCCTACATCAATAATGAGATTCATACTTTATTTTGTAAGTCGCAAAAGTACAAAACGATTTTTTTAATTTTTTCTTTTGTGTATTAAAAAAAGCGTTCTATATTTGCATCCGCTTACAGCAAGGTGCCTTAGCTCAGTTGGTAGAGCAAAGGACTGAAAATCCTTGTGTCCCTGGTTCGATTCCTGGAGGCACCACCTTAAAAACCCGAACAAATGTTCGGGTTTTTTTTATTATATATCATTAAAAAACTACCCTATTCCTCTACGGGAACTGTTTTGGTTAGTTTGGTGAAACATTTCTTCGTATTGCAAAATCTTTCTGTGGCAGGTGGTATACTATCACCTCCCTTGATTGTATTTGCATTAGCCAATTTGGTAATTTTTATCTTTTCTAACTTAAATGATTTTATTTTCTTATTTGTTTTCATAACAATTTCGGTTTGTGTGTTCTTAATATTAAAAATATAGCTTTTAACTAACTCCTAATATGACATACTAGTTGATATTTATAAATTTAAGGTATAAAAACATTGAAGTAGACACTATAAGCCTTTACTTTATATCTCTAAATGTTTAATGAAGTAAGATGGATAAATGCCTGTTTTTTTATAGAACGCAGAAGAAAACGATTGTGCATTTTTAAACCCTACCTCTTCTGCAATAGCCTTAATCGTATAGGAACGTAATGATTTATTAGAGGCAAGTTCATCTACCGCAAAATCAATTCTTAAATTATTTAGATAATTTGCAAAGTTCACATTTTTATACACATTTATAATCTTTGATAAATACGCACTATTTGTATTTAACTCTTTGGCTAATGAATTAAGTGTATAATGTTTTTTAGAAAACTTAGTCGAGTTTTCAAAATTATGAAGTTTTTTTAATACAGTTTCTATAACATCTTTTGGGATATCTATATCTTGTTTTTTTGAAATATTAGCACTGATATCAACAAAATCTAGCAGATTACTTTCTTTGGTTTTTTGATCTTCAAGTAATCTTAAAAAACGCCTTTTGTTTACATAGCTTTTGCGAAAACCATATGTAGCAACTATGATCAAAATGACAAGAAACACTATTAGAATAGTTATGGTTTCTTCTTTTAAGAATTTATCGTGTTGCAACTGATCTATTAATTTTTCTTTTTCAGAAATCAATTCTACTGTATCATATCTTTCATTAATGTTTTTGGTTAGATAGATTTGATTAGCATGTCTAATACTGTCCAATCTTAATAGTGTATTGATGTATTCAATTTGCTTTTCAAGATTTTTTTTTGCTTTAGAATCAGCAATCAAATAATCATATGTATCTATTAATTCGGGAATAACATCTTCAGTTTCTTTGAGAATACGATCTACATTTTTAAAATATTGCATACTCTGCTCTACCTTACCCTGATCCTGGTATGAACGGGCAATATAATAATCACAGATAGCAATTCTTGTCTTTACCTCATCAGATTTTTGTATTAGGTTTTTTCCTTTTTCAAGGCTGTCAATTGCTTGATTATAGTTTTTAGAGAAATATTTATACATCCCCGAATACACAACAAAATTAGAATATATAGATATATCATTTGTTTTTAATGCTTCTTGAATCCCTTTATCAATATAATCTTCGGCTAGATTAAATTGATTACTATAAATGTATGAATCAGTGAGAGCAAACAGCACTCTATTGTAAAGGTTTGAGGTTTTAAGTTTAGGGTTTTGATCTAAAAAATTTAAATACTCCAAAAAAATAGCTTGTGCTTCTTCTCTTTCTCCTGCAGTATTTTTTAATAATCCTATATTAAATTTCAACTTAAGGTATAGCAGTTCATTGCCGTTTTCTTTTGCAGATTTTGATGCTATTAGATAAAATTCTAAAGCCTCTTTGTAATTTCCTTCTTCATAACGCACATTACCTTTACGCAAATAACCCAAAGCCGGGTATCTTTCATAACTTTTACCTTTGGTAATTACAATAAGACTATCGGCATAGCGTAATTGATTAGAACGGTTAAATTTGGATAAAAAATAATACGCGTTAGCCATACGTAGTGTATCTAATCGATATCTGGCTTTATCAAGAGAGGCCTGTGCTACTTCTAATTTTAAGGAATCTTCTGGTTGCGCCGCTATTACCTCTTTTAATTCATTAAAATCTAATAAATCCTGAGCACTATTAGAACTCTTAGTTTGTCCTCGTAATGGTTGCACAAAAACAAATAAAATTAGCAGGTAACCTAAAAACGAATACTTCCTGATCATTAAAGTGATTTTTATAGTCCTTGAAATCTGCTTAACAGCATTCAAAAATCATATCTTTTAATTAAATATATAAGTAAATGATATTAAAAAATAGTAAGGAATAAAACTATCAAAAAAATATTGTGAATATTTCATTCAATCTATAAAACTAACTATTATCAATGCATAATTTGGTATATAACAGCAAAAATTAAACCATGCGACATGTACAAATTATTGGTTTAAATTTATAAATATCAAGAATATTACTTTGTATTTCTTGTATCCATCTTCATATTTTTGAATTCTGTAGGGGATGAAATATGTACCAACCATAAAATTAATTCATCAAATACTAATTTTTAAAACTCTTAAAGCCATGAAAAAAACCAAATTCTTAGTTTCAATTTTAAATTTGATTTTTGCAATATGTCTATTATTGACTTCTTGTGAATCAGAAGGTGAAGATGTACCTCTGGAGCAAGTTTCTAATCAAACCGAAGGCAATATCAACACAAAATCAAGGGCTTTAAGTTCTCAAAACGTGTATCGATATTATAGCGGAGGATCTGCATCTCTTCATACATATAAAACACAAGGAGGCCAAGGCATTGGAATAGGGAGCAGAGAAGGAGTTTCTTTTAGAACCGATGTAGCCAGATCTCGCCGAGAAATCGATTTTAATACACATAACGAATTATACTTTTTATTACATCCAAGAAAAATAGATTTTGTACTAACAACTAGCCCTACTGAAATTTTAACTTTAATCAGTAAAGGCTGGAAAGATGTTTCCAGGCTTGTTTTAATACATAAAAAACCCGGTAATGGAAGAAAAAAGCTATATCGCTTTTATCATACCAGAAATTCTGATCATCTATATACCAAAAATTATTCTGAAGGTATTAACGCCGGATATAAATATGAAGGAGTAACTGGCTGGGTGTATTAAGAAAATAATCTATAAGAAAAAGGTGCCTTCAAAAAATCATCTGAGTTTGTGAGGAAAAATATATTGATATTTATCTGAAGGAGTTACACCACAAAAAACCTGAACAAATGTTTAGGTTTTTTGTTTTTATAAGATTCTAAAAATAATATCTCTTTTTTATACCAAAAACTATAAGATTTCTAGCATTTTAAATTCACCCTGATACCTTTATCGTCTCTGTAAGGATATAACCATCGGTTGTATTTCCTGTTACAGAATTCGCTATACTACGATTAATATCACCCGAAAATATACCATCCTGGGTATTTGAAGTATCAAAATCTCCTTTATAATTCGTAGTAGCATAAACTGCTTTAGAAATATTTTCTGGAAAAGCAACTTGAGTAATAAGCAATGATTCTCCTGATGATTTCAAAATTTCTAAGTGAAGATGGGGAGCTCTACCAGGATACCATCCTGGATATATACTTATAAACGAAGCATTACCATTGGCATCTGTGGTTTGCCTTCCTCTTAGAAATTTTTGACTCGTAAAATCCCCATCTAACTGACCAGAATATTCAGAATAGTTTCCCTTTGCATCGCATTGCCAAATATCCACAAAAACACCTGCTAATGGCCCACAATTATTATTTACATTTTGCACCTGTATTGTTATTTTTAATGGAATCCCTGTACGATCACCAATTATATTTTCTTTTACCAAATCTGTCGGTGTTTTTATTGGAAATGGCCCTGCTGTCTCGACTGGAGAAATGACACATGAACCAGCATCTACAGTATTTCCTGAGTCATCATCATTCTTACTACATGATGTTATTAACGTTGGGATTGCTATAATAGAGCCTATTCCTGCCATCCCATTTTTTAAAAATTTCTTTCTATCCATCATATTTATAATTTGTGGTTGCAGGGGCGTGATCACATTACTACAACACAGAAACGCCCCACAACACTTTATTAATCAATATTTTCTATTACAACATTTATACGAATATCATCTCTTGCTATTACCTCTTCTACAATATACATATCGAGTTTTCTACAGAAGAATATCTATTCTCACAAAAAACTAAAATACATTTAGATGTTATATATAAACAACAATCAAAATATACTTTACCCTATTTTATTATCTTTTATAAGTACCATCTGGCAATTTTGCAGGCATTTTATATGCTGAATTCGTAAATATTGCCCAGGCTTTTGTATCGATTGCCTCTACTTTGGCTCTAGTGTTTAATTTCCACTCGTTATCAATTTCACCTAGTCTATTTTCCTGAGCACCGAGCATAGAACTCATTATCCAATATAAATATTCTCCAACCTGGCAATTGTAATCGCAAGTAATATCATCATAAGTATACCAGGCATTAGCTGGGTAATTTTCTGGAGGGGATTGAAAGTTTCCTCCACGAGCAGCATCCATTGCTTTACTGATTTCTGATCCAGATTGAGAACTAAAAATACCTGGATAAGCTCTTTCATGCCCCCCCATTAGCAACAATATGCCACACTTCTTCTAAAGCAGCATCAAATGATCCTGTATGCCCATTTGTATGCCATGTTGGTACGGTCTCATCTGCTCCTAAATCTTGCCCAACTTCAAATCCAGCAGGGGGATTAAAATTATCTCTATCTGCTTCTGTTTTCCACATAAACAAAAAAGCTTTGTTAGATTTCATCGAATTGTGAATCGTTGTATTGTCAATCGAACCATCTTCGTCATTATCTAAATACTGAGCCATTAAATTAGCAGCATGCAATAGTTTAGTATCTTCTACTGCAGCTGCAGCATAAATTGGAATATCAAAGACCATAACTTTTCTGTTAAATGAATCAAATCCAGCATCTGTATTTTTTACAATCTTGAAATTAGGATCATCACCTGGATTAACTGTTCCTGTTGTTGGCATTATTGCGGAATCATCATCATTTGAGCAGGCTACACAATTTAAAATAGCGCAGGCTACCACCAATATATTTAATACTTTAAAATGATTTTTCATACTTTGTTATTTTGTTACTTTATATTGGGTTATCTCTTCTTCTGTCATCCAGTGTACGCTTTCTGCCGGAGCGGCTTTAATAGTGAAATAATAAAAATCTTCTGCTTCTTTCTGCGTAAATCCTACCGACTTATAATAATTGATATATGGTAAATGCACAGCATGACCTACGGGATATGAAGTAGCGATTGGTTGTCCGGGAGCAGCTCCCCAGGAATGTACTCCGATACGACTTCCTTGTTCACGTGTTCTTTTTACTCCTCCGACATACATATCTACCGCTCCAGAAGCAATGACCGAACGAGCAGATAAATGAAATTCTACACCACTATCATGCATTTTTTTGGAAACGATCAAATTAGCATCATCATCTTCAGAACCAGGACAATCCAACATATTTACCCTTTTCAGCTTGGGATATTTTGCCAATAGGTTATTAAAATGAGTTGGGGTGTTACTCGTAATTGTACCATTCATTTCTGCGGTCGTATCATTTATTGATTTAAAGATTCCAAAATCACTTTGTGCTACATTGTTATCATCATCATTATTGCAAGCCAAAAAACTTATTGAGATTAAAAACAGGATGATGAATTGATTTCTTTTCATTTTCATAATTCTAAGATTTTATTGTTTATATATACAACATTTAAATGCCGACAGACCCTAAAAATTATTCCACATAACAAGTCCGAATGCTACTATCCGTACTTTTTTTTAAATTACTACTAGGTTGATTTATAGCACTTACCGCATTCACAGTAAAATTGCCGAGAACAACCTTATTTTAAGCTTAAATTCGTGATATTTCCTGAGAGATTTACAGGTGAGATAGTAAACAATTTCCTTGGCGCAACTGGTAATACAAAGAATAAACAAACCCTTGTGAATAATTATTCACAAGGGTTCCTATCATAAAAAATCAATCATCAATTGTGAAATAATCACATTTCACTTTTTTTATAATCCTGCCATTTATTGTTTAGAAGTACTTATTTCTTTAACGATGTCTTTGGTTGTAAAAACATGACTAGCTATCATTTGAAAGTTTACTACTGCTGCCTCATAAGCATTTAGACCTGGTAAAATAGCTCCTGCGGTTGCATCTTTTACTACAGCAACATCAAAACCAGATTCAATAAGATCTCTCATATGGGATTCTGTACAAAGGTTTGCAGACATACCTGCCAATATTACTTTACTATACCCATGTTTGCGTAATTGTAAAGCCAAATCGTTGGATTCTGGCCCATACACTTTGTGAGGACTTGTTACAATTACATTATCCTTTTTAATATATTTTTTGTACTTGTCTAACCAATCTGCTCCAGAACCTTCAAAACCCTCTGTAGATAATGCATCTTTTCTATCAAACATATTAATTTTATGCATTAATGCTTCTAATGCTCCTTCTATTTTCCAGGTATGATCATGAGGATAATAATAATGTGGAGAGACAAAAACTGTAATATTCTTTTGCTGCGCTACCTTAAATAATGCTTCGATATTATCAACAGTATTATTTGCAGTAACACTTTCTCCTACTACTCCCCAGGTTACACCATTAGGGCTTAAAAAATCGTTTTGAGGATCTGTAATTACGATTGCTGTATTTTGATCTACAGTAAATCCGGGATCAGGTAATTGTGCATACACACTTGTTAGACCTGATATGATTAAAGTTAATGTTATTACTAAATTTTTCATTGTCTTATTCTTTAGATTAATACTCAATTTGACAATGCAAAGATGGTGTAGAGAAGTAAGTTCTTGTTAGGTAACTATTCCCGAAGTGTTGGCAATTTTTCCTAGCTTACTTTTTCTTTAAATTCTGAAGGAGAACTCCCTTCCTGGTTTTTAAAAAATCTACTGAATGCCTGTACGTCCTCATATCCGATTTCATAAGCTATTTCTTTTATCTGCATATTTGTATAATGCAAAAGTCTTCTCGCTTCCAGCATTTTTCGATCTTGTATATATTGTAAGGGCGTTTTGGAGCCCATCTTTGAAAAAATATTAGACAATGTCTTTGGAGATTTGTATAACAACTCGGCATACTCAGATACATGATGCTTTGTCTTGAAGTGTTGTTCTACCAAAAAATTAAACTCTCTTACAATATCAGAATCCTCTTTTTCATTGGGGAAATTCTCTTTTAACTTATAAATTCTGGCACATAGAATCAAATATCGTTTAAGCATCATTTGCAACATCTCTATTTGCAAACTATCATTAGATTGCATCTCTATGGTAAACATTTTCCATAACGTCTCGAATTTATCTAGTTCTTCTTCCGGAATTTGAATGATTGGTAATTGTGATGCTCCAAAGAATAAGATGCCTTTACAGCCTACTTCGGTATCATGATCAAGAATACAATAGAAAGGTCTATTAAATCTTAAAAACCTAATACAATCAATATTTTTGATTATAACATTATGAAACTCTGTCAAGAAAACAATTTCATTCTTAGAGAATGCTTGCTTCTTTCCATCAATTATGAGTTCATTTTGATCAGATTCAAACCATAGAATAGTCAAACTACTTTCTATAGTTTCATTTAGTATTTTACTATTTTGACTATTGATTGTCTCTAATTGAAGATACTCCTTTATGTTTCCTAAAAATATCATATAAAGTATAGTTATGGTAATTCTGTTTCTTTTGTACCTTCTCGAATAAATGAATTAGTAAATTCTGATTCTTTTTTTTCTTTTTTAGTAAACAAATATATCCAAAATATTCTGGCATATTTATAGTTTGTAGTACTCAATAATACGGCGCTGATAGATAAAATAATAAAGAAGTGAATTGGTTTTACTATAAAAAAACTACTTAACAAATAAATTACAATTCCTTCAGCCACAGTTAGACCATAACTCACATACATTGCCCCATAAAAGTAACCTGGTTCAATCAAAAATTTATGATTACAATGTGGACATTTCTCATTCATTTTAGGCAATTGCAATGCAAACACCCCTCTTTTTTTAATAAAAATATCTCCTTCTTCACACTTTGAACATTTTCCCTTTAAGATATTTACCACAGTTTTCATAAAACTACTATTTTTACTGCAAAATATAGATATTTTAGCATTTGTATATTTTATTATTTACACTTTTATTTGTATAATTAAGACATTATTGATATATGACGAATCTTCCTATTTTAGATATTACACAATTTCACGATACCGGAAGCATTGAAAATTTTTATGCAAATGACTTTACAACTCATTTATTAAATAATCGAGATATAATATCACATCCACACAAGCATAATTTCTATCTTTCTGTTTTGTTTATTGAAGGAACAGGGGTTCACGAAATTGATTTTGAATCCTATCAAATTAAACCCGGTAGTGTTTTTCTTTTAAGGCCTGGTCAGACACATTTTTGGAAATTTACTACAAAAGGCAAGGGGTATATTATTTTTCATTCTAAAGAATTTTACGAAGCAATATGCCAGAATAAAAATCTCTCTATATTTCCGTTTTTTTTCTCAAATCAAAACTCCCCCTGTATCTATCTGGATAAAAACACACAGGCACTGATTGAGCCTCTTTTTGTTTCTATTTTAAATGAATCTCGATCTAACGCATTATTAAAAAAACAGAAATTAGTTAATCTTATTGATCTAATTTATATAGAATTATCACGTCTTGTTCTAAAAGATAATTTGGAAGATCTGATAAACTCTAAAAACCTTACGATGAAACTACATAAGTTTGAGCAATTGATTGAAGAAAAATATAAGAGGCAAAAATCTGCTATTGTATATGCAGAAACTATGAATATAAGTGTAAAGCATCTAAATCGAATATGTAAAGAGACCGTCGGAAAAACGACAACAGATCTTATTTTAGAAAGAGTTATTCTGGAAGCTAAAAGACAAATTTTATATTCTGAAAATAATTTAACAGAAATCGCCTGGGATTTAGGATATGATGATTATTCTCATTTTTCAAAATTATTTAAACAAAAAAGCGGTATGTCTCCTTCTCAATTTCAAAAAATGTATCTGCAAAAAATTTAATTTTTTATCCTTGCATCACAACTCTTTTTTTGTTTAAATAGCTCTGGTCATATGATTTATTATGAATAAGTTACTATTTTTGCATAGCAAATTTCTACTATGACGCACACTAAAATACTGCTAATCTGCATTTTACTCGTTTCTACTTTCACAATTCATTCTCAGGATTCTCACGATGTGCAAGATTCTCAAAATGTTAGTGATACACTAGACACTCAACATAAAATGACCACCTGGCAAATGATAAAGCATGATGGTGTGTCTGTTTATGGTGGTGTAAAACATGTTTATACAAGTCCATTAAGGTGGAAAGAAAAAGACTGGCTAACCTTTGGTGGAGTTATCGCCGGGAATGCTATTCTTTTGGCAGTAGAAGAGCCTGCCGATAAGGTATTCACAAAACAAGGAGATGGGGTTCCTGATCTTATAAAAGAAGCTGGTTTTAGATTTGGAAAACCTATATTAAACTATGGTTTAACAACTAGCGTTTATACTTTAGGGCTTATTACAAAAAATGAAAAAATCAGACGAACTGGCGTTCTTCTTATTGCATCTGCAACTGCAGGAGGACTTCTTCAAACATTAGGTAAAACTGCTGTGGGTCGTGCACGACCACTAGAAGGCAAAGGGAACTTAAGTTTCCGTTTTTGGTCTAATGAAGCTGGACATCACTCCTTTCCCTCTGGACATGCAATTTTGGCGTTTACTACAGCACATGCATTTGCTAAACAATTTGATAACTTATTTGTGAAGGGTGGAATTTATGCTCTAGGCCTGATCACTCCAGTTTCGCGATTGTGGGATGGTGCACATTGGTTGACCGACGTAACACTTGGGTTAGTAATGAGTGTATTTATTGTTGACAGTGTTGATAATTATCTAAAGAAGGATAAACGTTATGCTTTTGGCTCTAAAAAACACAAAATCCGATGGAATTTACGAATAGGTGCCAGACAAATTGGAGTGGTTGGCAGGTTTTAACCCATTTTATTCAAATTCTTTTTCATAGTATGTAACAGCATCTTGAAGCAGTAAGTCCAGATATATGTTTTCGGTTTCAAGACGAATTTTATCCCAATTTAGGTATTTGATAAGATCTTCCTGAATCAATATTCTATATCTATGAACGCTATTAATATCAAAATAGAGTCTTCCTGTTCTTCTCACAAAGAAATCTGCTAAGCTATTAGTCATTTCGTAATGCACACAATACCATAGCTCTGCCCGTATCAATCGTTCTGCTACCTCATCATTAAGAAAATAATTTACTTTACCAATAATGATATCTGCTTGTTTACCATAAGTCGAAGTAAGGTACCAACCATAATAGGGATCCTCTATTTTTAAAGCTTTGAGTTGTTTAGTAATCTTATGCTGGTATGCATGTACTTCTTCGGTATCTTTAAGAGGTGTACTGGTTAGCGGTATTTTCTGGGTATGTGATTCGGAAAACTTACTGCTCGTTTTATCACTCATGGTTTTAAGTACGGTATCGATTACGCGTTGTGCCATTTTACGATATCCGGTAAGTTTTCCTCCTGCTATAGAAATCAATCCTGTTTTTGACACAAAGATTTCGTCTTTTCTAGATAATTCTGATGGGTCTTTACCATCCTCATGAATCAAAGGTCGTATTCCTGCCCAATTCGACTCAATATCATCCTTGGTAAGTTTTAAACCGGGAAACATATGATTTACAGCTTTCAGCAAATATCCTGCATCTTCTTTTGTAGCAACTACCCGATTAAGATTCGCATTATAATTTGTATCTGTAGTTCCTACATAAGTTGCTCTTCCTCTGGGAATAGCAAAAATCATCCTTCCGTCTGAGACATCAAAGTAAATAGATTGTGTAAGAGGAAACCGCTCTCTTGAGAAAACAAGATGTACACCTTTGGTTAAATGCAAATGCTTACTACTCATCGAGTGATCTTTTTCTCGCAGCAAATCTACCCAAGGCCCTGCTGCCGAAACATAATTCCCGGATCGAATTGAAAAACTTTTCTTCGTATTATGATCTATGCATTTTAGACTTCTAATCTTACCTTCTTCATCATAATTAAAAGAAGTCATTTCACAATAATTGATACTATTAGCACCAAAAGAAGCTGCTTTTTTTAGTAACTCTATAGTAAGTCTTGCATCATCTGTCCTATATTCTGCGTAATACCCTCCTCCTGTAAGTCCTTCTTTACTAAGTAAAGGTTCTTTATTTAATGTTTCTTGTGCGCTAAGCATTTTTCGTTTATCATCACCTTCTACATTAGCCAAAAAATCATAGATTTTTAATCCTATGGATGCCATAAACTTACCATACGTGCCCCCTTCGATAATAGGAAGCAGCATTTTTTCTGGCATTACCAAATGTGGGGCTAATTTATGTACCGTTGCCCGTTCACTTCCTGATTCTTTAACCAGGCCTATTTCCATTTGTTTTAGATATCTAAGTCCTCCATGAATAAGTTTAGTAGATTTATTACTGGTACCAGAGGCAAAATCATTTTTCTCTACCAGACACACCTTTAAACCTCTAGAAGCAGCATCTAGAACAGTTCCTGCTCCAGTAACTCCTCCTCCGATCACAACAAGATCATAAGTTTCGTTTTTTGCACTTTGTAACTGTGCATCACGATCCAAAACCGAAAACCTAATCGGATTTTCTTCTTTTGTAGTACCCTTATCTTTATTCACTATAATTATTTAGATGTTTACCTCGGCTTGTATTTTAATAGGTAGAATCTCTTAATATTAAGGATGTTTTGACAATCTCGGTATTTGTCTTATAATTTTCAACAAAATCATCTAGTTGGCTTACTAAAATCTGAGCAGCTTTTACTCCTAAATCCTCGGCATGTTGAGAAACGGTAGTAAGTTTTGGGTACGAATATTTAGATAACAAACCATCGGTAAATCCAATAACCGAAATATCTTCAGGAATTTTATATCCTAATTTATGTGACATATTTATGGTGATCGCAGCAGCTGTTTCATCTAATCCAAGAACCGCATCAATATCATTATTTTTAAGGAATTTCTCTATTTCATATTCATTAGTATTAGAATCCTTCACTACCAATTCTATTAGGGATACTTCATCATTGGCACCTACAGCTTCTTTTGCCCCTTCTAAACGTAACTTAGCTACGCTAAGGCCGCCAATTGTTGTAATTACGGCTATCTTTTTACAACCAGTATCAATAAGATATTTCGCCGCTGTTTTTGAAGCCTGTTTATCATCAACAATCACTTTATCACATTCGATCTCTTCTGTCACTCTATCAAACATTACTAAGGGTACATTATCCCTTTTTAGTTCTTTAAAATGTTCGAATTCATTGAGAACTTGTGTTTCATGACTTAGTGATACTATAAAACCATCGACACTACTATAGTTTAACATCTCTACATATTCTACTTCTTTTTTATAAGATTCATTTGTAATGCAAGTCACAATTTTATATCCATTTTCTGAAGCTTCCTGTTCAATTCCGTATAGGACTTTTGCAAAAAAATGATTGAGAATTTCGGGTAATATCACTCCAATAGTTTTGGTCTTATTACTTTTTAAACTTACTGCCAGTGCATTTGGTTTATAATTATAAAAGTCAGCAAGTTCATGTACTCGAGTAATTGTCTTTTGACTGATCTCTGAGTCGTTTTTTAACGATTTTGAAACTGTAGAAATAGAAAGGTTTAATTCTCTGGCAAGTTGTTTTAGGGTTACTTTTTTCCTCATAGCTTCAATTTTGGCTTCATAGTATTAAAAGAAGAACTGTCGAACTTCAACGCCTAAATTAAGCTTTTTTCTTAACGTAATATTAATATCGTAATTAGTTTGTAGTGTAATTCCTATATTTTTGCCAAAAAAATAGTTCATTTATTAATTAGGGTTTTTTATCTTACATATCTTTAAGAATTCACATACTTTTTAAAGAAATAAATAATTTCTAATGTAAGTATATCTATACCATTAACGACATAACATTACATGTCTGTAACTCAAAAAAAACAATCCCATATGTCAAAAACATATTATGACCCTGCCGACTTAAGAAAATTTGGAAAAATCACTGAATGGAGTGAAGAATTAGGTACCAAATTCTTTGATTACTACGGTAAGGTTTTTGAAGAAGGAGCACTAAGTGCCCGAGAAAAATCATTAATTGCACTTGCTGTTTCTCATGTTGTGAAATGCCCTTACTGTATCGATGCTTATACTAAAGACGGGCTACAACGAGGGATTACAAAAGAAGAGATGATGGAGGCGGTACATGCTGGTGCTGCTATAGAAAGTGGTGCCACTTTGGTTCATGGAGTACAGATGATGAACAAATATGATAAGCTTTCTATGTAGATAGATTTGGTCTTACCAGGAACAAAAATTTATAAGCCACTTATCCTGGCTTGTTTTAAACTAAATGAAATCAAATTAGATTAGTCCCAAAAGAAATATAACCCAAGAACGGAAGATGTCAGAAGCTAAAACAAAACAATCTTTACATAAGCGCAATGATCAGTTAGCAAATGCCAACAGGCAATTAGAAATCTTGAATAATGGAATTTTTGCTAGTGGTGAACTCCCCAGATTTGCCGATAAAATATCAGAAATTGGTCATACTACTTTGCGCCCTAATACGCTTGAAGTTTTACAGATTAATGTGGGGTATATGTGCAATCAGGTTTGTGAGCATTGTCATGTAGATGCAGGCCCCGATCGTAAAGAAATTATGACCAGAGAAACCATGCAGCAATGCCTGGATGTTATTAAAAAAACTGGTGCGCATACCTTGGACCTAACAGGAGGAGCCCCAGAAATGAATCCTAACTTTAGATGGTTTGTAGAAGAAGCAAGTAAAGCAGGAATCAAAGATTTTATTGTACGTAGTAATCTTACTATTATTAGAGCAAATAAAAAATACTATGACCTTCCTGATTTTTTCAAAAAACATAACGTACATGTAGTCTCTTCTATGCCTCACTGGACCAGAGGAAAAACAGATAAGCAACGTGGCAATGGTGTTTTTGATAAGTCTATAAAAGCTCTTCAGGAGCTTAATGACAGAGGGTATGGTATGCCTGGCAGTAGCTTAAGGTTAGATTTGGTATACAATCCTTCGGGAGCATTTTTACCAGGAGACCAAGGATCAATGGAGAAAGATTTTAAAAAGGCGTTGTTAGAAGATTTCAATATCCAATTCCATAATCTTTTTGCCATTACCAACTTACCTATCAGTAGGTTTTTGGATTACCTAATCGCTTCAGAAAATTATGAAGATTATATGTATGCTCTGGTAGAAGCATATAATCCTGATGCGGTAGCAAATATAATGTGTACTAATACCATCTCTGTAAGTTGGGATGGGTGGTTATATGATTGTGATTTTAATCAGATGCTAGATCTCAAAGTAGCAAGTAAAGTAAAACATATAAGTGAATATAACGAAGAATTACTTCAGGACAGAAATATTATCATTTCGCAACATTGTTATGGATGTACGGCAGGAGCAGGAAGTAGTTGCCAGGGAACAGTAGCTTAATATTTCTTGAGATTCTAAATGAAGATTTTTATACTTTCAATATCATTATTTTTTTCAATTATAGCTAGTGCTCAGAATTCATTAGATGAATTGCTACGTCAATACAATAACGAAAGTATTCCTTATATTTCGGTTTCAACATTAAAAGCCATTCAGGATACAGTACTAGTATTCGATGTAAGAGAGAAAAAAGAATATCAGATAAGTCATTTAAAAGAAGCAATTCATGTTGGGTATGATTATTTCAAAATAGAATCTATTACACAACAACATATCCCTAAAGATTCTCATATAGTCGTTTATTGCAGTATTGGCATTCGATCAGAAGATATCTCAGAACAGCTAAAAAATGCTGGATATATTAATGTTTATAATTTGTATGGTGGTATTTTTGAATGGAAAAATAAAGGCCTCCCTATTCTAAATTCTAAAGAAGAATTAACAGATGAAGTCCATACCTATTCTGAAGAATGGAGTAAATGGTTACATAAAGAAAAAAAAACTCCTTGAATTGAAAGAAAAAAATCTACTTCTAATCTTTACCCGAAATCCAGAATTGGGTAAATGTAAAACCAGACTGGCAGCCACTATTGGAGATCAGCCAGCTTTGGATATTTATAAATTCCTACTACAACATACAGTTGAAATTACTAAAAATGTAGAAGTTCATAAAGAAGTTCATTATTCTGTACAAATAAGAGATAACGACTCCTGGAATCCAGAGATTTATACCAAAAAGCAACAGGTTGGAGATGATTTGGGGCAGCGAATGGAGTATGCTTTTGCAGCAGGTTTTGCTAATGGATATCAAAATATTATCATTATCGGAAGTGATATGTACGATTTAACCCAAAAAGATATAGAAAATGCATTTCTGGCTTTGACATCTCATGAGTATGTAATTGGCCCTGCAGAAGATGGAGGATACTATTTATTTGGAATGAAATCCTTAAATTCACAAGTTTTTAAAAATAAAACCTGGGGAACAGAAACCGTTCTTAAGGATACACTAAACAATATTCAAAAAGAAAACCTAAAATTATTGGAAGAACGCAATGATATTGATTATTATGAAGATATTAAAGACATTGCTGTTTTTCAAAAATTTCTACCAATTTAATTTTTTGATGACGTATAATTAAATTGAATTATTTTTTCAAGATTAAGGCAAAATATTTTTGCATAGCCTTAGTTATGGTAAAATATTTTAACAAAAAAATTGAGGAAAATAAACTATTTAATGCGTAATTAGAAAGTTAAATTGGTATTATAAGCTAACAAAACAATATGATCAAATACATCGAAGAAACCACAGAATTCCTTCAGAAAAAAGGCTTTGAAAATCCTGAAATAGGAATCATACTAGGAACTGGATTAGGACAATTAATTAATGAAATAGATATCATTAAAGAAGTAAGTTATAATCATATTCCAAATTTCCCAACAGCTACTGTAGAATTTCATAAAGGAAAATTAATTTATGGAAAACTAGAAGGTAAAAATGTAATAGTCATGCAAGGGCGTTTTCATCTTTACGAAGGATATTCGCTTCAGGATGTTACCTACCCGGTACGTATCATGCACAAACTAGGGATCAAAACTTTATTAGTTTC
Organism: Aquimarina macrocephali JAMB N27; assembly: GCF_000520995.1. Lineage (GTDB taxonomy): Bacteria > Bacteroidota > Bacteroidia > Flavobacteriales > Flavobacteriaceae > Aquimarina > Aquimarina macrocephali. The sequence continues at coordinate 17,115 of NZ_JACA01000036.1, read as the reverse complement.
TAATGCCTCTGGAGCTGTTAATCTCAATTTCAAAAAAGGAGAATTAATGCTTATCGATGATCATATTAACTTACAAGGAAGCTCACCTCTGGCTTTTAAAGGTGTAGAACAGTTAGGAAGTCGTTTTACAGATATGAGTGCTCCTTATGATGCAGATATAAGTGCAAAACTTGAATCTATCGCCAAAGACAATAATATCAATCTTCATAAAGGAGTATATGCGTCTGTAGTAGGTCCTCAACTCGAGACTCGTGCAGAGTATCGTTATCTTAAAATTATCGGTGCCGATGCAGTAGGAATGAGTACTGTTCCCGAAGTGATTGTAGCGAATCATCTGGATCTATCTGTAGCAGCTGTTTCTGTTCTTACTGACGAATGTGATCCCGATAATTTAAAACCGATAAATATCGATGAAATTATTGCAATGGCAGGAAAAGCAGAGCCAGAAATGATACTATTATTTAAAGAATTAATAAAATCATTGTAAGTAGTAGTGAAAGTTTTTTCCTCGCTTTTCGACAAAACTGATTATAACCCAAAATAACTTATATTTCCTTCTTAATTGGAAAGACAAAAATTAATATATGAGCTACTTAAATACCACTCACGATGTGTATAAAGAAGCAGCATTAACTCCAGATATAGGTTTATGCTGTACTACTAACCCAATCTGGGAACTACCCGGGCTTAAGATTCCTAAAATTATGCAGGAAATGAATTATGGCTGTGGTAGTACGGTAAATGCACGTGACCTAACTAATTCTCCAAAAACCTTATATGTAGGTGTTGGAGGTGGAATGGAATTATTACAATTCTCATATTTTTCTCGTCAAAAAGGTGGTGTTATAGGGATTGATGTTGTTAATGAAATGTTGGAGGCTTCTCGTAAGAATTTTGAAGAAGCTGAAGCTCAAAATGACTGGTTTAAAAGTGAGTTTGTTGATCTAAGATATGGAGATGCTCTTAATCTTCCTGTAGAAGATAATAGTATTGATGTTGCCGCACAAAATTGTTTGTTTAATATTTTTAAAGCAGATGATCTTCGAAAAGCAATCGAAGAAATGTATCGTGTATTAAAACCACATGGAAGATTGGTTATGAGTGATCCAACTTGCGAGCAACCGATGAATGATACATTACGTAACGATGAGCGATTAAGAGCTTTATGCTTAAGCGGAAGTTTACCTATTGCAGAATATGTAAAAGCGTTAACCGATGTAGGTTTTGGTACTATAGAAATAAGAGCACGTAAACCTTATAGAATTTTGGATCCAAAACATTATGATACTGATGAATTGATCTACATAGAATCTATAGAAGTAGCTGCAATCAAAGATCCAATGCCAGAAGATGGCCCCTGTATATTTACAGGAAAAGCAGCAATATACTATGGCGATGAAGACTATTTTGATGATAAAAATGGTCACGTATTACTTAAGAATCAACCAATAGCTATATGTGATAAGACCGCTGGTGCTATAGCTGATTTAAACAGAGATGATATATTTATTAGCGAATCTACCTACCATTATGATGGAGGTGGATGCTGTTAAAAGCGAGGGCTAATTAACTATAACCTGAGAAGTCGAAGACAAGTATTTGCCTTCGGCTTCTTTTTTTGTTTTCTTTCATAGATGCTGTAAGGTAATACAATACAATACGTCGGATTATGGACAACTAATTCTTAACTGGATACTGATGATATTGATTCTTCTTTTTATTGCTGCTTGTTTCTTGGCTTATAGTAATGGTGCAAATGATAATTTTAAAGGCGTTGCCACACTCTTCGGAAGCGGAACTACTAATTACAAAAAAGCAATAAATTGGGCTACAATAACAACATTCTCAGGTTCTGTTGCTGCTATCTTTTTGGCAGAAGAATTGGTAAAAAACTTTTCTGGAAAAGGACTGGTTCCTAATGAATTAATCCAAATGCCAATTTTTGCTATCTCCATTGCTCTTGGAGCTGCTTTTACTGTATTTATTGCCACAAAAATAGGAATGCCTATATCAACAACTCATAGCCTTGTAGGTGCTCTTTTTGGCGCCGGAGTAATGGCCATTGGTACCGAGTTTAATTTTGCAAAACTTGGGAAAACGTTTTTAGTTCCTCTTATTGTAAGTCCATTAATGGCTGCTGTATTAAGTTTATTATTGTATATCATTTTTAGATATATTAGGAAAAAACTTAATATCACAAAAAACAGTGGTATCTATATTGATAAAAAGCAAGAAGCAGAAGCGATAACAGTTTCTGCACATCATATGAACACAGTTGCTACAGAAACCAAGATTACAGCTTCTATCCACCACACCAAAGTAGAAACCTACAACGGGAAATTATTAGGTATTAATTCACAGAAAATATTAGACAGTTTACATTATCTAAGCGCCGGGATTGTTAGTTTTGCACGAGGACTTAATGATACTCCTAAAATTGTAGGGTTACTATTAATCATTAATTCTATGGATATTAAGTGGGGAATGATTGCTGTTGCTATAACCATGGCATTAGGAGGGCTTATAAATGCCAAAAAAGTTGGTGTTATTATGAGTAAAAAAATCACTCCTATGAATTCTGGACAAGGGTTTACTGCTAATATGATTACTGGTCTATTAGTAACTACAGCAAGTATTCATGGTTTACCTGTTTCTACAACACATGTATCTGTTGGTTCTATATTTGGGATTGGCACCGTAACCAAAAAAGCAAACCCTAAGATGATTTCTAAAATATTATTATCATGGGTACTCACGCTTCCGATAGCAGCTATTGTAAGTGGATTATTATTTAAGTTACTTCAACATATAGTATAGTCAAATTTCAAAACTTACGAAGTTTAATCAAACCCTTAAGAGCTTTAAAATCAATAAATTGTTATCTTTAGAAAGCAAATCATTTTAAAGATAAAATATCATGGATAGAAGACAATGGTTAAAATCTACTTCGTTGGGAGGGAGTTTTGCATTATTAGGAGGTTTAGGTATCACTAATGCTCTAACATTAGAAGAAATCAATAAATTCAATCCCAGACCACTATCAAAACGTATACGATTAAGTTCTAATGAGAATCCTTATGGTCCTTCAGAAAAGGTAAGAAAAGCCATTATAGCTGCTTTTGATCATAGCTGTCGATATCCATATGCATATGCCGATGAACTAGCCACAATTTTAGCTCAAAAAGAAGGAGTAACCAAGGATCATATTATTATCTGCGGTGGTTCTACAGAAGGGTTAAAAATCACAGGGCTTACTTTTGCTTCGAATGGAGGAGAGATTATTGCGGGGAAACCTACTTTTCTGGCTATGATGACATATGCCAAGCAATGGGGTGCAGAAGTAAATTGGGTACCTGTAGGTGACGATAAAGGATATGATATGGCTGAGATCGAAAAACGAATTTCTTCAAAAACAAAACTAGTTTTTCTTTGTAACCCCAACAATCCAACTTCTACTGTTCTCCCTTCAAAAAAGCTAATAGATTTTTGTGATGCTATTAGTAATAAGACTATTTTATTTAGTGACGAAGCTTACTATGACTATATCGAAGATCCTGATTACCCTTCGATGGTCGAACTCGTAAAACAAGAAAAAGATGTTATCGTATCCAGAACATTTTCAAAAGTATATGGTATGGCGGGTCTTCGTATTGGTTATCTTATCGCAAAACCAGCTTTAGCAGAAAAACTTCGAAGAAATATGGTGGCCTATAGTAATGTTCCTGCTATCGCCGCAGCTAAAGAAGCATTGAATGACAAGGAGTTTTATAACTTTAGTCTACAAAAAACCCGGGAAGCAAAAGATATGATTTATAAAACTCTGGATACTTTTAAACTCCCCTACGTAAAATCGCATACCAACTTTATCTTCTTCAAGTCTGGAAAAGATATACGCACATTACATAAAGAAATGTTAGAAAAAGGAGTTTTAATAGGTCGACCGTTTCCTCCTTTCTTTGATTGGTGTAGAATAAGTACAGGGACTATCGAAGAAGTCACTCTATTCACACAAGCATTAGCCAGTCTTTATGAATAGTCTATACAGCAGTATTATAGACTAGACATTACATTTTAAACTTTATTTTTTAAAGGAATTAATTATACAACAAAATCACAAACAGTTTATTAACCCACTAAACATCAGTCTTTAACCCCTTGATCACTATTTATATAATACTTTTTTTTAAGTTCCAGTATTAACAACAAAAAAAACGAGTATGGACTTAGGAGAAGTAAAAATTGCGGTCGGTATCAACGTAGATATTATTAAGGGAATTGTTACTCATTTATATGCTACAGAAGTTATTCCTTCATCATTTGAATTTGGAGATATTCAAATTCAAATCAATGAACCAACCGTAGAGGTCAGAGAACCTGCCACTAATAATGCCAGGCTAGGTTTACACATTACCGGTGAGTTTAAAAATGGAGATTCTGATGCTTCTCCATTTGATATTTGGATGAAACTTAGCCCTTTTGTACGGGGTGTTTCTGGTTCATCACCGGTTGCTGCTTTATCTGTTGAAGAGGTAGAAGAAGCTACACCAGAAGATATCGGTGGGCTTGTAGGTACATTTGCCACAGGTTTGATCGATGATATCTTGAAAAATATGGATATTCCTATTTATAATTCGTTGATAGGGGGAATAGAAGGCTCTGTCTTTGAAGAAGATGAAATCCCTAACAGATCCACTTGGAATACTGATTTCTATCTGGGAGCTGTCTCACAAATAGAACATGTACAGGTTGGGTTTCCGCCGGGACAGCCACAAAACCCACAAGTAAACAATAGTACGATGTTGGATACCACTCCTGCATTAATCGCCACATTGGCATTACCTGGAGAATCTGCTCAAATGCCAGAAAATCATTCCATTGTTCCAGAAAATACCGGGATCCAAATTATTATATCCAGAGATGCTATGGACACTGTGTTAGCAAAAAAAGCACAAGAAAAAGTAGGAGAAAGTATCGAGGGAGCCACTATAAATGCTATGCAAATGAGTATGCATGACTTGGGAATTCAGATAAGTGGTGAGGCCGAAAAATCGGGAGCAACTATAGAATGGGATGGGGTTTTACTCCTATTTTTCAGAAAATTCTACAATGTAAAAGGCTCTATTCGCTGGCATGATGGATTTGTAAATGTATTTACCAGTGGAATTGATGTTGATGTAGATATCCCGTGGTATATCAAACTGTTGAGAGCATTTTTATTCGTTTTAGGACCTATTGGCTGGATACTTGATGCTACTTTGATTGCTCCAAAAATCAGTGAGGCAGACGAAGCACCTGATCTTGTAAGAGGAGCTTTTAGAGAAGAAGTCGGTGAAGCATTACAGGATATGATTGGTAACGTCGGAGGGCTTTCTGGAGAAGATGAAGTCCCTTTTATGGACTTTGGACAAGATTCCTGGGTTCTTAATGGTCACTACACACATAGTATTCTTGCTTTTTCAGGACTCAATCGTGATGAAATAGCCAATGTAGAACACGATGTATTCGAAATAGAAGGGGCCCATGGTTCTTCGGTAGGAATGATTAACCTAGCTAGTGGATATCGACTTCATCCAGAAGAATTGGGTAGATTATTAAAGAAAGGTATTATGGAGATTCCAAATGTACATGGTGTAGAAGCCGATTATGGATTCTATGTTAGAACAAATCCTAATGATGACACTACAGATAATTTGGTAGACCCCTTAGAGATTCATACAGATTGATAATCTATGGTTCTATATTTGGTAGCGTTAAGGTAAAAAGTGTCAGTTTAAGTGCTTCTTCCCCTAAAGTTGAAGCACTCGAATTGACGAATTTCAAAATTAAAAAACACCAAAAAGTATATCACATTTAGTTTTTCAAAGAATCTTCATCCTACTCGGAGTATTATCCAACAGGAAATGTATCTTAGTTAAATTAAAAAGTGATTATTTAATGAAGAACCTATTTTTTATCGTCTTAATTTGTTTTTTTGTTGCCTGCGGCGGAAGTAAAAAAGCCATTCAAAATACTACTCCCGGTGAGCACACAACAGCCGAAGAAAAAATAAATTCTCCTAAAATCATTGTTCCAGTAGAAGAAAAAGCACCAGATACAGCGATTGAAAAAGTAGAACCCGAAGAAGAAGAAGAAGAAGTTGAGGAGGCTGCACAACAACAAAAAGAAACAACTACAATAAAGGAAGATCCAAAAGTCAATATCGTCAAAGCATTTAATCATCAACCATGGAATGATTTGCTACAGAAACATGTCTCTGCTAATGGTATTGTGAATTATATCGGTTTTAAACAAGACCATTTGGCACTTAAATCTTATCTGGCAGCATTACGTAAAAATATCCCAACAAAAAGCTGGAGTAAATCTGATACATTGGCATATTGGATGAATGTATATAATGCATTTACCATAAAATTAATCCTCGATAATTATCCTTTAAAAAGTATCAAAGACATTAAGAATCCATGGGATTTGCGTTTTTTTAAACTAGGAAACAAATGGTATACTCTTAATGATGTAGAACATAGAATTTTACGAAAAATGGGGGATCCCAGGATTCATTTTGGTATCAATTGTGCTTCTATTTCTTGCCCTCGGTTATTAAACAAAGCGTTCACAGCTCAAAATGTAGATCGGGAGTTAGAAAAATTAACTATTGACTTTATCAATGATACTAAACAAAATACAATAACTTCTAATAGTGTTCAACTTTCTAAAATATTTACCTGGTTTGCAAAAGATTTTAAAACTGAAGGTTCTTTAATTCATTTTTTAAATAAATACTCCAAAATTACTATTAATACTAACGCAAAAAAGAGCTTCAAAAAATACAATTGGAGTTTAAACGAATAGTAAAATAGTATAGAATTTCACTCATTTCTTGTCTGGTTTTTTATTCTAATACAAAATTTTAAGAAAATAAGTAGTTGATTATGGCTTTTTAAAAAGTTAAAATTTACCTAAAAAAAACATGCCTGCTACTAGCAGAAATTTTTATTAACCCAAAAAATCATCCTCAACATCAACAACTGACAATCAAATAGTTAGAGTCATTTTCTCTATCATAAACTTCCTATTTACTCTATACCTCGCATACCTGATTATTAACCCAAAAATCAACTAAAACTAAATTTTAACTGTAAGTTCATTTCCTGATTCTCTACTAAAACCATAGATTTTAAAAGAAGAGTTAATAAAAACTAAATAATAACCATCTAAAACCTAAAAAAATGAAAGCTCCAAAAATTATATTAGTGCTATTTGCCATATTATCAATAAATCAGATTCAGTCACAAAACAGTTTTGATCATATCATTTGGGATCAAGCATTACTACTAAATGTATCTGATGATGGAAAAGTAGATTATAACGGATTCATGAGAGACAGCTCTCAATTATACCGATATTTTAAACAACTTTCTGATAATCCGCCTCAAGAAAATTGGACAAGAGAAGAGAAATTGGCGTATTGGATCAACGCTTATAATGCTTATACTATAAAGCTTGTTATAGACAGTTATCCCTTAAAAAGCATTAAAGATCTTGAAGATCCCTGGGGGAAAAAATTCTTCAAAATTGATGGAGTATGGTATAGTTTAGGTGAGTTAGAACACAAAATTCTAAGGAAATTTGGTGACCCAAGAATTCACTTTGCAATCAACTGTGCATCGATTTCTTGTCCCGTTGTATGGAACAGAGCATATACTGCTGATAACCTTAATACCGCTCTGGATAGTCAAACTGAAAAGTTTATTAATGACCCTACCCGAAATACAATTACAAAAGATAAAGTAATAGTTTCGAAAATATTTACCTGGTACAAAAGGGATTTTAAAGTAAATGGTGGTGATGTTAAGGATTTTATTAACAGATACGCTGCAATAAAAATTGACAAACAATCAAAAAAAGGGTATAAGGAATACGATTGGAAACTAAATGAGCAATCAAAAGATTATCCTGCAGCAGTTGTACTAGATTAGAAAACAAAAGGTAAATAAAGAATATGAATGGAGCTTAAATGAGTAAATTTACAGTATAATCGAATTCTTAGTAAAATTGAAAATATCCATTATTATCCCCATATTAAATGAGGCAGAAACAATTAGTCGTCTGATTTCTCACTTAATTAGATCTTGTGATACTAAAGAAAATATAAAAGAAATTATCATTGTAGATGGCGGTAGTGTCGACGGTTCTCAAGATATTGTAAATACCATAGTAGAGAACGAATCAATTTTGATTAAGCTTCTTTCATCAAAAAAAGGTCGAGCCAAACAACTAAATACAGGCGGTAATACTGCAAAAGGTGATATTCTGTACTTTCTTCATGCGGATTCTTTTCCTCCTCAAGGTTTTGATACCGATATTATAGCAGAGGTTAAGAAAGGAAATAATGCAGGATGTTTCAGAATGAAATTTGATTCTAATCATTGGTGGTTGCAATTTCTTGGATGGTTAACACAATTTAAAAGTAAACGATGTCGAGGTGGTGATCAGAGTCAATTTATAACCTTGGCTCTATTTCGGCAAATTGATGGTTATGATGAGTCTTTTATTGTTTATGAAGATAATGATTTGGTAGATCGCCTTTTTGCTATAAACCAGTTTGTAATCATCCCCAAACATGTGATTACTTCTGCCAGACGTTATGAAGAGATTGGTGTATGGCGTTTACAATATCATTTTTTAAATATTCATATGCGAAAATGGATGGGAGCTTCTTCTGAAGATTTATATCGCTACTATAAAGAAAAGGTTGTTAATTTATAAGCCTTAGTTCTTCAATAGTATTAGTAATCTTATTTTTAAACACTACGATTTCTGTACTTTGGTCTTCTGTAGTATCCACATCAATATTATATTTCTTTACTTTTCCATCAGACATTAGTATTCTAAAATAAAACGCTCCCTGATCTACGCAATCTGGACACCCATATACCTTGCCAGTTCCATTTTTTAATTCATCAGGAATGCCTGATAACAATGAATTATATTTTTCAAATACTTCTTTAGAATACACAAATGAGCTTTTAAATGTAAAGTCATTGGAATAGTAATTTACAGTATTGTCTTTTGCTATTTTTTCTGTATCAATTTCAAATACATTAAAACAATTTTCAAGACACTCTCCAGAATATTTTCCGAAAACTAAAGATTTAATCGTATTTTCAGTAATAGTATCATCATCACTATTGCATGACAAAAACAAAAAGGTAAAGGAAATTAAAATACCATAAAAAGATCTCATCTGCATATATTTTTATACTTAGTAGATTACAGGCATGAAAAAAGGTTGCGTATTCCAAATACCAGGATCAAGATTGAATGGCGTTTCATACCATAGAAAAAAACGACTTCTATATAGATTAATATAAAAGTCGTTTCGTATTATTTATTGATTTAAACGCTCTATTTAATGTTATTTTTCTTTAAAAATTTAAGAATGTAACCTGCGATTTCATCTCCTTTTTCTTCTAATGCAAAATGTCCAGTATCTAATAAATGAAAATCTATATTCTTTAAATCTCTCTTATAAGGATATGCGCCTTCGGCTGGAAAAATATGATCATTTTTACCCCAAACAATTAATGTGGGCGGTTGATAATCTCGTAAGTATTTTTGCCATTTAGGGTATAACGGAATATTAGTTCTGTAATCATAAAACATAGCTAATTGAATCTCATTATTTTCTTTTCGTGTTAAATGCTGCAAATCAATTTCCCAATTGTCCGGACTAATTTTATTAACCTCCTGAACACCATGGGTATATTGCCACTTTAATCCTTCTAGCTTATGAAAACCCTCTAAAGCTTTACCATTTTTAACCGATGGGTCATTCCAATATGTTTTAAGAGGATCCCAAAACTCTCTAATACCTTCATTATAAGCATTACCGTTTTGAACAATTAATGATTCTATTCGATTAGGGTATTTAGAAGCAACCCTAAACCCTACAGGAGCACCATAATCCATAAGGTATAAACTAAACTTCTTCACTTCTAGTGTGGCCAAAAAACCTTCAACAATAGTAGCCATATTATCAAAAGTATAGTCAAATTCTGATAGCAATGGCTGTTCTGATCTTCCGTATCCAGGGTAATCCGGTGCCAGAATATGATAATCATCTGCCAGGTCTACAATCAGATTTCTAAACATATGGGATGATGTGGGGTACCCATGCAACAATAGAATGGTAGGCTTATTTTTTGCCCCTGCTTCTCTGTAAAATATATCCAATCCATTTACTTCAACAGTTTTATATAGTGTTGATGTATGTCGTGACTTAGTATCCTTATTACCTGTTTCTAAATTCTTCGTAAAAGAATACATTGTTAGTGTAATCATTGCAAGTACTGCAATTCCTAATGTGATTTTTATTGTTCTCATGATTCTAAAAGTGTAATGTTAGTAATTCAATTTAATTACCGAACGTTCGGTAATTTTATAATATAAAAAAATAGTACGATTACTATCTTTTCTTTTCTGTTGTATTTTAACGAGTTCTATGTTCGTTTAGGTAACCCGCCGAGATAAGTTTTGTTTCTTGCTGAGATAATTTCTAAATATACTTTCTCTCTCCTTCGGTTATAGCAATATCATTGATACTTGCATATCTCTTTTTCATTAAACCATTTACGTCAAATTCCCACATTTCATTTCCGTATGCTCTATACCAATCTCCTGTTTCATTCTCATATTCATATTCGAATCTTACCGCTATGCGATTATCTGTATGTGCCCAATACTCTTTCTTTAATTTATAGGTAAGTTCTTTTTCCCATTTTTGGGTAAGAAACGCAACGATTTTATCTCTTCCTTTCAGAAAATGATCTCTGTTTCTCCACTCGCTATCTATAGTGTAGGCCAGGCTAACTTTTTCTGGGTCTTTTGTATTCCAGGCATCTTCTGCCATTTGTACTTTTTGTTTTGCTGTTTCTTCTGAAAACGGAGGTAGTGGGAATTTCTGTTCCATAATAATTCTGTTTTGATGTTTACTCTTTCCAGTAATTGATCTTGTCTAAACTTGATATTTTACTTCTAATACGAATACAAATATATAAACATATAGTTTTTTACCAAACGTTCGGTAATTAATTAACTTCTTTTTAACGAATAGGTGAGTATGGGTGCAAAAAGGCGATTTTGAAGAAAAAAAATTCTTGTAAGAATAGACATAAACCTGAATGTCTTTAATTGTTCAGGAAAATTATATTTTTAAAACCTTAATTATGTTAAAAAAACATTTTAAATTTAAGTGGTGCTCAAAGATTAAGCTAAGATGAGCAAGAATCTGTTAATTGAGGTCGAGCAGGAAATTGCCAAACATATCCTCCTGAAAATATGTACCTTTTGTGGTGGTGGTTCATTATTCAATGGTTGTTGTATGGGATCTCCATTAGTGCATCAATGCTTAAATGATTTTGGTTAACCATTTATACTATTAACTCAATAGGGTTTTTGCTTTATGCAAAGCCTAGCTCTTTGCTATATTGGATAAAACAGATCATTAAAAATATTGCCCAATCCCAAATACAAATCCTTTGGTAGCATCGTCTGTAACCCCATGCCCATAATCGATTCTAAAAATGGCATTAAAAATTCGTTTATGCATAAAACGTAAACCTACACCAGGGTATAATCTGAAATTTTGAGACTCTCCAAAATCCTCAAAATCTCCTCCCGGATTACGCCAGCTTCCTCCATCTACAAAGACATTGCTTTGCAACACAAACCAATCTTTTTCATACAATGTGTGTCTATACTCGGTATTAAGGACAATCACTCCCGTTCCTCGATCAATAGTGTTCCCAACACCTCTAATATTAAGATTATTATCTACTGCAAACGGTGCAAATGGAGAATCATCATTGCTCGCTAACCCTAATCGTAGCCTGGAAGACCAATTTCCTTTTTTACCTACTCTTTTATGGTATAAAAAATCGTTCCACCCAATAAGAAAATCGGGTAAGACGTTTTCGGTACTCACCACATATTGTAAATTTAATGTGCTTTTAAATCCCGACACATATTGGTAATCATAATCCAAATCATCGTATTCATATATTAGCTTATATAATAGCTTATTAACATCAAAATCTTGTGGTATTCCTGCTTCAGTAGCACCGCGTTTATATGTATAATCTTCATTAAAATAATTCACTCCCAACTCAATACGATTCTGAAGATTAAATTGATATAACCCTAATACTTCATACGAGGTATTGTTATACTTATAATCTGCTGTACCATTTTCTAGAAACACAGGTTCTTCGGTAGTAAGATTACTATAATTAAATGCTACCCCTAATTTCTTACTAAACAAAAAGGGTGCCCTTAGATTTGCTCCATAAGAGCTGTAAATATCATTTTGATACAATCCTCCCAGGGTTATATTTCGGCCAAATAAATTAAACTCATACAATCCCACTCTAAAAGCAAATTCATCATTATTAGTCGTATAGAGATTGGCAGAAGGGATGATCGTAAAATTTTCTTCTATCCCATAAATCACCTCATAGCCTTCTTCTTTTTCATTAACCTGGTAGTAGGCATGTGCTATAGAAGGTAATCTCTTTAATCTCTTAATATCCTCTTCGATCTGTAAAGAATCCAGGGCCTTTCCTTGCTCAATATTGGTGAGCCTTGTGATAGCCGAAGTCTTAGTCTTATTATTTCCTTGTATACGAATTTCGGAAACCACTTTGTTTTGCCCAAAGGCGAAACAAGTGGTAAAAAATATGATGAAAACAATTCGGGAAAGATTCATTTGTTTGTTGAGTAAAACTCTTTTATTAGTTGTTCTGAAGGTTTGTTTTGTATCGTAAATCGATTATTACGCTCTCCTCCAACTTTATTGTGATTATGGTACCATTTCCAAAGAAATCCTCCTGCAAACCAAGGTTCATTCCAAAATTCCTGATACAAAGCGGTCAATGCATTATTTTGTCCTTCGAGATCAACTTTACCATCAATACGACTAGAATCCCAAGGCTCTTTTCCTGTAAAATGAAGACTTCGATAGCCATATTCTGTAAATAAAACAGGTTTCTTCATTTTGGTTTGTAATGTGATAATATTACTTTTATGTTTTTGCCATCCTTCCTTAAACTCCTCTACTGTTGGTGTTTTACTTTGAGAAATTGGAAAATAAGCATCTACACCTATATAATCCAATTGATCCCAAAAAGGTGCTTTATCAAACTGATCCCAGTTTTCTGCATAGGTTAATTTTCCTTTATATACCGATCGTATTTTGGTAATCAAATGATTCCAAAACTCGGGTCTTTTCTGAACGAACGTATGTAATTCTGTACCGATACAAAATATTGGAACCTGCATCTCTTCTGCCAATACTGCATAGAGTAATATAAAATCTTCGTATGATTTTTCGAGTGTTTTCCAGTCTTCTTCAGATTTCATACTGATATTACCCGTAAACTCTCCTCTCCACACCCAAATTTGAGGTTTTAGCATCACCTTAATTTTTCTATCATGCAGTAATTCAATCGTTTTTTTGGCTCCATCTCTTCGCTCTCCCCACCATTGCCTTTCGATATTAAAAACTACAGTGGGAGTCTCTAAATATTTTATAAATCCAAAAGGCATCACTGCAGCCCAATTGGCATTGACTTCTACAACAGGATCAATCTCTACAGAAGTAATCTCCTCTGGAGAACCCACAAAACTAACCCCATTAATCTTAGGTCCTTGCCCAGAACACGTACAAAAAATAAAGGCTAACAACAGTAGAGAAATATTTTTCATGCTCTTTTTTTACTGCTGAAAATACGATTTTTATACTAGTATTCTAGAATAACGCTCTTAAACCTAAACTAAATGTTTGCCCTAATCCTTGAAAATTATTTCCCCTAACAATCTTACCGAAGGATGCTTCTAAATTAAGAACTTTAGTCAGCTGATATTTACCACCAAATCCTAACTGTGTATAATCCTGATCAAAATCATTTCCTAAATCAAACAAAAAAGCTTGTTGGGCATTTACAAAAACTGTAGATTTTGAACTTGGGAAATAACTCAAAAAAGCACTTAATGGCACAAACAAACTATTATTTGCAAATCGTTCTGATATATTTTCACTGGCTGGATCAGCATCTACTGACTTTTCTCCAAAATTATATCCTAAATCTGCTTCTGTAAAAATCTGCCATTTGTTACCTCCAAAAGTTTTATCATAGAAAAACTTAGTCTCCCAGAAAAAACTTCTTTTATCTAAATAAGGTGCATTTGGAACATCTTCAAACACAGGGATAAAAAACGAACTGGTAAAAGAAAAATTCGCAACATTTTTAAAAGGCTGTATTCTTATTGATGGTGCAATTGTAGTAAGTCCACTTCTGGCATCAGTAGTATTATCTTTAAAATTCAGTACTTCCAATGCTCCTGCTCCTCCATAAGTATTTGCTCTAACCTGAAAGATAAGCCCAATATTAACTCTAGAATTTTTACTAATTCCGGTAAATATTTCAGTAGTATTGGTAAAAAAAGTTTGTCTATCTATAGTTACCGATTTAGATCCCGAGTCGGTTTGTTCTGTTTGTGTGTATATGCTATTAAAAAATTTAATATCCCATTGTCCTTTCTTTAAAAGTTTAGAAGGTGTAAACTCCTGGATATTTGATTTTCCAGAATCCTCATCCTGTGCTAATCCTATGGCCATAACAAAAATGCTTAGCGCTGTAATTAGTATTCTTTTGGTTTTCATTATTGCGATTTTTTACATAAGTATTCTCTTTCAAAGTAGCTTTCGTATAAAAAACTTTGAAAAAAATTCTTATTTGTTGTTATAGATTATTTTGAAAAAATTGTGATTATTTAACTTGATTTAAACTCCAATCATAGGAGTAATATGATACTTTGGCTTTTGCCGGAATTTTCTCTTTTCGGAATTTATTTACAAAATCTACCTCTGATCCATTCTGAGTAAAATCTACCTTATACCATTCAAAAATTTGTGACAACCGTACTTTATTACCCTTCACTTTAATAAAATTAGGGTTATTTAAAGCTTTTACCGTTTGACGTTGCAATTGATCTTCTAATGTTGACGGTTTATAAGCCGAAGGTATAATTGGAGGGCATCCCAAACCTGCACATACTAACACAAAGTGAAATCGAGCTTCCTTAGGGAAATTTTTGCGAAGGATCTTATTTTCCAGATCATTAAGTGTTGTTTTTTTGCCTCCTAATATATAGATCGTTTTATCAAAAAAACCTTTAATATCTAATGGTGATTTTGTTGGGTATTTATCCACTATCCCTTTTATTACTGCCAAGTTATAAGCGTTGATATAAAAAGCCTGATACGTTTTTGGTTTGCTTGTACTAACTTTTATGGTTGCAGCCATCTCCAACAATTCGTTTAATGAAGATGGATCCTTTTTTATGGTTTTATAATTCACCCTCCCATTAGATACATAGGTTTTAAAAAAGCTATCTGCTTTAGTAAAAAATTCTGTACTACTTTGTGAAAACCCAAATTGAATTGAGAGAAGAACTAATAGAATTGTTATTTTTTTCATCCTTTACCTTTTTATCAGTGCTATCAAAAACTGAATTTATCGTATTTTAAATTGTTAAAATTTACCTTGGTAATGGGCATTCAGTCGAATGGAAAATCATCAACTTACAAACAATTTAAGATTTTATTTTTCTACACAACTCCCTAATTATAGGTCTCAATGTGTCCTGATTCTTTTATAATCAAGAAATCAGGACATACATCATCACTCCCGTATTTAAATTCGCCGTTCAACAAAAAAAACCAAAATCATGATCGTATTAACACAAAAAAAATGGATATGCAGTTGTATTGCATTAATAACACTTACCCTATCACTACAAGCGCAGGAAGTTGTTATTCCTGATGCCAGATTTAAAAGAGCATTACTCGAAGATCATAATATTGACACCAATAACAATGGCAAAATAGAAGTTAGCGAAGCCCAGGCATATACACAGCATATATTTGTTTCTGGCAGTCAAGTATCTAACCTTATTGGTATTGAAGCTTTTAAAAACATTAATAGTTTATCAATTTGGAAAACTCGTATTAGAGAAATCGATCTTAGCAAAAACACAAAATTATTAGCATTATTTTTCTATAAAAACTATAAAGTAACCCGTTTAGATCTTAGCAAGAATACTAAATTAGAAACGATAACATGTAACCGAAACAACCTAGAATCACTAACAATACTCAGCCGTAATTTGATCGAATTAAATTGTAGTAACAATAAGTTAAATAAACTGTTTTTACCAAATAGCAGGAAAGTACAGGAATTGAATTGTCGTAATAATAAGATAACCGAACTAAAACTAGGCAGACAAAAAGAATTAAAAACATTGTATTGTGAACATAATAAACTAACACAATTAGATATAAGTAACAGTACTAAATTAGAGCATTTAAATTGTTCTTATAATAAATTAAAAAGCTTAAACACAAGTAAAAGCACTAAATTAATTTACTTAACACCTGCCTTTAATAATCTAACAAGTCTAAATGTAAGTAAGAATACTAAATTGAAACAATTACGTTGTCATAGTAATAAGCTAAAGAGTTTAGATGTAAGTAAAAACACTACTTTGGAGATTTTAACATGTAGCAGTAATAATCTAACTAGCTTGATAGCATCCAATAACAGTAAATTAGATTATATGAATGCTCGATACAATTCTATTGATTGTATAGTAGGACATCCGGCAAATGGGGCTAATTGGTTAAAAGATCCTGAAACAGAATTTTGCCCAGAAAAAACCAGAACAGCAAAAAAAGAAAATCTTCATCAAAAAGAGATAACAACCTATCCTAACCCGGTTCAAAATATACTGTACATACAAACTGGTCAGGTAGAAAAATCACCTGTTACTATAGCCTTAACAGCATTAAATAATGGGAGAAGTACTACTATAAAACGTATCCCAAATAACAAAGGTGTAGTTTCTATTAATATGAGTGCTTACAAAACAGGATTGTATACTTTAAAAATAATAACCAAGGATCGAGTGATCACTCGTAAAATAATAAAGCAATAAAAGAATATCCAGAAGTATCTAAACAAAAAAATCAAAATCATGATCGTATTAACACAAAAAAAA
>NZ_JACA01000035.1 GCF_000520995.1 Aquimarina macrocephali JAMB N27 | reverse complement strand
ATAAGCAATGACGTAGGAAATTGTGTTTGGAGAAATGCCCTTAGCTTCGCAACCCTAAACAGCATGTGTGAGCCAGTTAAGTGTATGATTCATTCTATTGTAGAAAAATAGATTATGGGGATTTGGATATATTACGGTTTTGCCATAGCTTTGTTTTCGTCAAAATGGCAAACACAGAGTTAAACTCTCACGTAAACGCAAACAAAAGATGCAGCCCTAAACTGCATCTTTTCTGTTTTTTTAGAATATGATTAATGGAAGATGAGTGCCGTTTGGTGACATGGTTTGGTATCATAGGATTCAAAGTATTTTTCACGCAGCATAATACGGATGAGCTCACGTTCGCTCGACGAGACGTGCTTATCATCCGCTACAAAATTATGCTCCAATACCATATTAATATTACTGCACCACGGATATTCATCAATGAAATAGCCATATTTGGTAAAGGCGCGATTGCCATGATTGGCATCTGATATTTCTTCCTTGGTTTGCTGACGGATATATACTAGATGCATTTTGCGGATAATCCATTGTAGGTTTTTCATGGGATTATGATTCACATTTTCATAGATGATGACCAGCTCATGTTTACGCATCACTTTTGGGGTTAGCTTGGCAAACCCGTAATAGACCTGTAAGCGTTCGGGGTTGCCTTTTGCTATCATGGTCGGTCTATTTAACGGGCTGTTTATCATGGCCTCAAGCTGCCGATCCCACTCTGCATTCAAGGTGGCTTTATCGGTCATAGCTTTTCAGTGTGTTTGGATGGGATGCCTTCTTATTATCGGGTCGCACCGAACCATATTTCGCACGAATGTCACCCAGTGTTTTCTTGCCTCTGGATTTACTTCTGTATTCTTCAGGACGGAAATACCATGCTTTTTTCTTGGAAGCCCACCAGAATCCAGAATCGTTGAGTAATTCCTTATGTGCTTTGGTGTTTCCTGTGACCCAAATCCATGAGCCGCATATCTCAATAATCAGATCAGGTAGATGGATAATCGCATTAAGAGCAACACTCAAGGTATCTGCGTAGTCGCTTTGTTCTCCTTTACTTTCTCCGTTATGGTTTTTAAGCACTTCATAGGCTTCATTGACCATTTTCATCAATTCCTCGCCTGCTGGATTGATATCAGGGTGGTACTTTTTGCACGCTTCTCTAAAAGCGGTTTTGACAATTTTTGGATTAATTTCTCCTGTAATGCCAAGTATCTTGGCTGCATCATACACATTCATTGTTATGGATTTAAGGTTTAACATGTGATTTAATGCAGTCCTCAAAAGCCTAGCAACTAATAAGCAATGACGTAGGAAATTGTGTTTGGATGCCAGGCTTTAACTTTGCAGACAAAAGCGCATTTAAGAAACCCTTGCGATCAGATGATGTATTTGATTAAGGAAAGGACAGGCAAAGGATAGTGGGAATTTGATTATTACCTAGAAATTAGTATTTTAGTTATAACTCTTATAATCAATGAATAAACCTGATTTAAAAAAAATCCGAAGAAAGTATTTTATAGCTTCTATTCCTGTATTTACTGCGATAATTTTTTACATAATCGCTTCCTTTGTTAATCTCAAAGGAGAGGTGAGACTAGGTTTAACAACCCTTATTTTAGTAATTGGGTTAGTTTTGACTATCTCAACGTTAGTTTATGACATAAAAAGTGGCTTTAAGGGTTATAAGAATGATCTCAATGATCATCTAGAAAAACAAAATAATCTCATGATGCAATTTCATTCAGAAAACAGTGATTTAATTAGAACAGCATCCCACATAGGTAATTATCATATCGTAGATAGTGTTGAATCACTTCAATATATAGCTTTGAGTATTAATCAATATGTAGAGATATATAATATCCGTTTAAACCCTAGAAATAAAACACCTTTCAGTTTACAGAATGCCACCGATGATTGGAGGAAAGCACTTAAAAAACGGTTTGATCGGCCAGGAGAGTTAAAGATTCGGGAAATAGTCGCTTATGATAAAAAATTGTTAGCTGAAAATGAAGAACTATTCGCATATTATCTAAATACGAAAAAAAATTTTGGAGAAAAGAACTACAAGGTAAATTATAGATATGTGGAGTTGAAATTAGCATCACGTAATCGGCAATTGACAAATTTTATACTATTGAAAACCAGAAATAACCATTGGGACTTATTTTGGGGATGGCACGAATTAACCGAAGAGAAGGGAAATATGAGTAAATACTTAACCTATCACACTTCACATAAAGAGACGGTTAAGGATTATCTGAAAAGATTTGAAACGAACTATCAAGGAAAAAGGGAGAAAAAATAGTTTAACGACCTCTCACTGAGGGTTGATCCTTTTTTATATACATTTCAGTAATGGCATCTTTTAATTGCTCATTTTTTTTAAACAAAGCATCCGTTCCTGGGTAATCATCCTTGAAATCGAGTGATTTACTATCCATTAAATTGCGAATTGTACCTTCAAATAACTTATCTGAGGCACTTAAAAGTGAATCAGCAATATCTTGTCCAAGTCGTTTTTTCATTGTTACATTCTGGGTTTCAAGAAAATTTTCATAGACCTTTTTTTGTGATTCAATACTATTTATTGCGTAGAGTAAGGTATTATTTATATTTTCACTTAGTTCTGGAGTAATTTCCACATGTTTGGTAGGGTTTACGGCTTTAAATTTACGTAACTCAGCACCCTTTGTTTGGTCAAGCACGGCGACAGACACCTCATCCATCCCATTTTCAATAGCTTCATAATCGCGCCTTATTCGATGAAGAATTTGCGTAAAATCATCAACAAATTTAAGTATATCTGGCTTTTGCTCATAGGATTGTCTTTTTTGAGAATCAACAGATTGTTCAACTGACTCCATCCACTCTTTAAGGTTAGATTGAATATCTGTCACTGAAAAATCTCCTATTATTTGATTAAATCACAGTTGCATAATTTAAGTCAAACTTCTTAATGAAAGGTTAATAAGCTGAAATGGATGATTTTAACTTGACCTTGCACTGGTTTAAGGGGTTGGCAATTCAGGTATGTATTTGGTAAGCAAGTGACTTGTTCTAAATGCTTTGATATAGACGACATCATCACTATATCCTGTGAAGTGAATCTCCACGAAAAACTGATCAATGGCAAAGAGAATATAACGTTCTTCATCTTCCATGAAGCTATCGACAAATGTTCCTTCTGAAAATACTGTACGATATTGCCGACCTTCTGATAAGAGGTTAAATTCGTGAAGTGTCATTTGCCAAAACGTTTTAGCAACCATTTTCGTAAAGATGGCCGCTCAATCTGTTCGCCGCATCCTTCATATAGGAAAGGTGGTAGTTCTGACTCTAAGCCAAGCTGTTTAGCACACGTATTACAAAATTCAGCCATAGGTGACATTTAAGAATCATAAAAATACATATCTTTTTGTATGTAGAAAAAATTTTGCGTGAGGGATTGCAGTGTAAATCCCAAAGCCTGACGGTAAGGAAGTGCGAGGCATTGAAGCGTAAAGCCCGACCCTTGTGGTCACGCCCATATCTTAAAAACGATAATCAGTAGAATAATCAAAGCAATCTAACGGTCAATATCCATTCCTCGGTCAATGTCTTTATCTTGTGATTGGCTTGGTGGTACGTGTGTAAAATCACGAAGTCGATCTTTCACTTCATCAAGATAAGCTTCTCGACCGTCATTAAATGTTTGGAGATATATATTATGCACATGAGGGGTTTCCGAAATCTTATTGGCTAATTCCGGTTTGAAGCGTTGCAAGTAATACCCATCATTGAACGCTTTGGCATATAATTCTTCTTCTTTTTTCTCTAAGTCATCCATTACTGAAAGAGTTTATAATGCGCGTTTTCTGTGTTTCTCTAGATAGGCTTCAATCGATGCGGAATCATAGAGGGGTAACGGGCACGTTATTTAGTAAAATGGCCATGAGCTTGTGAATGTGATAAGAGGGGTTCTTTCTTATCATGGAGGTTGGGATGCATGAGGATCCGCTATCGCTTAGTCAGGCGGAGGACGATTGGATTAGAAGCCATAGCGATCATAATATCATTGGCGCGGCCTCTCTTCTTCTATATTTTAAGAAAAAGGGTTCTTTTCCCCGAAATGTATCTGATGTTACCGAAGACGTAATCAATTTTATTGCATGCGTTTATGGTTCAAATAAAGCCCTACTTAAAGATTATTCCTTTAGCGGTCGTTCTTACAGGAGACATTGTGACGAGATTCGCATACTTCTTGGAGTACGTCGCCTAACAGAGGCAGACATACGTAACGCAGAAGCACATTTAATTTCTGTTTCTTTATCAGATGCTGACCATTGTGATTTAGAAGAGCAGCTTCGTTCTTGGTTGAGGGAAGAAAAAATTGAGATTCCTGCTGCTTCAAGGCTCAAGGTTATTATATCTGCTGCAAGGGAGGCTGGTAATACAACATTGTTCCGCGAGCTTCACTCTCGCTTGACTGAAGAAAGTCGTGTCGAGCTACATGCTCTTATATATACGTCTGAAGATACGCTTTCTTTCATCAAATCGGATCCTGGTCGTGCGAGCTTGGAAACGGTATTGTCGGAAATAGAGAAGCTGCAGATTGTGCGGGATCTGTGTCTTCCTGAAAATCTCACGGCGAATATATCATCATCACGCCTGCAACCATTATATTTACGTGCAGGCACGGAATCGACTTGGGATTTTAAGCGGCATCCGGAGCATATATCCCTGTCATTGCTGGCGTTGCTGTGCCTCAAACGCCGCGGCGAGATTATCGACGCGCTGGGCGATTTGATCATTCAGCTAGTACATAAAATTAAGAAGGGGAAACAATAAGGTAAACACAAAATGGTGTAGGTATATACTGCATCATTTTTTATCTAGATAAAAAAGATAAGACGAATACTATCCTGTGATTATGTGTTTCAGCTATGAATATACCATGTCACATCGACTGAATAGTCAATCATGTTTCTCGATTATATCTTCATCGAAAAAAGAGGAACAACTTTGACGTTGATTCCTCTTTACGAATATTGAGTAAAACAGTTTTCAGTGTAGGGATTAAGAGTGTAAGGAAAATAAATCATGCCGTAGAAAGGTTTTTGTTTTAAAGGATTCAGGAAATCATTAACCCATTAGAAAACTATCCCCATGAATCCCTCAGTGTGAGTGAGAACCTGTCCATGATTGCAAAATTGACATCCTCTATACTGAATGTGACATGAATTTAACACAAATCTTTTCTTTATGAATACGGAATATCCGCAAAAAAAATACGTTATAGGTGAAACTATCTGACTCCCTGATTGATAGAAAAACGGCGAAAAGGCGGAATTGGCATAAATTTAACATTTTGCTGATAAAAAATATAACACTTTTTGGGTTAGGGTGCAAAATCTGCAAAAACAATTAGAATCGGATAATTTTTTGTCAAAACATGCGTTATGTATGGCTTACATCTGTAGTTAAATAGGGTTACAGTTAGAAAAGAGAGAGTTTCCGGAAATAAATTACCCCTTTTGCCCCCTTAATTAATCCCTGTGATTAATTAGAGATAATCTGGATGCTCTCTCTTTTAATATATGTCTTTCCGTTTATCCATCTATCCTGGATAGATTAGTGTTGTTTTGAGGTATTTATAACACGAAAAAATATGGTCATTATATGAGTAACAACCACACTTTTTATTCGTGTTAAGAGTCAGTCGAACTAATGTGTTCATGTTAATAATCTTAGCAAATATCTGTGATATGTATCCTGCAAATATAGGGAGATTTCCCTCTTTAATGGTTACGGTAAAACCACGTATTTTATTCCAGATATCAAAACCTGTTGAGCGATTTTGGCGTGGCATGTCTTTCTTTATCAGGTCTGCTTGATCCATATTTAGTCCGAATATCATTCAGTGATTTTTTGCCTCTCGAACTGCTTCGATATTCTTCAGGTCGGAAATACCACGCTTTCTTTTTAGAAGCCCACCAGAAACCAGAATCTTTGAGTAATTCCTTATGGATTTTGGCTGCATCGTACACATTCATTGTTATTGGATTTTAAGGTTTAACATGTGATTTAATGCAGTCCTTAAAAGCCTTGCATCCAATAAGACTATTTAGAAAACAAGATAGAGGTAAAGGTGTTTGGATGTCAGGCTTTAACTTTGCAGACTAAAACGCATGTTGAAACCGTACTAAAACAAAAAATGCGCTCCGCGCGGGGTTAGCAAAAGAAAAATGAGAAAGGTTAATCTATTGTCTCTGGTAAGTATTTATTGAGCAAATGACTTGTTCTAAACGCTTTGATGTAAACCACATCATCACTATAACCCGTAAAATGAATCTCTACATAAAATCCATCAATGGCAAAGAGAATATAACGTTCTTGATCTTCAATAAAGCTGTCAACAAACGTACCTTGTGAAAACACCACTTTATATTGATTGGGATCAGGGAGTAGATTGAATTCTTCCAGTGTCATTTGTTAAAGAGTTTACTCAATACCTTTGAGCAATTCAGAGAGGGTGATATTGTGAATATCGGCAATCATGAACAATGTGTCGATGGTGTAGTTAAGTCCTTCTTCCCAACGCCAGACGCTTTTATTTTCAAGATTATGTTCTATAGCAAACTTGGAATAACTGCTATAACCCGCAGAGATACGCAATTCCATCTGCTTATGGATAAACACAAAGATGAACGATATTATCAATTTCTACAGGATGTACTCAAAGCCCTGCATTTGGACGCTACCACGTTTTTTGATGATCTGGCACAGGATGCTCCCTATGAGGTACAAATATATGTATGGATGGATAAATTGTATAAGCAGGGTAAATCAGCCGATGAAGCCATAGAGCTGATTCATCGTGTAAGGCGATTCTATATACTTTAACTACAACACATTATTATGATACGACGCTACCATGAATTAAATGAGGAAGAAAAGCAGATTGCTATTAAACGTCTTGCATCCCGTGTAAAAACCACTGAGTGCAACATGCTGGATGTACTTAATCATATGAACCCATTATTGACGATTCGAAGCGGTAAAGTGGTGATGTTCCGTGAAGCACTGGGCCGATTGGCTAAGAAAATACAAATACACCATGCCGATAAGCCATAAGATACTGTTATGTCATCGTACAAAAAATGCGCCTCATTCGGGGTTAGCAAAAGAAAAGATAGTGAACAATCTGAGAATAATTAATAAGGTGTTTGCTAAGTAACACATCATTCCTATCATATTATGCTGTTAATCCTATCATTTGTGATAGGATTATGGTAGATTTGTGATAGGATTAAAGAGGGTCATTATGAATCTAAGTACGCGACAACAAGAAATTATCAGCATCATTGCATCGCAAGGGCAAGTGGCTATCTCACAGGTCAAAAACCTTTTGAGCCATGATATTAGTATAGCTACCCTAAACAGAGAAATGGCAAAACTGGTTGACCATAACTGTTTGAGCAAAGTGGGCGCAGGAAGAACAACTCAATATATCATCGCTCCTTACTATAAATTATTTACTCCTGTTAATTCATCTGATTATTTTGATTTAGAACCTGATGCGCGTAATGCAGCTACTGAGTTTAATCATACATTACTTACATCTCTGCAAGATGTTACCCTTTTTACGGCTGAAGAACAAAAGAATCTTTCTCTTTTAAAAGATCAATACCAAATGAACATTGCCAGTCTTTCACCCACCTTATATCAAAAAGAATTAGAACGTTTAACGATTGAGCTTAGTTGGAAATCTTCTCAAATTGAAGGAAATACGTATTCCTTACTGGAAACGGAGAGACTTTTTAAAGAAAAACAGGAAGCTGATAATAAAACAAAAGAAGAAGCGGTCATGTTATTAAATCATAAGGACACGATCAATTATCTCCTCAAGCATAAAAATCTTGCCACTACTCTTGATATACGTCTGTTGGAAGAAGTACATTCCTTATTAATCAAGGATATGCATGTCAGCCGGAATATCCGCTCCCGCGCAGTCGGTATTACTGGAACGGCATATAAACCGCTAGATAATACACATCAAATCAGGGAAAGTCTAGAATGTATGTGTGACCTGATAAATACTAAAAATAGCGGATTTGAGAAAGCATTATTAGCTGTAGTGCTTATTTCCTATATTCAACCTTTTGAGGATGGGAATAAACGCACTGGTCGCATGATAAGTAATGCGTTACTTATTGCGGATGATGCCTGTCCATTATCATATCGAAGTGTCGATTCTCTTGAATATAAAAAGGCGATGTTACTCTTTTACGAACAAAATAACCTGGCTGCTTTTAAAGATATTTTCATAGAACAAAACAACTTTGGAGTAAAAAATTATTTCCAGTAAGACATATCATCGATCTATATCTATACCTCGATCTTGAGAATAGTTAGTTGGTGTATGTTGAAAATCCTTTAATCGATCTTTTACTTCATCAAGATAAGCTTCTCGACCGTCATTGAAGGTTTGGAGATATATATTATGTGCATGAGGGGTTTCCGAAATCTTATTGGCTAATTCCGGTTTGAAGCGTTGCAAGTAATACCCATCATTGAACGCTTTGGCATATAATTCTTCTTCTTTTTTCTCTAAGTCATCCATTACTGAAAGAGTTTATAATGCGCGTTTTCTGTGTTTCTCTAGATAGGCTTCAATAGATGCAGAATCATAGAGTATGATTTTACGTGAGGGTTGTGTGAACTCGATATCTAAATTATCACGTAATTTTTGCATCGTTGTATCACTACTAACGCCTAATCTTCGCATCGCTTCTTCAGGTGAAATCCATTTGTCTTCCTTGACATCGTGAGTTGCTTTAACGTGCTCAACTACTTCATCCACCAACATCAAGAGGGCTTCACTTTGCAGACATATGACTTCCATTGTTTTCATATGAGGGATGTTACAAAAGATGTGCCATATTGGTAAAGAGCAGAGTAGAAGATGCTAATTGGCTTCATATGGTCTTGTATGGGGTGAAAAAAATCCCCTCACAGCAAGGTGAAGGGATCGTAATATGAAGATTAATCGATAAAGGCTAATATCTGTTCTCGCTCAGGATGGATAGTTGCATAATCTCGTAATTGATCAAATGCATCAATAAGATGCTGACCGCCGCTACTTGCACAATCACAAAGAGCGAATAGGTTAATTCCAATACTCGCAGCATCGATACTCATTTCTCCTTTGTAGTAATTCAGGTGATTCTCTACCTGCATCAAACCAGATCGTTTCAACCCGATATAAAACCCGCCATTGGATAATGCATAAAAGTTCCAATAGCCTCCTGAGTATGGTTTGCAAAATTCTTCCATATACCGAAATACCATTCCTTCAAACCGCATTGCTTGCTTAGGGATGAACGTAGGATAGAAGTCTAATCGCCGTTTAACGGGCCATATTGTTCTGCTAATCGTTTTATTACCTTCAAATTCTACCGTATTATTTTCTGTTGTTTTCATAGTGGTGTCTTTAAATGAAACAAAAAATCCCCTCACTGGTTGGTGAGAGGATTTGAATGGATTCCATGATTATTACAGTGTAAAAGATTTTAGATCGTTTTCTACATCCTGCTTTTTGCCTTTAATGTATGCTTCAGCACTATCGGCAATATTTCTAATCAGGTTAATGTCTCCTGTGGTAAAGCTCTTTCCAGCATCATCTATAATCGTGATCTTACAAGACTCACTACTATTGTATTTGAACTCAGATAGGCTATTGAGCGTTGCAGTTGCCCGCTTGTGTCTATCGGTTAATCCTTTGAGCTTTTCGACTTGCAGGATACGATCTTCAATACTTACTACTGGTTCTTGACCGATAGCTTCTTGTGCTAAATCTTTGGTCACATCACTACTATTACTTTTTACGGGAGGTGCTGGCTTGATGATTTTTGGAACTGGTACCGGCTTTTTGTTTGTTTCTCCAGGTTTCTTGTCAATTCCATTCTTTTTCACATTTGCTGTTGTTGCCATAATTTCTAATGATTTTAATTAAACAATATTTCATTGTTCAGTATCATCTGGCTAGGACGCTCACTGAACATGCCAGCAAATGCCGCAGCGGAGGGAAAGGCAAGGCAACGCGCCCTCACCTCACGAAATAAAATCATAAGCGTTCTTTAGCTCGCCTTGCAACAGCGCAAAGGCGAACGGCTATATTTGCAATGGTTAGTGAGTGGAATAGACAGTGTTTTATTGTAAATGGTTAGGATTTTCGGTTGACTATATTTTGTCCAACTACTGCATATAATTATGAAGTTACCGAACATCTGTATTTCTGTATTAATGAGCATTATTTGAGTCAAACAACTAAAAATTTAGGGGCATTTACCTGCTAGACTAAAAGGTCTTTTAACTATTTCTGAAGGGTTAATTCCCCCTATAAAAAGAAGTAACTATTTGTTTATCAATAATTTAAGTTGATAACAGGTTTTTATGTGTACCAAGCCTATTTTTAAGAATTGATATTTACATTATATTTGAGGCGACCTTACATCAGTCATACAAACCGCGGTGTTAGCCTGATGATACTCACAATCAAAACTAACTGCAAAAGGTATCATATCCCAACTTATATTGCATCCTAATGACCACCCATCTTAATGGGTCAGAAGCATTATCAGATGTTGTTTCTTTTATAAAGATTGATGTAATACAGTAATAGGGTATCACTAACTGAATATTTTATTCTAAAACCATAATCAAATGAAAAATCTAAAATTATTGGCGCTTTGCGCTGTTGTGATAGGGTGTTTAATATCCTGTCAAAAAGAAGATGTCACTGATACTACCTTGGATGAGGTAACCCAACAAGCTACCAAAGCGCAGTTGGAGAAACTATCCAAAATGGGGGTCAATACAGAAAAGGTAACTATCGAGGATATCCCTCTGCCAGACGGATCGAAAGAGAAATACTTGGTATCTGGAGATATCACTATTCCTGTTAAAAACTTGGAGGACTATCCAGATTTACTCTCTCTTGATGGAGATAATAAACAATACCGATCTGATTATATTGTAGCACCACAGTATAGAAACATAAGGATTTTGGGTTGGACAGGTACAGGTTCAACTTTTGATCTGACTCCTAAAATGCAGACTGCATTATCTTGGGCAGTGGCAAACTATAATGTTTTACCTAACACTCTTAATTTTACACTGACTTATGGTAATGATCAATCACAAGCAGATATGGTAGTGTATAGAGTAATAGGGGGTGCAGGAGGCTCTGCGGGATTCCCTACTTCTGCCGGTAGACCCAATCGGTATGTGCGTATTAACTCTGGGCTGGATAGCAATACCTATAGTTATAATGTAGTAGAGCATGTAATAGGGCATGAAATAGGACATAGTGTTGGTTTTAGACATCAGGACTGGTATAATCGTTGGAGTTGTGGATATACTGGTCCACTTCCCGCAGAACCATCAGTAAGTCCGGCTGCCATCTGGATTTCTGGTACACCTTGGTCTCCTTATGCTGATTCTATTATGTTAGGTTGCTTTAATACCGGAGAAGATGGCGAATTTACTGCTTCGGATAGAGATGCCTTGAATATTTTATATTAAAAAAATAGTTATACCCGTATTATACATTAGAACTTTATGATGAAGGCTAAAAATGTAAAGTAGTGATATATTTTGAAGCAGTTTCTAGCTATAATACCTGTCCGCCTTGCAAGGCGGGAGTTTTCTAAAGTATAATACGGGTTTAACCTAATTTAACTAACCATTAATAACAGTATCTAGTGCATCATCTACATCCTGATGGATAAAATTATTTTGATAGCCGACAGTGGTTGTCAAATGTTGATGACGATAGAGCTTTTGTAATTTGCGAGGAGCAATCTTGTCACTGGCTATATTACCGAAAGTATGACGGGCAATGTGCATGGAAATTCTTTTTTGAATCTCAAGCTGTTTGGCAATTTTTTTCAGGTTCTTATTGAATTTGTCTGTTGCATTTTTCACCTGTTTGAATATCTCTTCTTTATCGTTGGGATTGGTTTCTTCCAATTCAGGAAATATGTAATTGCGGTCTTCACCGTTTCCTGGCTGATACTGGTTTAGTAAATGTTCCAACTTATCGGATACTTTTAAGGACACCACTTTCTGATTTTTATCCATACGATAATAATAACGCCCATCGTTGAAATCTGACCATTTAGCTTTTAATACATCTGCAATTCTCATTCCTGCTAAATAGTAACTGAATAGCCAGACATTTCTTGCATGGCTTAAGTGATTCTTATTTCCAAAATGTGCTTCTTCGAGCTGGTTTACTTCTTCACGATTTAGCCCTATTTTAATGGATTCTGGAATTTTGATTTTGATCTTGCCTTCACCTTCACCAAAAGGATAGGATTCACGATTAGCCAGATTTTCCAGAATGGCTCGATTATACATATTGCGAATGAACATAAGTACATTGGCAATGCTTCTCTCACCAATTTTACCCTCTTTTTTGATTTTCACTACTAGATGCTTGATGTATGGAACCGTGATTTGATTAAAAAGAAGATCGCGCCCTTCCCTCATATCTTTAATTTTTTTCACAAGCGGCACTTCACTATCCAGTCGCGTGAATTTCTTACTGTCCTCCATATCCTTGAAGTATCTATCGGTAAATGTGAAAAATGAATTGTTGGCCGAAGATTTCAAACGCATAGATTGAAAATTCTCAAATGTGAAATTTTCACCAAATTTGTTTATGGTTTCTAATATCGTACTATTGATTTCAGCCAGCTTTGACGAAATCATATTATTCAATCTGACAGAATTTGGATGTGATTTGCGAATATTCTGCTTTTTTTCATCCCAGTATTTTTCATCCAAATACTGCCCAATCAAAATATTGCGTGTTTTTCGCAATTGTGTGATCCGAATTGCAATGGGATACAATCCTTGTTTATTTGCTTTTTTTCTTAAAACCGCATGAATACTAGCCATATCAATGTATATTTGTTCTGTAAAGATACAAAAAAAAGGGACAACATGGGGACAACAAATGCTGGTTTTTTATTGTTTTATATGAATGCGTCTGATGATAAACTCAATGAGAATAACCATTTTAAGCCATTTAAGAACGAATAAAATCATAATCTACTAGGTTCGAGCCCTAGTAGGCCAACAAAAAAGGAGCAAATTTATTTGCTCCTTTTTTATTTTATGTTGTTAAGACATTAAATTTTAAAAGTCAACACTGGTCTTTTTGCGTGATTTACAACATCTTCACCTAAGCTTCCGTTAATAAAATGTGATATTCCTTTTCTGCCATGAGTGCTAATTCCAATCATACCTGCATTGATAGAATCGGCAAAATTAAGTATTCCTTTTTCTACCGTATTGTCATTATAGATGTTTAGACTATAACCCTCTATTGCCAGGTTAGAGACCATATTATTCATTTTCTCTTCGGTTTCATAAGTAGTTTTAAATCCATTAGCTGTGTTTACCCATACTAAATGAAGCTTTGCTTGAATTGATTTAGAAAAATCGTGCGCTGCTAAAAGGCATGGTTTGTCTTCATCATCAAAATTTGTAGCATATACAAAATCATTAATTCCAAAAATATCACAATCTTCTTTAATTACTAATACCGGTTTTTTTGATGTTCTAACCACTTTTTCTGCATTAGAGCCTATAAATAATTCTTCAAAACCAGAAGAACCATGAGATCCCATGATAATAATATCTATATTATTTTTGGTACTCGAATTGATAATCCCATGTAGTACATCTTCGAAATTTACAGTCTCAATGACATCAATATCTTTTAAATAATCCTGGTTTAATACTTCTTCAAACTTTTTATGGGTCTGCTTCATGAAAAAAATGGCTTCGGGCGCAGGCCCTGGTGCTCCAGAAGACATTAGATCTGTAAGATGCATGGGGAGCTCTAAAATATGTAGCAGATAGATTTTAGCGTTATTTTTTTTTGCTATTTGAGCCGCCACTTTTAATGCATTTTCGGCTTGTTTAGAAAAATCTGTAGGGACTAGTATGCTTTTGATCATAATGCTGCTTTTTTGAAATATGTTATTTGTTTATCACTCTGGATTTAGAACGTATTGGTAGTTATATGCTTAAAGTAAGAAGCTACTTATATAGTATATCTTAAATTTACGAATAAATTCATTCTTAGCGATATTTTGTATATAAGATATTATTACTATCTTTGCACCGTTGAAATTAAAAAACCAGGATGAGGGGACGAAAAGTCCCCTCTTTTTATCTATTTATGTCATTAAAAGACAAAGTTCAGAATTTATTAGAGGGGGCACTTCGAGAAAATCCGTCCCTATTTCTAATTGAAAGTAAAATTCATCCCGATAATAGTATTGAAATTATTATTGATGGAGATGATGGTGTGAAAGTAGAAGATTGCATTGCGGTAAGCAGGGCAATTGAACACAATTTAGATAGAGAAGAAGAAGACTTCTCTCTTCAGGTAATGTCTTCAGGTGTTTCTGAAGGTCTGAAACATATTCGACAGTATAAAAAGAATGTGGGCAGAAAACTTAAGATAAAAACAACCGAAGAAACAATCGAAGGAGAGTTGATCTCAGTGACCGAAGATGCAATTGTCTTAACGTGGAAAACACGAGAGCCAAAGCCTGTAGGTAAAGGTAAAGTGACTGTTACTAAAGAAGCTAATATAGCTTATGAAAATATTGTAGAAGCTAAAGTTATGATAACATTTTAATTATAATATATTGATATGGAAAATATCGCATTAATAGAATCATTTTCAGAATTCAAAGATGATAAATTTATAGATCGTGTTACTTTAATGTCGATCTTAGAAGATGTATTTAGGAATGCTCTAAAGAAGAAGTTTGGTAGTGATGACAATTTCGATATCATTATAAATCCTGATAAAGGAGATTTAGAAATTTGGAGAAACCGTATTGTAGTAGGAGATGGTGAAGTTGAAGACGGTAATCAAGAGATATCACTAACTGAAGCACAAAAAATAGAGCCTGATTTTGAGGTAGGTGAAGACGTATCAGAAGAAGTTAAACTCATAGATTTAGGAAGACGTTCTATATTAGCGCTACGTCAGAATTTGATTTCTAAAATTCATGAACATGACAATACTAATATTTATAAACAGTTTAAAGAATTAGAAGGAGAGATATATACTGCTGAAGTTCATCATATTCGTCATAGAGCGATTATCATGTTAGATGATGAAGGTAATGAGATTATATTACCTAAGGATAGGCAAATACCTTCTGATTTTTTCAGAAAAGGAGAAAATGTACGAGGAGTAATTGAATCTGTTGAGCTTAAGGGTAATAAACCATCCATAGTTATGTCTAGAACATCGCCTCTGTTTTTAGAGAAATTGTTCGAATCAGAAATACCAGAAGTATTTGATGGGTTAATTACAGTTAAAAAAGTAGTTAGAATTCCTGGAGAAAAAGCAAAAGTTGCAGTAGATTCGTATGATGATAGGATTGATCCTGTAGGAGCATGTGTAGGGATGAAAGGTTCTCGTATACATGGTATCGTAAGAGAATTAGGTAATGAAAATATTGATGTTATTAATTATACAAATAATTTACAATTATTTATTACTAGAGCATTAAGTCCGGCAAAAGTAACTTCTATAAAGATTAATGAAGAGACCAGTCGGGCAGAAGTAATGCTAAGACCAGAAGAAGTTTCTAAAGCTATTGGCCGAGGAGGTCATAATATTAGATTAGCAGGGCAACTAACAGGATATGAGATAGATGTGTTTAGAGAAGGAGTAGAAGAAGATGTAGAGCTTACAGAATTTTCTGATGAAATCGATTCATGGATTATTGAAGAATTTTCTAAAATTGGTTTAGATACTGCAAAGAGTATTTTAGAACAAGATATTAGTGATTTAGTAAAGCGAACTGACCTTGAGGAAGAGACAGTAGGCGAAGTGATTAGAATATTAAAATCTGAATTTGAAGATTAATAATCACAATTAATTATATTTGAGCATTAAATAAAAGGCATTTATGGCTGAAGCAGGAACAATGAGACTAAATAAAGTATTACGCGAATTCAATATCTCGCTAGATCGGGCTGTTGACTTTTTGAATTCAAAAGGTCACGAGATAGATGCGCGTCCTACTACAAAAATTTCTTCAGAGATTTATCAGCTCTTGTTTGATGAATTTCAAACGGATAAAAGTAAAAAAGTAGCTTCAAAAGAAGTTGGAGAAGAAAAGAAGAAAGAAAAAGAAGCGTTGCGAGTGCAGATCGAAAATGAGCAGGAAGAAAAGCGTAAACGTTCAGAAGCTCGAGAAGTTGTAAAAGCCAAAGCTCAATTAAGCGGACCTAAGCAAGTTGGTAAGATTGAATTAGAAGGTGAGAAACAAGAGGATAATACTGCAAAACCCGAAGAAAAGGCAGTTGAAGCTCCTAAGAAGGAAGAGGTAAAAGAAAAAGAAAAGGAAGATGTAAAAAGCAAAACCCCTGAAGTAGTTTCAAATAGACCTCAGAAAAAAGGAATTAAAATTACGCGACAAGCGCCAAAAGAAATAAAAGAAGAAAAACCTGTAGAGCCCGTTGTGAGCAAAGATAAGCCTAAAACTCCAGCGCCAGAAGTGGAAGCTGAAGTTTCTGTAGAACCAGAAAAGGTTAAAACTCAGTATAAAAAATTGGATGGTCCTAATTTTACAGGTCAGAAAATTGACTTAACTCAGTTTAAAAAACCAGCGAAAAAGAAAGAAGATAAATCTGATAAGAAATCTTCAAACGCAGGAGATGCAGCAAAAAAACGCCGAAGAAGAATTAGTAAAGAAGGAGGCGGTGCTCAAGGATCTGGTGGTGGTAGACCAGGAGGTCAGTCTGGTGGTGGTAACCGAGGAGGTGGAAATAGAGGAAGAGGTCCGGCAAAAGGAAAACGACCTGCTATTGTAAAAGAAGAACCAAGCGAAGAAGAAGTACAAAAACAAGTACGAGAGACTCTTGAGAAGTTACAAGGGAAATCTAATAAATCAAAAGCGGCAAAGTATCGTAGGGATAAGAGAGATCAACACCGTCAGAAAGCAGAAGATGATGTAGCACAACAAGAGCAAGAAAGCAAAGTGCTTAAAGTAACAGAATTTGTTACAGCTTCTGAAGTTGCTACGATGATGAATGTGGCGACTACTGATATTATTTCGGCTTGTATGTCATTAGGAATAATGGTGACAATGAATCAGCGTTTAGATGCAGAGACCCTTTCTATCGTTGCAGATGAATTTGGTTATGAAGTTAATTTTGTAACTGCGGATATTGAGGAATCAATAGAAGAAATTGTAGATGCTCCCGAAGATTTAACAGAAAGAGCTCCTATTGTAACTGTAATGGGACATGTTGATCATGGTAAAACTTCTTTACTTGATTATATTCGAGAAGAAAATGTAATAGCCGGAGAGAGTGGTGGGATTACCCAGCATATCGGAGCTTATGGAGTGCAGTTAGAAAGTGGACAAAAAATAGCATTTTTAGATACACCAGGTCACGAAGCGTTTACTGCGATGCGTGCGCGTGGTGCACAAGTAACAGATTTAGCTATTATTGTAATTGCTGCAGATGATGATGTGATGCCACAGACTAAAGAAGCGATTAGTCATGCTCAGGCAGCAGGAGTTCCAATTGTATTTGCAATTAATAAGGTAGATAGACAAGAAGCAAATCCTGAAAAGATAAAAGAAAAACTAGCTTCTATGAATTTATTAGTAGAAGATTGGGGAGGAAAAATCCAATCCCATGATATTTCTGCTAAAACTGGATTAGGAGTTAAAGAATTACTTGAAAAAGTACTTCTTGAAGCTGAAATATTAGAGCTTAAAGCAAATCCAAATCGACTGGCATCTGGTACAGTTGTCGAGGCGTTTTTGGATAAAGGACGTGGTTATGTTTCTACTATTTTAGTGCAAACAGGTACACTTAAAATAGGAGATTATGTTCTTGCCGGTAAAAATAGCGGTAAGATTAAGGCAATGCAGGATGAACGAGGAAATAGTGTGAAAGAAGCAGGGCCTTCTACGCCAGTTTCAATTCTTGGATTAGACGGGGCTCCACAAGCAGGAGATAAGTTTAGTGTATTAGAAGATGAACGAGAGGCTAAAGATATCGCCTCAAAACGAGCACAATTACATAGAGAACAATCTGTACGTACACAACGACATATTACACTAGATGAGATCGGACGTCGAATTGCCTTAGGAGACTTTAAAGAACTTAATATTATTCTTAAAGGAGATGTTGATGGTTCTGTAGAAGCATTAACAGATTCATTCCAGAAACTATCCACAGAAGAGATTCATGTAAATATCATTCATAAAGCAGTGGGGGCGATCACAGAAAGTGATGTGTTACTTGCATCTGCATCTGATGCTATTATTATTGGATTTAATGTAAGACCAGCAGGTAATGCGAGACAAGTTGCTGATAAGGAAGAAATCGATATCAGAACATATTCGATTATTTATGATGCTATCAATGATCTTAAAGATGCAATGGAAGGTATGCTTTCTCCAGTAATGAAGGAAGAGATTACAGGAACTGCAGAAATTAGAGAAACATTTAAGATTTCTAAAGTCGGTACAATTGCAGGATGTATGGTTCTTACAGGTAAACTTTTCCGAAATTCTGGCATACGCTTGATTCGAGAAGGTGTTGTAGTGTATACTGGTGAGTTTGCTTCTTTAAAAAGATTTAAAGATGACGTAAAAGAAGTGGCGAAAGGATATGATTGTGGTCTGCAGATTAAGAACTATAATGATATTAAAGAAGGTGATATAGTAGAGGCTTACCAAGAAGTAGCGGTGAAGAAGAAGCTATAATGCTTAGAATATATAATAAATAATAAAACCCGATGTGAAAACATCGGGTTTTGTTTTTTATGAATAAAAAAGAATGTTTATTTTTTTTCGGGTCTAAATATGAATGCATTAGGGAATTTAGTGTGCACTTCTTTTAATGCTCTGTCAGCTTCAAGTCTTGTGCGATAATTTCCCATCCATACTTTGTAATTAGGTGTTTCCCATTGGATCGATGAACTCCACTTTGGAAAAGCATCTTTTGATGCTCTTATGATCTCATTTGCCTTATTTAGGTTCCCATAATACAGTTGAATCTTGTAACGATCACTAAATTCTCCATCTTTTTCCATTTTAGATTTTATATCAAGAAGCATTTTTATTCTTGGATCTTGATTGATGGTAACAGACGCTTCTGGTTGTGGTAATATGTTTACGGGCACAAAATTTGGAGTATCAGGAGTGTTATTTGTGGTATCCTGAGCAGTTAAAGTGCTGGTAATTATAAGGTAAAAACCAAATAGAAAAATATGGTTTGTGGTGTTTAACATTCTCATTACAAATTGATTTGGTGCAAAGGTAAAGTATAATAACTCAAAATCATTAAAAAATATTATTTAGAATTGTTATAAATTAACAGTTAACGGTTCTCTAACATTTCCAAAATCGACTAATTATAGTACTTTTGTCGTCGAATTAAAAGTGCTGGTTTTATATCTTTTTTAAGAGATTAATGAAAAAACCATACCAAAAATAAGACGATAATTCTACTTGATAATATGAAACAGGTGAAACACCGAAATTCAGCCTCTAAAATCCTAATCCTAGGAACTGTTTTTTTATTTACTTTTTTTAACCCTGTCTTTGCACAGGATGATGCGGCTGTTGATAACGCTGCTGTAACTGAAGCTTCGTCTGGAGGAGATGTAGCTAAAGGGGAAGAGTTGTTTAAATCACTTTGTGCGGCTTGTCATAAGCGTTATAAAAAAGCGGTTGGTCCTGCTCTTTTTGGAGTAGCTGACAAGTATGACAAAGAATGGATTTATTCATGGGTAAAAAATAGTGCTGCTATGGTCGCTTCTGGCGACGCGCAAGCTGTTGCTGTTTTTGAAGAGTATAATAAGACTGCAATGAATGCTTTTCCGCAGTTGTCCAATGCAGATATTGATAATATCATAGCTTATGCGATGGAGCCTAAAGCTGATCCACCGGCACCTGTGCCAGGAAGTGATACTGCTTCAGGAGGTGAAAACTCTGGGGTTTCTGCTAATGTGATTTTAGCAATATTGGCGTTAGTATTTCTAATGCTACTAGTGGTTTTATTTCTGGTAAATAAAACGCTAAGAAGCTTTGCAGAAGCTAATAATGTAGAATTGCCACAGGCAGAAAAGAGGACTCCAATATGGAAAGCATTTATCCAAAACCAATTCTTGGTCATGGTTACTGCTATTTTCTTGTTACTGGCTAGTGGTTACTTTGTATATGGATATTTTATGCAAGTAGGGGTTGATCAAGGATATCAACCTGTTCAGCCAATACACTATTCTCATAAGATTCATGCTGGAGATAATAAGATAGAATGTAAGTATTGTCACTCTTCTGCAAGAGTTAGTAAGACATCAGGAATTCCTTCTCTTAATGTTTGTATGAACTGTCATAAATCCATTAGTGAAGTGGCTGATGCTACTGCAACAGAAGAATACTCTAAAGAATTCTACGATGGTGAAATCCAAAAATTATATAAAGCAGTAGGTTGGGATACAGATACACAAGCATATACTGGTGATGAACAACCAGTAAAATGGGTTCGTATTCATAATCTTCCTGATTTTGCATACTTTAATCACTCTCAGCACGTAAGTGTTGCTGGGGTAGAGTGCCAGACATGTCACGGTCCGGTAGAAGAAATGGAAATTATGTATCAGCATGCTCCACTTACTATGGGATGGTGTATCAACTGTCACAGGGAAACCAATGTGAAAGTTGCTGATAATAAATATTACGAGAAAATTCATAAAGAACTTTCTAAGAAATATGGTGTTGATCAATTGACAGCTGCTCAAATGGGTGGTCTGGAATGTGGTAAATGCCATTATTAATAATAAAACAATTGTTTTCCGTAAACGGAAGAATAGTAAGAAGCTAATATCAATTATATATGTCATCAAACAAGAAATACTGGAAAAGTGTTGAAGAGCTAAACGAAAATAGCTCTATTGTTGAGACGCTACAACAAAATGAGTTCGTTAAGGAGATTCCTACGGATGAGTTTTTAGGTGATAAGTCATCATTAGAAAATTCATCGACTTCTCGTCGTGATTTTCTTAAATATGTAGGTTTTAGTACAGCAGCTGCTTCTTTAGCAGCATGTGAAGGTCCTGTTAAAAAATCAATACCTTACGTAGTTCAACCAGATAGAATAGTACCTGGTGTTGCTAACTATTATGCTACTACAATAGCAGATGGGTATGATTTTGCTAGTGTTTTAATTAAAACTAGAGAAGGTCGACCTATAAAAGTAGAAAATAATAATCTTGCAACATCTAATGGTGATGCAAACGCCAGAGTTCATGCTTCGGTATTATCATTATATGATAGTTCTCGTCTTCAAGGGCCTAAAAAAGGAACCGAAGATATCAGTTGGGATGAGCTTGATAAAGAAGTAGCAGCTAAGTTAAATAGTCTTGGCGGTAAGCAAATTGTTTTGTTAACTCAAACATATGCCAGTCCATCTACATCGAAATTGATTTCAGAATTTAAAGCAAAATATCAAAACGTTAAACACGTAGTATATGATGCTATTTCTAATAGTGAGGCTTTGGATGCATACCAAATGATGTATGGCGAAAGAGCACTTGCAGATTATGATTTTTCTAAAGCAAATACTGTAGTCAGTATTGGTGCAGATTTTTTGGGAGATTGGCAAGGAGGAGGATATGATAGTGGTTATGCCAAAGGACGTATCCCGAAAAATGGAAAAATGTCTAAGCATGTCCAGTTTGAGGCAAATATGTCTTTAACAGGGGCTAATGCCGATAGAAGAATACAAGCTACTCCATCAGAACAAAAACAAGTGCTTGCTGCACTATATAAATATGTAACAGGATCTGGTTCTAAAGGAGCTTTGGATTCTAAACTGGATGCAGAAGTAGTTAAAGCAGCTAAGCAGATTCAAAAAGCAGGAAGTAATGCTGTAGTAGTTACTGGGATTCAGGATGTGGATGCACAGTTAGTAGTTTTAGAAATTAATAAGGCAATACATAGTAAAGCTTTTAGTAAAACTACTCCACGTACTATCCGTCAGGGAGACGCTAAAGCAGTTGCTCAATTGGTAAAAGATATGAATGCAGGGCATGTTGGTGGTTTGCTAATTGCTGGTGTTAATCCAATGTATTCATTGCCAAATGCAGATGAATTTAAAAGTGGTCTTGAAAAAGTAGATATATCAGTTGCATTTAGCATGCATAACGATGCTACGGCTGAGTTGTGTAACTACGTTGCAACAACGCCTCACTATTTAGAATCTTGGGGAGATGTTGAGTTGAAAAAAGGGAGCTACAGTTTGATGCAACCAACTATTCGACCATTATTTGATGCAAGACAATTCCAGGAAACTTTATTAAAGTGGACAGGTAATTCATCTACATATCACGATTATATAAAAAGTGCATGGACAGGTATTCTTGGAGGTACTTCATGGAATCAAGCCTTGCATGATGGAATATTAGTAAAACCAGTACTTCCAAAACAAGAATTGGTAGAAGCACTTGAAGCACCAGAAGGAGATGTGGCTGATATAGAAGCTGTTCCGGTGCCAACTTCGGCTGGACCAGATGTTAGTGCTGCGTCAAGAAGACTTTCTGTAGCGAAATCAAGTGGAATAGAACTTACATTATATACTAAAACGGCATTAGGGGATGGTCAACAGGCTAATAACCCTTGGCTACAAGAAATGCCCGATCCTATTACCAGAGCGTCTTGGGATAACTACTTAACGGTTTCTAGAGCAGATGCTGCTGAGTTAGGGTTAACCAATGAAAATGTAGCAAATGGAGCTCTAAATGGTAGTTATGCAAAAGTAACGGTAGGAGAAACTGAAGTCGTTGTTCCGGTAATTATTCAACCAGGACAGGCTAAAGGCTCTGTTGGTTTAGCTTTAGGATATGGTAAGTCTAAAGGACTTAAAAAAGATATGATAGTAGGAGTAAATGCCTATTCTTTATATCAAAACCTTAATGCAGTACAGAATGTTTCGATTAAGGCTGCAGAAGGAGTACATGAGTTTGCTTGTGTGCAATTACATAATACATTAATGGGTCGTGGAGATATTGTAAAAGAAACGACTCTTGAAATATTCAATACAAAAGATAAGCACGATTGGAACGTAATTCCTGAAGTGAGTAAAAATCATATAGAATATGAGGTTACTTCACCAGAAGTTGATCTTTGGGATGAATTTGATCGTTCTATTGG
The DNA here is from genome assembly GCF_000520995.1 of Aquimarina macrocephali JAMB N27. GTDB lineage: Bacteria > Bacteroidota > Bacteroidia > Flavobacteriales > Flavobacteriaceae > Aquimarina > Aquimarina macrocephali. The sequence goes on along the minus strand of NZ_JACA01000035.1, from coordinate 116,871 downwards.
GCATCATTTTAATCTTTCAATAGATTTAAATGCATGTACAGGATGTGGTGCTTGTGTGATCGCTTGTCATGCAGAGAATAATGTACCTGTGGTTGGTAAATCAGAAATACGTAGATCTCGTGATATGCACTGGTTACGTATTGACCGTTATTATTCTTCACAAGATAGTTTTGAAGGAGATAATAATAAGAAAGATGCAATAGCAGGTTTAGGAAGTTCCTTATCAGAGTTTGGTGAGATGGAAAATCCGTCAGATAATCCTCAGGTAGTATTCCAGCCAGTAATGTGTCAGCACTGTAACCATGCTCCATGTGAGACTGTTTGTCCTGTTGCTGCTACATCACATGGTAGACAAGGACAAAACCATATGGCATATAACCGTTGTGTAGGTACAAGATATTGTGCTAATAATTGTCCATATAAAGTACGTAGGTTTAACTGGTTCTTGTATAACAACAATGATGAGTTTGATTATTACATGAATAATGATTTAGGTAGAATGGTACTTAATCCTGATGTAACTGTACGTTCCAGAGGGGTTATGGAAAAATGTTCTATGTGTATTCAAATGACGCAAAAAACTATTTTGGATGCAAAACGAGATGGTAGAGAAGTTAAGGATGGAGAATTCCAGACAGCTTGTTCTGCAGCTTGTTCATCAGGTGCTATGGTATTTGGTGATATCAATGATAAGGATAGTGAAGTAGCTAAACTTAAAGAGGATGATCGTATGTATCACTTACTGGAACATGTTGGGACTAAGCCTAACGTTATGTACCATACCAAAGTAAGAAATACTACAGAAGCTTAATTAACTAATTAAAGAATCAATTCAATTATAAAGGATTATGTCTCATTACGAAGCACCTATAAGAAAACCTTTAGTAACCGGTGATAAAACATACCATGATGTAACTTTGGATGTAGCAGCAGCGGTAGAAGGAAAAGCAAATAAATCTTGGTGGATTGTCTTTTCAATTGCACTGCTTGCTTTCCTTTGGGGGATAGGGTGTATTATTTACACAATATCTACTGGGATAGGAACCTGGGGATTAAACAAAACAGTAGGATGGGCCTGGGATATCACCAACTTTGTTTGGTGGGTAGGTATTGGTCACGCCGGAACCTTGATTTCAGCAGTACTACTGTTATTTCGTCAGAAATGGAGAATGGCAATTAACCGTTCTGCAGAAGCGATGACTATTTTTGCAGTTATTCAAGCAGGATTATTCCCAATCATTCACATGGGGCGTCCTTGGCTGGCATATTGGGTATTACCAATACCAAACCAGTTTGGATCGCTATGGGTGAATTTTAATTCGCCATTGCTATGGGATGTATTTGCAATCTCTACATATCTTTCTGTATCACTAGTATTCTGGTGGACAGGATTGCTACCTGATTTTGCAATGATTAGAGACCGAGCAATAACTCCATTTACAAAAAAAATATACGGCCTTCTATCTTTTGGATGGAGTGGTAGAGCAAAAGACTGGCAACGTTTTGAAGAAGTATCTTTAGTACTTGCAGGTTTAGCTACACCATTAGTACTTTCTGTACATACCATTGTATCATTTGATTTTGCTACTTCGGTGATTCCTGGATGGCATACTACGATATTTCCACCATATTTTGTGGCTGGGGCGGTTTTTTCAGGATTTGCTATGGTGAATACGCTTCTTATTATAATGAGAAAAGTATCAAACCTAGAAAACTACATTACCGTTTTACATATAGAATTGATGAATATTGTAATTATGATTACAGGTTCTATTGTAGGTGTCGCCTATATAACAGAGCTGTTTGTAGCATGGTATTCTGGAGTTGAATACGAACAATATGCATTCCTTAATAGGGCAACAGGACCATATTGGTGGGCATATTGGGCGATGATGACATGTAACGTATTCTCACCGCAATTTATGTGGTTCCCAAAATTAAGAAGAAGTATAATGTTTTCTTTCTTTATCTCTATTGTGGTAAACATAGGAATGTGGTTTGAGCGTTTTGTGATCATTGTAACATCACTTCACAGAGATTATTTACCATCATCATGGACAATGTTCTCTCCTACTTTTGTTGATATAGGAATATTTATAGGAACAATTGGTTTCTTCTTTGTCTTATTCTTATTGTACTCACGTACGTTCCCTGTAATAGCACAAGCAGAAGTAAAATCAATTTTGAAATCTTCTGGAGAAAAATATAAGAAACTAAGAGAAGCAGGAAAAGATCATAGAGATGAGCTTCCTAAAGGTAAAGCAGAAGTGGTTAAAGAAAAACCAACAAAGAAAAAAACCGAAACCAAAGAAGTAAGTGAAGAAGACATCAATAGTCTATTGGGTAACCTAGGGACATTTGATCCATCAACACAAACGGCTGATGATCTTAAAAAGGTTAATGGTATCGGACCAGTAATGGAAAAGAAACTTAACGAGATCGGAATATTTACTTTTGATCAAGTAAGTAAAATGACCGAAACTGAATACGATTTATTAGATAATATCACTGGATCTTTCCCTGGTAGAGCACAACGCGATGATTGGGCTGGCCAGGCAGAAAAACTTAAAAATAACTAGAAGTATGGCATCAAAAGTTATACATGCATTATATATAGACGACGACATCCTGATGGATGCTGTCAAGAAAGTTCGTGCAGAGCATTATCATATCGAAGAGGTATATACTCCTTTTCCGGTTCATGGACTAGATAAAGCGATGGGATTACCTCATACACGATTAGCAATTACATCCTTTATGTATGGTTGTGTTGGGTTAGTAGTATCAATTTTGATGATGAACTATATCATGATCGAAGATTGGCCACAAGATATAGGGGGTAAGCCTAGTTTTAGCTATATCGAAAACATGCCAGCATTCGTTCCGATTATGTTCGAACTTACAGTGTTTTTTGCAGCCCATTTAATGGTGATTACTTTTTATATGAGAAGTAAGCTATGGCCATTTAAAAAAGCCGAAAATCCTGATGTAAGAACTACAGATGATCATTTCTTAATGGAAGTAGATGCTGGAAATCACGATGTTGATCAACTTGCTAGCTTTTTGGGTGATACCGGAGCAGTAGAAATTAAAGTAATAGATAAGGAAGAAGATAACCATTAGTAATAATGAAGAATACTATAAAAATATTAGCAGCGGCAGTAGTGATGATTTGCGTTGTTTCTTGTAAAAAAGATTCAAAACCTAATTATCAATTTATGCCTAATATGTATGAACCTTTAAGTTATGAAACTTACGGTGAATATGGTGTTTTTCCTGGTGGCCAGGAAGCTATGTTACCTGCCGAAGGCTCAATACCAAGAGGATGGATGCCATATGATTTTAAGAATTCACAAGAAGGTTACTTACTTGCTAAGGATACATTAAAAAATCCTATCCGATATACAAAAGAAAATGAAGATGCCGGAAAAGAATTGTATGACATCTATTGCGCAATATGCCATGGGGGAAAAGGAGATGGAAAAGGACCTTTGGTACAAAGAGAAAAGATTTTAGGAGTTCCTAGTTATGATGATATTGGTAGAGCAATTACTGAAGGAAGTATTTATCATGTAATGTATTACGGAATCAACTCTATGGGATCGTATGCCTCCCAAACCAATGAGCATGAACGTTGGCAGATTGTTCAATATGTACAGAAATTAAAGGCAGACCTGGAAGGGAAAACGCCTCGAATAGATACAGATGCTACTACTACTGTTGTAGAAACAAAAGTAGAAGAACATCAAGAATCAGCAGAAGATCATAGTAACGCACACTAGTGCATTAGTAAAAAAGTTAAGAATAACGATATTATAAAGATATGTATACGCTATCAAATAGATTAAGATTATTTTCTGTCATCCTTATGGTTGTAGGTCTTGTAGGTCTTATTGTTGGATTTGGACAAAGACCTGGATCTGTAGAAGAGGTAAAAGAAATGATGGCAGCGCACGACGCTCATGGAGGTGGTCATGGTGAATCTCAAGTAGCAGAGAGTGGTCATGGTAATCAAGAACACGGAGAAGAAGATGCTCATGGAGGAGATGCACATTATGAACATATATTACACCAACTACAAAATAAGCCTTGGGCTTCATTATATGTAGCAGCATTTTTCTTTTTTATGATTGCACTGGGAGTATTAGCATTTTATGCAATACAATTTGCATCTCAATCGGGATGGTCTCCAGTACTTTTTAGAGTAATGGAAGCGATAACAGCATATTTGGTGCCAGGAGGAATTATCCTTTTCATAATCTTAGCATTATCAGGATTCCATATTAATCATTTGTTTGTATGGGCAGATCCAGAAGTTGTAGCTCATGATGCATTAATTCAAGGAAAATCTAGCTGGTTGAATGGTTGGGGATTCATTATCAGAGCTGCTATCTTTATGGGAGGTTGGTTATTATATCGTCATTTTGCAGTTAAATATTCAAGAAAGCAGGATGAAGATACAGAAGGAAATAAGTGGTATAAAAAGAGCTTTAAGATATCTGCAGGTTTCTTAGTATTTTTTATCTATACAGAATCTATGGCATCTTGGGATTGGATTATGAGTTTTGATCCACACTGGTTCAGTACCTTATTTGGATGGTATGTATTTGCAAGTTTATTTGTTTCGGGTATTACTACGATCGCTTTAATAAGTATTTACTTAAAATCTAAAGGGTATTTAGAATTTGTAAATAATAGTCATATTCATGATTTAGCTAAGTTTATGTTTGGTATCAGTATTTTCTGGACATACCTTTGGTTCTCTCAGTTTATGTTGATATGGTACTCTAATATACCAGAAGAGGTAACGTATTTTATTACTCGTATAGAAGATTATAACCTTCCGTTTTTTGGGATGTTAGTAATGAACTTTATTTTCCCAATATTGGTATTAATGAATAGTGATTTTAAACGAGTAAACTGGTTTGTAGTAATGGCAGGTATCGTTATTCTTTGTGGTCACTATATTGATGTTTATAATATGGTAATGCCTGCAACAGTTGGCGAATCCTGGTTTATAGGTATTAGTGAAATAAGTGCTGTGTTATTGTTTTTAGGGCTATTCTTATTCGTAGTGTTTAGAGCATTAACCAAAGCACCATTATTGCCTAAAGGAAACCCTTATATAGAGGAAAGTAAACATTTCCATTATTAAAATTTGAATTGTAAAAAAAGAAGATAGATAAAAATGACTGTATTCTTAACCTTAGTAGTTATAGCACTTTTTGGAATCACGTTGTGGCAAATGTCAAAGATATTGAAGTTGTCTCAAGCTAAAACTGATAATTCTCAAGTAGCCAACGACAAAGACAATAATTTGCAAGGTAAGCTTATGCTTGCATTTGTAATATTCCTTTACCTGCTTACCATATATTGTTTTGTGCAATATGACTCATACTTCCTGCCAGAATCAGCTTCTGAGCACGGTGTTGATTATGATAGATTGATGTTAATCTCGATGGTATTGATCATGATTGTACAGATTCTTACACAAGGATTGTTACATTTCTTTTCTTATAAGTATCGAGGTAAAAAAGAAAATAAAGCATTATTCTTTGCAGATAATGATAAATTAGAATTTATCTGGACTATTATACCAGTTATTGTACTTGCAGGACTAATTATATATGGACTGTTTACATGGACCGATATCATGAATATTGATGAAGAAGATGGAGACCCATTAATAGTTGAGCTGTATGCATATCAATTTGACTGGCGTGCTCGATATTCTGGTGAGGATAACGAATTAGGTAAAGCTAATGTTCGTTATATAGAAGGAATTAATACCTTGGGTCTTGATGTTTCTGATACCTACGGAAAGGATGATAAAATAACTAACGAATTACATTTACCTGTAAATAGAAAGGTTATTTTTAAAATGCGTTCCCAGGATGTATTGCATTCTGCTTACATGCCATTTTTTAGAGCGCAGATGAATGTTGTGCCAGGTATGATAACAGAGTTTGCTTATACACCAACGGTTACTTCTGACGAAATGAGAGATAGCGAGTTTATGGTAGAAAAAGTAGCTACAATTAATAAAATAAGAAGAGAAAAAAGCAAGAAATTAGTAGCTGCTGGAGATGAAGCTTTAGAAGAATATACATTCGAATACTACCTGTTGTGTAATAAGATATGTGGAGTATCACATTATAATATGCAAATGAAGATTATAGTAGAATCCGAAGAAGATTATAAGGCATGGTTAAAAACACAACCTACCTTTGGAGAGCAATTATCAGCTCAAGCAAGCAACTAAGAAAGAAGAAAATTAATATATTATATTAAAAAGAAATAGCGTTATGTCAGTAACTCAAGGAGATAACCACGATCACGATCACGACGATCACGGACATCATAAAGAAACATTTATTACCAAATATATTTTTAGTCAGGATCACAAGATGATCTCTAAGCAGTACTTGATTACTGGTTTGATTATGGGTATTATTGGTATTGCAATGTCTTTATTATTTAGAATGCAATTGGCATGGCCAGACCACCAGTTTACCATTTATGAAATTCTATTAGGTAAATTTGGCGAGGATGGAGTTATGGATCCGGGGATTTATCTGGCTTTGGTTACAATACATGGTACTATAATGGTATTTTTTGTACTAACAGCAGGATTGAGTGGTACATTTAGTAACCTTCTTATTCCATTACAGATTGGAGCTCGTGATATGGCTTCTGGATTCTTAAATATGATATCATACTGGTTATTCTTTCTAAGTAGTGTTATCATGGTATTGTCATTATTTGCAGAAGCAGGACCCGCATCAGCAGGATGGACAATTTATCCTCCTTTAAGTGCATTGCCACAAGCTATAGGAGGTTCTGGAACAGGGATGACACTATGGTTAGTTTCTATGGCGATATTCATTGCTTCTTCTTTACTTGGTTCTTTGAATTATGTAGTAACGGTAATCAACTTACGAACCAAAGGAATGTCAATGACACGTTTGCCTTTGACAATCTGGGCGTTCTTTGTAACAGCTATTATTGGTATTGTTTCGTTTCCGGTATTATTATCAGCAGCATTATTGTTAATTATGGATAGAAGTTTTGGTACTTCTTTCTATTTAAGTGATATATATATACAAGGAGAAGTACTACATAACCAAGGAGGTTCTCCGGTTCTTTTTGAACATTTATTCTGGTTCTTAGGACATCCAGAAGTATATATTGTATTACTACCTGCTTTAGGTATTACCTCAGAGATTATAGCTACAAATGCCCGTAAACCTATATTTGGATATCGTGCGATGGTTGCTTCTATTTTAGCAATTGCATTCCTATCTACAATTGTTTGGGGTCACCATATGTTTGTATCTGGTATGAATCCTTTCTTAGGCTCTGTATTTACATTTACAACCTTATTGATTGCTATCCCTTCAGCAGTAAAAGCATTTAATTATATTACCACCCTATGGAAAGGTAACCTGCAGTTTAATCCCGCAATGTTATTCTCAATAGGATTAGTATCAACATTTATTACAGGAGGTCTTACAGGAATTATCCTTGGAGATAGTACATTAGATATTAATGTTCATGATACTTATTTTGTAGTAGCACACTTTCACCTGGTGATGGGTATTTCAGCACTATATGGATTATTCGCAGGAGTATACCATTGGTTCCCTAAGATGTATGGTAAGATGATGAATAAGAACTTAGGATATGTGCATTTCTGGATCACTGCTATCGGAGCATATGGAGTATTTTTTCCAATGCACTTTGTAGGAATGGCTGGATTACCAAGACGTTACTATACCAATTCTAATTTTCCATATTTTGATGACTTAACAGATACTAATGTATTGATTACAATTTTTGCTTTTTTAGCAGCTGTAGGACAATTAGTGTTCTTATATAATTTTATCAGTTCTATTTTCTACGGAAAGAAAGCAGTTCAGAATCCATGGAAATCGAATACTTTAGAATGGACTACACCAGTGGAGCATATGCATGGTAACTGGCCAGGAGATATTCCTCATGTACACAGATGGCCTTATGATTATAGTAAGACAAATGAAAATGGTGAATATGTAATTGCAGGACAAGATTTTGTTTCTCAGACTATTCCATTACAAGAAGGAGAAGAAGAAATGCATCATTAATATGTATGTTTAAAAGATATAACGAGCCTTTTCATTTTTGTGAAAAGGCTTTTTCTTTTCTGATCTATTCCTATTAATTAACGGATATTCGAAGTTAATCGGGAGCTCTTTTTACTATATTTGTTAATGACACTCTGGTGTTATCAATTAAACCCGGATTAAATAGTCGTAGTATAATTAATACCGATATAAAGCTATCGGATCAATGATAAAGAGACTTTATAAATGAACGAAAACCTTGATCCAACAAACGAAAACTTTTCTAGCGAAGACCTGGATATAGAAAGAGCATTAAGACCTCTTGCCTTTGATGATTTTGCTGGTCAGGATCAGGTTCTTGAAAATTTAAAGATTTTTGTTCAAGCAGCAAATTTAAGAGATGAAGCTCTTGATCATACCCTTTTTCATGGCCCTCCTGGTTTAGGTAAAACCACATTAGCCCATATTCTTGCCAATGAATTAGGAGTAGGAATTAAAGTTACTTCGGGCCCGGTTTTGGATAAACCCGGAGATCTGGCGGGGTTATTAACGAATCTTGACGATAGAGATGTATTGTTTATAGACGAAATTCACAGATTAAGCCCTATAGTAGAAGAATATTTGTATTCTGCAATGGAAGACTATAAGATCGATATTATGATCGAGAGTGGTCCTAATGCACGTACAGTTCAAATTAATTTGAATCCATTTACTCTGGTTGGAGCAACAACACGTTCAGGATTATTAACGGCACCTATGAGAGCTCGTTTTGGGATTCAGTCGCGATTACAATATTATACGACAGAACTCTTGTCTACCATAGTGCAGCGTAGTGCCCATATACTTAATGTACCCATTTCTATGGAAGCTGCTATCGAAATAGCAGGTAGGAGTAGAGGAACACCTAGAATAGCTAATGCTTTATTGCGTAGAGTGCGTGATTTTGCACAAATTAAAGGAAACGGAAAGATAGATATTGAAATCTCAAAATTTGCCTTAAAAGCACTCAATGTAGACGCTCACGGTTTGGATGAGATGGATAATAAAATTTTATTGACTTTGATTGATAAATTTAAAGGAGGCCCGGTAGGATTAACTACTATAGCAACTGCAGTTAGTGAAAGCCCAGAGACTATAGAAGAAGTATACGAGCCCTTCCTGATTCAGCAAGGATTTATTATGCGTACACCACGAGGTAGAGAAGTAACAGAAGCAGCATATAAACACCTGGGAAGAGTAAAAGGAGGAATTCAAGGAGGGTTATTTTAATAATTTTTTATCGAACATAAACGCATTAGTAATGAACACTTCATTAAAATTTGTAATAGTTGTTTTATCGATGGCCATAATTTCGTGTCAAAAAGAAACAAAAAAAACTGTAAAAGTATATGAGAGCTTAGAATATAATATCTACATGGGTGATAAACTTGCGGGATATCAAAAAAGTTTTCAAGGAAAAGATGGAGTATACCATTATGTATATGAATTTAATGACAGGGGAAGAGGACCTCATATTAATGAAAAAGTTATTCTTAATGATAATGATGTAATAATAAATCATGAGATTTATGGACATAATTATCTAAAAGATACTGTTTTGGAGATTTTTGAAGTTAAAGAAGGAACTGCAAAATGGAAAAGTAGTTCAGAGCAAGGTGAAGCCAGATTTGATAATAACTCGTTCTTTTCAGCAATAAATGGCTCTTTCGGAATAACAGATTTACTTATCAAAAAGTTACTTTCTTCAGAAAATAAAGAAGTAAATCTATTACCAAGTGGTTCAATAAAAATAACCAATATTGATAACCACAAAATAAATGATTCAACAGAACTTAGGTTGGTAGAATTTACAGGGCAATCTTTTACACCTTCATACACCTGGATTGATAAAAACGACAGATTTTTTGGATATGTTTCACCTTGGTTTACGTGTATTCAAAAAGGATATGACAGTATTGCAAAGCAATTACAACCAATTCAAAAACAAAAAGAAGAAGAATATTTAAAAAACTTATCTCCATCATTATTTGAAACTCCTTCCAAAAAAATATTGATCAAAAATGTAGGGGTGTTTAATTCTAAAACCGGAAAAATAGAACCTAATCGATTTATTGTGGTTAACGGAAACAAAATTGAACAAGTTTCAACTACCGTAATTACAGAAAGAGATGATACAATGGTTATTGATGGAACTAATAAAACGTTATTACCAGGATTGTTTGATATGCATACACATATTAGTGAGACTGATGGGGTGATGCAATTGGCAGCAGGAGTAACTTCGGTTAGAGATTTAGGCAATTCTTCGGATTTACCAGAGTTAAAGGAAAATTTTGATGTAAATAAATTGGTTGGCCCAAGAATATTAGTGATGAGCGGGTTTATTGATAAAGCAGGACCATATGCAGGACCTACAGGCTCAATTATAAATACTCTTGAAGAAGGAATACAAGCAATTTCTGACTACCATGACAAAGGGTATGCACAAATTAAATTATATAGCTCTATCCCCCCAGAATGGGTAAAACCATTGGCTGATAAAGCACATGAACTGGGGATGAGAGTGAGTGGACATATTCCGGCTTTTATGATTGCGGAGCAGGCTATAAAGAGTGGGTATGATGAAATTCAACATGTCAATATGTTGGCTTTGAATTTTCTTTCAGATACGATTGATACTAGACAACCGCTTCGGTTTTCAATGGTAGCAGAGCATAATTATAAATTAGATTTTGAATCAAAAAAGTTTAAGGATTTTATAAGGTTACTTAAAGAAAAAAATATAGTGATAGATCCAACAGTTTCTATTTTTGATGGCATGTTTACTGTAAAAGCAGGAGAAGCAAATCCTTCTTTTGCTAAAATTTTGGACAGATTACCGCTAAGTGTTCAAAGAGGATATTATTCTGGAGGACTTCCTATTCCTGATGGAAAAAAAGATCAATATAAGGCCTCTTATGATAAATTATTGGGCATTGTAAAACAACTTTATGATAATGGAGTTACGATTGTGCCAGGAACAGATTCAATGGCTGGATTTGGACTTCATGCTGAAATGGAAAATTATGTAAAAGCAGGAATTCCAACCTCTGAAGTTTTAAAAATAGCAACTTTGAATTCTGCAAAAATAGCTGGAGTAAATGATACTTTAGGATCGATTGAAGAAGGTAAATTAGCTGATTTAATATTGGTCGATGGCAATCCAGTTAATGATATTAGTGATATCAGAAAGGTAGAGCTTACCATAAAAAATGGAAATATTTATAATCCTGCAAAATTATATAAAGCTATTGGAGTGAAACATTTTAAATAAGAGATAAAAAATTCACATGCTAGATAGACGAATTCCCATAGTCTCTTTTTTTAGAGTCCTTAATAATGCAAGTCGTATTCTTAAAAATCCACTTCCTTTTCATCATGAAAATTTTGAAAAACATGGAGATGCTTTTAGAGTCCAATTAGGACTTGGTAAAACTGTTATTTTTACTCGCGATGCTGGTTTTGCCAAACATATGCTGCAAAAACAACATAGACGATACACTAAATCTGCATTACAAACAAAAGATCTGGCCAAATATGTAGGAGAAGGATTATTAACTTCTACAGGAGAAAAATGGTTAAAACAAAGACGTTTAATTCAACCTGCTTTTCATAAAAAAAGGCTGGAATCCTTGATAAACACAATCAAAGAAGTAATTCAAGAAGAATTCTTGAGGATACCCTCTAACAAAGAGATTGATATTTTTCCTGTAATGAGTGATTTGGCCTTTAAAGTAGTTGCAAAATCATTATTTGGTTATACAGATACCCAGGGGGATACCATTTCACGATTGCAATATATAACTGAAGCAGCCCAGAAATCTTTGGTTAAAGAAATACGGCAACCCTATAAAAGATGGTGGTTTTACCTGAGTGGAAAAATTAAGAATACCTTTAAATTGACCCAGGAAGCCAGAGATATTCTTAATACGATTATAGAAGAAAGAAGAAACTCGGATAAAGTATATAATGATCTGTTGGATATGTTATTAACATCCAAATATGATGATGGTAGTGTGATGGGTAATGAACAGTTGATAGATGAAATTCTAATTCTGTTTGTGGCGGGTCATGAAACTACATCTAACGCTTTAACCTTTACTGCTGTATTGCTGGCACTTCATCCCGAGATTCAGGAACAAGTGTATAAAGAGGTTTCTGAAACTCCAGATGATTTACAACCAATGGAACAGATAGCAAAATTTCGATATACAAAACAGTGTATTGAAGAAGCAATGCGGTTATACCCACCAGCTTATTTTTCGGATCGTGTGGCTATAGAAGATGATAATTATCAGGATTTAAAACTAAAAAAAGGAACGACTATCTTGGTTTCCTTTTTTGAAATCCACAGACATAAAAGTTTTTGGAAAAACCCTTCTGCATTTGACCCCGATCGATTTCATCCCGACATAGATAAAAAAGAATATTCTGATTGGTATTTCCCTTTTGGATCAGGACCCAGAATGTGTATTGGTAACAATTTTGCGATGTATGAAATGATTTTGGCTATAAGTACTTTGGTAAGGAAGTATAAAATAAGTACTGATCTTCATAAAGTCGATATTAAACCATTGATTACCTTAAAGCCCGAAAACGCAATGCTTACATTTGTCGACAGATAAGTATATTGTAGTTTACATCTTTAGTTTTATATTTAAGCTAAACTTTTACTTTATACCAATTTGATTATTTAATGACGTATTAAATGAAGAAATTACTGATCTTTCATTTATGTTTTTTGATAAGCTCATCCGCCTTTTCGCTACAAGAAGATGGAGCATATCAAAAAGGAGTTGCGGCTTATACTCATTATAATTATAAAGAAGCATTACTTCATTTTAAGCTTGCTTCAAGCTATTTTTTAGAGAAAGATGATATTAAAAACTATCTAAAATCACAATTGTATATTTCTAATATTGAAATTTATAAAAACAATTTTTCTTCAGCATTAAAAACAATTAATGTTTCTATTCAAAACTATACATCTTCAACAATAAAAAACGACAGTCTATGGGGTGAGTTAATGAACACAAAGGCTGTAGTGTATAGAAAAGATGGTTTGACTACAAAAGCATTACAGATAAGTGATGAAATTTTAAAGGACCAATTAAAGAAATCAACTTTACCTAAATATAATCTTGTAAGAACATATACTGTACGAAGTAACATTTTATGGACTATTGGTCGATTTGATGAAGCGGTACAATTGATAAAGAAAACATTAAGTTTTTCTGAGTATTCGATTTCAGGTCTAAATAGAGCAGAATTATTGAATAATTTGGGAAGTGCCTATTTATTGAAAGGAGATTTTAGTAAAGCATATAATTATTATAATAAAGCATATCAGCTTAAGTTAGAAAACAAGGCTAATTTATATGACCTGGCAATAACAACGTTTAATATAGGGGTTGTAAATGAGGCCTTGGGAGATTACGATAAAGCTATAGAGTTTTATCAAAAATCAGCTGCATATGATCTTAGAAACCAAGGCGAAGAAGTAGGTTTTATTACAGATATTTATACCGCTATTAGTGGTATTTATTCTAAGAAAAATGATTTAGAAAAAGCAGAAGAGTATATCGATAAAGCTTTAAAAAAGGCAATGATCATTTATGGAGAGAATCATCTTAATACTGCAAATATACAAGCTTGGTATGTTAGATATTTAAAGTTAAAAGGAGAGTATAGAATATCTTTAGATTTTGATAAGAAAGCATTACAAATTAGAGAAAAATCTTATGGAGTATATAATTGGTTTCCAATACAGAATCTAACATCAATTGCTGATACTTACGTGAAGCTTGCTGAGTATGTAGAAGCCGAAAAATATTATAAAGAAGCATTACGGAGAAGTGAAAAAATGGATTCTAAGTTTCAGGAAGCAGAGTGTTACCAGGGTTTGGGCGATATGCATATGAAGCAAAAGAATTACAGAAAAGCAATAGATTTCTACAGAAAGACATTCATTAATTTTTCGAATCACTTTTATAAAAATCATAGGTATGTCTTAAAAAGTGAACTATTATTAGCAGAAGCTTTGTTTAAACAAGGAAATCATAAAAAAGCCTTTGCAATAATTCAAAAACATCTTGCCTTGTATACTAAAGGAGAGCATGATTTTCCTTTATTGATAGTAGAAGCGATACATCTTAATAATTGCATTGCTTTAACCCAATATACGAATTCAAAAACAATAACATCAGTTCAGCAATCGTATAAAAACATGGATTTGATGATCCAAAATATTCGTAAAATCAAAAAGCAATATACTACTGATAGATCCTTGATAAATGTAGGACGTAAAAATCCAGATTATTTTGATAAAGCAATCGAGATTTGCTATGTTTTGTTTCAAAATACTCAACAAAAGAAATATTTGGAAAAAGCATTCCAATTTTCAGAAATTAATAGAAATAGTGCATTGGTAACAGGAATAAAAGATAAACAGTTTAAAAAAATTGCTGGAGTCCCTGATTCACTATTACAACGGGAGAATATGTTGAAAAGAAAATTGTCCTCTATTAGAACAGCACTACATACTCAAACACATTCATTCGAGATAGATTCTACTATGAGTTTACGATTGAAGTATAGTATGAAGCTTGAGGATTTATTGCATAAAATTGAAAGAGAATATCCTAGATATTATCAGCTAAAATATGCTGATCACACGATCAAAGTCTCGCAGTTACAAAAGGAATATTTGGATACAAATACAACTTTGATTGAGTATTTTGCTGGAGAGAAAAACCTATACATTTTTATCATAAATGATGATACTATTGACTTTAAGAAGTTACCAATAATAAAAGGCTTGACTAAATCAATTACGGAATTTAGAAAGCAAATACTTAACCAACAAAACGTCAAAGAAAATTCTGAACGAATATTTACAGCTTTGCTGAAAAATTTGAATCTGAAAGAAACTCTGATACTGGTAACAGATAACATACTTAATTATGTTCCATTTGAGGTTTTGCATAATGGAAAAGGATATATGCTTGAAGAGTATGCTATAAGTTATGCAGGTTCTGCAACAGTATTGAAAGCATTAACCGAGAGGTCATTAAAAACTACAAAAGAAATGAAATGGAGTGGTTTTGCACCGAAATATAAAAATAATAATTCCTTTGCCTCAAGCGATACCGAAGTTAGAAGTATTTCGAAAATCATGAAAGGTAAAGCATTTTTGGGCGAAGAGGCTTCTGTTAAAAATTTTGTTGCTAATGCTACTAATTCTTCAATAATACATTTGGCCACTCATGCAGAGATTGATAAAAAAAATGCAATGTTGAATAAGCTTATATTTTCTGAAAATGGTAATAAGAATATTTTAATGGCATCTGATATTTATGGATTATCAATTCCTTCAGAAATGATTGTGCTTAGTGCTTGTAATACAGGATTCGGAAAATTGGAAAAAGGTGAAGGCGTGATGAGTATGTCAAGAGCTTTTCATTATGCAGGAGCAAAAAGCACAGTAATGAGCTTATGGAAAGTGCCGGATAAAGAAACCTCGGTGATAATGAACTATTTTTATAAAAATTTAAAAAAAGGATATGCTAAAGACAGAGCATTGCAACGAGCAAAACTTCAGTATCTCGGTAGTGTAAGAGATAACGCATTAAAACACCCTTTTTATTGGGCCGGATTTGTGGTTTCGGGTAATACAGAATCTTTGGAGCAAGGTTTTTTACGCTGGTGGATGACGATATTGGTCTTGGTTCCGGTTTTTATTTTTAGAAAAAAACTAATTAAGTTTTTTGAGTAGTTCTTTAGCTTCTTCCTTTTTATATTCACTGTCAGGAATCTTTATTAATAATTCTAATTGTTCTTTGACTTTGTTAAGTTGATCAACTTTTAGATATGCCATGGCCAGATACCAATGGTTTTTTTCGCTAAACGAGTTTTTAATTTCACTTCGTTCTTCCAAAATTATAATTGCTTTTTTAGTCTCATTTAGTTTTAACAAGGTATTTGCTTTATAAAATTGAAGAGTGTCATTTTCTTCAGTTTCTAATATTGTATTGAATGCGTCAAGAGCTTTTTTAAAATTACCATTTTCATAAGCATTAAAAGCTACTGATATTTTGTTCTTATGATCATCTCCTCTTACCACAGGTTGAAGAATATTCCTATACGGTTCAAAGTAAGTAGCGAATAACTCTTCATTTGACACTGGTTTTTTGGTATTCCAAAAATAGATGGTTCCTAATAGTACAAGAATAGAAGCTGCTATAGACCACCATTTTAATTTATTTTTTTTCTTAACATTAGACTCAAGGCCAGAAAGCAAATGTCTAAAATCATCATCATCCTTATGTTCTACTACTTTTTTAAGATTAGTATGAAACAGTACTTCGTCTCTAAAATTTTGATCAACACTTAATAGTGTGTCAAATTCCTGTTGTTCCTCAATTGTTAAGGTACCTTGAATGTATTTTGATATGAGATCCTGGGGTTTCATTGTTTAGGGGGATTAATCATTGCTCTTAATTGCTTAATACATCGGGATTTTTGACTACTCACTACATTAGTATTATCATATCCTTCTTTTTCGGCAATCTCCTCTACTGTTAGTCCTCGATAATAGAATAATATTAACATCTCTTTGCATCGTTTTCCTAATTTATTAAAAAAAGTCTGTAAAAGTCTTTGCTCTACAGAAAGCTCGACAGGTTCATCAAATGTGATTTTTTCGATGTTATCGTTGGTAATATGAAGTTTTGGTTCTAATGAAACTGTATTTTTATGCTGTTTATAATGGTTGAAAATCATTCGTTTACCGATACCAAATAAATAGGTTTTTAAAGAGCTGTTCACAACCTCCAATTTTCCTTGTATTGCTTGCTTTCTAAGTACTACAAATGCATCTTGATAGATATCGGCCATGGAGTCTTGGTCTACACCATATTTTTTTCCAAAATTAAAAAAAGCGCTCCTGTGTAAATAATATAATTTACTTATTTCCTTAGGATTACTATGAATTAAAATGTCAATAAGGGATTGATCCACCGGGTATGATTTCTATTCCTCTAAGGTATAAAAAAACATTTTTCTTCCTATAGATGTTAAGATTCGGTTTTTTTCTTCCATAAAGAGTATAAAACATATAAAAGTTAAGAATTATGAATCGCATTTTAAAAAAACTAACGCTTAAGGAAATTACTCTTGAATTCATTCCCTCACTTGGGATATCACTATTAATAGCAGAATCTTTTTACAAATTAGGAAGCTTTGCTTTTGAGTGTATTGCATTTTTGGCAACCTGGTATTTTGTGGGATATGTAATCAATAAAGTAAAAATAATTAGTAACGCAATAACCAAAAACAATTAGCATTATGGCAAAAGTGACAAAACCTGCGATAAAAATCAATCCGGTAGTAGTAGGTGAAGTATTTCAACCAATTCAACAACCGGCAGATATTGTTTTAACGAATAGTAAAGTAAAATTGCAAGGGACAAAAATAGAAATCTTTGGGTCTGCAAACAATCTGCTCGCCACTTTCGATTCTAAAACATCAAGTTTTATAGTACACAAAAGGCTGATGATTGGAAACCTTGATGTGTTGGATAAATTAAAAGATCTGGAAACAAGAGTGAAAAACCTAGAACCTTAAAAGATAGATTATGACATTAAGTATAAGAAATATTTACCGAGAGCAAGGCATTTCATTTCCTGTGATTAGTATAAAACAAAATCATGAAATGCATTTTGGCTTACCAACATCTATAAAAAAAGCACATTCGGTATTTTCTTCAAAGAATGATGGAAATGGGTTTGGTTGTGGGTGTAGGAAGAGCAATTCGTTAAAGCTTGTGATATTACCAAAGATCTTAACAAAAGAATTTGGAGAAGTTGTTCCTTCTTGGGTTTCTGCAGCTAAAAGAGACTCGAGAACCGGTGCCCAAATACGAACGATAAAAGGTGTTTTGACACAGAGCAGAATATCAGGTACAGATTTTCCTCTTAAACCATGGCATCATAGTTATGACTGGAATTATTTTGTAAAAACTGATAAGCAGTTTTTTTATCTGAATAGCCCGGCAAATGGTAAGTATAATGCTAAAGATCAGATTGCCGTAATGGAATGTGAATGGGATTCTAAATTTGTTCCGTTATGGTCACTACCCATGCCTGGTGATCGTATACAAATTACTGGGAGATGGATCTATGACTGTGGGCATCCTAAAAATGGAAAACACAGGTCCGAAATTCACCCTCCAAAAGCAGTAGTTTCTTTTCGGGAAGAGACGGATCTTTTTTCGGGAAATAAAGGATTGTCCAGAGCTAATCAAGCAATCGTTTACATAAATAAAAAGGGGGGATATATCAACCAAAAGATTAATGATCAAAATTATACTTTTGATCTCTACCTGCCGCCAAAACCATCAGATTCTTCAATCCCAAAATTCAAAGTAAAGAAAATGATTGCTAGTGCTATTAATCCAATAATTACTCCTTTTCCAAGTGATGATCCAAAATTGTTAAGAGTGACGATTCCACTGAAGGGAAAAAATATTCCATCAGAAAATTATGGAGTAATAATTAGTGGAGGATGGTCGGATCCCAAAGGAATAGATGCTAAGCATATTAAAAAAGTAACTGTTGCAGTACGAGAAGCTGTTTTTAAGAAGGATAAAGATCCTGATGGAATAATTTTTAAAAAGAAGGATGAATGGTATCTGTATGTTGGTATTAATGGCCGATGGAGATTGTTTGAAAGTATGGATAAAGGAAAACGCACATTAAATCACAAGGTAGTTCTTCATTTACACAAAACACAACAAGTTAAAATATCAACTAATGGATATGAAGCTGATCCTATTCATGATATTCTTGGTAAATCTGTAGGATTGTCTTCAAAAGTAGCGAGTTCGTCTAGCTTAAATTCTCAGGAAAGAAAAACAGCAGGAGAAGGGATTAGAAAAGGGTTTTTAAAGCTAGGAACAGATTTGTTAGAAGGAGGTGATATTGAGAATGATAAGATTGGGATTGTAAATGCTACATTTCCTTCAAGTAAAAGAAGTACTAATAGTGTTGTCACTTCGAATCTAGAAGATTATCAAATTACCGTGAATATTACATAACCTAACCTTCTCACATAAAATTTAACGTAATCAATGATCCCATATTCTTATGGATATGGAGATATATGCCCTTATGCAATATAAAAATAGAACTATTAATAGCTCAGAATTAAAGCTTAAAAATAATTGGTATTAGATAACACGTAAGCTGAAAAGTGTATAGAGTAAGCAAGAAAATAAAATATATAATAAGTTATGGCCACGATTAGGGAAAAATTTGTAAAAAAGGGGAAATGGAAAACTATGGAAAGCTTTTTTAATGCCAATGGAGTTGCTTTTTTTAAAGCCCCAAACGATGCTTCAATTAAAGTTAGATATGGTGTTGGCTGGTTTGGAAAAGATAGACAGAAACAAAAGTTAGACGGAAGAACCTACAAAAAACTTCAAGTTGGTAAATGGTCATTGACCAGGGCAAGAATGCAAATAAAAGTAAAAAAGGATACTAATGTGACCTATTATGTTGATGGAGGAGGAGTGGCTCAAAACTCTCCTGAAATTAGATTCTGAATACAACTGAAGTATACTTTCTAAAACCATTTTTTGAGTAGCATAATCTGGATTTAAGTAAACACGGTAGCCGAAAAGTGAATAGAGTAGGCAAAAAACTAATTATTAAATAAAATGAAAAGACTAACAAATCTAAAAATGTATGTAGTAGGGGTATTTTGCATAGTAGCAATTGCTTCTTGCGAGAAGGAACAAGAGGTTATTCCCGAAATTTCAAATAATACCGAAGGCTTTATGAGCAAAACGGGTAAAAGTGATACCAAGATTGAAGAAAATGCGGAAGTTGTAATTCCAATATTACATAGAAGTTATAGCGCCGATATAAGTAAAGAAGAAGCTGATGCAAGATTTGAAGAAGAAGTTACAGAATATATGAATAAGAATTCGGTAAATACCAATTATGAGAAAGGTTATAGTACAAGATGGTATTATAGAATCCGTACAAAGACAGGAGCTCAAAAAAATAATGAAACTGATGGAGATGCTAAGGCTAGTGTGAGGTTTCGAACCAGTAGAGGAATCTATACGCATTCGGTATCTAGTTTAAATAATGCTGGGGATGATCGAGAAAGAGGACAAACAGACTATTATTATTTAAGTGCAAGATACCCGGGACAAGCTATAAGTTGGGTAGAAATTCAATCCGGCAAAATTTCATTAAAAGGAACAGATGGATGGTTTATAACAAATTATGATATCTATGCGTACCCATCATATCAAACAGTTTCTGCTACAGGAAGTACTTATTTAAGATCCTACCCAAATCGATGGTTGGATAACACATTTTTCTGGGGATGGGATACGTATTCTGCAGGAGAAAGAGGAACTGGTAGATTAAATTTTTAAAATAACGATATGAAAAATTTAAAAATAGAAGGAATTAAAACCCTAAGCAAAACTGCACAAAAATCAATAGGTGGCGGAGACATAAACCTTCCTGATCCCATACTTACGTGTTGGCAATGGAAATGGTTATGTGATACAGTTGGCTTTCCGCCATTAACCGGAAGATATTGTAGATGGGTTAAAGTACGAGTACCCTGTAGATAGATATAATCTAGAATGTCTTTAAATGTTCATAGAATACTAATTTAAAATAATAAAAATCATGAAAATTCTTAAACTAAATGAGGTTAAGGTTCTTAGTAGAATTGCTCAAAAAACAATCTTTGCAGGAAGGATCAATAACTGTAAACAAGTACTCTGTGCCGGTTTATCGGCAAGAGAATGTGCAGAGATTTGTAGAAACCCATACTAGACTATGCTTAATTATAAATGTAGTTAGGTCACAGACTAAGGAAAACCAGATTGCCAAAATAGGTATTCTGGTTTTTTGAGATAAATAATAATAAACGTGCTAACTAATACTTTTTTTAGTATTAAAATGTTAGTAGATGTAGGATAACTATTTAATAAATAACTAATTATGAAAAACCAGATTTTTGTACTTGCCCTATTGGCAATTATGATATCATCGTGCTCAGGCGATGATGATACAAATACAAACACAAACACTAATAATGATACTATTATTGGTACATGGATTTTAGAAAGTACCACAGAACAAGGCTATAATCAAAACATAGAGGGTGTTCTGATAGGTTGCGATACAAGTGCAACAACGCTAAAATTTGATAAAGAGACCACTGTGAATATAAATTCGATGGTAGTTGTTCAAAACGGGACTAAATTATGTGTAAGTGGAGGCAGTGAAGAAATTACAGATGACACCATAAAATTAATAAAAGGAACTTTTCCTCCCCCAAAGGATATATTTTCATATAAATTACAAGGTGATATACTTACACTTACTGATGGAGGAAATGATGATTTTGTATTTAAAAGAGCAAATTGAAAAAAGTTTAAACAACTTCTTTGCGTATTTTTGCTAGAACAAATATGCAATACGCTAATAAACTAAATGATGATCGCTTTTAGAAATGAAATTTTATTGTCCATAATAGTATTGATACTATTATTTTTTGTGTTATTAATTACAAAAAGAGTAATCAAAAAGTTCGCAAAATTAAAATCTATAAATGCCGATAGAAGAAAACTAATACGTAACCTGTCTAACCTACTTCATTACCTTATTGCAGGGACAGCTTTAGTGATTATCTGGGGAGTAGAACTTAAACAATTTAGTGTTTTTATTTCTTCGGTTTTAGCAGTATTGGGGATTGCTTTTTTTGCACAATGGTCAATCTTATCTAATCTTACCGCAAGCATTATTTTATTTTTTAGTCACCCGGTTAGGATAGGAGATAGGATACGGGTTTTGGATAAAGATTTTGATTGGACCGGAGAAGTGAAAGATATTACAGGATTTTATCTTTTTATGGTTACAGATCGAGGCGAAAACATAACTTTGCCTACATCTCTTGTGATACAGAAAGGAATCCAAATCATGAATAAGTACCCAGAAAAACAAATTGACCATAAAGAAGAAGTGTAATTGAATTCTAAAACCAAATACACTCAATGTATCAAATCCGAGGCAAAACGCTTGGGTTTTCTATCGTGCGGAATTTCTAAAGCAGAATTTCTGGAACAGGAAGCTCCGCGTTTAGAAAAATGGCTCAACCAGAATATGCATGGTGAGATGCAGTATATGGAAAATCATTTTGATAAACGTCTGGACCCCACTAAATTGGTTGATGATTCAAAAAGTGTAATATCATTACTGCTCAATTATTTTCCTTCAGAAAAACAAAAAGATTCAGAAGCTCCTAAGCTATCTAAATATGCTTATGGTACTGATTATCATTTTGTGATTAAAGATAAACTGAAGCAGTTATTACATTTTATTGAGGAAGAAATTGGCGATGTACAAGGACGAGCTTTTGTAGATTCTGCACCTGTGTTGGATAAAGCTTGGGCGGCAAAAAGTGGATTGGGTTGGATTGGTAAAAATAGTAACCTTTTGACACAGCAGGTAGGTTCTTTTTATTTTATTGCAGAGCTAATTATAGATCTTGACTTAGAATACGATACTCCCGTTACGGACCATTGTGGTACGTGTACAGCATGTATCGATGCCTGTCCTACACAAGCAATTGTAGAGCCTTATGTAGTAGACGGCAGTAAATGCATATCTTATTTTACGATAGAACTTAAAGAAGAGATTCCTAATAGTTATAAAAATCAATTTGATGATTGGATGTTTGGTTGCGACGTGTGCCAGGATGTATGTCCATGGAACCGTTTTTCTAAACCACATAATGAACCTCTTTTTAATCCGAAACCAGAACTGTTAGAGATGTCAAAAAAAGATTGGCAAGAAATTACACAAGAAGTATTTTCTAAAGTGTTTCAAAAATCTGCAGTAAAAAGAACCAAGTTCTCTGGATTGAAAAGGAATATTGATTTTTTATTTGAGGATTAGAATACGTTTAACACGACTCTCTAAAAATAAGTTCGGTAGGGAGAATTACTTCTTTATGAAGACTAGGCATATTCTCTTTGTTTAGTTCAATTTCATTTAACAAAATCTCGGTGGCTACAACTCCCATTTGATGTGCAGGTTGATGTACTGTTGTTAATGTAGGAGAGACAACGGAAGACATAAACCAGTTGCTAAACCCAAAAACAGCTACATCATTGGGAATTTTGATGTTATTCTCATTAAAATATTTTATTGCACCAATTGCCACAAGATCGGTTATTGTAAAAATAGAATCGACCTCGGGATTTTCCTGTATTAGCTTCTTCGCATTGTTATATCCATCTTCAAAATCTGTATTGTTATTACACAGATATACCAATGAAGCATCATATGTGATCCCATGATCTTCTAATGCTTCTTTATATCCCTCAAAACGATCGTTAGAAATTTTGGGGTTAAGATCCCCTCTGAAATGTGAAATCTTTTTGTATCCTTTGGAAATAAGATATGAAACAGCCTCGTATGCAGCTTTTTTATCATCGATCCTTACTTTAGAACAAGGTATAGAAGGTTCTATTTTATCAAAAAGAACCAAAGGGATATTTCGACTCAGTACTTTTTTTAAATGAACGAATTCGTTAGTCTTATTAGATAAAGACATTAAAATACCATCTACTCGTTTATCAATCAATAAATTCACTTGTAGTTTTTCAAGAAATAGCTTCTCACTAGATTGGAGAATGATAACCAGATACCCTTTTTTTTCTGCTTCCTCAATGATGCCATCTATTACTTTAGAAAAAAAATGATGTACTGTGGTCGGGATGATAACACCAATTGTTTTTGTTTGCTTAGTTCTTAGATTTACAGCTAATTGATTAGGTGAGTAATTTAATTTTCTTGCAATCTGAAGAACCTTTTCTCTGGTGCCCTTATTTACATCGGGATAATCTTTTAAAGCCTTAGATACAGTTGCTACAGATATTCCTAATTCATTAGCAATATCTTTTAGAGTAGTAACTTTCATAGACTAAGTGTTATATTTATTAAATATACAATTTAAGCTAAAATACAATTAGATTAATAAAATATAAAAATTTGAAAAACCTCTCTTGTTAATAAAAAGAGACAAAAGGAATGAGAAAAGTACTTTTATATGGGCTTTTTGACTCAAATGAATAGTTCTTTCGAAATCGTTTTCGATCGTATCGAAAACGATTTCGAACCCTATGAACCTTAAAGAAAAAGTAAATTATCATTAAGGTTTTATGAAATTGCAGAGAACTAAATACTTAAAAAATTATGAGAACAAGACTATGTATTATTCTCTTCTTAGTTTTCGGGATAGGGGATTCCATTGCTCAAGGAGGAAAAAGTGTATCAGGAACGATTAAAGATAATAAGGGCATTCCGGTAATTGGGGTTAATATAGTACTGGAAGGAACTAATAGAGGAGCAACATCAGATTTTGATGGAGAATATATAATTAATAATCTAGAAACCAATGCCACTTATGTTTTGATAATTTCCTCTGTTGGGTTTAAAACCGTAAGAGAGGAGATTGTTATGGCAGATAACATCGTTCGAGATATTGTTTTAGAAGAAGATCTACTTTCATTAGATGAGATTGTAGTAACCGGATCTTCTAATCCACGAACAAAATTAGAATCCAGTGTAGCAATAACCACAATGGGAGTCAAAGAAATAGAGCAAAAAGCTCCACAGAGTACTGCTGATCTGCTACAATCAGTTCCTGGGTTTGTTGTTGAAACTTCTGGAGGAGAGGTAGGAAATAATCTTTTTGCCAGAGGAATTCCATCTGCTGGAGCATATGAATTTGTTCAAATTCAGGAAGATGGACTTCCTGTTTTTGAAGATGGTGCCTTACAATTTGCAAATGCAGATAATTGGTATAGGTTAGATGAAACTGTTAAAAGAATGGAAGCCATACGAGGAGGATCTGCTTCTGTTTTTGCTACAAATTCACCTGGCGGGATTATTAATTTCATCTCTAAAACAGGTCAAAATGAACTAATAGGAAGAGCCAAAATGACTGTAGGAGATTATGGGCTTTTTAGAACTGATCTCAATATTGGAGGAGCAATTGTCGAGGATAAATTGCTTTTTAATATAGGAGGATTTTATAGAGTAGATCAGGGAATTAGGGACCCGGGATTTGAAGCTAACAAAGGAGGGCAGATGAAATTTAATCTTACCTATAAATTTGATGGAGGTTATGCCAGAATACATTATAAAAAACTGGATGACAGAAACCTGTTCTTACTACCAATACCACTACGTGGGGACAGCGATGGAAATCCAGAAGAATTCGAAGGTTTCGATGCTAATTACGGAACATTAGCATCAAGAAATTTTAGCAGACTTCGAGTGCCCCAAATAGGAGGAGGGTTTTTTGAAAGAGATTTAGAAGATGGTGTGCACCCCAATGTAGATGCGATAGGAGGAGAGCTTAAATATCATATTTCTGATGTGGTTTCGGTAAAAAATACATTTAGAAATACAAGCATTGATCTAAACTATAATGCAATTTTTAGTACCGGAGGACCAAATACACAAGCCGATTTTGCTACAGGAACAACACAGTTTCCACTAACCGATGCAGCAAATGCCGAGTATACATATGTAGATACTGGTGTAGCTTTAAACCCAAATACATTGGTAATGCGTGCAGATCATTGGGCAATTGATAAAGACATGTCTAATTTTGCAAACAACCTGGCATTTTCATTTAATTTCGAAAAAATAAATGTCACCCTGGGATATTATTATTCTAATTGGAAATCAAACCAATATTGGAACTGGAGTAATTACCTGGTTGATGTATCTGATAATCCAAGATTGGTAAATCTGGTAGATACCAGTACAGGAATTTCCAGAACCTATAACGGAATAGAAAGAATTACCTGGTTAGAAAGAGATGCACAAACCAAAGGAAGGTTAAATGCTCTTTATATAGATGCAGAAGTTAATTTTACGGATAATCTAACCGCTAATTTTGGACTTCGTTACGACGATGATAAATATTCTGGATATCGCGATAACGCCCGATTTTTTTCAACAGATTTAGGATTGCTACCTGATAATACTGCCGATGATGCACTTACTGTTGTAGATGGTAATCCATATACATATTGGAATTATGATGTAGACGAACTATCATATACTACTGCATTAAATTACAAGTTTAGTGATAACATGGCAATCTACGCAAGACATAGTCATGGATTTAGATCACCAATAGAAGAGTCTTACTATGACAATGCATCTGATCTTAGTGCTATCGAAGTTACCGAGGTGGATCAGTCAGAATTAGGATTTAAGTATTCTTCTTCCAACATAGGTATTTATGCTAACTTTTTCTATATGAATATGGATAATATTGCCTTTACAGATATTTTGGCAGATGGTACTTCAGAAAATAAATTTGCCGATGTAAATAATATAGGAGTAGAGCTTGAAGCTAATGCTAAATACAAAGCTTTTGCAGTAGAAGCTAATATTACGGTTCAAAAACCAGAGTATGATAATTTTTCTGGAGCTAATGCAGATGGTACAACTTTTAATTATGAAGGAAATAGTGCCAGAAGAATTCCTAATCTATATTTTACATTGAGACCACAGGTAGAAATTATTAAAGACCTGGGGTTATATACGCAATGGTCTTATTTTGGAAAAAAATATCAGGATGAAGCTAATACCACAGAACTCCCTGCTTTTAATGTTTTTAATGCAGGAGCATATTACAAGATAAAAAACTTACGATTTGGGTTTGATGCTTCTAATCTGTTTAATGAAATAGGGTTAACAGAAGGTAACCCAAGAGGAACAACTAATGCTAATGATGATGTGTTTTTGGCCAGACCAATTTTGGGTCGAGCGTATAGATTATCTGTAGCAATAGATTTTTAATTGTTTGGAGCCAAAAAACTGCTCGTATTGCTCGGGCAGTTTTAAATTAATAACCAGTCACGACTATTTTTAATGAAGAATATATCTATAAAAATATCCTTGTTTATCAACTATTTTATTTTTGCTATCCTCCTTAATAGTGTGGGGATAGTGATCTTAAAATCTCTGGAGAATTACCATGTTGATGAGATCGAGGCAAGTACTTTAGAATGGTTTAAAGATTTGCCGATAGCATTGGTTTCATTTTTAATCGCTTCTTTTTTACCAAGAATAGGGTATAAAAAGGCAATATTGTCCGGGTTATTGATTTCTTTTATTGGGTGTTTGGGGATGTATTATGGTAATTCTTTCTGGTCTGCAAAACTTCTTTTTGCTGCAATAGGAGTATCCTTTGCCTTAGTTAAAGTTTCGGTATATACATTAATAGGGATAATTACAGAAACCAAAAGAGCCCACAATAGTTTAATGAGTACTATAGAAGGGGTTTTTATGATAGGAATAGCTACGGCTTATTTTCTGTTTCCCGGATTTAATAATGATAATGATCCAGATGCATGGTTACGGGTGTATTGGCTTTTGGCGGCATTGATTTTTGTGTCATTTCTATTGCTGTTCTTTACCAGATTTGAGGAAGGAAATGAAATTCCGGGTGTAAATCTATTAGACGATATCAGGCAAATGATGCTTTTATGTACCAAAATGCTGGTCATCGTATTTGTTGGTAGTGCCTTTCTATTTGTGATGGTAGAACAAGGAGTGATGACATGGTTACCTACATTTTATAAAAGGGTATTACAACTTCCTCCTAATGTAAGTATTATGATGTCTAGCGTTTTTGCAATATCACTGGCTATAGGAAGGATAGGTGCAGGAATTTTATCAAAACGAATACCTTGGGTTTATATTCTTACCGTATGTATAGGATTAGCAATACTTATGGTAGTTTTTATTTTACCAAAAACCCTTAATGTTGAGGTGCAGGAAATCCAAAAGATTACAGATATACCATGGATAGGATATGCGTTTCCACTTATTGGATTATGTATTGCTCCGATATATCCTTTAATAAATTCTGCCGTATTAAGTGCTTTGCCCAAAAAATTACATAGTTCTATGACTGGTCTTATCGTAGTTTTTTCTGCTTTAGGAGGCACTACAGGATCTACAATAGTAGGCTGGTTATTTAAAAATGTTGGTGCCCAACAAGCATTTTATTATACGATAATACCAATGATTTTACTGTTATTGACATTACTGGTATTACACAAATTAACAAGAAATAATGTTGATTAAAATATATAAAAAAGATGTCTTACACAGTTTACTTCAACAAGAAGATACCGATAAAGACAAGAAGATTACCATTGATGATCAGGGTCCAAAAGAATTTAAAATACATACCATTAGTAACGAAGTTTATACTATTCGGGGAACCTATCACCTGTCTAATTTGCTTCAGGAATTAGAGTTGGCAAAAGAAAACCAGGAAGGGATTATAGAAATTTCTTTAACAGAGATAAAACAGCAACCAAGCATTAGAATCTCTAAAATGATAAAAGAGCACTATTGGGATCGGTTGACCAGAAAACTGGATCGAAGTGGTATTGAAAAAATTCTGTCTGATGATAAACGTGATATAAAAGAGAAACGGTTATATGTTCCTTTTTATGATAAAGAAGCCTATTCTTATTATCAAGAAGTTACAAAAGAAATAGATCATATTATACTGGAGACTCTTCCCGAAAAAATAACGCCAGAATTTGTGCGATCCATAAATGATAAACCTGGGATTTTAGGATTAGCATTAACCACTACTAATCATAAAAAAGAAGCTGTTCCGTTTTTGGTTCCGGGAGGAAGATTTAATGAAATGTATGGATGGGATAGCTATTTTATAAATATAGGTCTTTTGCTGGATGCCAGAAAAGAACTTTCTAAAGGAATGATAGATAATTTCACATATCAAATCAAGAATTATGGTAAAATTCTAAATGCCAATAGAAGTTATTATCTAACAAGAACTCAACCTCCCTTTTATACATCTATGGTTGTAGAATATTATGAAAAATATAGAGATCAAACACCCATCTCCTGGCTAGAGGAATGTGTAAGGACAGCTATTTATGAATATGAAACTGTTTGGATGCAATCAGGAAAAAGATTAGCGTCAAATGGATTGAACAGATTTTATGCAGAGGGGATAGGTATAACAGCAGAAGTAGAAGAGGGACATTATGATTACATATTACATAAATATAAGAATAACGATTCGCAATCCATCGAAGAATTTAGAAAAAAATACCTGCAAAGAGAGATTGATAGTGAAGAACTTGATCAATATTTTTTGCATGATCGAAGTGTAAGAGAAAGTGGTCATGATACCACATATAGATTAGAGGGGATATGTGCCGATCTAACTACTGTAGATCTTAATACATTAGTATATAAGTATGAAAAAGATCTGGCATATATCATCAAGAATTTTTTTAATAATGTATTTGTATATGAAGACAGAAAATTGCGATCAGAGTATTGGGATGATGTTGCATCCAAACGAATAGCACTAATGAATCAATACCTGTGGGATGAAGAAACAGGAAGTTATTTTGATTATAATCTGTTAGAAAAAAAGAAAACCCATTTTGAATCAGCAACCGGGTTTTATCCATTATGGGCAAAAATATGTACAGCTGATCAGGCAAAAAGTATCATAGCGTACTTATTGCCTAAGCTAAAATATAAATTCGGGATTACCGGAAGCTCTAAAGCTTCACTTCATGATGTTCCAGAAGATGCACCACAACGACAATGGGACTACCCGTTTGGGTGGGCACCACATCAAATGATAATCTGGAAAGGATTACTTAATTATGGGTATCAGGATCTGGCAGAAGAGCTTATATATCGATGGCTATGGATGATCACTAAAAATGCAGCAGATTATAATGGTATTATTCCTGAAAAGTTTGATGTTGTTAATGGTACTTATAAGGTAAATGTAGAGTATGGTAATGTAGGGTCTGATTTTAAATATGTTCCCGATGGTGGTTTTGGATGGATGAATGCTTCCTATCAACTAGGGTTAAGCCTTTTGCCTATTGAATATAAGTATAAATTAAATCAACTTGTGGATCCTGATGAAATATTCAGTAAAATCAATAATTAATTGATAAATCTTTAATAAGATTGTTAAATGCAGGGTGTTTTTTCTCAATTCTGATTTTTCGCAAAGATTCCTTTATATTAATTTCCGCATCTCATACAGACTTGTACCTTTGTATATATATTAGTATCAAAATACCATAACCGCAAATTACGTAGTTATGGTATTTTGATCTTTATTTTTATTAGCACATATATCTTGATTTAGTATGAGTATCGAAAGTAAAAGAAGAGAGGCATTAGTATATCATGCCAAGCCTACCCCGGGTAAAATTAAAGTCGTTCCTACTAAAAAATATGCAACTCAAAGAGATTTGTCTTTAGCATATTCTCCTGGTGTTGCAGAGCCTTGTTTGGAAATCGAAAAAAATAAAGCAGATGTTTATAAATATACAGCAAAAGGAAATCTGGTTGCTGTAATATCAAATGGTACTGCGGTATTAGGATTAGGAGATATTGGTCCAGAAGCTTCAAAACCTGTAATGGAAGGAAAAGGGTTATTGTTTAAGATATTTGCCGATATTGATGTGTTTGATATCGAAGTAGATACCAAAGATGTAGATGCTTTTATCGAAACAGTTAAAAACATTGCTCCAACATT
The DNA here is from genome assembly GCF_000520995.1 of Aquimarina macrocephali JAMB N27. Lineage (GTDB taxonomy): Bacteria > Bacteroidota > Bacteroidia > Flavobacteriales > Flavobacteriaceae > Aquimarina > Aquimarina macrocephali. The sequence continues at coordinate 86,050 of NZ_JACA01000035.1, read as the reverse complement.
TGGGGGAATAAACCTTGAAGATATTAAAGCTCCAGAAGCCTTCGAGATCGAAAGACGATTAAAAGAAGAACTGGATATCCCGGTAATGCATGATGATCAACATGGTACAGCCATAATTTCTGCCGCTGCGTTATTAAATGCATTAGAAATTGCAAATAAAAACATTGAAGAAGTAAGAATTGTGGTTAGTGGTGCCGGTGCTGCAGCAGTATCTTGTACAAGATTGTATAAAGCTTTTGGTGCCAAAGCCGAAAATATCGTCATGACCGATAGTAAAGGTGTAATTCGTAAAGACCGGGAGAGTCTTACTCCCGAAAAAGCAGAATTTGCCACAGATCGTGATCTAAATGACTTAGAAGATGCAATGAGAGATGCAGATGTATTTATAGGTTTGTCGATGGCTAATTTGGTAACTCCGGATATGTTGGTAACTATGGCAGATAACCCTGTTGTTTTTGCAATGGCAAATCCTGATCCCGAAATAAAATATGATCTGGCAATTAAAGCTCGTAAAGATGTGATCATGGCTACAGGAAGAAGTGATCATCCTAATCAGGTAAATAATGTATTGGGATTTCCTTTTATTTTTAGAGGAGCGCTGGATGTAAGAGCTACAGCTATTAATGAAGAAATGAAAATGGCCGCTGTAAAAGCATTAGCCGAGTTAGCCAAAGAACCTGTTCCAGAGCAAGTAAATATAGCATATGGAGAAACACGTCTTAATTTTGGTAAAGACTATATCATTCCTAAACCTTTTGATCCAAGACTTATTGCAAAAGTGCCTCCTGCGGTAGCCAAAGCAGCTATCGAGAGTGGTGTAGCAACAGAAGTCATTACCGATTGGGAAAAGTATGAAGATGAACTGCTGGAGCGAATGGGTAATGATAATAAGTTAGTTCGATTATTACTAGACAGAGCAAAAACAAACCCTAAACGCGTTGTTTTTGCAGAGGCAGATCATTTGGATGTATTAAAAGCCGCTCAGACAGTTAAAGAAGAACGTATTGCTTTTCCGATTTTATTAGGACGTAAAGATATCATACTCGAACTGATGAAAGAGATTGATTTTGATCCTACAGGTGTTGATATCATTGATCCTAAAGCAGATGAAGAATGTGATCGTAAAAACAGATATGCTAAACAATATTGGGAAACCAATAAACGTAAAGGAATTACCCTCTATGATGCAGAAAAATTAATGCGGGAGCGTAACTATTTTGCTGCTATGATGGTTAATGAAGGAGATGCTGATGCATTGCTTTCTGGATATTCCAGAAGTTATCCAACTGTAGTTAAACCCATGATGGATTTGATAGGACTTGCCAAAGGAGCAACTCGTATTGCAACCATGAATGTAATGATGACCGATAAAGGTCCATTGTTTATAAGTGATACCTCTATTAATATCGAGCCTTCTTCAAAAGAATTGGCAAAAATAGCGCAAATGACCGCAAGAACAGTAGAGATGTTTGGAGTTAAGCCTGTGATTGCGATGGTTTCATATTCTAATTTTGGATCATCAAAACACCCTACCGCTTCAAAAGTGCAGGATGCAGTAGCATATTTGCATAGGTATTATCCTAATCTTGTTGTAGATGGCGGACTGCAAATGAACTTTGCATTAAACAGAAAAATGAGAAAGGATAAGTTTCCATTCTCTAAGCTTAATGGACAAAAGGTGAATACATTGGTATTTCCTAATTTAGATTCGGCCAATAGTAATTACAAATTATTAAGCGAAATTAATAATGCAGAATCTATAGGGCCTATTATGATGGGGATGAATAAGCCAGCTCATATCCTTCAGTTGGGAGCAAGTGTAGAAGAAATGATCAATATGGCAGCAGTTGCTGTTATTGATGCTCAGCAGAAGGAAAAAAGAGATTTGCAATTATCATTAATGCCGGATGTTGTCTAAACAATTGATTGGTAAAACCAAACAACCGTAATCCAGAACAATTACGGATTAGATAGTAGTATATTACGGTAATGTCCCAAACTGGTGCTTTTGAGAAAAAGTGTATTTTTAGGATTGATTATCAGTATTTTATATAATAAACAAGCCTCTTTATTGAGGCTTGTTTATGTTGTTTACACTACTTAAGATTGTTTAGAACCTATAAAATAAGGGTTTTATATTGCTACGTGGGTCAAATTGGTGCTTGGTTATATTTGTAATTATGAATTGTAAAAACTGTAACCAACCAAATTGTATAAAGCGAGGTAAAAGAAATGGCAAACAACGTTATTTATGTAGAGATTGTTGTACTTCATTCCAAGATTTATATTCTTATAAAGCGTATCAAACCACAACAGATACTTTAATTAAAAGTTTACTCAAAGAAAGTTGTGGTATTTTGAGCATTTCTAGAATTATAGGTATTTCAAAAAATACAGTACTATCTAGAATGCTAAAAATTAGTCATCAAATTAAAGTTCCATATTTTAATAAGTTAGGTTGCAAATTTGAGGTCGATGAGCTGTGGAGCTTTATTGGTAGTAAAAACAATGTAGTCTGGATTACATATGCTATAGAAAGAGAGACCAAAAACATTATTGATTTTTTTGTTGGTAGAAAAACAAAAGATACCATCAGACCTTTGATAGATAAATTAGTGTTATTAAAGCCTAAGAGCATTTATACCGACCGATTAAATATTTATCCAGGATTGATCCCTAAAGAAATTCATAAAGTGTTTCGGTATTGTACCAATAGGATAGAACGTAAGAATTTAACCTTACGTACTCATATTAAAAGGTTATCAAGAAGAACAATTTGTTTTTCGAGAAACAAAGTATATCTCACAGCACATTTACGAATCTATTTTTGGGGATAGTTTTCTTAACCATAAAAAATTACTTCTATCCCGATCTCAATGATTTAATATGGAAATCGGGGGTTACATACTACCCTTTACGAAAACGGAGAGGAATCTAAAGCGGAAGAAGAAAAAGAAAAAAATTAAATTGCAGATATATGGATTTTATTAATATAATTTTAGGGCTTTTATTAATCGTGTTTGGTACACTTATTTTGATTTATTACCGAAATCATGTAAAAAAGTATACAGGTCTTACGATGAATCTTATAAGCGGTGGTATAGGCTTTATTATAATTGGAATTGGATTAATAATAAGAGAACTTTTAAGATAAAGTAAAATGAAATATGTATTTATATTATTGATTAGTTGTTGGTCAATTAAAGCGCAAGATTGTCAGGGTTTTTTATACTATAGATTTAAGTTTTCCATTTTTTATCAGGGCATCGAGAGTATGTCTGAAAAAGAAATTAGCTTATAGCCCTATTAAACAGAAAAACTCAGAAATCTTAATCTCTCTGGCTTCGCATATCTTCTCTAGTGTTCTCACGGGAATCCTATAACCTTCTGGTCGTAGAATCTTTCTTACCGTTTTTTCATCAAGATTATGGTCAGTAGCAAAAGCCCTATTTGACTTGGCTTTGTCTACCCATTCATTAGCAATATAATTACAAATTCTTTTGTTGATATCCGACATATAACAACAAAGAAATAAGTTGTTACAATAAATTTTGCGGACTATAGGACGCAAAAAGATAGATTTACCTATATTTGAAGAAATTTAAACAAAAATGAAAAATGAAGATATTTAGGTTAATATGTTGTATTCGATGAGTTATAGAGATGCATATCATTCTAAAATAGCAAGAGTTATGGTACGCTGTAAAATTTTAATTAATGGCAGATATAAAAAACTGAATACTTATAAAGTAGATAAATACACAAAAGACCATCCTATATTTAAAAAGTTAACTGATGTAATTGAAAAAGAACACATCTATAGAAAGCAGAAGCTAACCCTAGATTCGTTGGCCAAAAAACTAAAAACCAATAGGTCAACACTTTCGGGAATAATAAACCAGGTATCACAGCAAAGATTTACAGATTTTATCAATCTATACAGGGTAGAAGAAGCCAAAGTATTACTAAGTAACCCGGATTTTGATAAATATAAAATCTCTGCGATCGGCTATGAAGTAGGATTTAACCATATAAGTACATTTTATAGTGTTTTTAAAAAACATACAGGCGTTACACCAACGGCATATAGAGAGAGTTTACGATAGTACTAAAGTATGTAAGTAAATTTGACCTAAATATAACACCATTAATACACCATTCTTAAAGGGCCTTTTTTATCCCGTGTATGTAGCAGAATTTTATTACATTTGGTTGCTTAACACTCAGCTCTTCTTGAATTTTAATATTCAAGCAATAATAATTATGATTTTATGCTCTGATAAAGTGTTTTTTTTTGATAGCACTAACAATGCTACTAAAAAAATAAGATTAGAGAAAAACTGACCCCTGATGAAGATCAGGATTTATTTTTGCAGTATAAAAACTCAAAAAGAGTACATTAACTTAACAAATGATCACACATATCAAGGGGAGGCTTGTTGAAAAAAATCCAACTGATGTAGTAATAGATTGTGGTGGAGTAGGGTATTTATTACATATTTCATTACATACTTTTTCTTTAATTCCCGAAGGAGAAGTGCTACAGTTATATACACATCTGCAGGTAAAAGAAGATTCTCATACCTTATTTGGTTTTGCCGAAAAATCAGAAAGAGAAATTTTCAGGCTTTTAATCTCGGTTTCGGGAATAGGAGCAAGTACAGCCAGAACCATGTTATCCTCATTACACCCCGATCAAATTAAAGAAGCAATAGCTTCTAATGACGTAGCTACAATTCAATCTATTAAAGGAATCGGAGCCAAAACTGCCCAACGCGTTATTATAGATCTAAAGGATAAAATCCTTAAAGTATATAATATAGACGAAGTTTCAGTGTCGCAAAGCAATACTAATAAAGATGAAGCGTTATCTGCATTAGAAACCCTAGGATTTAATCGAAAAATTGCAGAAAAAGCTATTGATAAAGTTCTAAAACAAAGCCCCAAAGAAACAGTTGAAAATATTATTAAACAGGCACTAAAAAATTTATAAAACATTGAGTTTTTCGAATTACTTACGCGTTGATTTTTTTAGGATATTAGTATGTTTGATAGCACTTTATAGTGGGGTGTTACAGGGTCAGGACAATCAAACTGTTCGAGACTCTACAAGTACTACATTTTCTTTGGGAGCATTATCTTTACCAGATCCAAACAGTATTGTAACCAAATATGAATACGATCCGATTACGAATCGATATATCTATCGAGAGAAACTCGGGGACTTTAATGTACGATATCCTCTTTTCTTAACCCCATCAGAATACGAAGCTTTAGTAGAGCAAGAACAACGAAGAGCTTATTTTAAAGAAAAGATTGAAGCTTTTAGTGGTAAAAAAGACGGTAGTGAAGAGAAACGAAAGAATTTACTCCCTATTTTTTATGTCAATTCTAATTTCTTCGAATCTGTTTTCGGGGGAAATGAAATTGAAATTGTTCCACAGGGATCTGTAGAAATAGATTTAGGATTACTCTATACAAAACAAGATAATCCTGCTTTTTCTCCTCGTAACCGAAGTAATTTTACATTCGACTTTGATCAAAGAATCAGTTTAAGTTTACTGGGTAAAATAGGGACAAGGCTACAGGTAACAGCCAATTATGATACAGAATCTACTTTCGATTTTCAGAATCAATTAAAATTAGAATACACGCCTACAGAAGATGATATTATCCAAAGTATCGAGGTAGGTAATGTGAGCATGCCATTAAACAGCACATTGATACAGGGAGCACAAAGTCTTTTTGGAGTTAAAATGGGACTACAATTTGGACGAACCACCGTTACAGGAGTGTATTCCGAACAACGTTCTGAAACAAGATCTGTAAATGTAGAAGGAGGAGGAACGGTAGAAGATTTTGAACTTTTTGCGTTGGATTATGATGAAAATCGACATTTCTTTTTATCACATTATTTTAGAGATACATATAATAATTCTTTAGCTAGCTATCCTTTTATTAATAATAATATACAGATAACAAGGATCGAAGTATGGGTAACGAATAGAGCAACAAGTGCACAAACCTTGACCAATGCGCGTAATATTGTTGCGCTTCAGGATATAGGGGAAGCACCAGACACGGGTAATTTTACAATACCAGCCTCTTTATTTAATACAGGTGCAGGAGCTTTTCCGGATAACGGTAATAACGATCTGGATCCAACAGCTATTGGTCCGGGAGGACCGGTTACCGAAGCAGTGCGACAAGTATCTACTGTGCAACAAGGATTTGTTGGTGCGATAGCCAGTTTTAATGAAGGATTTGATTACGCAATTTTAGAAAATGCAAGGAAATTAAATCAAAGTGAATATACGCTTAATCCCCAATTAGGATATATCTCTTTAAATCAAAAGCTGAATAATGATGAGGTTTTGGCAATTGCATATCAATATACCAGAAATGGAGAAGTTTTTCAGGTTGGTGAATTTGCAAATGATGGAGTAGATGCAACTGTAGGTGATAATACCGGGGGTACTGTAGACGCAGGTTCAAGTCAAAGTTTAGTCGTTAAGATGCTTAAAAGTCCTATTGTTAATGTGACATTACCAATATGGGACCTGATGATGAAGAACATCTATAGTACAGGAGCATTTAGATTAGAACAAAATGATTTTAGATTAAATATTTTATATTCAAATCCTTCTCCGGTAAATTATATTACTGCAGCAGAAGGGTCATCTGTTGCACTACCAAGTGATGTAGAGCAGACAACACTACTCAAAGTTTTTAACCTGGATCGTCTTAATCCTAATAATGATCCGGTGCAAGGAGGAGATGGGTTTTTCGATTATGTGCCAGGGGTCACTATTGATTCACAAAATGGCCGTATTATTTTTACTACTATAGAACCATTTGGAGAGCATCTCTTCGATAAACTGGATAATGGACCCGTTGGAGCAGATTATACTAATCCTAATTCGTATAACCCAAATCAGGCGCAATACGTATTTCGTGATTTATATACACAGACTAAGATTGTTGCGGGACAGCAATCTGCCGATAAAAATTACTTTCAATTAAAAGGAAGATACAAATCTTCTGGTCAGGATGGAATTCCTCTGGGAGCATTTAATGTTCCTCAAGGTTCTGTAACTGTTACTGCGGGAGGAAGAACTTTGCAGGAAGGAGTAGATTATACAGTGAATTATCAATTGGGAAGAGTAAATATTCTGGATGAAGCATTACTGTCTTCGAATACACCTATTCAGGTTTCTACCGAGAATAATGCTGTCTTTGGTCAACAAACAAAACGTTTTACAGGACTAAATATAGAACATAAATTTAGTGACGACTTTATTATAGGAGGAACCTATTTAAATCTGAATGAAAGACCAATTACTCAAAAATCTAATTATGATTTTGAGCCTATTAATAATACAATATTAGGGTTTAATGTAGCATATTCTACAGAAGTTCCTTTCTTAACCAGGATGGTGAATAAACTCCCTAATATCGATACAGATGTACCCTCGAATGTTTCTGTTAGAGCAGAAGGGGCCTACCTGATTGCAGGGGCGCCAAGAGGAGCTAATTTTGACGGTAAAGTAACCACATATATAGATGATTTTGAAGGAGCACAAACCAGAATAGATGTAAGTTCACCATTGTCGTGGGAACTCTCTAGTATACCTGTTGGTTTTGGTGACCCTAGTAATCCTGCTAGTGATATTGTTGTTGATGGTATACAATCGGGATATCAAAGAGCAAAATTGTCTTGGTATTCTATTGACCCGATCTTTTACAGTAATGGAAGACCAAGTGGAGTATCTGAGCAAGATTTGGCTTCTAATGCTACCAGAAGAGTATTTATTAATGAAATTTTTCCAGAGACAGATATCTCACAAGGGCAAACCTTGGCATTGTTTACACTGGATCTTAATTATAGACCAGGACAAAGAGGACAATATAATTTTAATCCTGCATATGCTCCCGGGAGTTCGTTACCGCAACCTGATTCCAGAAATAATTTTGGAGGAATTACCAGGCAATTAACATCTACTAATTTTGAACAGTCTAATGTAGAGTTTATTGAGTTTTGGTTAATGGATCCTTTCGAATATGATGATGTAGATAACCCAGGAGGTACCATTGTATTTAATTTAGGTAATATTAGTGAAGATGTACTTAAAGATGGTAGAAAGCAATATGAAAATGGATTGCCTAAAGGAGGTATTGGCAGTGCAGTAGATACAGACTATGCTAGAGTTCCTGTAAATCAATCCTTGATCTATGCTTTTGATTCTGATGGTCCGGACAGAATAGATCAGGATGCTGGATTTGATGGTTTGGGAGATCAGGATGAAAAACAAAAACCAGAATATGCCGCATTCCAATCTTTAGATGATCCTTCAGGAGATAATTATACCTATTTCCTTCAGGCAGGAGGAACTATTCAACAACGATATGACGGTTATAATGGTACAGAAGGTAATTCACCTACCAATGTGTCTAATGATGATCGAGGAAATACCACTTTCCCTACAGCAGAAGATGTAAATAGGGATAATACGATGAATACGATTAATAGTTATTTTGAGTATGAGATTCCAATTTTTAGAGGTATGGGAGTGGGTAATGATAATGGGACTGGTTACATATCTGATGTTAGAGATATTCCGGTTAATGTACTGGGAGGTCAAATAAATACTAGATGGGTACGCTTTAAGGTGCCTATTTATAATCCAGATAGAGCTATAAATATTAGTGATTTTAGATCTATTCGATTTATGAGGATGTATCTTACTGGTTTTGCAGAACCAACTTTGTTACGATTTGGTAGTCTTGATTTGGTAAGAGGTGATTATAGAAGATATGTTGTAGAAGGTAATACTGTAAATGACCCAACAAGTGGTCTTAATGTAACAGGTAACAGTGATGTAATTGTGACCTCGGTAAGTTCTGAGGAGACCGCAAATTATGTGACACCGCCCGGAGTTGTGAGAGAGCAGTTAAATAATAACAATAATATTATAAGAGACGATGAGCGATCATTGGCGCTTACAGTAAATGACCTGCAATCTGGTGATGCCCGTGGAGTGTATAAGAACTTCAATGTTGATATGCGTCAATATGAGAATCTTGAAATGTTTTTGCATGCAGAGTCGCTTCCTGAACCGGCAATCCCAATTCAGGATGGAGATCTAAAAGCTTTTATTAGAATGGGTAATGATTTTACCAATAATTTCTACGAGATCGAATTACCTTTAACCGTTTCTGATCGAAACGATAGTAGTCAGAATGGAGCGTGGCCAGAAAATAATCGATTAAGCCTTCCTTTAGAATTTCTTCAGCAAATAAAATCTAATGTATTAGGAGATGATGCTCTTAGTGCAAATGATCTTAATTTCTTTACAGGTCCTAATAATCTTAGAGTAGGAATTAAGGGTAATCCTAATTTTGGAGATGTACGAGTGATGATGGTGGGTATCAAAAATGATAGTGGTAGTGATCAATCGGGAACAGTTTGGTATAATGAAATGCGCCTAAGTGATCTTAAAAATAGAGGTGGTTGGGCTGCTGTAGGTAGCTTGGATGCTAATATTGCAGATTTTGCAAATGTTAGTGCCTCAGGAAGAATTAGTACTATTGGATTCGGAGGGATTGAACAAGGACCTAATGAGCGAAGTAGAGAGGATCTTAAGCAATATGATGTAACTACCAATGTTAATTTAGGGCAATTATTACCCAAAAAATGGGGAATGCAAGTGCCATTTAATTATAGCCGTGGAGAAGAGTTAATTACTCCGCAGTTTGATCCCGAATTTCAGGATATAGAACTTCAGGATCGATTAGATCGCGAAACTGATCCTGCCGAGAAAGAACGTATAGAAAAACAATCAACAGAGTATACAAAAAGGCAAAGTTTTAATGTTATCGGATTACGTAAAGAGAGAACAGGGGATGGTAAACCAATGCCTTATGATGTAGAAAACTTTGCATTCTCAGGGACATATAATCAAACAGATCATCGTGATTTTGAGATAGAAAAATCACTAGATCAAAATGTAAGACTAGGAGGAACCTATGATTTTAGTTTTCAGCCAAAAGAGGTAGAGCCTTTTAAGAAAGTTAAGTTCTTAGGCAAGAGTAAATATTTTGACTTGATTAAGGATTTTAATGTAAACTTACTTCCTACGAGTATCTCGGTAAACTCTAATATCAATAGGCAATATAATGAACAGGTTTTTAGAGATATTACTTTAGGACCAGACGATATCAGGTTGCCGACATTATATCAACGTAATTTCCTGTTTGATTGGCAATATGGAGTCAACTATAATTTGACTAAGTCTTTGAATTTTAATTTCACTTCTGCTAATAATCGTATTGTTAAAAACTTTATTGATGAAAATAATGAAGTTGATAATACTATAGATGTATGGAGTGGCTTTTTTGATATAGGAGATCCTAATACTCATAGTCAACAACTTCAGGTTAATTATGAAGTTCCTTTTAAGAAAATACCGGTATTAAAATTTATACGTGCAACATATGCCTATAATGCAGATTTCCAATGGGTAAAAGGAAGTGAGGCTTTAAAAACTTTAGAAGGTATTCCGGATTTAGGAAATACAGTTCAGAATGCTAATGTGCATACGTTAAACGGTTCATTGGATATGAATACATTGTATAAATATGCAGGATTAACCAAAGTGAAACCCGGAAGAAAAAGTGTAAAAAAGAACGATAAAGATTCGAAAGATAAAAAGGAAGGAGCTCGAGCACCAGAGAGTCCACAAAAAAATAAACCCAAAAGAGGTAGAAGTAAATTAAGCGTAGGTGATAAGGCATATAATACACTTATTGGATTAGTTACTGCAGTGAAAAAAATAAATGTGAATTACCAACAAGATAATGGTATTTTCCTGCCCGGTTATACCAGATCTCCAGGTTTTGTAGGGACTCTTAAACCTACGGTTGGATTTACTTTTGGTAGCCAATCTGATATTCGGGACCTTGCTGCACGTAATGGGTGGCTTACGTTATATCAAGAATTTAACCAACAATATCAGGAGGTAGAAGGACAGCAACTTAATATACAAGCTTCTCTGGGATTGTTAAAAGGGCTTAAGATCGATATTAGCGCCAATAGAAATTCTTCTGAAACCTTTACCGAAAATTATCGGGTAAACACAAATTCTGATGGTAGTATTTTTGATGATAATCCGTATCAATCTCTTACCGGAAATACCTTTGGTAATTTTACAATTTCGACAGTATTGATCAGGACTGCATTTAAGAAGAGCGATGAGTTTTCATCAGAGGCATTTGATAAGTTTAGAGAAAACAGATTGATTATTGCCAGACGATTAGCAGTAGAGAGAGGAAATAATCCAAATGTTGATAGTGATGGAGATGGTTTTCCTGATGGCTACGGAAGAACAAATCAAGCAGTTTTACTACCAGCGTTCTTGGCCGCTTATACAGGAGGGAATCCAGAAAAAGTTAAAAAAGGAGCTTTTAGAGATATTCCATTACCTAATTGGGATATAAAATATACAGGTTTAATGAACTTAAAATGGTTTAAGAAACGCTTTAAAAGATTTTCTGTAGCCCATGGGTATCGAGCTAATTATACTATTAATCAATTTCAAACCAATCTAGAATTTAGAGGAGGCAATGAATTTGATGAGGCAGATAACTATAGAAACCCAGAATTGTATTCTAATGTTAATTTAACCGAACAGTTTAGTCCACTTGTTCGATTGGATATGGAAATGAGAAACTCGATCAAAATCCTTGCAGAATGGAAAAAAGATAGAGCGTTGTCATTAAGCTTTGACAACAATCTACTTACCGAAATTCAAGGAAATGAATATATCATTGGGCTTGGGTATAGGGTAAAAGACATTACGTTTGCTACTAAAATAGCAGGAAGAAAAAAAGTAATAAAAAGTGACCTTAATCTAAGGGCTGATTTATCACTACGTCAAAATGAAACACTGATTAGATATCTTGACTTAGAGAATACCCAGGTAACGGCAGGACAAGATATTTATGGAATAAAGTTTACTACAGATTATGCGTTAAGTAAAAACTTAACAGCGTTATTATTTTATGATCACACCTTTTCTAAGTATTCTATTTCTACCGCATTTCCTCAGACAACAATTCGAGGAGGATTTACATTAAGATATAATTTTGGTAATTAAGATTTTCCAATTACTTTTTGTTTAAAGTGGTGTATTATTGTTTTTTGATAATTTTTTATCAGGTTTTCTCAAAATTTAATAAAATAGATTTATTTTCGTCATCATAATATTAACAACTCATAAATTTTTTTGAAATGAATACTCCTGTAGATTTAAAATATACCAAAGATCACGAATGGATCAAAATTGAAGGCGATATTGCAACTATTGGTATTACTGATTTTGCGCAAAGCGAATTAGGTGATATTGTTTATGTAGAAGTAGAAACAGTTGGCGAAGAATTAGAAGAGCAAGAAGTTTTTGGTACTGTAGAGGCAGTAAAAACGGTATCAGATCTATTCTTACCAATGGCAGGCGAAATTATCGAATTTAATGAAGCTTTAGAAAGTGAACCAGAATTGGTAAATAGTGACCCATATGGAGCGGGTTGGATGGTAAAGGTTAAAATATCTGATGTTTCTCAAATTGACGATCTATTGCTGTCTGCAGATGAATATAAAGAGGTTGTTGGGGCATAAGACCCTTTTTGTCCTGGTTGTAGTATTAACCTCTCTGGTGACGTGGGCGTCACTGGCAAAATTTATTAATCCAGTTGCATTTACGATAGAAGGGAGTGATAAAATAGGTCATTTTATTGCATATTTTACCTTAACTATAGCATGGGCTTTGTTTTTCTTTTTTTCTGAAAAATTGAATAAAAATTTAAAACAGAGTTTGATTATTACTTCGGTTATATGTATCCTATATGGTGTCCTGATGGAAGTATTACAAGCACTTTTAACAACATATCGTAGTTCTGATTGGTATGATGTAGTTGCAAACACAAGTGGTACAATTTTTGCAGTATTTGTTTTTGTAGTGTTTAAAAGTAAATTACTAAGATTTAAACAAAATAAACAGGAAATCAGATAGATAACAGCTGTGTTATCACTGAAAAGTAGATAGCATAAAAGTTAAAAAACTTATTTTTTGTTTTACATTTTGATCTTTAGTTGGAAATTACAAAAGAAATTAGCTATTTTAGCAATCCTATAACGATTATATAATATGGAACCAAAGAAAAATCCAAAATCAGATTTAACTAAGAAAAGTATCTTATTCCTTCAATTAGGACTTATTTTAGTTCTTTTTATAACATGGCAGGGAATAGAGTGGAAAACCTACGATAGAACCAATATAGATATAGGTCAGGTTAATCTTGATGAATTGGAAGAAGAAGATGTGCCAATTACTCAAAACCTGAACACACCTCCACCACCACCACCACCTCCACCAGCACCAGAAATTATTGATGTAGTAGAGGATGAAGAAGAAGTAGAGGAGACTATTATTGAGTCTACAGAAACGAATCAGGAAGAAGAGATCGTTGAGGTAGAAGAAATTGAAGATGCAGATGAAGAAGAAGTAATTGCTGATGTACCATTTGCAGTTATCGAGAATGTGCCGATTTTTCCTGGTTGTGAGAAAGCAGGAAATAATGCAGCTAAAAAGAAATGTATGAGTGATAAGGTTAAGAAGTTTATTAACCGTAAATTTAATACAGAGATTGGTAGTGAATTAGGTCTTTCAGGCGTTAATAGAATCTATGTGAGATTTAAAATTGATAGAAGTGGTAATATTGTTGGTGTTCAGGCAAGAGCTCCACACCCAAGATTACAAAAAGAAGCACAAAGAGTTGTTAAGTTATTACCTAAAATGACTCCAGGAAAACAAAGAGGAAAAGCAGTAGGTGTACTGTATTCTCTACCAATAGTTTTTCAGGTACAGGACTAAAAAGAAAATACTTTATAAAATATCAGAATCCCGTCACAGTATGTAGACGGGATTCTTTTTTTTGGTATGCTTGTTGATTTAGATTAATTGTAACGTTAAAACTAAATATTATGAGTAACAAGCACGATGCTAATGTACGAAAAAGTACATTGGTGAATTTTCAGATTGGACTTATAGCGAGTCTTTTATTTACCTATGTAATGTTTGAGGTGTATACCGCTACACCAATAGTTAATGATAGCGACATTGACCTTACAATTGAAGAGCCTGATGTAGATTGGGATGGGGTTTACAAAATTTATGAAGAGCCCAGGCCAAAAGAAGTTGCCAGAAAGTATACAAAGCCAGCTGTTGTTCCAGAAGAATTTAAAGTCATTGATAATGATACTGAAATAACAGATGCAGATAAGGTGTTCAAAAATGAGCCAATTGAATCTAAGCCATTTGATCCTAGTACAATTAAGGATGTAGAGCCTGTAGTTGAAGATCCTCCGTTTTTTGATTTTATAAAAGTAGAATCTGTTCCTGTATTTCCTGGATGTGAAATGTTAGGGACCAATAAAGAAAAGGCGGCTTGTTTTTCTGAAAAAATTAGAAAAATCGTTTCCAGAAAATTTAATACAGAATTAGGAGAAAAATATGGTTTAACAGGAGTGCAACGAATCTATACTCAGTTTGATGTTGATGACGATGGGATGATTAAGAACATCCGGGTTAGAGCAGCGCATCCAAAATTAAAAAAAGAAGCGCAAAGAGTGATTAACTTGTTCCCACAGATGACACCTGGTAAACAAAGAGGTAGAGCTGTAACTGTAAAGTATCAGTTGCCAATTGTTTTTAAAATACAGAACTAAAGATATAAAAGCCTGCTGATTATATTAGCAGGCTTTTTTAATAGATTCTTTTTATTTGGTGAGACTAGTGTAAATCGTTTTTCGCATACGTTCTGAGTTAATAAATCCATCACCGTATCCTTTTGTATCATAGGTCGCTGTAAGCGAGGTGTTCTTTATAATATCTTTTTCAGATTTCTCAGCATCGATTTCTTTTTGAATAGTACTGGTAATTTCTTTTAGCATTTTCAAAAACATTTCCAAATCTTTTTTTGTTGCCAATTTCCCATGTCCGGGAATGATTTTAGTGGCATCGTTTGCGATAAGTAATGCCTTTTCTGATGCTTTTATGTATCCCTTAATGCTTCCGCCAGATTTTAAATCTATATAGGGATAACGTCCATTAAAAAAGGTATCTCCCATATGTAGTACATTTCCATTTGCAAAATAGATAAGAGCATCTCCATCGGTATGAGCATTGTGTACATGAAACGCTTTTACGTTTTCATCTTTGAAATATAATTGCAACCCTTCGTTAAATGTAATTACGGGTAACGATAGCGGAACAATGCTTCCTTTTTCCTTTTGTCCTTTTTCCATTCTGGATCTTACATTTTTTTGAGCAAAGATCGTAGCGCCTCTATTCGCCATATTTTCATTCCCGCCGGTATGATCCCCATGATAATGTGTGTTGATTACCATAGTAACCGGTTGGTCGCTTATTGTTTTTAGATTGGTGAGAATTTTATCAGATAATCGTGCAAATTGATCATCAATGATAAACAATCCTTTTTCGTTTTTAAAAACACCAATATTACCTCCTTGACCAGTTAGCATATAAATATTATCTGACAATGGGTCAACGGTGATTTTGACTTCTTTATCTTGTGCATTAGCAGCAAAGAAAAGTGTAAAGACTGCGAGAATCAGTAATTTTTTCATTAGAGATGATTTTATGTGGTTTTTTTATGATGATTTGTCGTTAATAAAGCGCAAAAATTACTCTTGGCTATTGGGGTGATTATCAAAATGTTCTGTAAAAAGAAATTTTGATCAACTCTTAGAATTGTTTGTTTATTGTAGAGGTAAGTTGTTAAAAGGTGAATTATAAGTAGTTATAAGTTGTCTAAAATGCTTTTAAGATATATCTTTGCACCACTTTTAAAAAAAGCTATTTAGAAAACGTGCAAAATTTGAGCGTGACCCAAACGAATACTATAAAAATCTCGATTGTTCAGGATTTTAAAGAAATTACAAAAATGCGTCTGGCATTAAGTGTGGTTTTTTCTTCTGTTGCTGGATATTTATTAGGTGTAGAAACAGTTTCCTGGAATACCCTGATTCTTCTCGCTGTAGGAGGTTATTTTATGGTAGGGGCCTCAAACGCGTATAATCAGATTATAGAAAGAAATTTAGATAAGCTGATGGATCGTACTAAAAATAGACCGATTCCGTCTGGAAGAATGTCTGTTAATACGGCTTTTGCAATTGCTACATTTTTTACAATTGCAGGAATATCTGTGTTGTATACGATTAATCCTCAAACGGCTATGTTTGGAGCGATTTCTATATTTATATATGTAAGTTTATATACTCCTTTAAAAACAAAAACACCATTGTCTGTTTTTGTTGGTGCTATTCCTGGAGCAATTCCTTTTATGTTAGGATGGGTGGCGGCAACAAATAATTTTGGGATAGAACCAGGAACATTGTTTATGATTCAATTCTTTTGGCAGTTTCCACATTTTTGGGCTATAGGATGGTTTTTGTTTGATGACTATAAAAAAGGAGGATTTTTTATGCTTCCGACAGGTAAAAGGGATCAAGGTACTGCTGTGCAGGTTATTATTTATACATTATGGACTGTAGTAACCTCTTTAATACCTGTTTTTGGAGTTACTGGTAAACTTTATCTTACTCCGGTATCAGGAGTAATTATTCTGTTTTTAGGAATAATTTTAATTAGATCTGCAGTTCGATTATATAAGGTTAGAGATGCTAAAACAGCAAAGCAATTAATGCTAATGAGTGTCTTGTATATTACATTATTACAAGTCATTTATGTAGTAGATAAATTTGTTAGAATATGGATTTAACACAAGGAACAACACAAGAAAAAGTTAATAGGTCCAAAAAAACCATGATGTGGTTTGCTATGATTAGTATGGCAATGGTGTTTGCAGGACTTACTAGTGCTTATGTTGTGAGTAAAAGTAGGAAAGACTGGGGGATAGATCTTGTTTTTCCAAATGCATTTATATATAGTATATTGATCATAGTAGCAAGTAGTGTTACATTTTACTTTGTGAAAAACGCGATTGAGAAAAATAATAGAAGTCTGGCTACAGTATTACTGCTCTCTACACTTGCATTAGGAATTGTATTTATATTCTTGCAGTTTGAAGGGTTTAGCGATATTATTAGACAAGGATATCATTTTACAGGTCCGACATCTAATATCGTTACTACATTTATGTTTATAATTGTAGTAACACACCTTGCACATATCATTGGAGGGATATTAGTGCTTTTAGTTGTAATTTATAATCATTTTAAACAAAAATATAAAACAGGTCAAACTCTTGGTTTAGAATTAGGTGCTATGTACTGGCATTTTGTTGATTTCCTGTGGGTTTATCTCTTTTTGTTTTTGTATTTCGTTAAATGATCTTAGATCATTGATTTAATACTATAAAAGAGATTGTTTTAAAGAAAAGCATCTGTGACAATTAAAAAATAAATTTGAGCAGGTGAAATGATAAAATTGATTATTTTTGTGGGAAATTTAACAATACCAAATTCTTTATATGGAAACAACTGTTACTAAAACAGGTACTGAAGATAAAACCTGGGGAGGTGGCAATCAACCACTCAAGGTAAGTTATGGTAAGATGATGATGTGGTTTTTTATCCTTTCGGATGCACTTACATTCTCTGGTTTTTTAGCCTCTTATGGTTTTTCAAGATTTAAATTTATAGATTCCTGGCCTATAGCCGATCAAGTATTTAATCACTTTCCATTCTTACATGGGGTAGATGCTCCAATGTATTATGTGGCTTTGATGACTTTTATCTTGATTTTTTCTTCAGTAACTATGGTATTAGCCGTAGATGCGGGACATCATATGAAAAAGAAAAAGGTAATTTTTTATATGTTCTTAACTATAATTGGTGGAGCAATATTTGTAGGATCACAAGCCTGGGAGTGGAAAAACTTTATCAAAGGAGAATATGGCGCGGTAGAAACCAAAGGAGGACAAATTTTGCAATTTGTAGATGGTGAAGGGCATAGAGTAGGTCTAAAAGATATTGCAATTATCGATACCCATAAGGATAGGACTCAACATGAGCGAAAAAATGGAATTTGGTATAAAAAAGAAGGAACTCTTCCTACCTATACTATTGAAGAAATAAGAACAGGTTTTGCAAAAAGAAAAGATCTTTTGGTAAGAACTCAAACGCTAACAGAAAAAGGAGAGAAAACAATCTTGTCAAGAACAGAGTCCTTGAAAAGAATGCAAGCAGACGCTATTGGTATTGTAGAAGGAGCAAATCTTACACATAATGAATATGGTACTCCATTATTTGCTAACTTCTTCTTCTTTATTACTGGTTTTCACGGTTTTCACGTGTTTTCTGGAGTAGTTATTAATATCATCATCTTTATCAATGTAATTCTCGGTACTTATGAAAGAAGAAAGAATTATGAGATGGTAGAAAAGGTTGGTTTATACTGGCACTTTGTAGATTTGGTATGGGTATTTGTATTTACATTCTTTTACCTGGTTTAATAAAAATTTAGTAGTTATACAGCATGGCACACGATACAGCGCATCACGAATCGAATATAGGAAGAATCTGGAAAGTATTTATTCTATTATCTGTTGTTACAATAGTAGAAGTAATATTAGGGATTATAAAACCTGCATTTTTAGTAGAAACCACTTTAATTAGTATGAAACTATTAAATTGGATTTTTATTATTCTTACAATTTACAAAGCATATTATATCACCTGGTCATTTATGCATATGGAAGGTGAGACTAAAGGCTTAAGAAGATCTGTCGTTTGGACAGGAATTTTCTTAATTTGTTATTTAATGTTTATCCTGCTTACAGAAGGAGATTACATATTTGAAATCTATAAAAATGGGCATGTAGCTTGGGATTTTTAATCCGTTAAATATATAAGTTAAAAGCATTGTAAAAAGACGGTCTATTAAGCCGTCTTTTTTTATTTTTACACAATTGTTCTGAGCTTATTTCAGAATTTATACCATTTGTTGTTTGAATTTTCTTTTCTAGTAAATTGAAAGGATGAACGGTATTAAATATCGACTTTATAACTATTTGATACTTGTCAAATGAAAAAATTTCTTGTCTTAGGAGTCTTATTTGTATTACCATTAGTGGCTTATTTATTTTTTGCTTCTGGAGTACATAATTTCGCCAAACTTCCTGTGCTTAATGAATCTATAGAGAATCTTAAAAATTTTGAACCACTAGCCAAAAAAGAAGTTAGTTTTTCTGATAAGATTACTGTACTTGGTTTCTTAGGGAAAGATATTCATAACAAACAGGGAAATGCTTTTAACTTAAATCAAAAAATTTATAAAAAAAATTATGGGTTTCGTGATTTTCAGTTTGTAATGGTTCTACCTTATGGTAGTGAGAATGCTGCAAAGAAACTATTGGACGAATTAGACAACATTACCGATGTTTCTGAGTGGAACTTTGTTTTTGGCACCCCAGAAAGTATAAAAGCCTTATTTAAGAGTTTAAAGACTCCGCATCAATTAGATGATAATTTGGCTACTCAGTATGTGTATATAGTTGACAAAAATGGAGGACTAAGAGGTAGAGATGGTAATTTAAAAGAGAATGAATCAAAAGTATATGGTTATGATGCAAGTTCTGTTGCTGATTTATCAAATGTCATGAGTGATGATGTAAAAGTGATTCTTGCAGAATATCGTTTGGCTTTAAAAAAATATAAAGCAGATCGTAAAAAGAAATAAAGAGTAAGCGCATGAAAAAAAATTCATACATCGGGATATCGTTTATCATATTGGTTTTTGGAATCATTTTTATCCCAAAGATTATAAATAGAATTAAAAGCACTTCGATTGTTAAAAATGATAGGATGAGTGCCAGTAACCCTGTTGCCAATGAGAAACTTAGTTATATAAAACTTAACGGAACACCAAAAAAAGTTCCTGAATTTGCATTCTTAGATCAGGATAGTATTCTAATTACTAATCATGATTATAAAGGTAAAGTGTATATAGCAGAGTTTTTCTTTACCAGTTGCCCTACTATTTGCCCTAAGATGAATAAAAATTTGGTATATCTGCAAAATAAATTAAAAGACGATGAAAATTTTGGAGTAGCTTCTTTTACGATCAATCCTAAGTTTGATACACCAAAAAGACTTAAGAAGTACGCAGAGAAGTATAAAGTAATAGATCCTGATTGGCATTTTTTAACAGGAGATAGAGAAGATATCTATGAATTGGCCAACGCTGGATTTAATATTTATGCTGCAGAGAATCCCGATGTGCCAGGTGGATTTGAGCATAACGGCTACTTTGCTTTAATTGATCAGGAAGGATATATAAGATCTAGATATGATGCCTCAGGCAATCCTATTATTTATTATAGAGGAACAATTGGGGTAAAGGAAAAAGTAGATGAAAATGGAGAAGAAGAACAAATAACTATTTTATTAGAAGATATAAAGAAACTATTAGATAAGAATGAGTAACAACAACCAATCAGATGTAGAAAAAAAATACAATAAATGGATTGTAATTTTATCGGTTTTTATTCCTCTTGCAGTAGCAGCATTATTTGGAGTTAATCTGAGAAAACTTGGGTTTGATGTGCAACCCCTTACTTTTTTACCCCCAATATATGCAACTATTAATGGTTTAACCGCTGTGATTTTACTAGCTGCGTTATGGGCAATAAAAAATAAGAATATTGCATTACATGAGAAGCTCATGAAAACAGCTATTTTATGTTCGGTATTGTTTTTATTGATGTATATCGCGTATCATATGACTAGTGATTCTACTCGATTTGGAGGAGAAGGAACGATACGGTATGTATATTATTTTATTTTGGTCACTCATATAATCCTGTCGGTTGTCGTTATTCCCTTTGTATTGATTACTTATGTAAGAGCATTGGCGAAACGATTTGATAGACATAAAAAAATTGCAAGAATTACATTTCCGATTTGGTTGTATGTGGCTGTTACAGGAGTGATTGTATATTTTATGATATCTCCATATTATGTTTAGTTTGAGTACATACATATGCGAATAAAATTTTTTTACATACTAATTCTTTTTTTGATATTTACCACCCCGGTAGAGGCACAATGTGCAATGTGCAGAGCAGTTCTGGAGAATGAAGAAGGACGGGAAACTGCAAAAGGAATCAATAATGGGATTGTATACCTAATGATTATACCATATGTCCTAATAGGGGTTGTAGGGTACATTATTTATAGAAATAAAAGAAAATCGGCAACTGCAAAAAAGCTTTAATTAAAGAGTTCTTAATTTTTTAACATTTTCATAACAAGAAAAGATGTAACAAAAATACCATGTAACTAGTCTTATGTAACAAGACGACACTAACCAATCAATAAGTCTTCAGGGGAAAACTGTAAGATTGATCTAATACTATACAGTATTTTTAGGCTAGTGGTCTCAGTTTTACTAAGGTATTTTGCCTTACAAATCTTAATCAAGTATTATGATTGAAATAAAAGACTTACATAAATCTTACCAAATGGGAAGCAATTCGCTTCATGTACTCAAAGGAATAGATTTTAATGTAAAAGAGGGCGAGTTGGTCGCTATAATGGGATCTTCGGGTTCTGGAAAATCTACATTGTTAAACATCTTAGGAATGCTGGATGAAGCCGATAGCGGAAGCTATTTTTTAGATGAAGTTCCTATCAAAGGATTAAACGAAACTAAAGCAGCACAGTATCGTAACAAATTTTTAGGATTTGTTTTTCAATCCTTTAACTTGATTAATTACAAGACAGCTTTAGAAAATGTTGCCCTTCCATTGTACTACCAACGCAAAAAGCGAAAAGAAAGAATTGATACAGCGATGGATTATCTTAGCAAAGTAGGATTGGCAGAATGGGCGACCCATCTACCAAGTGAGCTTTCCGGAGGACAAAAACAACGTGTAGCAATTGCCAGAGCATTAGCTGCAGATCCTAAAGTGTTATTGGCAGATGAACCAACAGGAGCTTTGGATAGTAAAACTTCGTATGAAGTAATGGATATCATTCAGAATATTAATGATGAAGGTAAAACAATATTGGTAGTAACTCATGAGCCGGATATTGCTGATATGTGTAAACGTATAGTGCACCTTAAAGATGGTGTTATTGTTGAAGATAAAGAAGTAGAACAAGTTAGAGCATCTCAATATGTTTGATAGAGATAGATGGGGTGAAATATTTGAAGCTATAGGAAAAAATAAGCTACGTACATTCCTTTCTGGATTTACAGTGGCTTTAGGAATCCTGATCTTTACAATTCTGTTAGGACTGGGTAATGGTCTTCTCAATAGTTTTTTAAGCAGTTTTGTCGATGACGCTCAAAATATCATATTCATTCGTGGAGGAAATACATCAAAAGCGTATAAAGGCTTTCAGGAAAATAGAAGAATTCAGTTTAAAAATGAAGATTTCGAATTTATAAAAAGTAATTATATAGGCAAGGTTGAGTTTGCTACCCCAAGAATATATAGAAATGGTTCTGCAAAATATAAGAAAGAATCTGGTAGCTATAGCATAAGAGCTGTGCATCCAGATCATCAATATCTTGAGAAAACCATAATGATGAACGGACGATATCTTAATGAGTCAGATGTTAACGAACGTACCAAGAACATTGTTATTGGTAGATTAGTAGAGAAAGATCTTTTTAAAAATGAAAAGGCCTTAGGTAAAATGTTAAATGTAGATGGGATAGCCTATAAAATAATTGGAGTTTTTCAAGATAGTGGCGGTGATAATGAAGAGCGAATAATCTATATGCCATATAAAACTGTTCAATTACTCTATGGAAATAATGATCATATTAATCAGATAAACCTATCTTATAATATGGCTATGAGTACCGAGCAGGCTATTGCATTTTCTAAAAAAATTGAAGAAGATTTTAAAGAAAAATTTAAAGTAGCCCCGGATGATCAAAGTGCAATCAGGGTACGAAGTTTTGCAGAAGATATTAAAGAAACTATGGTTATTCTTGGAGGTATTTATATGATCATATTTGTTGTAGGTATAGGGACTCTAATCTCTGGAGTTATTGGTATTGGTAATATCATGACATTTAGTGTTAAAGAACGCACCAAAGAATTAGGAATCAGAAAAGCACTGGGAGCATCACCAAAATCAATTATAGCTATGGTACTCCAAGAATCAGTTCTGATAACATCTGTTGCAGGATATCTTGGATTAATTTTAGGAATTTTGGCATTAAAACTTATAGGTAACAACCTGGAAGAGTTTTTTATTCTTAACCCTAAAGTAGATACAGGTATTATTATGACTGCAACAATAATATTGATATTTTTTGGTCTTTTAGCGGGATATATCCCAGCAAGAAGAGCAGCAAGAATAAAGCCTATAATTGCATTGAGAGATGAATAACTAAAAATCGAAATGGTATGAAATTTATATTTGAAAGAGATACCTGGCAAGAAATTTATGGAGCTATTCGTAAGAATAAAATAAGAACCATAATTACAGTTATCGGGGTAACCTGGGGAGTGTTTTTATTTGTGTTTCTTTTGGGGATGGCTAAGGGCTTGGATAATAGTTTTAGAAGTCAGTTTAATGATTTTGCAACCAACACGATGTTTGTTTGGGGGCAACAAACCAGTATACCTAACGAAGGTTTTAAAAGAGGGAGACGAATGCAACTCACATTAAATGATGTAGAAACATTAAAATCTCAGGTCGATGATATTGAGTATATCGCTCCTCGTAATGTTACTGGTCAATGGGGAACCCCACCAGGGCAATTTGTAAAAGGTTCTAAGTCAGGAGCATTTAAGGTGTTTGGTGATTATCCAACGATCGACAAAGTATCAAAGAAAAAAATATTTGATGGAGGAAGATTTATTAATGAAGAAGATATAAAATATGAACGTAAGGTCTGTGTGATTGGTGAAGATATCTATAAGCAATTCTATGATAAAGATGAAGAGGCAGTAGGAGACTTTGTGAGAATAAATGGAATTTATTTCAAAGTAATAGGAGTATATAAACCTACTCAATCTGGATTTGAAGGAGACGATTCTATTTTTCTACCATTCACAACATTTCAAACAATTTTTAACCAAGGTCAAAATATATCCTGGATGGTAATCACCGCCAAACCAGATAAGAATATAGTAAATACAGAAACTACAATAAAAACTACGCTTAAGAGAATGCATAATGTGCACCCAGATGACACTCAGGCTTTTGGGAGTTTTAATCTAGGCGAAGAAGTAGCAAAAATTAATGGATTTCTGGGTGGTATGCGTTTGATTACCTATATCGTAGGAATAGCTACACTTATTGCAGGAGTAATTGCAATAGGGAATGTTCTTTTAATTACAGTTAAAGAGCGTACAAGAGAGATTGGAGTGCGTAGAGCATTGGGGGCGACACCAGCAGAAGTAAGAGGGCAAATCATGTTAGAGTCTGTATTGCTTACTTTTATAGCAGGATTATTAGGTTTTATTTTTGGTACACTGTTACTTTGGGGTATCAATACTGCAATTGGTAATAATGATGATGTGCCCATTTTAAATCCTACAGTCGATTTCTTTGCGGTAGCAGGAGCATTATTGTCAATAGTGTTGTTAGGAACGTTAATAGGACTTATTCCAGCACAAAAAGCAGTAAGTATAAAACCAATAGAAGCATTAAGAGAAGAATAAAATAAATAACCAGAATAATCATCAATCAAAATGAAAAAGTTTTTTAAAATTTTACTAGTTGTAGTTTTCGTGGCCTTACTTGGTTTTTCAGGTAAGTACCTTCTAGATTCTAATAGCAAATCACCGATTGTATTTACTACAGAAAAAGCGTTTAAAACTTCTATTGAAGAAAAAACAGTAGCAACAGGAAAAGTGGTTCCAGAGGATGAAGTGGCAATCAAACCCCAGATCTCAGGAATTATAGAAAAGATTTATGTTGAAGAAGGAGCAGCAATAAAAACCGGGGACTTAATAGCCAAAGTAAAAGTAGTGCCTAATGAACAATCCTTAAACAGTGCCAGAGGACGTGTTAAAAATGCGCAAATTGTTCTGAATAATTCTAAAGTAGAGTACGATAGAAATAAAGCGCTTTTTGATAAAGGAGTAATCTCTAGTCAGGATTTTAATACTGTAGATCTAAGATATAATCAGGCAAAACAAGACCTTTCAAATGCTCGGAGCGATCTTCAGATCATACGATTGGGTTCTGCAGGAGGTTCTTCTACAGCTAATACTAATATACGTGCAACCGTATCGGGAACAATCCTTGAGATTCCTGTTAAAGAAGGAGATCAGGTGATCGAAAGTAATAACTTTAACGATGGAACCACAATTGCTACAATTGCAGATTTGAACAAAATGATTTTTGAAGGAAAAGTAGATGAAGCAGAGGTGAATAAGTTAAAAATTGATATGCCTCTAAAAGTTAGTCTGGGAGCAATTCGAGATAAAGAATTTGATGCAAAATTAAAATTCATTGCACCAAAAGGAGATGAAGAACAAGGAGCAGTTCAGTTTAAAATTGAAGGTGAAGTTTTTCTGGATAAATCATACTTTATAAGAGCAGGATATAGTGCAAATGCTTCAATTGTTTTGGAAACAAAGAATGATATTCTCGCTGTAAAAGAAGCACTTTTACAATTTGATAAAGAAACAGAAGATCCTTATGTAGAAGTACAAACAGGAGACCAAAAGTTTGAAAGAAAAGATGTTGAGATTGGTATTTCTGATGGTATTAATGTTGAGATCCTATCAGGAATAACCGAAGAAGATGATATTAAAGTTTGGAATAAAACAGAGCCAATTAAAAAAGAAGATGAAAAAGGTTAAAACCAGCATGTTTAAAACAATATTTTTGATAGTAGTTAGGTAATTAAAAATATTTTTTTAAATAATCTGTAACAACATCAATCAAATATATACCTATACCATAGTATGAAAATAATAGTAAAAGATTTAGGCAAGTTCTCGTTACAAAAGGACACTATAGATTTTAAACTTATGAGAGTTAGAATTTTAATTTTATGTATTACGTTTTTTGGAGTGCTAGAAACTCAGGCACAAGAAAAGAAATGGACATTACGCGAATGTGTAGAATATGCTTTAGAAAATAATATTGCGATAAAGCAATCAGCATTAGATGTAGAGGCAACAGAAATTGATAGAATTGATGCTATAGGAAATTTTCTACCTTCGTTAAATGCATCTGCTTCTAACTTTTGGAGTTCTGGTTTATCAACAGATCCTATTACAAACGAAAATAAAACACAGACATTTAGAAGTTCTAATTATAATATAAGTGCTGGGATAACCATATTTGGTGGTTTAAGAAATATAAAAAGATTTCAAAGAGCTAAACTTAATAAACTACTAAGTCAATATAACCTCGGTAAGTCTAAAGATGATATCGCGTTATTTGTTGCAAATAGTTATTTGCAAGTGCTTTTAAACAAGGAATCTTTAAAAGTAGTAGAGAAACAGCACGAGATTACATTAGAACAATTACAACGTACTAAAGATCTTGTAGAAGCAGGAGTGTTGCCTCAAGGTGATCTTCTCGAAATTGAAGCAACTTCGGCAGATGAATTAACTAGAATTGTACAGGCAGAAAATGCTGTACAGATTGCATTAATTGGATTAGCACAACGGTTGCTGATTAAAAATTACGAAGATTTTGATATTATAGAACAAGAGTATCTGGTTCCCGGATCAGAAATGTTAGATAAACCTATAGATCAAGTGATTGCTCAAGCCAGAGAATCAAGATACGAAGTACAGATTGCCGAGCAGAATAAACTTATAGCAGAAAAAGATCTTGAAATTGCAAGAGGAGCATACTATCCTACATTAAATGGTTCTTTTAATTATAATACAAGAGAATCAGGAGCTAAATCTTTTGCGCGTGTTTTGGATGAGAATAACCCTGTAACAACTCAAAGTATTGGTGTTGTAGAAGCAACAGGGCAGAATGTTATTACTCAGAGTCCTAATCTGCTTCTTGTAGAACAGAATGCTGCATCATATGTTGATCAGTTGTATACCAACGATGGGATTTCTTATGGATTATCTCTTCAGGTACCAATTTTTAATGGATTTTCTGCAAGAAATGCTGTAAAAAGAAATAAGGTTAATGTAAAGCGTACAGAATTTCAATTAGAACAAGCAGAATTGGATTTGGATAGTAACGTATACCAGGCATATCTTGATGCAAAAGGAGCTGCAGAGGCATATGAAGCTGCTCAGGTTTCTGTAAAGGCTCAGGAAAGAGCATATGAATACGCAAAAGATCGTTATGATGTAGGACTAACTAATGCATTTGATTTTAGTCAATCAAAATTTAGATTAGAAAATGCACAAAGCCAGGAAGTACAAAATAAATTTGATTATATTTTTAAATTAAAAGTGCTGGAACTTTATTTCGGAATAAAGATCGCTGATATAAAATTATAGAATAGTGGCATTCGATTTTTTGGCTGCTATATAGAAAAAGATTGTATTTTCATAGAATAGAATTAACGTTAAAGTACGTCATGAATAAAAAAAAATTACTCTTCATTATAGGTATAGTTGCTGTTGTAATTGTACTACTCGTTTATGGTAAAAAAGCTGGATGGTTTGGTGAAAGCGGAAACTTTAAAGAAGTATCAGTTACCAAAATTGAGAAAATTGATATTGTAGAAACTGTTTCGGCTACGGGTAAAATACAACCCGAAGTAGAGGTTAAACTTTCTTCAGAAGTATCAGGAGAGATTATTGACTTGCCAATCAAAGAAGGTCAACAAGTTCAAAAAGGAGATCTTTTGGTTCGTATAAATCCAGATATTATTCAATCTGGATTAAATAGATCTCAGGCGGCATTAGAAAATGTAAGAGCAGGATTAAGACAAGCTGAAGCTAGTTTAAAAGAATCAAAACTAAGCTATGATCGTAATAAAGCATTGTTTGACAAAGGAGTGATTTCTAAAGCAGATTGGGATAGATCAATCTCGGCATATGAAGGAGCAGAAGCTGCTAAACAATCGGCATATTATAATGTAAGAAGTGCTCAGGCAACTGTTAATGAAGCCAAAGATAACTTAAGCAGAACTACGATATATGCCCCGATGACTGGTACAATTTCTAAGTTGTCTGTAGAACTTGGAGAAAGAGTAGTAGGTACTCAACAAATGGCGGGTACAGAGATTGTGCGTGTTGCTGACCTTAGTAATATGGAAGTAGAAGTAGATGTGAATGAAAATGATATCGTTAAAGTTTCAATCGCAGACTCTACTATTGTTGAAGTAGATGCTTATCTAAAGAAACAATTTAAAGGAATTGTTACAGAAATCGCTAACTCTGCAGAAAATGCTGTAAGTGCAGATCAGGTAACTAATTTTAGAGTGAAAGTTCGAATTCTGGAAGAATCATATACCGATTTAACAGAAGGTAAACCCGAAAACTATTCTCCGTTTAGACCGGGTATGACAGCTACAGTCGATGTTATTACTGATAAAAGAAAGGATGTAATAGGAGTTCCTATAAGCTCAATAGTAATTAAAAATGATACTTCAGCTATAAAAGAAATCTCATCTAAGGATAAAATCTCATCAGATACCAATAAAAAATTCGAATGTGTGTTCGTTAAGAATGGCGAAACAGCAAAATTGAGAGTGATAAAAACGGGTATCCAGGATGATAGTAATATTGAGATAACTAGCGGATTGAAAGAAGGAGATGAGGTTATAACAGGGCCCTATAATGTAGTAACCAAAATACTTAAAACAGGAGATAAGGTAACTACCGAGAAAGAGAAAAAATCTACCAAATAAAAATACGATCAAAAGTTAGGTACTAATCAAAATATCTATCAGTTAAAACTTCAGTATAATATTTAGTAAAGGACACATCTAATTAGATAAACAATTTTGTCTAATTAGATTATCTTTGCCTAAATTTTTGATAAATGGCCTATATTCTTTGCATAGAAACTTCAACAACCAATTGTTCTGTAGCTTTAGCTAATGGCGAAGAGGTGATTGGATTAATAGAGGATTATGATAGTACATATTCTCATGCAGAACGGTTGCATAATTTTATAGATAAAGTTATCAAAGAAGCTGGGTTGACCCCAAAGGATCTCTCTGCGGTTTCGGTTAGCAAGGGTCCTGGGTCATATACAGGGTTAAGAATAGGAGTATCTGCAGCAAAAGGTTTATGTTATGCATTAGATATACCATTACTATCTGTTCCTACTCTTCACTCACTAGCATTACAGGTATCACAGGAAAATGATAGCTATATTGTCCCTATGCTTGATGCTCGAAGAATGGAAGTGTATTCTGCTGTATTTACTAATACTTATGAAGAAATAAGAAAGACAGAGGCAGAAATTCTTATTGATACTTCTTTTGAAGCATATTTGCAGGAGAAAAAAGTATATTTCATAGGAAACGGTGTAGAAAAATTTTCAGCTATTTGTAGCGATGCTAATGCTGTATTTATACAAAACAAATTGCCATCTGCAAATGAGATGGCAATGTTAAGTTATCCTAAATTTTTGAAAAAAGATTTTGAAGATGTTAGTTACCTCGACCCGTATTACTTAAAAGACTTTGTGACGGGCTAGAATCAGAGCTTTTTAGAGCATTATATCTAGCAACAAGTCGAATTAAATCTTCTTCTTTTCTCAAACGAATTCTTTCCTTTTTTAAATAAGTTTTTAATTCGTTTTCTTTATCATTAAATGCTGCAAGCATTTCTTTTTTGTTCATAGGTAATTCCATGATAACACCCGATTCTTCTAGATAATAGGAGGTAAGCATTCTAAGTGTACCTGGATCAGAAGGACCACTGATTATCGGACCTGTTTTTTCGGGATCTTTTACCTTGAGTGTAAATTTTTTATAAATACGATATTTATCGGTTAATTCTACTAATACATAGTAGCCATCTCTATTGCTTCCTCGTTGATTTTTGAATTCACAGTAATAAAAATAATCACCATCAATTCGAGCATGAATAGTTGGGCTTTTAACCACTTCGTATAATTTGGATTGCGAATTATATTCAAGAGCATCAGAATAGATGTTATATTTAAGTTTAGCATCAAAAGTTCCTGATTTTTCATCAATAACACTAGATTCTTTATAACGACTCTTCATATAAATACTACCATCATATTCATCATATAAAGAAACTCTGGTAGTAGGTGTAAGTAAATTTCGGGGTAATTGAGCAAATAATGCCGACGATGCTGTTAAGCATAAAAAAAGTAATATTCTTCTCATAGTTTTTCGATTTAGGTATGATAAACTTAAAGAAATAACACTTTAAATACAAATATTATGCTTTTTTGATCAAATTTTTACGAATTTCATAATTCAAATACATGAAGCGTTAAATTATTAGGAATAAAATTGCAATTTTAACAGATAATTCACATACAATTTTTACGGTAAAACCGTAAAAATTGTAGGATTTAGACTACTAACTTGTTGTTTGTCTATGGTTTAATGTGTTTAAAAAACCTTTGAAATACACTTTTTTTAACATTTATTGAGTGACTCAAAATGAAAAAATGATTGAGCATTTTATGGATACATTATTGAAAAAAGGTTTTATAATGTGCTATAGAAATTTATTAATTTAGCCAAATCCTTTTCTTTCTTTAAACTTAATTTTTCTTTACCAATAAAATCTTTTACTTCTTTTTGATTTTCAGGAAAGATACTTACCGTTTTCTTTTTACTTGAACTAACAGGGAATAGTTTTTCGTTTATTTCTATATAATAGGTCTGTTGATCTGTAAACTTTGCGGGAGTATTTTTATGGTATGAAGTATTTGCAATTTTGGCTTTGGTATATTTTTTTACAAGTAATTTGTATAAACTAATTTTGGCATTACCTCTTAGTTTGACTAAATACCCTTTCTTTGTTTGGTCGTTTAAATCTTTGTACTTCTTATAATGATATTCTTTATTATTAATACGAGCATATATATGTTCACTTTTAAGAAGGCCGTGTAATTCAGTAACTTCTGAGGTTTTACTTACTTCTATTTGATCGTCAAATACATTATATCGTAAAAATAATTTTTGAATTTTTTGTTTAGAATTCGTATGTACAATTTCTCCCAATTCAAACTTTTCGTTTTCATATGGAGATCCTTTTGTTTTACTATGAATATCATTTGATTTTTTAAAGTCTTTTACACTATTGTGTGTTTGAAATAAAGGGGTTAAAAAATCTGCATGAGCAGTTCCTATTTGAGCATTAACGACAAATGCAAACATGGAAACTATAAAAAATAAGATCATTTTTTTCATAATATGTGAATTTTGGATTAGTGTTTAAATATTATGTTATACAAATTTGGCTCAAAAACCACGCCAGTTTAATTTTGAAATTCAGTATTGGTTTCAGTCGAATACCTTGTGAATTTTCCTCAAAGGTATTTACTCTAAAGGTAAAATGTTTTTAAATTCTTCAACCGGATATTTACATGAATTGTTTACGCATAAATAAAACAAAGTTTTGTCTTTAACAAATCTGTTTTTTAATAATGCTGTATCAGAATCTGATGTACCCCCCGCCATTAGTTTATTTGGAATATAAATTTGACTGACTTCTTTTAATTTGATTTTTGCTTCTTTACCTATAATAACCAACTCATAAAAGTCAAAAGAAAAATTAAGCATAAGGTCTAACCAATTAGAGTATCCTGATGCATAAGACTTGATTTGCGGTTTAATATTATGTAACATTTGTTCACTTATTTCTTTGTAGTTAGAACGATCATAATAATGAGATAGGAGAAATAAGTTCTTAGCCATAATCGAATTGGATGCCGGGATTACATTATCACTATATTCTATAGTACGTGTAATGAGTTTTGGATCTTGATCAGAAGTGAAATAGAATATGTTTTTATTCTCATTAAAAAAGTGATTTAAAGTATATTGTGTAAGTTGCTCTGATATTTCTAGCCATTCTGGATCAAATGTATTTTGGTATAAGGCTATAAAGGCTTCGATAACTAGTGCATAATCTTCTAAATACCCATTAATGGTGCTTTTACCATTTTTGTAGTTATGAAATAAAGAGGTATCTTTTTTTAGCTGAGTAGTTTTGATAAATTTTGCATTTTTTATGGCCGCATCCAAAAATTTTTTCTCTCCAAAAACTCTATAAGCATCCAGGTAACCTTTTAACATTAAAGCATTCCAGGAGGTTAAAGTTTTATCATCTAATCGTGGCCGAGACCGTTTTTCACGTTCATGAAGTAAAACTTGTTTCCATTGAGAGATTTTTTTTATCAAGACTTCGCTGTCGATATTATTTTTATCACAAAACTTTTGATGAGTATCCTTTCTAATTAAAACATAGTTTTCTTTTTCCCAGAAACCATATGAATTTATATTGTAATAATCAGCAAAGAGGGGATAGTCATCATCTGGCACTATTTTTTTTAGTTCTTCTTTGGTCCATACATAAAAAGCTCCTTCTTCTAATTCTCCGTCCAGAGTTTTACTATCTGCATCCAGAGATGAATAAAAGGCACCTTCTTTATTAGTGAGTTCTCTTGATATAAAATCCAGAGTTTCATATACCACATCCTTAAACCAGGGATCATTGGTGATCAAAAAAGCATCAGAATACAGACTTACCAATTGCGCATTATCATATAACATTTTCTCAAAATGAGGAACATGCCATTTCCCATCAATAGAGTATCGCGCAAATCCTCCCCCAAGATGATCATATACCCCGCCATATGATATTTTTATCAAAGTGTTTTTTACAAAATCTAATAGTGTTTCGTCTTTGGTTTGATAGGCATATCGAAGAAGAAAATGATAATTATTTGGCATCATAAATTTTGGAACTCGTTTTGTACCTCCTTTTTGATGGTCAAAATGAGAACTCCATTCTTTTACAGAAGATGCTATAAATTCTTTGTCAAAATTAATAGCATTAGTATTTACCTCGATGAGGTCTACAGCTTTAATTCCTTGTTCCAGTTTTTCGGCATATTCTATTAACTTATCGGGTTGTTTTTTATATAAGTTTGAAATTTGTTTTAATGCATCAACCCAATTCCCTTTAGGAAAATAAGTACCTCCCCAAACAGGTCTTCCGTCGGGTAATATAACCATGTTAAGAGGCCAACCACCGTTACCGGTCATTAATTGCACAGCACTCATATATACCTGATCTATGTCTGGTCGTTCTTCACGGTCTACTTTAATATTTAGATAGTTAGCATTCATGATTTCTGCTACTTTTGGGTCTTCAAAACTTTCATGTTCCATAACATGACACCAATGACAAGCTGCGTATCCTATGCTTACAATGATAAGCTTGTTTTCTTTTTTAGCTTGTTGTAGAGCTTCTTCTCCCCAAGGTTTCCAATTCACGGGATTGTGTGCATGTTGCAAGAGGTATGGACTGGTTTCATGAATAAGATCATTAGTATAGGTATGTTGTTCCATAGGAGATTTGTTTTGACTTGTGCACGTTGTGAGCAATAATGATAATATAATGAGATATGAATATTTCACCAGAGTCGATTTTAGTAATGTATAAAAATATAAAAAGCATCCTGAATAATTCAGGATGCTTTTTATAAAGAAGAAATAAAATTATTATTTTACTTCAAAAGAGATTTTTAAGTTCACTCTAAATTCGGATACGTCATCATTTTTGACCACTACGCTTTGGTCAACTATATATGCCGATTTAATATTTTTTACCGATTTGCTAGCTTGTTTCACTGCATTTTTGGTTGCATCTTCCCAGCTTTTTTCAGAATTCGCTAGAACTTCAATAACTTTAATAATTGCCATTTTTATGAGTTTTTAAATTAATTTTTTTAAAGAGTCTCTAAGATACAATAAACAGTTGCTTTTCGGAAAAAATAGCATGTATTCTTTTATATGATTTTTCGATATAATTATCAATTTATCGTTTAAAAGCATGCCAGTTAAATTTTTGATAGAAAACTATTATTCTGCGCCTATCAATTTTTTATATCCATCAGCATTTAGTAAGGCATCAATTTCGTCTGGATTAGAGATTTCTATTTTGGCAAGCCAACCATTGGTATAAGGATCAGAATTTACCATTTCTGGATTTGACTCCAGTTCTTCATTAACTTCGATAACAGTACCTGAAATGGGCATAAAAATATCAGAAACAGTCTTAACCGCTTCAATAGATCCCATTACTTCTCCTTCATTAAGTTCTTCATCCAAAGATTCGAGCTCTACATATACGATATCTCCTAACTCACCTTGTGCAAAATCGGTAATACCTATATGTGCAATATTGTTCTCTATTCTGATCCATTCGTGATCTTTACTATACTTTAATTCTTCTGGAATATTCATAGTTTTATTTTTTTATGAAGGGTGTTTTTTTAACTACTGCTTTGATACGCTTATTTCGAATTTCGATAAAAATAGTGCTGTCTGCTTTGGCATGGGGAACCGTTACATAGCCAAGCCCTATTCCTTTTTCTAATATAGGTGATTGACTTCCGGAAGTTACTTTTCCGATGAGTTCATCATTTTCATTATATATTGTATATCCAGCTCTAGGGATACCTTTTTCTATCATTTCAAAACCAACTAATCTTTTGGTAATCCCTTCTGCTTTTTGTTTTTGTAAGGCTTCAGAATTGATAAAAGGTTTAGTGAATTTTGTAATCCAACCTAACCCTGCTTCTAATGGAGAGGTAGTGTCATCAATATCGTTTCCGTACAAACAGAATCCCATTTCTAATCGTAATGTATCTCTTGCTCCAAGTCCGATAGGTTGAATGTTATCTTCTTTACCGGTTTCAAGAATTGCATCCCAAAGTTGTTCTGCTCCAGAATTAGGCACATAAAGCTCAAAACCTCCTGCACCTGTATATCCTGTAGCAGAAATAATTACATCTTGTATTCCTGCAATTTCACCCATAACAAAAGTGTAGTATGGGATATCAGCAAGAGTTACTTTGGTAAGTTTTTGTAATACCTGACTTGCAAGTGGGCCTTGTACAGCAAAAAGCGACATCTCATTAGAACGATCAATCATTTCTACATTATCTGTATTATGACTTTTTATCCAGTTCCAATCCTTATCAATGTTAGAGGCATTAACTACCAATAAATATTCTTGATCGTCTAGTTTATAGATAATAAGATCATCTACAACACCGCCTTTATCATTAGGCATACAAGAATACTGCGCACTTCCAATATTTAGTTTGGTAGCGTCATTACTACTTATTTTCTGAATTAAATCTAACGCTTTAGGGCCCCTAAGGATAAATTCACCCATATGCGATACATCAAATATACCAACACCTTCTCTTATGGTTTTATGTTCTTGTACTACAGAGGTATATTGAAGTGGCATTAAATATCCTGCAAATGGGACCATTTTTGCTCCCAATTCCTGATGTTTAGCTTCGAGAGCTATGCTTATTAGTTCTGTTTCCATATTAGTTTATAGTTATTTCTGTATTCTTAGTATCTTCTTCAAAAGCCGAAACAGGTAGACAACTGCACATTAAATTTCTGTCTCCATGGGCATCATTTACACGACCTACGCTAGGCCAGAATTTATTACTTTTTATATGAGATAGCGGAAAAGCGGCTTTGGTTCGGGAGTACGGCATATCCCAATTATCCTGAGCGATAAACTCCATTGTATGAGGTGCATTTTTTAATACATTTTGCTCTCTAGAGGCAGTTCCGTTTGCTATTTCTTTTATTTCACTTCTGATACTAATCATAGCATCAATAAAACGATCGAGCTCTTCTACAGTTTCACTTTCTGTAGGCTCTATCATAATGGTTCCCGCAACAGGAAAAGATACTGTTGGTGCATGAAACCCATAATCCATAAGTCTTTTTGCAATATCAGTTACGGTAATATCTTCTTCTTTAAATGCTCTACAATCGATAATAAGCTCATGAGCATTACGCCCGTTTTCTCCGGTAAATAGGATAGGGTAATGATCAACAAGTTTTTCTTTTATGTAGTTAGCATTTAGAATTGCCATTTCTGTCGCAGAGGTTAATCCTTTGCCTCCCATTAATGCAATATATGCATAGGAGATAGAAAGAATACTTGCACTACCCCAAGGTGCTGCAGAGATAGCTGCGATAGCTTTTTCTCCTCCTGCGTTTTTTACCACAGCGTTACCAGGTATAAATGGAGCAAGTTCTTTACTTACTGCAATTGGACCCATTCCTGGTCCACCACCACCGTGTGGAATACAAAAGGTTTTATGAAGGTTAAGGTGACATACATCTCCACCGATAATTCCAGGACTTGTTAATCCTAATTGAGCGTTTAGATTTGCTCCATCCAGGTATACTTTTCCTCCATTATCATGAATAATCTCACAAGCTTCTTTGATGTTTTCTTCAAAAACACCATGAGTAGAAGGGTAGGTAACCATTAATGCCATTAAATTATCCTTATGCTTTTCGGCTTTAGCACGCAAGTCATCAATATCTATATCCCCATTTTCTCTACAGGATACAATAACTACTTGTTGACCCGCCATAGTTGCTGTTGCTGGATTGGTACCATGTGCAGAGGATGGGATAAGAGTTATATTTCTATGGGTTTGGTTTTTATCTGCATAATATGCTTTTATAACCATTAAACCAGCAAGTTCTCCCTGGGCTCCACTATTTGGTTGTAGAGAGGTGGTGTATAAACCAGTGATTTCTGCCAACCATGAGGCCAAATGTTCAAACATTTGATGATACCCTTTTGCTTGATTTGTAGGTACAAAAGGATGAATGTTAGCTAATTCACCCCAAGATAAAGGCATCATCTCTGTAGTTGCATTAAGTTTCATGGTACATGAACCTAAGGCAATCATAGAATGTACTAATGAGAGATCTTTATTTTCTAACCTTTTTAGATATCTAAGCATTTCATGCTCTGCCTGGTAAGAATTAAATACAGGGTGTTCTAAATAAGAAGATTTTCTTTGTAAAGAAGCAGGGATTACAGTTGTATCAATTTTCCAATCTGTTATTTTCACAGCTTTACTCTTTGCAGCAGCAAAGATTTCGATGATGTCCTGTAGATCTGCTAATGTAGTCTTCTCATGTAGTGATATCCCAATATGATTATCATCAAAATATCTGAAATTAATTTCTTTATCCAGTGCTAATTTTTTAATACTTTCTTTGTCCTCAACTTTAATCTTTAAAGTGTCAAAAAAATGAGTGTTAGTTTGCGTATATCCAAGTTTTTCTAATTCCTGATTAAGTTTAGCCGTTGATAAATGGATTTTATTGGCGATCTGAGATAGACCATCTTTCCCGTGATACACAGCATACATACCAGCCATTACAGCAAGTAATACCTGTGCGGTACAGATATTTGAGGTAGCTTTTTCTCGTTTAATGTGTTGCTCTCTGGTTTGTAGTGCCATTCGATATGCAGGACGACCATGGCTATCTTCTGTTACTCCAATAATCCTACCAGGAATATGACGTTTATATGCCTCTTTTGTAGCAAAATAAGCAGCATGTGGCCCTCCATATCCTAAGGGTACTCCAAATCTTTGTGAAGTACCTACAACTACATCTACTCCCATTTCGCCTGGTGCAGTAATATGTGTTAATGCCATTAGATCTGATGCTACAGCAATTTTTACTTCATGCTTTTGTGCTTCAGTAATGTAAGACGTTGGATCTGTAATTGCGCCATCACTATCTGGATATTGGATAAGAAGTCCAAAAAGATCTGGATTTGAGATGTCAAGTTCAGCGATATCTCCAACAATTACATTAATACCAATAGGTTCTGCACGACCTATAATAAGCTCTATGGTATGCGGAAATGTTTTTTTATCAATAAAAAATGTACTGGCTTGTTTTTTTGCTCTGCTTTTTACACGATATAGAAGTGTCATGGCTTCTGCTGCAGCCGTAGCTTCATCCAAAAGAGAAGCATTGGCTAGTTCCATTCCTGTAAGATCTGTAATCATGGTTTGATAATTGATCAAGGCTTCTAATCTACCTTGTGCTATCTCTGCCTGATACGGTGTGTACGCAGTATACCAAGCTGGATTCTCAAGAATATTTCGCTGAATAACTGGTGGTACAATACAGTCGTGATATCCCATTCCTATAAATGAACGGAATACTTTATTGTTTTCCATCATAGATTTGAAGTTGGTAAGGAACTCCAATTCTGTTTGAGCTGTTGGTAATGCTAATGGTTTTGTAGAACGAATGTTTTTTGGAACCGTTTCATCAATTAACTGTGTTAATGATGAAACACCAATCACGTTTAGCATTTGATCAATTTCCTTTTTACCCGGACCTATATGTCTTGGCAGGAATTCTTGTTTAAGTGTACTTAGATCTTTCATAATATAACTATCCGCTAGATTGTTTTTATTTATACAATGGAAATTTTTTCATCCAGTTATTTACTTCTGTTTTGATAGATGAAATCTTAGCATCATTATCATGGTTTGATAATACTTCATCTATAAAACCAACCATGGTATACATATCATTTTCTTTCATTCCTCTGGTAGTAATAGCTGATGTTCCTAATCGCATACCAGATGTTACAAATGGTGATTTATCATCAAAAGGCACCATGTTTTTATTAATTGTAATATCTGCTTTTATTAAAGTGTTTTCTGCTAACTTTCCTGTGATGTCTTTTGATCGCAGATCAATAAGAGCCATATGGTTATCGGTTCCGTTAGAGATAATATCATACCCTCTTTCTATTAAAGCGGCACACATTGCTTTGGCATTTTTTGCTACTTGTTCTACATATACTTTGTAGTCATCTGTAAGCGCTTCGCCAAATGCAACTGCCTTTGCTGCGATTACGTGTTCTAATGGTCCTCCTTGAGTTCCAGGGAAAACAGCCATATCTAAAACAT
This sequence comes from Aquimarina macrocephali JAMB N27, assembly GCF_000520995.1. Lineage (GTDB taxonomy): Bacteria > Bacteroidota > Bacteroidia > Flavobacteriales > Flavobacteriaceae > Aquimarina > Aquimarina macrocephali. Next base: position 47,100 of record NZ_JACA01000035.1, on the reverse strand, counting down.
TAGACATCATTTTGATTACTCCTTTTTTGGTAGCGTGACCCCATGGATTTTCAAAATCTTGCCCCATCATGATCATTCCTCCTCTTGGGCCTCTCAATGTTTTGTGTGTTGTGGTTGTTACAATATGACAATGTTTTATAGGGTCATTTAGTAAACCTTTAGCAATTAATCCTGCCGGATGAGAGATGTCGGCCAATAATAAAGCTCCTGTCTGATCTGCAATAGCTCTTAATCTTTCATAATCCCAATCACGACTATAGGCAGATGCTCCACAAACAATTAATTTAGGCTTTTCTCTTTCTGCTGTTTCTGCAACGGTATCCCAGTTGATAAGACCTGTTTCTTGTTCTACTCCATAGAAACTTGGTTGATAAAGTTTACCAGAAAAGTTAACCGGTGATCCATGAGTAAGATGACCTCCATGTGATAGATCAAAACCTAGTATTTTATCACCAGGATTAAGACAGCCTAGCATTACAGCTGCGTTTGCTTGTGCTCCAGAATGCGGTTGTACATTTACCCATTCTGCTCCAAAGAGTTTTGCAGCTCTATCTATGGCAAGTGTCTCTACCTTATCGACTACTTCACAACCGCCATAATATCTTTTTCCAGGAAGCCCTTCTGCATATTTATTGGTTAGAGAAGAACCCATGGCCGCCATAACCTGCTTAGATGTAAAGTTTTCTGAGGCAATTAGTTCTATTCCATGTTCTTGACGTTCTGTTTCTTCTGCGATAAGGTTTTTTATCTCATTGTCCTGAATATCTTGTACCATATTTTCTTTTTTTAGCATATTACATCCAATATTGAGCATCGGATTTTGGTTACTGTATTTTTTTGACGTATAAGATTTTATGAATCAAAAATTTACGGATGCAAATTGTGAAGAATAAAATTGAAAAAATAGTACAAAATTGCAACCGAATATTTGTATCGATTTTATAAAGTGAAAACAGAGATAGAATGGTGCTTTGTAGTCTGTAAGGGAATGTTTTAAGTAATAACCTTATTGGCAAATTGTTTAGGGGTAATACCTATTATTTTTTTAAAATGCCTGGTAAAATGGCTTTGGTCAAAAAAACCAGATTGGTAGGCAACTTCTGTTGCGGATAATCTTTCTGTTAGTAGTTTTTTAGCTTTTTCTATTCTAAGATTTACTAAATATTGATGCGGAGGTAGCTGATATTGTTTTTTAAAAGATTTGATCAATCCGTATTCTGAAATGCCTGTTAAGTTAGAAAGATCATGTGTCGAAACTTCTTCTAGATAATGGTCGTGTAAATATTCTTTGATTTGCCGTGCAACAATAAGTTTTTCTGAAATTGGTTCATTATTTATTTCAGTATACGCATACCTTTGGATAAGCTCTTTAAGAAAGTCCATGAGTAAACATTCGGACTTTGGATTATGTTGATTGTAAATCAAATTCGGAAATACGGCTTTTCCTTTTTTGAATAATACCTTATTGTTTATAATGTTTTCTTTGAAAACAGGTAACTCTATAGGCAGATTTAGAGTGTCCATAGCCTTTTTCATGATTCCAATTGGAACATACATAGTAAGAAAGTTCCATGGAGAATTATTCACGGGTTTCCCTGTGTGTACTTCATAGGGATTGAAAACAAGGATTGAGCCAGTGGATAAAATGAAATTAGAAGAATCGTTAGAATAATCACCAATACCGTAATCCATAAAAATTATAGTATAACTTTCATGAAAATGAGGTTTAAATTGATGAGATGTAAATGATCCTTTAAATAACTCTAAATTATCGAGAGCGTTATTTATAAAATGCTGGACATTATTATGTTTGTTTTTGTCATACATTATATCAATAATTGACTTTGAGTGATTTTTTCATCATTCAAAACCCAAAAAATATTTTCGTGGGATGATTCTTAACTTACACTAATAAAAATAGTTTGTACTTCTTTTAAGTAGCTAATATATGTCGGTTTTATAAATTATCTATAATCAATAGTTTGAAATGTATTAAAAAGTGTATGATTAGGTGTTTTGGTATTAGTATATGGATAATTTAATATGATAGAGAATAGATAAAAGACTATTTTTAAGGTTTTTTATGAACAGTATTAACCATTTATAGCCTCTACATACTCTACTTTATCTTTTAGCATTTCTTTCAACATGTTTTCGATTCCGTTTTTTAATGTAAAAGTAGAAGAAGGGCACCCACTACAAGCACCTTGTAAAACAACTTTTACACCTTTGCTCTTTGGATCATAAGAATCAAATAATATATTACCTCCATCACTGGCTACAGCTGGTTTTATGTATTCTTCAATAATATTTACAATATCTTTTGAAACATCATCGAGGTTTTCAAAATCTAAATCAGATTGTTTTTCTACTTCTCCTTTTGTAGCAGCCGCATTGGCAGTTAAAACTTCTTTCCCTTGCTCCAGATAATTACGTATAAAATCTCTGACCTCTGTAGTGATATCATTCCAGTCTGCCATATCATATTTACCTATAGAAATATAATTCTCATCAATGTATACTTCTTTAACAAATGGAAAATGAAATAATTCTTGTGCCAAAGGGGCTTCACCGGCATCATCGATATTTTTAAATTCATGTCCCGAAGTAACTAATTTTTTATTAGCTACAAATTTTAACACAGCAGGATTAGGTGTGCTCTCTGCATAGATAGTAATAGGGACTTTTTTTGTGGTTTCATCTTCGGTTTCAATAACAATAGGCTGACCGCTATTGAGATAATCTTTGATCTGTTGGGCAACTTCTTCTTGCACATCGGACCATTCTACAATATCATACTTATCTATAGCAACAAAATTTTGTGCAATAAAAACTCTTTTTACAAAAGGTAAATAAAACAACTGTTGTGCAAGAGGAGCATTTTTGGCTTGATCTATATTCTCAAACTCATAACTGGTATGCTGTGTTAGAAAGTAATTGGCTTCAAACTTAACAATACCTGGATTTGAAGTGGTTTCTATTTTTATTTCAAAATTCTTTTCCATGCGCTATTTTTTTGCAAATTTACTAAAAAGCAACACGATATTAGTAGTGTATTTGTAATGCTAACAATTTTTAACTAATCTTGAATAAATGTAAATAAAGAAAGTGTATGATTTTGGTTCTTTTTATTGCATTAGTAATACTTGTAGAAATATAAAGAATGATAAAATTACCTGCTAAAATAATTCATCACAAAATCTAAGTTAGACATTGTTATATTGTATGAATGTAATTGTGTTTGTGTAAAATATTATGGTCAAAGATTTTTTCTAATGTCTATCAATGAGTTAAAAATAACAACGTGCGAGAGATTGTGAATTCTTTTTTTTTTTTGGTATCAAAAAGTATAAATCTTGTATTCTGACAAAAATTTATATCTTTGGAACAATTGAAATACAATGATTTATTTTAAAAATTAAGGTGAAGCCTCACAATATAAACTGTTTTTAATAGTTTAGATTGAATTCACAAATTCTATTTTAGCCCCTAAAATGATAGTGCTCAAATGAACTTAAAAACATTCTATGTAGTAGTATTTGTACTAGTATCTCCATTTGTCTTTTCGCAAGAAGGTATTCCTGTATACTCTGATTATCTTTCTGATAATTTGTACTTGATACATCCTGCAATGGCTGGTGCATCAAACGCTAATAAAATTAGACTTACCGCTAGAAAGCAATGGTTTGATGTGAATAATGCTCCTAATTTACAGACTTTAAATATTAATTTTAGAACTGGTGAGAAATCTGGTTTAGGAGGAATTGTATATAGGGATGAAAATGGAAGGTTTTCTCAAACAGGACTGTATTTAACATATGCTTACCATCTTTTGTTTTCTAGAGATAGAACAGATTTAAACATGTTATCTTTTGGTCTTAGTGCCGGCTTAATACAATCTAATGTAGATTTAAGAGGTCTTGATGATCCTTTTGATCCTGATCCTGTAATTCTGGATAGAGTACAAAAAGATGTATATTATAATGTAGATGTAGGATTATCCTATAACTTTTTAGAGTGGTATGCTCATATTACTGTTAAAAATATATTACCAACTGTTCGTGATATTTTTGATAATGATACACCAATACGAGAATCTAATAATCAACGTAGATATATCTTTTCTTTAGGATATTTATTTGGCATTGGCGCTACTCCTTGGAGTTTAGAGCCATCTATCATGTATCAAGCTACAGATGAAACTCAAGAAAGTACTATTGATGCTAATTTAAAAGTGTACCGGGATTTTAGCTCCAGTACTTTATGGGGAGGGATATCTTACAGACGTAGTCTGGATGGAGCAGAGTTTTCTCAGGATGGTACTTCGATAGAGAGCCAGCAACTGCAATACATAACCCCATTTTTAGGAATTAATTATAAAAAATGGATGGCTGGGTATACCTATAGTTATCAATTAAACTCGGTAGTCGTTAGTAATGGAGGTTTTCACCAAATTACTCTTGGATACGATTTTGGAAAACGTAAAGAAAGATGGAACTGTAATTGTCCTGCCGTTAATTCAAAAAACTAATCAAAGCATAAAAAATATTACTTAAAATAGAAATGCCTGCAAATCTGCAGGCATTTCTATTTTTATTTGGTAAAAGTACCATCGAATTGTAGTCTTTGATCTTTTATAGGAACCAAAGAGGATAATTCGTATACATTTTTATAACCATATCCATAGAGGTTTATGAATGTTGGGATGTTTAATGCCAAAGGAGCCTTTTTAGAAGCAAAATTAATAGAATCTCCATCAATATTGTTATTGCAGTAAATCAAAATTCGAGTTTCTTTAGAAGGTATTTTCTTTGCCAGTTTGCCTTCTGTAAAATCAGAAAAATTGATGTGGGTAGCACCTCTAAGATGTTTTTGTTTGTAAGCACTTTCAGAGCGAGTATCTAATAAAATAGTGTTCTCATCTGTCATATACTTTAGAAAAGTTTCCAGAGGGATTAATCGTTCTTTCCTGTATTCTAAAATTTCTTCAGATATTTCCAGAAAAGATTCATAATCAACATTCGATTTTGATAACTTCTTTTGTTGCTGCGCCTGCATGGATATGGGTATTAGAATTAGTATGATTATTTTAATAACTGTTTTCATCTTGAATATTTATTTTTCTTTGAATGCATTATTATTTTAGAATTTATTCTTCCCAGGAGAAAGATTTTTTTCTTCCCTGCTTTTTGATTGCATTTAGTAAAGCAGCTTCGAGATTTGTATCATCTTTTTTACTGTTGTCTTTAATATATAATACACGCTTTTTATTTAACTCTTTAATCTTTTGTTGTATCTCTTTACGTGCTGTACTTTTTTCTGCGATATATTGCTTTAACTCGGCTTTAGATTTTCCTTTAAGCTCTTTTGGTAATTCGTCCTTAGCTACTTTTTCTACTTCAAAAGCCTCGTCTTCTGCAGCATCAATTAAATCCCAGCTTTTGTTTTTATAGAAACCAGAGCTCTTACTAACGGTTCGGCTTACAGCATTAGCAGAGCTATAAGATCTTGCGTTACTATCTTGTTCGGCTTGCAATTGTCTTTTTTGAGCTCCTTGATGGCCATAATAGATATACGTGCTATTTAGTTTATGATTGAGCTCGAGAATAATATCATCATATGGTGTTGCAATATGTATGGTTTCACGATTATGATCTATGGCGCTATATTCTCCGGTTGTGATATCTGCTCCGTGTTTCCACCTCGTCTCGATACCTTGTCGGTAATTACCACAAAAAATAGTGTTAATTGTAATGTCTTTTTCTAATGCATCTGTAGCTGCATCTTTATAATCCACAGGACCTTGAGTAAACGGTTCATTACCCGCTATGAAAATTAATTTTAAGTGATCATTATTTTTTTTCCAACCTAATTGGTTAATTGAAGTATTGATCACCTTACCACAATATTCGTTTCCTCCATTGGTAGTAAGTGCAAAAAGTTCTTTTGATATCTCATCCAAATCATCAGAAAACGGTAATACCTGTCTAATAAAACCTTCTTGAGATGGTAATCCATCATTACCATATTCATATAACGCTATTTCCAACTTTATTTTGTTATGTCCGCATTTAGCATACGAAAGTTCGTTTACGATTTCCCATAATTGAGCCTTAGCCTGGTCAATAAGACCGTCCATACTATTACTGGTGTCTAATAGTAAAGCTACTTGTATGTTACGCGTATTCGGATCAGTTTTAGTAGTCTGTATCAGGTGGTTTTTTTCTTTTTGAAATGCGAGATCGGAGTTCGATTTATTATTTGCGTTACAAGAAATAGTAACAAGTAAACATAATATACTCCATGTAAAAAATGTCTTCATAGTTTCCCTTTTTTAATTTTGGATAAAACTATAGCTAACTTTTTTGACTAAAAATCTAAAATGAGGGATTAGAGAAAGTGAATGAGGGAACTTACCCTTTTAATTAGGGAAGTTTCTTTTTTCTGCTAAAAAGCTGCTGTAAAACAGTATAATCAAAAGATCCGAATTTTATTATCCCACTTAAATGGATTAAGTTTACCTTGTTTTAATAGTATATAATGAAGAAGATTGGTTTGATAATAGTATTTCTTTGGTTCCTGCCTGTATTGGTTTTGGGACAAGATGGTGCTAGAAGGGCGCGATCAGAATCAATGAGTATCAAAGGTTCTGTGAAAGAAAAGAGTACTCGAAAAGCAGTTAGAGATGTGGACGTAACTGTACTAGGGAAAGGAACGGTAACAACTGATATTTTTGGTAATTTTAAAATAGAAGCCCGTGTTGGAGACGAACTTGTAATTACTCATGATAGTTTTAATACAATTCGATATACGATCAAAGATGATCAAAAAATTGATATTGAAGTACATGATAATCCTCGGGAGGCTAAATCACCATCGGTTTCAAAACAAAAAAGCGAGTCTCGGTATAAGAAAAATCTAAAAGCAGCAAAAAGTACTTTAAAAAAGGATGCTGCTACAAGTATAGAATATATCACTAATGCTTTAGAGACTATACGAGATGATGATCCTTCGTCAGATGATAAAAAAGCCGAATTGTTTGAGTCATTAGCAGATATTTATAAGTATTGGAAACAACCCGATCTTGCTGAAAGTAATTATCTCATGAGTCTTAAAAATAAATATAGCACTGATGTAAAAATTAAATTGGCTAATGCACGATTAGAAGGTAAAAATTATCAGGCGGCTTTAAATACTTTTGACCAGTTACAGCAATCTAGATTAAATAATACTCAAAGAGCTATTGTCTATGAAGGTTTAGGAGATAGTTATAAAGGACTACAAAATTACCCTGATGCTATTACCAATTATAATAAAGCTCTTTCTATAAGCCAGAGAAAAAAACTGGATGATAGAGTGATCTTATTAAATTCTAAGCTAGCCGAAGTGTTACAGGAGGAAGGAAACATTAGAGATGCTGAGGAGTATTTGGATAATTCGGTACAGTTAGCACAACAAAAGGATAAAAAGACATCGGCACGGCAAAGATCGGCTGCAGCAGATTTTTATAATAAGAGTAATAGCTACGGTAAAGAAATACAATTAAGAAAAGAAGCACTCGAGGATATCGAAGAGATCGAGGAAACTAATGAAAATGAAGGTCCAACGGCAGAAGATAATTCTTTAACTACTCAGGTACAGAATTATAAAATTGCTAGTGCCTTTGCTGCGCAAGAAGAATATGATGAAGCTATTCCATATCTGAAAGAAAGTATTAAGGAAGCAGAATCAAAAAATGATCTAATTGTTCAAAAAGATGCCACCCGAAAACTGGGAGAAGTCTATCGGGAAAAAGGAGAATTAAAAAAAGCTTCAGATGCCTTTGAAGAATATGAAGTCATCATCGATAAGTTATATATACAAAAAGATCAGGAGATATCACAAGCAGCTCGTTTTAGTAGAGAGTTAGCGCAGAGAGCAAATAGGATTACCACGCTAGAGAAAGACAGAGAGCTAAATGAGGCAAAATACGAATTGGCATTTGCTTCTCAAGAAATAGCAAATCAACAAAGTATACGACAACAAACTGTAATTTATTTTTTAATAGGGTTAACAGTTTTATTACTTCTTGCTGCGTATTTAATGTATCGTAATATGAAGCAACAACGGTATGCAAATAACCTTTTAGCATTAAAATCACTACGCTCCCAAATGAATCCTCATTTTATTTTTAATGCTTTAAATTCTGTAAATACATTTATAGCTACGAGTGATGAAAGAACCGCAAATCGATACCTTACTGATTTTTCGTTATTGATGAGAGCTGTTTTAGAGAATAGTGAAGAGGATTTTATTCCTCTAGAAAAAGAAATAGAACTTTTAAGGTTATATGTGCAGTTAGAGCATTTTAGGTTTCAGGATAAATTTGAATATACGGTTGAGGTTGATCCAGAAATCGACATTAATGAATATATGATTCCTCCTATGTTATTGCAACCATATGTAGAAAATGCTGTATGGCATGGGCTACGATATAAAACAGAAAAGGGCTTGTTATCCATACGTTTTCAAAAAGAAACATCAGAGAGTATTGAAATTATAATTACTGATGATGGAATAGGGCGTAAAAAGTCTAAAGAATTGAAAACGCAAAATCAAAAACTTCAAAAATCCAGAGGGATGGGCAATATCAAAAAGAGAATTGCAATCCTTAATAAAATGTATAAAGATAAGGTAGATGTTTTTATATCAGACCTAGATAATACAGAAGGAACCCAGGTAAAATTAATTCTTAAGAAAGACAAGTAAATGAACTTAACTGCAATCATAGTAGATGATGAAGCTAATAGCCGAGCCATACTTAGAAATTATTTAGGGAAATATTGCCCTTCGGTTACTATTTTGGGAGAAGCTGCCAGTGTAAAAGAAACATTAGTCCTGCTAGAATCTTATACTCCTGATATGTTGTTTTTGGATGTAGAAATGCCTTACGGTAATGCATTTGATTTATTGGAGCAAGTGCCTGATCGCGCATTCGAAATTGTTTTTGTAACTGCCTATGATCATTATGCGGTAGATGCCTTAAATGCTCAGGCAACCTATTACCTGTTAAAACCTATTGCAATTGATAACCTTATCAAAGCCGTTGATCATGTAAGTTATATCAAGCAACGGGAAGCCGCTCTTTTGGACACTGTTTTAGTTCCTAAAGTGACTACGGTAGAAGGTAAAATCACGATCCCACAGCAAGATGGTTTTGAAGTTCTACAGATTTGTGATATTCTATATTGCGAAGCTGACGATAACTATACCAAAATTTACTTGGATAAAGGTCAAAAACTAGTAAGCAAAACGCTGAAATATTTTGAAGAATCCCTAAATACTCACGGATTTGTAAGAACTCATAAAAGCTATTTGGTGAATGTGAGTAAAATAACGCGATATCGGAAGGGGAAAGGAGGGAGCGTTGTACTTGCTTCGGGCAAAGAATTGGCTGTGTCTTCTTCTAAAAAAGGAACATTATTGAATTATTTTAAATAATCATAGTCCATAATTATGAAATTCTAATTTTTTTTGTTAAAAGACGCTAAGAAAACAAGCGTTAGTTGTTGTAATTTGTAATATCCGGTATTATTAACTACAAAAACTTAAGATAATGAAAAAAAGAGAATCGTTAAAAAAACTGTCTCTAGAAAAAATTAAAATTTCTAACCTAGCCTCTAAAGCTATTATTGGAGGAACAGGTAATCCATCATTACACAGTTGTGCTGGACAAGGTAATCAACCGGGGCAAACGTGTTACACTAATAATTGTGGAGGCACTGGCGGTGGCGGTACTGGTGGTGGTGGAATTAGCGGACCTATTTACTGCTAATCCTCTTTTAAGTTAAAGAAATGGAGATTGTCTAGAAGTAATCTATTTATTGTCTTTTTGAGAACTAATTTGTTGCTTTATGTCTTATAAAAATGAAGAACATTATTTTTTAGACAATCTTTTTTAAGTTTATGTCTTATAAAAATTAAAAGTCTAAAGTTTTAGCAGTATACGTAATCGTATTTTCATGCAATATATTCTTTAGTATGTCTACATTACCATTAGTATATAAAGTATGTTTGCCTATTTTGGGGTTTGGATTTAAAAGATTATTTGCAATCAACACAGCTTTAGTTTGTCGTGCAACCGCTTCTCCCGAATCAATAATTATAATCTCGTCGGAAAGCATTTTTTTTAGAAGTGGGATTAAGTAGGGGTAATGTGTACATCCAAGGACTAAATGATCTATATTTTTGTTAAGCATAGGGGTAATATAAGAATGAAGCAATGAATACATTTCATCCGTATCTATCTTGCCCTTTTCAATAAGCTCCACCAGTCCAGTGCCAATGACTTCAATGACTTCAATATTTTGAGTGTACAGATCTGATGTTTTGACAAATAACTCACTAGATAAAGTACCTTTTGTAGCAAGTACACCTACTTTTTTTGTTTTGGTATTAATAGCTGCCGGTTTTATAGCTGGCTCAATGCCAATAATTGGTATGTTGTAAGTGGATCGTAGCGTTTTTATGGCATTTGTAGTCGCAGTATTACATGCAACCACAATGATCTTACAATTTAAATCAAGGAGTTTTTCGGTGTTTTTAATGCTTAATGCGGTAATCTCTTCTTTACTACGTTTACCATAAGGAGCATATTTACTATCAGCCAGAAAGATAGTGTCCTCATTAGGCAATAGAGAGGCGATTTCTTTCCAGATTGTTGTTCCACCAACACCTGAGTCAAATATGCCAATAGGTTGATCTTGCATAATTACATAATAGTTTATCCCAAAAATAAAAAAAACAGTGAGATGTCATCTCACTGTTTTTTTTATTTTTATTTAAAGTTTAAAGTAAAACTGTTAGATACCTAAGTCTTTTTTTACATCTGCCATTAGGTTTTTACCATCAGCCATAATTACTCCGGTTCCTGTAGTAGAATCTAATACATATTGAAAACCTTGTGCTCTTGCTACCTTTTGGATAGATGTACGTGCTTGTTCATAGATAGGCTTCATTAGTTCGATTTCTTTTTTCTGAAGATCCTGAAGCGCATTTGTTCTATAATCGTTAATACTTTTCTCTGTAGCCTGTACTTCTTGCTGTCTTTTTAAGTTCTCCTCGTCAGTTTTAGTTTCAGCTTCCTGAGAATATTTTTTGATAGTGTTTTGTAATTCTAACACCATATTTCTAATTTCTGCATCATAGGTCTTGTTCAATTTTTCGATCTCACTTTTTGCAGCTTTAAAAGCAGGCATTGCTTCTACTAGCTCTTGCGACGCGATATGCGCTACTTTAGATTGAGCATTCATAAAACTTGAGGTTCCTATGATAAGTGCAATAGCTACTAGTAATGTTCTAAATTGTTTCATTTGTAAGTAATATTAAAAGGTGTTATAAATTTATAAAAATTAATTTTTTAATCATTGTCAGAACCAGACGATGAATCATTATTTTTCAGATTTTCTTTTTGAGTTTTTAAAGCATTAATAGAATCTTTTTTTCTTTTTTGTAGTTCTAATAATCTTGCTCTTCTTGCTTCAAACTCTTTCTTTTTTGCAGCTCTTATAGAATCTCTTTGGATTTTACGTTCTTTAAGAAGTAGCTCTCTTTCTGATAATCTTTTTTGAGCTGCTCTGTCTCTATCTGATATTTCTGTTTCTTGTTCTACATTTCTTTTTTCGGCTCTTTCCAGAGCTTTCTTGTCTTTTTTGCTATTGAGCTGTTTTCTTTTTGAAGCTCTGTTTATTCTTAGCAATACCTGATCACTTATATCGAATCGATCTGCAGAATAGAGCATCACAAGATCTGCTGATTTATCAAAAACAAAATCATACTTTTTGTTTTTTGCAATCTCCTGGACAGCTACAAAAACTTGATCCTGTACTGGTTGAACTAATCTTTTTTTCTGAATAAAAAGATCTCCATTTGGACCAAATCGTTTTTGTTGATATTCTAATATCTCTTTTTCTTTAAAAAAGATATCTTCCTCTCTTTCTTCAATTAGTTCTTTGGTAAGCAAGACTCTTTCATTATTAAGATCTTTACGCATTTCTTCAACTTCTTTGAGTTCAGCTTCTATTTCAACTTTCCATTTTTGTACTTTGGTTTCGAGTTCAGAAGAAGCTTCGTTGTATTCTGGAACGTTTTCCAGAATATAGCCCATATCAATATAGCCAATCCTAATACCTTTCTGTGCATGTACTGCGTTTGTGAAAAATAGCCAACTGACTGCTGCAACTAGTAAAAGACCCTTTGTTTTCATAACTTTGTGTGTATATAGAAATAATCGTGCCAAAACTAAAATTGTTGTCCTATAATAAAATGGGTTTCCCATCCATTAGCCTGATTTGTTCCCGGAATAGGATCAAAACCATACCCAAAATCTATACCTAATAACCCAAATGCTGGCATAAAGATACGTAAACCTGCTCCAGCAGAACGACTTAATTGGAAAGGGTTGAAACTTTTAAAGCTATCATAGGAAGCTCCACCTTCCAAAAATCCTAGCACATATATTGATGCTGCGGGTTTTAGTGTTATAGGATAACGAAGCTCTAACGAATATTTGTTATAAATTGTTGCCCCATCGGCATCAAAATCTTGATTATTAGTTCTACTTTGAGGTGTAATAGATTGATTTGGGTATCCTCTTAATGAAACAACTTCACGCCCATCAAGACTTGTAGCCCCTAATCCATCTCCTCCCAGGAAAAAACGTTCAAAAGGAATATTACCTCTATTATTATTATATGCACCTAAAAAACCATATTCTGCTTTTGTCTTTAAAACTAGAGGTTTTTTCCCTATATTAACTAAACTTGTATACCAGGTACCATCAAATTTAAGTTTATAGTATTCTAGCCATTTAAAACGCTCCTGATCGATTTCTCCAATCTCAGTGCCTATTTCTGCACTTCTTACAAGATCTCTCGAATTTGTGTTATCGAGATTACTTCTTTCTTCTTCTAAAGAATCTCTACGATCTGCTAATTCACCGTAATCTACCCCATCAAAAAGAGAGTAGGGTACAGAAAGTTTGGCAACAAGATTAAATTCTGATCCACCCGTTGGAAAAATTGGGTTTACAGTTGTATTATTTCTATTGATACCAATGGTATAGGATAAATCATTAGAAGATCCATTACCAAAAGTAAATAATCGGGTGTTATAGTTTTTAAGATTATAATGTCTTACACTGATGGCTTGAGATAATGTAAAGTAATTATCGGGCCAATTTAACCTTTTGGCTATTCCTATTGATCCACCGGTAATAAGGAATTTACTGTCTCTATCTACTTTACGCGTTCTATTGTTAAGCAAGAACTGAATGGTGTGAGAGAATGATGTAGAGAGCTGATATGGTCTTTTTCCTCCCAGCCATGGTTCTACAAAAGAAAGGCTATAGGTTTGAAAAAATCTACTGGCCTGAGCTCTGATTCTAAGAGTTTGACCATCTCCCATTGGTAGAGGACTGTAAGATTCTTTGTTAAAAATATTACGTATTGAGAAGTTACTAAAAGCTAGTCCCAGAGTTCCTACAAAACCACCTCCTCCAAAACCACCTTGAAGCTCAATTTGACTGGATCCTTTTTCTACTACAGGATAATTAATATCTATAGTTCCAGCTTGAGGATTTGCATTTTGAAATTGAGGTTCTAGTTGTTCTGGATCAAAAAATCCTAATTGCCCCAATTCACGAACGGTTCGTACTACAAGATCCTTACTGTAACGTTGACCTGGTCTGGTTCTAAGTGTTCTATAAATTACATGATCATTTGTTTTATCGTTTCCGGTAACGGTAATATGATCAAAATAGGTTAATTTTCCTTCACGTACTCTGATTTCAAAATCAAGAGTGTCATTGTATACTTTTGTTTCTACTGCATCAATAGAAGAAAATAAATACCCATTATTTTGATATAAATTGGTAAGATCATTTGCATCTGGCTTACTATTATCTGCAATTTGTTTTTCTAGAAGAACGCCATTATACACATCTCCCTTTTTAATAACGAGCTGTCGAGCTAATTCTCTGTCGGTATATACGCTATTACCTAGAAATGTAATATTACCAAAATAATACTTATTACCTTCTTCAAGATTAAGATTAAGCGATACACTATTATCATCTTCTATAATCAAACTATCAGAGGTGATACGAGCATCTCGATATCCTTTTTCTTTATATTTAGTAATGATATTATCTTTATCCTCCTCGTAATCTGCTCGGATATATTTTGATCGTTTCCAGAATCTTAAAAATTTCTTACGCTTGGTGTTTTTCATTGCTCTACGCACCTTAGCATCAGAAAGTTGCTCGTTTCCTTCTATATTGATTTTATCAACCTTAACCCGATCTCCTTTGTCGATCAGAACAACCATATTTACCTTGTTGCTTGCAACTGTGTCTTTAATAGGAATGGTGTTAACAACAACTTTAGTGTTTAGGAATCCGTCTTTTTTATACTTATTAGTAATAAAATTACGAGTTGTAGTTATGAGGTTTTCTGTAACCTTTGCACCTTTGGTTAATCCATTGTCTTTAATTAACTCTTCGGATTTACGCTTTTTAATTCCTTGAATACGGGCTTCGTTTAACTCAGGTACTTCTTGTATGTTAATTTCGAGATCAGCAACGTCTCCTTCTACATTACTAATGTAAAAGTTAATATCGCTAAATAATTCGAGATCCCACAATTTCTTAATGACTTTACTTATCCGATCTCCCGGAAGAAAAACACGCTCTCCTTTTCTAAGGCCAGTAAAAGTAATTACTGTGTTTTCATTGTAACTGGTAATCCCGGTAACTTTAATATCTCCAATAATGTATTCTTTCCCGTTAGCACCAGGTAAATTTTGTGCAGAAAGTGATGTTGATATTAATAAGGCGAGTAACGTAAAATACGTAATAGGTAGTTTTTTTGTCATTTCTTTAACTGAGCTGCTCACTAGTTTTTCCAAATCTTCTTTCTCTTTTTTGATAATTGAATATGGCCTCGAATAAATCGGCTTTTTTAAAGTCTGGCCATAAAATTTCTGTAAAATATAATTCTGCATACGCAATTTGCCATAGTAAAAAATTACTGATACGTTGTTCCCCACTGGTACGTATCAATAAGTCCACATCAGGCAGGTCTTTTGTGTACAAATGCTCATTAATGACTGATTCATTTATAAGATGTGGCGAAATTACACCATTTTTAACTTTAATACTTATTTCTTGGATAGTTTTTATAAGCTCTTCTCTGCTTCCATAACTCAGAGCCAGAGTAAGCGTCATATGTGTATTGGATTTGGTCTTTTCGATAACTTCTAAAAGTTCTACTCTCGCTTTTTTGGGAAGCGACTGCAAATTTCCAATAGCATTAAGTTTAATATTATTGTCCTGAAGTGTTTTGATTTCCTTTTTTAAGGAACTTACCAAAAGTTTCATTAAGGTATCTACTTCAAGTTTTGGTCTATTCCAGTTTTCTGTAGAAAAAGCATAAAGTGTAAGATACTTAATGCCTATTTCGGCACTGCTTTCTACAGCTTCTTTAACAGCTTTAGTTCCGTTTTCGTGACCAACGGCTCTAAATAGACCTTTCTTTTTGGCCCATCGCCCATTACCATCCATAATAATGGCAACGTGCTGTGGGATATTAGTGTTTAATTGTTTTTTATCAATCATTTTTAGAAAGCACAAAAACACGGTATTCTACCCCAGGTATACGATAGTGTTATACCTGTAAATACATACCAGTCATTGTTATTTAAATTACCAAATCCTGTTCCAAATCTATCATCAGGATTACTGCCATCAAGGTTATCAGTAAACGTGTATCGAGCACCTATTTCTGCGCCAAATACAAAATTTTCACCTAATGTTTTTTTAATCCCTAAAACCATAGGGATTGCGAAACTCCATTTATCGGCATACGCGTCGATTTGATTATTCGCATCAACAGCTAATGCACCATAATTAAATGTGGTGATTCCTGTATATAGATAAGGGGTAAATTGGGATTCTCCGTCGTAAAGATACCAATCCCAGAAATTAAATTCCATTCCTAGCGATATTTCTTTTACAGAATTACTAAAACTTAATCCTCTTTGTTTTCTTCTGTCACCTCCTTTATCATCATTAGCATTGAGTTTGGCATATAAAAATGAAGCTCTAAAAGCATGTCGTTTACTTCGATTCCATTTTCCGATAGCTCCAAAAGCAACATTATTAGGCGAAATATAGTATGTAGATCCTACATCTCCTATATAGTTAGCTCCTCCGGCCATCAAACCTACCTCGTAAGTTTGTGATGCGATTGGTTGTATAAAAAATACAACAATTATAAGTGATGCTAAGTATCTCATAGATTTTCAAAAGTTTGCAAATATAACAATTAACTTTAGTACACAAGAATTTGAGTAAAATAGTATGAATAAAAAACACTTTTTAGCACATTTTATTGTTCAATTGCGTTTATCTTCCCCCCAAAGCATCTTTTTACGCAACGTTTTTAGAAAACTATCATCTTGAAGAACTACCATGTTGATTTTGAAAGGAGCTTTTTTAATAACTACTGTAGCTTCATTTGGTAGTGTATGTATTCTTGAGTCTAAAGAAATCAAATAGGTGTCTTCTCTTCCCGAAACTTGTAATTTGATTTCTTGACTATCTGGTATAACAAGAGGTCTTGCATTAAGATTATGCGGAGCAATAGGAGTGAGTACCATGCTTTCTGCATCAGGCATCATTACTGGGCCACCGCAACTTAATGAATATCCTGTAGAGCCGGTAGGGGTAGAAACAATTAAGCCATCTGCCCAATATGAAGTAAGGAATTCATTGTTAAGACTTGTATGCACAGTAATCATAGAGGTTGTATTTCTTCGACTTACTGCGATCTCATTCATAGCAAAATTTAATACTCCGAATTCTTCAGTTGCTGGTAAAGTTTCTATCGTTACGAGACTTCTTGAAGAAATATAAAATTTTTTGTCAAGGATGAGTGCTATAGTATCTTTAATTTCTTCTTTTTGAATGGTTGCCAAAAAACCTAGTCTTCCAGTATTGATACCCGCAATAGGGATTCCTAAATCTCGAACATAGGTGATCGTTTTGAGAATAGTACCATCCCCTCCGATACTAAAAAAAAGATCATAAGATGTATCTAGTTCCTCAAAAGTGCTAAAATGAGAATATGTTTTATCTATTTCATCATGAAGATTTATCAATTCGAGAAAATTTTTCTCAATTACAACTTCTACACCATTTTTGTCAAGAGTTTCTAATAACTGTTGGATGTAGATTCCCGAATTTTTATGATAGAACTGGCCGTATATACCGATCTTCATTATAATTTGATTTGTGTTAGTATTGGATTAGGTAAACTGTTCTAAATATTAAGGTATTTTGCTAAATATTGGGATCTTTCTTTAAGGTTTGTCAAAAATGTATCATCTTGATGTTTTGAAACAATATTATAGCTATATCTTCTAAATGTTTGTACGATATTGTTAATGTCACTATCACTAATTTTTAATGTTATCTGTGCAACATCATTTTCCATATTAGATATAAATAACCCCAACACTTTGGCATTATTAGATTCTACAATTTGTGAAATTTCACTAAAAGAATAATCCAGAACACCTTTTTCTACTATTAAAATATTACCAGGCTCACTAAGAAACGGGGTTTCATTAAAAAGGTTTATAATATCACCAAGTTCAAAAAAGCCTATATAACTATTGTTGTCATCAAGTACTGGCATAATATTAGAATTATTCTGTGCAAAAGATTCTAGAATATCCAACCAGTTATCATCTTTTCTTACATAAAATCCTTCAAGGGCGTATTGATACGCATCCAAAGTTTTGTCGGTTTCAAAACATCGGATATCTGCTTCAGAGATACATCCTAGATATATATTCTGTTTTATAACTGGAAAATGGGTATAAGTAAGTTCATTGAATAGCAATTGTGCCTCTGTTACTTTGACAGATACATCAAGAGGTTCTATTTCATTAACTATGTATAAATTCGTTTTCATAACTTTTGGGGGCTATATTATGCAAAATAATCAAAAAATATACAATCAAGGCGTTCTCAACTTTGTATTTTTGCTTTTTTAGTAAAAGACATCAAAAACCATGACAAAGTTAAGTGTTAACGTTAATAAAATTGCAACTTTACGTAATTCAAGAGGAGGAAATACTCCGAATTTAATACAAGTAGCTACCGATATCCAGAATTTTGGGGGAGAAGGAATTACAATACATCCAAGACCAGATGAGAGACATATACGATATCAGGACGCATATGATCTGAAGCCAATTGT
This sequence comes from Aquimarina macrocephali JAMB N27, assembly GCF_000520995.1. GTDB lineage: Bacteria > Bacteroidota > Bacteroidia > Flavobacteriales > Flavobacteriaceae > Aquimarina > Aquimarina macrocephali. The sequence goes on along the minus strand of NZ_JACA01000035.1, from coordinate 28,798 downwards.
AAGTACAGAGTATAATATAGAAGGAAACCCAATCCCTAAGTTTATAGAGTTAGTATTGGCTGTTAAACCAACACAGGTTACTTTGGTGCCTGATGCAGTGGATGCTATAACAAGTAATGCGGGCTGGGATACAAAAAAACATGAAGGTTTTTTAAAAGAAGTAATATCTGAGTTTAAACGTAATGATATTAGAACCTCAATATTTGTAGACCCTGTTTCTGAGATAATAGAAGGTGCTGCAATTACGGGAGCAGATAGAATTGAATTGTATACTGAAGAATTTGCTTCAGAATATGCTAAAGGAAACTTGAAAGCGATACAGCCTTACTCGGTTTGTGCTCAACAAGCAATAGACCTTGGGGTTGGAGTAAATGCAGGTCATGACCTCTCTTTAGATAACATCAAATTTTTTAAAGAAAATATCCCTGGACTTCTTGAAGTTTCTATTGGGCATGCTTTAATAAGTGAATCTATATATCTGGGATTAGAAAATGTAGTTAATATGTATTTGCATCGATTAAAATAAATTGTAGATATGAAGTTACATGCAAATGTTTTTGGCGAAGGGCAACCTTTTATAATCCTTCATGGATTTTTAGGGATGGGAGATAATTGGAAAACACTCGGAAAGAAAATCTCTGAACAAGGATTTCAGGTTCATTTGGTAGATCAACGAAACCATGGAAGAAGTCCTCATAGTAATGAGTTTAGTTATGATATACTTGCAGATGATTTAGCAACGTATTGTGAAGAACATCATTTGCAAAACTGTAATGTTTTGGGACACTCCATGGGAGGGAAGACGGTAATGCTTTTTGCATCAAAATATCCTAATTTGATTGATCATCTAATTATAGCCGATATAGGACCAAAATATTATCCATTGCATCATCAGGATGTTTTGGATGGATTAAGTGCTTTAGATTTTGAAGTTTTAAAATCCAGAGGAGAAGTGGATCAGGAGTTAAGTGCATATGTGCCTGATGCAGGAGTAAGAATGTTCCTTCTTAAAAATTTGTACTGGATAGATAAAGGGGCGCTCGGATTGCGAATAAATTTAAAAGCATTGATTGAAAATGCTTATGAAATAGGAGTAGAACTTCCAGAACAATATAGTTATTCTGGACGTGCTCTTTTTCTTAGAGGAGAAAGATCTAATTATATTTTGGAAGAAGATGAAGCCAGAATAAAAAAACAATTCCCTAATTCGGTAATCGGGGAAATTTCAAACGCAGGTCACTGGTTACATGCCGAAAACCCGACGAATTTTTTGGAAGAAGTGTTAGAATTCATTAAAAAATAGAGAAAAAATGCTATGTATGCATAATATTTTGATGATTTCGTTGGATAATTGGTATTTTCTATTAAATTTGGAAAATCAAATTTTAATGTAGAACTTATCTAAACTTTTTGTTTACCTACGAATTTTACATTTTGGCCTCTAAATTTTTGTGTCTTTACCATAATATGTCTTGGTGAAGCCCTTAAAAAACCTTTTGTTCTAGATTAACTGCCAAAATTTTTTACTCACAAACAAAAAAGTAGACAAGTTCATTCTAACATAACAAACAATACTAATTAATTATGAGAAAACTTTTATTATTTATTCTGTTCGTCTCGGTAACTTTGGTTACGTATGCAGGCGGATATAGAGTTAGTGTGCAAGGACAAAGAGCGATTGCCATGGGGCATACTGGTGTAGCTGTGGTAAGTAGTGCTGAGTTGGTATTCTTTAATCCTGCGGGTCTTGTGTACTTAGAAAATAAATTAAACGTAAGTGTTGGTGTAAGTGGGATTTTTACAGATGTAATATATCAAAACCAAGGATTAGGTACTTCTTCAGAAACTGATAGTTCTGTGGGTACTCCTCTTAATTTATATGGTTCTTATAAGGTAAATGATTGGATGTCTATTGGTTTGGGAGTATATACTCCTTTTGGTAGTGAAGTAGAATGGCCGACTGATTGGGCAGGTTCTCATTTGGTTAATAATATTGAATTAGCGGCAATCTATATACAGCCAGTAGTATCGTTTAAGATTTCTGATTATTTTAGTATTGGTGGTGGACCTATTTATGTTACGGGTTCTGTGAATTTTAATCGTAATGCCAGTAGAACAACAACCGATTTAGAAGGTAATCGTTCCAATATTACGGTTGATGATTCTGGAGTTACTAATTGGGGATGGAGTATAGGAGCAATGTTTAATCCTACCGAAGATTTTCATATAGGGTTTAACTATCGTAGTGAGATTATTATGGAAGTTGAAGGAGGAGAAGCTACTTTTTCGAATTTCCCAAATTCTCCTGCAGCACCGGCTAATGGAACTACAACTTTTAATGCAGAGCTACCATTACCAGCAGAGCTTACTGTAGGACTTTCATACGAATATGAGAAATGGGTATTTGCATTTGATTATAACAGACAATTCTGGGATGTATATGAATCATTAGATCTTACTTTTGGTAATGGCTCTAATTCAGTAAACCCACGTAATTATAAAAATTCTTCAGTATACCGACTTGGATTGCAGTATCAGGCGACTAATAAAATTACCTTAAGAGCAGGGTATTATCGTGATGAAACTCCAGTGCAACCAGGTTATTTTGCTCCAGAAACGCCTCGTAATGACTCTGATGGATTCACTGGTGGTTTGAGTTTTGCTGTAACACCTAAGCTAGCTATTGATGCTTCATTCTTTTATTTAAGATTTGAAGAGGTGGATGCTTCTTATGATTTTGGTACAAACTCGACTGGTGGTAGAGAATCTTTTGGAGGAACATATAAATCCAGCGCATTTGCTCCTGGACTTGGTTTAACTTATAAAATGTAATAAAGATGATGAGGAAAAATATAAAATACTTAGCAATTCTTGCATTAGGAATAATAGCATGTGAGCCAGAATTTGATAATCCGATTGATGAAGCAGGAACGTATAAAAGTGGAGAAGCTGATTTTAGTACTTATGTGGCATTAGGAAATTCACTTACGGCTGGTTTTGCCGACGGAGCATTATATATAACAGGACAAGAAAATTCATATCCTAATATATTATCCAAGCAATTTGCATTTGCAGGTGGTGGTGATTTTACACAACCATTAATGTCGGATAATACAGGAGGAGCATTACTAGGAGGAACTCAGATTTTAGACAATAGATTTGTGCTGGTTTTTGATGCAGATGGTAAGCCTGTTGGTCCTTCTGTGTATATAGGAGCCGCACCTACTACCGAGATATCTAGTAGTTTAAACGGTTCTTTTAATAATATGGGAGTTCCCGGAGCAAAAAGTTTTCATTTGGCTGCACCAGGATATGGTAATGTAGCTGGGGTAGCAGGTGGTTTGGCAAATCCTTATTATGCAAGATTTGCTTCTTCGGCAACAGCAACAGTAATAGGAGATGCTGTAGCACAGAATCCTACGTTTTTTAGTTTATGGATCGGAAATAATGATATACTTAGCTATGCTACTTCTGGTGGTGTAGGAGCAGATAATAATGAAGTGCCTAATCTTGATCCAACTTCATATGGTTCAAATGATATTACAAATACTACTGTATTTGCAGGTGTATATAGTCAATTAATTGATGCACTTACTGCAAAAGGAGCAAAAGGAGTGTTGTTGAATTTACCAAGTGTAACTTCTATACCATTTTTCACAACTGTTCCTTATGCGCCATTAAGTCCTTTGAATCCTGATTTCGGACCACAAATACCTACTCTTAATGCAACCTATGCAGGATTAAACCTTGCATTTGCAGGTATTGGTGTTCCAGAAAGAGCAATAGAATTTTCTACTACCGGAGCAAGTGCTGTGGTAATTAAAGATGAATCGCTCGAGGATAAAACGGCACAATTGACTGCAGCTTTAACTCCTACATTTGGAGCGTTAAAAGCAGCTCTTTTTGGAGCACAGTACGGTCAGGCAAGACAAGCTACTGCAGATGATTTGTTAGTGCTTACCAGTTCAAGTATTATAGGGAAACTTAATGAAGCCAGATTTGCAGAATTGGTAGGTTTAGGTTTGTCCCAAGAAGATGCAGGACAATTATCGGTTAATGGTGTTAGTTTTCCTTTGGAAGATAAATACGTGTTAATCCCAGCAGAACAGACAGCTATAGAAAATGCTCGTACTGGATTTAATGCTACTATTGCAGGTCTTGCAACAGCAAAAGGGTTGGCGTTCTATGATGCAGCAGCCGATTTGGCGCAAGCTGCAAATGGAGGTATTTCTATTGATGGAGGAGTGATTACATCAGAATTTGTTAGTGGAGGAGGGTTCTCATTAGATGGGGTGCACCCAACGCCAAGAGCTCATGCTTTGATAACAAATGGGACATTGGATGCTATTAAAGCTACTTATGGTTCTACTTTGCCAAGGGTTAATCCTGCGGATTATGGTACTGTTACCTTAAACAATGATGTTAACTAAGAAAATATACTAAACAATGTTTAGATAAAAGCCTGCTGTTTTTTCAGCAGGTTTTTTTTATTGAATAAGATAAAGTTTATATTTGAGGTATGAATTTTTTACTTAAACTTATTTTAAGTGCTTTAGCGGTACTTGTTTTAGCTAAAATCCTCCCGGGAGTAGGAGTCGATAACTATGTTAGTGCATTAATAGTTGCAGTTGTTTTGGCAATTTTAAATACAATTGTAAAGCCTTTACTGGTTATTTTAACGCTACCAGCCACAATACTTACTTTGGGATTGTTTCTTTTAGTTATTAATGCAGCAATTATTTTATTGGCAGATTATTTTATAGCTGGTTTTAGTGTAAATGGATGGTTGTGGGCACTGATCTTTAGTGTCTTGTTATCTGTGTTTCAATCAATACTACATTCTATTTTGAAGAAAGATAAGAATTAATGTAACGCTTACTGTTTTTCAAGGAGTTAAAAGTTTGTTGTGATGTAAAAAAGTATTACTTTTGCAAGCCAATTTTTAGTAGTAAACGTAGAGATAATGAATATTTCAAAAGAGCAATTAGACGAATTAAATGCAGTGGTAACCGTAGATATCGCTAAAGAAGATTATAGTGATAAGGTTGAAAAAATCCTTAGTGATTATCGTAAAAATGCTAACATTCCTGGTTTTAGAAAAGGTCACGTTCCTATGGGGCTTGTTAAAAAACAATATGGAAAAGCAGTTTTGGTAGATGAGGTAAATAAACTGTTACAAGATGCATTAAATAAATATCTTACAGAGGAAAAACTTGATGTATTAGGAAATCCTTTGCCTAAAGAACAGGAAAATTTTGACTGGGATACTGATAATTACTCTTTCGAATTCGAACTTGGATTAGCTCCAAAATTCGAAGTGAACCTTAATGGCAAAAAAGCTATCACTCACTACAAAATTGTAGCAAACGATGAGATGATCGATAATCAGATCAAAACTATCCAAAAGCAATATGGTAAACTTACACCTAAGGATGCTGTAGAGAAAGATGATTTGGTAGCTGGTTCTTTTGCTAATGAAGAAAAAGAAATAGATAATCCATTTACTGTTTCCCTAGATAAAATTAAAGGTAAAAAGAACCTTGATAAATTTATGGGAGCAAAGATAGGTGATGTTATCAAGTTAAAAACAAAAGGATTATTTGCCGATGATCATGATTTGATAAGTGCTTTAAAAATAAATCATGATGAAGCACATGATCTTAATATAGAAGTAACCTTTACAGTTTCAGAAATAAATACTCAGGAGCTTGCAGATTTAGACCAAGAGTTGTTTGATAAGCTATATGGCGCTGGTGTTATAAAATCGGTTACTGATCTGAGAGAAAAAATAAAAGAAGATGCCGAGCGCCAGTTCGAGCAACAATCAGAACAACAACTGCTTAATGCTATTACTGAAAACGTTTTAGAGAATACTACATTTGACCTTCCTAATACGTTTTTACAGAAATGGATTAGAGCAACTGGTGAGCAGCCTTTAACAGAAGATGAAGCAAAGGATGAGTTTGAAAAAAGTGAAAAAGGATTACGTTATCAATTAATAGAAGGTAAAATAATTAATGATAATAACCTTCAGGTAACTTTTGAAGAATTAAAAGATTTTGCAAAAGATTTGATTAAAGGTCAGATGGCTCAATTTGGGCAAAATTCTCCAGAAGATAAAGAGCTAGAGGATATTGCAGCAAGAATATTATCAAATCAAGAAGAGGTTAAGAGAATCTCTGAGCAATTGATGAGTAAAAAGTTGCTTAATTATTATAAAGAAAATGCAAAGCTAAAGATAAAAGAGGTTAGCTTTGATGAATTCATAAAAGAAGTTTACAAATAATTAATGTTGTAATTTACTAAGGAATTATACTTATATTTAGGGCGTTAAACTATCTTTAGGTTAACGCCCTTTTTATCAATAAAAATTTCAGAAAAAGAAATATGGATTACGGAAAAGAATTCGAAAAATACGCTACAAAGCATCATGGTATTAATAGTAACTATTATGGCCAGATCGTTAGTAGTATGTATCCAAACGGGATGACTCCTAATATCATAGAAGAACGTCAAATGAATATTGCTATTTTTGATGTTTTTTCGAGGTTAATGATGGATCGTATTATATTTTTAGGAACCGGGATTAATGATCAGGTGGCTAATATTGTTCAGGCTCAATTGTTATTTCTCGAAAGTGTAGATTCTTCTAAAGATATTCAGATTTATATTAACTCTCCAGGAGGAAGTGTCTATGCAGGCCTTGGTATTTATGATACAATGCAATTTATCAAGCCAGACGTAGCTACTATATGTACAGGTATGGCTGCATCTATGGGAGCTGTGTTATTATGTGCAGGGCAAAAAGGAAAACGTTCTGGATTACCTCATAGTCGCGTAATGATTCATCAGCCATTAGGTGGTGCCCAAGGACAAGCAAGTGATATAGAAATCACTGCACGTGAGATTTTGATATTAAAAGAAGAATTATATAAAATTATTGCCAAACACTCCGGACAAACCTACGATAAAGTGTATGAGGATAGCGATAGAGATTATTGGATGAAAGCAGATAAAGCTCTGGAGTATGGAATGATTGATGAGATTTTGACTAGAGAATGATGTGATTTTTCTTGTTAATAAGGGGATTTTTCCCTTATACTTGTATGCATATACGAAAACAAGAGAAGTTTTTATGAAAATGAAATTAAATAACTATGGCTAAGGAAGACTTAGAATGCTCTTTTTGCGGAAGAAAGAAGCCCGAAACCAATTTGCTTATTGCAGGGTTAGATGCCCATATTTGCGATAGGTGTATTGTTCAGGCACATGGAATTGTAGTAGAAGAAGCTAAAGATGAAGAAACAGGTGAGCTTAGTAACGAATTAATGTTACGAAAGCCTATGGCTATCAAGAAGTTTTTGGATGAATATGTAATAGGACAGGAGTTTACAAAAAAAGTAATGTCTGTTGCAGTATATAATCATTATAAGCGCTTATTGCAACCACAAACAGAAGATGATATTGAGATTCAAAAGAGTAATATCATTATGGTGGGTCAAACGGGTACGGGTAAAACATTAATGGCTAAAACCATTGCTAAAATGCTTAACGTTCCATTGGCTATTGTAGATGCAACTGTACTTACCGAAGCAGGTTATGTGGGTGAAGATGTAGAAAGTATTCTTACACGATTACTTCAGGCTGCAGATTATAATCTTGAAAAAGCACAGCGAGGTATCGTATTCATTGATGAGATTGATAAAATAGCTCGTAAAAGTGATAATCCTAGTATTACCAGAGATGTTTCTGGAGAAGGAGTTCAACAAGCTTTACTTAAGTTGCTAGAAGGTACTGTAGTAAATGTTCCGCCAAAAGGTGGGCGTAAACATCCGGATCAAAAATTTATAGAAGTAGATACCGAAAATATTCTTTTTATTGCAGGTGGTGCCTTTGATGGGATCGAAAAAATGATCCAGAAACGATTAAATATGCAAGCGGTTGGATATAGTGCTTCTAAAAGTGAAGACGCTATTGAGAAAGATAATCTGTTACAGTATATTATTCCAAGAGATTTAAAAGATTTTGGATTGATTCCTGAGATTATTGGTAGGCTTCCTGTACTTTCTTATATGAATCCTCTGGATGAAGAAACCCTTAGGTCTATTTTAACAGTTCCTAAAAATGCTATTATAAAGCAATATAAGAAGTTGTTTGAAATGGATAATATTGGTTTTTCAATTACTGATGGTGCATTAGAGTATATTGTAGAAAAGGCTCTGGAATACAGATTAGGAGCAAGAGGTCTTAGATCACTTTGTGAAGCAATTTTAACAGATGCAATGTTCGAACTGCCAGAAAGCGAAGAAACAGAGTTTAGAGTAACTAAAGATTATGCCGAAAAGAAGCTAAATAAATCTACAATTAAAAAGCTTAAAGCAGTCTCTTAAGTAGAAGAAAAATATAGAAAAACTTTTTATATATAAAAAACACCTTTATAAATTTATAAAGGTGTTTTTTGTTGGTTGATTAGTTGATGATATAATTATTCTGAATATGATATTCGTTCCTTATTATTAGTAATAATATCTTCTGTGTTTTTTAATACAAGATCACTGTTGTTAAGATATATTTCTAAACCATTTTGACGAATTAAAGCTTCGTAAAATGTTGCTTTAGAAATTTCACTGTAACATGTGTCTTCTTCTAATGTGTTTTCTGTTTTTAAAGCCCTAGTTGAAGAAGAAATATCTGTAGTAGTCTCCTTTGAAGTTACAGCAGCCGTTTCATTGGCTGTAGTAATATGATTTTTGGTTTTGATTTCTTGTGCGTTAATTCCTATGGCCAGAAATAATAAAGTAATGCAAGATATCGTAGTTTTCATATTTTGGGGCTTTGATATATTTAATAACTATCTGAGGACAAATTTAATATGAAAATAAGAGCCTAAAAAATGATTTGATATTTTTTAGATCAAACGCTTTTTTTGGACGATGAAATACTGATAATTTTGTTAAAAACGACAATTCTTACATAGTTATTTTACGGTTTAACCGTAATTATTTGCGTTTTTATTTGAGGTTTTTATAGAAAAAAGACTGATTTTGATAGGTTTAACTGTTTCTTAATCAGGGAGAATAAGAACCTACACTATTTAAAGCAATTAATTCTTCAATATAGATTCGCTCATTGGATAACCTTGGGATTTTATGTTGCCCTCCCAGTTTGTCATTCTTTTTCAGCCAATCATAGAATAGGTTTTGTCTTGCAATACGTACATGAAGAATATTAAGAGTTGTATTGTTGTATCTCTTGGCTTCATAATCACTGTTTACCTGTTGCAGGTTTTGATCTAGAATATGAATAAATTCTTTAATGTCTTCGGGATGCTTTTTAAATTCAATGATCCACTCATGTGCGCCTTTTTCTCGTCCTTTCATAAAAATTGGAGCCACGGTGTAATCTACAATCTCACTATTAGTGGTTTTGGTTGTCTTTCTAAGAGCTTCTTCTGCATTTTCGATAATAAGCTCTTCTCCAAAGACATTAATGTGATGCTTGGTTCTTCCTGATACCTTAATTCTATATGGATCTATAGAGGTAAAGCGAATAGTATCTCCAATTTTATAACGCCATAATCCAGCATTAGTCGTAATGATAATAGCATAATTTTTTCCAACTTCTACTTCGCTTAATGGGATCACCTTTTCAGTTTTGGTACCATATGTATTCATAGGTATGAATTCATAAAATATCCCATAATCTAACATTAATAATAACTCAGAAGAATTATTATGATCCTGTATAGCAAAGAAGCCTTCAGAAGCATTATATATTTCATAATATTTAAAAGAGTTTCTAGGTAAAATTTTACTGTATTGATCTTTGTATGGCTCAAAGCTTACCCCACCATGAAAATACACTTCGAGATTATTCCAGATTTCGAAGATATTCTCATTTCCTGTAATTTCCAGCACTTGATTAAGTAAAACCAACATCCACGAAGGAACACCTGCTAAGCTAGTTACATTTTCCTGAATAGTCTCATTAACAATAGCTTTCATTTTATACTCCCAATCACTCATTAATGACACTTCGTTACTAGGAGTAGAGCTAAACTCTGCCCAAAAGGGCATGTTATCAATGATTATTGCGGATAAATCTCCAAAAGAAGTTCCGTTTTCTTTATACAATTCTTTGCTACCTCCTAACCTAAGGCTTTTACCGGTAAAAAGTTTTGATTCCTCATTATTATTAAGATACATACATAAGAGATCTTTACCAGCTGCAAAATGACAATCTTCTAGTGATTCCTCACTAACAGGGATAAATTTACTTTTTGAACTGGTAGTACCGCTAGATTTTGCAAACCACTTGATAGGAGTAGGCCAAAAAATATTGTGTTCTCCCAAACGACTTCTTTCGATTACTGATTCATAATCCTCATAAGATCGTATAGGTACACGTTCTTTAAAAGTTTCATAATTGCTTATGGTTGCAAAATCATAGCTTTTCCCAAATTCTGTATTCTTAGCTGTTTCTAATAGCACATGCAGTAACTCAAGCTGAACCTCATTGGGGTACTTAAGAAAAAGCTCCATTTGATGAAAGCGCTTTTTTAAGAACCAGCTGGCTATAGAATTAACTAATGGGATTGGCATTTTTTAATGTATATTTAGGTAAAAATAAAGTACATCAATTCTGATATAAAATTGGAATACATTATTTTTGTTGTTGTCAATTAGAAACTAAAATAATAAAAATAATCACATTCTTCTTATTAGATTATTATATAACGAAATTTTATGCAATATCAGGGAGTACTAACAAAAATGCAAACAGAAATTAATGACCCTATTCAATATTATCTGGTTTTCGAATCCGATTTTATCCATATGAATCAGTTATTGGATAAAAAAATACGAATAGAATTTGTAAGATATCAATGTCTTGCCTGTGGTGAAAATAAAAAAATATTTAGACAAGGATATTGTTATGATGACTTTTATAACCAACCTCAAGTCGGAGATTGGGTAATGCGCCCAGAATTAAGTACTGCACATTTAGATATTGAAGATAGAGATTTAGAATTTGAGAAAAAGGCACAGCTTCAGCCACATATTGTGTATCTGGCTAATTCTAGTAATGTTAAGGTGGGAGTAACCAGAAAATCCCAGGTACCTACAAGGTGGATAGATCAGGGAGCGCATGAGGCTATAGAAATTGTAGAGGTTCCTAATCGGTATTTGGCTGGTATTACCGAGGTAGCTTTAAAAGAAAAGGTTGCTGATAAAACAAATTGGCGTACCATGCTTAAGAATGAAATAACAGATGAAGACTTGATCTCTTTTAAAGACAAGCTAAAGGATTTTATCCCTGATGAAGTAAAAGAGTATTTTATTGAAAATGGAAAAGAAACTCAACTTCATTTTCCTGTGCTTCAATATCCCAATGCATTAAAAAGCCTTAACCTGACGAAAACACCAGAATATTCTGGTGTGCTAAAAGGAATTAAAGGGCAATATCTTATTTTTGAAGATAATACAGTCTTTAATGTGAGAAATAACGAAGGGTATGTGGTTAGTTTAACAATAGCCTAGCATGTTTCTTTTGCAATTATAGCCAATTCTTCTTTTCCGTAGATTTCACACTGTTGTAACGTACTTTTAATATCATTAATAGTTGTTCTTGGATTTATAAGGCACATTCTAAGTACGATCTGACCTTGTAAAACTGTAGTTACCAGTATTGCCTCTCTGGAATCGACTATTTTTTTAGAAATATTCTGATTGATACGATCTAATTCTTCTTCAGAAAGCTGATGACCAATAGGATGATATCTAAAGTTAATTATGGCTAATGTCGCTGGTGATGTAATTTCCCAATATGTGCTTTTTCGTAAGATATCCTCGGTCTGTTCTGCAAGGTCTATGTTGTATTGTATAGCTTTTCTAAAAGATTCTAGGCCAAATGTCTTCAATGACATATAAAATTTTAATGCACGAAAACGTCGAGTTAATTGAATACCGTGATCATAAAAATTAATTTCAGATTCATTACCTTCTATATCTCTTAAGTATTCTGGTTTCTCACTAAATGTGCCGCTTAACCAGTTATGATCTTTAACCAATAAACAACCCATCTCATAAGGTTGAAAAAACCACTTATGTGGATCTACAGTTAATGAGTCTGCTCTTTCGATACCTTTTAAAAGTTTTTTTCCTTTATCAGCTAAAATTGCCGCACCTCCATAAGCTCCATCGACATGCATCCATAAATTTTCTTCCTCACAGATATTTGCAATTTCATCCATAGGATCTACAGTTCCTGTGTTGGTAGTTCCTGCAGAAGCAATTATGCAAAACGGTTGATATCCTTCAAGACGATCTTTGGCAATTACATTTTTTAATTTGTTTAAAGAAACTTTAAATTCTAGATCAGTAGGGATAAGTCTGATCTGCTCCTTTTTAAAGCCAATTACCTTAATCGCTTTTATATTTGAAGAGTGAGCTTGATCTGATAAGTAGATTATAGCTTTGGAAAAATCTTGACCACATTTTATCCTTCTGGCTGTTACCAATGCAGTAAGATTTGCCATCGAACCGCCACTTGTAAATATCCCCCCTCCCTTTTTTGTTGGAAATCCAAAAATCTTAAGCAACCAGTTCATAACTACTATTTCTAATTCTGCTGCTGCCGGAGATGCTGCCCAACCACCAGAGAATATGTTGAAACCAGTCGCAATAGTATCAGCCATTGCACTTATGTAGTTACTTGGTCCAGGTACAAAAGAGTATGATTTTGGGTGAGATACAATACTACTGTTTGGAATGACTTGATCCATTACAAAATCCAGAACTTCATTTGCAGGAGTGGGGTGATCAGGTAAATCTTCTGTTAATAACGAATCCATTTCTTCTCTTGAAGCAATGGTTACAGGTTTTTTTGAGTTTTGAGTCTCAAAATGGTCTACAATATGATCTATAATCTTATACCCATAACGTTGCATTTCTTCTTTTGGCAACATTAATTTAGAGTTGAAATCGTCTTTATTCACAGCAATATAATTTTATCAGAATTGCCGACAAATATAAAAACACTTAATGGATAATTACTTGTACAAATGGATTAAAAAATGGTATTTTGCTATAGGAGGTTACTTCTTTATTCGGCCAAAAAATTGATGCCCTGGAAAATAGAAATAACCACCAAGACTATGCCTATAATCCTAGAAAGCTTAGCTTTTGAATCTCCTGGTTGTTGTGCAATTTTATTTCCCCATCGACCATAAAAATATAATGTTCCTATTTTCCCTAAGTAGATTCCCAGAAAGAAAAGAAAAAGAGAGGTGAGTGGGTTTTGAACTGTGAGTTTGAAAATATATTTGTTCACCAGTGAAATAGCTAAAACCCAGTAAATAATTACTGGAGGATTTAATATTGCCAAAGAAAAACCGGTAAGGAATTTAGAATTGGATAGCTTTAGCTTGTTAGATTTATGTTTGGGATTTATTTTCTTCTTGAAAAGTAAGAAATACATTCCAATAGAGAAGAAGAGTATAATGAACACGATTTGAATCCATTGATTTTCTTGAAAAAAAATGGATAATTCCATACTGCAGTGCAGCGCAAAAAGGGCTAGTAAAACTTCTCCAATCCCTGCAGCTAGTGCTATGTAGGATGCGTTTTTAATATTCTCTTTTACAGAGGTATGAATAACTGCCAGATTAACAGCTCCAAGAGGAAGTGCACCTATTACTGCTGTAACGGTTCCTAATAAGAGATATAGTACAGATAATGTCATAATCTTAGTAGTTATAAATCCGTTAATCTTACAATTAAATAAAAAAATAGAAGCGACAATTGTCGCTTCTAACCCTAAGTAAATATGATAATTTAAACACATTACTAATTTAATTTTTAAAAATTTCCGTTAACTCCTATTCTCATTTTTTTTATGACTTCTTCATAGTAAAGGATTGTCCAGATAATTTTTTCTGTATCAGCATACGGAACCAACTCTTCTATCGTTTCTTTGGTGACTTCTAAGTTTTTTCGTGTAGACTCGTTATTATTTCTGAGGATTTTGAGATGTCGAGAATCTTCCTTAATGCCAATATCACTTAGTCTTACACCAGGTTCATTGGTAAGTGATAGAAATGGGAGTATGGTTATGATTTCCTCGACTCGATCTTGATATAACTTTACGAGTTGACCTTTCTTTAGAGCTTGCAGATCACTAATAGTGTGAAATTTATTAGTCTGACTCCTTTGTGTAAAGAATATAGCTTCATTTGCTTGTTGTGCAAGAATTGTACTTGCTGCAAGAAAGAAGATTAAGCTTGTTAATATTTTTGACATAGTGTTTGTGATATACATTTGATTTGGATTGATCTTGTATAGTAAAATCAAGCGCAAGCTATTTTATTATTGCATCACCATATAATTGTTTAATGATTTTTTTAATTGAAATTTAGGCACAATAGAGCTTTTTGGATCACTAAATAAATCATTTACACCAACAAAGCTTTCGGTAAATCTATTGTATTTTAGAATATCTAAGGCTCCGTTAATTGTTGCATTGCCAGTGGTTATACCTTTACCATGAATGTTGAAAAAACTATTATCCATCATAAATGCTTTTTGTATAACAGCTAAAGATGTATATGATTTATCAAACTTAACAACATCAGAGAAACCAGATATTTTAGAATTATGTATATATGTTATTGCCGAATTAGATGTAGAAATAGCTGCAGTTGTATGCTGGTAATTGGTTTTGTCAGACAGATTAACAAGAGTTGCATTTGCAATAGTAACATCTGTTATAGCGTCTGGTTTAATGTATCCAAGTTCTTTATTGTATCCATCTATTTCGATAGCATATGACCCTTGTGGACTGTTAATGTACGGGTGTCTTATAGCAAGAACATTCTTAATTGTTCCTCTAAAACCTTCAGAAATTTGATAATCATCGTCTTGCGCCTTAAGAGAAACCAGATTTTGAATATTATTTTTTCCTCCGTGGATATTATAAGAATCCTGACCAGAATAACTCACCATAATATCTTTTACTATAGAAGAAGTTCCTAGTCCATATAGAGACAATCCATTAGATCCTTTGTTTCCAGAAAATTCGATTCTTACATACCTTAGTATTGTTGTTTCTTCATTTATGTTATTTCCGCCATAAACAGAATACTGAGGGTTGAAATCTCCTTCAAGTATACCGTTACCCGAAACAGTATTCACTTTTCCTGATCCAGCAATAATTATACCTCCCCAATCACCGCTATTTCGGGATTTAGCAGCTTTGCTAGATGTAAAAACAATAGGATAAGCTTTGGATCCTGCTGCAACCAATTTTGACCCTTTAGAAATAATAAGGTTTGCAGGGTTTTCATGATCACACCGTATAATTGTTCCTTCTTGAATAGTTAAAGATGCACCATTCGTTACATATACATCACCAGACATCGAATAAACAATATCATTTCTTAAATAAGTGTGATCCATTATAATATTAGGTAGTTTCTCTTCAGCTTCTGGATAGTCAGTTTTATTTGGTGTAAAATTTGTCCATCCTTTGGTCCATCTGTCATTATTTTCATTAAAATCTTGTGCAATAGCTAGATTAGAAGTTAATAGTAGGATAAAAGCTGTTAATAGAAAACATCTTTTTTTCATAATAGTTTATTTTGGGGTTAAACTTTTTTGGAAGAAATTTCTTTCTCCCGATTTTGGGACTACTAAGATAGAAGAGTTTTAACAAAATTGGTTACGTGTTTACCGTAGATTTTGTACGTTAGTCGTTATTTTAACTTAAATTAGGAAAATATTATGAGTAAAATTCCTACATAATGATTTTTCTATCGTGTTGATAGTCAAAAAAATAACTAATGTTTATTGGATTTTTGTAAATATTAAACAATTTTGTTTGGTAAATTCATTTTTTGTTAAAAAAGGGGCATTTCCCCCCATTTTAGGGAACTATTTGTAAGTTGTTTTTCCCTAGAATGTGATATTTAAGAACGGAAAATGACGACATATTACATGTAATAAGTATGATTTGTAAGTAAAAAAGCATTTTGAAAACCTACTTATTTGTAAAAAAATCAGCTTATTATTAACTAATAAGCTGATTTAATTATATGGATAGGGGTATGTACTAATATACTTGGTTAAAAATTTCCATTAGCACCTATTCTAACTTTTTTAATTACTTCTTCAAAATATAAAATACCCCAAATAATCTTTTCTGTATCTGCATAGGGGATAAATTCTGAAATTAAGCCTTGGTTACTTTCGATCATGTCTGTAGTCATTGTATGGTGCTTATTAAGTGACTTTAAGTGGTCTGAACTTTCTTTAATACCAATATCAGACAATTTAGTACCAGCCTCATTAGTAAGGGCTAAATAGGGGAGAACGGTTATTATCTCATTAATACGATCTGTATACAATTTAACAAGTTCACCTTTTTTTAGGTCTTCTAATTCATCTATAGTGTGGAATTTTTTGGTTAGTGCCTTTTGCTCAAAAAAAACATTCTTTCTTGTTTGAGCATAATTAAGGTTCATGATAAAAAATACAAAGAAAGCGGTACTAAATAATTTCATTATTGTGATGATTTTAAGTGCATATATTCAAATTTACTGCATTACAGTATAATTTTCTGAATCCTTTAATGTAAATATTGGTTTTTTTTCATCAAAAGGATCAGTAAATAGATCAGCAGCACTTTTAAAATGATTTGTATACATGTTATATTTTAGCAATTGATCAGTATTTATAGCAGAGTCATATTGTGTGAGAACTGATTTACTATGTACATTAAAAATGCTATTTTCTAATGAGAAATACTTTTGAAGATCTGAATAGGATTTGTATGTTTTATCAAATTTTACAACATTAGCAAAACCAGATATACGCATGTCGGTAAGGTTCAGTTTAGCTAAATTCTTAGACGAAATTGCAGCTGTAGTATGCTGATAATTGTTTTGGTTAGCTAAGTTTACCAGAGTTGCATTTTTGATATGTATGTTTGATAATGCTTCTAGGTCGATGAAACCTTCTTTTTTATCATATCCATCTGCTTCGATAACATAAGAACCACTAATATCACTAATATAGGGATGTCTAATTGCAAGGATATTGTTTAATTCACCAGTATAACCTAAGGTAAAATCATAATCATCATCTTTTGCTTTATAAGAGATTAGGTTAGACATGTTCACATTACCTCCAAAACATTCGAAAGAATCATCAGCCGAGTAACTAATCATGACGTTGTTTATGATGGAACCATTTCCTAAAGCATAAAGTGATAATCCATTTAGTTCCTTGGATTGATTAATTTTTTTTCCTGCATATTCAATTCGAACATAAGACATCATAGTTGTTAATTCATTTTCCTGTGTTCCTCCATATGAAGAATATTGAGGTAGAAAATTTCCTTCTATCATTTTGGATATAGCAGGAGAATTAATTGTGCCGGATCCGGCAATTATAATACCACCCCAATCTCCGGCTTTTCTGGATTTTTGGGCTTTATTTGATGTAAATACAATTGGAAACCCTTTTGAACCTCTTGCAATTAATTTAGAACCTTTGGTTATTACTAAGCTAGCAGCATTTTCGACATCGCATCTGATTATGGTTCCTTCTTGTATCGTTAAAGTGGCATTATTAATTACATAGACATTTCCCGACATTAGGTAAGTTACATCATTTTTTAAATAAGAGTTACTATCAATAATATTAGGAAGTATTTCATCTGGTTCTGGGTACTCTCTTTGATTAGGCTCAAAATTTGTCCATCCTTTAATCCATTGCATTTGATTGTCATTAATTTCTGCTTGCGAGAATGATAAAAAGGAAAGGGAACAAAAAAGAATTATGGGGATACTCTTCAATTTCATAACTATGGGGGATTTAGTTTTACAGTAAAATTATAACTATATGTATACTTATATTGTAGGTATAAGATTACTAAATTGTTAACGTATCTTTAACAGGCGTATTGCATCCAAGATTATGTTTTTATCAGTGAAACTCTATTTTGAAAAGTTTCGTAGCAATGTATTCAAAATATACCATTGCACTACATTTTTCAGTGTAACCGTAGGGATGCTATGCTAAGACTAAGAAAATGTGTCATATTTTATGGTACTTTCAAATCTCATAACGAAGTTCTAATGTATAATTCGGGTTAAAGGGAAACTTGTCGTGAACCCGTTACAAGGTTGTCCTAATTTTTTGATTATTCAAAGAATCAGGACAATATAGTGTCAATAGTATTATAGTTTTACAAAAATGCCAGAAAGGGAGGAAGATAAGTTTTCCTTCGGGTCTGTTGGGTAAATAAGGTAGTAGGGGGGGGAGGTTTTTTATTCACTCTAGTATCTGTTGCTTTATAATAAAAATCTATTACATCTTTGAAATATCGCGAATACTACCGTTTCCCTATACTTTTCAATTTTACCATAATGATGCTATACAGAAATTAAAAAAACATCAGTATTTATGGTATTTCAACCTGTTTCATGTAATAGAAAACTATTTAAAAATCAATGAATTACATTAATGAATTGAATCCTATTGAATAATCCGGGTTTAAATAATTTTTTAAAACAAACTTAATTTCACACAATCATGAACACAAAAAAAATCAGGTCATTTAAAACTCTCGCACTGAGCACAGTTTTACTTTTCGCTTCTTGTCAAAAAGAGAGCGTAGAAGAAAGTGTAACCGAAGACGTAACAACATCTAATAGAAAATTGATTGAAAAGTATTTTGATGGAGATTTAGTTACTGTCAAAGACATGGGTAACGGAGAATACCTTTACCATGATGATATCATTCTTTCTGAAGAACACGTATCAGACACTCCTCAAATTGTGGATCAAAAATTAACATTACTAGATCCTGTTAGAAAATGGCCAAACAACACTGTTGTTTTTGCCCTAAGTAGTAACTTAAGTCTTAAGTTACGTATTAATATACTATCGGCGATGAAAAGATGGAGTAGGAAAACTAATATAAAGTTTAAAAAAAGAACCAATGAGTTGTTCGGTTATGTAACTTTCACACAATCTTCGGATGTATGTTCAACTTGCGGTGCGGCATCTATTGGGTTCAATTTAGGTGGAGGAGTTGTAAAATTAGGTCATAATGTCGGTGCCAACCTTGTTACTCATGAAATAGGTCATACGCTTGGTTTTCTTCATGAACAAGCAAGACAAGAAAGAGACAACTATATTGTTATAAAATGGGAAAATATCAAGAGTGGTAAAGAAGATCAATTTGAGTTTAAGAATTCAAGAAGATTAACTAGGGCATTTGACATCAATAGTATAATGATGTATCATCAATATGCTTTTTCTAAAAATGGTAAACCAACAATTACGTTACTTAATGGTGAAGGCTATACAGGAGCTCAGGAAACTATATCTCCGTTAGACATTATAGGTACTAATGCAGCATATCCTAAGAGGTAATTTTAAATTTTGATGGAGTCTCCTATACATATATAAATCTGTGATGTAAAAACCAATTGAATCATCGTGTCCAATAAAAAATTATTTTTGAGTACAAGAGGGTGCTTGAGAAATCAGGTATTCTCTTTTTATATAGTGATTTCTATTGTACCAGTTATCGTAATAGTTACTAGTCCTAATGTTTGTAATCTTCACATGAGTATCTAGTAGCATTCAGAATAGTTATCCAATTATCACTACTTTAAGAATACTCTTAATTCAAAATTTTTAAATCATGAAAAAAAGCTAGTTTTAGACAAGAATACAATTTCTGCACTAAATGACAAGCAGCTGCTTAATATCTGAGTAGGGGGATGCAATAGAGGGAGACTTCACTTCATTTGGTGATAAATGTGGGAAGAAAAAAACTTGTTGTACACCTACACTCTTCTCTATTATATTTATCAATTCTTTGTTTTTGTAGAGTCTTTTTTCTTTTTCTTGCCTAAAAAACCTCCTAAAATATTTTTTGCAGTATTTTTTAATGTTTCTTCAGTATTATTTGAATTCGTTTTAGAAGAATCAGTTTGTTTTTTAGAATTTCCTAATAGATCTGTTAATACTTTCCCGCCCTTACCGATAAGTTCTCCTTTCACTTTTTCTTTCTGTTTATCTACAATTTGTTGTGTGAGTTGTTTTATAGCTAGGTCTGTATTTAAGTTAATCTTTGGGTTTTTAAAATTACCAGAGAGCCCAATTGGTAGCCCAACAGTCATATTATTAGCTTCTTTTTGATCAAGTTGCGAGATCAAATTTCCAACCTCACTACCTAGATATTTGGCAGGTACATCTAGTTTGATATTATAATTCATGTTTTGTTCAAAACTATGATTTCCACCAGCAGTAACTTTTATTCCCTGGACATCAAACTCAAATGGTTTTACATTAATTTTTCCATCATCAAAACTCAGGTTAGTTTTAATGTCTTTTAGATTTAATTGATCAATTTCTACAAAATTAAGCTGGTTATCTAAGGTAGATAAAAATGGAGTCTTAGTTGTAGAGACTTGGGCATTAAGGATTTCGGCAAGTGCTTTACCTTTTAATGAGGTTAAAACAGGAATAAGATTTTCATTGAGATTACCATTAAGGTTGATTTTTGTTGTAAGGTTACCAGTAAGTGCTTTTGCTATGGGAGCTAGACCTTTTATTAATTCTAAATTATTAAAAGATTTTACGATATCGATTTTACTTAAATCGAGAGCCATATCAAAAGTAGGAACTTTAGATTTAGTAGATACGTTACCATTAAGAGCCATTCCTCCATCAAAAATATTAGAAGTTACGTTTTCTAGATAGGCAGTTTCATCTTTTATCTTTACTGTTCCTTTTGTATTTTGTAATTCTAAGTTATCGTAGAAAACTTTTTTGGTATCAAAATTTAGTGTAGCATCCAGAAAAGAGGGAATTCTCATGGTCTCATCTTCTGTTGTGCTTGCGACCTCTTCTTCGGCTTCGGCCTCTTGTTCACTCACCATAAAATCATCTACAGCAAACACATTAGAGTTTACATCAAAATTTCCTTTTAGGTCTTGCTTAGCAAATAAAAAGCCCATAAGATTTTGTATAGTACCTGTAGCTGCAAGATCTGATCTTCCGGTGGTAGCCTGCATCTTATCTAATGAAATGGTTTCTGGTGTAAAACTTACATTGGCGTTTTCAATTTTTATTTCATTAGGCGTATCAGAAGAAGCATATGTAAATTGAGAGATACTGGCAGTACCTGAGCTTTTTACATTCTGATATTGTTCCTTTTCTAAAGATTGCATGTCAAAATTAGTTTTGACATCTGCATTAACAATTCCATTTATTTTTTCTTCCAATTGTAACGGATATGCCTGATTTAGATTAGCCAGGTTTAATGTGCCTTTCAGCATCATATCTACGATCATGTTTTTAGTTAGATTTCGCAGACTACCTTTGGCAGCAAAAGAATCCTGATCTATTTTGAAAGTTAGATTGTCAATATTTATGTACGTATCGTCCACCAACCCGGTTTCATTCTTGATCTGAGTATCAATATTTATGCTTTTAACGCCTTTAGGCAAGTCAGGGTATTTAAAAGAAGCATTACTTGAAGCGATCTTGATATCCATTTTTGGAATATAAGTGTCGTCAGATTTTCCTTTAATAACTCCATTAATAGAAAAGTCTCCACTAGTTTGTATTCCATCCAGGTTTTTGACATAAGTTTCGGGGATAACAGCCAGGAAATTCTTAAAATCAGACGAAGGGGTTTTAAAACTAAGATCTACATCAGTATATTTTTCGAATAACTGAACATAACCAGCAAATTCAAGAGGTAATCTGTTGATCTGGGCCTTGTTTTCTTTAAAAGAATAACGTTGATTCTCTAGATCTAATTCTATTTGAGCATCAAGTTGTAATTTGTTTTTATTTAGATACTTAGTGCCATCG
Source organism: Aquimarina macrocephali JAMB N27 (assembly GCF_000520995.1). Taxonomy (GTDB): domain Bacteria; phylum Bacteroidota; class Bacteroidia; order Flavobacteriales; family Flavobacteriaceae; genus Aquimarina; species Aquimarina macrocephali. The sequence goes on along the minus strand of NZ_JACA01000035.1, from coordinate 6,902 downwards.
AGATTTAATGAGGCTTCAGTATTTGTTTTGGTATCCAAAATTATTTTCTCACCAGAGATCGACCCATCACCGCTATGATTAAGATCTGTCATCGCCAATATGGTTTTGCTTATATCATCTTTAAATAGAATTTTACTATCGTTTATTTCATAATGATCTAAAGCAAAGGTAAAAGCACCACTTTCTTCTTCCGGTTGAGTTTCTGCAACATCTTCCTGTTTTTTAACGATATCAACATTAGAGTTCCCTAATGAATCAGTTTTGATTGCAATATTGGCTTCATCGATTACTATTTTTTGAACACTAATAGGTTCTGAAGCATTTTTAAACAACTCTTTAATAGACATATCCAATGCAATTTTTTTAGAATATGCAAGGGTATCTCCTTCAAAAGGCGCATAATTAATGATCGAAAGTTCATCGATAACCACAGATGCTTGAGGAAAGCTCCTGATAAGACTGATGTCCAAATTTGCAAAATCTACTTTTGCATGTACATGCTCATTCACCAGGTAACGTACTTTATCCTGGATAGTTCCCTTAAATAAAAAAGGAATTGAGATGACACCTATGATAAGTAGTAGTAAAAAAATACCAAGAATTTTGAGGACTTTTTTCATGATAAAAATAGCTTTGAGATAAAGTAACGATTTACAAAGATACGATGTTACTTTTTTTAAGTTAACTATTTGTTAGATTTTAAATTTCCAGAGCTAATTCACCGCCTTGTTTTAGCTTAAATCGTTTTCTTATGACATATACACATAGGTACAAAATGGGAGTATCTAGCGCAGCAACCAATATTTTAAACAAAAAACCATTAAGTAATAATATCCCAAAACGATCCCAATCGATAATCCCAGCAGAGCATAGTAATAAAAGAACTGTTAGCGTATCTATAAACTGGGAAGAAAAAGTAGAGAAGTTATTTCGCAACCAAAGGTGTTTTCCTTTGGTAATGCGTTTCCAAAAATGAAAAATCTGGATGTCGATATATTGTGCAAAAAGATAGGCCATCATTGATGCAAATACGGCAATTACTGTGGCACCAAAAACCTGATTAAATATTTTATCATCTATAGGGGACCATGACGTAGCAGGAACCGAAGATGAAGCATATACAATGAGTAATGAGAAAAAAGATGCAAAAATACCAGCAGTAACAATTTGATTAGCTTTTCTCTTACCATATACTTCACTAATAATATCTGTGATCAAAAAAGTAATAGGGTACGGTAGGATACCCACAGAAATTTCAAAAGTGTATACTCCGAAAAAATCCCAATAAAAGAATTTTTGAAAAATAAGGTTAGATACAACCAAAGATGAAATAAAAAGCGCACCAAGTATCAGGTATATTCTATAAGCAGTACGTTTATTTTTTAAGTTTAGAAGAGTTTCGCTCAAAATAAAATAATAGTTAATAATAGTTCGCTCAAAAATAAGGCGAAGTGATTTTGTTTTGTTTAATTTGTCCTAAAAATAAGGAGTTCTGATCAGAATATAAAAAATCCAATATTGAAAACATCCCGTTTGTTACATATTTCATTAGGAAGTAATATAGGAAATCGCATGGATTTTCTACAGAACGCTGTTAATGAGATATATGAAACGGTAGGAGACCTAGTCTCAATTTCTGGCGTATATCAAACTCCGGCCTGGGGATTTAATAGTGATGATTTTTATAATGCTTGTATTACAGTACGTACTTTTCTTTCTGAAACTGAAGTATTGACGATCTTGTTAGGAATCGAAAATTCTCTGGGTAGAAATAGAACAGATGGTAAAGGGTATGAGGCAAGAACAATTGATCTGGATATTATTTTTTCTTCGGAAGGAAATATAGAAACCAAAGAATTGATAGTTCCTCATCCTGCAATGCAGGATCGAAAATTTGTGCTAGAACCACTAGCAGAGATTGCAGGAGATATTGTACATCCAATATTGAAGTTAACCGTAAAACAATTGTTAGAGAGTACTTCTGATGATTCGAAAGTGACTCTACTTGGTGAAAAAATAATAAACCCAAAAGAGAAATATACTTTGTCACGGTTTCAATACCTTACTGTTGAGGGAAATATTGGGGCTGGTAAAACAAGTTTGGCACAATTGATTGCTAAAGAGTTTAATGCAAAACTCATTCTGGAACGGTTTGCCGATAATCCTTTTTTGCCAAAGTTTTATGAGGATATGGAGCGTTATGCTTTTCCTCTCGAGATGTCTTTTCTGGCGGATCGTTATCAACGTTTACAAGATGATATTGCACAATTTGATTTGTTTAAAGATTTTGTAGTGAGTGATTATGATGTGTTTAAATCATTGATTTTTGCTAAGGTCACCTTACAATCAGAAGAGTTTATGCTGTATAAAAAAGTATTTGACCTGATGTATAGAAATTTGGCTAAACCCGGGCTATACGTTTATTTATATCAAAATACAGAACGTCTTTTAGAAAATATCAAAAAAAGAGGTAGAGACTATGAGCAAAAAATCCCTGCAGAATATCTGGATAAGATCAATAAGGGGTATTTGCAATTCATGAAATCACAACCGCAATTTAATATAAAGATAATCGATGTATCTGAACGGGATTTTATAGCAAACCGATCAGATTACATTTCAATTATCGAAGAGATTTCAAAATAATGCTATCCAGCATGACCTAACTCTTTAGCTACCTTTTGTACTTCATCAAGAACACGTAACAGGTTTCCACTCCAGAGCTTTCCGATTTGTTCTTCTGTATATCCGCGTTTTACCAATTCCAGAGTTACATTAAAAGTTTCAGAAGCATCACTCCATCCTTCAATTCCACCGCCTCCGTCAAAATCAGAACTAATCCCTACATGATCAATGCCAATTTTATTAACCATATAATCAATATGATTTACAAAATCCACGACATCGACAGCAGGAGGAAGATCATCCATTTCCTTTACTTTTTTTCTTCGAATCGTTAGCATTTTCATATAAAAATCATAGTACTTTTCTTTTTCTTCGGCACCTAGTTTAGCTATTTCTTTTCGTTCTATCCAAGTTACTCCCATAGAATCAGCGATTTGCTTGGCTATTTCTACTTCTTTCTTATTTCGTTTTTCAAATTTCTCTGTATTCAGGTAAGAAGTAAAAGCTACGGTTTGAACCACACCACCATTTTCTTTTAACCATTGCAATTGCTCGTCATCCAGATTTCTACTATGATCACATAATGCTCTTGCAGAAGAGTGAGAAGCAATGATCGGAGCTTTGGTAAGTTTGATCATTTGTCGCATAGATTCTTTAGAAGGATGGGAAACATCTATCATGATCCCTGTTTTATTCATTTCTGCAATCACTTCTTTTCCCAGATCACTTAATCCATTGTGTAACCAAATGTCATCTGCTTCACCAGTATTAGAATCACAAAGCTGGCTATGCCCATTATGAGAAAGTGACATATATCTGGCACCAAGATCATGAAATTTCTTTATGTTATTGATGTCGGTTCCTACAGGGTATCCATTTTCGATACCAATCATAGCTACTTTCTTTCCTTTTTTATGGATACGACGAACATCATCCGATGTTAAGGCCAATTCAATTTGATCCGGTGCAATTTCTTCTGCTAGTTTATGGATAGCTTTAAATTTTGACATTGCAATTTCATAGGCTTTTTCATACCCTTTGGTTGTTAGTGAATCTTGCCCGGTATAAACAATAAACCAGGCAACATCTAATCCACCCTTTTTCATTTTAGGTAAAGTGATTTGTGAACTAAGATCCTGAGTGTAGTTAATAGAATCGGTAAAGTTTTTTATATTGATATCACAGTGGGTGTCGAGAGTAATGACTTTATTATGAATCTCTTTTGCTTTAGCAATAAGTTGATCCTCTGTAGTGGTTGATTGATCTTCTGTAGAAGTATCTTTTTTCATATTTTCTTGTTTGCATGAAATAAGTAGGAGAGCAATAGCAGCAAAAATTGAAAAGTTTTTCATAATTAAATATGATTATGTGTTTTATAGAGCCTTAAACTTACAAAACAAATTCCATATGATGTTTTGTGTAAAAAGAACTGCCCGAAAACAAGTTCTCGGGCAGCTGGGGTACATTCAAAAAAAAACTAAACAAATCTTATCTTTTGATAAATTTTCGAGTTACTTGTCCTTCTATATTCTTAATGATTATAAAATAAACACCGTTACTTAGATTGCTAACATCGTAAGAAGTGGTTTCGTTATTAGAATCGACCACATCAATTGCTTTTCCTAGAAAGTCTGTGATGGTGATTTGTGTTTTCCCTTCACTTTTAGAAAATCCTGGGTATTTGATCGATAAAGAACCTGATGTGATAGGATTAGGATAGATACTTATCTTTTGGTTTATCGAATGAGTGTCATTATCAGCGACATCACTATCTGCAGAACCAGAGGTGATTTTCAAGTTATCGATAGCCATATCACTTCTGTAACTGGATCCTGTAGTTCCTTTAAGCTGCAATTTTATGGTAGACCCACTATAAGTAGATAAGCTTACGGTTTGAGAATTCCAACTATTTCCCTGATTTCCATTTTTGCTCCAGGCAGTAGTCCAGTTTGCACCATCATTGGTCGATACACGTACTTCTAAAGTACCCATATTTGATCCATACATATGATAGTCAAAGCTAAGTTGTGCATTTGATTCATTGGTTAAATCTATACAAGGGCTTGTTAATAAAGCTACTTTATTAGGAAACCCATTTCCGTTACCAGAAGCTTCAGTAAAGATATAATTACTACCGTTAGTGGCAGAAGATGGTCCTGTGCTAGATGATGGCGTACCATTGCTATCAACTGTCCAGTTTATATTATCACTGGTTTCTTGTGTCCATTCGCCAACTCCGGATTCAAAACTTTCATTATAAGGAAAACTGGTAATCCCATTACAAGAAGGAGGATTGGTTGTGGTTGCTTTGATTTTGATATTATCAATTGCCAAATCACTTCTCCAGCTAGCTCCCGTAGTTCCTTTAAACTGTAATCTAATTACAGAGCCAGAGTATCCCGAAAGATTAACAATTGCCTGATTCCAGGTATCTCCTTTAGCTCCATTTTGAGACCATATAGAAGTATAAGATGTTCCATCATTGGTGCTTACCAAAACTTCTATAGTTCCTATGTCACTACCTAGCATATGATATCCAAATTCTAGAGACATATTGTTAGCTTGGTTTAGATCTATACATGGGCTGTTTAATATTGCTGTTTTGTTAGGACTCCCCGCAGGAGTTACATTTGTAGATGCCTCTGTATAAAGGTAGAAAGAACCATTTTGTGCTGTAGAAGGCCCGGTTCCCGTTGAAGGAGTTCCATTAGAATCTCTTGTCCATTCAATATCATCTCCTGTAGCATTGGTCCAATCTCCTAATCCTGATTCAAAACTTTCACTATACGGAAAATTACTAATGGTAGTACATACAGGTGGGGTTGTTGGACCGATTAGATAGGCTCTGTCTGATTCTAATGATGCCACAATAGCATCTTGTTGTTGACTAGAGAAACCTCCGGTACGACAGCTTTTACGGGTGTAAGACATTACATTGTTTACATCAGGTTGATATTGATCTCCATTAGCGTCTGTTGCTGTTCCTGTATAATTACAACTAGAATTAACAAGACTACTAAGTCTTGGATCTGCTGGGGTATCACAGAAAAAATCTCCGGCAGAAGAACAATTTGTTCGTTTTACAAGCTCTCTTCCACCAGATGTAGAATGTGTATGTAAGACAGAAAAATAATGCCCCAATTCGTGAGAAGAAGTAGAGCCATTTTGTGAACAAGAAGTAGCTAATATTGCTCGATTTCCAGTACCAGGAAATTTGGCAAATCCGCAGATAGAAGAACTCCCTGAAGTTACTTTAGAAAAGTAAAAAATATTAATAGCTTCTGCGACTTCATATTGCGCTAGTTGGCTATCATTACTTTTGTTGAAGGAAGGATTCCAACTGCTGTTATCTATAAATTTTGTAGGAGCATATTCGTGAAATGAAATATTCATTGGAGCATAAGTTGCATTTAGTTCATCCATTACATTTTGAATTTGCGCACTGGATACTGCAGGGGAACCTCCGCTCGAGTTACGCGAAACATGATGTTGTATTGGTAGTGATACAGGAGCTGCTAAAGCTTTATTGCCATTTTCGGTAATAGACTTAAGCCGCTTAAGCATAAAAGTTTTGTAGTTTTTTGGAGGAGTTGCACCACATTCTGGTTCTTGAGCGAATCCAAATTGTATAGTTGTTAACATCATAAGTGTAAGAAGAACAACTACTTGTTTTCTTGATTTCATAAATTTGAGTTTGTTTGTTAGTGTTTTTTAATAGTTCTTATTAATATAGACGTAAAAAAACCAGATTACCCTTATAGAGTTATTTTTTTGTGTTAAAAAAATGATAATAAAACAATTTGAGATAGGTGTCTAAAAAGAGCTATTGTTTGAGAAAAAACACTTAACTATTAGGTTTATGATTCATCATTATACTTCATAAAAAAACTGCCTGAACATATGTTCAGGCAGTTTACTACTAGTAAGAAAGATGTTCTATTTCTTAATAAACTTCTTACTTTCCTCTCCTTCTCTTGTTTTAATAACAATGAAATATACCCCTGCATTTAATTTATCAATAGCATAGGTTGTTGTTTCTGATTTAAAGTATACTTTATCAACCACCCTTCCGAACATATCTCTAATGATAGCTTCAGACCTATTGGCCTTAGTATAATTAGGATATTTGATGTGTAATACACCAGATTCTATCGGATTTGGATGAATTTCCAGTTCTTTCTCTACAACACTGTTCTCGTCTGCCAATGAAGTATCATTTCTTTGTGCAACAGCTGCGATAGTATGTGGGTTATCAATAGTCACAAGACTACCTCCTG
>NZ_JACA01000034.1 GCF_000520995.1 Aquimarina macrocephali JAMB N27 | reverse complement strand
AGACCTCTCTGGAGGAAACAGATCATTATTCCATTACAAAATCCTTTCTTAATAATTCAGGAGCATTTTTAAGGCACTTCTAAGTATAGTGGACTATCGTTACAACAAATTCTTTGGTTTCAATATTGGATGTACAACACATTTTCGTAAATAGAAATTTTAATGACTTTTCAATTTCATTAAATACTTGATTTTATTGATCTTTTGGGTTAAAAAAATAGAGTTAATAACAAAAACAAGGATTTATATGTATTGGAATAGTATCTTTCAAGATATTTATGACTAAAAATTACTGAGAAAACATAACTATAAAAGCATAGTCTCTTGAGAAATATCTTTTAAATAATTATCTGTGAAAAATTGTTTAAAAATGAAAGTTATTACACTTAGTTTTATTTGCAAATTTCTATATTAAGAGAATTATTTAAAATTGAGAATGAGTAAAATTGGAAGAAACGAACCTTGCCCTTGTGGTAGCGGAAAAAAGTATAAAAAATGTTGCATAAATAAAGGTGTTGACAACATGCCTATTCCATTTTCCATGACACCTCCTGAGATAAAGGAGAGCCTTTCTTTTAAAAAATATGTGATTAAGCATAATAGCGTTGAACTACTTAAGATATTTTCATTACTACAGTTACTTCCTAAAAATCAATCCAAAGAATTTAGATTGGAAGATATTCAAATGACAATTTGCAGGAATCTAAATTCTAATAATTCTGAAATAAACTATAAGGAACTAAAAAACCTAATTCATAAAGAATATAAATATAATTATAGAGAAGATCCTTGTGAAGCGGCTTTTACTGAGAATATTATGTTTTTTAATGGAAATAACATTGTTTTCCCTGGCATGACAAATGACTCAACAGTTTTGAATCAAAACTTACTTCATTCTATATTATTTCATGACAATGACTTGTTAGAAATAGTGAAAAATAAAATTAAAGAGGGAGCCTTTTTTATTTTACATCTATTTAATGAAATAGCCAAAAAAATAGGCTATACTCGAAATATTTTTGAGGATAATGACTGGAGAGGGAAAATATTTTTTCCTAGTTCAAGTTTTCTAAAAGAACACTCAAAATATTTTGAATTTAGCAAAGAAGATATTCAAAGAATATATAATAATTTAAAGATTAAATCTGATATTATTGAGGAATTTACTTCATCTTTTAGTGAAATAGAAAATTCGACCTTTGAAGCAAATACATTAACCTTAAAACCTTTCATTGAGTATGATAATAAGTTTTATTTAGTAATGCCTTGCTGCCAAATGGCATGTTTAAATAATTTTATCATTGAGACTCTTAACAAAAACAATCAGAAAGATTTATTAAGTGTTTCCTATAGGCATATTGTTCAAAATGAAACAGGGAAGTATTTATCTTCTATTTGGAGGCAAATAAACACTTTTCAAATACCTTTATTAGCTGTTGAAGAAATTAAAGAAGCAAAACATCAACTTATTACAAGTTATTTTAATATTGAGCGTTTAATAGCATTTTAGAGGCTAGATAAATTGTCTTTATGGAAATATCTAAGAGCAAGAAAAAGAGCTGAGGAAAAAGATATAATAATGCACCCTGCCTTTTCTATTTTGACTTATTATAAGTGGTATAAAAGAAATTTTGAATCATTTTTTCCAACGGATGATGCTTACCCTAACTATATTGGATTCGATTTTACCATTCAAGGAGAAATAATTATTGATGCTAATAAAAAGAACGATAGACATTTTATTTTTCATTATAATAATGATAATATTTTAGGTTATTTACCAGTAATAAAAACAGAAACATATGCACCAATATATACATCAGAAGAGATTTTTAATGGGCTTCTGCGCATGTGCATAGAGAAATATGTTTGCCCTATTTGGATTACTTTAAAAAAACCCTAATGATACTTATGGAAATAATTTTATTGATTCTATCCTTTTTTGGTTAAATGAATTTCATGAATATTTAAATCCTATACTACTTCCATTAGATTGGCTTCCCATAGAAATAATTCTAGAATTTGAGGGAGCTATTGAGGATACTTCATTAGAAGAAATCAAAACAAATGATTTAAAAAAACTGCTAATAAAATATAGAATAGAGCCATATACTAGAAGAATTTTTATAAAAATTCCTATTAGGATATTTAATGCTTTAAACAGGAGTGACAATTATGGAGAGAGAATATTAATGGGATGTGTTATTAAAGGATTTAGCAACTTATTACAAGTGGCTGATTATAAAGAAATAAAAGAGTTTGAAATAGAGAACATTTTAGATGCTTATATGCCGTTAAGTAGAGCAAAAATGATATTAACAATGACTACTAATGATATACAAACTGAAAGAAGATTTATTTCTAAGGCTAGATTTCTTCAGGATGCAGATACAGCAATAGTATTAGAAAATAATGTAAAGTGGTTAGGTTATAAGAAACAAATACCTGAAAAAATAACTGAATCAAAGGAAAAAATAGAATTGTGCCTTGATTTAATAAACTCTTTAATCAATCAACTTAAGAATAGATTAAAAGAGTATAATTCAAAAAATCTATTAGGCTTTTTGATGTTGAAGCACGAAGCTTTAATTCATGATGGTGCTAGTTGGTCTATTCAAATTCCTGCTAGATTAACATGCTTTAGTAAATACACGGATGTTGTAAAAGAGTTTAGAGAACATGAAGCCAAAAGAATTAAGACCTCTCTAGATATTAGAAATCTAATAGAATTTGTTGTTGCAGAACCATTTTTTGGTAGTAAGGAGGAAAATGATGATGATATTGATTTTTGTTAGCTATAATGACTGAGATAATAAATTATGGAACGATTAAAGACTCTATTCAGTTTGAAATTAATAATCCCAATATGGGATTATTGCCCTCTGGTAGAATAGGGATTGACCATTATTTCTATAAAAATATCTTGGCTAAATATAGAAATGATACAACTAATGATGAAATTATAGATTTTAAAGAATCATTTGACAGGAAATTTAGAAATAACTCAAATCAAATTACCCGTTTAGAAAGCAATGAGATAGATATCTACTATGATAAAGTAGATGCACTTTTTTTGAAAGATTGGGGTATTAGTTTATCAAAAATTGATTCAATTTTATTTTTTCTAAGCGAATATTGTTTAGAGAAAGAAAGGTCTTACTATTATTGTTCCGAAGATTATTTTGCGAAAATTTTAAAAGAAAATTTAAAACTTAACACTCAAGAGATACAAGCATTTGAAGAACAATTGATTCTCAAAACGAGAGGAAAAATTGAAAGGCCAGAAAAATTAGATGATTATCCTGAGATATTCCCATGGAGATATAATAGAAAATTTTCATATATAAGGAGACCCGTCCTGAGGATAAAAAATAATGACAATTCACATACACTTTTTTGGAGTATGAGACATTTAGATTCGGCTTCTAAAAATTTACAAGCTATTTTTCATAATGGACTAATGAAAGTAGACTCAAAATACAAAAACATTAACAGTTTACTAGCAGAAAGAAATAATATAAAAGGGAAAGAGTTTAGAGAAGATGTATATGAATGGTTAAATGAAAACACTAGCCTTGAAGTTATTCCTTATGAAGTTAAAATATCTGATAGAAATTATATAAGTGAAGATAAAAAAGTTTTGAAATCAGATAAAAACTATGGAGATGTCGATATTTTAGCGTTTAATCACTCTTCAAAAACAATATTTTCTATTGAATGTAAAAACACCAAACAAGCAAAAATCATGTATGATTTTCAAAACAATATAAAGAACTACATCCAAAAACAATTGCCTAAACATATTAATAGAGAAAAATGGTTAAAAAACAATAAGTCACAACTCAAAAAAGTATTTGATTTATCTTCAGAAAATTATAAAATTCAATCTGTAGTTATTTCCTCATTCCAATTACCAGTAAAGTATCTTCATAAAGTATCAATTCCTATTTACTCCTTTAATGAAGTAAAAGAAAATCATATTTTTTAATTATTTTAAAAATTAAAGGTTAAGTCCTAAGAAAGATATGATCAACAAGAAGAAGACGAATTTCAGTGTTTTGCATACGAGAAAAATAATACAACAGTTTATTAAACTAATGTATCTTTTTAAGATAATGTGTAATAGTTAAAACCTCTTGATGTAAGATAAATACAACTGTCGGGTTAAGTACTATCTGCTACATATTAATAATCTAGAATGAGTTTTTATAAATGCTTCTAATTCAAATAAATAATCAATAGAATGGTTAGGTATTTCAATCTCTCCCGCTACTAAAGATAACCTCTTGATTTTCAAGAGGTTATTTTGATTTAAGGAACTCTGCTTATAAGGATTTTTCATTGGATTTTGGCTTGACGTGCTGTACTGACGTGCTGATTTTTTTATTTTGAATCTCCGAAAATACTCATCTCGGAAATTGCTTTTTTGATTATTGTGGTGTAGATATAGTGTTTATTTAGTACTTCATCGGTTGAATGTGAATCCAATTTTCTCATATCATTACCCGTTGCTAATTTAAGGTAAGTCAGGTATGTTTTTCTTAGGCACTTCATTTGTAGAAATGAGTAAAGCCTTTGGATAGGTTGCCCATAATAGTGCTTGTTGATTGCTCCTTTCTGTCTGAACATAATAGGTAGTTACTGGTGTTTTGTACTTGTCGTATCCGAGTCTTAATAGTAGATCTTTTGTTATTGGTATTATATTCTTGTCTACATTGTCATTAAACCCTGCGCTATAAGGTTACTCCTGTATTCTTTTTTAATATAATTTCTATGCTTCCAGATAGCATAAACGACATACCACCAAAAGTATTATATACCATATTAAAAGTATTGGATATCGATATTGGTGAATTTATGTGTAAACTGTTAAATGATAGCCCAAAAGAAATTATGATGTATGCCAAAATATATGCACTGTACATGATGCAAGAACAACAATGCTAAATGTAAAAGTCAGGTGTTGGAAGTCACATTCTTTAAAACTTAGATTCTTTGCTTCTTTGTCTCTTTGAAACTTGGCTTCTCTGAAGCAGAAACTTTGAAAAAAAACAGTTTTACGGATTTCCGTAGAGATACAATGCGGCAAAACCATAGTATTGTAGCTTGGTTTTCAACTATTTGATTAGAAATAAAAATAATTGAAAAAAAAACCTCAGTTCCGAAAAATGAAACTGGCATCCCTTAATATTGTAAATAGAAAACTGATAATTATACTAATACCAAAACAAAATTAGTAGTAATGAACAAAGTAATATGTGTTTTTAATCTGATTCTTATAAACCTATTGTCGAAAATATAAATAAAGAATGTATATAAAAAAACGATATTTGAATTATTTAATCAAAGGTGTTACCCTGTTTTTTTGTTTGATCCTGTTCAAAGTTTTTATAGCAGACATATATTATATTCCCACAGGTTCAATGAAAAATACAATTGAAGCAAAAAGTTATGCAATCGCTTCTAAAATTCATTATGGAGCTATACTACCAAGGACAACACATGAAATACCGTATTTATCCAAAATTTTTAAAAGTTCGACCCTATAAAATTATGGAAGGATTCCAGAATACATGGTTTTTGTTCAATAAAGAGCAGAGATATAATTCTTACAACTTATAAAAAAATTAAACTAGCAAAAAGGGTTATTGGTACTCCAGGGGATACTGTTACAATTAAAAATGGAGTGGCCAGTATTAACTATCAAGAAGAAGAAATATTAGATTCTTATAGATATAAATATACCGGAGAATTTACAAAAGAGGAAATAGAAAATCTTAAAAGAGAAACAGAGATCGTTTTTTTTAGGGAATAATCGATATGATATCACATTGAATGGGAAAGTTTTAAAAACCCTAAAAAAGAAAAAAATGACTGCTCAATCTCTAAATAAAGAAATCGTTGTTTCTAAAAATAAAAACACAATTTTTCCAGAGATAATGGACAACGTATGGGATAAAAATAATTATGGACCAATAATTGTTCCTTTTATAGGTATGGAAATCGAATTAAATCAGAAAAATTATCATTTATATAAAGATATTATTAGCACATATGAAAATACAAAAATACAAGAAGATAACTGCAAGTACCTGATCGATAAAAAGGAAACTTTATCATACATCTTTAAAAAGGATTATTTCTTTCTATTAGGTGATAACAGAATGGAGTCTAATGACTCAAGGTATATAGGTTTTTTACCTATGAACAATATATTCGGTAAAGTTATTTTTTGGTTTTAGAAGATATTTATCATGGTTAAGACATAAATTATTGATTTTTGAATTGAAACAATTATACCAACACTTAGATATAAATTTTTATACACATGAACACATTTTTAGTAAAAACAACAGTACTAGTTATCATTGTATTGTATAGCACTACGATACAAGCTCAATACATGGGTAGGGCAACATACAAACAACTCACCAATGATGATTTTAAAGAAGTCGTATCTCTACAATCAGATACCCTGGATGTTATTAGCGGTAAATTAATAAGGCCTGTAAAAATGAATCTTCTGGGTCATTATCTAGTGATCTCTGATATCAGTGCCCAAAAAAACATACATATCGTAGATATTAAAGAAAATAAATATTTAGGAGGGTTTATTGATATAGGTAGTGGCCCTGATGAACTATCAAGCCAATGGGGTTTATCAAAAAGCAGTGATAGTACTTTTATAGTATCAGATACGTATTATAAAAAGTTTCTGGGGTTTAATATCAATGAATTATTGACTACAGGAAAATCTTTTATACGTGGCGAAATAGATAAAGAAGATATTCCCTATTTCTTTGATTATAATGAAGATAAGAATAGCTTGTTATATGCTGGACACTTAACGAACGAATTTCGTTTACATGAAAAAGACCTGGACTCAGGTACTATTAGTGGTTATGGTGAGCTATTAAAAGATCCCACTGGGAAATCTGATGAAATTAAAGTAAGAAATTTTTTATCGGTAGCAAACATATCAAGTAATCGCTCATATTTTGCTTTTGCATATATTTTTGCACCTATGGTAGAAGTTTTTGATTACCAAAAAAAAGAGACAAAAACTGTTTTGTTACCAGATAATAAAGAACCAACATATTATGCCCGTGAGGAGGAGGAGGTATTAAGTGTTGGTGCTGGTAGGGATGCAACTTTAGAATTTGATGACATAACGATGTCTGAAAACTATATTTATGCCCTTTATACAAGAAGAAAGATGAAGAATCTCAATTCTGGAAAAAGCAGGGTTTATGTATTTGATTATAAGCTTAATCCGATAAAAATATACAATTTGGATCGTTATATTCAATTTTTTGATGTGGATAATGATAACGTGATTTATGGATTGCATACAGAGCGATTAGGTTCGGAAAGTGATAAGCAAAAAGTGTTTATTTATAATTTAAAACATTGAATATTTGATTCTTAATCATATAGTATAGGCGGAAACCGAAAAGCCTTTAATAGAGTAGGTATATTTATAAATCATTTTAATAAACATTTTTGGTAGAGTACCCGAGAGGACTAAATACAAGTATACTATATATTGGATCTTTCATTTATGTTACATCTAAAAATTCCATACTATTATTTCATGGTATTATAGAGAGCGTTTGAAATCGAAGGACTTATTAACCAAAGAAAAGATCACTCATTGTTTTTTTAATAATCCCAAAAAACTCATTTCGTAGAGAAGGTTCTATAAATTGGCCTCCATACTCAATCGTAGTGGTAAAACTACTTTTATCTTTAATTCCTCTGGAAGAAACACATAAGTGTTTAGCACTTACTACGACAATAACATCTTTGGTTTCTAAAGTTTGTTGTAAGTCTTTTAGGATTTGCAGACATAATCTTTCTTGCACTTGAGGGCGATGTGAATAATAATCGACCAACCTGTTAATTTTTGACAATCCTACTACCTTGTTTTTTGGAATATACCCTACATGCGCAGTACCAACTATTGGTAAAAAGTGATGCTCACAGGAAGAATCAATAGTAATATTATGTTCTACCAACATTTTTTGATATCCGTACTTATTATCAAAAGTTGAAATTTTTGGACGGTTTTTAGGATTTAAACCATAAAAAAGTTCTTTTACATACATCTTGGCTACTCTGTACGGAGTTCCTGAAAGACTATCATCTGTTAAATCGAGCCCTAACTCTTTCATTATTTCAGAAAAGTGATGTTGAATATTTTCGATTTTTTCATTATCGGATTTTTCAAAAGCATCCTCTCGTAAAGGAGTTTCTATAGTATTAGAAATATGTGCATCTCCTATTAATTCTATTTTCTTTCTATTCATTTTACTAGTACTAATTGGTTTTACAACATTTTTGTTTGCATTGACAGTATTTTAGATTGTAGAAATGTAAACCCACTAATAATAGAGATGCTACAAAAATGAGCGCTTCTGGTAAATAAATTAAGGGAAATTTTTCATTTAGAACAATAACAAATAACAGTAGCCAACTTATCCAAAAAGCATATTTCATTTTGGGTCTTGAAGTGGTTTTAACAGATCTACGGATCGCTATAAAAGAAAATCCTAAAAAAATAATGTCTAAAGACTTCCACCAGGCGGGATGTACATCTTGTAACATTATTGAACCAGTATGAGCGATAAAAAGAAATGGAGTGATTAAGCAATGCGCCAAACATAAGCTACTTGCTACAATTCCTAAAGTATCTGAGTTATTACGTATGTGAGATATGTTCAAAAGAAAATGGATTTATTTACGTTAGACAAAGATAATATTATTTTACAAATGCAACTTTGTTGCTTTAATAATATTTGTTTATTTTTGAAAAAATCATTTTATGATACGAACCAAATCTCTTCAGTTTGCCTATCGGGATACAAAAAATCGTACTTTTTGTTTTCCAGATATTGATTTGCCTTCAAAAGAAGATATATTGATTTTAGGGCCTTCAGGGGTTGGTAAAACGACATTGTTACATCTTTTGGCAGGTCTTTTACCTCCTAAAGAAGGAGATATTTTTATTGCCAATACTTGTTTGAATAAACTTACACGAAAGCAATTAGACTGTTTCATAGGACAAAATATTGGGCTAATTTTTCAACGAGCTTATTTTATCAGATCTTTATCCTTACTTGAGAATTTAACGCTACGTGAGCGACTTTCCAAAAAGAAAAGTGATCGTTATCGAAGAGAAGAATTAATCACGCAGTTAGGACTCTCAGATCTTCAAAGCAAAAGAGTGTATCAATTAAGTGAAGGGCAACAACAGCGACTTTCGATTGCCTTAGGAGTTATACATAAACCTAAAGTTATATTAGCAGATGAACCTACATCTAACCTGGATGATACTAATTGTGAAAAAGTTATTTCCCTACTGAAAAAAGAGGCTCAAATCTGTAAAAGTAATTTAGTGATCATAACTCATGATAAAAGAGTGAAATCACATTTTGATAATCATATAATTTTATAAAATTGTTATACCTGGCTTACAAAAATCTGATTTCTAAACCTTTGAATACTATTTTGAGTGTTTTGCTATTGTTACTAAGTATTTCGCTAACAACTTTTGTTTTGCAGGTAAGAAATCAACTTAACCAACATTTAGAAAATAATACTAAACCATTTGATATGGTTATTGGTGCAAAAGGGAGTCCGCTACAACTTGTATTGTCTTCTGTTTTGCACATTGATGATCCTACGGGTAATATACCATTAGATGAAGCCTTAAAAATTGCTAGAAATCCTATGGTTAAAGAAATGATACCCGTTTCTTATGGAGATAATTATAGAGGGTATAGAGTTTTAGGTACGTCAAATGAGTATTTGGCTAAGTATGATGCAACCTTGCAAGAAGGGAAGTTATATGAAAAGCCTTTTGAAGTAGTTATTGGAAATGATGTAGCAAAAAAAATTAACCTACAAATAGGAGATACTTTTGCCAGTGCACATGGTTTAGCCGAAAATGGATTAGAAACTCATGATGAGAAACCTTTTATTGTTACTGGAGTATTAAAACCAACAGGGGCGATTATTGATCACCTTATCATTACTAATCTGCAAAGTATTTGGGAAGTGCATGAACATAGTGATGAACACAATCATCATGAAGAAGAGCACGAAGAACAAAGAGAAATAACCTCTTTACTAGTTAAATTTAGAAACCCTATGGGGGCTTTGCAAATGTCTAGACTTATTAATGAAAAAACAACCATGCAAGCAGCACTCCCCAAATTTGAAATCGAGCGATTAATGAGGTTTTTAGGAATTGGCTTTCGTACAATTAATGGTATTGCTATTGCAATACTGCTGGTAGCTGGCCTTAGTATATTTATTAACTTAATAAAAACGGTAAGAGAAAGAAAACAAGAGTTGGCCTTGTTACGTACCTATGGGGCCAACACTTTTCAGTTGATAAAATTGGTCTTTCTCGAGGCACTTTTTTTATCCCTATTAGGATCCATTTTAGGATGGTTTTTAGGGAGAATAAGTATCTGGTTTTTTTCAATTTTTACAGAAAATATATATGGATACCATTTTGTATTTAGCTTTCCTACCAATAAAGAACTACTCATATTGATACTAGTGATTCTAACCACCTTCCTGGCAGCGATTCTGGCCTCATTGCCTTTATTTAAATTAAATGTTTCTAAAACAATATCTGATGCATAAAATAGCCTTTCTAATCCTGTTTTTTATAGTAACTAAATTCAACCTTTTTTCTCAAGAAAAATTGGCTTGGCACGATTTGGCTGATGTAAAATTTTATAATGTTTATAGTGCAAAATATGATGATATCTTTTTGAAACCAAGATTCGGACCTATTATAAAGTCATACCAAGGTGCTCAAATTCGTATTAAAGGTTACTTTTTAGATTTTTCTATTGAAGAAGATGAATTCTATATGGTATCTAAAAATCCTAAGTCTTCCTGTTTTTTTTGTGGTGCAGCAGGTCCAGAAAGTATTGTTGAAGTTATTTTTAAACAAAAGCCAAAGTTTAAAACAGATCAAATTGTAGAGGTTACAGGTATTCTTGAACTTAATACAGATGATGTAGATCACTGTAATTATATATTAAAAGAGGCGACAGGTAGGTTGATAAATTAAAAAAAATAGTAACTAAGTAAATATTCTATAGACGGTCTAAACCGATCTCTTGTAGCGCTTACAGCATTGGTTTTTTAGACTTGGTTAAGTCTTTCCTGTCAAAATTATTACCTAAGCCATGCTATTAATTTGTTCAAGAAAACATCCGGAGGCATATAAAAGTTACTCTTAAAAATGACAGATGTTGAAGTAATGGTCTGCTCATTATTTGTGGTTGGTAAACCCCTGATACAACTATAACTGTGTGAAAATTGTGATGCCAGCCAATAGTAAACGGCTTTATAAAAGTTTCCTGGAAATAATTCAAGTATTTTAACATGCTTATTTTTGCAATATATCATGTTCATAAGCCCTGCGCCATGTAATCCGATGATATGAGTAGCATTGGTAAATAACTTAACTTGTTCTGCAATGGTAAAGTTCTGCGCGTCGATTATTCTAAAATTATTGTTTTGAGCAATGCTTTCAATTTCCAAGGAATTTACTAAACCTCTTCCGTAGATTCCTCGGCGGGTAATAAATATTTTATCAGGAGAAGCAACAGTGTTTTCTTCGTAAGACAATTCATCAAGCAATGGGCGAAAATTTTCATGTTTGCAGGTTATATTTTGAACAAAATAAGTAGCATCTTTAATTTCATAATATTCATTTTTAGCCTGAAATATCCAATTACGATTGAAGAATTTTGGACATAACATGTTAAATTGCTGAAAAAAAATACTTGATCTTAATTCTTCAGATACAATAACAGGAATGTCTCGTGATACATTTAAACGATCAAGTAGTGCTAATCGTCCAACAAAATCATTCAGAAAATGAAAATAGTTCGTGTAATTTTCTGATAACAAAACAGCCTTATTTAGCTTTACCCTCTTTTGCCGAAAATAATGAGTTTTTGTAATAGTTGGTTTGAACTGGTCAAGCACAAATTGAGCATAAGGGTAAGATTCTGCAATCAACTGAAAATTTTCTGAAAGAGCCCACCCAAAAGTAGGCTCTATAATACATTTTTCAGTATAAACGTATAGAAATTCTTGTTGTTCAACACTAGCCTCTTTTATCATTTGGGTGTTAATTGCCGATTCAAATTGATCATATTTCAAATCATCAAATGGCTTGGTTAACAATTGATGCCGTATATATTTAGACATAACATGCTTAGGTAGAAATTCAAGAGCTGAGTTTTCCATGCGATTATTTAATTACATTGTTTCACTTTTTGGTAACGGTAAAAAATAAATGATAACGTTTTTCATTACCATCAAAAATCTCGACGTCTAAGAAACGTAAATAGGTCTTTATTCAAATGCGATAATTTTACATTTCTAAACATAAGAATCAATAATTTACCCATTCTACAACAGGATGTCTCGTTATTATTCTTTTAATAGTACGGTACGAGTAACTTTATTGAAAGGACCAGGAATCAGTGTTCCGGTTTCATCCAGCAATTCTAGTTGAATAATCACTTCTCCCATTGGAAGCCCTTTGATAACCTGTGGAGCCCATTCAGTGATGATAAATTCTTCACCATTAATAGTAGCACGAACTTTATGCCCATCTTCAGAAAGAGTGGTGTTCAGTACAAAAAAATCAAGTAATAAACTCTCAGCATCCTTACCAGTATATTCTCCCTTAGGACGACTGTAGATAAGGGTTGGAGCTTTCATATCTAACCCTAGAGAATCTTGGGGATTGGCACCAACCATAAGTTTTCTAACTATCACCGAGTTTGTATTTTTAACCGATTCATGGTACGAACGGCTTAAGAAAGCAACCAAATGATGCACACCATCGGGAATTTCTTTTTTAAAACGAGGTTCATAATGCGCTGAGTAAGGCTGATCATCCAAAATAAAATGGATATGTTGTCCTTTACCCGAATTTGCCAACTTTAGAGAATTTGGCCCCTGGGTTTGGGCACCTAATTCATAATTCTCTAAATTAAACACAAAATCCATATCACCTCCCTGAGAAATTTTTATGGTTTCAGGTAAATCCAAGGTAAGCGCAGCATCTGGATAGATCGGAGAGTTTTCTAATTTTTCTATGGTGATCGATTGTTGAATTTCTATCGATTCTTCAACAGATGGGTTTGCAATTTCTTCTTCAGTAACATTTTTCTTTTGTTGTTTACACCCTGTAAAAGTAATAGACAAGGATAGGATTACGGTAGTTAAATAATAAGTTTTCATTTTTATCTGATTTAAAAGTTATTTTTGTGAAGATTATCAAAACTCCATATGGATTCTTTCCCTTTGTTGACAATGGTGACATTTCCCAGATTAGTTACACTATCGTCAGATCTATTTAAATGACATCGTATCTGGGTGATTTGACTATATTCAATCTCATTAGATGTTGTAATTTTTATAATTATATCTCCTCCATCAATGCTAAGCATTTGACCATCTCTTTCTAATAGTTTGCATCCCAGATGATATAATTCTTGTGTGATACGGATGTAGTCATCCGTAGTACAAGTCATTACAATCGATTTTATGCCATTAAAAAGCTTTTGGTTTGCGTAGTTAGGCTTTAAAAAAGCTTCACGCGAATAAAAAGTATGATGCTTTTGGTACAGACTATCAAGAAAAATAGGATTATAAAAAGCATACCAGGTATGTAAAGCAGTACCAGGACTAGGGGTATAAAATGCTTTGAACCAAGTTCCCTTTTGTTTACTTAATTCCATATCTACAGTTTTTGTAGCATTAAGAAACCGAGTGTTTTCTACTTTTAGTTTTGGTTTAACGCCTAAATGAAAATGTTCATCATCATTCTCTAGAGTGAAACCTACGCCACTTTTCCCAACAGGTTCGTTGAATATATTGTTAGGCCCTAAAATTTCAATATAATGTTTATGTCCTCTTAGATAACACATAGGTGTATCATTATCTATTGGAGCAAAAGAAGGAAGCCCTTTATCTAATGCTCCAAAAGTCTTGCTCCACTCAGTGTCCTTTATTAAACTAGAATATGAGAGACTATCCAGAACTATATATAAATGATTCAACATTATCGCAGAAACATGTTTGCCAAAGGCCGCATCAATCTTTTCTCGGTCAATTAGAGATGGGGCGTCTTTTTTTTGCACTTGATCCTTACAAGAGACTAAAAGTATCAAAATAAAAATATGAAGAGCGATTCGGTTAAACATGATTAAAACTGTATTAAAAGTGACCTTATTGATGATTTGTTTTTTGTCTTAAAATGTATTCTCAACCTCTGCTGCCTCTAACATAAGATAGTGTAGGTCTGTATTTTTTATAAAAGGTTTCAATAAGTGATTTCCCGGACCAAATAATGCCAATTCTACATAATCTGCAGAATGATGCATACTGATCCAGCCCACAGAATTGTGCTTTTTTTGGATTTCAGCCAAAACTCTAAACGGTAAACTTTTAGGGTTGTACAGACCTTCTTCTCTATTGAGAGTGTCATAATAGCCCAATAGTAATTTGGCATCTTCATAGGATAAACCAAATCCATTGGCATACTCAACACGTTCTCGAACTTGATTTGGGGAGCTTTCCTTTCCTATCCCATTTAGAATCCATTCATTAGTATGTTTGTAATTCTGAATGGAATCGAACTGTTGGTTGGCATTGGAGCCATAAATCACCCCGGGGTTGGCATTACCGTGGTCAGTGGTAATTATGACCAGAGTTTCATTATCCCGTTCCGCAAAATCGATAGCCACTTTAATTGCATCGTCAAAAGCAACTTGGTCATAGATCAACCCAGCAATATCGTTGCCATGAGCTGCCCAATCTACTTTTCCTGCTTCTACCTGTAGCACAAAACCTTCTGGATGTTCCTTTAAGACGTCTATTGCCTTTTGTGTCATTTCTGCAAGACTGGGAACACTTTCTAAGAGTTTCTGGTTGCTCCTCCTATCCTTAGCATAAGGAAGCCCATTGTCGGTAAATACACCTAAAAGAGGCTTGCTGTTTGGGGCGATTAGCATTTCATCACGGTTTCGAACTACATGGTAGCCCTTGGCTATAAAGGCTCCGTACATATCTTTTTTGTCCTTCCGTTTTTCTGTTGAAAAGTAATCATTCCCGCCCCCCATCAACAGGTCAAAACCCTGTTCGAGATATTTTTCGGCAATTGAGGCCTGGTCATTCCTTGATTTTTGGTTGATACAAAAACCGGCTGGCGTAGCATGAGTTATAGGTACAGTGGTAACGCACCCGGCTTTTTTACCTACCGCCCTGAACTTTTGCCAAATAGGAAGGTGGGGCTCGCCATTGACACCAATATTGATCCCCCCGTTTCTGATCCGTGCTCCACCACCCCAAGACGAACTTGCAGCAGCAGAATCGGTAACGATGGAGCTGGCAGAGGCCATATCCATCAAAGCACGTGATACTTTGTTTTCTTTATAAAGTTGCAACCAATTACTGCCCTTTCCGCTTTTTCGGTCAAGATAGAGGTCTGCCATATTCAAGGTACCTGTACTCATACCATCACTAACAAGCATTATAATGTTCTTGGCCTTTTTGTTTTTCTGAACCCTATCCCCTTGGGTAGCCCTAATAAACTCATATGGGGATAATATTGCTGCACCAAGAGCAGTAAGTGTTCCGTTTCTAAAAAAATGCCTTCGGTTCATTGCGGTATAATATTATTTTGTTTAGGCGTTATTTTCATTGATTTTAAATTTCAGTTTTGGATTTTCTATTTTCAATGACTTAAGTTCAAAAAAATCGAGTTTATCTAATTTCTCATCAACACCCAATACCTACCACCGAAATAATGATAGGTATTTGGAAGCAGGAAGTTGTCTATCTCGTTTTGTATGGCAAAGAGAATCTTCATCCAAAGAAAAAAGACTAAAAACATGAGTTTTTCATTTCATATCGTTTTTTAATTAACTACCATCCCATCAAATAATTTTGCCCTATTTAAAACATCTCCGGTAGTTGTAAAGCTTTTATTAGAAGGTTCATAAACAAGACTATCTACCCCTATCCCATTACGTAGCAATTCAATCCCTAAAAGTTTAGTATTAAGAAGACGTTCTCTTTGCTGGTCAAGGTGTTCACCTATAATCATTCTCGATTTTAAGAAAGAGCCTTTCTGTCGTTCTATCCTGGGAGCAATACCAATTTTCAATTGCGCCAAAGATCGCTCCACAGGGAGTTGTAATGGCGTTTGCCAATCGAGCAATGCTCCTTGGTAGAAATCCCCATCAGCTTTGGCAACCAATGTGATATAATCTATCCCCTCTTTCCTTATTAGCTTATAAAGGTTATATTGGGTGGGCTCATCGAACTCGAGAACAACCCCCAGGGCGGTATAAAAAAAAGAATTTCCTTTATACCTTTCCTTGATCACAGGTTCCATAAAATCCATAGGGCAAACCAGAAAAAGGGTCTTTTCTTGCCGTTTACCGAAAAAAATCATACCGATGCCCCAGGATTATAAGGTAGGGAGGAATGATGAACGTCTATCTTTAATTTTCCAGAAGGATCAAGAGTATAGCCAAAAGTATATTCAACCTTGACCTCCTGCCCATCTAGGTCAGTAAAGTAATAGTTACCCATAGCCAAAGCTCTTTTTTCTTCGAGTATCATAACTTCGTTTTCAAAGCGTACCTTGGTCCAGGGTTGAATAGCAAAACCTCCATCCTCTGGGTATAGATCGTTTCCTGCAATAAAATACGAAAGTGCCCCCTCCTTATCAGGCCTAAATTGAATGACCGATGTTTTGGTGGGCTTGAACAGTACCTTTTTTTTATCAAAAGCATAGCGTTCATCCAGGAACTTGCTTGTAAAACGCTCGCATTCCTCTCTTTGATCTTTTTTAGCGCCAATCTCGACAACCCCGTTGCTCCATTCCATTTGTACTTTTTGTACTTCTTCTTTAGTAATCATTATTATTGTATTTAAAAATTGAACATAATTTTCTTAATTGAGTATGCCTTTTGTTTTTAGACGTTTTGAGCTGAAAATTCCAAGGCCAAAAAGGACGGTGGATATCAGATAGAGCGTTAAAGCCACTGGAACCAATTGATATGAGGCTGGGCTATATTGAAACTTAGGTAATGTAGTATAGTCCTTTTGCGTAAACTCTTTATTATTGTAAAGAAGGGGCACAAAATATTCCCGCCAATTTCCTGCAAAAGTCATGACCTGTTTTCGGTAATTTTCGTAATCTTCCGTAGAGGTTCCCGCCAAATGGTTGAATGACTCCTGAACAGTGATTGCCGGAGATATCCATTTGAATTTATTCATCCAGTCTTGTTGTTTTCGTAATTGGTTCTCAAAAGAGCTTACTACGGGTTCTAATTCTTCTTTGACCAACTGTTGCGAAGCCATATACCTGTGCCAAAAAGACCTTCTTTGAGAGGTGTCATTAATAGCATACTCTGGATGGTCACGTAAATAATTGTCAAGGATTTCGTCTTGTTTTTGGGTGATTTCTGCTTTTACTTCACGCATCTCATTGACCATAAGGGTGCGCGATGGCATAGGATAAAGGGTATTTCCCAATTGGTTCAATACAGAAGGAACCAGTAACACAAATAATACCCAAAGCCCAAGCATAGCTACCGCATTTTTGGCCGAACTACCTACCCATAGATTAACCAAAAAGGCTAGAGTAAACCAAAAGAGTATATATCCCAACACCAAAACAAGTAGCCCTAAAACTAGATTCCTTTGATTTAGGATGTCAATACCGATGATAAGAAAAACAAGTGTTAAAGCTGCAATGACCAAAACCGACATCCAAAAGAAACGTAATCCCAGTTTTTGCATTACCCAATTGGAGATACCAATGGGTTGTGCGGCCAGCAATCGGAGTGCACCACTTTCTTTCTCGGCAGAAAGCACGTTATAGGAAAAAGCAATGATCAAAAGAGGCAGTAGATATACAATCACAAATGTCAAGTCAAAACTACCGAACAGCAATTGCACAGGGCTAGTCATTTCGGTAAAATTTAAGGCAAAATCATCGCCTGTTGCCGTTGGTTTTACAAAATGGGTAAAAAGATCTGCTTGGCCCGTTGATACAAATGCCATAGGTTGAAGGCTCATGGAAGCTACCCTGGGATGATAATTTCCTACAGCCATTGGGCTTGTGGGTAGGGTCCATCGAGAAGCACTTACTTCCATCCCACGTTGTACCGAGTCGAGAAGTTTTAACATTTTGGTATCACTTTCCCGTAGTTCTTCTTGTGCCTTTACAATGACATTTTTACGTTTCTCTACTTTTTGTTTTCCATTAAAGGCCGAAAAACCGAAGAGAAGCAATAATATCAAACTCAAGAGCTGTATCCATCGGCTACGGAGCAACAGCTTTAATTCATATTTAAAATTGTAACTGAACATACTTATAAATTTTTAGGAATGAAAAAAAGGAATCCAAAAGAGCCTAAGAACCAAAATCCCATGACCATAAGATTGGAGGTATTTTGCTCTAGAATGGCTCCGAGTTGAGGAGGAGTATAGTCAAAGTCAGGTAACTGTTTCCAGGTTTCGGCATCTGCTTGGTACGCCCAATTGCCATATTCAGAGTTTTTGGCAAAATCCCCATTCAAAAATTTTTGAGTAGCGATGCGATAGTCCTCTGCAGCATCGGCAAAATCCCAATGCGTGGCATAATCGGTCTGGGCAATGGCCATACTCAAAAATCGGGTAGGAAGATAGGGGGAGAGAAGCGCCAAATTCCTGTATACATCCGACTGCTGCTCATATTGATTCTTGAGATGATTATAGTGTTTTAGATAGATCTTTGCCTGGTGTTCCTCACCTTTTTGCATTCTATAGGCATCATAGTTAAAGGGAAGCTGAGATAGGCTATCCACACTGTATTCTTTCAATATTTTTTCCTCTAGAAGTTTGGCCTCCTTGTTCCAGGGATTATGACCATCGAGCCCTGATTTTTTGTCTTTTAAGACATTGGCCGTAAATTCTTGTCGTGTTGGGTAGGGATACTTGTTTTCGGCAAAGTTACTCGCTGCTTTTGGTGCTGCCAAACAGGCGATGATCCAAACACATAGGGACACTACGAGCGAGATACCTGATTTTTTAGTTTTGATAGAAATCAACAGTACTAAGTTGATAAAGATAACATAGTAAACTACATATATCATAAACAATAAGAACAATGATTCCCATTTGAAGACCCCAAAATCTTGCAAGTTAGACAATAGGATACCTGCTATCAAGAACAGAATAGCCGTGATCAACAAAATAGGGAAGAAAAGTGCCATCCATTTTCCCCAGATCCATTTCCATTGGGAAATGCCCTGACTCTTGAGTAATGTTAAGGTACCCATTTCACGTTCTTTGGTAAAACCGTTATAACCCAGAAGAACAATGAGCAGGGGAATGATGAAGAGTAACATAAAATCTGGTGTCAAATCTCCAAAGCGAGCGAGGCCCGTTTGATCCGCCGCCGCGCTGAATTGTGCCTCGTTACGTTTATGAGCCTCCAAAAAAATGGAGGTACCTGTATATTTATCTACACCTTGGTCTACTAACGAAAGAGGATATTTAGGTTTAAAAGCATAAGTGCCATAATGTGCTGCAGAATGTGGATTCTTTTTACCTTGATTGTCCCAAACCTCACGTTCTGCCGTTTTAGCAGCCGAGTACTGTGCGTTCACATTTTGGTATTGTTGAGCACTGACCCATACCGCCACACTTAATAAAAAGAATACAATAATTAAGGAGATGCGAACGCGACCGTCACGCAATAATTCCTTGGTTTCCTTAAGAAAAGTTTTTGTTATCATGATAATATTTCTTTATAGTCCATGGTATCGAGATATACCTTTTCTAACTCGGCAAGGGAAATATCATCGGACACAAATTGTTGCCGTAATTTGCCATCTTTCATGATACCTATATGAGTGGCTACTTCCTTGGCACGAAAAAGGTCGTGTGTTGCCATTAGGGTGGCTATACCCTTTGACTTTAACTTGTGCAACAGCAATCCGAACTCATTGCTGGCCTTGGGGTCAAGACCAGAAGTAGGTTCGTCTAACAGCAGGACTTTAGCATCTTTTGCCAAGGCGATAGCGACTCCTACTTTTTGACGCATACCTTTAGAAAACGCGACGATACGTTTGTCAAAGGCTTCTGTTTGTAGTCCCGCTTCTTCCAAAAAGCCTTTTAATTCTTTTGTCGAAAGTTTCTTTCCTGCTATTCCAGAAAAATAATCGAGGTTTTCCAAAGCTGTTAAGCTTGGATAAAGCATCAGATTCTCTGGGATGTAAGCTAAGAAACGCTTGGTTGCCTTAGGATTTTCCTGTACGTCTATTTGGTTAATAGAGGCATTGCCCGAGGTTGGTGTCGTAAAACCTAGCAAGAGGTTGATTGTTGTGGTCTTTCCAGCACCATTAGCTCCGAGAAGGCAATATATTTCACCTTCTTTGATTTGAAGGTTCAATTGGTTCAGAGCAACGTGTTCACTGTATTTCTTTGTAAGATTGTTAATATTGATCATAATACTATTTTTATACGTTTGAATCTTGATAGCTTGAGATGGGCCAATTATCGATATTAGAGAACTCTCCTGTTTTCCAATCTAGTATCTCCTCATCGGTAAGCAAACATTTTTCAAGTTGCTGGGTTATCGTGGTAACATCGAGATGTTGCCCAATAAAGACCAGTTCTATCTTTCGATCCCCGAAAGGGTTTATCCAATCTGACTCTATTAATTTTTGGTTATCCAGAAAGGAAGGGTGGTTGATTCGTTCTGCAAATGACATAGATGCCCACCATACTCCGGCAGGGTCAATTTTTGTAGAGCCTCCTGCTGTACTCCAGATTAAGGCTTGATTACTACGTGAGGCCAACCAAAACAGGCCTTTACTTCGAATAATATTTGAAGGGAAATGGTTAGAAACATAGTCGAGGAACCGTTCTGGATGAAATGGTTTTTTATTACGGAATACAAAGGAACCAATACCATACTCTTCAGTTTCAGGAACATGTTCATTTTCGAGTTCTCGTATCCAACCTGCAGAACTTTCAGCTTCTTCAAAGTTAAACAACCCTGTATTGATAATTTCCTGTAATGCTATTTGTGAGTTTTTGGTAGAAAATATTCTGGCTCCTGGATTTAATTTATGAAGAATATCATACAAATTTTTTAATTCTTGTTCGGTAACCAGATCTACTTTATTGAGTAAAATCACGTTTGCAAATTCTATTTGATCGGTAAGTAGATTTACAATTGTACGGTCATCGTTCTCGATATTAGTAAGCTGTCTATCCGATAGATATTGGGCACTGGAAAAATCTTTCAAAAAATTATATGCATCCACTACAGTAACCATAGTATCAACATAACTGAAGCGACTTAGGTCGATACTGCCGTCCTCATTGGCAAAACTAAAGGTTTGAGCCACAGGAATAGGTTCTGAAATACCTGTACTCTCGATAATCAGATAGTCAAACCTGTTTTCCTTTGCTAATTTTTCGACTTCTATCATCAGGTCTTCTCGAAGGGTGCAGCAAATACAGCCATTGCTCATTTCTACGAGGCGTTCCTCTGTTCGAGAAAGGGTGTTTTCATTTTGTATGAGCTGGCTATCTATATTGACCTCACTCATATCATTGACAATCACAGCAACTTTTAACCCTTCTTTATTATGTAAAATATGGTTAAGTAATGTAGTCTTGCCTGCACCGAGAAAACCACTCAATACAGTAACGGGTAATTTTTTCATGACTAAAAAAAATTAAATACTAAAAATGTTGGAAGAAAATTTTCTGACTAATAGAGAAGGGTAATTGATCTAATGTGTGCACTATAATATGGTTTATAAAACCATATAGTTATAAGTATCAACATGCAAAAAGAAAATTTTCAAAAGTAAAACGCAACTACCCTAAATATTTAGGTGGAGGTTTATTGTGGATGCTTTTAGGTAGTGTAATACAGTATTGCGATGTTTCGTAACAAAAATTGGTTTTGTATTCTTGGAAATTTATCGCAGATTTTTGTTCTACTTCTACAAATGTATTATCTGTAAAAGGAGTGAGTTTATATGATACCGCGATAATTTCACACAACTCACAATGTATTTGATCATCGTCATCAGAAAAATGAGAAATAGCATGTACATTGACAATTCTAAGAAATAGAAAAGCGGATAGAAAAAAAAGAGTAATAATATTTTTCCAAATGTTCATTCTCATTTGTCAAATATAGTAATTAATTGGATTCTTAAATCTTAAGATATTTATAAGTAATAAACTTTGGCAAAAATTTTGGATTCATAATCATGTTCCTTCACAGAAATGTGAGGCTTTTTTTATTGACAACATTTTAATTAGGACTCAACAGGACGAGAAGTTTATCCTGAACAAGGAACGAGTCGAAGGGAATCCTGTTTCCAATACTAGAAATGACAAGGGTTTTAAGAAATTGAAGCCCTTTTTTTACATTTGCCTCATATAGTCAATAACATTTGATTCAATCCTTAGAGTACTATTTGGGTTATATAGGAGCTGACCGAATTGATTTCTTAAATTAACAGGCTCTCAAATCTTTCCATCTTGAGTCACACCCAGACGAAAATTAGAAAACACCCAAGTCAAAACAAGGAAAAACACCCACAGAACAAGGGTTTTTACATATAAATTAAAGAAGGCCATGTGCTACTTTTGAGTTGTAATATTACAACTCAAAAGTAGTGGAGATCTGAATCACTAAAAAAACGGGGCGTTACCGAAAAGCCAAAAGAGTAGGAATAATTAAATATAATAAAATGGACACTTTAACAGCAGAAAAGAATAAATTTCATCCTTCTAATGCAATTATAAAAGAAGCAACTCAAAATGCGTTCAACAAGATTGATTTTGTAGATAAAGATGGTGCAGAAAACTTTTTGACTAAATTAGAAGGATCGGTACCAGCACCACTTGGAGCAAAGGCTTCATTAATTTTTGCGGGTATTTACGGTAACGTTACCGTTGAGCCTACATCAGGAGGTTATGAGAATTGGAAGTTTGACGAATCATTTTGGGGTGTTGGAGCAGTAGGAGGAAGTTCTATTGGTTTTATGTACACAGCGTATGATAATTGGAATTCTTTCTTTAAAAATGTAACTTCATTCCACGTTCAAAGTTTTGCTTCCGGTGGGGGTATTTTACAAGTAAACTTTTTTATTAGCAATGGGACACCAGTTGGCCAATTTAATGGAGCAATGGCTGGAGCAGGTGCAGTTGAAGGAGGTGCTTCTGGAAAATGGAAAAAAGCATAAAACAATAAACAAACTGGAGGGATTATTTCCTCCAGTCTGTTTTTCTACTTAACCAATATTCTCTAAAAAAACAGTCAAAAATTATACTCTTTTATAATGGATAAAGCTCATAACCTAAAGGTCACAGAGCTCGTGCTGAACTTGATTCAGTATTTGAGTCCTGTTCCAAATACGAAGAAAACCAGTTGTGAAAACAACTGATTTTTTTATACCCGAAACCTGATGCCCCGCATCATGGATTTTAAGAGATTAATCTCAATTATTACATTTATACAGATATCCTGGTTCATCTAAAAGAAGAGATTTTTTCTTTTTTAATTTAGAACAATTACGAATTAAGTAAGGAGTATTAGAAATTCTTGCAAATAGATTATCTTTATCATAATAAGATGATTGTAAAGCTAATATCTATATTAATCTCAGGTTTAGTATTAACTCAAAGTTTCAATGTCGGTGTAGTCGATATTGTACAACTGGATGAGTTAATGGAGCATGCCAAATTTCACGCAGATGAATATGGTGATAATTTCTTTGTGTTTATTTCTAAGCATTACGGAGAGTTAAAACAAGAGCATAATAAAGAACATCAAGAAGAAAAAGAAGAACATGAGCAGCTTCCGTTTCAGCATCAAGGACATACAAATTCTTTCCTGGCTTTAGTTATCAATTACAATAAGAATGATTATAAAAAAATAGAGGAGCAAAGAAACTCTTCTACTATCTTTTTCTATCAATCTCCTGACTACAATTGTCATCTGTCAGGAATCTTTCAACCACCACGGCAAGCATAATTCATTTTATAGGTTTTATCCATTAATGTTATCGTGTATACACGATGATGTAATCATATTTATACCATTATGAATTATGTTATCATATATTATCAATTTTAGTATTAAGAACAAATTTGTTGTTCTTTTATTTACAACCTTCATTATAGGATTTGGGTTGTACTCATTATCACAAATTCCTATTGGCGCAGTACCAGATGTTACAAACAATCAGGTACAAGTTATCACAACTTCGCGTAATCTTTCTACCCAAGATATGGAGCAATTCATTACCTATCCTGTAGAGCTAGAAATGGCAAATTTACCAGGGGTGTTGGAGATTCGTTCTATTTCAAAATTTGGACTATCAGTAGTGACCATTGTTTTTGAAGACGATATGGGAACCTTTTTACCCAGACAACTTATTGCCGAAAAAATAAAGTCAGCATCAGAGAAAATTCCTGAAGGGTTTGGGACACCAGAGATGGGACCAATTACCACAGGTTTAGGAGAAATCTATCAATACATCCTTGATGTAAAACCAGAGTTTAAGGACAAGTACAATGCAGAAGACCTAAGAACCATACAAGATTGGGTAGTAAAACGACAACTCTCAGGCATTACTGGTGTAGTAGAAGTCAATACCTGGGGTGGTTTCTTGAAACAATATGAAGTTGCTATAAATACAGAAAAACTCAATGCTATGAACATTACAGCACGTGAGATTTTTACAGCATTAGAAATGAATAATAGTGTTTCTGGAGGTGGTTATATTGAGAAAGTTAACCAAGCATTTTTTATTCGTGGAGAAGGCCTTGTTTCATCACTAGAAGATATAAATACTATTGTTGTTAAAAACGAAGATGGTGTACCTATCTATATTAAAGATGTTGCAAAAGTAGGTTTCGGAAGCGCTACTCGATTTGGTGCTATTACAGGTAATGGCGAAGGTGAAAAAGTGTTAGGGCAAGTTATGATGCTTAAAGATGCAAATTCTAAGAAAGTAATTGAAGCGGTAAAAGAACGGGTTGCGGAAATCTCAAAATCACTACCAGAAGGCGTTTATATTAATGCTTTTCTTGATCGTAGTGAATTGATAGCAAAAACGACTTTTACTGTTTCAGAGAACTTAATTCTTGGATGTTTGATTGTAATTTTTGTTGTAGTCTTGCTCTTGGGTAATTTCAGATCTGGACTAGTCGTAGCATCAGTTATTCCATTGTGTTTGCTCTTTGCCCTATCTTTAATGTACATCTTTGGTGTAGATGCCAATTTGATGAGTTTGGGAGCTATTGACTTTGGAATTATCATTGATGGTGCAGTAATTATTGTAGAATTCATAGCTTTTCAAATCACACAAAAGAAGGATGAGATTAACGCTGGATTTCATACTAAACTTAGCCGAAGTGAGAAAGCAGAACAACAAGAATTAAAAGATGAGATTACATTTTCTGGAGCATCAAAAATGATGAGCTCAGCCATCTTTGGACAGCTTATTATTTTGATTGTATTCATCCCGATTTTATCGCTAAGCGGTGTCGAAGGTAAGATGTTTAAACCAATGGCATTAACGTTCAGTTTTGCACTTATTGGCGCAATGATTCTTTGTTTTACATACGTTCCTGTAGTAGCATCGATATTCTTAAAACCATCAAGAGCCACCGATAAAAATATCTCAGTACGATTAATGAAATGGCTCAACAAAATGTATGCGCCAATTATCCATTGGGCATTACAAAGTAAGAAGTTAGTGTTAGGAATCGCGATAACACTTTTGGCTATTTCACTTTATTTATATACAACGATGGGTGGTGAGTTTGTACCAACCTTAGATGAAGGAGATTTTGTTATTCAGCCTGTTCTAAAAACAGGAACTTCATTGAGTAATACGGTAAAAATCACTACAGAAATAGAGAAGATACTTCTAAAAGAATTTCCAGAAGTAAAACAAGTAGTTACTCGTATTGGTGCTGCCGAAGTGCCTACGGATCCAATGTCTATGGAAGAGAGTGATGTAATTATTGTTCTAAAACCTAAAGGCGAATGGACGTCTGCTTCATCCAAAGATGAACTGGCAGATAAGTTTAAAGAAGCATTGGCGATAATTCCAGGAATGGAAGTAGAGTTTACGCAACCTATTGAGATGAGGTTTAATGAACTAATCACGGGAGTACGTGCCGATATAGCTATTAAGATTTTTGGGGATAATTTAGATATACTAGCTAAGAAAGGAAGTGAGATTGGTGCTTTAATTAAAAATGTACCTGGAGCCGCAGATATTTCTGTCGAGAAAATAGCCGGATTGCCTGAAATGAGCGTACAGTACAATAGAGCAAAAATTGCCAGATATGGACTTAATATTCAAGAGCTTAATGATATGGTATCTATGGGTTTTGCAGGGAAATCCGCAGGTAGTGTTTTTGAAGGCGAAAAACGTTTTGATTTAGTTGTGAGGCTGGATAAACAGAAACGTCAAGACATAGACAATCTAAAAAATCTCTATATAGATTTGCCTTCAGGTAGAAAGATCCCTTTAAGTGAATTGGCAGATATCAGTTATAAAAAAGGAGCTGCAAAAATATCTCGCGATGATACCAGACGTAGAATCGTAGTTGGTATAAATGTACGTAATCGTGATTTGCAATCTGTGGTAGATGACGTACAAGGATTGATAAACGAAAATATAAAATTACCTGTTGGATATTCTATCACGTATGGTGGTCAGTTTGAGAATTTACAAAGTGCTAAATCAAGATTGATGGTTGCAGTACCTATTGCACTAATCCTAATATTCGTGTTGTTGTATTTCGCATTCAAATCTGTAAAAGAAGCATTGATGATTTATTCTGCAATTCCTCTCGCTGCGGTTGGTGGTGTGTTATTATTGTGGATTCGTGATCTACCATTTAGTATATCGGCAGGAGTTGGTTTTATCGCACTTTTCGGTATTGCAGTACTTAATGGTATTGTATTGATCGAACACTTTAAGGAATTACAAAAGAAAGAATTTGAAAGTATGGAAGCCTTAATAAAACAAGGAACAAAAGACAGATTGAGAGCTGTATTATTAACCGCATCTGCGGCAGCATTAGGATTCTTGCCTATGGCTATTTCAACAAATGCAGGAGCCGAAGTGCAACGACCACTAGCAACTGTTGTTATAGGAGGATTAATTACTGCTACGTTGTTGACTTTAGTAGTTTTGCCAGTACTCTATGCATATTTAAATATACCTATTGTAAAGAAAAAAAGTTCTAGTAAGATTACTGTAAAAGGTTTGAGTGTTATAGCATTGTTGTTTTCTATGAATGTAAAAGGGCAACAAGATGCTAAGACCCTAAAAGAATTAGTCCCTCTAGCTATTGAAAATAATGCAGGATTAAAAGCTAGTGCGTTACAAGTAGAACAATCTGATGCACTAATAAATAGTGCATTCAGTTTTGATAAAACACTGGTTTATTACGAGTTTGATGAGAACAATTTGGCTTTAAATAATAAACCTTTGAGAGTATTTGGAATTCAACAAGATTTCAGGTTTCCGACAGTTTATTTCTCTGAAAAGAAAGTAAATCAAGCTCGCTACGGTGTTGTTTCAAGTAGTTATGATGTTCAGAAAAAAGGAATAGAACGCAAAGTGACAGCTGCTTATTATGAATATCAAATCGTTAGAGAAAAAGAAAACGTTTATAAAAGATTGGATAGTTTGTATACTAACTTTTCTAAAGTAGCTGCAAGACGTTTTGAATTAGGAGAAACCAACTATCTAGAGAAAATCACAGCAGCATCTAAGCAAAAACAAATCAACCTTAAATACGAACAAGCACAAAATGATGTAGCAATAGCCTATGGTAACTTATTAAAAGTAATTCAAGTAGATGAAGCTATAGTTATCGCTAATGAAGCATTGCTTAAAGTAACAATGTATACTTTGGATATTGATGGAATTGCAGAAATTGGATATTACCAAAACAGAATCTCTCTACTACAAGCAGAGCATCGTTTTAAAAAGCAGGAACTACTACCAGATATAAGTTTTAACTATTTTCAAGGCACCAATTCAGAAGTAAATGGAAGCCTTTATGGATACCAATTAGGTTTGAAAATACCAATATTTTTTGGTGGTCAATCATCACAAATTAAAGCAGCGAGAATTGCGGAAGATATTGCAATAGCTGAATCTAACGAATATGAAATTCGGTTGAACACAAAATTCAGAACCCTTAAAACAGAGTTGATCCAGCTTCAAGAAGCATTGAATTATTATGAAAATGAAGGCGAGGCACTTTCAGAAGAAATTTTAAAAACGGCTAATGGTAGTTTCAGAAATGGAGAGATTGATTTCTATCAATACATCCAAAGTTTAGAAAGTGCTTACGAAATAAAGTTGAGTTATCTGGATAAGCTCAATGACTATAATCAAACCGTTATCGCTATTAATTACCTAACCTTATAAACACAACGTTATGAAACGTAACCTATATAAAATAGTACCGCTAAGTCTTGTTTTCACCCTATTTAGTTGTAGTGAAAAGAATAATCAATCGGATAAGGATGAAAGCGAAGAGATAATGGATGGAATCCAAGTTACTCAAGCACAATTTGAACAAAGTAAAATGGAGTTGGGAAGTCTTGAAGAAAAACCATTCCCTGTTGCTGTTAATGTTAACGGAATGATTGATGTTCCACCAGAAAATAGAGCCGTCATAAATTCTACAATGGGTGGGTATATCAAAACTACACCATTACTTATAGGTGATAAAGTACGTAAGGGGCAAGCACTCGTAACAATTGAAAACCCAGAGTTTGTGAACTTGCAGCAACAGTATATGGAAATCAATGAGCAGCTTGCCTATTTAAAGGCAGAATATGACAGACAGGTAACAATGAAAGCCGAAAATATCACATCTCAGAAGAGTTATTTAAAAGCAGAAAGCGAATACAAAACAGCAGTTGCCAGACATACAGGCTTAGACAAGCAATTAAGAATGCTTAACATATCACCAGCAGCAGTGCGAGCAGGAACAATTAGTTCTATTGTAAGCATTTACGCACCTATTTCTGGTAGTATTACAAAGGTAAATGTAACAAAAGGATCTTATGTTTCACCTGCTACTGAAATTTTGGAAATTATAGATAATGACCATATACATTTAGAACTTTCTGTTTTTGAAAAGGATATAATGAAAATTAAAAAAGGACAAAAGATCGATTTCAAAATCCCAGAAGTTTCAACAGAAACATTTAAAGCCCAAGTACACCTTGTAGGTACTGTAATTGAAGACAACAGAACGATTAAAGTACATGGACATTTGGAGAACGAATCTAGTCATAATTTCTTGACAGGAATGTTTGTCGAAGCTACTGTTATTACAGATTCTACTTTCGCAAAAGCGTTACCAAGTGAGGCTATTATTGTTGTTGATGAAGTTCTTTACATCTTAGTTTTAGATAAAAAAGATGGAGATACGTACTATTTCCATCAAGAAAAAGTTGTGGTTAAAGAAACTTATGATGGTTTTTCGGTTATAGAAAATAAAGCTATTTTTAAATCTAATACACAGTTTTTGACTAAAGGAGTATTTAATTTAATAGGAGAATAATCATGGATGAGAAAATAATAGAAAAACATTATATAACGCGTAGTGGTTGGCTTAGAGCTGGAGTTTTGGGAGCCAATGACGGTATTTTATCTACAGCAAGTATTATTATAGGTGTTGCGGCAGCAAGTAGCACTCGTGACCCTATACTACTAGCAGGAGTGGCTGGTCTAGTTGCTGGTGCATTGTCAATGGCAGCAGGAGAATATGTATCGGTAAGCTCCCAAACAGATATAGAAAAATCTGACCTCGCACGGGAGAGGCAAGAATTAATAGATGCACCAGAGCAGGAACTCATAGAACTTTCTGAAATCTATGAAGAAAGAGGTCTAAATAAAGAAACAGCATTAGAAGTTGCTAAACAACTAACAGCGCACAATGCGCTTGAAGCACATGCAAGGGATGAGTTAGGAATTACAGAGATGACAGAAGCAAAACCACTACAAGCAGCTTTTTCTTCTGGAATTGCTTTTACGGTGGGAGGTCTCTTTCCTGTTATTGTTGCATTTATAGCACCTTTAAATTTAATGGAATACATACAATATATTTTTGCTATTTTATTTTTAGCAATACTAGGTATAGTAGCTGCTCTAACAGGAGGGTCTAATCCGGTAAAAGCAGTTTTCCGTATTACTTTTTGGGGAACACTCGCAATGGGATTAACAGCATTTATAGGATATTTATTTAATACTAATATCAATTAAAATTTTAATAAAAACATACAGATACTGAGGTATATTATGAGTGGTTAAAAAGTGGTTTGAGAAGTAATGAAAAGGATTAGTGTTAACAGGATGATTTCTTATTACTTCCGGTTTTTGATTCATAGTCCAGAATACTTCCTTTTCCGCCTTGTAGGATAGTACAACAACCTTCAAATAATTCTTTAAGCTTTTTTCTCCCACGTTGAATTTTAGAGCGTACCGTGACATAATTCATATTAAGCTGTTCGGCGATCTCTTTTTGTGGTATTTCCTTTATCTCAGATAAGATCATTAATTCTCGATACTCTTCTGGTAATTGATTGACAAAAGAATTTACACATTTGCCAAGCGCTATCCCAGCATCATTATCGGTGTCGTAATCGAAAAATGTATCCTCTTCAATAGTATTTGTTTGCAACTGTTTTTTTCTGTAGTAATCGGTAATTGTATTTTTGGCTATAGTATATACCCAATTTTTAAGGTTGTCGACACCATTACTATTCGATTTGGATAATTTCAAAAATACATCTTGGGTTAAATCTTCGGCGTCTTCCTGATTGCGAACACGCTTTTTAACGTAGCCTAATAATGGATTATATAGTTGAACGACTTGATTTTGCATTTTTTATAGAGAAATTGATGAATAAAATTGTTCCTGTTATACACAAAGATAAATATAGGTTTTGTATTCCAATAAACTCAATGGCGTAGATTCCGATAAATGCACCAACGGCAGCACCTATATCCCACCATGTACTTACACTAGAAATTGCCTGTAAGGAATTATCTTTATTTTGTGAGTTCTTTATTGCAATAAGAGGTGAAAAAGTAACCACAATTGTATTAAATAAAAAGGCTAGAATAATGCCCAAAATAGTAATATCAAATGCAATCAATGCCATTGCTAATAAACAAATACTAATTGAAATTGAAAATAAGAATAATGGCCGAAAACGTATGGAGAGAACCCCTCCAATTATAGAAAACAATAAGGTAAATAATCGTTTTAATAATAAATAAAACGCCACATAACCAAGCAACTCATTTGAATTGACCATGTTTCCAGATAATAAATACGATAGAGATACTACTAAAATACCATCTATTGAAACAGATACTATAAAGACCAACAAGTTGATGGTATTTGGATAAAAAGTGAGGCTTGTTTTTACTACCTCGTTTTTTGCCTCGGGTTCAATTTTTGGTAATGAATACGCTAAAAGTATACCCAACAGACTGATTGAAGCTATGCTAAACAGCCCATTTTGAATACCAAATTCACCAATGACTATTGGTCCAAACCAAAGTACGAATAATGCCCCTAATGATTTGATACTTTGCGATAATCCGAATACTAAGCCAGATTTTTCTTTAGCTTGCGAGGCGTAGCATAAAGTAGAAGTTTTTAACCCGGAATAACTTAGTCCCCAAAAAATTCTTGCTAGTAGAAAAGAAATTAAACCTAATTTCAGTCCATATAGAAAAGTGGTTAGAGTAGCTAGTGTTGCAGTGATAATCAGCATTTTTCGGATTCCGATTTGGTGTACCCAATTTGCAATAGATGTGTTTGCAATAATTCTTACGAAACGGTTTACCGATAACAACACACCAATAAAGAATACTGAAAACCCTAATTCTTTACCATAAATGGGAAGTACAGGATATAGAACGGCATCACCTAATCCTGCAAAAGCCATGACCCCACTAGCACGCAAAGCCCCTCGAAATGAGGAGCTTTGTTCTTTGCGAATAGGCGGGCTTTTGGTTAGCAACATCCTGTTTTTTCAATATTTATTTCTTTACTCTCATTTTTATCACAACATGATGACCCATCGGTAGGTTGCTCACAACAAGAGCTTTGTGCAGATTGTGCTTGTACCGATGTAGATTCACAGCATCCACTAGCTTGTTGTACTGTTTCTACTTGCTTGTTTGTATTTCTCGTTTTCATAATTATAAATTTTAATATTTCTATTTTGTTATGTATTGTTTTCACTCTTTAAGACGCAAGATTTTTATAATGATGCATCATTTTTATTTTTTTAATTGCATCCTGATGTTCCGCAATTCGAACTGGTAGATTCTACTCCTTCCAAAGCTGATGCTGTAGAACAGCAATTACCAGTAGTACTCTCTTTTTCATTAGTTGCAAAATCGGTACTGCATACTCCAGTTTCTGGTAAATTAAGTTCTACTCGTTCTGCAGCTTCTTTATCGCCTGCCAAATAAGAGATAACCGATCGTACTTGTTCATAACCCGTTGTCATTAAAAAAGTAGGTGCTCTACCATAACTTTTAGACCCTACGATGTAAAAATCTTTTTCTGGATGGCGGAGTTCTTTTTCTCCGTGTGGTCTCACTGTTCCACAACTATGAATATTTGGATCAATTAATTCTGCTAGATCAAAAACCGATTCTAATGAGGCATCTAAATCTATTCGTACCTCACGAATCATTTCTAAATTTGGTCGTGAACCTGTATTACTTATTATTTCGTCTATTTGGTTAATGGTTTCTATTTCGCCATTTTGGTCACCGATAATTTGTATACCGTTTTCTTTTTTGGTTAGTTTTAAGATGTGAAAAGGAGTATAGACGTTTAGTTTTCCACTATTAACCAATTCCTCTATACGAATACCAAGAGCTCCTCTTGCTTCTAGCGCATCCTCTTGTTTGCCGCCATACACTTTTTTCATAGTATCTTTTCTCAATACCCAGTTGAGTTGTGTTTGTGGATAATTTTTTTGGATATCTGCTAAATCTAATAATACATTTATGGCAGAATGTCCTCCCCCTACAACAACAATATTTTTGTTTTTGTAATGTTCTAAATGATCTTTCTTAACATTAGGAATACCATAAAAAATATGATCATTTAATTCTTGTTCTCCTTCGGCAAATACACCACCAGAACCAATCGGATTGGGCTGATTCCAGGTTCCTGTAGCATCAATAACTGCTTTTGCTTCATAATAATTAATAGTACCATTTTTTTCTACTTTAATAGAGAATGGTTTGTCTTCTCTTCCAAAGGTTTTCATTTTATCCAAGCCTTTTCTTCCAATAGAAATTACTTTACTATTTAAATGAGTATGTGATTTAATCTGAGGTAAATTTGCTAGTGGACGAAAATATTGTTCTACCAACTCTTGTCCTGTTGGTAATTCATTTTCATCAGGAGCTATCCAATCGGTTTGTTGTAATAATTCTTTCGCAGCTCGATCTATATTATATTTCCAGGGAGAAAACACACGAACATGACTCCAGGAGAGTATATTTTGTCCAACAGAGCTTCCTGCTTCAAATACAATAAAAGGAAGATTTTGTGTTAGTAAATGTGCAGCTGCAGCTAATCCTACTGGGCCAGCACCTATTATTGCTATGGGTAAATTATTGTTTTTCATCATTTTAAAATTTGTATTCATCTCTTAAGACGACAACTTTAAAAAATGATGCAGGGTACTATAAATAAAATTTTAAGTAATTAAGATTAGGGTATAAAAAATGACTGTGTTTTATCATTTTATATATAAGATTTAATCAAGTGATTACACCTTAAAAATAACACTTCTTACCTCATTTAAATAACTTCTACCAATTGGATATCGATTATTTGCAATCTCTATACTATTACCTTCAACAGATTCTATTTTATCAATTGATATAGTATAAGATCTGTGAATTCTAATAAACTTATCAGAGGGTAAATCATCTGTAAAATTACTTAAAGTTTGATGCACAATATAGTTGCTTGACAACGTATTCACTTTGATATAATCGCCAAGGCTTTCGATAGATAATATTTCATCCAGGTATATTTTTTGTATCTTTTTTTTATCGATTTTCAAAAAGATATAGGCTCTTTTAGAAGGAGTAGTAACATTATCTTTTTCTTGATAGCCTTTTATTTTGAAAGCTTTGTTTACGCCCATAATGAACCTATGAAAAGAGATTGGTTTTACCAAATAGTCTACGACCTCCAATTCATAACTTTCTACTGCAAATTCTTCATGAGCAGTAGTAATTATAGTGAGTGGTTTTTGATGCATACTTTTTAACAGATTTAATCCATCTAAAAGAGGCATATTAATGTCTAAAAAAAGAAGATCTATCTCATTATTTCTTAAATAATCAATACTCTCGGTCGCGTCGTTGAATGAAGCTAAAAAAATCAATCCTTTTGTCTGGTCAACATAATTTTTTATAACATTAATAGCCAATGGTTCATCATCTATTATAACACATTTTAAATCCATTATACTTTAATTTTTAATTCAACAATATATTGATCGTTATTTTCACTAATAGTTAGATTATATTCATCAGGTTTATAACCTAACTCAAGTCTCTTTTTTACGTTTCCTATTCCAATACCCCCAGAAAAGGAGTCAATTTTGTTTTTATTATTTTTTGCAGGAATTGGATTAGTAATTTTAAAATACAGAAAGTCCTCTACTATGTTAAAAGAGATATTAATTTCGATTTCTCCAACATTTTTATTAGCACCGTGCTTAAATGCATTTTCTACAAATGATAAAAGCAGCATAGGGGCAATTTTTTTACCTTCGATTTCACCAGAAACAGTCACATTTATTTTTAAAGAATCTCCGTATCTGATTCTTTCTAAATCTAAATAGTTTTGAAGACATATAATTTCTTTGCTAAGACATTGTCTTTTTTGATTAGTCTCATGCAATAAATACCGCATTAATTCGGATAACTTTAATATAGTTTTTGGGGTTTTGTCTGATTTTTCTACAGAAAGAGAGTATATATTATTTAAAGTATTAAAAAAGAAATGAGGAGACATTTGAGCCCTAAGAAAGCGTAATTCTGTTTCTAATTGTAATTTTTCTATCTCAATTAATTTTTTATGCTCTCTAAGCTTATCCAGGGTTACTTTAATAGCAGAAACAAAAGACACAACATAAAGCTCTCCCAGCATCATTTCTATAGTATAATTTAAGGTCAATTCATTTGTTACTTCAGGACCTTCTGGCCAAACATTATGGTTAACAAGGAAATAAGTAAAATAAAATTTTGCCAGGACCATTGTGAAAAGAGATGTGAGTAATAAGAATATGTATATCAAATACTTACGTTTGTCTACGAATTTTGGCATTAAGTAATATATGTTGAAATAACTTAAAGACATATGTATAATAAACCCTAGAATAGTAGTTTTTAAAGAATAGACATAATCGTTAAAGTAACTACCCCATTTAAAGGTGGTAAATAGAAAATATACGAGCCAGAATATAACATGATGTTTTGCAGTTATAGTATAATTATTCCCAGATGTTATATTAAGTACGTTTTTTATTTTTTGCAGCATATTTCCCCAAATTTTATGACGTTTAACTAAGTTGCTTTGTTATTGATCTAAAATTATTCTTTTAACCATAAGTTTTGTAAATATTTATGTCATTACTTGCTCTTCCTGTAGAACAATGATAAAAAAATAAATGTAAATAGATGAAAATACTTCACAATATTAAATTAGTAGTACTAGCAATATTGATTACTTTTTCGTGTAAGAAAGAACATGATAATGAGGGTGGTATAAAAGCAGAAAGCAGTACGGTAATTGAGTTTGTAAACCCTTTTATTGGCACAGGGGGGCATGGTCATACTTATCCAGGAGCAACAGTGCCATTTGGTATGGTACAGGTAAGCCCGGATAATGGTATTTCAGAATGGGATTGGTGCTCTGGGTACCATTATTCAGACTCTCTAACTATAGGTTTTAGTCATTTACACCTTAGTGGTACAGGGATTGGAGATCTTAATGATATTAGATTGATGCCAATTAATAAAGAAGTAGATTTATCTACTTCTTTTAGCACAAGAGACGAAATACCTTTTAAGTCCAAATATTCTCACGATAAAGAAAAAGCTGTACCTGGATATTATAGTGTGTTTTTAGAAGATTTTAATATTAATGCAGAATTAACTTCTACCGTTAGAACAGCTTTTCATAGATACGAATATAAAGAGGGAGACACGCAATCTGTAGTATTAGATTTAGGATATGCTATTAATTGGGATAAAACTTTAGAATCACAAATACACA
This sequence comes from Aquimarina macrocephali JAMB N27, assembly GCF_000520995.1. Classification (GTDB taxonomy): domain Bacteria; phylum Bacteroidota; class Bacteroidia; order Flavobacteriales; family Flavobacteriaceae; genus Aquimarina; species Aquimarina macrocephali. Next base: position 113,487 of record NZ_JACA01000034.1, on the reverse strand, counting down.
TTGAAGATAAATTTACAGTTTCAGGATATAGAAATAGTACCGGATGGGCAAAAAATCAGAAAGTGTTTTTTGTGATGAAATTCTCTAAAGCCATCAATAACTATGATTTGTATACCGATACCAAAAAAACTGAAAATGTTAATTCTATTAAAGGTGTAAAGTCATCGGCGCAGTTGTTTTTTAACGAGGGAAATAAAAATCAATTACAGGTAAAAGTAGGAGTTTCTTCGGTCAGTGTTGAAAATGCAAAAAACAATATTTCTGAATATAAAAATAAATTTGAGTTTGATAAAACCGTAGAAAAAGCCAATGCATCATGGCAAAATGTACTATCTAAAATAGAAGTAGATACTAAAAACGATTCGTTAAAAACCATTTTTTACACCGCATTATACCATGCTCAAGTAGCACCGGTAACATATAGTGATAAGGATGGAGCGTTTAGAAAAGAAAATGATAGTATTGTTTTTGCAAAAAATTATACTGCATATTCTACACTTTCTCTTTGGGATACCTTTAGAGCAGAGCACCCATTACTGATATTCTTAGAACCAAATAAAGTTTCTGATATCGTAAATTCTATGTTAGCATATTATGAAAATAACAAGACATTACCTGTATGGACTTTATATGCTAATGAAACCAATACTATGACCGGGTATCACTCTGTTTCTGTGATTGCCGAAGCATATCTAAAAGGCATCAAAGGCTTTGATATCGAAAAAGCATATGAAGCGATGAAAACCACTATGATGCAAGATGAAAGAGGGTTGGAGTATTATAAAAAACATGGGTATATCCCATATAATTTGCTAGATGAATCTGTTACTATTACATTAGAATATGCCTATAATGACTGGTGCGTTGCACAAGTTGCTAAAACTCTAGGGAAAGAAGAGGATTATGAGTATTTCCTAAAACGATCCAAAGCATTTGTACATCTCTTTGATGCTAAGACAGGATTTATGAGAGGAAAATTCGAGGATGGCAAAAAATGGCACGAGCCATTTGATCCCAAATTTTCTGCTCATAGAGTGCATGCCGATTATACAGAAGGAAATGCATGGCAACATAGTTGGTTTGTGCCTCATGATGTTGAGAGGTTGATACAATTATTTGGAGATCAAACTACCTTTGTAGCAAAGCTCGAACAACTATTTACTGAAGATTCTGAAATTACCGGAGATAATATTTCTGCAGATATTACAGGTCTTATAGGACAATATGCACATGGTAATGAACCTAGTCATCATATTGCCTATATGTTTAATAAAGCTAATGCCCCCTGGAAAACTCAATATTGGGTAAGTCAAATATTAAAAACTCAATATAATACAACACCTAATGGATTAAGCGGTAATGAGGATTGCGGGCAAATGTCGGCTTGGTATGTCTTTAGCTCTTTAGGAATTTATCCAATGAACCCTGCATCAGGAGAATACCAAATTGGAAGTCCGATTTTTGAGAAAGCTACTTTAAAATTATCAGGTGATCTTAGTTTTAATATAGAAGCCAAGAACGTTTCAGATAAAAATATATACATCCAATCTGCAACCTTAAACGGAAAAGAATTTAATCGATCATATATTACACATCAGGAAATAATAGAAGGAGGAACATTGCATTTCGTAATGGGAGCATCTCCTAACAAAAACTGGGGTGTACAGAAATAACCAACTCTAAATGAACCTAGCTACCGTAGATATTGTAATAATTCTATGTTATATCATTATTACTCTTCTTTTTGGATTTTATGTTGCTAAGAAAGCATCAAAAGATATGAAATCGTATTTCCTGGGCGGAAATGAAATCCCCTGGTATTATCTCGGACTGTCAAATGCTTCAGGGATGTTTGATGTTTCTGGTACCATGTGGACAGTTACTATTCTTTTTGTCTACGGTATGAAAAGTGCCTGGCTCCCATGGTTATGGCCCGTATGGAATCAGGTTTTTATTATGATTTTTATGGCCGCGTGGTTACGAAGGTCAAATGTGATGACAGGAGCACAATGGATAACCTATAGATTTGGATCTGCCATGGGTGCTAAATTATCTCATATCATAGTAACAATCTTTGCTGTTATTAGCACTTTAGGTTTTATAGCCTACTTTTTTGAAGGGATCGGTAAATTTGCAATTGTATTTTTTCCTTGGGACTTATCTATAGACCTTGGATTGTTTGTAGTAGCTTCAGAGCAATCTTACGCTTTGGTAATTATTGGTGTAACTACTTTATACACTTTAAAAGGAGGAATGTATAGTGTAGTAGGAACAGAAGTCATTCAGTTTGTAATTATGACCATTTCATGTTTGGTTATTGGATATATTGCTTTTACTACTGTTACAGCAGAACAAATTGCCATCGCTACACCAGAAAACTGGAATAATTTATTCTTTGATATGAAATTAGATTTGGATTGGACCGGATATATCGATAGTGTAAATGAAAAGATAGAGAAAGACGGATTTTCTTTGTTTGGTTTCCTATTTATGATGATGATCTTTAAAGGCATTTTTGCCAGCCTTGCAGGTCCCGTTCCCAGCTATGATATGCAACGTGTTTTGTCTACTAAAAATGAAGCCGAAGCCTCAAAAATGAGTGCTTTTACAATTATTGTTCTTTTTATACCCAGGTATTTAATGATTACAGGTTTTGCCGTACTTGGTTTGGTATATTTAGGACCAGAATTACAACAAGCAGGTATAGATGTAGATTTTGAAACCATATTACCAGTGGCCATTCATCGCTTTGTTCCAATAGGTTTTAAAGGGTTATTGCTGGCAGGTTTATTAGCCGCTTTTATGGGAACATTTGCAGCATTTATAAACGCTGCGCCAGCATATATAGTTAATGACATATACAAGAAATATATCAACCCAAAAGCATCAAATAAAACATATATTAAGTATAGTTATTTATCATCTATTCTCATCGTATTAGTAGGGGTGATTGGTGGTTTTTTTGCATCATCTATTAATGAATTAACCATATGGTTAACCTCAGCTTTGTATGGAGGATATGCAGCAGCAAATGTTTTAAAGTGGATATGGTGGAGATTTAATTCTTATGGCTATTTTGGAGGAATGTTGGCAGGACTTATTGCAGCAACAATAGTACCTGGAATTTTTCCGGATACAACCGCCATTTACTTATTTCCAGGTATCCTGTTGATGTCCTTTATCGGATGCTTTTTAGGAGTAATATTAGGAAAACGAGATGATATAGAGGTGTTAAAAAACTTTTATAGAACCACCAAGCCCTGGGGATGGTGGAAACCAGTTATTGATGCAATACAAAAAGAGGACCCGGATTTTTTACCTAATAAAAACTTCTGGAGAGATATGTTTAATTGCGGTATTGGGATTATTTGGCAAATGACCTTTGTTCTGGTGCCTATGTATTTAATTATAAAAGAATATTATAGCTTGGCTTTTGCGATAGTATTAATGATTATTACATCGGTAATATTAAAGAGAACATGGTATGATAAACTTAAGACAAAATAATACTTTTTGAAAAGTAGTAATATTTATACTAGAAATACGATGAAAAAAGAAATACCATGGCAGGATAAACCTGAAGGGTGCACTGATGCTATTTGGAGGTATTCTGCAAATCCAATCATCTCTAGAGATGCTATACCCACTTCTAATAGTATTTTCAATAGTGCTGTTGTGCCGTATAATGATGGTTATGCAGGAGTGTTTAGATGTGATAATAAAGCTGTACAGATGAATATTTTTGCAGGATTCAGTCATAACGGGATTGATTGGGAAATTAATGAAGAGCCTATTATCATGGAAGCAGGAAATACAGAAATGATAGATTCTGATTACAAGTATGATCCTCGAGTTACTTTTATTGAAGATAGATATTGGATTACATGGTGTAATGGGTATTATGGCCCCACTATCGGGATTGCTTATACTTTTAACTTCAAAGAATTTTTTCAATGTGAAAATGCATTTTTACCCTTCAATAGAAATGGAGTATTATTTCCAGAAAAAATCAATGGTAAATATGCAATGTTAAGTCGCCCAAGTGATAATGGGCATACCGCTTTTGGCGATATATTTATTAGTTATAGCCCAGATATGAAATATTGGGGAGAACATAGAAACGTAATGCAGGCAACCCCTTTTGAAGACAGTGCCTGGCAATGCACTAAGATAGGAGCAGGTTCTGTGCCTTTCCTTACAGATGAAGGATGGTTGATGTTTTATCATGGAGTAATAAATACATGTAATGGATTTAGGTATGCTATGGGAGCTGCTATTTTGGACAAGAGTAGCCCGGATAAGGTAAAGTACAGGACAAAACCATACCTTTTAACACCTTCTGTGACTTATGAACAAATAGGAGATGTTCCTAATGTGATATTTCCTTGTGCTACTCTACAAGATATCGAGCAGGATAAAGTGGCTATTTATTATGGAGCAGCAGATACCGTGGTTGCATTGGCTTTTGGAAGGATAAGTGAAATTATTAAGTTTACTAAAGAAAATTCATTATAAAGTAGGTTAAAATGAAATTGAAACTTTTTCAAAATAGAATCAATAAAATACTTTGTGTCATCGTATTAATTTTGAGTAAAGCAACTATTGTTTATGGGCAAAGTGTTGAAAATGAGGTACTTCCAAAATCTTATATCGCGCATTATACTAAAGAATCAATAGATATAGATGGATCTGCTTTAGAATCTTCCTGGAGTAAAGCAAAATCTACAGAGTTTTTTATAGATATTGAAGGAAGCAAAATTCCAAAATATAAAACTACTGTAAAAATGCTTTGGGATGATGAGTATTTTTACTTTTTGGCAGAAATGGAAGAACCTCATGTATGGGGTAACCTTAAACAAAGGGACGCTATTATTTTTTATAATAATGATTTCGAAATTTTTATCGATCCTGATAATGACACTCATAATTATTATGAATTTGAAGTTAATGCATTAAATACACTGTGGGATTTGTTTATTACAAAACCATATAGAGAAGGAACCCCAGTATTAAATGATTGGGATGCTAATGGATTTAAATCCTCAGTCAAAGTAAACGGAACTATAAATAACCCAAATGATACCGATAAAGGATGGGTAATAGAAATAGCTATTCCATTTAAAGTGTTTAGAACGTCGTATTATCACAAAAATATTCCGAAAGATAAGTTTTGGAGAGTTAATTTTTCTAGAGTGAATTGGGATTTTGAACTTCAGAATGATAAATACTCCAGAAAACGAGATGATAACGGAAAATTTAAACCGGAATACAATTGGGTTTGGTCTCCTATCGGGGTAATTAATATGCATCAACCCGAAGATTGGGGATATGTATATTTTTCCTCAAAAGAAGTAGGAGAAAATGATGATTTCAGAATTCCTGAAGATGAAAAAGTAAAACGATTGTTGTATCAATTATATAGAAAACAAAAGGCATATTTTAAAAAGAACACCCGTTGGGCAAAAACCTTTAAAGAACTAGAAGCCAATGATCTGTTGGTTGATGGAAATAAGGTTGTTAAAACCATAGAGAATCATCAAACAGGCTGGAATATAACAGTTGTAAGCCCGCATACAAAACGTCTGTTTATTATTAAAGAAGATGGTAAAATTATCCAAAAAGAAGATTAATATGAAGATGCTCAAAATTATACTCTTGTGTAGTGTATTTATTAGTGTTAGTTGTAAAACTGAAACTAAAAAAGAAGAAGAAATTGTAAAAGAGGTTGTAGCAGAAGTAAAGACAACGTCATTTAAATATTGGACCTGGATTACTGCGAACCCCTCAAAATCAAATGATGAATATAGAGAAGAGTTTAAAAAATATAAAGAAAATGGCATAGATGCAGTATTGATAAATACTTTCGCTGATCCCGAAGTTTTAAAAAAAATAGCACCTTTAGCTACGCAAGTTGGTCTAGAAGTTCATGCCTGGATGTTTACTATGAATCGGCCTGGGGATGAAGTAGCCTTAAAGCACCCAGAGTGGTATGCAGTAAGTAGAGAAGGTAAATCGTGCCATGATACGCGACCATATGTAGATTATTATCAGTGGTTATGTCCTACCAGAGAAGAGTCCAGAGCACATATTTTGGGATTAGTAGAAGAACTGGCAAAGGTTGAAGGTATAACCAGTGTACATCTCGATTATATTCGATATTCAGATATCTATTTACCTATAGGGTTATTACCAAAATATAATCTAGTACAGGATGAAGAGCTGCCAGAGTTTGATTTTTGTTACTGTGATGTATGTATAAAAACTTTTGAACAAGAACATCATAAAAATCCAAAAGAAGCTAAAAATATTGCGATAGATATAGAGTGGAAACAATTTAGGCTAAATCAAATAAAAAAAGTGGTAGACGAGGCTTATGAAATTGCTCATAAATATAATAAGAAGTTAACCGCAGCTGTGTTTCCATATCCCGAAATGGCAGATCATATGGTTAGACAACGATGGGACAAATGGAATGTAGATGAAGTATTACCAATGATTTATCACAACTTTTATAACGAGGAAATAGATTGGATTGGTTTTGCTACCAAACAAGGAGTTAATGATCTGCAAGGAAAGCAAACTAAATTGCATACGGGAATATATCTTCCTCCGATGAGTGCAGACGATGTATCAAAAGCCATACAATTAGCAAAAGATAATGGAGCGTCAGGGATTTCATTTTTTGACGGAAATGCGATAACAGAAGAGCAATTAGAGGCAATTAGAAAATCAAAAAAGTAATCCGATATACGAACTTAATAGGTTATCAAAATCTGTGAGGTCTTATTCATACCAAAAATGAAAAAAATATTCTATTTACATATCATTCTTTTACTATTGTTTTGGTCTTGCAATCAAGAGAAGGTTTCAGTAAAACTACCAGAACAATCATTAACCTCTTATGTAAATACATTCATAGGAACAGATGGTCCCGGCAATACATACCCGGGAGCAACACTTCCATTCGGTATGGTGCAGTTGAGTCCGGATATAGGAATTCCAGGGTGGGATAGAATTGCAGGATATTACTATAAAGATTCTATAATCAGTGGTTTTTCTCATACACATCTTACCGGGACCGGAGCCGGAGATTTATATGATATTTTGGTAATGCCCACCAATAGTAAGTTTTCAAAAAAAATAAAAGAAAACAATTATAAACCATTCTCTACATACAGTCATGATAAAGAATTTGCTACACCAGGATATTATACCGTAGATTTATTGGATTATGGGATTAAAGCAGAACTTACAGCAACCAATAGAGTAGGCATACATAGGTACACGTTCCCTAAAGATACTGCAACCGCAATACATGTGGATCTGGGATACGCTATAAACTGGGATAAACCTACAGATACTTATATTGAAAAAGTGGATGACAAAACTATTCAGGGGTATCGGATGTCTACCGGATGGGCAAAAGACCAACGAGTTTATTTTGTAATGCAATTTTCAAAACCTTTTATGACGTATCAAGTGTTTAAAGATGAAGAGCTAACTACACTTCCCGTTCATGGAACAAATACAAAAATTGTACTGCACTATAACACAGAAGAGAATGAACAGGTTATCATTAAAACCGGGTTGTCTACAGCTAGTATTGAGGGAGCCCAAGAATCGCTAGATACAGAAGCTCCTCATTTCGATTTTGATCACTATATAAGAAGAGCACAGGCCACTTGGGAACGTGAACTGCAGAAAATAAAAATAAGCACACCAGATAGTGACAAGAAAAGTGTTTTTTATACAATGATGTATCAATCTATGCTGGCGCCAACATTACTAAGTGATCCAAATGGAAATTATAAAGGAGCTAATGATACCATAGTACATGCTACAGGTTTTAATCGTTATGATACATTTTCATTATGGGATACTTTTAGGGCTGCACATCCACTATATACTATTATTCAGCAAGAAAGAGTTCCTGATATGATCCAATCCATACTGGCTCATTATAAGGAGACAGGAGTATTACCAGTATGGTCCATGCAAGGGAATGAAACCAATATGATGATAGGGTATCATGCCGTTCCGGTTATTGTTGATGCATATTTCAAAGGTTTTCAATTTGATGCCAAATTAGCTTATAAAGCATGTAAAGAAAGTGCTATGGTAGATGATAGACAAATAGATATTTATAAGCGTTTAGGGTATATCCCGATAGGAGAGCATCATGAAAATTGGTCTGTTTCTAAAACGCTGGAGTATGCCTATGATGATTGGTGTATAGCCATGTTTGCAAAAGATTTAGGGAAAGAAGAGGAGTATACATATTTTATGAAACGTTCTGAGAATTGGAAAAGTTTATACAACGATAAAAATAACTGGATTCAACCTAAAGACACTTTGGGGAAATTTGTAGCACCCTTTAATCCAAAAGAATATACACCTTTTTATTGCGAAAGTAATGCCTGGCAATACTATTGGTTTGTACCGCAAAATCTAGAAGGGTTGATAAAAAGTACAGGAGGAAAAGAACGATTTACACAAAAGTTAGATTCTATGTTTTCTTACGATCCCAAACCAGAAGATAAACTACCAATATTTAGTACAGGAATGATTGGGCAATATGCACATGGTAATGAACCAAGTCATCATGTTGCATATTTATATAATTACGTAAATCAACCTTCAAAAACTCAGGAATTAACTCGTAAGATTTTAGAAGGACAATACAAAAATGAACCCAATGGACATTGCGGAAATGAAGATTGTGGACAGATGTCATCCTGGTACATATTTAGTTCCCTTGGACTTTATCCTGTAAATCCGGCACAGGGTGTATATCATATTACAGCACCGATATTTGAGCATACTGAAATACAGCTTCCACAAGGAAAAACGTTTTTAATAACGGCTAAAAACTTATCCAAAGAGAGTACATATATAAAGAACATAAGATTAAATGGAAAACCACTTGATCGTATGTATATAACACATAAAGAAATTGTAAATGGAGGGTTTCTTGAATTCGAAATGAGTAATTTTTCGAATGATGCGGCATTTATAAATATGTCTTTACCAGATTTAAATAAAATATATTGATTATGAGAACTAACACTAAGTATTACTGCTTGTCACTTTTTTTAATAGTAACAATTTTTGGCTGTAAAACTGATGAAAAACAAGGAAAAACAGCTGTTGTTAAGGAAGAAAAAGAAATTAAAAAGATTGTAAAGCCCATCGTTATTTCTACCTGGAATCATGGTATTGTAGCCAATGAGGAAGCTTGGAAAATATTGAGTAAAGGAGGTAGCGCATTAGATGCAGTAGAACAAGGGGTGCGTACTGCAGAAGCAAACCCAGAAGTACAAACTGTAGGATTGGGAGGTTTTCCTGATAGAGAAGGAAATGTAACTCTGGATGCATGTATTATGGACCATAATAGTAATTGCGGAGCAGTTTCTTTTTTACAACACATTAAACATCCTATTTCTGTAGCACGAAAAGTAATGGAAGAAACACCACATATAATGCTTACAGGCCAGGGGGCATTGCAATTTGCTTTAGAACAGGGTTTTAAAAAGGAAGAGTTACTTACACCAAAATCAAAGAAAGCATATGAAGAATGGCTTCAGAAATCTAATTATAAACCGGTAATAAATATAGAAAACCATGATACTATAAGTATGTTGGCATTAGATGAAGATGGAAATATCTCAGGAGCATGCACTACCAGTGGTGCTGCATGGAAAATGCATGGTAGGGTAGGAGACTCTCCGATAATTGGAGCAGGATTGTTTTTGGATAATGAAGTAGGCGCTGCGGCAGCAACAGGTTTAGGAGAAGCCGTAATCAGAACCGCAGGAAGTGCCATGGTGGTAGAATTAATGCGTCAAGGAAAATCTCCTTATCAGGCATGTAAAGAAGTAGTTGAAAGGATTTATAAAATACATAAAAATCATTCAGACTTAGAGTATTTACAGGTAGGTTTTATAGCACTTAATAAAGATGGAGAATATGGTTCGTACTGTTTACGCCCCGGGTTTAATTATGCGATACAAAATGAGATTTCTAGTAATGAATTATTAGATGCAGACTATATGATCAAATAAACTAGCTACTAATTAGCATGATAAGAAGGCACCTTTTCTATAGGATAGTAAAGATAAATATAACTAAATAGTTAAATTTTAAACGTATGAAAAAAAGGAATATTGTACTATATTTTTTACTTTTTTTTGTAATAACTGTTTTTATAAAATGGTTAATATCAAATCCAAAAGAAGAATATATATTACTGGCAAAAGAGAAGAGTACGGGACTAAGTTTAGAACAAAAAACATCTGAAAATGAAAAAAAAGTACCAGAAAAGATAAGCTATAGTTTTGATGTAAAACCTATTTTATCAGATAAGTGTTATGCTTGCCACGGACCCGATGCAGGCACCAGAGAAGCTGGATTACGTTTTGATACAGAAGATGGTGCTTATGTCCCATTAGGAGAAAATAACGATCGATATGCTGTAATACCTGGAGATGTAGAGAACAGCGAAATGATGAAGCGAATCTTCGCTAAAGATGTACATAAACTCATGCCTCCTACACATTCTAATCTTAGTTTAAATGATTATGAGAAAAAAATCTTAAAAAAGTGGATCAAAGATGGGGCTAAATGGAATACACATTGGGCATTTAAGGCTCCAGAAAAATCCGAAGTACCTGAAGTTAAGGACAAAAAATGGGCAAATAATGAAGTTGACCACTTTATTCTTAAAAAACTAGAATCCGAAGGACTTACACCATCAGTAATAGCAACTAAAGAAAAATTAATAAGACGTATTTCTTTTGACCTTACTGGTTTGCCACCTACGTTAGAAGAAATTAATGATTTCACTACAGACACTTCGCCCAATGCTTTCGAGAAAATAATAGATCGATTGCTTGCTTCTGATGCGTATGGAGAACGTATGGCTTTAGATTGGATGGAAGTGGCACGATATGCTGATACTCATGGTTACCAAGACGACCTGGAACGTACAATGTGGCCTTGGCGAGATTGGGTGATATCTGCATTTAATAAAAACTTACCCTATAATCAATTTGTAAAGTGGCAGTTAGCAGGAGACCAAATAGATAATGCTAGTCTAGAACAAATAGTGGCCTCGGGGTTTAATAGAAATCACAAAATTACGCAGGAAGGTGGAGTGATAGATGAAGAATATCGTGTAGAGTATGTAATGGATCGGACAAATACAACTTCTAAGGCCTTTATGGGACTCACTATGGAATGTGCCCGTTGTCATGACCATAAATATGATCCTATATCTCAAAAAGAGTTTTATGGTATGTATAGCTTTTTTAATCAGTTAAATGAAAAGGGAAGGATGGAGTATGGAGAAACACCAGAACCTTCTATAACGTTGGATCAAAAGATGGTTAAGGAAAAATTACCTTTTATTAGTATGCCGGATTCCATTCCTAAGGTAAAATTGATGGTAATGAAAGATGAAAAAGGAATACGAGAGAATCGATTACTAAATCGAGGACTTTATGATGCTCCTGGCGAAAAAGTACCTTATATCTTACCAGAGAAGGTACTACCTTTTTCTGATCAGTATACAGAAGACAGGTTAGGTTTGGCAAAATGGTTTTTTGATGATAAAAACCCATTAACAGCAAGGGTAATGGTAAATCGTTTATGGCAACAAATGTTTGGTGCAGGTATTGTCACTACTGCAGATGACTTTGGAAATCAGGGAGCACTTCCTACACATCCTGAATTACTGGATTGGTTAGCTGTAACTTTTAAAGAAGAAGGCTGGGATATAAAAGGTATATTAAAAAAAATAGCCTTATCAGCTACGTATCAACAAGATTCTAAAATTACTCCTAAGTTATTAGAAAAAGATCCTAAAAATGAACTATTAGCAAGAGCCCCACGCTATAAATTAGCTGCAGAAGCCATAAGAGACAATGCATTGGCAGTAAGCGGACTTTTAGTTAAAAAGATAGGAGGGCCAAGCGTAAAACCTTATCAACCGCCAGGGTTGTGGGCAGAAACAGCTTCAGGACAGGGACTTACAAGATATATTGAAGACACTGGCGAGGGGTTACATAGAAGAAGTCTATATACTTTTTGGAAGCGAACAGTACCCCCTCCGTCCATGCTCACATTTGATGCTGCATCTAGAGATTTTTGTAGTGTACAGAGACAAAAAACCAGTACTCCTTTACAAGCATTAGTATTAATGAATGACCCCCAACTTATTGAGGCATCAATTGCTATGGCTATTCAAGTATTGAAAAAAGAAGCTTTTGATGAGAAACAAAAGATTGAAGTTCTCTTTAGGAAAATTACATCTAGATACCCAGATGAAATAGAATTGAATAAATTATCTCAATATCTCAATGAACAACGAGAAAGATATATTAAAAATGATACAGAAATTACAGAGAGATTGCAAATAAACACATTAGATATTCCGGAAGATATCCAACCTATAGAATTAAGGGCATATACGGCTTTAGTGAGTTTACTATTTAATTTAGATGAGACCATAACTAAAAGTTAAAGATTATGAACGAGATATTCAAACATTTTAACAACAATAACAGAAGACATTTTTTAAAAAAAATTGGATTAGGTATTGGAGGTGTTGCACTGGGTTCGATATTGGACCCAATAACTATGTTTACAGCACCAAATACTGCCGAGGGTCTGAACCTTGGGACAAGTACTTTGAAACTGCCACATTTTGCTCCAAAAGCAAAACGAGTTATTTATCTTTTTCAAAGTGGTGGTCCTTCACAATTGGATTTATTCGATTATAAGCCAAAGCTAACAGACATGAGAGGTAAGGACTTGCCTGAGTCAGTGAGAAAAGGCCAGCGATTGACAGGGATGACTTCGGGGCAATCTAATTTTCCTTTGGCAGATAGCAACTTTTCTTTTAAACAATATGGAGAATCCAGAGCTTGGGTTAGTGATTTGATGCCATATGTTTCTAAGATAGTAGACGAACTTTGTTTTGTGAAATCTATGCAGACTGATGCCATAAATCACGATCCTGCTATCACATTTTTTCAGACAGGTTCTCAGCAATCAGGAAGACCAAGTATAGGCTCTTGGATGAGTTATGGCTTAGGAAGTCTTAATGATAATTTACCTGCTTTTTCTGTCCTGTTAAGTAGAGGAACTGGTCGTCCAAACGGCCAACCATTGTATTCTAAACTATGGGGAAATGGATTTTTGAGTTCTTTACATCAGGGAGTACAATTTCGATCTGGGAAAGATCCGGTTCTGTATCTTAAAGACCCTGAAGGAATGTCGAGAGCAGACAGAAGAAGTATGTTGGATTATTTAAGTGAATTAAACCACAAGCAGGAAACAGAGTTTGGAGATCCGGAAATTAATAGCAGGATTGCTCAATATGAAATGGCATACAGAATGCAGACTTCAGTACCCGAAACTATGAACATTGATGATGAGCCAGAACATGTTTTTAGAATGTATGGTTCTGATTCGCAGATCCCAGGAACCTACGCTGCCAATTGTATCTTAGCTAGAAGACTTGTAGAAAAAGATGTACGTTTTGTGCAATTATATCATATGGGGTGGGATCAACATGATAACCTCCCTTCACAAATAGAAAAACAAGCTAAAGATGTGGATCAAGCTACTGCAGCTCTTATTATGGATTTGAAACAAAGAGGTTTATTAGAAGATACATTAGTGATTTGGGGAGGAGAATTTGGTAGAACAAATTATAGCCAGGGAACCTTAACAGAGACCAATTACGGGCGTGACCACCACCCAAGATCTTTTACACTCTTTATGGCGGGCGGTGGCGTAAAACCAGGATTTACCTATGGAGAGACCGATGAGTTGGGCTACAATGTAGTAAAAGACCCGGTTCATATTCACGATTTTCAGGCCACAATGATGCATTTAATGGGAATAGATCATACGAAGTTTACTTTTAAGCATCAGGGAAGAAGGTTCCGGTTAACAGATGTTCATGGTAATGTGATAAACGATTTAATTGTTTAAATAAGATAATTATGGATAGAAGAAGTTTTTTGCAGAAATCGGCATGTGTTTCCGCTGGGATATTAACTTTACCCGGGTATTCTGGGGCATTTTCTTTTGATTCTTATAAGGACCTGGTTATTGGGCATAATTCTCATCAATATAAAATAGATATGAAATGGGGTAATTTGGACCCGATGAAAGTGCCAGTGCAAGATTGCCATGAAATTATTCAGGATTCTAAGGGGCGCATTGTAATGCTTACCAATCATATCAAAAATAATATTATCATTTATGATAAATCAGGAAAACTAATAGAAACGTGGGGGACTGTCTATCCCGGAGCTCATGGATTAACCCTGTCGGTTGAGAATGGAGAAGATTTTTTATTCATTACTGATTATGAACGCCATCAAGTTATTAAAACTACTATTGATGGTAAAAAAATAATGACCGTTGATTATCCAGTTGAAACTGGTAAATATAAAACTAAGGAAGAATTCAGGCCTACAGAAACTACTGTTTTAGAAAACGGAGATTTTTATGTTGCAGATGGTTATGGAAATCAATTCATATTACACTATAATTATAAAGGGGAACTTTTAAATATATTCGGAGGAAAAGGAACAGAAGATCACCAATTCTTAAATGCCCACGGTATATGTTTTGATCATAGAGATAAAGCTAATCCTACATTGTTAGTAACTGCACGAGAACAGAATACTTTAAAAAGATTTAGTCTGGAAGGAAACTATTTATCATCGATAAAAGTTCCTGGGGCACTAATATGTAGACCTGTCATTCATGATAGTGATATTTATTTTGCAGTACTAAAATCAAGAGAAGCAACCTATGATGATTCTGGGTTTTTATTGATAATGAATGAGAAGAATGAAGTAATTTCTTGTCCAGGGGCAACACCACCGGTGTATAAAAAAGATACTCTAACAGAATTGTACCAGACTATAAAATTATTTAGACATCCGCACGATGTATGTATAGATGAAGACGGTAGTATATACGTAACACAATGGAATTCTGGACAAACTTATCCTATAAAATTAACCCGAATATGAAGAAATTATGGAAAATTGGGTTGTTTGTATGTTTATGTTCTTGTAAAAATACAAATGGACAAGAGGTAAGATATACACAGCAGGAAAATATACAATTGGCTAGTCCAAGAATTGAGGCGAAAAATGTAATTCTAGACACTTCATCAAGGATTATAGCTTCATTACGATTAAATGAAGCAGAAATTTATTATACGGATGATGGCAGTGAACCTACACAAACATCACAAAAATATAATAGTACTATCTCTGTTTCAAACCCTGGGACATATACTTTTAAAGCATTTCACTCTGATTTTAAACCCAGTGATGTTAAAGCGATTTCTTTTTATGCTAAAGGAATTGATATTTCAAATATTTCTTTACTTACCCCATTAAGTAAACAATATCCCGGACAAGGAAAAAACACCCTGGTAAATCATAAAAAAGGAACTTCAAATTTCAAGGATGATCAATGGATAGGAATAGTAGAACCTCTGGTAACTATAGTAGATTTTAAAGATAAAGTGTTTTTAGAATCTATAGATATTGGGTATCTGGTAAATACGAGTGCCTGGATTTTTCCGATAGAGGATGTTATTATTTCATTCTCTCAGGATGGGGTAAATTTTATAGAATTTGAAACTGATGAACCAATAGAAAAACTTAATAAAGATGTATCAAAACTAGATAACCTTCATATCTCTATTCTAAAAGAAATGAAGAAAATAAAAATAGAAATACAGAATGTAAAATCTATTCCCAAATGGCATCAAGGAAAAGGTAATCCTGCTTGGTTGTTTATGGATGAATGGATTTTTAATACAAGAAACAATAAGTAATACCTATGAACTTCGTCTTATTTAATTTATTTTTTCTTTTTTCAGAAACAGTAGTACCTGTAGAGAATTCTATAGATAATATTCCTGAATTTGTACTGTTTTTAGGACGTTTTCATCCGTTGATATTACATCTTCCGATAGGAGGATTACTACTAGTGTTTTATTTTGATGTGATAGGGCGCATTCGTAAAAAACATACAGATACTCTTGTTAAAACCGGATTAGGTTTTAGCGCAATTTTTGCATGTTTAGCATGTATTCTGGGGTACTTTTTATCATTAGAAGGAGGGTATGAAGTTCAAACAACGAATATTCATATGTGGACAGGAATTGGTACTTCAGGTTTAATAATTTTATTATATATTTTAAAAAAACAAGAGCGTTATAAAAAACTATTCTTTTTTTTGTTTGTAACCTCTATCATCTTAATAGGTATAACAGGACATTATGGAAGTGTGTTAACACATGGAGATAGTTTTATTACACAATATTCGCCGTTAAGAGTAAAAAAAGAAAAACCTCAAGTTATTGATAGTCTTCGGTATTTTTCTGATGTAGTACACCCCATTTTAGATGCCAAGTGTATACAATGTCACAATGCGACAAAGCAAAAAGGAGAATTGTCACTGATTTCTGAAGCGACGATTTTAGAAGGAGGTGAAAATGGAAGAGCTTTACAATCAGGAAAAGCTTTAAATAGTCGTATAATTAAACGAATCTTATTGCCTTTAGAAGATGAGAAACATATGCCACCAGAAGGAAAAAATCAAATCACTTCAGATGAGATTTGGTTATTGAAACATTGGATAGATAATGGAGCCGATTTTAATAAAAAAGCACTAGCTTATCATAAGAATGATACACTAACTGGTCTATTACAAAATTATCTAAAAAAAGATACTAAAATTACCTCTGAAGCTTCTGTAAATGCCTTAAATGATGTAATAGAAGTAGGGTTTTTGGTAAATAGAATAGTAGCAGATCAACCGTACTTAAGAGTTAAATATGTAAAAGATTCGATTACAGAAGATGCAGTAACAGAATTAAAAGAAATAGCAGATCAATTAGTAGAGTTAGATCTTAATAATACGTTGCTTACAGACGATATGACCAAAGGTCTTAGACATCTTAAAAAAATAAAGAAGCTACGTTTGGACAATACCAAAATCTCTGATGCAACTATTAAGTATTTAGAAGATTTAGAAGACTTAGAAGTTCTAAATATTTATAATACGTTAGTAGGTAATAAAGGAATAGCATCCTTGATTGAAAAAATAAATCTAACAGATATATATGTTTGGAATACAAAAGTAGATGAGAGCTTTACTAAGGAATTAATGAGAAGTAATCAAACTATTATCCATAACGGAGTTTTTGAGGGTTTTACAGAAATTATGCCTTTAAAACCTCCAAAACTGATCACAGAACAAACAATATTCTCAGATAGTTTAATAGTTGCTTTTGATGAACAAATATTTAAAGCTACGATACGATATACACTAGATGGTACAGATCCAGATAGTACTTCGGTTAAATATACTAAACCTATAAAAATCGCTGATTTTACCAAGTTAAAAGCAAAAATGTATAAGGAAAACTGGTTACCAAGTCCAGTTTTAGAAAGAGATTTTTTTAAGATAAAACATGAAGTAAAGAATTTTGATATAGTACATAGACCGTCAGAACGATATCCAGGAGCAGGTAAGATATTTGATTTTATAGAAGGGAGTCTACTTTTTTCTGATGGTAAATGGACAGGATATGAAGGAGAGAATTTAATTACTACGATCAATTTTGATGAACCCAGATCTATTGAGAATGTATCAATTAGTTGTCTGCAAGATTCAGGATCCTGGATTTTGTTTCCGAAAATGATTGAGGTATATGTTAGAAATGAAAATACTTCATTTAAGAAAATTAGTACATCAAATTATAATGTAACCAATGCAAAAGAAGCAATAGAAATAAAGAAAAAACACTTTACACTAAATGTTCCTAAAACAGACGCTAAGTACATAAAGGTAGTAGTTCATAATTTAAAAAAACTTCCATCTTGGCATCAAGGAGCAGGAAAAGCCTCATGGCTCTTTGTAGATGAAATATTAATATGGTAGAATAAAGAATAATGAAAAAACAATTTCTGATAACCCTGACACTTCTAATATTGTTAGGTTGTAAAACCGATGAAAAAAGAATGTATTCAGAAGAGGATATTCATATTATCCCAAAACCAGAAATGGTAAAAATCAATTCGGGAGTATTCGAATTTAATGAAGATACCAAGTTTTTTATTTCAAATGATATACAAGACGAGTCGATTCGTGTTTTAAAAGATAAATTTAAAACAGCAGTTGGATGGGATTTGAAAACGACAGAAGAACAACCAAAAAATAACTATATAACTTTTACGATTGACGAGAATAGTAAACCAGAAGCATATGAGCTTAAAGTGGATAACAATCGTATAGAAATCATAGCAAATAGCTCAGTTGGCTTTTCATATGCAATACAAACGATACGTCAATTACTACCTCCCGAGATAGAAAGCAAAGCTAAATTAGAAAATAGAACTTGGGAAATTCCAAATGTAGAAATTAAAGATACCCCCCGTTTTAAATGGAGAGGATTAATGTTAGATATCTCTCGTCATTTTTTTGATAAAGAATACATAAAGGAGGTAATTGATGGTTTGGCTATGCATAAGATGAATGTATTACACCTGCATTTAGTTGATGATCAGGGATGGCGTATAGAAATAAAAAAATACCCAAAACTTACCGAGATAGGGGCATGGAGAGTAGATCAGGAGGATTTACATTGGAATGCCAGACTACCGGTAAAATCAGAAGATAAAGGTACTTATGGAGGTTTTTTGACTCAAGAAGAATTAAGAGAATTGGTTAAATATGCACAATCTAGAAATGTAGAGGTTATACCCGAAATAGAAATGCCCGCTCACATATCTAGTGCGATTGCCGCATACCCACATTTATCATGTTTTGAAAATCAGATAGGAGTACCATCAGGTGGAGTTTGGCCAATTACAGATATATATTGTGCAGGAAAAGAAAGTACGTTTACTTTTTTAGAAGATGTATTAGTTGAGGTTATGGAAATATTTCCTTCAAAATATATACACATAGGTGGGGATGAGGCGACTAAAACTAATTGGGAGAAATGCCAGCATTGCCAGAAACGAATAACAGAAGAAGGATTGCAAAACGAAGAAGAATTACAGAGCTATTTTGTAAAACGAATGGAGAAATTTATAAATTCTCATGGTAAGAAATTAGTAGGCTGGGATGAGATTTTAGAAGGAGGATTAGCTCCTGATGCTACTGTGATGAGTTGGAGAGGCGTAAAAGGAGGACTAGAAGCCGCAGCACAAGGACATGATGTAGTCATGACACCTGGAACTCATTGCTATTTTGATCATTATCAAGGACCACAAAATGAAGAACCATTAGCAATAGGTGGATACACACCATTAAGTAAAGTATATCAATTTGATCCTGTAGTAGATTCAATGACTGCAGAAGAAGCTGGGCATGTGCTTGGTGGGCAAGCAAACTTATGGTCAGAATACATCCCTACCAAAGAACACTCACAATATATGATTTACCCTCGATTGGCAGCCTTGTCAGAAGCAGTATGGAGTACTAAAAATCAGAAAGATTGGGATGATTTTTCAAAAAGAATTACCAGTATGTTTCAACGGTATGAATATTTAGGAATTAATTATGCTAAAAGCTCTTATTTAATACGACCAGAAGTCGAAACAAATTTAGAAAAGAAATCAGTTTCATTAACACTACAAAGCGAATACACTAATGCAGATATACGATATGTATTAAACAATAATAGATTAGAGGATACTCCTGTTAAATATGAGAAACCAATTATATTAACCCAAACTACAATAGTTAAGGCATCAATATTTAAAGAGAACAAACCGATTGGTAAAGTATTTCAGGATACCATTGTATTTCATAAAGGAGTAGCCAGTAATGTAGTGTATACTATTCCTTATAGTGATCGATATACGGGAACAGGAAAATCTACATTGGTAAATACCTTAAGAGGAACCAAAAATTTTCAGGATGGCCAATGGCAAGCGTGGTTAAAGGATGATATGGAGGTTATCATAGATCTTGAAAAAGAAGATACCATAAATCAGGTAATTGTTGGATCAATGGAACATCAAGGCCCGGGAATATATTTTCCGGTAGCAATAGAAGTTTTTACGGGAATAGACGGAAAAGATTTTAAAAAAATAGGAGAAGTAAAACGATCCTATGCGGCTAATTCTACTATTGAATTAAAAGATTTTAAAATTAATTTCGAGAAGCATGTTGCAAGATTTATTAAAGTGAAAATAGCAAATTTAAAAGAAAACCCAAGAGGAGGAGATACTTGGTTATTTATAGATGAGATTTTAATTGATTGATAATTAATATTTTAAGGTGAATCAGATGAGATATATAAGAACGATTTGCATGTTTGTTTTGTTGATTACTGGAAACCTGATAGTTGCACAAGACGAAAAGCCAACAGAAAAAGAACGATTGTCCTGGTTTGAAGATGCCAAACTAGGAGTATTCATTCACTGGGGATATTATGGCGTGAATGGAATAGCAGAATCCTGGTCATTATATCACAAAAAAATCTCATATGAAGAGTATATGAAGCAGGGCAATGGATTTACTGCTAAGCATTATGACCCTGTGAAATGGGCTAAACTGTTTAAGAAAATTGGAGCGAGATATTCTGTAATGACTACCAAACACCATGATGGAGTAGCTTTATGGGATACCAAATACAGTGATCTAAATGTTAAAGAAAAAACACCTGCTAATAGAGATTTAATAGCTCCTTATGTAGAAGCACTTAGAAATGAAGGATTAAAAGTAGGATTATACTATTCTTTATGTGACTGGTCGCATCCTGATTATGATGTTGTATTCCCAAGGCCTGATACTAAAAACGATTACCCTCAAAAGGGATTGGAGAATCTAACAAAGTGGGAACGATTTATTAGATTTTATAAAGGGCAATTAAAAGAACTAAGTAATCGATATCAACCAGATTTATATTGGTTTGATGGAGATTGGGAAAAATCAAGTGAAGAATGGAGAGCGCAATCATTAAAAGACTCATTACTATCCTGGAACCCTAAAACCATTGTGAATTCTCGATTAAAAACATATGGAGATTATAGTACTCCCGAACAAGGGATTCCTGTGGTAAGACCAAAAGGTCCCTGGGAATTTTGTATGACCATGAATGATAATTGGGGGTATTATCCTTCAGATACGAATTACAAGCCATTTTCGCAGATTATTAGAACGTTTGTTGAGGTGATAGCCTCAGGAGGAAACTTACTGCTTAATATTGGAATGAAACCAGATGGAACAATCCCTAAAGAACAAGAAGAACGATTAGAAGTACTAGGAAGTTGGATTGACATACATAAAAAAGTTGTTTTCGATACTAAAGCAGGATTGCCATATGGCCACTTTTATGGTCCCACACTACTAAGTAAGGATACTACAAAATTGTATTTATGTCTGTTTGATGAACCTAAGAATTATATCTCTTTAAAAGGAATTCAGAATAAAATAAAATCAATTAAAGTAGTCGGAAAAGAACAAGAATTAACTTTTGTTCGAAACGGAGGAGCATCCTGGAACAATATTCCGGGAATTGTAAGAATAGAAGTTCCTAAAAATGAAAACTTAAATACCTATGTAACTGTTTTGGAAGTAGAATTAGAAGGAGAATTGAAGTTGTATAGAGGTCATGGAAATGCTGTAGAATTGAATTAACAATAGATGATATAGCAGTTAATACATAAAAGAAGTAAAAGATGAAAGATAGACTAATATGGAGTTGTTTGATGGTGATATCACTACTATCCTGTAAAGAACAAAATGTAGAAAAGGCAGAAAGTAAAGAAACCGTTCTAACACAAAGTTTGGTAGATTATGTGAACCCATTAATGGGAACCGACTCAGCTTTTGACTTATCTAACGGTAATACCTATCCTGCAATTGCAACTCCCTGGGCAATGAATTTCTGGACACCCATGACTTCAAAAATGGGAGATGGATGGACTTATAAATATGATGAGAACAAAATAAGAGGAATAAAACAAACGCATCAGCCAAGCCCTTGGATCAACGATTACGCGGCATTTTCAGTGATGGCTGTAACAGGAGATCTCAAGTATAAAGAAGATGAAAGAGCCTCCTGGTTCTCTCATAAAGCAGAAACCGTAAAACCATATCATTACAAGGTGTATTTAGCAGATTATGATGTGGTAACCGAGGTTACACCTACAGAGCGAGCAGCACATTTTAAATTTACATTTCCCGAAGCTGAACAATCCTATATTATGCTGGATGCTTTTTTTAAAGGCTCTATGGTAAAAATTATTCCAGAAGAACGTAAGATAATTGGTTATTGTAGAAATAATAGTGGAGGTGTTCCAGATAATTTTCACAATTATTTTGTGGCCGAATTTGATAAAGATTTTGAAATAAATCATACCTGGGGGGATGGATGGGAATTAGTAGAAAATTCAAAAGAAAATGAAGGGGAGCATGTGGGGGCTATAATAGGTTTTGAAACTAAAAAAGGAGAAACAGTACATGTAAAAGTCGCATCATCCTTTATCAGTCCAGAACAAGCACAATTAAATTTGAACCGGGAAATAGGAAACGATACATTCCAACAAACTCAAATAAAGGCCAAAAAGGCTTGGGAAAAAGAGTTAAGTAGAATTAAGATAGAAGATGATAATTTAGATCATATCAAAACTTTTTATTCCTGTCTATATAGAGTGTTACTTTTTCCAAGGAAATTCTATGAATTTAATGAAAAGAACGAAGTGGTACACTATAGCCCATATAATGGAAAAGTGCTACCAGGTTATATGTTTACGGATAATGGATTTTGGGATACCTTCAGAGCAGTATTTCCATTCTTCAATATGATGTACCCAGAATTGAATAGTCATATAATGGAAGGATTGACCAATACGTATAAAGAATCGGGATGGCTCCCCGAATGGGCTAGCCCCGGACATAGAGATTGTATGATTGGCTCTAATTCAACACCAATAATAGCAGATGCATTTTTAAAAGAAATCCCTAACATAGACATAGAAACCTTATTCGAAGCGATTCTAAAAAATGCAACAACATCAGAAGGACGTCCATTGTCTAATGGTAAGGAAATACGTTCTGTAGGAAGAGAAGGGGTTGATTATTATAATAAACTTGGATATGTCCCTTATGATGTTAATATCAATGAAAATGCAGCAAGAACATTAGAGTATGCATATGCCGATTTTACCATTGCTAAAATGGCAGAAAAATTAGGAAAAAAAGAGATCGCAAAAACATTCTATGAGCGATCTAAAAACTATAAAAATTTGTTTGATCCTACTACAAAACTGATGAGAGGAAAGAATGAAGATGGTAGTTTTCAATCTCCTTTTAACCCCTTAAAATGGGGAGATGCCTTTACTGAAGGTAATAGTTTGCATTATACATGGTCTGTTTTTCATGACATAGAAGGTTTGATTGAGCTAATGGGCGGAAAATCTGAATTCGAAAAGCAGCTGGATCATGTGTTTAATATGCCACCCGAATTCGATGCTTCTTACTACGGGTTTACAATTCATGAAATTAGAGAAATGCAAATTGTAAATATGGGGAACTATGCCCATGGTAATCAACCTATCCAACATATGATTTACCTCTATAATTATGCTAATGCTGGGTATAAAACTCAAGAAAAAGTACGTGAAGTGTTAACTAAGCTATATTCGGCAACACCAGATGGATACTGTGGAGATGAGGATAATGGACAAACCTCTGCCTGGTATGTTTTTAGTGCATTAGGGTTTTATCCGGTTACCCCGGGAGTAAACCAATATGTAATAGGAAGTCCATTGTTTAAGAAAGCTGTAATTACATTAGAAAACGGAAATGAATTTGTAGTCAATGCTCCAGAAAATAATCAAGAAAATGTTTATATCCAGTCCGTTTCATTAAACGGAAAAGCATATCAGAATAGTTATTTAAATTATGAAGTAATTCAGCAAGGAGGACGTTTAGATTTCAAAATGGCTAATACTCCAAATAAAGATTGGGCAAACTCAAGTGAAGAGGTGCCATACTCTTTAAGTAAGGAATAGTTTTAATTATAAAAGAGACCTTCATGGATTACATCTATAAGGTGTTATATAAAGATTAGAGAAGATGAATAGTATTGTTTTTAAAAAGACGTATTTTTTGAAGCTATGGGTAATAATTATGGTATTGTTTTTCTCTTGCCAAAAGGAAACTAAAGTAGAAAAGACAAAAGAAAATAACACTTCTAAAAAGTTGTCAATTGATGTTACAGAGTATGTAAATCCGTTTATCGGAACCTCAAACTTTGGTACAACCAATCCAGGACCAATTGCAGTAAGAGGAATGGCAAGTGTTTCCCCTTTTAATGTAGCAGGACAACAAAATCTTCCTTTAGAAAAAGATAGTCGTTGGTTTTCTACACCTTATGTTCACGAAAATAAGTATTTAACAGGTTTTAGTCATGTAAACCTTAGTGGGGTAGGATGTCCAGAACTAGGGGTGATCCTCGCAATGCCAACCACAGGAGCAATCCAAACCGATCATTCTTTATATGGCAGCACCTATTCTAATGAAGTTGCAAAAGTAGGTTACTATTCTAATGTATTGGATAAATATAATATTAAAGTAGAAACAACAGCTACAACCAGAACAGGAATAAGCAAATATACTTTCCCAAGAGGAGAATCTAATATAGTACTCAATCTGGGATTAGGGCTTACGAATGAACAAGGAGGAATGATCAAAATAGTATCTTCAACAGAAATAGAAGGAATACGTTCTGTAGGGGCGTTTTGTTATTATAAGCCAGAAGAAGCATATCCGGTATATTTTGTAGCTCGATTTTCAAGACCAGCAGACGAATTTGGAGTGTGGAAAAAACCAAAGATACATAAGGGGATTGAAGCACAGTGGATGGGGTATAACGGAAAAGAAAGAATAAAGAAAGGGTATACAAAAGAGGTAGTAGGAGATAGTATTGGAGGATATATGAAGTATCATTTTGAAGCCCCTACACAAGTAGAAATGAAAGTAGGAATCTCGTATGTAAGTATTGAGAATGCCAGAGAAAATTTAGAAAAAGAAACTTCAGGTAAAGCTTTTGATCAAATTAGACAAGAAACCAAGGAAAACTGGAATCAATACTTATCAAAAATTGAAGTAGAAGGAGGGAAAAAAGAAGATAAAATAAAGTTCTATACAGCTCTATATCATACACTTATACATCCGAATATTTTGAATGATATAAATGGAGAATACCCTAAAATGAAAACCAGGGAAACCTTAAAAACAAAAGGAACCAGATATACTGTTTTTTCACTGTGGGATACCTATAGGAATTTACATCAGTTAATGAGCTTGGTATACCCAAAACAACAATCAGATATGATGAAGAGTATGTTGCAGATTTATGATGAAACAGGGTGGCTGCCCAAGTGGGAATTAAATGCAACAGAAACAACAACCATGGTTGGGGATCCGGCAGGAATCATTATTGCAGATACTTACCTCAGAGGAATTAAGGATTTTGATATTGAAAAAGCATATAAAGCTATGCTTAAAAGTGCAGATCAATTACAAGATAACCCGCTACGTCCTGGGATCAATGACTATATTAAAAAAGGATATCTCACCACCAAAACGACTACTAGTGGATCAGTATCTACCACACAAGAATATAATATTACAGATTTTGCCATAGCACAATTAGCAAAAGAACTAGGAAAGGATGAAGACTATCAGCGTTTTTCTGACAGGTCATTGTCTTATAGAAAACTATTCGATAAAAAATTTAATTTATTACGGCCTAAAAATGATGATGGAAGTTGGTTATCTCCTTACAATCCAGATACCGGAGCCAATTTTGTGAAAAATCCAGGGTTTATAGAAGGAAATGCCTGGCAATATACTTTTATGATTCCACACGATATCCCAGGATTAAAAAAACTTATGGGTGGTGATCAACCATTTTTAGAACAATTGCAGAAAGTTTTTGACAATAAGCAATATGACATGGCTAATGAACCAGATATAGCATACCCCTTCTTGTTTAATTACATAAAAGGAGAAGAATGGAGAACGCAAAAAACAGTCAATGAACTCCTGGAAACTTATTATAAAAATGCTCCGGATGGGTTACCAGGAAATGATGATACAGGCACCATGTCTGCTTGGGCAATATTTTCGATGATGGGGATATATCCAGTTTCACCAGCTCAACCCATATATACATTTTGTACTCCAAAATTTGAAAAAATTACGATTCATTTAGATAAAGAATATTATAAAAATGATAAGATCGTAATCACCTCTACCATCCCTGAAAAAGAAACTTTTATAGATGCAGTTATAGTAAATGATAAAGAATATCAGGACTATTTTATCTCACATCAAGAATTAATTAACAAAGGAAGATTACAGTTTATTTTGAAATAAATAAGATTGACCACTTTATTATAAATTCTAATATATGAAAAATACCAATCCAATTCATTTTTTATTGTTATCTACTTTGATGATGGTAGTGTCTAGTATAGAAATAATAGCTCAGGAACATCACGAAGAAGAGCGCTATGTCCCAGAAACAGATACTATAGTGCTTAAAAAACTGGAAGAATGGCAAAATTTAAAGTTTGGGTTGTTGATGCATTGGGGTACATATAGTCAATGGGGGATTGTAGAATCATGGTCCTTATGCCCCGAAGAATATGAATGGTGCGAGCGTAAAAAAGGGACTAATCCTAATGATTATAATGTTTATAAAAAAGAATACGAAGGACTTAAAAAAACTTTTAATCCTTTCAACTTTGATCCTGAAAAATGGGCAAAAGCAGCTAAGAATGCCGGGATGAAATATGTAATTTTTACTACAAAACATCATGATGGCTTCTCAATGTTTGACTCTAAGTATACCAATTATAAAATAACGGACTCAGAAACTCCCTTTTCTAAAAACCCAAAATCTAATATTACCAAGGAGATTTTTGATGCTTTTAGAAAAGAGACATTCTGGACAGGAGCTTATTTTTCGAAACCAGATTGGCATTCTCCTTATTATTGGGATCCTTATTTTCCACCAAAAGATAGAAACGTGAACTATCAACCCGAAGTTTACCCAGAAAAATGGAACAAATTTGTGGCATTTACACATAATCAAATATTGGAATTGCTTACCGATTACGGAAAAATCGATATTCTTTGGTTAGATGGTGGATGGGTTTCAAAATCTCCGAAAAAAGATATCCTAAATTGGTATGAGCGTAAGCTTCAAAAAGAACAAAATGGATATTTAAAGCATCGTATGGTAAATCAGGATATCAAAATGGATGAACTCGTGATTAAAGCCAGAAAAAAGCAACCTCAACTGATTGTGGTGGATAGAGCAGTCCACGGAAAAAATCAAAATTATTTGACCCCAGAGAATAGAGTTCCCAAAAAACCACTTCCATACCCATGGGAGTCCTGTATCATATCGGGGGGTGGGTGGTCCTGGACACCAGATGCAAAATATATGTCAGGAAGAGAAGCAATACATACATTGGTAAATATTGTTGCGAAAGGAGGAAACCTTTTATTAAATATTGCTCCTAATGCTATGGGAGAATGGGATGAAGGTGCATACATACTACTTGAAGAAATTGGTGAATGGATGAAAATAAATAGTGAAGCCATATATGATACAAGATCGATATCTCCCTACAAATTTGAAAATATTTGTATTACAAGTAAGAAAGATGGAACAGTCTACCTCATCTATCTGATAGAAGAAGGAAGAACAGAAATACCTTCCAAAATTATGTTCTCTGGTTATGTGCCTTCAGACAAAGCAAAATTAAAACTACTTGGGTTTGACATTCCTTTAAAATGGATAAGAAAAGATAATTCCATGGAGATAAACATTCCAGAAAAAATTAAAACTCAGCTTTTGAATACTTCCGCTTTTGTAGTAAAAATTAATAAATAAGGGAATTTGTTTATCACTATAATTTAAAAAGAAAATGCTGTAGTAAGCGACTTCTATTATAAATCAATTCAATGTTATCTAACCTTTTTGAGTTGTCATTGATCGAAAAATTTATATAAAAATTAACATTAGAGTAACATTTGTACTGTCGATATAGAAATAAATTAACTAAAAGAAGATAGTATGATTGATAAATTACTGATTTTTTTAACAATTGTGTTGTGTTTATCAAGTAATGTAACATTAGCACAAAGTAAAAAAACCGTTTCTGGTATTGTAACGGGTGAAGACGGGGTACCACTAGTTGGGGTGAATGTGATTGAAAAAGGAACATCTAATGGTACATCAACAGATTTTGATGGGAACTATACTGTTGTAGTTTCAGATCCATCAGGTATTTTAATATTTTCCTCTCTTGGATTTGAAGGAAAAGAAATTGCCATAAATGGAAAGGCAAATATAAATGTAACATTAGCTGCAGATTCTGAAGAACTAGGAGAGGTAGTAGTAACGGCTTTAGGGATAAAGAAAACTACTAAAGCTCTAGGGTATTCTTTAACCGAAGTTGGTGGAGAAGAATTGTCTACAATTAAATTAACCAATGCAGTAAACTCATTGCAAGGAAAAATTGCTGGAGTTAATGTTACTCAAAATTCAACAGGTGCAGCCGGTTTGAGTAGAGTAATCATAAGAGGTTCAAGTTCATTAACCGGAAACAATCAACCTCTATATGTTGTTGATGGTATTCCGATTAGTAATAATAATAATGGATCTGCTGGTTTATGGGGAGGCTCGGATGGAGGAGACGGGATTTCTAGTATCAATCCCGATGATATTGAATCTGTAAGCGTATTAAAAGGTGGAGCAGCCTCCGCGTTATATGGTTCGAGAGCTGCAGGAGGAGTTATTATAGTGACAACAAAATCAGGTAAAGAGCAAAAAGGTTTTGGAGTAGAAATCAGTAGTTCTGTAACATTTGATAAAGTAGACACATCATTACAGGATTTTCAGACTGAATATGGTCAGGGTAGACGAGCAACCAAACCTGTAAATCAGGAAGAAGCGCTGGATGTAGGTCTATCTTCATGGGGAGAAAGACTAGATGGTTCTAGTGTTATACAATGGGATGGTGTATCTAGACCATATTCGTATGTAGGTAGTAATTTGGACCATTTTTATAGAACAGGAACGACATATATTAATTCTGTTGCATTAACAAATGGAGGAGAGAATTTTAATTACAGATTTTCTGTTTCAGATCTGACTAACGATGATATTACTCCAAATTCTGGATTGAATAGAAAAACATTCTCATTGAATTCGGGTGCGGTTATGGCAGAAAAACTTACAACTCAGGTAAATGTAAAGTATGTTGTAGAGAAAGTTATGAATAGACCTCGTTTGTCTGATGCTCCAGGAAATGGAAACTTTACGGTGTCTAACTTATCTCCAAATGTAGATGTTAGATTTATGAATCCAGGAGCAAATGAAGATTTAACAGAACGACAATATTCGTCAAATACGTTTTCTCAAAACCCATACTTTGCTGCTTATAATTTTAGAAATGAAGACACAAAAAATAGAATCATAGCTTCGACATCTTTACGATACGATATTTTTGATTGGTTATATGTTTCTGGTAGAGCAGGTGTAGATCACTATACAATTAGAAGAACAGCAGTAGAGCCTTTTGGTACTGCTTTTAAACCACTGGGAGGTATTGAAGAGAGAGAAATTAGATATAGTCAGGTTGATGCAGATTTAATACTTGGAGTAGAAAAAAATATAACAGACAGACTAGCCACAAATGTTTTTATTGGAGCAAATGGAAATAGTGTCTCCCAGGAAACAAAAATACTTAGAGGAAATGATTTTATAGTACCCGGATTAGAACAATTTGGGAATACAGTTAATCAATCTTCAGCGAATATTTTTGGAGCAGACAGGGACAACCCAGGTAATGGAAAACGGAAAATAGGATCTTTATATGGATCTGTTGAACTCTCTTATGATGGATTTGCTTACTTAACTTTTACAGGAAGAAATGATTGGTTTTCTACATTATCATTTCCAGGAAAAACAACTCCAAATGATGATTTTTACTCTTCTGTAAGTGCAAGTTTTATCTTGTCGGAAGCATTAGAATTACCCGAGAAAATTAATTTCTTAAAGCTAAGAGCCGGGTATTCAAATGTAGCAGGAGGAGCACAGGATCCATATCAATTGGCCTTGACATATGAGATTTTTGGACAAGGACATTTAGGGCAACCTCTAGGAGCTATAGCAGGGAATCAAGTCCCTAATGCTGATCTGGTAGCATTCAATAAAAGCGAATTTGAAGTAGGCTTAGACGCTAGATTCTTTAATAGTAGATTGTCATTTGATATTGCATACTATACAAATGAAACAACCAATGATATAGTTCCGGTTGGTACTTCTGTATTTTCAGGGTATTCAAGTGCTTTAGCAAATATTGGAGAAGTAGAAAATAAGGGAATTGAATTTTTAGTGTCAGGGACACCTATAAAAACTGAAAATTTCAGTTGGGAAACTAGTATCAATGGAGCCCATAACACAGGAAAAGTAATAGCAACTAATGCAGAAGAAGGAGAAATTAGTTTGGGAGAACCCAGATCCAGAAATGTAGAAATTAAACAAATTGTTGGAGAAGCATACGGAACTATTTTTGGCGTATCCTATGTGAGAGATGATAATGGAAATATAGTATATGAAATTGACGGAGATGGTGTTCCACTTGCACAAAGAGGAGAGCGAAAAATTCTGGGAAAAGGAGTTCCTCCTTTAACATTAGGATTTACAAACACAATTACCTATAAGAATTTAATATTGAACTTTTTGATCGATGGTAAGTTTGGAGGACAGGTTTTTTCGGGAACTAATACTGTTACCTATGGAAACGGATTACATAAAGGTACTCTGGCTGGTAGAGAAAATGGATTAACGGTTACAGGTGTTAATGCAGAAACCGGAGCAGAGTTTACCACAACAGTAGCTCCAGAAGATTTACAAACATATTATGGTAGAATTAGTGGAATCGCAGAAGAATTTGTTGAAGATTCAGATTACATAAAATTCAGACAATTAAGTTTAGGATATAGTTTACCAGGTAAGTTGCTGGATAATACTTTTTTTGATAGTGCTACAATTTCTGTAATAGCTTCTAACCTGTTCTATATTATGCGAACAGTAGATAATATAGATCCAGAAAGTGCTTATAATGTTGGTAATGCACAAGGTCTTGAATATTTTGGACTTCCTTCTACCAGAAGTTACGGATTAAATGTGAATTTAAAGTTTTAAAAAAAAGAATCATGAAAAAATCAATTTATATAATATTCCTGACAATAATATTGGGTTCATGTGATCAAGGTTTTGAAGAATTAAATGTTGATCCTACTAAGCCAACACAAGTAAGTGTAGTAAATAAGTTATCTGCTACACAACTATATACATCAGGAGAAAGATACGAGAATTGGAGAGCGAATCTAATTTATTGCTCTACTATGATGCAACATATGTCTACAACAGCTGGGTATTGGGCTGGAGATAAATATACTTTAAATGAAGGATATGCTTCTTCTATGATTGATAGGATTTATGGGAATGCGGTAAAAACATTAGAAGATATGTTAGTTCAACTGGAAGAAGAAGCACACCCAGAAGAAATGAAAGCGATCACCAGAATACATCGTGTTTTTGTATTTCATAGATTGACAGATTTGCATGGGGATATCCCATATAGTGAAGCAGGTAAGGCTTCTTTAGAAGGAGTACTTAAACCAAAATATGATGCGCAAAGTGAAATTTATGCTGATATGTTAAAAGAACTCGAAGAATCAGCTGCTGCTTTGGGCACGGGTACTTCAGGTTTTGGCTCAGGAGATTTAATGTTTAATGGAGATCAGGAAAAGTGGAAAAAGTTTGCTTATTCTATGATGTTACGTTTAGGATTGCGATTGATTAAAGCAGACCCTGCAGCTTCTCAACAATGGGTTACAAAAGCTATTACAGGAGGTGTTATGACATCTAATGATGATATCGCTTATATTCAGCATACAGCAGGCCCAGAAGGAATTAACAAAAATGGAATCGGAGAGGTTTTTACCGCAGATGGAAACCCTCGCCTGAGTAAAACATTTGTAGATTTCTTAACCGGAGATCCGAGATTGCCTATCCTTGGAGCACGAAGAAGTGACGGTAGTACAGCTCCGGCAGACCAAAAGGGATTACCTAATGGGTTAGATTCTAGCTCTCTAATGGCATTGACAGGTGAAGAGGATACAGATGCTTATACAGAACCGAATAGAAGTATTATTACAGGAGAAGATGCTCCAATGTTTTTCCAAACCTATGCAGAAGTCGAATTTATGCTAGCAGAAGCAGCACATAGATGGGGTCTTGCAGGAGGCGATCCAGAATCACATTATAATGCAGGAGTACGTGCTGCCATGAAAATGTTAGAATTATATGGCGCAGCAGGATCAATTGCAGATGCCGATATTGATCAATATTTAATTGATAACCCTTTTGTTGCAGCCAATGCATTAGAACAAATCAATACACAGTATTGGGCAGCAACATTTTTGAATGAGTATGAGGCATTTGCCAATTGGAGAAGAACAGGATATCCTGTCTTAGTTCCCGTTAATTACCCAGGCAATGTTACTAATGGAACTATACCAAGAAGATTAACATATGCTACTAGTGAACAAAGTAATAATACCGAAAATTATAATGCAGCCATCTCAAGCCAAGGACCAGATGTATTAACCACAAGAATGTGGTGGGATAAAGAATAGTTTACATGTTTTTTGAATCCTTTTATTACCCAAATTGATGAAGGGGAAATTAATTTTCCCTTCATCTTTTTTAGAAATAGATTTTTGATGAAATGAAGATTACTAACTCATATCTGTATTGTATTCCCGTTGTACTATTAGTATTACTTTTTTTTAATGAAAGAGAAAAGGTTGATAATACTACCCAGAAAAGGTTTTCAATATTAGATTCTTCTTATAGTGGAGTAACCTTCTCAAATACAATAAAAGATACAAGAGAGAAAAACATATTAAAATATGCCAACTTTTATGGAGGTGCCGGAGTTGGGGTTGGTGATTTTAATAATGATGGTTTACAAGATTTATATTTTGCAGGAAATATGGTCCCTGATAAAGTATATTTTAATCAAGGAAATCTTGTTTTTAAAGATGTAACCAAACAAGCAGGAGTGAAAGATGATGGGGGTTGGTCTACAGGAGTAACCATTGCAGATGTTAATAATGATGGATATGTTGATGTTTATGTGAGTAGAGAACTCTATGATGATAAACCAGAATGGAGAACTAACCTATTGTATATTAATAATAGAGATGGAACTTTTATAGAATCTGCCGCTAAGTATGGCATTGCAGATTCTCAAAGAACCAGACATGCTACTTTTTTTGATTATGATAAAGATGGATTTTTGGATTTACTTTTATTAACACAACCTCCCAATCCTGGAAGTTATTCAGATTATTTTGGAACAAAATTACTTCAACCCGAGTATCATATCAAATTACTAAAAAATACAGGGAAAGAGTCTTTTGTAGAAGTGACAGAAGCAGCAGGACTCATGCGAACAGGTTTTCCCAATGCCGTATCTGCCAGTGATATAAATGGTGATGGATGGACAGATATTTACATAGCAAACGATTTTTATGCACCAGATTTTCTTTTTGTAAATAATAAAGATGGCACTTTTACTAATCAGGCTGATTATGCATTAAATCATATGTCTTATTATAGCATGGGAGTAGATATTGCAGATATTAATAATGATGGTTTGTTGGATGTTTTTGTAGTAGATATGGTGTCTGAGGATAATTTTCGTTCTAAATCTAATATGAGTGGAATGAATCCGAAAGCTTTTCAGAAAGTAGTAAAAAATGGAGGGCATCATCAATATATGTATAATACTGTTCAACTCAATAATGGCAATTCAACTTTTAGTGATATTGCTCAGTTAACGAATATGGCAGCTACCGATTGGAGTTGGGCTAATCTTATTGCAGATTTTGATAATGATGGATTAAAAGATGTATATATCACAAATGGATTGCTACGTGATATTCGTAATACCGATGCAGATAAAAAAGTTGGAGAGTTTATTACTGAAACAGCAAATAAATGGATAAAGCAAAATCCTAATGCAGGAGCGGTTAGTATTTGGGAAATACTGGATTTGGATAAAGCATTATCACTAATACCATCGCAACCATTGCAAAATTATGCTTTTAAAAACTACGGAAATCTAAAATTCAAAAAAACAATAAATGAATGGGGACTAGACCAAGAATCTTTTTCAAATGGAGCCGCTTATGCCGATTTGGATAATGATGGTGATCTGGATATTGTGGTAAATAATATCAATAAAGAAGCATTTATATATCGCAATAATTCTGAGAAAATATCGACATCTAATTTCCTTAGAGTTCAATTGTCAGACAAACAAGGAAAACCTGTTTTTGGAACTAGGATACAACTATATTGTGGAGATGATGTACAAACTCAGGAGACTACCAATGTTAGAGGGATTTATTCGACCAGTGAGCCTTTAGTGCATTTTGGAGTTGGTAATTATAAAAAAATAGATAGTCTAATTGTTACCTGGCCTAATGGCTTGAAAACAATACAAAAGAATATTTCGGCAAATAAATTATTACCAATAGAAATGAACGATGCTTCTGTTACGAATATTAGTAGGACAGATATGCATAAAAACCCCTTTTTATTTACAGAAAATACTACATCATTTGGGATTGATTTTAAACACCATGAAAACGTATTTGATGATTACGTCAATCAATTATTATTACCACACAAATTGTCTCATTTTGGGCCAGCTTTGGCCGTAGGAGATGTTAATAATGATGGTTTAGAAGATGTATTTATAGGAGGAGCCACAGGGTTTGATGCAGAACTTTATATTCAAACTAAGGAAAATAAATTTGTGAGAAATACTAAAAATTTCTGGAAAAAAGAAAACGCTTACGAAGATGTAGATGCAATGTTTGCCGATGTAAATGGAGATGAGTTTTTGGATTTATACGTAGTAAGTGGCGGTAATGAATATCCAAAAAATGACCCTCACTATATAGATCGATTATATCTTAATGATGGGAAAGGAAACTTTTCTAAAGGGGCAATCCTTAATGTAAATCGCCATAGCGGATCAAAAGTAATAGCAGAAGATTATGATAAAGACGGTGATATAGATTTTTTTGTTGGAGGCAGAGTTATACCACATCAATATCCAATGCCGGCTACAAGCATGCTCTTAAGTAATGAAAATGGTCAATTGATAAATGTTACAGATAAGATAGCCCCAGAACTAAATGATATTGGGATGGTAACAGATGCGGTTTGGGTCGACTATGATAATGACAATGATATTGATCTTATACTCGTAGGAGAATGGATGCCCATTACTTTATTTAAAAATGAAGATGGTAAGTTATATAAAGAAACTAATGAATCTTTAAAAAACTCATCAGGATGGTGGTTTAGTATCGAAAAAGGAGATTTTGATAATGATGGAGATATAGATTTTATAGCAGGTAATATCGGTTTAAATTATAAGTATAAGACATCCAAAGAAACTCCTTTTGATATCTATTATGATGATTTTGATAATAATGGTAGCGATGATATAGTTTTGGGATATTACAATAAAAACAAGCACTATCCATTAAGAGGGTTTTCATGTTCGGCAGAACAAATACCTCTCCTTAAAAAAGAGATTGGTAAGTATGATTTGTTTGCGTCTTTAGAAATCAATCAGGTTTATGGTGAAAAAAAATTAGAAGGGGCATTACACTATAAAACAGAAACTTTTGCTTCTTCTTATATCGAAAATTTAGGAAAAGGAGTATTCAAGATTTCACCTTTACCATACCAAGCACAGTTTTCGAGTATTAATGATATTATGGTTAAAGATTTCAATAAAGACGATCATCTGGATGCATTAATGGTTGGAAATTTATTTGTATCGGAAATAGAAACGCCAAGAAATGATGCAGGAACAGGAGTGTTAATGTTAGGAGATGGTAAAGGCAATTTTTCTACTTCATTAGGAAAAGAAAGCGGTTTTTTTGCTAGGAAAGATGCTAAAAAAATTGAAATACTTAATGAT
The DNA here is from genome assembly GCF_000520995.1 of Aquimarina macrocephali JAMB N27. Lineage (GTDB taxonomy): Bacteria > Bacteroidota > Bacteroidia > Flavobacteriales > Flavobacteriaceae > Aquimarina > Aquimarina macrocephali. Next base: position 77,320 of record NZ_JACA01000034.1, on the reverse strand, counting down.
AAGGATGGTAAAAAAGTATTGATAGCAAATAATGATGGGATACTTCAGTCCTTTATTCTAAAAACAAATTAAAATAACTTAAGAATAATATGTCAGATATAACAAACTCTTTGCTTACAAAATCAGAAAGGCAAAACAATTACAATAAACCCTTTTTTGCGATTATTTTTTTGTTTTTTTTATGGGGGTTTATTACAGTTATGAATGATGTGTTAATTCCTCATTTAAAGGCGGTTTTCGAACTTAGTTATTTTCAGGCGGCATTAATACAGTTTGCTTTCTTTGGAGCCTTTTTTATCATCTCTCTTATTTATTTTATTACTTCAGTAAGTATAGGGGATCCCATTTCTAAAATAGGATATAAAAACGGAATTATTATAGGACTTATATTGTGTGGAATTGGTTGCTGCCTTTTTTACCCTGCAGCTAGTTATCAACGATATGCTATATTTTTGGGAGCTTTGTTTGTTCTTGCTTCCGGAGTAACAATTTTACAAATTACAGCCAACCCATATGCGGCTATACTTGGGAAACCAGAAACTGCACCAAGTAGACTTAATCTGGCACAGGGGTTCAATTCTTTTGGTACTACACTAGCTCCAATTGTAGGTGCAATACTTCTATATAAGGTATTCTCTGATGGTGAAATCACAGTAGATTCTTTAAAGATGCCATATCTAATATATGGAAGCCTGTTTTTTGTATTAGCCATTATCATAAAATTTGTAAAACTACCGTCTTTTATCAATAATGAAAAAATTGAAAAAGGACTTGGAGTATTAAAATTCAGACATGTTGTTTTGGGTATGTTTGCTATCTTTTTTTATGTGGGTGGCGAAGTATCAATTGGAAGTTTTTTAATAAATTTCTTTGGCTTGGAAACCGTTATGGGAATGAAAGAAGCCGAGGCAGGAGTATTTTTATCGTACTATTGGGGAGGTGCTATGATTGGAAGATTTTTGGGATCGGTATCTATGAGTGGAATCACTAGCACAAGAAAAAAATACCTCCTAATGGCTTTGTTATCGGTACTTTTCTTTTTTGTTCTTTATTTTATTACTGCAATAAAGATTGAGGCTGGTACATTTTCACTACAATTTTTATCATTCTCCAAGATATGGTTATTTGTGGTTTTTCTAATTAGCAACTATTTGTTTTTTCTAATAGGAGGCACTAAACCTTCAAAAGTATTAACCTTATTTGTGGGAATAATTATAGTATTATTATTGATCATGATCTTGTGTAATGGGGAGATCGCTTTTTGGAGTGCTATTGCAATAGGAGCATTTAACTCAATCTTATGGTCAAACATATTTACACTAGCAATAAAAGATTTGGGAAAGTATACAAGCCAGGCATCCTCATTATTAGTAATGATGATAGTTGGAGGAGCATTAATACCATTATTACAAGGTGTAGTAGCAGATTATATTGGAATTAAATTATCTTTTTTTATACCTGTAATATGCTATGGATATTTAATTTTCTACGGTTTGGTTGGGTACAAAGTAAAAAACACACTTTAAAAATATAAAAATGGTTCTAGGAGTAGATATTGGAGGTAGTCATATCACTGTAGCTAGTATAGATAAAAATGTACCGAACCAAGTACAGAATATCTATACAATGAAAATAAGTAATGCTTCCAGTTTGGATCTAATATTAGATAGCTGGATTGGTGTTATAGAAATGGCTATTGACAATTTGGGAAATAAAAAACTGAAAGGAATTGGCATAGCTATGCCTGGCCCTTTTGATTATGAGAGAGGAGTTTTTCCCGACAAAGGAGAAAACAAATTTGTGATGCTAAGCAATCTTAATCTTAAAGATTACATTATCAAAAAATTGAACTTGAAACCTTCTGTTTCTGTTCGGTTTTATAATGATGCAGCTTGTTTTGGAATAGGAGAAGCTTGGGTAGGAGAATTGGTCCCTTATAATAAAACGATTGCAATTACTTTAGGAACAGGTCTGGGAGCTACGTTTTTACATAAAGGGATTCCTGTATTAGAAGGAAAAGGAGTCCCACTATATGGGGAGTTGTATCATTTACCATTCGGAAATGACATTGCAGATACTAGTTTTTCTACTGTATGGTTTCAAAAACGTTATAAAGAACTTACAAATAAAGAAATAACAGGAGTTAAAGAACTAATTAGATTTGAAAAAGAAAATACTATAACTACACAAATTTTTAAAGAGTTTTCAGAGAATTTGGCGATTTTTTTAGCTCCTTGGCTACAAAGCTTTGAAGCAGAGGCAATAGTAATTGGAGGTAACATTAGTAACGCCTGGGTATTTTTTATAGAAGGTTTAATTCAAACATTTAAAAGGCTCGATATAACCATACCAATTTATAAAAGTACACTTAGGGAGAGTGCAGCTTTGATAGGTGCAGCCAGGTTAATAGATAATGACTTCTTTAATGAGTTATAATGATGATGAAGCATAAAAGTATAGTTCGGGGATAACAAGAAATTTAAAATTTATTATATAATAGATTTCATTACATAGACTTTAAATGTGTTGACATACTATCAGTTATATTCAATATTGATAAGAGTAAATGCAATTATTTTTATTATAAAATCGAGTATCAATTACAAATTATTATGATTACTAAAGTTGAATTAAAGAGTTTTAAAGACATTAGCTACAAAGAAGCTGGAATTTATGAAAACACTAAGTTTGAAAAAATTCACAATGTTATATTCAAAAACTCGGATTATGCGTCTATAGTAATTGCGCAAGAAATAGCCACGTTAATAAAAGAAAAACAAGTAAAACAAAACTATTGTGTTTTGGGATTAGCTACTGGCTCATCTCCTATTAAGGTTTACGAAGAATTAGTTCGACTTCATAAAGAGGAAAATCTAAGCTTTGCAAACGTGATAGTATTTAATTTGGATGAATACTATCCTATGGAAAGAACTAATGTACAAAGCTATCATTACTTCATGTATGAACACCTATTTAATCATATAGATATCTTACCAGAAAACATCCATATACCAGATGGTATGGTTTCACAAAAAGACCTTCATCAATATTGTATAGATTATGAACTAAAAATAAATGCAGTAGGAGGTTTAGATTTTCAGTTATTAGGAATAGGAAGAACGGGACATATTGGATTTAATGAACCGGGTTCACATCCAAATTCAGGAACACGAATTATCACATTAAATCACGTAACCAGATCTGACGCTGCCGAAGCTTTTTTTGGTATAGCAAATGTGCCAAAAAGGGCCATTACCATGGGGATAGGAACCATAAAGAAAGCTAAACGAATAGTGATCATGGCCTTAGGCCATAAAAAAGCACCTGTTGTAAAAGAAGCAGTAGAAGGAGCAATAAAATCTGATATTCCTGCGTCGTATCTACAAGAACATAAAAATATCACTTTTGTATTAGATCAGGAAGCAGCAGGAGAATTGACCAGAATTAAAACCCCTTGGTTAGTAGAGTCTTGTATATGGGATGAGAAAATTAAGAATAAATCAATTGTATGGTTAAGTCAGAAAGTACAAAAACCAATACTGAAACTTACAGATAAAGATTATAATGATAACGGAATGTCTGGATTGTTGGCAGAAAAAGGGTCAGCCTATGATCTTAATATCAGTATGTTCAATAAATTACAATCTACCATTACCGGATGGCCTGGTGGTAAGCCAAATGCAGATGATACTAACCGACCAGAACGCAATATACCTCATAAAAAAAGAGTTTTAATCCTTAGTCCACATCCTGATGACGATGTCATTTCAATGGGAGGTACTTTTCTTCGTCTTATCGAACAAAAACATGAGGTACACGTGGCATATCAAACCTCAGGAAATATTGCAGTATCTGATGAGGAAGCTATTAAATATGCAGAGGTTGTTAAAAGTATGCTATTAGAAAATGTGGGAAGTATAAACATTGATGTTATCCTTGCCGAACTTAAAAAGAAAAAGGAAAATACAATTGATTCTATAGAGATTAGAACTCTTAAAGGATTAATAAGAAGAGTAGAATCATTAGGAGCAACTCGTTTCCTGGGATTGCCTGATACCCATGTAAATTTTTTGGATTTACCATTTTATGAGACCGGAACGGTAAAGAAAAAGCCTTATGATAAGAACGATATAGCTATTCTTACCAAGTTAATAAGAGATATAAAACCGCATCAAATATATGCAGCAGGAGATTTGGCAGACCCTCATGGAACCCATAAAGTCTGTTTAGATATATTATTTAAGGTTATAGAAGACATTAAGAAAGAGGAGTTTATGAAAGACTGTTGGATATGGTTGTATCGTGGGGCATGGCAGGAATGGGATATTCATGATATCGAAATGGCTGTTCCTCTAAGTCCTGATGAAGTGCTTAAAAAACGAAAAGCGATATTTTTTCATCAATCCCAAAAAGATAATGTGATGTTTCAAGGAGATGATACCAGAGAATTTTGGGTAAGAGCAGAAGAACGTAATAAAGATACTGCAAAAAAATATCATCAATTGGGATTGACAGATTATGCCGGGATAGAGGCTTTTAAAAGGTATTATTTTTAAATCAACAACACTAAATTATTATAGAGCCCAGAGTTGATAATAATCAAACAAAAATAGATGATGAAAAATTTAAAATTGATTGCTCTATTAGCACTAGTTACTTTGAGTCTCAATGCTCAAAAATCTATAATGTCGTACAACATAAGATATAACAACCCTAATGATAACGAAAACTGGTGGGAGAATAGAAAGCAAGAAGTCGTACAGATGATACAATACTATTCACCCGATATTTTAGGAATTCAGGAAGGATTAAACGACCAGGTAAAATATGTAGACACTACGTTAACAAATTATAGTTTTGTTGGTGTAGGTAGAGAAGATGGACACCAAGCAGGAGAATATGCTGCTCTGTTTTTTAATACTAATACTATCGAGTTGATAGAAACTAAAACATTTTGGCTTTCAGAAAAAATAGATACGGTATCTATTGGTTGGGATGCCTCAATGGAGCGAATTGTGACCTATGGTCAATTTAGAGATAAATCTACACGGGATACTATTCATGTCTTCAATTGTCATTATGACCACCTTGGAGAGGTAGCAAGGGAAAACTCTTCTAAATTAGTATTAAGACTAATCAAAAAAATGAAAATAGAAAATGAACGTATCGCAGTAATTGGTGATTTAAACTGTTTACCAAATACAAAACCTATTCAAATATTGAAAACCAAGTTAGAAGACTCATTTGAGATTAGTAAAACTAGTCCATACGGGCCAATAGGAACTTTTAATGGTTTCAATTCTGAAAAAAAGATTATCTCGAGAATAGATTACATCCTGACCAAAAATATAGTAGTGAATAGTTATTCTAATATTGATGATAGAAGAAGGAACAACCTATTACTCTCTGATCATTTACCTGTCTTCATTAAAATAGAATAAAATACTTTACTAATTTTGGTGATTATCAGTATCGAATTCATATTCAAATACATATATTTGCGCACTAATTTTGGAAAATACTACTAAAATCGTTATCTTTTATATAACAAAATGAAACAGAATAGTATACATATGGCATTAAAATTGCGGTTTAATCTAGGTGATTATCGATGGATTAATAAGGAATCTCTACAGGAGAGGACGCTATGTAACTATTTTAATCATTTTTTGAAGTGATATAAATTAGAAAACAATATAAAATAGCAAGCGTCCAAGAAATTGGACGCTTTTTTTTATTGCGATTTTTCTGAAATAAACCAAATCAAAAGCATAAAACCAAGTCGTAACAAAAGAACCGATGGAGAGCAATAGTATGAAAACAGATTTAAATAGTAATATGTTATAAAACAATCTAAAAGAAAATAAGTAAAATTTTAAACGAATGCATAAAAGCTAATTAGCACATAAAGAATAAGTGATTGGAAAGCAAGTATCAGGTAGTTAGGTGATTGCCAAAATATCCAAAATCTGTTATAAAACGGACAGGAATTTCTTTGCTTAATTTTAAATATAAATACCTGATAATCAATAATTTAATATTAAAAAATAGTTGTAAAATCCTAAAAATATCCGTATCTTTGTATCTCAATACAAACACTATATTATTTGTTCAGTTTTAGAAAAATAATACTAATTGACTACGCAAAAAGAATACGTATTCATGCTGAACATTTGTATGCTAATTAATAACCAAAAAATAAAACAATGAAGTATAATCAAAATTCTAAAAAAGGGCAGGAGGACAGAAACCATCTGTTTACCGATGCATTAGGATGTGTCCTTGGAATGGGCTTATATACTTCGGTTGTTAACCCTCTTCCAAAAGTGATTACCGAATCAAATGGTGGCGAAAGACAGGAAGAAACACTTCAATTTATAAGTAAAAACTTCCGTGAAGTAGTAATCAAAGGCAGTTATACTTCTTGTAAAGAATTCGTTTCGTAAACTTTATAAGAGTACATGATAATTCGTATAAGTGATTGAGTTTGTCTCCCGAGATAAACTAAACAATAGTTAGAAAAACATCGATTTCCATTCGAGCAATGAACACACCATATTGGCATATGCTAATATGATAAACCGAGTAGGATAATCAATCAAGTAGCTAACGATGTAAAATCTCTTATAAGTTAATTACATACTCTAACTGTTACCGACATTACCAACCAGTATTTTCTATAACAATGTAGGATTTTTTTAGAGCTATATATAGTTTTTGGGATAAAGAACCTGAAAACCAAGTATATCTAAAAAATCAATATCCACAGTATATGTATGCTTAACAAATTGTTGGGCTTACAACTGGATTGCATAGAAAATACAGAAAACTGACCCACCGAAAACATCCAGACTACAGTTTGCCGCTACCCAAAAGGGGAAAGTAGGGTATCGCGACTGTATAGGATCACACTTTCCCAAAAACCGATCGATAATTTCCCATAGGCAATAGGTATGTAGCAACATACTGATCTGGGGTTGATACCTATGGGCGTACCCTAAACTTTGGAAAAACAAAAAATTTAACACATGAAAACTTTAAAATACATACTAATAGCCATACTCCTTGGAATCAACTTTGCTTCTTGTACGCCAGATGATAGCGTTAAAGAAAACGAAACTCTAAAAACAGAAGTATTAAGTACTAATGGAGAAAATGAAGAAATAGAAGAAGATGAAGGATAATCTTAATCATTATAATTTAGTACTTTTGAGGGATGAAACGATATACAGTTTTATCCCTCTTTTTTTTATGTATATTGATAGGTGTTTTTTTCAATTCCTGTAATCATAATGTTACCAATGATTCGACTTCTTCTCAAGTAATCAAAAAGATCGATTCTTTACATACCTATTATGATATTGCTTCAAATAATTCCAATAGTGAAGAAAAAAGATTAAATGCTATAGATAACTTTTTGCAAGGAGCTAAGAAACTAGAAATAGATTCGTTACGATATAAAGGGCTCTCGTTATATGCAAAACTGTTGAATAAATATAAAGGCCCAGAAAAAGCAATTGAAGAATCCTATGTGTTATTACAACTAGCTCAACAAAATAAGGATAGTTTTTATATAGGGAAAGCATATTATAGATTAGGTTTTTATAATAAAAAACTCGATAATTACCTGGAAGCTTTTGGGTATTATAATCAATCGTTTAAGATTCGGAGAAACCTTAAGGATAGTATCAATGCGGGGAGGTGTTTGATGGCCATTTCTAATATTCAAAGAACATTAGGAGATCATAATGCTAGCAAAACAACGGCTACAGATGGTTTAAGATATGTAGAAAACTCTTCTGAACACAAAATAATATCTGGATTATACCATGGTATATCTATATCTTTTATTGAGTTAAAAAACCCTGAAGAGGCTTTACTATGGAATAATAAAGTGCTAAACTTACTTAACGATTCGATTGCTAAAAAGAAAGTAGGAATTCACCTTTTACCGGTTTTTAAAAACACTCGTGCAAATATTTTGACAGAGCAAAAAAACTATGAAGAAAGTATTGATATTTTACAATCTTTACTAAAAGATGAGAACGTAATAAAAAAGCGAACACGATATGCGCAAATCTTAAGCAATCTGGGGTATATAAAATTTCTTCGAAATCCGAAGAGTGTAGAGAGTGAAACTATGCTGCTGGAAGCACTTAGCATCAGGCAGCAAGAAAAAAGCATATTTGGTTTATTTGCAAGCAACATACATCTCACTAAATATTATAAAAATAAAAACTTAGAAAAAGCAAAACACCATGCTCGTGTGGCATATCAAAGCTTAAAAGATTTTGGCGATTATGAGGCATTACTGGAAGTATTAACCTTGATTACCGAATTAGATCCAGAGTCTTTAGAAGACCATCAACGTTTTAAAGAAGCTAGCCTTAAATTGATGGAGCTTCGAAAAAAGACACGGGAAATCTATGCACCTACGCGATTTGAGAATGAAAACTTACTAAAGGAGAACGCAGAAAAAAACAGAAAAATATCAGAGGTTCGTAACGAAAATACAATATACCTGCTTGGGATATTACTATTGATTACAGGTATTGGATTTATAATCTATTTTTTTAGACAACAAATGCACTATCTCAACCAACAAAATAAAATAATACAGTTTGAAGCCAGTTACGAAACCGAAACTCGTATTTCTAAACAATTACATGATGAATTAGGAAATGATATTTTTCAGGTGATGATGCAATATCAAAACGATCCCCATGACTCCCAAATTAAAGATAAACTCAATACTACCTATCTCAAAGCACGTGATATCTCACGTGAAAACAATGAGTTCGAGACTGGGGAGACCTATCCAGAAGAATTGAATAATATGCTAAAAAACTATACCCAAAATGGGATTCAGTTAATTGCCATAGGATTTGATAGGATCGATTGGGATGAGATGGATAAAACCATAAAAATAACGGTATACAGAGTACTACAGGAATTGATGACCAATATGCAAAAACATAGTCAAGCCAGCCTGGTTAAATTGAGGTTTTCTAACCCTAATGATACACTCACAATTAACTATTCTGATAATGGTGTTGGGGTCACAGAAGAACATGTACAATCCAAAAATGGACTTCGAAATACAGAAAACCGTATTCGGGCTATACAAGGAACACTTATCTTTGACTCAGAAAAAGGTAAAGGCTTTAAAGCCGAGATACAAATCCCTAATTAAAAAGTTAGCAAGATGTTTACTAAAGTATTGGTAGCAGAAGACTATGAAATTGCGAATCAAGGCATTATAAAGGTACTAAATGATAAAATTGGAATTCACAATATTGAAGAAGCTAAATATTGTGATGATGCCTATCTCAAGTTCCGAAAAGCACATAATGACCATGAAGTATTTGAATTATTGATCACAGACCTTTCGTTTAGAGAAGATCATAAGGTCCAAACCAGGACCTCAGGTATCGAACTCATAAAAGATATAAGAAGCATACAACCAGATATCAAAGTGATTGTATATTCTCAGGAAAACAGACCAGACAAAATCAATATGCTATTCGAAAAACTCAATATCAATGGATATGTCTGTAAAGGTCAGCATGCGATAAAAGAATTAGTAGCGTGCGTGGATGGTGTGTATCAAGGTAATACGGTATGGCCTCCAGAATTAACTAATAATTCTACTGCTAATACGATGATTCATTTAGATGATCTGGATATGATGTTATTAGAAGACTTATCACATGGGTTTACCAAAAAAGAAATCCGAACCAAGCTGAAAAACCAAAATATATCTCCAAACAGTGAAAGTGCTATCGATAAAAGAGTAAGTAAACTTTTTGATGACTTCAAAGCTAAAAATACTACTCATCTGGTAGCTATTGTAAAGGATTTAGGAATATTATGACCTGAGTTTCTATGTAAGCTAAAATATTTAGAAGCGTCAATTCGAGTGGTTTTTCAGAATGACCCCTGGACGGAACTTGTATTGAGCAAAGTCGAAAGGTTCGAGGTGACATGGAGGAAAACTGTACTTCGGCAAGCTCAGTAGGACTATCGAGAATAGCTTTTTCCTACATCGAATTCAGACTTATAGTAGCATAAACGCACTATCCAAATTTCTAACAGATAAAGAAAAAAGTACTGTAGATCTTCAAAAGCAGTATAATGTAATTTTTTTTCAAAAAAATAGATCACATTACAGAAATCTGTAAGGACATATGACGTAGTCAATTTATGTTTGTATCATAAAAGCAAGTGAGCGATAAATGATAATGAGCTTATACCATTTATTGTTTGAATTTACCGAAAAAGAACATTTTACTCCAGTAAATTCAAGAGATAAATGGTATAACCTAAATCCTAAAAGACACAAACTCACTATAATGATGGATAACGATCAAATAATCATAGCTGGAATCATTAATGGGGACGAGAAAATACTAACATGTTTTTATAAAGAAAATATACGATACATTCAGGGATATATTCTTCGCAATAATGGAAATCCTGAAGATGTAGAAGATGTTTTTCAGGATGCATTAGTTGTGCTATATCAGAAATTACGATCAGGTCTTTTAGAACTACGAGTACCGATAAAAACCTATTTCTATGGGATTTGTAAAAACCTGTGGAGAAATCGATTAAAGAAAAAGAAAAAACTAATTCTCGATGATGGATGGTATCGTTTTGAAGAAGGAACTAGTGAACCCTTAATAACTGATATTGAAAATCAAGAACGCGAACATCTCTATAGAAAACACTTTCAAAAATTAAGTACAGAGAATAAGAAACTATTATCTCTTTTTTTTGAAGGAAAATCAATGAAAGAAATTTCGAAAATCATAGGACATTCTGAAGGATATACCAGAAAAAAGAAATTCGAAGCCAAAAAGAAGTTATTAAAAATGATCGAAAAAGATCCAATGTATAATGAACTAAAAGCTGTATGTTAATTTAGATCAGAGATACTTCCAGAATCAATACTTTCATAAAAAATAGTTAAACTATTCTTATTTAATAGTAATACTTTCATATATTTGCTTTTCTAAATGGAAGGTTTACCTATACATATAACAATTAGTCCGGAGTTATACACCAAAAACCCTGAATCCTCTGATTTGGGGAAGAAAATAGTGCACACTAGTATCGAGATGATAAATGATTTAGGCTTTGAGTCTTTCACATTTAGAAAGCTGGGAGTTGCTATAGGGTCTAATGAAAGTTCGATTTATCGTTATTTTGAAAGTAAACATGCATTGTTGGTATACTTGATTAATTGGTATTGGAGTTGGATTGAGTACAAATTGGTTTTTGCAACGACAAACATTACTTCTGCAAAAGATAAATTGAACACTGCTATAACCTTGCTTACAGAGGAAGTAAAAGAAGACAACTCTTTTACTTTTATTAATGAAGTACTACTTAATAAAATTATCATTTCAGAATCTGCTAAAGCCTATTATACTAAGGATGTAGACGAAGAAAATAAAAAAGGGTTCTATAAAACTTATAAAAGAGTTGTACAAAGAGTGAGCGATATGGTTTTGGAGATAAATCCAAAATTTGAATTTCCACATATGCTCATTTCAACAGTAATGGAGGGAGCACATCATCAACGCTATTTTTCTCAACACCTTCCTGCCTTAACCGATGTTGAAGAAGGAAAAAACAATGTAGTGAGATTTTATACTGATTTAGTACAAAAAACTGTTGTGTGATGGGATTATTCTGTAATAACATATTTAGCTTTATAAAGTATAGCTCGTTTATCGTTGTATTTGTGAGTATGTTGTTACAACCAATAGTAAGGACTATTGCACTTTTTGCTAATGATGATATCGAATTAGTTGAGATAGATTGGGAAGAAGATTCTGATGAAGATTCTGATGAAGAAGAAAAACAAGAAGATGATCGTAAGGATGAAAAAAATGAATTTAAAATTTTAAATTCTCAAGATCGTCATTTTATCTATGCTTCAGAATGTTTTTGTTATCAGGTACTACAACCTCATTATGATTTTGCTCTCGAAATTCCCATCCCACCTCCCGAACAGGTGTAATTAAATTAGGATTCTACGTTCTTAATCTGAATTCTTGCCGCATTTCAATCAGGTTCCATTACTATGGAACTCATTAATTTACATAATAACATTATTAATTGATCAATGTTTTTGTGCCCAATGGGGTATGGCATTTTTCAAACCAAAATAGCTATGAATAATCCAAATTTATTTAAAAATTTTAAGGCTGATATTCCAGCCAGTATTGTCGTATTTTTTGTGGCCTTACCTCTATGTTTAGGTATCGCTTTAGCCAGTGGAGCTCCTCTGTTTTCTGGCTTGATTTCAGGTATCGTAGGAGGTATCGTAGTGGGAGCCATGAGTGGGTCTCAAATAGGTGTTAGTGGTCCAGCAGCTGGCCTTGCAGCAATTGTATTAACCGCTATTGGCGCATTGGGAGGGTATCAAAACTTCCTTATGGCAGTCGTTTTGGGAGGTGTGATACAATTGGCATTTGGTTTTTTGAAAGCAGGAATTATTGGATATTATTTTCCATCATCTGTCATTAAAGGAATGCTTACAGGAATAGGTATCATTATCATACTTAAACAAATACCTCATTTCTTTGGATATGATGCAGATCCAGAAGGTGATTTTGCATTCTTCCAGATAGATGGAGAAAATACGTTTTCAGGGATTTTAAGCGCAATTAATGCTATTAGTCCTGGAGCTACCTTAATAGCGTTTATCGGTCTTGGGATTCTTCTTTTATGGAGTAATGTACTTTCGAAAAAAGGAAAAGTATTTAAGCTTATTCAAGGGCCTTTGGTAGCAGTTGCGGCTGGTATTATATACTTTTTAGTAACAGCAGGAAATAGTACCTGGGGAATCTCTTCAGAACACCTGGTAAGTGTACCTGTACCAGAGGATGCATCTTCGTTTTTAGCGCAATTTAGTTTTCCAAATTTTGGAGCCATTACCAATCCACAAATATGGGTAACTGCGTTTACTATTGCTTTAGTGGCCAGTCTAGAAACCTTATTATGTGTAGAGGCAACCGATAAACTAGACCCTCGTAAACGGGTAACACCTACCAATCGCGAATTATTGGCGCAGGGCACAGGAAATATTATTTCTGGGCTTATCGGAGGGTTACCGATTACCCAAGTGATTGTTCGTAGTTCGGCAAACATCCAATCAGGAGGTAAATCAAAAATGGCGGCAATCTTACATGGGTTTTTGATATTGATTTCTGTAATTTTAATACCCAAACTTTTAAATAAGATTCCATTATCTGTTTTAGCTGCAATTCTTCTTATCGTTGGGTATAAACTTGCAAAACCAGGATTATTTAAAACTATGTATCGATTAGGTTGGAAACAATTTGTTCCGTTTATAGTTACAGTTACAGGTATTGTATTTACAGATCTTTTGGTAGGGATAGGATTAGGTTTATTAGTAGGTATTGTAGTTATTTTGATTAAGAGTTTTCAGAACTCACATTTCTTACATATCGAAGATAAGAGTAACGGCAAGCATAAAATAAAGATGACATTAGCAGAAGAAGTAACATTCTTTAATAAAGGAGCTATTCTTAAAGAACTAGACAGCCTTCCCAGAGATACCTATTTAGAACTTGATGTTCGAAAAACAAGGTATTTAGACAACGATATTGTCGAAATTCTTGAAGACTTTTCCGAAAAAGCAAGGAATAGGAATATCGATATCCAGCTTATTTCAGAAAGAGGTACTATAGAAAATCCAGATAGCTTTATTCAATTTTTTAGACTACGCCCTAAAAGCGCTTAAAATACAAACTTATGAAAACTAATATGTTAGAATCAAAATACAGGCTATTGGTATTAATTGATCAAACCAAATCCTCATACACAGCATTACGTAATGCTGTAAATTTGGCAAAGGTTATAGATGCAGGAATTGAGGTTTTTTATGTAAAACCACCTATGCAGGTTGTTCGATATGATAACCAAATAGCTGTAATGCGAACATTAGAGGAAGAAAGAATTGCTTCAAAAAAGGCAATGCGAAAATTGGTTGATACTATATCAGATATAGAAAATATTCCTATCATTTATAGTTTTACTTTTGGAAATGTTATTACTGAAATACAAAATCACATTACCAAAACACAGCCAGATGTTGTTGTTATTGGTAAACGAAAACCCAAAATGGTAAACTTTTTGGGAGATGGATTAACATCTTATTTATTGAAGAATCACAAAGGTGAGATTCTTATTTCGGGAAGTGATAAAAACCTTACTTCTTATCATGATGTGTCTCTTGGTTTTCTTGATGATACATCGTTAAATAATGAAGTTGAAATTGTTCAGGATTTAAAAAAACGTACTCATAAACCTTTTAAGCTGTTTAAAATTAAGAAAACAGGTTCTCAGCTTAAAAAACCAATAACCTTTTCGAAACCTGAAGAACAATCTAGTGTAGCAAATACAGTAATCTTTGAATTTGAAGAAGGAATGGATGATAGTAATAGTGTCTCAAAATACATTGAAAAAAATAAATTGGGACTACTTTGTGTAAAAAGAGAAACCAAACAAAAGTTAAGCAAATCAATTGGTCTCAATGATAAAGCTCAACAAACTATAAATAAAACAAATGTGCCAGTTCTTGTCCTGGCTAACAAAAAATAATAATTATGAAAGCACATACAAAAGAAACGCAAGATGCAATGACTCCAAACAGTGCATTAAAGACCCTTGTAGAAGGAAATCAACGCTTTCAAAATAATTTGAAGGCAGATCGAAATTTATTACAACAGGTAACCCAGACTGCAAATGGTCAATTTCCTTTCGCAACTATATTGAGTTGTATCGATTCTCGGGTATCATCAGAATTAATTTTTGATCAGGGTCTGGGTGATGTTTTTAGTATACGAATTGCAGGAAATTTTGTGAACGAAGATATCTTAGGTAGTATGGAATTTGCCTGTAAATTGGCAGGAACAAAACTATTGGTGATCTTGGGACATACTGCCTGTGGTGCCGTTAAAGGAGCATGTGATCATGCCAGACTAGGAAATTTAACCGCCTTAATAAACAAAATAGAACCAGCAGTTGAAGCGGTTAAAGAACCAAAAGATGATGCATTGAGAAACTCAAAAAATATCGATTTTGTAAATGAGGTTGCAGAAAAAAATGTAATCATGACCATTGACAATATTCGTTCTTCAAGTGAGGTCCTTGCCGAAATGGAAAATAAAGGAGAAATAAAAATAGTTGGCGGAATGTATGACATTAAAACCGGCGGAGTAAAATTCTTTTAGACATGAAATCAAAATTTAGTTTTTTTTATTTTTTAGTACTTCTGTTTTTAATACCTACATCCATTTTTAGTCAGGATGATACAGGAAATTGGTTGATGTATTTTGGAACAAATAAAATAAGTGAGAAGTTTAGTGTTCATACAGAAGTACAATACCGAAATCATACCATTGCTCCTGTTAATGTTGAACAATTATTGTTAAGAACAGGCCTTAATTATCATTTTGCCGAAAATGCTTTTGCAACAGCAGGTTACGCGTATATTAGTAATCATATCTATGAATCAGAACGTACAAGCCCCGAAGTAGAAGAGCATCGTATTTGGCAACAACTCATTACAACCAACAACCTTGGAAGAGTAAAATTTGAACATCGCTATCGTGTAGAGGAACGTTTTATCAAAAGTGATTTCAAAACACGATTTAGATATCGTTTGATGCTTTTTTTACCTCTTAATAAACCCAAAATTGAAAAAGGAGCATTGTTTGTTGGGGTCTATGATGAAATTTTTATCAATGGTGAAGAAGAGTTTTTTGATAGAAACCGACTCTACGGTGGGCTAGGTTACCAATTATCTAAAAATGTTAATCTTCAAACCGGACTTTTATACCAAAGATTAAGAAATACAGGAAAAGCATTTCTTCAATTTGGAGTTGTCTTTAATACAGACTTACGTAAGAAAAAAGTATGATATAAATAATATTTGTTTATTCCCTTTCTATTGAAAAAGCCAGTTATTTCTATAACTGGCTTTTTGCAAATAAAAAGATAATACTTGTATCTAAATTATCTATTATCCGTTGTGTGTTTTTATACTGGTGTTGGTTTTTATAAAATTCATTATCTGGCAAAATCTTAGATAAACATATCACAATTTGTTTTTTCCTTTAAGCTATAATAGATAGTTTTGCTTAGAATCATTTTTGATAAGAATTATATGGCTTTAAACACACAAAAAATACCTGTAACGATTATTACAGGATTTCTGGGATCTGGTAAAACAACTTTGATACATCAAATTGCTAAAAATGCAAACGGCAGACGATTAGCAATAATCGTTAATGAATTTGGAGAATTAGGAATGGATGGAGAAATTCTAAAAGGTAATGACTGTGGATGTGAAGAAGAAAATATATTAGAATTGAGTAATGGATGTCTTTGTTGTACGGTACAGGAGGAATTTTTACCCACCATGCTTCAATTGATGGAGCGTAAACAAGATATTGATCATATTATTATAGAAACTTCAGGGTTAGCATTGCCTAAACCATTACTAAAAGCTTTTAACTGGCCTGATTTGAAACCACAAATCACTGTAGATGCTGTAATTACTGCTGTTGATTGTGTAGGGCAGGCCACAGGAGAAATATGTGACCGTGATAAAGTACAATCTCAACGATTAGATGATGAAAATCTGGATCACGAATCTTCTATCGAAGAGTTATTCGAAGATCAGCTGTCTTGTGCAGATTTGATTATAATGACCAAATCAGATTTAATCAATACAGAAGAATATAATCAAGTCAGAGATATTATCCAGAATCGTGTTGGTGGCAACATCAAGTTGATTTCTGCAGTAAAAGGTAATATCCCTGCCGATGTATTATTAGGGATTGATGCTAAAGCCGAAGATCATGTAGATGACAAGCATTCTCACCACGAAGAACACCATCACCATCACCATGATGAGCATGGACATCATCATCACGACCATGATCATGATGATTCGATTAATTCTATTGTGATAGAAATTAAGGCACCTCATACTCCAGAAACTCTAATCAAAAATTTAAAGGCATTGGTAGCAGAACACCATATCTACAGGATTAAAGGAATTATCCATGTACCTGGTAAACCAATGCGTATGATTGTTCAGGGAGTTGCGGATCGATTTGAAAACTATTTTGACAGAAAATGGATCGATGGAGAAATCAAGGCTACTCGATTAGTGATTATCGGAGAACTACTCGAAGAGCAAAAGATTCAAGAGATATTAGAAGAAAAATTGATGATAGGAGAAGGAGTATAACTATTCATTTACATGATTTCAGTATTAATTTAAAATTTTAATCCCTTGAAAATATACACACGTAAAGGAGATACAGGTAAGACCGGAGTCTTTGGAGGAAAAAGAGAATTTAAAGATTCAGCACGTATAGAATGTAACGGAGCTTTAGACGAAGCGAATTCTACTATTGGATTACTACGTGCAAAACTAAGTAATGACCATGAGTGGCAGCCAAATCTTCACAAAATCCAAAAAGATCTTATGGATATGATGTCACATCTCGCAAGGCCATCAGATTCTAAAAAAGAAAATCCTAACCCCAGGCCTAAAGACGGGGCGGATTTTTGTGAACAATGGATGGATGAGATGGAAGCCAATATTAGTTCTCCATCTGACTATTTTTTATTACCTGGAGGGAATGAAATTTCAGCATTATGTCACGTGTGCAGAACGCAAATCAGAAGAGGTGAACGTAGATTAGTTACCTTAATGCACGAAGATCCAGAATCTGTAGAAGAATATGTGGTTGCATATATTAATAGATTATCAGATTTATTCTTCACCATGGCTAGAGCAGAAATGGATAAAGCTGGGGTGGCAGAAGAAAAATGGCAGTTGTTTTTATATAAAAGAAAAAAGAAAAGAATATAACGGTTTTGCATACAATTTATGGAATAGCTTTAGGACCTGGAGATCCAGAGCTTCTTACGCTTAAAGCACTACGAATATTAAAAGAAGTTGATCTTATCTTTTATCCGGGATCTATTACCAAAGATCAAAAAAAGAGCTTTGTGTATCCTATATTGCAATATCACGGATTAGAGCATAAAGAACTGAAAGGATTTTTCCTAAATATGTCATACGACCGCAAAAAGGCTTCAGAAACATATGCAGCAACGGTAAAAGACATTGAAGAAGCCTGTCGTTCTGGAAAAAAAATAGCAATTGTATGCGAAGGCGATATTAGCTTATATGCTTCTTTTTCGTATATATTAGCAGAGCTTCAAGAGTTGCAATTACCAGTATCTTTGGTGCCGGGAATCAATTCTTTTTCGCTGGGCGCATCGCAACACCAAATACCATTAAGTTTACTTAACGATAAAATTGCGATCGTTCCAAGAGCAAAAAATATCGCAGAAATCTCTAAATATTTTTTAGAATTCGATACCGTAATATTAATGAAAATACGCTCTGGATGGAATGATTTTCAGTTAGAATTAGTACAGAAAGATTGGAAATGTTATTATTGTGAACGTTTAGGAACCAATCAAGAATATATAACAACAGATTTAAACACTCTGACCAATAGAGAAATTCCATATTTCTCTTTATTAATTATCAAACAATGATCAAAGTTGTAGGGCTAGGTCCCGGGCATTCAGATTATATCATTCCGATGGCTACACAGGCAATTTCAGAAGCCTCAGTAATCATAGGATATCACTATTACTTTCAATTTATACAACATTTAGTACGTCCTGATGCCTTATGTATAGGTAAAGAATTAAGCGAAGAAGAAAAAAGAGCAGAAATTGCAATACAACATGCTTTAGAAGGAGAACATGTTGTTGTTATTGGCTCTGGTGATGCCAGTATATATGCAATGGCATCTATTGTATACCAAAAAGTTGCAGAACAAAAATTAGATATCCCTGTAGAAACGGTACCAGGAATTTCGGCCTTTATTACTGCCGGCAGTAAATTAGGAGCTGTATTAGGACATGATTTTTGTTGTATCTCATTATCTGATTTGATGACTCCATGGACCACAATAGAGAAACGTATCCATGCTGCGGCTATGGGAGATTTTGTAACAGGATTATATAACCCAAAAAGTAAAAAACGATATTGGCAGCTTCAGACCTTAAAAAATATCTATTTGCAATACCGCTCTGCAACAACCCCTGTAGCAATTTGTAAGCAATTAGGAAGAGTAGAAGAAGAGATAAAAATTACCACTTTAGGAGATTTAGATGTCAATGAAGTCGATATGTTTTGTGTGGTGTTGATAGGAAATAGTCAGACCTTTAGATATAAAGATCATCTCATTACTCCAAGAGGATATTTAAACAGAAAACCAGAGACCGGTGTAGAAATACAACAAGCTAGTTTTAATGAGATATTAAATAATATTCCGCCAAATACATTAGCAAAAGACACTTTATGGGCGGCTATACGATGTATTCACACTTCTGGTGATTTTGAATATATAAATTACCTGGAAACTTCTAAACAGGCAATTGCTACCTGGCATGATTATCTTAAAAATGGAGGAACTATCGTTACCGATGTAACTATGGTGGCTGCAGGAATTACAAAAGCGTATACCGCTAAATATGGCAATCAGGTAATTTGTTTGTTAAACGATAAAGAATCTCTTCAGCTTGCCGCAAAAGAAGGATTAACACGAACACAGGCGGGAATAAAACTTGCTGCAAAAAAATATCCCAATGCACTATTTGTTATCGGAAATGCACCGACAGCATTAATTGAGATTGCAGATCAGATTCAAACTGGAATATTATCTCCAACAGGAGTTGTTGGGGCACCGGTAGGATTTATCAATGTAATTGAATCTAAAGAACGATTAAAGACAATATCCCATATTCCGTATGCGTTAATTACCGAAAAACGGGGAGGTAGTAATTTTGCAGCGGCCATAATTAATGCAGCATTTACTCTAGAAGAAGCTAAATTATAAAAACAAATGAAAGAGCATCCGCAACGTATATTTGACGATAAAGAACAAGCATTGCTCGAAGAGATAATGGCGCATCGCAGGGATGTTCGAGGGAATCGATTTTTAAACACTCCTGTATCTCAGGAATCAATTGATAGGATCATAGAAGCTGCATTGGCAGCTCCTTCGGTTGGGTTTTCACAACCTTGGGAGTTTGTATTAATCCAGGATCAAAAAACGAAGCAAGCTGTAAAAGAAACTTTTTCTGAAGAAACGGCACGTGCTGCACAACAATTTACAGACGAAAAGCAAAAAGAATACATCAAGCTTAAACTAGAAGGGATTTTAGAATCTCCTCTAAATATGGCAGTGTTTTATAAACCTGCAGAAGGCCCTGTTTTAGGACAGACAAGTATGCCTAATATGGGTAAATACAGTGTGGTTTGTGCGATACAAAATATGTGGCTCATGGCACGATCCTTAAATATAGGAATGGGATGGGTGAGTATTTTGGATCCAGAAAAAGTAAAACAAGTACTTGGAGCTCCAGAAAAAAACCAATTGATAGGGTATTTATGCTTTGGATACACCGACATGTTTTATAACCAACCCGAATTAGAATTAAAAAAATGGGATCGTAAAAAACTTCAAAAAGAGGTGGTGATTGAAGAAAAATATAAATAATCGAAGATGTTACTATTCTTCACTTTTAGCAAAATAAATTGCTCTGGTTGAGGTTTGTGATTTTTATTATAAAAAAATTACTGTAACCAAATTGTAAAGTAATAGTATAGTAATGATATTCTATTGTAAAACTTTATTTTTTAAATTTTTTCTCTTTTCTTTTTATCCTTCGTCTATTTTTTCTTCTGATGAATTTAATCCCTAATCCAGTTGCCGAAAAACTAAGTGCTGTACCTCCTGTTAATAAAATAAAAAGAACAATATCCCATAACGGCCTGTTCCATGCCAGAAATGAGAAATCTAAACTATGTAAGCCGTTATAAATCCAACGTTGAATTTTGTTTTTCGTAGCACATTTATATACTACTCTAGTCGTTTTTGGGTTGATATAATAGGTTGTGTTTTTAGTGGTTTTAATTCTAATTATGGGTAAATCTTTGTCATTATGCCGACTATAATAATAATTATCATATTCTTTGAGGAGAATACTTTCTTTCACTCCATTTTCGGAAGAAAAAGAATTTATAACTTTTTGATAGCTATCTATACTTAAAGAAGGGTTAGCACTATATAAACTATATAAAGAACTTGTATTTTGAAAAAAAACTTGGGCGTAAACATTGTTTTGAAAAAAATTAAAACTTATTTCTTTAAATTTCTTTTGTTTTTGCAGATTTAAAAAACCACTCCAACTATCTTCATTATAATAATTTATAGTATGTTTTTGCGCTTGCCATTTTAGAACTTCTTCTTTTTGTAATTGTGCACTAGGAGTCCATCCAAAAGGTGTCATACTCATCCATCCGCTAAAAATCCAGGTACATACAAATACCCCAAAAACCAATCCAAAATAATAATGATAATTGTACCATTTGTTTTTGAATCTTTTAAATTTTGCCTTTGGTTTCTTTTTGTATCTCACCAACCCTGTAATTATACCTGTAATTACCATGATGAACCCTAATGCGGCTAACCATGTTACCAGTTGTCTCCATAATGTATTATGAATTCTAATATCCTTAAAATAAATCCAATGAGGAATAGCACCCAACCACGACCAAAATCTTTCAGAACTGGTATTTATAGCAAGTAGCTCTCCCGTTATTGATGAGATATAAACCAACGTATTGTTTTTATCCTCAAATTCAATTTTGAAAATGGGCATATGTGGTAGATACTTTGTTCTTGGAATCCATTGGTCTAGCTCTGCTAATATTTGGACAGTTGAATTAGCCGCTATTCCTGTGTTTTTTGTTGCAATTTTTAATGCCATCTCTTTTGTTAAGGTCACTTTTTGTCCATTATCTGCATATTTGGAAAAAAAATTCCCCTGACCTGTAATCAAATGAAAAACGGGTCTATTGAGAACATAATTCAGTCTAAGTTGAGATATCTCGCCAATAGTATCATTTTTAAAAACATTTTTAGGGGGTAATACTTCAGTACTTACTGAATTAGAAAGCATTTCTATTCTTTCAGTTTCACTTAGATGTGGAAAACTTTGGTACATCATAACAAAGCCTGATAAAAACCAAATTAAGAATAAGGCACAAAAAAAAGTGCCAAGCCAATGATGTAAAGAAATAATCTTTTTCATCTGTTTTTATAATATTTCAGAGTATCTAATTATAGATTTTATTAAAGTAATGGAAAATGCACCGATAGTTAGATTGCATCGATACATTCTCCTTTTAAATTTGTTTAAAACTTATATGCCAAACTTAATTTATAGTTTCTTCCTTGGCCAGGAAAAAACTGATTTGAATAGATCGCATCGGTAAAATAAAGTGTATCGGCTATATTATTTATGTTTAATCCTATTCTAACTTTTTTTGCTTGATAATAAAGGGATCCATCTATAGTAGTATACGAAGGTAATGTATATGTATTACTTGAGTTGGTATAGTTTTTACCTACGTAATTTAGTCCTAAACCGATTCCCAAACCGTGTAAATACCCTTTCTGAAATTCATAATTTCCCCAGAAATTAATAGAATTTTTAGGAGCATATGGTAACCTGTTTCCTGCAGGTATAGTTTGTAGCGTTTTGTTATAATCTCTAATTTTGGCATCTATAAAAGCATACCCTGCTTTAATATAAAATCCTTCAAAAGGTTTTGATTCAATATCTAATTCTATGCCTTTAGAATCTGCAGAACCTATTTGCTGGTAATCGTCGACACTTGTTTTTTCTACGATATTATTTTTTAACATAAAATAAGCCGAAAGTGTAGCAGTAAACAGATCATTTTTTTGAAACTTGATTCCTAATTCATTTTGAAAACCTGTTTCAGGGTCAAATACTTTTCCATTCGGAGTTACTCTTCTTGATGGTTTAAAATAGTTTGAGTATGAAGCAAAAATGCTAATCATATCTTTAACCGGTTGGTAAACAATACCAGCACGATATGAGAATGAAGATGAAGGGATTTTTGTGCGAACTCCAGAAGTAATTAAGGCTCTGTTATTATTAATAATATCTCTATAATAAGTTCCGGTAAATGTATCATAACGTAGTCCTATTAGTGCTTTAAATTTATCAGAAAATTTAATCCAATCTTGCAAATAAAATGCATATACTACCTCCTTTTTTACATCAACTTTATTATCTATTGCCTCAATGTACCCTTGGTTTAAAGTAGGGTTTTGAACAGAAATAGTTGTAAAAGTTCCAGGACCGATTACTTCTCCTCTAAAAGTCTTACGATCTAAAATACTGATAGAATTCCCTAGTAATGTCTTATGTTCTATAGTACTTGTTTTGAATGTATAGCTTAAATCTAATTGATTTTGCAAAGTTTTAGTTTGATGATTAAAATAAAACGGGAAAGCTCTGGTGATAGAATCTTTAGTTGGATTTAACTCTAGAAATTCTGTAGAAAGATAATCTATATCATCATTTGAATACGATAAGAGATTTGATAACTTTAAATTAGGATTAAAATCATGTGAGTATTTTATTTGATAATCAAGACGCTTGTGTTTTAAATAATCCTGTGGGTCGTTGTATCTGGTCTCTGGATCCATTCCTGAAATAATAGAGCTATCTTCATCTACAGGAATACCCGTATCTGTATCATATACATCTTTATTAGTTTGAAAGTAGAAAGCTAACTTGTCATTTGCCGAAGGGGTATAATCTAACATTAAGGATCCATTATTAGTCGCTATGCCATAATCTCTCCACCCTTGGGTACGTGTCATTCCTATATCTATTCTATAACGTAATTTATCTGAAACTGGACCACTAATACCTCCTTCAATATTATAAGTGTCATAACTACCATAAGTAGCTTTAAAATTAGCTTTTTGGTTATAGGTAGGTTTTTTACGGACTATATTTATAATTCCTCCTAATGCCGAATGACCATATAGAACCCCTGCAGGCCCTTTGAGTACCTCTATTCTCTCTACATTTACCAGATTCGTAGAAGGTGCACTTGTAGATATGTTGTGCCTTTCATCTCTAACACCATCAACTAGCATAACAAAATTATTAAATCCTCTAATTCTAAAAGTTTGGAAACCTCCATACCTATTTATAGGCCTTACACCTGTAACACTTTTAACTGCATCTCCGATATCAAAAACATTACGTTGTTGCATAATTTCACCATTAACACTATTAGTGGTTACAGGGATGTCAATATTTTTGATTCCTAATTTGTTAACATTTAGTATTTCCTTATTGGTTTTATTGTTTCCTCCATTAATAAATACTTCTTCTAATCCAGTAATGTTTTTTTTAAGTGTTACATCCAAAATGAGAGGTTCTCTATCCAAAATAATATTTTTAATAGTTTGTTGATAGCTAATGGCAGAGAACAAAATATTGTAATTTCCTTTTTCTAATGAGATCGAATATTTTCCTTTTTCATCTGTAATTGTTTCGTGATTTGTCTGTTGTATATAAACAGAAACATTAGAAATTCCTTTTTCGGAAATTTGACTTTTTACAGTTCCAGTAATTGTAATGTTTGATTGTGCATAGGTAATGAAACCCCATAACAATAAGACACTGCATAATGCTAATTTTTTCATTTTTTAAATTGAGATTAAGCAGGGAAAAATGCAGAAATAAATAAAAGCTACCTTTTAGGTTAAAGGCAGTTATTATTATTTTCACTCTTTACCCGAGAGTTAATAATTATTTAGATTTTATGGCAGGTCTCCTGACTTAACTCGGTAAATACCTCCTTCCCATAGCCTTTGCTACAGTGGTTTTATGGTACTACTTTTTGTGAATCTTACAGTTGCGGGAACAGTTTTGGATTCTCACCAAATTCCCTTTTAATTTTCACCATAGGTGAAAAACCATTTATCGGGCGCAAATATAGTTTTTTTGCTATTGGATTAAGTTGAAAGGTTATATTTTCATTTAAAATAACTGAATATATTTTGCTTTAACGCTAAACAATTGTAAATGATAGAAAGAATGGAGTTTTAGTGAGAAGTGATAAATATTTTGATTTCTATAAACTTTAACTTTGTAGCTTTGTTGATTCTATGAGAATACATACAATATCAATAGCACTATGATCTTCCATATTATAGGTATCGGAAATAAGACCCCGGATTTCACGACAGAACAACAACAGAACATTCTGGATACTCGTATTTTTAGTGGAGGAAAACGTCATTATGAATTGGTCAAAGACTATCTTCCCAAAAATCATCAATGGATAGCTATTCAATCTCCGATGTCTCAGGTATTCGAGGCATATGAAAAAGCAGCAGTACCGATTATTGTTTTTGCTTCCGGAAATCCACTGTTTTATGGATTTTCGAATACATTAAAAAATAAATATCCAGATGCAGAAATCATAACAACTCCTTATTTTAGTTCGATTCAATTATTGGCTAATGCAATGCATTTGAATAGTAACCAACTACAAACCGTAAGTGTACACGGAAGAAGCTGGAAAGCATTAGATACTATCTTAATCCAACAAAAAGAAAGTATAGGAGTGCTTACAGATACAGAAAAAACTCCAGCGACCATTGCAAAAAGACTTTTGGAGTATGGATATGATAATTATGAAATTATTGTAGGAGAAGACATAGAAGGAGAACAGGAAAAATTTCAGAAATTATCTTTATTGGAAGCTTCAACAATGAAGTTTCACTCACTGAATTGTGTTATCCTAAAAAAAACAGCACATCGCCAAATTGATTTTGGGATAAGCGACACTGATTTTAAAGGCTTACCTGGCAGGCCTAAGATGATTACCAAAATGCCTATTCGATTAATGACCTTGCATTATTTAGATATTCTTAATGTTGATAT
The DNA here is from genome assembly GCF_000520995.1 of Aquimarina macrocephali JAMB N27. Lineage (GTDB taxonomy): Bacteria > Bacteroidota > Bacteroidia > Flavobacteriales > Flavobacteriaceae > Aquimarina > Aquimarina macrocephali. Next base: position 51,394 of record NZ_JACA01000034.1, on the reverse strand, counting down.
AGTATGGGATATCGGCTTTTGTACTGGATCTGTTAGTATAGAAGCAAAATTAAAGAACCCAGATATAGCCGTAGTTGCATTCGAAAAAAGACCACAATGTGAAGCAATTATGATAGAAAATCAGAAATGTTTTGGGGTTCCTGATATTCAGGTAGTAATGGGAGATTTTTTTGAGCAAGATCTTGCTCAATTAGCAAAGCCTAAAGCGATTTTTATTGGTGGTCACGGTGGCAGGTTAGAAGAACTTTTTCTAAAGATCGCTCCGGTTTTACAACTTGAAACCTGCATAGTCATCAATGCTGTAAAAGAAAGTTCGGTACAAGCTTTTAAAGCGGGTTGCAAAAAAATAGGGTATACTATCATAGAAGAATCCATATTATCACTTGATGAATACAATCCAATTACGTTGCTTAAAGCAATAAAATTAGGGTCTAAAATCAAATAGAAATCTAATTTTTATTCAGTATCCGGTTTGCTCGTTTTTAATAAAATTCACGGTTTCCAGTGTGTTCTTCACTTCATATAGTGTATACTTTTGTGTCTAAGTATTAGGAAAAGAACATGATTATGAAAAAAAATAAACTACTTAGTTTGCTGATGATTGGTGCTGCTGTTCTATATTCTTTTAGAAAGGATGGTGATATGTCCAAACTCGACATCAAAAAGATAGAAATAGAAACAGAGGTAGAAGAAACCAACAGTGTTATAAGTACTGTTTCTTCTGAAAAATTATTTACAAATAATCTTATTGTAGAAGTTATAGATACTAAAAACATTTCATCACCGAATGTTGAAACTATTATTGATAAAACAACAAAAACTAACGATGATAATAGATGCGTCACTTATGAAAACATTTTATTGAATGAAGGTTATTGCCCAGGATCAGACACAGAAGACTTGATTGAATCACTCCCAAATACCCGCATAACTCCATTTCTCATATTGGATTATCGTTATAGGCTTTAGAATCATTAGCGTCTGTTTACAAGGCTTGTTATATAAGGAGTGTAAACAACAGAAAGTTTATAACAAGCCCTATTACAGATCTTGAAAATAATTCATTTTAAACAAAACCTGTCCCATATATGATCAATTTATGTAGGTTTGTCAAATGAAACGAGCATTAAAAAATTAAACGTGTGAAAATAACTTCACTTGTAACCGGCGGAGCGGGATTCATAGGTTCGCATGTGGTTAATCATTTACTAAAACAAAATCACCAGGTTATCGTTTTAGATGATCTTTCGGGAGGAGATAAGGAAAATATAAACTCAGCAGCACTATTTTATGAAGGTTCGATACTAGACGTTACCTTAATACATACTCTTTTTGATAAGTATAAGTTCACCTATGTCTATCATTTGGCTGCTTATGCAGCTGAAGGATTAAGCCATTTTATTAGAAATTTCAACTATCAGAATAACCTGATCGGTAGTGTTAATTTGATTAACGCATCGGTAGTTCATGAAGTGAAATGTTTTGTTTTCACCTCTTCTATTGCAGTCTATGGGACAAATACATTGCCATTGGTAGAAACACAATTTCCGCAACCGGAAGATCCTTATGGAATAGCAAAGTATGCTGTAGAATTGGACCTGATAAATGCACAGAAGATGTTTGGTATGGATTATATTATTTTCAGACCTCATAATGTATACGGAAGACATCAAAATATAGGAGATAAATATCGTAATGTTGTTGGGATATTTATGAATCAAATTCTTGAAAATAAACCTTTAACCATTTTTGGAGATGGTAAGCAAACAAGAGCTTTTACACATATTGATGATATTGCACCTTATATTGCTAGTTCGGTAACGATACCCGAAGCACATAATACAGTTTTTAATATAGGAAATGATGCAGTATACTCTGTAAAAGAACTGGCAATAGCGGTAAGTAATGCAATGCAATCAGAACTAAATATAGAACAACTAGAAAAACGGGAGGAAGTGACTCACGCCTATGCTAATCATTCAAAATTTGATACTGTTTTTAATCCCAAAAAACATATAGATTTAGAAACCGGGCTTTTAGAAATGGCCAAATGGGTAAAGACTCATGGGGCTCGTTCTAGTAAAGAATTCCAAAACATTGAAATAACAAAAAAGCTGCCGAATTCCTGGAGAAAACCTTTAAGATAATGACAAATCAACCACTAGTTACTATTATAATGGCAGTCAAAGATACGGCTCCCTATTTACGGGATTGCTTAGATTCTATTCTGGCACAAACGTATCAAAACTGGGAACTTATCGCAGTAAATGATCACTCATCAGATGATAGCCCAAAAATTTTGCAGGAGTATGCTGCAAAAGACTCTAGAATTCGATTTTTTAATAGTGATAGACCTAAATTAATCCCAACACTACAAGTAGGATATGCCGAAACCAAAGGAACATTGATCAACAGAATGGATTCTGATGATAAAATGCCAGCGTATAAAATAGAAGTACTTGTAGAAGAATGGAGTAGATATGGAAAAGGAACTGTGATTGCAGGAGGAACTGAGCATTTTGTTGACGAAGGTGTTGTGGGTGATGGGTTTCTTAAATACGAAAAATGGCTTAATGAAGTTGCCAGAACAAGTACTCACTATCAAGAGATTTATAGAGAATGTGTTATCCCGTCTCATTGTTGGTTACTACACAAAGAAGATTTTGATGCTGCAGGTGCTTTTGATCCAATTATATACCCAGAAGATTACGACCTCTGTTTTCGATTCTACAGGTTAGGTTTAACAGTTGTAGGGATTGATAAAATTCTACATCACTGGAGAGATCGATCTGATAGAATCTCACGTACCTGGGAAGAATACAAAGACAATCGATATTTTGACCTTAAGCTACGCTTTTTCTATGAATTAGATAGAGATAGAACACGACCTTTAGTACTATGGGGCGCAGGGAAAAACGGAAAAGATATGGCCAAACTCTTACAATCTTATACTGATGAATTTCATTGGGTATGTGATAATGAGAGAAAAATAGGAAAGGACATCTATGGAGTACGATTAGAGCATTATGACGATATCAAAACAGTCGAGAATGCCCAGGTAATTATTGTGGTAGCATCTCCAACAGGGAAAAAAGAAATAGAAGAATTACTCGTCTTATGGAATAAAAAACCTGTTGTTGATTTTTGGTTTTTTGCATAACAAGTATGTATAATCTTAATAAACATTTTTTAAGACGTTAATAACCTAATATCTTTGTGTCGTAGGAGTAATACCATTTGCACTTTAAATCTACTGGAATAAAATGTTCTTTTTTCATCTCAGTTTCAGAATAAAAATAACCCGTAGCCCTGCTATGCTTGATTTTTATTCTTTACTGAAACAAAAAAACCTTAATTTTCTTTGCCAGTAAATTCAAAATACAAATGATATAATTTAATAGCTTTTTCAAAAAACACATGTCAGAACACACTATAAAAGTTGCAATACTCTGTTTTACAGATCAGGGAGTATCTATTGCTAAAACCTTGCAAAAAGAATTTTATCGCTCTAAGCTGTTTACAACAAGAACTGTAGAAGCTAGTAAAGATATAAAGCAAATCAATTCGGTATTAGAATTGATAGAAGATTCATTTCATAACTATGATGCATGGATTTTTGTCGGAGCATTAGGGATTTGTGTGCGTAGTATCGCTGCACATATTAAAGATAAGACAAGTGATCCCGCTGTGATTAATGTTGATGATCAGGGTAAATTTGTACAAGCTGTACTTAGCGGTCATATTGGTAAAGCCAATACGCTCACAACTCAAATCAGTAGAATCCTTAATGCGCAAGCCGTGTTATCTACATCTAGTGATTTGCAAAACCTATGGGCATTGGATATGTTGGCAGAAACTTATGGATGGAAAATGAAAAGTTCTATTCCTACTAATAAGGTCGTGTCATTGTTTGTGAATAGGAAATCTACAGCATTAGTTCTAAAAGTTAAGAATAAAGGAGTTCAACACCTGGAGAAAACCTGTCCGGATTTTGTGGATATTTATTATGATCAGAAAGATTTTGAACATAGCGATTATGAATTAATACTATATGTGGGTTATGAACTTATCGCTACAGAGACTCCTCTTCTTTGTTTCTATCCTCCTTGTGTGGCATTAGGTAGTGGATGCGCAAAAGATATAGAGCCTCAACTACTAATGAAAGGATTAGAGTCTGCATTAGAAGAACAGCATATCGCGATAGAAAGTATCTACGCTATTGGATCTGCAACTATTAAGAATGAGGAACAAGCATATCTTGATTTTGCAGCGTATTATAATATTCCTTTTATTACCTATACAGGCGAAGAACTCAATACCATTATAGTTGCCAACCCTTCAGAAGTTGTAAAGAAAAAAGTAGGTGTTTATGGCGTTTCTGAAGCAGCTGCGGCATTAATAGCAGGTCAATCAACGTGGCTGGTCGAAAAAACAAAAGCTCTCACGCCGTCTGGTAAGAAATTTACCTATGCATTAAGCTTGTCGGCCAGATATGAGCGTAAAGCAAGTATTGCAATAGTGGGTGCTGGATCGGGAGATCCAGAATTATTGACCTTAAAAGGGCAGTATATTCTAGAAAATGCAGATTGTATTTTATATGCCGGGAGTTTGGTGCCAGAAGCTTTGACACATATGGCAAAAGAAGGCGCATTGGTACGTAATTCTGCATCGATGACCTTAGAAGAGCAAATAATGATTATTGATCAATATTATAAACAAGGGAAATCTGTTGTACGCTTACATTCTGGGGATCCTTCTATATATGGAGCGATACAGGAACAGATGACTATTTTTGATGAAAAAGGATACGATTATTATATCGTTCCGGGAATTTCATCATTTCAGGCGGCAGCTGCATATCTCAAATCAGAATTTACCATTCCCGAAGTAGCACAAACTATTATCCTTACCCGAGGAGAGGGAAATACACCAATGCCAGAGCACGAAAAAATTGCTGATATGGCAAAATTAAGAGCTACTATGTGTATTTTTTTAAGTGTAGGTATAGCTAAAAAAATACAAGCACAGCTTCTGGAACATTATCCAGAAAATACACCATTAGCGATACTATACCGTGTAAGTTGGGAAGATGAAGAAGTATGGACGGGTACCCTTTCTGAACTAACTACTATCATCAAAAAAAATAAGCTAACTCGTACTGTACTTATTGTAGTGGGCGAAGCCGTAGGTGCTCGTAAAAACAGATCGTGGTTATATGATGATAAATGGCATCATATTTTCAGGAAAAAAGAAAAAGAAATTCAATCCTCATGATACTCGTTTTTGGAGGTACCACAGAAGGGAAACAAGTCGCCAGAATATTGGATGAACTAGAATATCCGTATTACTATTCGACCAAAACAAAAGTGGATTATGAAGGAAAAGGAATTCCAATTCATGGAGTGATGACAGGCTCTCTATTAGAAACTTTTTGCAAGAAACACGAGGTTACACATATTGTTAATGCTTCTCACCCTTTTGCGGTACAATTGCATCAAATGATTTCTGATATTTCGATTGCACTACCTTTGATACGTTTTCAAAGACAGTTTTCTCCCAGAATACTAGATCAAAAAGTATTTTATGTAGATAGTTTTGAAGAGGCAATACGTTATTTTAATAAAAACAACTATAGTTCATTATTGGCACTTTCGGGAGTGCAAACCATTACAAAATTACGATCTTATTGGGAAGAGCATCTCACCTGGTTTCGTATTTTGGATCGCGATAGCTCCAGGGTGATTGCCGATGAAGCTGGGTTTCCAAAAACAAAGTTATTATTTGGATATCCTCAATCTAAAGCAGCCGAAACGGAGTTATTTACCAAACTATCTCCAGCTGTAATTTTTACTAAAGAAAGTGGGAGTAATGGGAAACTGGAAGAAAAAATAGCTGCGGCCTTAGCAGTAAATATTCCGATAGTTATTCTTAAAAAACCAAAAATTTCTAATCGATATCTTTGCATAAATAGAGAAGCAGAGCTCATTAAAATGATTAGTAGATAGAGATTAGTTAAGGGTTTCTTTAATGGCGGTATTTTGCGTGAAGGATAGTAGTGAAAACCCCACAGTATTGTCTTGCTGAGCCTGTCGAAGGGTAGACGATACGAGGAGTTGTAACGAATAGCCTGACCCAAAGGGACACGCCAAGAGAAAAAGCAATGGTATATGAAAATAGAATCGGATCAAACCCGCTTTATGCATTAGAACTTCGTTATGAAGTTTTCAAATGCCATAAATACTGGTGTTTTCTTGATTTCAGCATAGCATCGCTATGGTTAAATTAAAAAATAAAGCAAAGCGTCAGTATTTGCAGTAGTTGGAAGATGGAATAGATTTTCTAATGCATAAAGCGGGTTAAACCAACAATCAATAAGTATTGAGCGAATTACAAGACATACCAGATAAACCATTACGAAAAGGGTATACTACAGGGGCTTGTGCTACGGCCTGTGTTAAAGCTGCATTATGGAGTTTAGTGACTCAACAGGAAATTACTGAGACTCAAGTGCAATTACCTATAGGTGAAATCGCTACATTTCGAGTTCAACCCAATAAATTAACACAAAAAGAGGCTGTATATTCAACTGTAAAAGATGCGGGTGATGATCCTGATGTAACCCATAAGGCAGAGATCACAGTTACTGTATCTCTTAATGATACTGGAGATATTCTTTTTAGAAGAGGAAAAGGAGTTGGGCTAGTTACCTTACCGGGATTAGAAATACCTGTTGGAGAGCCAGCAATCAATCCAGTTCCCAGAGATATGATGCGTATCGTTTGTAAAAAGATAGTATCAGACCATCAGCTTGAAAAGAATGGAGTAACCATTACCATATCTGTAAAAAATGGAGAAGAGCTTGCTAAAAAAACATTGAATAGCCGTTTAGGGATATTACATGGAATTTCAATATTGGGAACTACCGGTATTGTCACTCCGTTTTCTGCCGCTTCTTATATTGCTAGTATTCAACAAGGGGTTGATGTTGCTGTTGCAAATGGTATGACAGAATTATTAATAAACTCTGGAGCTCGTAGTGAGAAAATGTTGAGGTCTATATTTCCTAACATTTCAGAAGTATCCTGTATACATTATGGAAACTGGATACAGGAAACTTTCGAAAAAATCCATCAATCTCCTCAAATAACCAAGGTATCTATGGGAATTATGTTAGGAAAAGCAGCAAAATTAGCACAAGGCAGAACGAATACCCATAGTGGAAAAACAACATGGGATAAAGATTTTATATATCAACTAGCTATATCTGCAGGATATCCAGAAGAAATTGCTAACAAAGTTTTAGCATTAAATATGGCAGGACGTCTTCGGGAAATTTTTACTTTTACAGCCCAGGAAAATTTTTATCAAAAACTAATACAAGAATGCCATTATCATTGTCAGAAAATAGCACCAAATGTAACGATTGCTATGTATCTGATTAATAACGATGGAACTCACATATCATATACTATATGAACATCATGAATCTTGCTCGCCCTCTGATAGCAGGGGTTTTACATTCTTTTGAACCGGATCATATGTCTGCAGTATCGGTACTCGCGGCAGAAAATGCCATTCAGAAAAAGAAAGTGTCTTTTAAGACTGCATTTACAGCATCTCAATGGGCATTAGGACATTCGGTAACTTTGTTGATGTTTGGAGGAATCGCTTTAGCATTTAGAGCCGCCTTACATGCTTTTGTAGAAAGTATTTCTTTCTGGGCAGAATTTTCTGTCGGGCCAATTATGATTTGGCTAGGTGTAATGGCCATCAAAAGAAATCATAAGATTAATGAAATGATGGCGGATCATAAAAAAATAGAAGCACATGAGCATGTAGCTAATAATCCTATTCATCTACATGGAAAAAGAGGCGAAGAAATTGCTATGAATCCTATTAACAGGTCGTTTTGGATTGGGATGTTACATGGATTGGCAGGTACAGGAGGTGCGTTAACCTCTGCACTAATTATTAGCGCAGATACCATCTCTGATGCCATCCTGATATTGATAATAGAATCTATTGGAATTATATTTTCTATGGCGGTATATAGTTATGTGCTGATCTTTACCATGAGCCGTTTTATTGAACGTAATATGTCGATATTTAAATGGATGAATGGTGTTATTGGTATCATTTCTATACTAGTAGGGTTTATGGTATTACAAAGTGTACTTTTTTGAATAACTTTAAGTATGTTAGTTACTAGCATATATTGCTTATAAACGATTGAAGAGCGTAGATATAATAAAGAATGGCATATAATATTGTACTTGTAGAACCAGAAATTCCCATGAATACGGGTAATATTGGTAGACTTAGTTTAGCATCGGGATCAAATCTACATTTGGTAAAACCATTTGGGTTTGAATTAAGTGATTCGAGATTAAAAAGAGCTGGGTTGGATTATTGGAAACACATTTCGGTACATATGTATGATAGTATAGATGAATTTTATGCTGTTAATAAGAATAAGAATATGGTATACCTATCTAGCCATGCAGAAAAAGATTATTGTTCTATACCCTATGAAGATGATCTGTTTTTTGTTTTTGGAAAAGAATCTACAGGTTTACCAAAAACTATTATTGAAAAATATCCAGATCAACTCTATAAAATACCAATATACAGTGATAAGGTAAGGAGTTTAAATTTAGCCAATGCAGTGAGTATTGTAGTCTATGAAGGGATAAGAAATATTAGATAGCCCTAAGTTTTATCTTATAGAGTTAAATTTTCAAGTGATTATCTTAAAATTTTGATGATCATTGTTAAAACCTGATTATGAAAACAAGGGAAAGGCAATAATATAATTACTTTTTCAAAAAGAGAATAAAAAAACATATTCAGAGGGTGTTATTGGGATCATTTGGATAATAATTATAGAATAAGGAGTATTTTTAGTACTTCGAATACTCTAATTAAAAACCAACTAAATGGAAGAACCAAATTTATCAGAAATAAATAAGATATCTAATGGGGATAAAGTCTTTGAGGGAAAGATGTTAAATGTTATCAGAAAAGAATTCCCGATAGAAAAAGAACAATATTTCAGTAGTTTAGAAAATAAAAACCTTGTAAAGGCTGCAGAATATGTGCATAAATTAAAGCATAAGGTCAGTATTTTTGGACTTGAAAAAAGTTATGAAATAGCAACAGATTATGAAAACAATTTGAAAGAAGGAAGTTATGATTTAAAGAAGGATTTTGAAAAAATTCTACAAATGATAACAGAATACATAAGTACACTATAACTCCTTTTTATAATTGATTTTTTTGATTCTACTATTTTACTTAAACTTTGATTTGACTTTAAAATTATAGTAATAAGCAATTTGAGCAAGTTGCCCTACAATCTTCACAGAATCTTTCATAGATAACTTAGAACCATCAGCATGTACCCATCGTTTAAGTGGTTGCTCACATATATAAGAAATGGCTTTTTCTTTTCCATAAAACTTACGCATCTTCATAAAAATTTCTACATCAAATAACCATTTTGTAATAAATTTTTCTCTAAACATTTCATTGACTATTTCTCTATCCATTATTTTGGCACCACATTGTGTATCGTTAAAGGACATACCTAAGATATTTCTGATAATCAAATTAATAGTTTTGCTTATTATTTTTCGTGCAGACTCTTTGGTGATATTTGCTCCCATTCTACTCATTCTTGAGCCACTTACGATTTTAAATTTTGAAGATTCTATAGTTTTAACCAAATCATCAAAATCTTTAAAGTCTGTTGATAAATCAGCATCTAGATATCCTATATAATCTAACTGTGAGTCTTTGGCAAGATGAAGAACTCCTTGTCTTACAGCTTCTCCTTTCCCTCCATTTTTAACACAGTTATATACACTAATGTTATCTTCTCTCCCTTCAGATAGTTTTTTTAAAACTTCTAGAGTATTATCTGTACTTCCATCATTAACAAAACATAAATGATATCCTAAGTTACTGTGTGCGAAATCGATAAATTCTGTACTCAAAATTCTTGCCTCTTCATTGTAACAAGGGATTACAACTCCAACGCAATGTCTTTGTAACATTTGACCTTTAGAGTTGTTTTCTAGCTTTTTTGTAGGTTTTATACCAAGAATTCTCGCAATACGGGCCGAAATTTCATTAAGCGATAATGGTTTTTTCATATAGTCATCTATCCCCAGATCAAAACCATCTATAATAGTATCTTCATTTGTGTTCCCTGACATCACCAAAATATTAACATCTGATTTTTTTTCTTGACGAATATTTTTAATTACATCAAGACCAGACATTCCATCCATATTAATATCTACAATAACAATATCTGGTTTAAAACTATCAAAAAGATCTAATCCTAATTGACCATTATCTGCGCATTTGATAATGTACCCTGTATCAGAGAGGTGTTTTTCTAAGGATAATAAAACAAGTTGTTGGTCATCTATTGCTAAAATTCTCTTCATTTAAAGTAGGTTTCACGATATAACAATTCAGTAAATAAAATCGATATATGCATATTCAAAAAAATATAAATAGGGGTAATTAGATAAGAGTAGAAGACTAACTTCTTTAACGAATATAATTTTTATAGGGTTTCTTATTCGTTTGCATTTTGACTAGAAATTGAGCACCCTTCTGTTAAAAAGAAAATCAATAACTATTTTAAAAGTAGGGAATTATTAGTAAACTAAGCTTATAAAGTGTTAATGTTTTATAATGGACTATAGATTTTATAGGATAATTAAGTAAAGATTAAAATTCATTTCTATTGCATTTTTTATAAACTTAATAGAGGTTATTAAAAGTAACATCACCAAAAAACATGGAGGTAATAGTAGTTCTGATTATTCTTTATTTTGTGCATATAGAAAATAGAAGATATAAATAAAAAAGCATACCAATTCTACTTATATAAATCCGTATTTTTACCAATCATACAAAAATACAGATGAAACCAAAATATACCTATCCTTTTACTGCCATCCCCGATCAGGAAGATCTAAAATTATGTTTGTTACTTAATCTGGTAGATTCAAGTATTGGAGGGGTACTGGCAACAGGTGATAAAGGTACTGCCAAAACCACTATGGTAAGGGGGTTGAGTCAATTGATGGGAGAAGATTTTCCATTTGTTAACTTACCTATTGGCGCTACCGAAGATCGAGTATTAGGGAGTATTAATCTAGAAGCATTGATTAACCAGAAAACTACGATTGTAGATAAAGGATTACTAGCACAGGCACATCATGGATTTTTGTATATCGATGAGGTAAATCTCCTCAATGATTACCTGATGGATGTATTATTAGACGCTTCGGCAACAGGAGGGTATCACCTGGAACGTGAAGGAATCTCTCAATGGATGGATAGTCGTTTTTGTCTGGTAGGAACAATGAATCCCGAAGAAGGAGCTTTGCGGCCACAGTTATTAGATCGATTTGGATTAAGTGTTACTATCCAGACTCCCAAAGAAATGAAGACACGTACCAAAATTGCAATGCAGCGTCTTAGTTTTGATAGTGATCCAATAGCATTTTATAAACAATTTCAAGAAGAAGAACAGCAGGTTAAACACCAAGTTATTTTGGCCAAAAAGAGACTTAATGATGTAATTATTCCAGAATCAATACAAGAACAGTGTGCTGCATTAACTATTGCCAATCAAGTAGAAGGAATGCGTGCAGACATCTTACTTTTGAAAACGGCTAGAGCCTATGCAGCATTCTATAATGAGGAACAGGTAACTGCAGAAATGGTAGATAGTATAGCACCTTTTGTATTGCAACATCGAGCAAAAGAGTATACACCTCCAACAGATCAGAATAAAGAAAACCCATCTGATACAGAGAACCATACACCCCGGGAAGAAAGTGTACCTCGAAACGGACAAAGTAGTACAGCATTTCAATTGCCGAAGGCTGTACAACAAGGATTGAAATTTTCAGTTTCAAAAGCATCTAAAAAACAAGAAATCCTTTTAGATACCCCACAGAAATTATATTCGGTATCACAACCGGCAGAACGACAACAAGAAATATCAGTATTGCAATCTGTACAACACTATCTGAAGACGGGGAAATTTACAGCAATATATAAACAAACAACACAGAAAGCCACGGCACGAATTATATTTTTGGTTGATACCAGTGCGTCTATGGCACTAGATCAACAAATGGCATATTTAAAGGGGGTCATAGAGAAAACAATTATGTCATATCCTTTGCAAAAAATCCAGTATGCTATAGTTGGCTTACAGGATACTACAGCTAAAATTATCCAGAAGTTTACGGCTAATATTCAGGAAATTTCAAATATAAATCATCAATTAAAAACAGGAGGAAAGACGAATTTGGGAGCTGCTTTTTTTAAAGTATATGAATTGCTGCGATCTGTAAATACGCAAACAGTACAATTGTTTGTTTTTACAGATGGAAAAATAAATGCGGGAGCAGAAAACCCATTTCAATATGCAATCACCACGTATAAAAAATACCTGGCGAGGATTCAAAAAACTACTGTTATTGATACCGAAACAGGGTTTGTAAGATTAGGTAAGGCCAAGCAGTTAGCACAACAGCTAAAGTTGAATTATACTACAGTCTCTGATTTTTAGTAATTTAAATAATTATGTGTAGAGAAATATACAATTATAAAAAGAAATGTCGCCCTGAGCTTGTCGAAGGACATTCTTACAATAATTTACTTCGACAAGCTCAGCATGACAATGAATCGAAGAAATTACACCAATACAAAATTTATGATCTAACTTCTAACAGCGAAGCGATCTAAAATCTCAATTCTTTCTAAACCATATGTCCAAAGCATTTTTAATAGCTGCTCCGTGGAGTAATTCGGGAAAAACAACACTTACACTAGGGATGTCTCGTTGGTTTAGTAACCAGGGAAATACTGTGCAAACTTTTAAATGCGGACCCGACTATATTGATACGATTCATCACAGTACTGCTGCTCGAAAATCAGCTATAAATTTAGATACCGTGATGATGCCTGAGAAACATGTAAAAACTGTTTTTGAACATTATAGTGCGTCTGTCGATATTAGTATTATAGAAGGAGTGATGGGATTGTTCGATGGTGCAGTAAAGGATCGGGGAAGCTCGGCAGCGATAGCTAAATTATTGGATATTCCGGTAATCCTGGTGGTTAATGCCAGTGCTATGGCATATACGATTGCTCCAATCTTACATGGATTAAAAACTTTTGATCCCAAAGTTAAGATCGCGGGCGTTATTTTTAATTTTATAAAAACAGAATCACATTATGCCTTCCTTAAAGAAGCATGTGATACTGTAGGGATTCCATCTTTAGGATACATTCCACCGAATGAAGAAATTGCAATTCCCTCACGTCATTTGGGATTACATATCGATGGTACTTTTGAAAATGTTATTGAAAAAGCAGCCTCGCATATTGCAACACATATATCGTTACCAACACTTTTAGAATATGCAAAAATAGTTCCTGAAATAGATCAAGAAGCATCGGATATTATAACTTCAGAAAAAAAATATAAGATAGCTATAGCAAAAGATGAGGCATTTACATTTACTTATCTTCAAAATCTAAAATGGTTAGAAGCTATTGGAGAAATCCTATATTTTAGCCCGATTCATGACCAGAAACTCCCTGAAGCAGATATGATATATCTGGCAGGAGGGTATCCTGAATTATATCTTGAAATGTTATCCGATAATATCGCAATGCGAAATCAGTTAAAAAAAGCTGCAGATCGGGGAGTAAAAATTCTGGCAGAATGTGGTGGGATGATGTATCTGGGAAATACCATTATTGATGAAGAAGGCAAGGAATACGATATGGTAGGAATATTTCCGTTTCGTACTTCTATGCAAAACAAAAAATTATCTTTAGGATATCGAAAAGTAGTGTGTAATGATTTAGAAATTTGGGGACACGAATTTCATTATTCCAAAGTAATGAACGATGATATCATACCCACTGTAGGGCAAGTCTTCTCGGCAAGAGAAAAAGAAGTTTCAACAAAAATATATCAACATCAAAACGTATACGCCAGCTACATTCATTTGTACTGGGCAGCGTTAGAAGAACCTGTAGATTTATGCATCTAATCGCAACCATACCCGGAGGGTGGAACCCCAATGATGATGGTATTTTTTATATCGATCAGCAACCGGGAGATATTGTATTTCTGAGTGCCGGAGATACCGAAATTCATACCTTAAATGAGGCGTATAAGGAACTACACGAAGCCGAAGGAAATAAATTACCTAGTTTGCGAATGACCAATCTGGTATATCTCAAACAAGAATTGACAATAGATACCTATCTCGAAGAAGTATTGAGTAAAGCCAAAGTTATTGTTTGTAGTATGCTAGGAGGAATTAGCTACTATACATATTTGGTAGAATCCCTGGTGAATTTGCAAGAGCAAACGGGTAATACGATATTATTTTTACCAGCTCATGAACCGGATTTTGAGCTAATGCAGTTGTCATCTGTCGACATACAAATTGTACATCAGTGTCGACAATATTTACAAGAAGGAGGAAAAGAAAATGCTGTTGCCCTATTTAATTATTTACGAACTCATTTCTTTGATATACAACTTCCGATTGTACCTGCTATAGGTATTGCAGATGTATTTTTGTATACTACAGCGTTAGGAATGACTACTCAAGAGGTTTTAGAAAGTACTATAGATACCTCCAAACCTAATGTGGCATTGTTAGGATATCGCACTCATTTTCTATCTGATAATATGGAGCCGTTACATGTGATGAGTACAGCACTTCAGGAACGAGGAATAAATGCCTTTGTGGTTTTTGTCAGCAATCTGCGAGATCCTAAATTATTAGATCAGGTACAAACATTAATGACACATAACGGGAATCGTGATGTGCATACCATTATTAATACTACAGGGTTTACGATCAAACCCATGGATGGTTCAGCGTTTATCTTCGAAAAACTTAAAATTCCCGTTTTGCAAGCCATATTTTCTACTGCTAATAAGCAAGTATGGGAAGAAGGACTCTTTGGGTTACCTCCTACAGATATTGCTATGAATATCGCCTTACCCGAAATTGACGGAAGAATTATTGGTCGTGCGGTTTCGTTTAAAAAAGAAATTAGTAAAGATGCACTTACCGATAGCTCTATTTTAAAATATGAGGCTCATATTCCTGCCTGCGATTTTATGGCAGAATTAGCTCAGCGCTGGGCAGCATTACAGTATAAAAAGAATATAGATAAAAAGGTAGCGGTCATTTTACCAAATTACCCCAATAAGGACAGTCGTCTTGCAAACGGAGTAGGTCTCGATACACCCGAAAGTTGCATTGTTTTATTAAATACGCTTAAAGCCGAAGGGTATAATGTAGGAGAACAATTACCAAAGAGTGGTACAGAGCTAATGCATTGGATTACACAGGTGACCACTAATGATGTTACGACCACAATGACCAGGCCGCATGCATTGACTTTTGATCGAGCAGATTTTGATATATGTTTTTCGGCATTATCTTCAGCATTACAGGATAAAGTAACAGCACAATGGGGGAAACCAGAAGATGATCCGTATTATACCGGTGATGGATTTATAGTATCTGGATTTTTATTGGGAAATATCTTTGTGAGTATTCAACCTTCCAGAGGGTATAATCAGGACCCACAGACAATCTATCATTCTCCTGATCTGCCACCAACCTATCAATATCTTGCCTATTACTTTTGGTTACAACAAAACTATCAGGCAGATGCAGTGATCCATTTAGGAAAACACGGAAACCTGGAGTGGTTACCCGGAAAAAGTGTATCACTAGATCCCGAAACTTGCTTTCCTGCAGCCGTATTTGGAGCATTACCACATTTTTACCCGTTTATCATTAATGACCCGGGAGAAGGAACACAGGCAAAACGACGCAATCAGGCAGTGATCATAGATCATTTAATTCCGCCGATGACCCGTGCAGAAAGTTACGGTAGTCTAATGAAACTGGAACATCTGGTAGATGAATATTATGAAGCAGCTACCTTAGATCCCAAACGATCACGTGTATTAGAAAAAGAAATAGCTGATCTGGTTACGCAAACCAAATTAAATGTGGATTTGGGAATCGCCTCAGACGATGTAGATGAATTATTAGTCAAATTAGACGGATATTTATGTGAATTAAAAGAAGCACAGATTAGAGATGGGCTCCATATTTTTGGAAAGGCTCCTGTAGATGAACAGCTCATTGATTTGTTAATAGCATTACATCGCGTACCAGGATATCAACAGGAAGGAATCACACAAGCACTGGCCAAAGATTTAGGAATCACCAAAAACATTCTAGAGGTTGCTTATACAGAATCTATGGAGTTGACTATTGAAGGTGTTTTTTGTAAAACGGCAGGGCACGTGACTCAACAATTAGAAAGTATTGCAAAAAGACAATTGATTACGTATTTAGAAAAAGAAATCCTTGCCGAAGAGTATCCTTTCTTGAATCAAATAGTACGACATATAAAATCTACTACTTTAGTTGCGGTAGAACAAACTACAGACGAACTTGAGTATTTATTAGGAGGTCTTAATGGATGCTATGTTCCCTCTGGGCCATCGGGAGCACCAACACGAGGTCGATTGGATTTGTTGCCTACCGGAAGAAATTTTTATTCTGTAGATGTACGTACCATTCCTACCGAAACAGCTTACCGTTTGGGAGAGAAAAGCGCACAGCTCATTATTGATCGATATTTGCAGGAAAACGGAGATTACCCCGAAACCATTGGAGTTTCGGTATGGGGAACCTCTACCATGCGTACAGGGGGCGATGATATTGCACAAGCATTTGTATTAATGGGAGTACGCCCGTTATGGAAAAATGCCAATCGCAGAGTTACTGATTTTGAGGTAATCCCCTTAATAAGATTAGGAAGACCCAGAGTAGATGTTACATTACGGATCTCAGGGTTTTTTAGAGACGCATTTCCAGATGTAATCAATCTGTTTAATGCGGTGGTAACGCGTTTGGCAAATCTGGATGAACCTATAGAAGATAATCCAATCAGAAAACGATTTTTGATAGAACAATCACAATGGCAGGAGCAAGGATTACCACAAGAGGAAGCTTCGCAACGTGCTTTATATCGTGTGTTTGGTTCTAAGCCGGGAGCATACGGAGCAGGACTGCAAGCAGTAATCGATGAGAAGAACTGGCAAACCCAGGAAGATCTTGCCAAAGTATATATCAATTGGAGTGGATATGCCTACGGCAATTCTAAAAAGGGAGTTTCTGCACATGAATCGTTTCAATATCGATTACAAGCGATGCAGATTGTAATGCAAAACCAGGATAACAGGGAGCATGATATTTTGGATAGTGATGATTACTACCAATTTCATGGGGGATTGGCCAATGCCGTAAAAACTGTAAAAGGTAATGAAGCCGAAATCTATTTTGGAGATCATTCCCGACCAGAAACCCCCAAGGTAAAAACATTGAAAGAAGAATTACTAAAAGTATACCGCTCACGGGTAATTAATCCCAAATGGATTGCCGGAGTACAACGGCATGGGTATAAAGGAGCTTTTGAGATGGCTGCCACTTTAGATTATCTGTTTGCCTATGATGCTACGACAAATCTGATTGATGATTTTATGTATGAAGGAATTACAGAAAGCTATTTGTTAACTCCTGAAAACAAAGAATTTATTACCCAAAACAATCCCTGGGCATTAAAAGATATGAGTGAACGCTTGTTGGAAGCTATACAACGAGGGATGTGGGCAAATCCTTCTGATGAGGTTAAAAGACAATTAGAGGAGTTGTATATGGAAGGTGAAGGATTAACAGAGTAAGTATATCTTCTTTTAGGCTAACAGGTTAATGTCGTAGATCGGGCAAAAACCAGTAGATTTGTAAATAAACATACATAGAATATAAAGGATATATATCCTTTATAACATTGTTGTAGGTAATTTGAACCAACCGCCAGAAGTTAAAACCGAATGAATGAAGTTTTAAAAATATTATCCCTAATTATATTGATGAATTTTGGTTGTAACGCGCAAAACAATGAACCATCTGAATTTATTCCAAAAGGATATGTAGAGTTTGACAAATATTTTGGAGACCTTAATAAAGATGGAAAAGATGACTGCGTACTTGTAATTAAGAAAACCGATACAAGTAATGTGGTTATAAATCGGTTTGACAAAACAGTTAACAGAAATAGGCGTGGAATAATTGTGTTATTTAAAAATGCGAATGGTTATCAACTTACCGATAAAAATTACAATTGTTTTTCATCCGAAAATGAAGATGGTGGAGTTTATTTCCCACCTGAATTATGGATTGAAATTAAAAATGAAAAATTGCATGTGCATTATGGACACGGCAGATACGGATATTGGGATTACACCTTCAGATTTCAAAAATCTAATTTTGAATTAATTGGATATGATTCTAGTAGTAATCGTGGTCCAATCACAAATAGAGAAACAAGCATTAACTTCTTGACAAAAAAGAAACTAATTAGAGAAAATACCAATGAGGATGCGGAAAGCGGAGATGAGATATTTAAGGAAACTTGGAGTAATATTGAAATAGAAAATCTAATCAAACTGTCTGAAATAAAAGACTTTGATGAATTAGACATGTATAATTATTGATTAAAAAACTACCTGCAACAATGGCTATAATTAATACGGGGTTTGGTGCTTAATCCAAAGTTTAGTGTTTAAAATGAAGTCCGCCAAATAGAATATTACGCGATAACGAAATGATCTATTTTGGCCTTATAAATGAAAAGGTAAAAACAAAATAAAAAGTTTTGACTAAGTACTTAACCAAAAGGTTACTACTTTTAATTTCCTTACTAACCATAGCCGAGACGTTGTGTTTCACTTAAGAAAAAGAAACAGTTCATGAATTATCAAACTTTTCAGCCTCATCCAGATTTAGAATCGCTAATTAGTTGTTATTGGACTTTGGAAGTTCCTGCAGCAGAGGATACCCAAAGACAACGAATAATTCCTGATGGTACAATCGAAATGGCATTTATACTTGGAGATGATATAAAACGATATACTACCGAAGATAATTTCATTATACAACCTCGTTCAATGGTGCTAGGACAAACCATTGCCCCTTTTTATATAGAGCCAACAGGATATGTTAACACATTTGCAATTCGTTTTTATCCTTATGGTTTTGCCAATTTTGTAACTGTACCAATCAGAACGTTGGCAAACAAGGAAACGCCAATAGAAATGTTATTTGGAGAAAAAACCGCCAAAAAATTAGAACAAGACATAATTCAAGCAACAGATACAAAACAAAGAATAGAGATCATCGAATTTTTTCTTCTAAATAAACTCAGTGAGCAGGTCACAGTCGACAATATTGTTAAAACAACTATAGATACTCTTTTGTCAACAAAGGGGAGTACATCTATACGTGATATTCTTAAAGAAGATGTATCCAAAAGGAGACAACTAGAAAGAATGTTCGTAAAACAAATAGGGATCAGCCCGAAACAGTTAGGTAAAGTAATTCGGTTACAAAGTGCTCTAAAAATGTTGCTTAACGAAGAAGGAGAAAGCCTCACTAATATTGCTTACGAAAGTGAATACTACGACCAGGCGCATTTTATCAAAGATTTTAAGGAGTTTACAGGAATTAGCCCAAAAGAGTTTTTAGGGAATGAAAACATGACGCTTTCTTCTATTTTCTACAAATGAATTAAATCTGTCGCATTTTTACAATTTCGATTCTCATTTACAGTTTAACTTTACCTCTACATTTAATTAGTAAACATGAGAAGAACAATATGTAGTCTTTTTACTGCACTATTAATCTTGGGCTTTACTGCTTGTAATAGCACAGATAAACCCGAATTAGAAAGACAGAAAAATGATTCAACTATAAATCAAAGTGCAAAAGCCATGAAAAGTTATGTTTCAATTTTTGAAATTCCAGCAACAGACATTTTACGAGCAATCGAATTTTATCAGGCAATTTTGGATATTAATATAGAGAAAATGGAAATGCCAGGTATGGAAATGGGCATACTTCCATACGAAGGGCAGATGGTTACTGGTGTTATTATGAAAGGAGAAGGTTTCCAGCCTTCGGCAGATGGTGTGACTATATACCTAAATGGTGGAGATAACCTTCAGGTAATTCTTGATAAAGTCGAGAAAAATAGCGGTAAAATCATTGTTCCCAAAACACCTCATGCCGATGAAAGCGGATATTTCGCAATGTTTCTTGATTCTGAAGGAAATAAAATGGGGTTACATTCCCCAAACTAATTAAACCCGGATTATGCATTAGAAAATCTATTACGCCTTGTAACTACTTCAAAATATACCGTTGCACTACATTTTTCAGTTTAACCGTAGCGATGCTATGCTAAAACTAAAAAAAATGCCATATTTCATAGTACTTTCAAGTCTCATAACGAAGTTTTAATGCATAATCGGGTTGAAGAAAAAAGCGAACGCAAAACAAGATATAAAAGCAAAAGCGGTTCGAGTACAAACTCGAACTGCTTTTTGTGTTTAAATAGGTATATTGCTATTTAAAAGCAAGTGCTTTTAGACAAAACAGTTACTAATAATAGTAAACAAAAATATCAAACTGAATATGCAAATAACATTAGAATATTGGAATACTTTAGCTAACCAAACTATTCTGATAAGCTCTTTATTGAGTGGTTTTTCTATTACCGTAGTTGCTAATCTATTAGTTTCTGACAAGAAAGATAAACTAACTAATAAAATTTTAAAGTCTGCAACGTTATCTGCTGGTTGTTTTCTCGTCACTGTATTTGCAATGATACAAATCTCAATGATGACTACACCAGGAGGATATTTAAAGGATGTGGTGACAAAAGACTTTTTAATTCCTAGAATAATTGGATTACTGACTTTTATGATTGGACTCTTTTCTCTAACGGTTATGATTTCATTATCGGGATGGACAAAATCAAAAAAAATCGGAATATTTACAACTGCTGTTGGAATATTAACATTGCTACTAATTTTTACAACAATGACAAGAATAAGTTTTTAATCAAGGGTAATGCACTAAACAAAATTATAAACACAAAATATGAGCAGCACAAAACATCATGATGAGCGTATTGCGAAAATGACATTTGCTTGGGTGTATCCACATTATCTTGCCTAAATCGACTTATCTTGTTGAACTGTAACGTTTTGATGTAATTGTACTCTTATATTTAACCAGTTAAATATAAACGTCATGCAAGCATCAATCAAAAAAAACAAATCGTCATTTTATTCAAACCTCCTTTTTTTACTATTTCTGTTTTTCTTCTCTAGTACTATTTTTGCACAGAAAGAACAGCTTTGGTTTGGAACCTACACAGATGAGAACGGAAAAGTGCATCAAGGTAGGTATAACATAATCAAGGACGGTAGGGCTTTAACTAGCATCATTCTCGCTCCGTATGGAAAACCTCCAATGGAATTCACAGTTATCAAAAACGATACAGTTCAAAGATTCGTAGAGATTTCTTGGCCCAATAAGCCTAAACGAATAGCAACTCTTATTCAATATACAGATGGTTATTATGCGGGAAATTTTGAAGACGGAACAAAAATACTCCCTATGGTCATTAAAGAATTTAACTTTCAAGATGCACAATTACAAGGGAACTGGTTTAAGCCTAGTGAAATTGAAGTGAAAATTATAGAAAACACGATTAAACTACTTGGATCTACAGAAGGTTGGAATAAAAACGATACTAGAGTATGTGAATCTAATAACACCTATAGCTTATTCTGTGCACTCTATGAATCATCTATTATTATTGATGGAGAATATCGTCATTTAAGGCCTGCGGTAAAATTTGTTAGGGATGCTATACAAGAAAAATATCCTAAAAAATATGACCATGTTCTAGTGGATTTTAATAATGCAGCAGAAATATCTCTAAAGGAATTACATGAAATTTTAAAATTAGCGAAAGAAAATCTGATTAAAGCTATAAAATAACTATTGTATAGATGTCATAGTAGTAGCATGATTAATCGAAGGTTCTCGTATATTTGTTGTAGTGTTAGATTTTAGAAAGAAAAAGATATAAAATCAATACAGAGTCGTTGATAGCTTGGTAACATTTTGCGCTACTACGTCACAAACTGCCGTTGGCAAACATTTCATAAATCACACCATGCTAGAAATCAGACCTCTTAATAATTTGTCAGTTTATTTGGACCGCCTTATAAAAGGCCGTTTATGGCTTAAGGTAATTATTGGTTTGATTTTAGGTGCTGGGGTTGGCATCGTAATCAACCCGTCTACTGGGTTTGTTCCAGAGAATTTTAGCTTATTATTAGCCAATTGGCTCGACTTACCAGGTCAAATATTTATGAGGTTAGTTCAAATGATTATGATCCCCCTAATATTTGCTTCTATTATTTCGGGAATTGTAGGGAACACATCTGAGAATCTTAAAGCCTTTGGGATAAAGCTGTTATTGTATTTTGTTTTCACTACAGTCATCGCTATCACTATTGGCTTGATCGTCACATTCATCATGAAACCCGGCCAATATGTTTTCAAGCTGGGGGGATTTCCAAACAGCGGAGAAAAACTAATTGAAGCCAATGAACAGACGAACCTGATCGAAAACATTCCAGATACTATTTCTAAGCTCATCCCAAATAATCCACTGGAGTCTATCTTAATGGGAGAAATGCTTGGAGTAGTAATATTTACCATAATAATTGGTGTTGCGATTACCCAGCTCAATCATGACACAGCAAGGCCTATCATTCGTTTTGTCGAAGCGATTCAGAAGATTTGCATGATTGTAATTTCATGGGCGATGATGCTTGTGCCATATGCTGTATTTGGTTTAATAGCAGCCTTGTTATCTAAAATTGGCATTGAAATATTTCTTGGTTTAGGTTACTATATGATAGTCGTTATTCTGGGCTTGATCCTCTTAATGATATTCTATTTAATAATGGTATTCGCTTTCACACGTAAGAATCCTTTGAAATTTTTAAACTTGATCCGTGAACCTCAGCTATTAGCATTTTCTACCGCTAGTTCTGCAGCTGTTATGCCGGTATCTATGAAAACAGCAGATGAAAAATTAGGGGTATCCTCTAATATTAGTGACTTTGTTATTCCTGTTGGGGCAACGATAAATATGGATGGTACTGCTCTATTTCAATGTGTAACCACTTTATTTATGGCACAAGCTTATGGCATTGAGCTGTCGGTGATAAACTTAATATTAATAACCACTACAGTTGTAGCCGCGTCCATCGGAACGCCTGCTATTCCAGGAGGAGGTGTTATCATTCTTGCATCGGTGCTACAGAGCGCAGGAATTCCAATAGATGGACTAATTATTATTATTGGTATAGATAGAATTTTAGGAATGTTTAGAACAGCAGTTAATGTGACTGGAGACCTAACTGCAAGCGTAATTTTCAATAAGTTTTATGGCTCGGATAAAAATATAAAACATTTGCCAACAAAAAATAGATACCACTAAAACAAGTGACTGTTAAAACTGTTGTGTTTCATTAGAAAAACTAACATATGAATAAATTATTTTTTGGATTTTTTCTTTTCTACATAATTATTAGCTGCAAAAGTGAAACAGCAAAATTGATTGATATTGATGGAAATCGATATTCAATAATGAAGTATGGGGAAACTTTTTGGATGACTGAAAATCTCAAAGTTAGACGAGATATAAATGAAAACAATATAGAATATTTTTTCCCTGATGGAGATTCAACTAATGTTCAATTGTATGGGTTGTTATATGATTTCGAAACTGCTTGTAAGGTATGCCCTCAAGGTTGGAGACTACCAAACAACAAGGATTGGGAAAAACTATTTAATTTTTCAAAAGATAATGTAGCGGGCAATTATAAAGATAAACAGTTTTGGAAAGGAGAAATAAATTCAAACAGTAGTAGATTTTCTATAAGACCTTCCGGAATAGGAAATAATGAGGAACATCCAAATAATTTTAATGAAAACACATTATTTTGGTCAAATTCTAAAGAAGAGGAACATTTTATTTGGACGTATATTTTGGAAAAAGGTAACAATAAAATCAGAAAAGCATCACAACATCCAACTTATGCTTTTTCTATACGATGTATTAAATAAGTTGAGTAATAAGATGCAACGGCATATGAATTTGTATTTACTAAATTAAGTGTTTAAAACCCGGATTCTTATCTTTTAGCCTAAACTCTTTTTTCTACTGCATGACTTATATAGTAGCCAATAAAAAGAAATACTCCGTCATAAATTTTATTTTTTTGAAAAAAAAATATTGAAAAATGCAATAGATTAAAAAAGTGTCGTCTTTCTAATTGAAGACCCTTCATAAAAGGTTTTAATGAATTTGGAATCAGATAACAGTAAAAAGCTTACCGATTTTTTTGGAAGAGAATATGAATCTCTCAAGAGGTATGTGAAAACCAAAATAAGTGACACAGCCAATCGGGATGCTGAAGATATCATCCAGGATGTTGCTTTAAAATTATTTTCTGGAGCAGATCGATATGCTCCAATAAATAATGTAGCTGGTTTCGTTTACAGATCGATAAAAAATAAAATTATTGATGTGATGCGAACCACAAAAAAGACAAATTCGATTGACATTGATAAAGATTTATTAGAATTAGCTGAGGTATTGCACCAATCAACCGACAATTACACTTCGGATCAAATGATAGTAGTGTTAAAAAAGTGCATAGAACAGCTAAAACCAGCCTACAAAGATATTATCATAGCTGTAGATTTTGAAGGGTATTCATATAGAGAAATTTCGACTAAAACAGGAATTTCTATAGGAACACTAATGTCTAGAAGGCATAGAGCAATAGGAATATTATATAAAAAAATAGAAGTAGAGATTAATAAAAATAAAAATATATCATGACAAATTTTTTCACTCATAAATTCAGAAAAAAGTCACCAATAGAGATTGTAGGAATAATCATTTTTGGTGCAATTGCAATAACAGGATTAGCCATTTTATTCGGCTTCGTCATTATGTGGCTATGGAATTGGCTTATGCCCGAGATTTTTGGACTGACTACTCTTACCTATTGGCAGGCTGTCGGAGTATTTATATTACTAAAAATATTTCTTGGAGGTTGTGGTAGTGGTAGTGGTAAAAAATCATCAAAAGATTCAAATGACGCCTGTAAAAAAGATTCGAAAACTGATTTTTCAAAATGGAAATACTATGATAAGTTTTGGAAAGAAGAAGGTGATGAATATTACAAACAATATATCGAACGACAATCAAATCAAGTGGAAGAGGACACTTCGAAACCAGAATCAGAATAACACTAAATTTCAATATGGAATTACTAATATTTCGAACAGATATTAAATCAAAGAAAAAAGTTAAATCATTAAAACCAGTGCTTAACAATCATTCAGATATTATTAAATGGTCAATTGATCTCGAAGATATAGACAATGTACTTAGAATTGAGGCTACAACAAATTTATCAGAAGTAGATGTTATTGATCTGGTACAAATACAAGGTTTTTTTATCAAAACATTATCGGATTAAAACTACCAGTATAAAAGCCAGTTGTAAACAATTCAGGAAATAGATTTTATAAAACGTAAGTTGGATGTAAGAAAACTAGATCAGTTCGAATGCTTCATTACATTTAACTTACGTTTAAAAAGTGAAATAATGATACTTATGGTTTTATCTCTAACTTATACCCTATACCATGAATGTTTATTAGTTTAATCGCCTCGTCATCTTTTAACTTTTTACGCAGTTTAGAAATATATGTGTCCAGACTTCTCCCTACGATTACGCCATTGTCTTCCCATACTTTTTTAATCAATTCATCTCGCTTAACAATTTGATTAGGATGCGCAACAAAAATCTCTAGCAGTTCACATTCTTTTTTTGAAAGACTAACTTCAATAGTTTGTTTAATCAATTTATGTTGCTCAGGATAAAACTGAAAGCTACCTATAGATATATAACTTGTGTCATTTTTATTGTTAACATTAAGTTTCTTTCTTCTATATAAAACCAACAAAAGAAGTATAAACACAATAAAAAGTAACCCATAGATTAACGTCTGTTTACTGAAGTCACTGGACTGGGTTTCGGTAAATCGTACTTCAATAGTATAGCAACCTTTTGGTAAAAACCTTCCGCCACAAGGAATAATATCTCTGGCAATATCATCCCTCATTAAGAAGCTATATGGAACTTCTTTATCAAAACATTGTAATACTTCAACACGATATTGCTCTGGCAATCCAGCTTTTTGAAAACTTTTTTTTATAATTGAAACCAAATCACTGGGATCAAATGAAAGCGAGTTTTCAAAAGAAAGTTGATACTTTGATTTTTCTAATGCCATTATAGGTAAAACCAAAGAAGTACTATCTTGATTGGTCAACAATAATTGATTTCCAACATCACGTAATGCAATTTTTACTAGTTCTGAAAACTCATCTGTTTGCTCTTTTATGTTAGAGAATCCCATAATGAGAAAAATAATCCCCAATAAAATTCCTAATACATATATCTTTTTGTTCTCCATACATTACAAATAACATACAATCTTATGAGATTTTACAGTAGTTGACATTTCTTTGACACTTTTTTGACACTTTTAATTGTAGTTCGATTTAGCTTTACTAAAAATAAAAATAATATAAGAAAAATCATAGGTATGCATATCCTTATCATCATCATAAAGAACAAATTAAAATAATCAAAAAATGAACAAATTTATAATCGTATTTATAGTACTATTAAGTGCAGGTTGTACTAAAAACAATCAGGAAGGAAATATAGAGAAAGAGACTTTCCAAATTGATCCGCTCAAAACAGCAACTGTTAGCAAAATGGATGATCCTTATTCGTTAGCGTTAAAAATCGATACCATAGATAAGGATGAGTACAGCCTCATTGTTTCGATTGATCTATATGATAAGTCCTTTTTTGTATCTCCGCACTCCAATGGTAATTTCATGGGTCGTTTTGCTCTTTCATTAAGTGAAACTAAGAATCTTGCTATGAAAGACTCTATTGTAGAATTCCCAAAGGCGTTAGAAAGTTATGACCCTTTTAGTGACAGACAGGTAAACTTTGTAAAACGTAATACCACCTACACCCAGAAACTCACCATTGGCTCGCAAAAAGATTTTGAAGTAAGTGGTTGGGTCAAATTTGTCATTGAACCACGCTGTACCATGGAAAAAGTAAAATTTGTTATTTCACAACGTTCAGGAGTTTTATCTGTGAAAGAACTAGATAGATCAGCTTACTTTGGGATTTTTTCGGATATGGTATGCGATGTATATGGCCCAAACAAGAAAAAGTAAAACTTGATGAGGATGTGTAAAAACCTATTATAATTCTGAAAATAGACATAAAGGAATGTTGTACTAAGTTATTAGAGTTAAAAATTTCTTGAAATTAAAGGTGAAATCATATTATCTTTCTCTAATTTTTAATAATACCTAGTAACTTAGGCCAAAATCTATAATAAAAATGTCTAATGCATTAGTCGTGATTTTAGGAATTGGATCTATTCAAAGTATTTTATTTGCGATACTCATTGTATTGAAAAAGAAAAGAAAATCATCTGATCTAATTTTATTGACTTGGTTTTTAGTGTTTTCTATCCATTTATTATTAGGGATAGGTAAAAGCTCATACCTAACCGGTATAACCGGGATATTAATAGCAACAATTAGCTTTTTGCACGGTCCCTTTTTTCTGTTTTATACCAAATCCTTATTTAATCAATATATTACTAAAGCCAATCTTTTACATTTTTTGCCATTTGTAATTTTTACCTTTTTCAGTTTTTTTATTAGGCAGGAATCAGAATTATTATGGGAAATAATAATTCTAATTGCAAAATTGATTTCTCTAACTTTTTATCCATTGTACATACTATATTCCTATTATAAAACAGATAAGTTTTTTAAAACCCATAAAGCTGATAGTAGTATGCTTGAGCTCTCCTGGGTTAGAATTATTGCAATTTTATTCCTTATAAGCATAGGAATTAGTCTTATAAGATTAGCAATAGAACTTTTGGTGGGAGTAGCGTATTTTGAAGTTTGGGATGTTTTACGGTATGTTATTCTCGTAACTGTGATCGGGTTTTATGGGTTGAAATATGGTATGGTGTACCACCCAGAAGTACCTTTTGATGCTGCAATTAACAAAAAAAAGTATAAACATAGTCCACTCAAAAACGATGAGATAATTATGTTTATAGATTCTATTAATCGTTTTTTCGAGGAAAATAAAGCATATCTACATCCCGATTTTTCATTAGCTGCTTTATCAGATTCTGTAAACATTCCTAAGCATCACCTTTCTCAAATCATAAATTCTGAAATGAATACTACTTTTTATGATTTAGTCAATACCAAAAGAGTAGCGTATGCTATAGACAGAATAAAAGAGGGGGATGAATTAAATTTAACTTTAGAAGGTATAGGCTATGAGTGCGGGTTTAACTCTAAATCGGCTTTCTTTCATCATTTTAAAAAACATACAGGAAAAACTCCAGGACAATTCAAAAAAGAAATAAGTACTGATTAATTAAGAAGTTCTGCTATTCTCTTACTTGCCCCCATATTTGTATTCTAACATAAGATGAATTACATGGATAAAAGAGATTTTATTAAAACTTTGGGGATCGCTTCAACCATTACTTTTTTAAACCCAATAGCTGCTTCGGGATTTAAAATGTTTGGTGATATCAATAAAAAAGTACTTATCCTTGGAGGTAGAGGATTTTTGGGCCCTACTATTGTCGAAACATTCTTGGCATCAGGCTATGAAGTAACATTATTAAACAGAGGAAAAACCAATCCCGAACTTTTTAAATATTTACCCGTTATCATTTGTGACCGGGAAAAAGAAAATAAGGAAGGACTTAAAAATATTGATAAAAAACATAAAGAAACCTATTGGGATGTTGTTGTAGATACGTGGCAAAAGTCTCCAAAAGCTGTTTCAGATTTCCTTGAAGAGTTTAAAGGGCAATTTGGCCATTATCACTACATATCTACTATATCTGTTTATGACAAATGGGACAAAAAGTTTATTGAAGAATCAGAACCCTTAAACCCTCTGCCAAAATTCCCAAAAACAATAGGCGAAGATTTTAGATATGCCATAAGAAAAACATTCGCTGAAGAAGCCATTAGAGAACGGATGGATAATTTTACGATATATAGATCTCATGGGATGAAAAGTTTTAGAGTTACTCGCCCAGGTGATCCAAATGCAGAGCCTTTCTGGCCGATTAGATTTTATAGAGGAGGAGAAATACTATTGCCAAATGTTCGTAATCATCACATGCAGGTTACAGATGTAAAAAGTTTGGCAAACTTTATCGTTCATTGTTCAGAATCAAAGATATATGGTGCATTCAATGTCGCTTCTAATCCAACTCCTTTTAAAGATTATGTATCCAGTCTCATTCATGCTACAGATATGCCTAAAAAATTGCATTGGGTTGATGGAGACTTTCTTATAAAAAATGGAATCCTTCCTTATAAAATAATGCCTTTATGGAGATCAAAACCTGTAGGGGCGTATTATTTTAATGTTCAAAAAGCTATTAGTGCAGGGTTAGTAAATCGTCCTATGGTCGAAATGACATCAGATCAATTAGAAGGATATAAAAGTAGATATCCCAAAAATGATATTGTATTTGGAGAAGTAATACAGGGAAAACAAATAAAATACTATAGCGTTAGAAAAGAAAAAGAAATTATAAAAAAATGGGTGTCCAGATCAAAATAAACCTTCTGAAAGCATAGATAAGATAACCTAAGAATATACAAACCGAATAGAATATGTAGTAGATCTTTAAATAAAGAATAAGGATATCCAAAAATTGCAACATTATTTTATTTTTAGCAGTCTTAATTAAAAACCAATACTGTTCAAAAATAAGTAATGAAGCTTCTTATAGATTTTGTTTTAGTTGGTGGTGTTATTGTTATAGCAATACTGTTATTGCTATTGATAAAGTCAAAGAAGAAACAATTGTCGCAAAAAATATTAATTGTATTTTTTGTCTTCCTGGGATGTGTTATCCTATGTTTTTATGCACTGTTACATGATATTCTTTGGTTGTTTAGAACCTGCTTTATTCCCAATGATATCACTGTTTTGGTAGTAGGTCCATTATTACTTTTGTATATAAAATCGCTATTCTTAAAAGAAGAAAATCTGGTAAAGAATTCGGTTCGACATTTTATTCCGGCGGTATTATATACTGTCTTTATTGCAGTTCCAACATTGTTATACGGGATGTTTAGTATAGATAGATTATCATATATACTATCAGATTTTATATATTTTTTTATAAGAATTGGAGATTTATATTTGATATTATACCTTATTATTTCACTGCGATTATTATCAAAGTATAGGAAATTGATGAAATCTAACTATTCAAACTTAACACGATATGATTTTAATTGGATAAGGATTATGCTACAGGGGGCACTGTGTATTATTAGTATTGATGTAATACTCAAAATTTATGAATCATTTTATGGTGATTTTGATTGGAATGTGGACTTCATTTCTGTAATAACAATGGTTGTTCTAATTTCATTTTTGGGATATTATGGGGTGAATCAATCTAAGGTGTTATTGCCAGATTATATATTAGAAAAAAATCAATTCACTACCAATAAGTCAAAAAATACTTTACCGAGTTTTAAGAAAGAAGAATTTGAAATATTAAAAAGCAAATTAGAATTCGTTTTAGTAACAAATCGTCCCTATTTGGATGAAGATTTAACTTTAGGGAAATTAGCGAATCAAATTTCTACGACAGATAAAAAACTCTCTATGTTGTTAAATCAATACATGAATACTACTTTCTATGATTTAATTAATACGTATCGAATTAACGTAGTAAAAGAAAAAATGCAGTCAGATTTGTATGACAATTATAGTCTATTTGGGATTGCATGTGAGTGTGGTTTTAAGTCAAGAACTAGTTTTAATAGGATTTTTAAAAAAGAAACAGGACTCTCTCCTTCGGTTTATAAAAAGCAATTTTTATAAGATTAGTGTCTTTTTTTTGAAAAAGAGCACCACTGCATCTATCGGTCAATCAAAGCGCTTATAAATTCATTGATTTGCTATTGAATTTATAAACTTATAATACAATGAAAAAAATCATATTCACTTTGGGCTTTTGTGCGTTTACTCTATTTGCGAAATCTCAAAATGCTAGTGTAGAGCAATCAACATTTGGAATACAAACCGGATTTGCAGGATTCTGGATATATAATGAGTTAAAACTATCAAATCAAATAGCACTGAGAAGTGAGTTAGGTTTTGATGCCCGAAATGGGAAGAGTGATTTTTATTCAGACACAGGTTTTTTATTAACTACTGTAGTTACTCTAGAACCTCGCTGGTATTATAATTTAGCTAAACGCGAAAGTAAATCAAAACGCATAGATGGGAATAGCGGTAATTTCTTTTCTTTAAAAACTAGTTTGCATCATTCTGATCTGCTAATTGTTTTGGATAATGATGAAGATACCAAAATAGTAACCGATCTATCTATAATTCCAACCTGGGGAATTAGAAGAAATATAGGAAAGCATTTTAATTATGAAGCTGGAGTAGGAGTTGGATATATCCATTATTTTTCTAAAAACGCCGGATTCTCAAAAGATAAAGGCGAAGCTGCTGTAAATTTGCATTTGCGTATTGGTTATCGATTTTAATAGATAAATGGCATAACAAAAATAGCTGTTTTTAAGTATTGTTAAACTGCTATTTTACTTAGGTGAGTTTGATATAATAACTATTGATTTTAACAAATAGTAATTGAATCCAGATATTATATCAAACTCACGTTTTTGGTAGTATTAATTACTTTCTATTAACTGTTCTTTTAATACGGTAAATAATAGTTCCTGTTGTTTTCTGTCTCCTCCATTTTCCTTCACAAAATTTATATAGGCAATGGTAGCTCTTTTTAGTTCTGTTTTAATTTCATTTATGTTTAAATCGTCATTACCAGACAAGTGTAAAAGGTAGTAAACGACTCTTTTAAGTGTGTTTTCAGCCTCTTCATACTGTTTCAATTCTTTATAGGTATTAGCAATGTTATTACAAGAAATGATATATATCTGTATAAATGGAATATTATCCCGAATACAATCTGACTGATTTATATTTAGTATTTCAGCTCGGTATAGAGCGTCTTTATATCCTAATAATGCTTCGTCGAGTTTACCTTTATTAAACAGAATGTTAGAAGTTGTTATTTTGGCTTTCCAATAATTTTCAATTTGATTAGTGCATAATTCGCTCATCTTATTTTAGATTTTGATTAGCAAAACTCCAGTTTACAATCTCCCAAAAACTCTCTACAAATTTTGGGCGTGCATTACGATAATCTATATAATATGCATGTTCCCAGACATCAAGTGTTAGGATAGGAGTTTTATTTTCAATTATAGGTGTTTGAGCATCTTTCAAGGATAGAATTTCTAATTTTCCTTCCTGGTTTTGTACAAGCCAGGTCCAGCCTGCACCAAATAATTTAATGGCACTGGTAGAAAATTGTTCTTTAAATTTTTCGAATGTTTCAAAATCTCTTTCGATAAGTTTTTTGATCTCCCCGTGTGGTTTTTTCCCTTCATTTGGAGATAAACAATGCCAGAAGAAACTATGATTCCAGTGTTGTGCAGCGTTATTGAAAAGAAGAGTGTCATTATGTTGAGACCCGTATTGGATTATTTCTTGTACCGTGACGTCTACTAATGGAGTGTCTTTTATCAATGTATTTAAATTGTTTACATAAGCTGCATGATGTTTTCCATAATGGTAATCAAAAGTTTCTTCTGTAATTATGGGTTCAAGTGATTTTTTATCATACGGTAGGTCTGGTAATTGTTGTGTGATCTTCATGTTTTAATTTTTGTATTTGTATCTTTTTGATTTTAAAACCTTTATCGCCTTAGTTATTTCTGTGATTTTTGATAATTCTGAAATTCCTTTTCTAATATCTTTCTGCAGAAGATTTTGGTTCATAACTTCACGGTTTAACTGCCGTTTCTTCATTTCCAATAGTTCAATAACGTAGTCCATGTGTAAATATATAATTTATTAGCTGTATAAAACTAAAAAAGTTAGCCTTAACTAACAAATTATATTTTATAAATATTTTTATACTATGCATAGCACTATAATTACATATAATGATAGATGTAGAAGGGAAGAATGTTTTTATTTAGAGCGCTGGTAATTAGTGTCTAATTAGATAAGAAAGGTCTAGGAAGAGACAAAAGTGATGGATTTATTTCAAAACAATACTAGAGTAAATAAGGTAAAGTAGTGGCGAATTAATGTTATCAAATAGGGCTTGTATTGTATGTGTACTAAGTTTGGAGTGTTATTTTCAATAGAATTATAGGAATGAATTATCAAAGATCTAGATTCCCAATACCTTCTTGATTTTGCTACCTAATGAGTTTTTTACTTCACCTGGTTTCTCATCTTCTTCAAAAAGGATACCTTTTACGTTGAGGTGGTGCCCTACTTGTTCTTTACCATAATCCTGTTCAAACCCTACTACTTGCTTTCGATATTTACAAAGTTGGCAGTTCATATGAGCAGTACCTGTTTTAGCTTCTTCTAAGCGTTCGTCAAATGCTTTCATCAATAATTCATCGGTACCAAAAGGGTCTGTATAGATATATTCTAGGGTAGAAGATGTATTCATATCGGTGACATGACCATAAATACGTTCTAGTAATACTCCTGTAAAAAAGAAAAAAGGAATAACGATAGTTCGTTTAAATCCTAATTTTTCAATCATTTGTAACGATTCATCAACTTTGGGATAGGCTGTTCCGCTGTATGCTGTGGTAGCAAATCCGAATCCCATTCCTTCCCAGAGCATACTGGTTAGCTTACATACATCACTATTGGCATCGGGGTCAGTTGTCCCTCTACCCACAACCACCAGGCAGGTTTCTTTTCGATCTAGTTTAGATAGGGTAGCCTCTGTCTCTTCAATTCGCTTTACTGCAAGATCCAGCAAAAAGGAATTGACACCAATATGCTTTCCCATAGCAATGGTTAAATCCTCATGATAACTTTGAATGGTGTTCAATTCATATGGGATATCATTTTTTGCATGAGACCCGGCAAATAAAATAACCGGGAGTGCATATATTTTTCGAATTCCGTTTAGGTACATGCGCTCTACAGCAGCTTCGTAAGTAGGATGGTTAAATTCTAAAAACCCATAATCTACTTCATAGTCACTCTCATAACGTTCTTTTAGGATACTTACTAGTCGTTTAAAAGAAGTGATGGCAGCTTCTCTACGGCTTCCGTGTCCACAAAGTAATATTCCTTCTTTCATCTGTTCTTTTTTATTATTTTTTAGTTGTCAGATGGAATTCGCCATTGAACATCTCGGTTGGTATCAACTCAATTGCTATGGCTCATTTCATTGTTTTTATTTATAAATTGAATTATCGACTATAGTTAAAAATGGATTCCAGTCTGTAGAGGAATACCAAACATTAATTTACCGAATTGGATTAGCTCCAATAAGTAACACCACAGGCATTTGCAATGTACTGTTTTTGATCTGTTCTTGTATACTACCTAGCGTGCCTGTTATAATTTCCTGATTTAATCTTGATACATTAGAGGCTGCATTAACAGGGATAGTATCATCTTCACAAACTTCTAAAAGCTTAGGAATAATCCTATGCAGGCTTTTAAGTCCCATATATATTGAGATGGTATTTCCAGCTTTAAGCATATGCGCAATCCCAGTGAGTTGCTCAAAAGAATAATCAGCTGTATGTGCCGTGCATATCAGCATGGCATTGGATTTATTTCTTTCGGTAATTGGAATATTAAAAATATTTGCGGCTGCCAGTGCTGCAGAAATACCCGGAATCACCTCAAAAGGAACATTTTTTTCTGTTAGATATCGTGCTTCCTCAGCTGCTCTTCCGTAGACATAAGGATCACCAGATTTAAGACGAACTACTTTTTTACCTTTCTCATAATGAGTATAGAGTAATTCATTGATCTTTTGTTGGCGTTCTATTTGATCAGAAGTATCTCCAAATTTACGTCCTACATATACTTTTTCTCCAATAGTATTGATCGCTAAAATAGTATCTGAAACGAGATTGTCATGAAGAATCACATCTGCTTCTTTGATAAGGCGAGATGCTTTTACGGTTAATAATTCTGGATCTCCCGGACCAGCACCTACTATGGCTACAACATTCATTTTTAAACGTTTAAATTTTTAGGAATCATTTAATGCTTGTTTCATATTAATTTTAAAGGATCAGGATGGATATAAGAATACCCTAAAAGTGTTTTACTTTTGACATTAGAGATAATCTTATATGCTTGCTTTTCTTGTTTGATAAAAGTAGGAGGGGTAAGTCCTATTTTTTGTGCAGCAAGTGTATAGTATTCTTTTCGTATAGGATGTTGATCTGCGCAACCATTTATAATTTCTCCCCAAGCTTCTTTTTCGATAACCGCATTAATTAACCCAATACAATCTTCTCTATGGATTACATTAATAGGAACATCTCCATTTTGCACTTCTTTTTTATTAGCAAGAAATCGACCTGGTAATCGATCATCACCAATAAGACCAGATAGTCGAATAATGCTCACTCTATTTTCAAATTGTTCTTGCAATAGTCGCTCTACAGCGGCAACTGCTTTTCCTGATTCTTTTTCTGGCGCAATATTCAATGTTTCGGTTACCTCTCCATTAGTATTTTGATATACCGAAGTAGAGCTGATAAAGATTATTTTTTGAGTTTCAGAAATAAAGGGAAGTATACTTTTTATTTGATCTTGGTATATTTCTATAATATTAGAGATTCTTTTAGGAGGAAAATTGATAATGACAATTTCGCTTCCTAAAAGAAAATCTATATATTCTTTTTCTGAAGACTTTCCAAGTGTAAAAAGGTGAGGTATAATACTTTCTGCTTTTAGCTTCTCGATTTTACTTTCTGTAGTGGTAGACCCTTTTACCGTATCTCCGTTGGCAATTCGATCTATTGCCAATGGTAATCCTAACCATCCGCAACCTAATATACTTATATGTTTAGACTTCTTCACTGATTCTAATATGGTTTGGTGACATCCCTAGGTAAATAGTAAGAATATGCTCCCAGGTCACTGTATCCTCTTCTTTTATCCAAAATGTTACCAGGTGTTTTCCTTTTTTATTTTTCAAGCGTATTGCCTTGGTAAAGATAGTAGATTTTTTAAGCCAGATCACCTCTGCAACACTTACTTTACGATCGGCTATCTCATCAGAAATATCTTTTGGGATTCCGGCAATAGTTAATTGTAACTGAAGCTCTTCTCCGGTAACTTTGACTTCATAATCATCGGTGTAATCTACCAGGTGAGGCGATTTTATTTCAATTGCAGCTGTGTCGTATTGTTGCACAGCAATAGGTTTAGGTTCTTGAAATAAGTACTTAAATAAAGGATAAAGGTGTTGATCAGAGGCAAAAGATCGGGCTACTAAGGCTTCTCCCAATTCTGTATCTGTTTTATCTTTAAAAGTAATAGGAGCAATGGTTTTTTCATTTTCGGTTAGTAAGACCGACCATCCTTCTTTATATAATAAGTATTCTTCTACCGGTTGATCTTCTTCTAAATGAGATTTTAGAATTGAAACAGCTTTATCAGGAGTCAGGTTTTTATACCAAAAATTACCAGGTTGTACGATCCAGGTTGGTGCATCTTCGCATCGACCATTACATCTTGTTTTAATAGTATGAGTAGCGTCCCAAAGCCCTTTGTTACGAAGATATGCTCTGGCTTCGCGTATAGCGATTTCACCTTTTGCTTTTTTGCAAGACCCTCCATCACAAAATTGAAAGGTGGTGTTTACTTTACTTAGATTTTTTCCCATAATTAAAAGAAATTAAAAACAGGAAGAGAAGTCAAAAATAGGAGTGCTTTATGTGCATTCATAAAACTATTCAAGACCAACCCTTTACCCGAGAGTTAATATCATATTTTGATTTATGGCAGGTCTCCTGACTTTACACAATTATGATCACCTTCCCATAGTTGTACTACAGTGGCATATGGATCATAATTTTAGATATGTATTACAGTTGCGGGAACAGTTTTGGATTTTCACCAAATTCCCTTTTCATCTTTTGTTTCCAAAAGAACCGTAAATCAGCAGCGAAGATACTTTTTTTGTTTAAATAAATGATTGGATAAAATCCACACGTTTTGTTAAAGTTGTTTTAGGTACTACCTCTATTGTAAAGTTGAAGTTTTGATAGACTTGTACGAGACATTGATGAATATGTAATGCTTCCTGATAAGATTGAGGACGTTGGGGATCGTTGATATAGATTTCTTCCCAGGGAGACATTAAAAATACAGTAGACGCATAATGTGTTTTGAACGGAAAGTCCAACAGGTGTTTTGGAATAGGATGAGATTTGGCTTTTAAATAGGCAATAATATCAGGCAGTCCTCGATCTACAAATATATTTTTTTCAACAGGAATCTGTAGCTCTCTAATCGTTTCTTGATAGACTAAATTTGCAAAGAAAGGAAGATCTCCCCATGGAGTTTTATTACTTTTTATCTGTTGTTGTTCAAGTATTATTTTTCTCGAAATTTCAGAAAAGCACTGATATCCATTAGCTTGTAAAGCCTGGATTAAACTTGTTTTTCCGGTTCCCGGTGCTCCGGTAATGATATATCTTTTGGGCATTATAAAAAATAGTAAACCATACAAATTAAAAGGACAAATGTAAAGGTTACTTTTTGATTGATCCTTGCTACCGTTTTTATTTCCTGATCTTTCAGGATTCGATCATTCGTTCCTATAAAAGGTTTTTCAACTAGTTTTCCGTGATAATAATTAGGTCCGCCAAATTTACAATCCAGAATTGCGGCCAGCGCAGCTTCGGGATATCCGGCATTAGGACTGGAATGTTGTTTGCCATATTTTACTACAAAAGGAATTTTATGAAGTTTTCCAGTTACCAGTAACATTAGAAATGCCGTAATTCTAGCCGGGATATAGTTAGCCACATCGTCTAGTTTTGCAGCAAATTTTCCAAAATTTATATACCTCTCATTTTTATAACCAATCATAGAATCAAGAGTATTAATCATTTTATATCCCATAGCACCGGCCACCCCAAATAATGCATAGTAGAAAAGAGGAGCAATAACTCCATCACTAAGATTCTCTGATAATGTTTCGAATACCGCTGATTTTATTTGTTGTGGATTTAATTGATCTGTTTCTCTACCCACAATCCATGATAGTCGTTTTCTACCTTGCTCTATTCCTTCTTGTAAAGCTGTAAAAACAGCTCGGCCTTCATCTATTAAACTTTTATTTGCTAAGGCGTAGAACACAAATATAGAGGTGAACGTATAATAGGCAATGATATATGGAGAAATGAGTTTTTGAGTATAGTAAAAAAATGCAATTGTGCTTGCGAGTAATCCAATGGTAAGTACCATTCCCTTTATAAAAGCAAAAGGGTTTGTGTTTAGTTTTTTTTCACCAAAAGCAATACTATTCCCGAATAATCGTATAGGATGAGGAAGCCCCCTGGGATCTCCCAATATCAAATCGAGAATATACCCAATCACTAAGGGGATGACTACTGTTGTGTACTCCATTGCTGTAAAGCGCGAATTAATAATTCATTTTTCTCGGGGTTCTGACTGGCAATACGAATGTAATGACTGCCCAAACCTCTGAAATTCGATGCATCTCTGATCAATAATTGATGGGTATGTGCTAAATAATCTTTAAGATGAGGAGCACTTGGTGTTTCTAGTTTTACTACAAAATAATTGGTATCTGATGGGATAACTGTAAATCCATCTAATGTATTGATTTGTTGTTGTAACTGATTGCTGTACTCTAGAAGTGTTGCCATATCCGGGTATAAAGCTTTATAGTTTTTAAATATGTATTTTCCTGCTTCAATTGCCATGGTATTGACACTCCACGGTATTTTAGAGTGCTGTAGTTTTTCTCCTATTTCTGTACTACACAAAATATACCCCAACCTCAATCCTGGTATCGAGAATAATTTGGTTAGTGATTTTATAATAATGAGATTGGCAAATTTTTCGAGAAGCTCGATACAAGATTTGATCTTATCCGTAAAATCAATATAGGCTTCATCGACAACAAATGTTGTATCAGGAAAATCAGCGATTAATTTCTCTATTTCTAAAACCGTATTGCTAAAACCATCAGGATTATTAGGATTACAAAGAAATACGAGATCTTCTTCAAAAGAAGTATGTAGTACTTCAGAACGATCAAAGTGCTTGATTTTCATGTTACTCCTTAAACAAGCATCTTCATACTCAGAAAAGGTAGGAATACCAATGGCTGTTTTTTTACCAGAAAAAAGAGGAGTTATACTATAAAAAGCTTCTGTAGCTCCATTAGTTATTACTACTTGTGATGAATTTAATCCATGATGATCTGCTATTTGTTGCGTTAATACATCTGCATTAGGAGCTGGGTAATTAGCAATAAGAGGTAGCTGCTCTCTAAGATATGAAAGTAACTGCTCTGAAGTCCCATCATGCCAAATATTAGAACTAAAATTTGCTTTAAATGGTATTGCGTAGCGATAGCCGTCATCACCGTGTCCGTATATCATAATATGGTATGCATTTCAGAAATAATAGAGTCTATATCAATGTTTTTTTCTAATAAAGCAGCTAACTTATCATAATTCTCTTCTTTATAGGCCTTATAATCAAAAGATGTTTTGGTATTGGTAAAATTTTGCAACACATCTTCAATTACGATAGAGTGATCCAAAATACCATGAATATACGTACCCCAGCAATTCTCCTGGATATATCCTTCTGGTTGGCCATCTATATAATTTAAAGGTTGATGATCTTCGACCGTAGTTTCTCCCATATGGATTTCATATCCCGAAATGGTTTCTGGATATTCTTTAAAAGTAAAGCTACATTGCGTAGTAGTCTTTTCTGAAGTTAATTGAGTTTTTATAGGTAAAATACCTAACCCAGGAAGCGTTTTAATATCACTTTCGACTCCCAGAGGATCTTCAACCACTTTTCCTAGCATCTGATATCCACCACAAATACCAATAATGGTTTTTTGTGATTTGTGAGCCTCTAATATCACCTTAGCAATGCCTTTTTCTCTAAGAAATATAAGATCCTGAATGGTGTTTTTACTACCGGGAAGTATAATAATATCAGCTTCAGATATGCTTTTGGGATCATTAGAATAAAAGAGATGTGTTCTAGAATCCTTTTCTAATACATTAAAATCGGTATAGTTAGAAATGTATGGTAATAGGACCACTACGATATTCACTAGCCCATTCACTATGGTTTTCTCTTTTTTCTGTAAGGCTACAGAGTCTTCTTCTTCAATATAAATGTCACTGGCATAGGGTACAACTCCTAAAACAGGAATTCCGGTTAGTTTTTCTAATGTCTTTTTTCCATCTTCAAATAAAGAAATATCTCCTCTGAATTTGTTGATAATCACTCCTTTTACCAGTTTCTTTTCCCAGGGTTCCAGAAGTGCTATTGAACCATACACACTTGCAAAAACACCTCCTTTATCAATATCGGCAATAAGGTATACATCTGCGTCGGCTGCTTGTGCCATACGCATGTTTACAATATCCCGATGTTTTAGATTAAGTTCACTGATGCTTCCTGCTCCCTCTAAAACAATAGGATTATATTTTTCCTGAAGTCGAAGAAATGCGGTTTTGGCTTCTTCAAAAAGTTGTTGTTTATTATTTCCTAAGAAGTACTCTTTAATAGTTTGATCACCAATAGGTTTGCCATGCAAAACGATTTGGGACTTATTAGCCCCAGAAGGTTTTAATAAGATCGGATTCATGTCTGTAGTGCAATCAATTTTGCATGCTTCGGCCTGTACAGCTTGCGCTCTCCCTATTTCTAACCCATCTGGAGTTACAAAACTATTAAGTGACATGTTTTGCGCCTTAAATGGAGCGGGAGCATATCCTTTTTGTTTCAGGAGTCTACAAATACCGGTAACAAGAATGCTCTTCCCAACATCTGATCCTGTTCCTACAAACATAATAGGCCGTAATTTTGTCATTCTTATTTGTGAAATGAATTGGTTTCAAAATTAACTAAATTATTATATTATCGAATACACCAATGTAAGATTTTAGCAATGTTTTTGGCATCATCAACTCCTCTGTGATGAGTTCCTTCCAGAGGGATTTCTAAAATTCCTAATGCACCTTTCATCCCAACCTTTCTTCTTAATCCTTTGGTCTCAGAAAAAAGTTTTTTCACATTAATATGATTTTGTGATAAAGGGTACTCCATCCCTCTGTTGGCACATTGCTTCTTCATCATATTTAGATCATACTGCCCGTAACTTGCCCAGGTGTATTCATGACCATTGTATTGAGTTTTTAGCATTTTGCAGGCAGCTTCAAAAGAAATTCCTTCTTTGTCCAATAGCTCTTGAGTAATTGTAGTGAGTTCTGTGCAAAAAGGACTTACTTCTGATTGTTCGGGTTTAATTAGTATTCCTTTATTTTTAGAAATGCTTCCCGTTTGAGTATCCAAAAGGCAGATTCCTATTTCTATGATTTCATTGACCTGACTTGCAGGAATAGCTCCATTCCAGCAGGTAGCTTCTAGGTCTATGATTATAATTGTATTTGTTGTTTTCATTTTTTTCATTTTTAATTTGCCATTCCAGCGAAGGCTGGAATGACAAATTTTATGATTTCTTCTTTGACTTTTTAGAAGAAGACTTATCCTTAGATTTTTTCTTCTTTGGCATTTTATTTTTAATTCGTTCTTCCTCTTCTTTTATATCATTGATGAAATGATTATTGTAGGCATTCTCTTTTGCCAACTTCAGACATTTTAATGCTTTTTTATAGTCCTTTTTTT
This sequence comes from Aquimarina macrocephali JAMB N27, assembly GCF_000520995.1. Taxonomy (GTDB): domain Bacteria; phylum Bacteroidota; class Bacteroidia; order Flavobacteriales; family Flavobacteriaceae; genus Aquimarina; species Aquimarina macrocephali. The sequence continues at coordinate 9,384 of NZ_JACA01000034.1, read as the reverse complement.
GCTCAAAAAGGATCCCTTTTCTTAGATGTAGCATTGCTTTATCTGTTCCTTTTACGGTAAGAGCAAAGTCGATTAGTTTTTCGACTTCTTCATAATCTTCATTCCAAAGTAATACATTGATATACTTAGGATATACATCCAATGCATACATGTCCTCTGCTAAAGCCTGCTGATAATACTCTTTTGCAACCTCATAATTCTTCAAATTTTCTGCATATATCTGACCCAAAAGACTTAATGCAATTGGATTTTTTTCATCATAAGACAATGCATAGTTCAAAGACTCTACGGCTTCCTCTAAGTTATAAGGATAGGCGTCTAATGCCTGAAATAAATATTTGTCTAGTAAATTACTCATTTTCTAATTCTTTAATTGATTGTATAAATCATTTTTTAATTGATTTCGTTTGTTTTTAAAGGTTTTTGTCTCTCTTTTCTTTTTGAAATCAGTTCCTTTAAATACTCTAATCGGATTACCACGTTGAACATTCAGGTGATTTTCCCATTCGTCTGATATCGATTTTTTTAATTGTTCTAATTGCACTTCAACTACTTTGGTTTTTAATCGTTCGACAGCAATTTTTCTATTTTGATGTTGTGAACGACTATCCATTACCACTACACTTGTACCTGTAAGCTTGTGTGTTGCTCTAACTGCAGAATTTACCTTATTCACATGCTGACCTCCCGGCCCCGAACTTCGCATGGTTTGAAATGCAATATCTTTTTCTGCTATTTTTTCTATCGGCTTAAGATCTAATTCATAGATACCTACAAACCAATTTTTTCGTTTATGATATTTGCGAAAAGTTGAGGTGCCTATCCATTGTACAGTGCCCAACCACGAGCTTACCAAAGAGTTTACTTCATTGCCTTGCAGCTTTATTGTTGCAGATTGCAATGTGCCGTTTTCTATACCTTTTACTCTCTGTATGATACTATAGGTTATTCCTGTATGTCGTATGTCATCCAAAAAATACTTAAGCACCTGGGCTACGACCCAGCAACATTCTGCCGGGCCTCTTCCTGCTGTTATTTGTATAATCTTTTGATTCATTTTTTTACTTTTTATCATTTGTCCATTCGAACAATTTTTGGCGTAAATGTTCCAAGAATTTCTACGAGTTCTTGTTGATTGGCCATTACTTTTTCAATGTTTTTGTATGCCATTGGTGCCTCATCAATTTCTCCTCCTATAAGAGTTACATCATGTGCTTTTAACTGCTTTTTGATTTCACTTTTTGTAAATTTCTCTTTACATTTTCTTCGAGAGTGCAAGCGACCAGCACCATGTGATGCAGATTGTAAACTTGCTTCGTTTCCTAATCCTCTTACGATGTATCCTGGGGCTGTCATAGATCCAGGAATGATTCCCAATTCACCTTTGGCGGCCGGTGTAGCTCCTTTTCTATGCACAATGCACTCCTCTCCATTTACTTCTTGTTTCCAGGCAAAATTATGATGATTCTCTATTTTTGTGACTGGTTTTGATCCTAATAACTTTCCTATTCTGGCATGAATATCATCGTGACAAGCTTGTGCATAATCACCAGCAAGATTCATAGCCAACCAATATTCCTGGCCATCGTGAGTGTTTAAATCTAACCAGGCCAATTGTTGTACATGCTTTGGCAACGGACATTGTTTAGTAGCTAAATAAGTATAGTGTTTGGCTATATTAGCCCCTAACCCTCTTGAACCGCTATGCGATAACACTCCTAAATATTCGCCAGTCTTCAACCCCCATTCATTCGCTGTATCCGTAATAGTTACTACTCCAAATTCTACAAAGTGATTACCACCACCCGAAGTCCCTAACTGCTTATAAGCTTTGTCTTTCAATCTTTTGACTAACGGAATGGTTTTAAATTCATCTCGTTCGAAGATATCATGGTCATGCTTTATCTTATGAGTTTCATACATTCCGAACTTGGTATGTTCAGAAAGTATATTCTCAAGCTGATGCTTTTTTCCTTTGAGGTAAGAAATAGCTATAGGATAGATCGTTAAACACATTCTACATCCAATATCTACTCCGACTCCATAAGGAATCACAGCATTCTTTGTTGCCAATACTCCTCCGATAGGAAGACCATATCCAGTATGTGCATCGGGCATTAAAGCTCCTGCAACTGCAACCGGTAATTTTAAGGCATCAAACAATTGATATTTTGCTTGTTCATCAATTTCGTTTTCACCATAAATCTGAAAAGGAGATCGAGTTGTTTTCAATGCATGCTTTTTGACCTCTACTGGTTTCAATAAACTCTCTGCTATCTTTCCCCAGATACCATCACCATGGTATGCTTCTGGATTAAGCAATACTTTTTTGGCTTCAATTAATATGTGTTCTTTTTTTACTCTCTTCTGATATCGATTAATCTGACCTAAAGTCACATTAATACTATTATTCTTTGGAAAGCCTAATTTAATTAGGTCTTTTCCGCTTAGTTTCTTTCCCATTAGTATAGGTTTTGATATTTGTCAATAATGAGTGATGCAATAAATTTTCATTACTGACATAAACTTGATAAAATGTTTCGAGAGATTTTATTGAGATTTCGACCACACTTTGACAAAGCCTGTCCTGAGTTTACCAAAGGGCTCAGTGTGACAATTGAGTCTGACTAAAAGGAAAAATAAAAAATCCGAAACTTTAAGGCTTCGGACTTCTTCTTATATATAATGGAAATTATTTACTAGTGAAGTCCCGAAGCATACTCATAAAAGAATCTGATTCTTTTGGAGTGTTGCAATATATGTTTGTAAAAATCATATTATTTCGGTTATTAAAGATTAACTATTATGGTTTTGCAATTTATGAACTGCGGTGCAAATATGTAATCTATTTTTAAATTATGCAACTAAAATTTTAAATTTTATTTATTGATATTCAATGTTTTATGTTGTTTTTAGGCATAAGAATCCCTGTCCGTTTTTTAACGGATATTAGCCTGTTTGGTAACCAATTGCTATTCTGATGTTTATCTCTCAAATACCATTTTGTTTGATAAAATAGATATACAAAAAAAGATGATAAAAAAAAGCGTCCAATGTATTGGACGCTTATGTTTTTTATATCTCATGTATAGTTTGCTACCTATATTCTTGATTTAAAAACGGCTTTACAGCGTCCTTTTTATATGTAAAAAATAATAACATAGGCTTAAAACTTGTTTTTTGGTTCAAAATTATGATGCAAATATGAGGTTATTTTTTAACCCTTCAAAGGGTTTATTAGAATTCATAGCTCTAATAGACTTTATCCGCTATAAGAAACTCTTCATCTTTTTTGATCCCAAATTCTATTCTCGATACACTTCTTCCCATGGTCGAAGCACTCGAATTGACAAATTTGGAATTCAAAAATATCAAAATACACAACAGGTTAAAATGGTAATACTTTATTTATTGCACATGAGTGAATAGTTTATTTACAATTTTCCAATCATTATTGATTTTGGTTAATGATAAATAATCGTAATAATTATAACCTAGCATGGGGACGTGTAATTTTGCCATGGCAATTTTGCCCATAATATCGATTCCTATAATTTTCATTTTTAGATTCTCGTTTAGATCTCTAGGGCTTTGTCTACTTTTAACTCCTTCAAGATATTCATTTACACTTTTTAAATAATCGACACCTTTGATATCTCCATAGATATATACGTTTTTATGAAAGCAAGATTCAAGTTTGGTTATATCTCCGTAAAAAATTCCCTCAAAGTAATTCGTAATTAGATTTTCGATTTCTTTTATATTTTCTTGATACATAATTTATTTTTTTAGATGGCGTGCCCAACTGTATGCCCTCCTGCCACATTAATCGTTTCTCCGGTTATAAAATTTGATGTAGCTAAATAATATGCTGCTTCTGCAATTTCATTAGCTTCTCCAATTCGGTTTAATAAATGTAGTCCTGCTAAACTATCTGCATCTTCAATTCCGATTTTACCTTGTAATGGGCTTCTAATTATTCCCGGAGCGATTGTGTTTACTTTGATGTTATTTTTACCAAATTCGGCAGCAAGTTGTCTGGTTAAAGCATGTATGGCACCTTTACTTGTTAGAGGAGCTGTTGCCGGGAATCCATCAATGGCATGGTCTACTAAGACGGTTCCGATGTTTATAATTGAGCCATTTTGTTGGTTTATCATATTAGGAATCACCGCTTGTGATGTGAAATATGTTCCTTTAAGGTTTACATTCCAATAATGGTCTAAATCTTTTTCTTCAACATCTAAAAAAGGTTTTGGAGAAAATACCCCGGCATTATTAATTAGGACATCTACAGAATTGAATTTTTCTATTGCCAGGTTCACGAGTTTTCGTCCTGTTTCTTGTTTGCTGATATCTCCAACCAGGTAAATTGCGTTCGAAGGAGAACCGAGTTCCTCATAAGCGTTTTTTAAGTTTTCTTCGTTAGAAGAGTTCATTACAACATTACTTTCTCTTGCTATAAAGTATTTTGCAATTTCTTTACCAATTCCTGTGGATGCTCCTGTGATAATTACTGTTTTGTTTTTCATGTTCTCTATTTTTTAGTTCCTAAATACTGTTTCCCGTTTACTCCCCAATTTTCGATGGGTACTTCTTCAATAACGACATGAGTTGTTTTGGGGTTTTTGTTGAGTATGTCAACAACGAGCTGTGTAGTTCCTTCTATTAATTGACGTTTTTGGTCTGTAGTTACTTGTTCATCGGTAACTTTAATATTAATGTATGGCATGACTTTTTTATTAAATTAATTGTCATACAAAGGTGTTGTAGAATGAGACTATTACGAAGGAGGATTGTCACTTCTTTAAAGTGATATATGTCACTTTATGTGATGAATGGTAAAAGAAATAAAATTAAGAGTTTAATCTGCTAAGCGTTTCTCTAGAAACACCTAAATATGCAGCAATCATTTTTTTGGGAACACGTTGAAAAAGTTTTGGATAGTGTTCGAGAAGTAATTCATATCGTTCTTTAGATGAGTTTTTCAATAATGATAGAATTCTATTCTGAAGTGCAATTCGACCGGTTTTACTTTTTTTCGCCCAAAAACGTTCCATTTTGTGCATTTTGGCCGTTAGCTTTTCTCTATTTTCAAAAGTTATATAGAGTAACTCGCTATCTTCTATACAGTCTATAGAAGTTTTGGATTTAGTTTGTTTTACAAACGACTCATAGTCTGTAATCCACCAATTTTCCATTCCGAATTGTAGTATATGCTCTTTTCCAGTATGGTCTATAAAATAACTTTTTAAACATCCTTTTATGATCCAGTATTCTTTGTTTACAATTTCTCCTTCCTGAACGATATATTGATGTTTACGTTTTTTGATTTGCTCAAAATGACTCAAAACGAAATCGAATTCTTCATCAGTTAGACTGATTATTTCTTCAATATGTTGTCGTAAAGGGTGTGTCATTTTAATTGTTATTAACGCTAAATACATGAATCAAAGCAAGGCTAATATACCTGAATCCATTGATTATTCTGTGTTATTTTTATTTCTTGTTAAACTTATAAAAATTTAGTGCTATAGCAAATATACAAGAACCTTTGAAGTATCACTTACTAGTTTTTCCATTCCAATATTCCAACCAATTCAACGGCTCAGCCAGCTTATGTTTATTTAACTCTAAATGGATTACTCTTCTTTTTTTTCCGTTGGTTGTTCTATTTGAAGCGTGTAAAGTTAAGGGTTTCATTAACATTACTCCACCTTTTTTAACTTCACAGATATGCTCTTTTTCAATTTTCCAATCTTTCGATTCTGCTCGAATTATTCCCTTTAGATGTGATTTTGGAATTACTTTTAGTGCTCCATTATTTTTGTCTGTATCGTCCAAATGAATTCGGATTGTGATGGTGTCCTGCAAAATTTTAATTGGCGGTTGAACCCCGTATTGGTCTTTTTTAAAAGTCCAATTCACATAATTTTCCATATTTGCTTTTTTATCTACCGAGATGCTCAAATCCTGATGATACCCTACAAACCAATTCGATTCGCTTGGTTTGTCAAAATAGATAGCTTTGGTTAAGAAATAGTCAGATTCAGAAAGGTCCGAAATTAATGTAGTCAGCTTTGCATTAAACAATAACTCGGTTAATCCAGGAACACTTTTTGTCAGCTGTCGAATTGCGAACAAATCCTTTGTTTTTAGAAATGAATTCTCTTCTTTTTCAGTATTTTCTATACAAGTCAAAATTTGACTTATTTCATTTTCTGAATATAAGTTGGCTAAAACGGAATATCCATTTTCTTCAAGCTCTATTCTATTCTTTGCGTAGTTCATTTTAGCTTACGGATACTATCTTTTATAGGTTAGATTTGTTTCTAGAAGGAAGGGAAGTAGATGAATTATAAATTGTTTTTTATTCTAATTATTGCTAAATCATCTGTTACCAGATGACTCCATTTATCTTTTAATACTCGAATTTTTCTATCAAGGAAATTATCGAATTCTTCCCCTTTATTATCAATTAGTAAATATTGGATAATTTCGTTTTCAGGTTTTTGTTCTGATTTGTTCTCCAGGTTCTTAAATGTAAAGATTCCATCTGTACAGATGGATAAATCTTTAAAATTAGAAATTGAGACTTTTTGTTCTTGACTATCAAACCAACTATCAAAGTCATCACCTAAATGATATCCAAGATAATCAGGTTTGTCATCTTGTTCATATTCAATTAATTCTCCATCCTTACAGATTAGTCCATCTCCAATTGTCAAAAACTCAGCCTTTGATTCTTTAGTTTCAACAATTCCAATTATTAAAGTTGATAGCAGTTCATTTATTTCAAGCCCTAGTTGATTTTTGAAGAGTTTAGTCTCGTGAATTAGGATTTTAACAACTTCCCTGAGTTTGTCTTTTAATTGTATTGAGTTATCCGTTACAAACTCTTCATAAAATTTGTTTTTAGCAATATTTCGTAAAATCTTTCCGAATAGAATTGAAGCAAAAACGGATTCTGTTCCCATTGTACAGCCATCCAAGACAGCTAGTAGTTTTTCATTTGTTCCGATTTGCTCCTCAATTAAGAAATCTTCGCAGTGGTTGGTATGAAATTCGCCAATATGTAATGTTTTATATATTTTCATTCAGTTTTTATGTGCCTCAATATTTCGTATAAAATGTGTTTTAACGTTTTTAAAATGTCGTTATTCGTTTTTTAATTTCGTTCAAGTTTTTTATTTCATACTCTTTTGAAATAGGAGTGTAACGATTAATTCTCAAATAATTCCATTCCATGTTTTTTGCTCCTACAATATCTGATTTAAAAGAATCTCCAACCATCAATATTTCGTTTGGTTTGTGACCTGTCAATTTTTCTATTTCTTTAAAAATCTCTTTATCTGGTTTTAAAAATCCATAATCACAAGAAAAAACCATTTTCTCAAAATACTGATCAAGATTATTATAAAAAACGGGCTCCTTATATGGTGATGCTAAATTTGAAATTAAGAAAATTCGAAAGTCTTTTTTTAAGTCTTTAAGAACATTAAAAACCTCTTCATAAATAACGATAGAGTTTAATTCTCGTTCTAACTCAGGTAATTTTTTATCATATAATGTGCTAAATTCAGAAGGTAAAATATTTCTTAATCCGTTAAGATTATTTTTCATCACGAGCTGTAGGTATGCCGAAACATCCATGCCAAAACCGTTCTGAGAAGTTTTAAATAGTTTCAAAAAGAAATGATTTGATTCTTTTATTTCAATCAAAGTATTATATAAATCAAAAACTATTGTTTTAATATTATTCATCTCAATTCTTCACAACAATTATACAAAAGACATATGTTCTTTATATGCGATATGCATTCACAAATCTACAGGATTTTTGATGAATAGAGTAGTTTCATCCCGATGGTGTGGATTTAAGGTGCAAATCCGTGTTACTAGGTAAAAGCAATAGTTCCAATGTGTGATTTTTATTAAAATTCAATTTTTCACATAAAACATTCAGTTTTGAAGCATAAAATGACTTAAAATACCCTCAAGAAACAGGCTGATATATGCTCTTTTTTTTATGCTGAGAATTAATTAAAATGCAATGAAATATTCTGGAAAAAGTGTAGGAATAATAGTTGCCAAAACAGCACAAAAATCAAAGGTATATAAAAGAGTAACGCCCATATGCTTAGACATTCTTTACTACTCATCTTTTAGAAAACGGAGCGGATTTGCGAATTATTCAGGCCTTATTAGGTCATAGTTCAAGCAAAACAACAGAAATTTATACACAAGTGACAACAAATAATTTGAGGTCTATCCAAAAATCCGCTAGATTTGTGAGTAAAAGAGAAATATACCCAATTGGGTATATCCAATTGTTCTACACCATTCAAAAAAAACAATATGCTGAAAATCATAATTCATAGTGAGTTTCCTAATGAATCACCATCAAGCGATGAGCATTTAAAAAAAATCGCTGAATTCAAAGATATTGTTAAACAAGTTTTAACGGATTATAGTGGCGAAATTGAGTTTGATTACATTTCAAAATATCAACAATTTGAAACGAAAAAAGTCAATACTGAACCAGAACAAATAACTACAGCTAAAATTGAAAAAATTGAGAGGCTAATGCCAAATTGTTGGATATAAATACTCGAAATAATTAATGAAATTATTTAAAAACAAAATAAAAGACGAAAATAGGTTAAGACTTCAAAAGCTTGTCGATAATGCTAAAAAATCGGACATTCCAACTGGATGGAAAAAAGAAACATTTGCAATTGGTGGATTAAGTGAAGTTGGGTTTTCAAAAAAACACCCTGAACTGATATTAGTTGTTTCAAGTCAAGGCAGAGGAATAATTGATTGCTCAAAACTTGAATTAATTGAAAGAGATAATAATGACGATTTTGATTGGATTAATTCTAATGAACTTTGGGCTATGAGAATTGGTAAACTTTCGGATGAGAAAATAATGGTTGGAGGTTTACACGGAGGAGGATTACCTCTTTCAAATAAGTCTGGTGATGGAATTCAATATATGGCAACTGAATGGCCAATAATTGACTTGATATTTGAACCAAACTTTAAAAGTATTTACAAAGAAGATGATGGAAAAGATTGCTTTAGAGTCTTCCACGATTATGAATTAAGAGCTTACGGGTTTTCTTATAATGGAGAGTATTTTGTTACTGCGACAAGTAGTGAAATAAATGTATATCGGAAAGAAAAAACGGTGTAGAACACTATATATAGCAAATTGGGCGATTGGTGTTTAATCAAAAGGTTGTTGTCTATTTGTGAAGTCGCCAAATCTTTTGATTTGGTATTAAAAGAAAAAATTAAAACAAAACACAAAAGATTTGGCTTGTGGCTAAACCGATAATTATCGCTTGTTTTCTGCCCAACTTGCCATATATTTAACGT
>NZ_JACA01000033.1 GCF_000520995.1 Aquimarina macrocephali JAMB N27 | reverse complement strand
AAAAAGAACTCTTGCTGTTGGGTCGGGAAACTACTGATAGGCAATTTATGTACTGTGTATTTTCTCTGGAGAACAATTTGAGACTCTCGATGATATTGAAGACTCATTAGGTTACTTTTTTTAAAACATAAAAGCTACCATTTACAGTAGCTTTTATTTATATTATTTCTTACTCTTACCGCTAAACCAAGCAGTGACGGTACCAGTTGCAAACTGGCACTAGCAATCAAGGCATACTTGTGCCATCAGGGGGCTTTTATATTTATTTTATACCCTTATCAATCTGGTACGGTACCCGACAGAGTCGAGCACTAACCGTTACGACATACTAGCGCCATCAGGTAGTGGGGTTAATGTTATCTTATCATCGTGAAAATATTCAACAACAATATTTTTTGATCCACTCAATATCCAAGTATCAAAACTTACCGCTAAAACATCGTCCAAATTCTTCAAAAATAATTCAAGTTTTGTCTTAATAACGGGAAGAGACATTTCATTCCAAAAGATATAACAGTATTCAGATTCAAACAAATTATTTAGTTGTTCATCAGAAACTATACTTACTTTATCACTATACTGCTCCCAGTCAATTCTACCATATTGATTAAACTTAACTAATTTTTCAAATTCTTCAAACAATTCTTCTGATTCCTTATCAATAAAAACCTCTATATCCGAATCTAAAGCATCTATGCATTCTTGTAATAAACTCATTATTTATTTAAATTATCTATCAATTTCTTAACTGCTTCTTCTCCTCCCTCAAATTCAATGGAGTACTTTAATGCATTCTTTCCTTTACCGCCTCTAAAATCTTCAACATTAATATGAGCTCCCTTTTCTGGATCATAATCAATCCTCCATCTAACTTTTCCATCTGCACTCTGCCTACCTATAACTTTACCATTACCATAAGATGTTTTCAGTCTACCTACAACATTCTTTGCCTCTGCCCCTAAATCTCCTACTAATTCTAAAGCTATATTTCTAGCCTGTTCAAAATATTTAAAATCTGTAATCCTAAGTTCTCTACCACCTAATGCTCTTGCTTTTTTAACTAAAGTACTACAAGGGTTTCCATTATGAACTAAGACATTTTGCTTTGAAACATAATAAGTATGATAATCTTCAACAGTGAAATTATGAACCTTAAACTCTCCTTCTACCAATTCAATTTTATTGATAACAGATGTTGATCCATCATATAAAGTCAATAAATTACCTTCTTCTAATTCATCTACTTTTAACCATTTCCCTCCAATAAAAAATGGGTGTTCATGGGTTGCTTCTATAATTTCATCCCCAAAATGTATCTTATAAATCTGTTCAAAATCTCTTGAATAAGTATCAATAACCTTTTTTAACTCTAGATCTTCTGTTTTATAATCATATGCCCAAACTAAATCACCTACTTTAATATCTTCAATATTCTTATAACCGTCTTCTGTATATACCTGTGTTCCTTCTGTAAAACAGCCACAAGGTTTAAATTGAGATAACTTTGAAAACACACCTAATTTACCTAAGCCTTTGTCTCCTAAAAGCCCTCCAAAAATATCTTCGTAAGTTCCTATCTTTGTAAAAGCTACTCCTACATCTTTAGCAATCTGACCTGCCGAATTTTCAGCAACATAATTTTGAATACCGTTAGATACATTTTTTACATCCTCAGTAACTTTATTTAGATCCCCTTTTCCAGTATTATTAGCTTCATCTAATCTTCCTAAATAATTAAAAATACCACTAGCACCATTATAAAGACTTACTAAAGCATTTATACCAAACTTACTTGGAGACGATAAAGCATCATCCCATCCAAATTCTCCATCGCCATCTTCATCATAATCTACTTTTTCCGCATTTGGTAAAAACACTTCCAATCCCTCTAGTTCTAAACCATCGATTAGTCTATTTTCACTAAAAGCATAAGGAGAGTTCCAGGGGAAACTTCTTGACATAGGATCTCTAGCAAAGAACCTATTTAATCTAGGATCATGCATTCTGTATTTGAAGTTCACGGAGTTTCCTTCACCCTTAATTTCATTATCTTGTTCTTGACCTTGGAAGCCATAACGGTAATCTGAGGAGTTACCATGTCTGTTCGGTAAGAGCATACCGCCAGGATAGTAATCACTAAATGTAAGAACGTCTGGTGTAAAGGTAGTTAAATTTCCTGTTGTAACTGCATTTTTACGATCGCTTACCACACTCAATACATTACCCAAATGGTTACTTAACTCATATCGCTTGTCTCCTACAGTATTGGTATATGTCTCTGGAGTTGCCATTTCGGTTTCTGGGACTTTAATGTTTTTTTGTTCTAATCCCAATCGACTACTACCATAGATATGATGTTCTGTTAATGATATTCCTTCTGGATAGGTATCTACTATTGTTCCATCTGGTATAATATTTTCTATACGTGCACTATAATCTGCTCCTGGGGTAATCTCTGTATTGGGTGCTAATGTTATGGATTTTCCCGCTATATGAGTTACCTGTGCCCCAGTGATAATATTTACAGGAGCAGCAACATCTCCTACTACTAATGTCGATTGTGCCTTATCCTCTCTAATACCACTTATCGTTATCCCTTTTATGACCTTGTCTACTAGTTCTGAACCTGAACCTCCGATTGTTCTTTTAACAAAATTACCTTCATAAACTCCCATTGTATTTCCTTGCGCGTCTCGAACGTATAAGGTTCTTTTATTTTCTGGAAGTATTGTTTTAGAAATACGATTTCCTAAACCATCATAAGCAAAGTTTATGATTGTACCATTACTTTTGGTAATCTGTTTTACCTTGCCATCTACACGCCACTCGATATTGGTAATTCCCTCTTTTTTATCAACTACTAGCTGTCCTATGGCATCATACTCATAGTTATTAGGGTTCTGATCTTCGAGGTCATTAAACTGGGTACCTGCAATGGCATCATCTACATGCCCTAACTGGTTAGAACGTTTTTGTAATCCTGTATCGGGATCAGTAACCGTTTTATAAGTATAGGTAAGGTCATCCATATTCACTACCGTACCCTGGCTATTTACTGCAGATCGCTGTAAGGTTTTTAAGTTACCATTATTGTCATAACTATAACTGGTACTATAGGTAGGGCTAGCAGTTGTACCAACCACTTTATTACCTTGCATCGCCTTAATACGGTTAAGCTGGTCATACTCATAATGATTAATCTGTGATGCGAGCATAGACTCATCATTATCAATCAGGCTGGTCACCATCTGCTTGATATTACCATTATACAAGTTTTTACTGCTTTGTAGTCCTGATGTATTGCTATACGCAAATGAGGTCGCATTAGTAGTACCTACAGATTTATAATCACCGGTATAGTAACTTAACGAATACCCCATAGCATCTTTGGCTACGGTAGCACCATTGGCTCCATCACCTCCCATATCGGTATCCGGGCTTAGGTTTTCTGAGTTTACTCCTTTTAGCCATCCTTGTAAGGTGTATGCATAATCCATCCCTTGTACTTTCTTATCTCCAAGTACTGTTCTGGCCAATGGACCGTGTGCAAAGTATTGATAGCTGGCATCCTGTTCCCAGATCATTCCTTGATCAGAAGTCTGTACATTAACAATACGATTATCTGCATCATACTGATACTTATGGATAAACTGATCTATCTTTCCTTTTTGATAAATAACTGTATTCACATTACCACTGATCAGGTCATAGGCATACTGGGTACGTTTCATACCCGAGGTAGGATCGTCCAGTGTAAGTGCCATCTGTTTATTATGCTGCACCAGTTCTTTTACATTACCGTGGATATCATAGGTATAGAAAATCGCATGGTTATATTGCCGCTCTATGGTACCAGAACCGTAGGTATTGTAGTAATAAATTGCAGATACTCGATTACGTGTCGTGCTTGCATAGCTATCTGCATCCAGCACCGTCTCAAAAATCTCTGTTGCTGCAATTTGTAAATCATTATATCGTGTATGGGTTACTTCTACTCGATTTGCAGCTATATTAACCGGATAGTTATCTTCTATCCGTGCAGGAACTTCGTTACCACCGGTAGTATATACTAATTTACCCGTAGTATCATTAATACTGATCGCAGTATCAGGTATTAGTTCTCCTGCTTCGGTGATTCTACCCAACTCATCGTAGGTTGTATAGCTAAATCTGTTATTAATACGTTGTTTTGCATTCTGAGAAGCTATAATCCTACCCAGTTTATCATAAGCAAAACGCGTAATCCCACCATCTGGTGTTTTTTGCCATACCAGCTGGTTGAGAGAATTGTAACGATATTGCGTGAGCAACTCATGATTTGGCAACAGACCTACACTTTCTGTGGCTATGTTATTTGCCCGATGTTGGTTGATTTGTTCATTAAGTGTTACACCAGATGTATTTGTTGCCAATAATTCTGCCTTGGTAAAACGGTCAACACCTTCTGGAGGAACTGTTTGTAACAGGTTACCCGACTGATCATAATAATATAAGGTATACTGATATTCTTTATCAAAATACTTCATATAAAAGGTCTCTACGGCATCATCGATTGCTTTTTTGATATATCCTTTAACAAATTCTTCTCGTTTGATTGTGATAAAACTCTCGTAAGCATCCCTGGTATATGCTGCACGTACACTTTTTACAAATTGCTCACAATCTGTATCGTCTGGTACATCTATAATAACATCACTAAAATCTGTCGGGAACGCTCTTGGTACACAGATATCTTCGTTCCCCGGTTGATTAAGGTAATCTGTAGTAAAGGCCGCCCAGGTTTTTATTGTACCGCTACCACTAGTATGTGTGAAGTATAAATCGATAATAGCTGGCTTATCTTTGTAAGGTTTACTCATCCCAGGGTATCCAAAATTAAATTCTGTAGCTCCAAAACGAGCCATAGATATATAATGAAGATTTAAGGTCGAGGTAATTCCAAATTTGGTGAGGTAATAATTATAATCATCAACCAGGTATTGTAACGAGTTTTTGCAAAAATCTTCTTCTGATACTACATCTCCTTCTTCTTTATCTGCGATACGGTTCATTACCGTTGTATATGCTGTATATTTTTCTGTACAACTTACAGGCTCTACCACTGGTGGAATACAAACGGTAGGGCCACAAGGTATAGTTTCGTCTGCGATAACAGCTGATTTTTCTGCAAACAAAGTATTTCTTGATTGATTTGTCAAAGTAGATACTACACCTGATCCAAATAATGTACAAAACTCTTCACTCAATCCATCTCCTGAAAAACCAGTTCTAAAGAATTGAATTGGAATATTTTTAGCGATTTTCGAATTACCTGAATTATCAATGTATCTAACGGTCATAAATTGATTTCTCAGAATCATTATTTCAGAAATTGATTCAATTTCGAAAATTGAAGGAAAATCATCTTCAAACCTTATCCGAATTTGATTTCTTCCTGTCTCAATACCATTAGTATCTTCCGTAATAAACTCAAAATAAAAGTTTCCGAAATTTTGGTTCCAAAACGCGGTTTGAGTTGTAAGAACTCTCCTATAACTGATTTTTAATTTCCCATTAAAAATTCCATAAGAATTATCAGTATTTGAAGTACTGTTTAATAGTTTCATTTTTCTATTAAAACCAGTTTGAATCTCAAAATTGTTTGTTATTTCTTGATTGTTAAAATCTATTTCAAAAACATCATCAGTAATCCCATCATTTTTTACTTGATTGACTGCTCTATTAAAAATAATTTTTAATTGATTTTCAAATGTATTCTCTTCAATAATATTTTCCGAACAAGCATCAACATCATTATTATCAATCATTTCTGGGTTTTCTTGTATAGGAAGATTACCATAATTATCATATAATGAACACTTAAAAAGTAAACCATATGTGTAAGGGGAACCTTGATAATTATGAATATTCCATCTAGATTGAATATTATACATATCACTTGTAACTTCGTTACCGTTAACTATATATTTTGTAGAAAAATAATACAATGGATGGGTATTATTATTATTATATTTTATAGGATCCATTGAAATCATTCTTTCCAAGCCATTCATGACATTAGCATCAAGAAGACCAAACATAAAGTAATGAATATCAGAAAACTGAACAACAAATCTATGATATATCCTGCCTGAATTATATGATCTTATAACACCAATTTTAATTTGATCCAAATTCGCAAAATCTACAGCAGCATTATCAATACAACTTCCATTATGGTAACAGGATTTTCCACTATTTAATGTAAAGAATTCCTGAAGAAATTGATTGTAATTTTGTAAAGTCTTCGCAGAAACAAGTAGTTCTTGGGTATTCTCTAAAACTGTGTTTTCTGCAAAAAACTCATTAACCAATGGAAGGAAATCTTTAATAAACTGCTGTAGAGTTGAATCGGTATCTATACATACCGGATCCACAGGAGGTTCTTCTAAGAATTTGCAATAATCACGGCTATAATGCACCCCTTCAACACCAGTATATCCTATAGTAAGGCCTGCATCTTTTGTTTCTGTGATTCCTAATTCATTTTTATACGTTACTCTTACTACTGCTCCGAAGCGTTGAGTAGCGGGGAGATGATCAATAGCGGGGAATTGTATATTTTTGAATTCACGGATATCAAAAGATAAAACCTCTTTTATTGTTGGTGATGTACTATTAAATGGTAAGAAATTAATAGCTATATCTGCTCCTTTAGTTTCAGCAAATTCATCACCAGCAAATCTTATTACAAAATGTCCAGAACTAGATAACCTATTTTTGACTTGTGAAACAGATATATTAAACGGTTCATCAGGGTAAAAACCTGTGACTCTTGTTATACCTAACCTAAAACGATCCTTTAGTTTTGCTGCCGTTTTAAATTCATTAATGATAGCAGAGCTATAGGTGGTAAAAGAGGGACTCTCTACTACATTCGTTATTCCATCATTTAGGACTTGTAACATATAATTCTCAAACAACTTCTCTGTATCGATCTGATCAGGACAAGCAACTACTTCTTTATCATCCCCTACCAAATCATTAATATCTCCACAACATAACAGGTTGATCAATCTACATTTACCAGTTGCGACATCACAAGATTCATATAGTTTGGCGGTTATCACTTTAGGAAAATGATCGGCTTTGCGATAGGTGATATTTAATTGCTGTTCCTTAATCTCTCCCGTATCTGTATAGGTATAGTTTACATTGGCTCCTGTTATGATTTTTATTGTTGTTGCATCTAATGCATTCTCCAGTACCATCGTAAATTTGGTTACTCCTGCGACTTCTATACTATAGGTTCCTACGGGACCTGCTTTCCAAACAGCAGTACCTCCACCAAAAAATGTATCGAGATACATTCCTGCATAGGATTCTAAACCATTCAGAGGTACACTCGTATTATTGATGGTATTGTTCTTTTCGAGTTCATATAACAGGTTACGTAATGCAGTTTCAAAACGTGTGGTATTATTACATCCAGAGATATCTGTACCACTGCCATCCCCTATATATTCTCCTATCCCATCGGCATCGGTGATACTACAATTAGAAATTCGAGCTTGGGTAGTACCTGTCAAAATAATCTCCTGTGTAGTAGCAGTAGCACCGGTACCTATACGTACTTCGGCTACCAGGCTATATTTAAATACTTTGGCAGTGTCATCATAACTAGGGTAGATTTGTTTGATATTGGTAATCATCCAGTCGGATGTGCGATAGTCATTCCACGTCTTCCCAAAAACCGATGCTGCCGGTAAGCTTACTTCAATCGGAATATCACCAACATCCAGGTTATTTTGGTTAAATCGAATCTGCAGTGTTCTATCCCCATTAGTCTTCGTATTTTTTACGGTAATAGCTACATCTGTGGGGTGTACTCCTCCTAAATCAGTAAATAATGCCGGGCTCAGATATGCACCCGAATAGGCATTGCTAGTACTGATTCCTGAGCTATATTCTTTAAAATAATAGGTAAGGTACATCTCTAAATCCCTGGCCTTAGGACAGACACCTGTTGCTACATAATACTCATAATTAGTAAACCCAGCCAGATCATCATAAATGTCTCTGGGATTATCACCTGAGTTATATAGATTATCGGATGGCTTGAAACGTTTCTCTTTTTTCTCATATTGTGCTACATGCACATCTTTACACAATCCATTAGCAGTACCCGTAATTAGCCCCTCTACTTTATTGTTTACAGCAGTACTATAATTGGATAGTACCGTAAGTAAGGTAGTAGGTGGTGCTTGCGTATCTATACAGCCGTTATAACATCCTTTGTTTATAGCATAAATATTTCCAAATAAGCTTCGGATCGTTTGCTTAGCAGTGGTATAATTAGCTTTATACGTATTCCAGAATTGATCTTTTTTAGTAACATCGGTAAATGTGTCTACCTTAGCTACTATAGCTCCTGCTGTAGGGTTGGCTCCTAATCCCAAATCACAACTCGAGATACTGTTACATACCAGAGTTGCCAAAGTAAACTCCATTACGTTCTTACTACTACCGTTATAGTTTTGAGTAAGAGATTCTTTAATAATATCCTTTCGTGCTCCTTGTGAGGTTGTGTTTTCTACTCTTGGAATAGCACTTGAAAAATAAGGATCTCTACTTGATAAAGTTTCTAAAGTTCCTAGTAAACCTGCAGTTTTTGCATCTGCAAATGTTTTAACAGATAGCAGATACATATCAAATCCGTCAGAATTCATTTTAGCTCCACTAACCGTTGCTGTAACCTCACAAACTGCATTTGCATATTCGAGATAGCAGTATTCGGGATGATATACAATCAATGATTCTGCCCATTGTTCCTGCCAGATATCATCACTTAGAAAATCTGATACATTGGCGAGGTATTGCGGCTCTACATACACAAATTCTGGATCGCCAGCTTTTTCAATGATTACTGCTCCTTCTTGTAATGTTGGAGCATAGCTTATCTCTTCTTGCACCTCTCCTGCATCATTAGTGGTAATAGTAATCGTTTGTTTTATTTTCGCATAACTTATGGTACCTTCTTCATTATAATAATGTCCTTTTGTGTATACTCCTGTTCCGCTTGGTGCGGAATCAAATGTTGCATGGCGAGGATTACGCCAGCTATTAAAGGCTCCTGAAGAAGTTTTGGCGCTATACAACTCATTTGCATCATTAAAAATGTTGAGTTTAGCATTATTTGCAGAAGTGGATGACCCTGCATTATTTGAATTTTGGTTATTATATATATTTGCTGTATATGCTCCATACTGTCCCAATGGCTTCATATCATTAAGCAATGCTGATACTGCTATACCACAACTAATTGAATTGGCTACGATATCCTCGGTTGTATCGGTAGGATCAATGATACCATCTGCACATGGTGCATTACAAGCTCTTACCAAAGCATCCCATTGGATACCAAATACTTCTCCTAACCGTATCTTCTCATTTGCTAATTCTGTAGCAGACAG
Organism: Aquimarina macrocephali JAMB N27; assembly: GCF_000520995.1. GTDB lineage: Bacteria > Bacteroidota > Bacteroidia > Flavobacteriales > Flavobacteriaceae > Aquimarina > Aquimarina macrocephali. The sequence continues at coordinate 140,535 of NZ_JACA01000033.1, read as the reverse complement.
ATAATCCAATTTTGAATAATCGTAATCGGCAACCTGGGTAGTTATGTAAGAAGCTCTTCCTCCATAATCTGCAATTAGAGCATCCTCACATTCTTTACAAGTCACAAAACAACCTTCAAAACTTAATACTGGTAAATTCGTTACCTCTTCGGGGCTGATATAACATGCATCATTTTTATCCTGAAGTTTTTTGACATATGCATCCGCATATTCTTCTAAAGCTTCTCTACTCACTACCAAACTTTTGGTAATACTGTAACTTCCTCTCTTTACTGGTGATACAAATTCTGGCAACACAAACGTTCCTGGTGTTCCCTTACTTAAATCAATTTTTTGCTTTTTTGGTCCTGAAATAAGAGAATTGGCATCTATATCTAATACATCAATAGCCAGGTCATATACCAAAGGATATTGTACATTGTTTGTTGTAGTACAGGTATATTCAAAAAACGGATCATTAGTAACTGTATAGTTAAACGTTCTGTTTTCTTCAAAAGCAGAAACCTTGGTACCTGCATATTCAAGAGCGTCTCCTAATGCACCATAAGCCTGAGTAGCCGTTTTGATATTATTATCTGTATTAGTGTCTTTGGCATCTCTGGATAACTTGCCTAATAGATCAACGTTTAGCTCTTTATGTAATACCCCACTGGCATCTACTTCATCTGAGGTTCCGATCAGGTTCGTCGGAGTATATCCTGATAATGCGGTAGCAATAGTCCTACCTTGTGGATCAATATAACTTATACTGGCTTGCCCATTTGGGTCGATCACCATATTCTTTTTATAATGGGCTTTATGACCAACACTATATCCAAACAAGCGATTTAATTCTTTCTGTTCCGGAGTACCATAATAATATTCCATTTCCTGACCACTACCCAATTGATGAGTAACTCCTACACCACTCTTTCTTCGGATACGTCCCGTGTTATCGGGCATATATTCAATCTGAGAGAATGGATGTCCCTCTGCATCAGGTACTCGATCTCTAAAATCACCATTAGTATCATTGGTTGTAGAATAATATTTACTTGCTCCATTTGCAGTAGCCATTGCTTTTTCTGCAGTCGACTGATCCAAAATATTTTGACTGTTCAGGTCAAAATCTTTATAATCATATGGTGTCCCCGGTTGTAAGGTACTCTGATTAAAATCTCTGACGTACCCTATTTGTTTTTGTGTTGTAGGAACTGGTAATACTTCTACTGCAGGACGACCTTGTGCGTCATAAATCACTTCGCCTATAATAGTATTATCGTCTGAATTGATCTTTGTAACGGTCTGACGATTACGTAAAGTACCATCAAAGTAGCTTACAACTTCTTTTTTCTTGCCTTCTTCTGCATAACTTGCCTGAAACTGCCAGTTTTTATCATTTTCATGATCTTCTGTTACTTGATAGACACCTGGCCAACTCGCAACAGTTGTTTTCTCATTGGCTCCACTACTCCATCTCCCATATTTATATTTGGATACATTCTCTTGATAACGACCTACAGCTCTTACTCTATAAATAATATACCCTTTGCTATAAATCAACGGGATATTATACTCGTTATTTATGGTTTGAATACGTGTACTATTTTGTTCAAAATCTCTGGTGGTTAACCTAATAAGGTCAGAAGTAAGTGCTGTTTCAAAAGTATCCCCATAACTATCTACCCATGTCCATTCTAATTGATAATTATCTACTCCTTCAATCACAGACCATTTTACCGACAATTCATTTCTTACGTTATCACGTACTACTCTAAGAAGAGGTGTTGTATCAGAAAGTTGTTTATAGTTTTCTATATCTAACTGCGCTGCTAATAGTATATTTTCGGGAATATACCCATTGATATCTGGAGCCAGACCTGCTCCCAAATTTTCATAGGTACCTTGTTGCACAGCTATCCGAGCCCCATACCTATCTTTTATGACGTGTTTTCTTACATCAACTCCACTATTTCCTGCTCCAGGAATCACATTATGCTCAACAGATAATTCTACTTGATATGTATTTGCATCATCAAAATTTCCGTTAGCCAATCTAGGAGTTACATTCAGTTGTATTGCATATCGAAACCAACCATACGGAGCCTGATCCGAATTTACATTTAAAATTATACTGGTCGCTGCAGAAACTGTAGTAGCATTAGTTAATGATCCAAGGTCTGGACTAAACACTAGTGCTGTATTCGAAGTAATTGCACTACTAATTTCTGATGGATTATATTCTGATCTATCTTGGCTATACCCTAAAGTAATAACAAAGAATAAAATAAAAAGCTTAAGATATGTGTTCGTATTCTTCATAAATACATTTTCTTTTTAGTGTGCCTGATTGGTTAAGTGATACCCTTTATATTGTTCTGCTAATGTGATATTTTGTTTTGATAAAACATTGATATAATCCTTGAGAACAGGTGCGGCAGAACTCTCTAATTCTCTATGTTTTAAATGAACTACCAAACGCCCATAATCCATCTTTTTGGTATTACCATCTACGAATGGTATTAATGTAGAGAAGAACAATTCTTGTTTTTCTATCAAATACTTCTCTTTATTAATATATAGTATTACTTTACCATATTGATTCTGAATATCAGGTTTGTTGGATACCATCTCACAGACCAAAACTCCATTCTTTTCTGTAACTTTTACTTCATCATAAAAATCTAAAAAACTGCTAATATCTAATAGCTGGTTTTTTGGAGAAGATCCTTTAGAATCTATATAAGTTGCTATTTTCGCAGTATGATCAATATTTAATTGGCCCTCAGGAAATTGAAGAATTTCTGAGTTTAATACCATCATTTGAGAAAAATCATTGTTCTTAACCATTTTTCCCTGATAAGATTCTGTAATCGTATTCCCTGTTAATCCTCTATGCATGTTATAGGTCACATCAATCTGATATTGCTTTTTATCATTGTATGATTGTGCTACCTTTTTAAAGAGGTTTTTTACATTTGTATTTTGTGCATTACTTTGCTGTATACTTCCTATACAACATAATAAAATGGTAATATATCTATATGTTTTTTTCATTATTTCTGGCCATTAAGTTTAGAGTTTCCTGAACGTGTTTCCTGAATGGTAAAGACTCCTCTTTCTGTCTCTTTTTTGATACGTATCAAACCGCCTTCCTGATCATATTCATAAAAGGTCGCATAATTGTTTTCATCTAATTCTGATTTCAATCTTTGGGTAATAGGATCATATACAAAAGTTTTCATATTACCTTTAAAAGGATGTATTCTCACATCATCAAAATATACATTTAGCTGTTCTAACCCATCACCTTGAATATTGCTTTCTAAATGAATCTGCATATTTGTAGCGTCTAAAGGGATTTTGAAATCAGCCGAAACTCTTTGCCAACCATCTACTATCTCTCCTTTTGGTTTAAATTCGATATCTGTTCTATTTTGAGGAATAATATCAACTCCATCTTTATTTCGGTATCGTAATCGCAATAATGAATTTACATATTCCATTGCCTGATAATTTGGATCTACAGTGTATGTATATGTGGTAATACTAGAAAACGTTCCTGATGTTCTATCACTAGTATTTACTATATTATTTCTGTTAAACGATAATGATCCTCCATCAATCTTAAAAGAAGAAGTCATACAAAATTTAGTACCACAGACAGAAGTTCCAGTAAAGTTTAAAGCCAGGGTAGGGTTATTTAGAAGTGGATAAGGATAACTATGTCCTTTCACATTTGGTGTTCTATATTTAAATTGAGGTGTATATTTTTTACCCGGAACCAATGAAAATTCAAATCCTACCGTTCTCTCTGGGCCGACTCCATTCTGCCTTTCTTTTACATATTTAAAATCATATATGGTTAAATTTTTATCTACAACATTTTTAATGAAAGGAACTAGTACATCAAATTCGCGAGTATCAGGTTTTGGGACATATACTTCTGGGATATGTCTATCTGCTATTACCGGAGCTAAAATTATATCCTTTACAATATGATTTAATAGACCTGTAAATATATTACTTACCTCACTAAAGTTTCTGGTTACCGGGTTAATTGCTAATAATCCATCTTCTCGTACCCAGGCACTTATCACATAACGTTCTCCTGGTTGTGGTCGAAATCGTTCGCATCCGATCAATGAAGGTGGTAACTCTTCTTTAATACTTACTATTACTTCTTCTCTAAATGTGCTTGTACAACAACCTACATCTCCTGGTGTACAGTTTATATCCGTTTGAGCTGCGTAATAAGTTCTTCCATCTACAAGTCTTTCAGTAGGATTATATGCCGTTCCTCCAAAAGCTGCATCATACCATAGGATATTATTTCCTGTAGCCACCAAATCTGAAACATGTACAGGATCACTTGTATAAAAGATTTGATTTCTATTAACAACGACAGGTGCCGGAACATCAAAAATAGAAACGGTAATTCTTTTTCTAGTACTTTCATTGTTTAATGCATCTCGCTGAACCGCATAATATACCCCTTTATCAACCAAACCTTCTGTAGAAACATATGTTTCTGTTCCGGTAGCTGTTTTATACCAAATCAATGTATGGCCACTTAAAATGGTATATCTAACTCCAAGATCAGCTATAGTCGGCCCCGTTGATTTACAGAAATATTGCCATCCATCTCCTTCTGGTTCAAATACTTTTACAGCAACAACAACTTCAAATCTACATCCAACAGTACCTTGCTGCGCAAAATATGATTTTCCATCCTCTAATACAGTATTAATATCCAAGGGCATTCCTCCTGTAGATGTACTATACCAGCTGATATTTGTTCCTGTAATTCTAAGATCTTTTATTTTTGAGTTTGATAGTATTGAAAATGCCTGATAATCTTCTTCTTCAATTCCTGGAGCGCCTTCATTTAAGTTTACTTTTACTCCTACTCTGGGGTCATTTGCATTTCCTTCTGCCCAGTATACTATAGCTTCTAATTCGGTAGATCCAATTAAAGCTGTTCCTCCCGTTTGAGTTTCATACCAAGTAACTATTGCAGTATTAGGAATCGGAGATACTAAATCACTTATTGTTGGTATTTTCTCTGAGCTACAAAAAGATTGGGTCGAATCCCAGTTAGGCACAAGTACTGAAAGAGTGATAGAATTACGTACCAAAGTTAATCCCGTAACAACACTATTTGTAGCCGTAAAATGATATACTCCTGCATCAGTAGTAGTTGCATTGGTTATAATTAAATCTTTACTGGTTGCTCCCGGTATCGCAATGTTATTTTTATACCATTGATAACTATTATTAGTACTGGTGAGTGCATTACTGGTAAAAGTTATTGATTTATCAATATAAATAGTGTGATTTTCTACCTGATCTACTTTTGCCTGAGGAACATATAAAAAGCTAATAAGATTTGCTACGTAAGTATTAAATTCTGGTTCTACATTCCAAAAAACAAATCTGTTCGAATCAATCATCAGATGTTTTAAACTAGTTAACTGGCTTAATGCTGTAGGTACTCTTCCCGAAAGTTGATTATCACTAAGGTACAATTGCTGTAAATTTGTCAATTGTCCAAATTGAACTGGGATTGGCCCCGATAATTGGTTTCTTGCCAATTCTAGATATTTAAGACTTGATACATTTCCTAAAGCGGTAGGTATACTTCCTGAGAGTTGATTATCATTTGCTTTAAAATCTTGTAGTTTTCTTAGGTTTCCTAGTTCTATAGGAATACTATTGGTCAGTTCATTAGTACTCAACCATAAAAACTGAAGGTTGCTTAGTGCTCCAAACTCTGCCGGTATACTTCCGGTAAGTTGATTATGATTTAAATAGAGATGTTTTAAACTGCTTAATTGTCCTAATTGAACAGGGATACTTTCTGTAAGTTGGTTTCTAAATAAACTAAGTTCCTCTAATTTAGTAAGATTACCAAATGATGCAGGAATACTTCCTGATAATTGATTATCACTTAAACTAAGATACTTCAAGTTCAGCAAGTTACTTAACTCAACGGGAATTGTTCCTGTTAATAAATTACGATACAAGTTAAGCCTCTCCAGACTAGTGAGGTTACCTAATTCTACAGGTATATCCCCTGTAAGCTGATTTCCCATTGCTTCAAAGGTTTTTAACCCTTTTAATTTCCCTAAAGCAGATGGGATTTCTCCTGTTAAATGATTCCAGGAAAGGTATAAGTGTTCTAAACTTAATACTTTCCCTAAAGCAGATGGGATATCCCCCAATAGTTTATTATCATTTAGTCGTAATGTAGTAAGGCTAGTCAACTGAGAAATCGAAGCAGGAATTTCTCCTGTTACATTATTTTTTGGTAATGACAAAGCTGTTACTTTTCCATCTACAACTGTAACTCCATACCAATCACAAACCGGAACTGTAGCTGATAGCCAATTTGTATTGTTGGTCCATCCTACTCCATTTGTAGTATTATAAAAATCTATAAGTCCTTGCTTTTCTGCTGCTGATACTCCACAAGAATCAGCTGGAGCTATTGATATTGTAATCGAATTACGTTCTATCGTTAGTCCTGTTACGATACTATTCGTTGCTGCAAAATGATAAACTCCCGCATCGCTTTCACTGATAGTATTAAATACTAATTCCTTATTGGTAGCTCCCGTAATAGCTACACCATCTTTATACCATTGATAGCTATTATTGGTACTGGTAAGTATATTAGATGTTAAAGTTACTTGTAAGCCAGCAACTATAGTTTTAGACTCAATTTCATCAACTTTAGCTTGTGGGTTATGAATAAAACCTACTCCTAGTTTAGCTTTTAGAGCAGTAAACGTAGGTTCTATTTCTGAGAATATAAATTTATTATCAAAAATAGAGAAGTTTCTAAATCCAACAAACTGATCAAGTCCGGCAGGAATAGTACCAGAAAATAGATTATTATCTATTTTAAATACCTCTAGCTTGATTAATTGAGTAAATGTATCGGGAATGTTGCCTGATAATTGATTATTAGATATTGTTATTGATTTTAAATTGCTTAACCCTCCTAACTCTTCTGGAATACCACCTATAAGTTGATTTGAGTTTAACTGAAGATCTTCTAGTTTTGTTATCTGCCCTAATGATTTTGGTATACCTCCTATAAGACTATTGTTTGATAACAATAAGTGCTCTAAATTGGATAATTGATCAATATTTTCGGGAATTTCTCCTTCTAACTGATTGTTACTTAAATTCAATGTCTGTAACCTGGTTAAGGTTAGTAATTCCATAGGAATCATCCCTGTAAGCTGATTATCTGAAAGTTGAACATCTTGCAGACTAACCAATTGAAACAAAGAAGAAGGAATATTACCTGCCAGGGTATTGTTTACTAACCTTAATGAGGTTACCTTTCCATTAGTCACCTTTACTCCATACCAATCACATACTTTAGAATTAGGATCATTGATTAACCAAGGCTTATTATTTGACAATGTATTAGCCCAATTAGCTCCATTAGTAGTGTTATAAATATCGATTAAAGCCTGACGTTCTGCTGCTGATATTTCACAAGAAACAGTACCTACTTCTAATTCTATTTGATGACGTGTTAATGTCAATCCTGCAACTACACTATTCGTTGATGTAAAATGATAAACCCCAGCATCTGCATCACTAGCAGAAGCTATTACAAAATTCTTATCTGTTGCTCCGGTAATTGTCACATTGTCTTTATACCATTGATATGTATTATTTGTACTGGTCAAAGCAATACTAGTTAAGGTAATGGGTTCTCCTACTGCTGCAGATATTATTTCTTCCTGATCTACTTTGGCCTGCGGACTATAGATAAAACCAGCTCCTAGTTTCGTTTGTAAAGCTATAAATGCAGGCTCTATTTCTGAGAACACAAATTGATTATCGAATACTATAAATTTTGTAAACCTAACCAGTTGATCAAATCCTACAGGAATATTACCAGTAAGTTGATTATTACTTATTTCTAACTCTTCTAAATTGGTTAATTGAGTATACTCAGCAGGGATATCTCCAGTAAACCGATTATTACTTAGTTGAAGTCTTTTTAATTGTGTCAGCTGCCCTAATTCTTTCGGTAGACTCCCTATAAAATTATTATCTGACACTATGATTTGCTCTAAATTGATCAACTGCATGATACCAGGGAGAATTTCTCCCTCTAGCTGATTATTTGATAAGTCCAGTTGTTTTAAATTAATCAATTGAAGTAAAGAAACTGATAAGTTTCCTGTCAAATTGTTATTCCCTAATTTTAGTTCTGTCACCTTTCCGTTTACTACAGTTACTCCATACCAATTACATACTGGAGTATCTGTTAACCAATTAGTTTTTGTGGTCCAACCTATTCCTCCGGTTTGTGTGTAGAAGTCTACAAGTGCTTGCTTTTCTCGAGCAGATACTGAGCACACATCAGAAGTAACTTTTAATGTAATAGGGTTACGTTCTAAAGTCAAGTCATGTACAATAGTGTTGGTCGCTTCAAAATGATATACTCCTGCATCACTTTCTTTTGCTGTTGTTATTTTAAATGTACTATTGGTAGCTCCCGATATTGCAACACCATTCTTAAACCATTGATAACTATTACTACTACTGGTAAGTGCCTTTGTTCCTAATATAATTTCATCACCTAGTACAACTGGTTGTTCTTCTTCCAAATCGACTTTTCCTTGAGGGAAATATTTGAATCCTGATCCTAATCTTAAATTATATGCATTGAACTCAGATTCAAGATCAGAAAACACAAATTGATTATCGTTAAGATATAATAGTTGAAGTTTAGGTAATGTAACTAAAGTAGAAGGTATTTTTCCTGAAAGTTGATTATCATGTATCCATAAAGATTCCAGGTTTGACAATTTACTTATAGCATCAGGAAGCTCACCTGTAAGTTCATTACTGTGTACATCTAATGTTTTCAAATTTGATAATTGACCAAGTGTAACAGGAATAACTCCTGAAAGTTGATTATTATAGATGTATAAAGATTGTAATTTTGATAGATTCCCCAACTCTTCAGGAATACTACCCGTAAGATTATTGTTATATAAGTTTAAATCTACCAAATTAAGTAATTCTCCAAAAGTCACCGGAATACTTCCAGAAAGTTGGTTATTATCTAAATGCAGTGATTTTAAATTTAACAATTGTCCTAATTCTACTGGAATCTCTCCTGTAAGAGCATTGCTATAAAGGTTTAAATCGGTAAGGTTAGATAAAATTCCTAATGCTACGGGAATTTCTCCTGATAGTTTATTTCCCTGAAGGTGTAAATATCTAAGGTTACTAAGTTTTGATAAAGAGACAGGGATAGTTCCTGTTAATTTATTGTGTCCTAAATACAGAGATCTCAATTTGCTTAAGAATTGTAATTCTGTAGGAATCTCCTCATACAAGTCATTTTGATTTAGAGATAAAAATTCCAGATTCGTTAACTGCCCTATCTCTACAGGAATTGTTCCTGTAAGTTGATTTGTTTCCAGATTTAGCTTGATCAGGTTTGTTAACCCTTTTATTCCCAAAGGAATATCACCAACCAAATTATTACTTACTAACTCTATCGTAGTAACTTTACCATCTATTACAGTAACGCCATACCAATCACAAACCGGAACTGTAGCAGATAACCAATTTGTATTATTAGTCCAATTAACTCCATTTGTACTATTGTATAAATCAACTAGTGCTTGTTTTTCTACTGCAGAAACTCCACAACCATCTGCCGGGCTTATCGATAGAGTTATTGGATTACGAGTTAATGTTAATCCAGTGACTACACTATTGGTGGCAGTAAAATGATATACTCCTGCATCTGCATCTGTAGCATTAGAAATGATCAAATCTTTGTTTGTTGCTCCGGTAATAGCAACTCCATCTTTATACCATTGATAACTGTTATTTGTACTGGTTAATACTGTACTGGTTAAGGTTATATTTCCGTTTTTAATAACCGATAAGGTTTGTGTTTGATCTACTTTGGCTTGAGGAATATATTGAAAATTTACTTTTAACTTTGTTTTAAAAGTTGTGAAATCAGATTCAAAGTTGGAAAATACAAATTTATTATCTTTGAGTTGAAGGCTACTCAAATTGGGTATTGGTTTTAGAATCGATAAAATATTACCTTCAAATGAATTTGAATTCATAAATAAAGCAACTAAACCATTCAATTGACTAAATTCTATAGGAATGTTTCCTGAAAATTGATTATCGGATATTTGTAGTACCCTCAAATTTAATGAAGAAATCGAAGAAGGAATACTACCAGTAAACCTGTTTTTATCTAGACGAATATCCTCTAAACTTTTTATTTGAATCAATGTTGGAAACACTTCGCCCGAAAACTGATTTTGACTTAAATATATTTTTTTTAACTTCTTTAATTCTATCAATTCAGAAGGCAACGATCCTGAAAGTTGATTCACTTCAAGAAAAAGATTTTCTAAATTAACTAACTGGCTTAATTCTGTAGGAATACTACCAGAAAATTGATTAGCAGATAAATGAAGATCCCTAAGATTATTTAACTGCCCCAATAAAGGGGGAATACTTCCAGAAAGTCTATTGGAGGATAATAAAAGTAGTTTCAAATTCGATAACCCAGTAAACGTAATAGGAATGTTTTGTGTGAGTTCATTATTATTTAAATACAAATACTCTAAACTAGCTAATTGTCCTAATTCAGATGGAATACTACCAGAAAACTTGTTTTTTTCTAATCTCAAATCTCTTAAACTCACTAGTTGTCCTAACTCTATAGGAATATTACCAGAAAGTTGGTTCGATGTAAAAATCAAAGTTTGTAAACTTATTAGCTGACCTAATGAATTTGGAATAGATCCAACAAGGTTATTAGTTCTTAGATTCAAACTTATTACTTTACCTTCAGTCACTGTAACTCCATACCAATCACAAACTTTAGAAGCTGGATCATTAATCAACCAAGGTTTATTATTTGCTGTTGTATTCGTCCAATTTGCTCCATTTGTACTATTGTATAAATCTACCAAGGCCTGTCTTTCTGCCGCAGAAACTCCACATGCTTCAGCTGGGCTTATCGATAAAGTTATTGGATTACGAGTTAATGTTAAGTCTGTTATTACAGTATTACTCGCTGTAAAATGATATACTCCAGCATCTGTATCTGTAGCATTAGAGATAATCAAATCTTTACTTGTTGCTCCTGTAATAGCTACATCATTTTTATACCATTGATAGCTGTTATTTGTACTGGTTAATGCTGTACTGGCTAAGGTGATACTACCATTAGTAGCTACGGATAAAGTTTCTGCCTGATCTACTTTATCCTGAGGAGAGAATACATAATTTACAATTTTTGATTTATAGGTAGAATGTTCTGTTTCAAAATTTTTAAACACAAAACCATTACCTTTAAATCTAAAATTAACAAGGTTTGTTAAATTAGATATTTGACTCGGAATAACCCCATTTAGATTATTATCAGAAATTGATAAGGTTTGTAAATTTGTAAGATTCCCTAATTCTATAGGAATTTTGCCTTCTAATTTATTCCCCGCTAAGTATAAAAATGTTAAGTTAGAAAGATTACCAAAATTACCAGGAATTGTTCCTGTAAAATTATTGAAGGCTAAATGAATAACTTTTAAATTCAAAAGAGTACCTAATCCTGTTGGGATATCACCACTCATTTTGTTTAAAAATAAAGATATCGTACTTAAGTTTGATAAGTTAGAGATCGATGCAGGTAGTGTTCCTGTCAATTTATTACGAGACAAGGATATACTTGTTAAATTAACCAGATCACCAATAGTAGTAGGAATGCTCCCAGAAAGTGTATTTCTGGTTAAGGATAATGATTCTAATCCTGATATGTTGGATATAGAATTCGGAATCGTACCTACCAAATTATTATTATCTAATTTTAAAGCTGTTACCTTATCTGCAACAAGTGTAACTCCATACCAATCACTCACCAAAGAATTTGGATCATTAATCAACCATGGCTGATTATTGGCTTGTGTATTGGTCCAATTTCCCCCATCTGTACTGGTATAAAAATCTATCAAAGCCTGGCGTTCTGCTGCAGAGACTCGCCCAGCTTCAGCATCAGAAATTGATACTGTAATTTCATTTCGGGTTAGTATTAATCCTGTAACAATACTATTGGTTGCTACAAAATGGTATATTCCTACATCTGTGCCTGTGGCATTAGTGATGACTAAATCTTTACTCGTTGCTCCTGTGATAGCTACATTATCTTTGTACCATTGATAGCTATTGTTGGTACTTGTTAATGCTGTACCAGTTAATGTAATTGATTGCCCTGTAGATACTGATATCGTTTCAGCCTGATCTATTTTGCCTTGAGGTGTATATCGATATCTTGTTAGATTGGCTTGATAATTTGCATGTTCAGTTTCAAAATCATTGAACACAAAATTATTTCCTTCAAGTTCTAAAGTGTTTAAGATATCAGATGATGCAATTGCGGAGAATCCTGATGGTATTTTTCCGGAAAAACTATTGTTTGCAATCGACAGTGTCCTTAACTTGGTTAAAACACCAAGCTGGCTTGGCAATTCGCCTTCTAATTTATTCCCCGCTAAGTATAAAAATGTTAAGTTAGAAAGATTACCAAAATTACCAGGAATTGTTCCTGTAAAATTATTGAAGGCTAAATGAATAACTTTTAAATTCAAAAGAGTACCTAATCCTGTTGGGATATCACCACTCATTTTGTTTAAAAATAAAGATATCGTACTTAAGTTTGATAAGTTAGAAATCGATGCAGGTAGTGTTCCTGTTAGTTTATTACGAGACAAGGATATACTTGTTAGATTAACCAGATCACCAATAGTCGTAGGAATGCTCCCAGAAAGTGTATTTCTGGTTAAGGATAATGATTCTAATCCTGATATGTTGGATATAGAATTCGGAATCGTACCTACCAAATTATTATTATCTAATTTTAAAGCTGTTACCTTATCTGCAACAAGTGTAACCCCATGCCAATCACTCACCAAAGAATTTGGATCATTAATCAACCATGGCTGGTTATTTGCTTGTGTATTGGTCCAATTAGCCCCATCAGTACTATTATATAAATCTATCAAAGCCTGGCGTTCCTGAGAAGAGACCTGTGCTATTACAGACAAGCTATTAAAAACAACTACAAGTACTAGCAAAGAATACTTCGTGAGCTTTGATTGTATATAAATTAGATTTTTCATATATCTAAATAGATTTAGATTATTTTTTAATGTATGTATCAATGAATTCGAATTTGATATCGATTATATAATTAATGCTTAATTTGGTCTAAATTTCCCCATTCAGGTTCACCACATCTTTTATCTCTTCTTCCTTGTGATCTCAAATCAATTGAAGTACCTGGTACAGGGCTTCCATTATTTTTATTTAAAATCATAAATTCCATTCGCCAGGTATTATCTCCTTTTTTGGATTTCGCTCTAACAACATCAAAATCAAGATCTATATACTTTTGCCCTCGAATATCCAGTACGATATCACTGAAAACAAATAGTTCTCCGGCTTTGTTTCTAACATCATTATCGGTGAAAATAAGTTGGTCATTAATACGTAATCCCATACCTCTATAATTCGTTTGATGGAATACTATTGCATACTCGATTGTCTCGTTAGGATTTCCATATATAGTGAATTCGGCACTTCTACCAACACATTCTTTTACGCCTCCAGCTATATAAAGTACTTCATTCGTAGTATATCGTCCGAATACTTGAGGTACTGCATCATCATCACATTCATCACCAATTTCATCTCCATCATAATCGTAATTATTACTAGGTGTAAAAGGGCATAAATCTTCATCATCCTTAATTCCATCATTATCATAGTCTGTATCTTCGGGTAACTCACCAATAAGATTACGTTCTAAAATTGCATTTTCGTTTGCCGGGATTAATAAACTATTTCTACCTGTATGAGACACTTTATCTGTTATCTGTATTCCTTCAAACCCATCTTTGTCTGCCGAATTTTTAAAATTAAAATGGGCGCTATCAGATTTCATAAAAACATAATCTTCAAAACCATCCATCCCCATATCACGATATCTACTATTAGAACTTACTGCTGTTGGCAACGTATAATTATATCCGTATTGCGCAGCAGAATATCTCCCTAAAGCGTCTTTATTTTCTAATTCTGTTCCAAAAGGACTATACTGAGTAACTTCACTAGCAAATGTCCAGGCATCATTAGCTGTCCCAGATTTTCTCCAGGTTTTATCTTGCATCAGAGCATAATACGGAGTAAACTCTTTAAGATACCCTTCTCTACGAGTATTTACCTTAGAAGTTGTACCTTGATTAACATGAGAACGTTCTGTTAAATATGCATAGGAACGCTTTGCTCTCCATTCTCCCTTTGCGTTATAAACATAAGGGTTAAAAGGATTTTCAAAAGGATAATCATCTTGTGAAATATCTTCAAGTTTGCCTCCATTTAATGATTCTGGTGCAAATTTAAGTTCGCTTTCACACTGGCAATTCCAGAAGTCATTATATTCTACTGCACTGGCATTTACAATTCGTAAATTATCTACAGCAGGTGTATTTGTATTTAGCGTGAATGTATTGGTATCTATTTGATTCAAATTTGCTCCAGTACTTCCTTTGATTGGGTTTTTCATCATTGTAATGGACCCCATATTGGCCATTTGTTGATTCCTACGTCCTGATCTTACTATTTTGAAGTTAATCTCCTCACTAATATCTGCTCCTTCAGAAGTATTAATGACGCTTCCGTTTCTTTTCATTAACATCACTCCATCACCCGCAGGATTAAACCCTACAATCCAAAGTCGATCGCTCTTCTTTGCTCTGCCATAGGTAGCTATTATTTCATCTCCTAGCGTAAAATATTTCTTAGCATCAGGAATAGTAAAGAAACTCCCTGACCTTTTCAAAATTCCAGTAATACCTATATTACGAGATGCCTGCCCCATATTATCATAGGCCCAGTATGCAGGAAAATTAAAGTTGTAGTATTCATCATCAAATTCATTGACAGTTCGGGTTAATAATACTTGTCCCGTTTCTGCATCCCAAGCTTCATTTATAGTTGACACCTTAGATCCGAGATCTGTAGCTATTTTTTCTTTTAGTACTGCCGTTGTATGAATTACTTTGGTAGTGATGGCTGAATGGGCTATATTTTCCATCTTGGTCATAGAAGGGACCACCATAGGAACTGGAACTGGAAATACACCTATTATTAAAATAACTATATTTCCTTTAAATCCTTTATTTTCGGATTTAGAATAACTTTCTCTAAAATCTGTAACCATATCATAATCCACTCCAATTTCTCGATCATAAAGCACCTTACCATCTTTTGAGATTATTGGTAGTTTATTATCTAATTTTGTTATATCATTTTGTTGGGTACTATATTTATATTCTACAGATGATATGGCTTTATCCTGATGCTCTGCATATACTTTCTGAAAACGCATCTTTCCATTCATATCATTGGTATGCACCATAAAACCCTGAGAAAGCGTAAATTCGTTTTTCATCGCGATGGGTGCCCCAAAAATTCCTTTTAACATATTCTTTAAAAAATCATTTTGGTTTGTTACCATACCAGCATCAATATCTGTGTAATCAACAACAGTTGGATAATCTTTGGAAGTGAAATGTTCTGTTACCACCTTACCTGTTGCATGTTTTGATATTCCTTCTCGCTTCAGATTACTCACCGTAACTTTACTATAGGTTATAACTGAAGAAGGGAAAAAAGATTCTCCAAATGGTTTCTCTATATAATTTACTTCACGAGGTGCTACCAGACGATCCGAATGATTATAAAATGGTTCTACAAATGGATTTTCCTTACTTTGGTTAGGCTCATAAGTGGCAACACCACTAGAACTCCCATCATCTAAGGTATATTCATACGTTTGTCCATACTCTTTATTATACTTTTCATTAGTATCAGGAATTGTGGCATCCACCATTTTATTCCACTGATCTCTCATCACCAATTTCTTTATCCTTACACCGCCTCCTAGCTTATACTTTCCGGGAGTTGACAAACGTATCCAGGACTTTTCTGGTATAAAACGCTGTGCACATAAAAATTCATTACTTCGTAACTTCTTATTAGGACCCGTGACAAGGTCTTTGATTGCAGCAACACTACTAATCAATTTCTTTGCTATACTCTCTAAATTTTCAGATCTATAATCCATGTTAATTCCATACACCAATCCATTTAGGTATTGTCGTCCATAATACCATCCTGCTTTAGAGATCGGATTGACTTGTTTAGTACCTAAAACTCCGCCTTCGATATCCGTCATTTTCATGGGGATGGCCGCATACACTTCTCCATCTGTTTTTTTAAATACATTGATCTGTTTATTTTTGGAGATTTCAAAATATCCGGTTACATAATCAAAATCATTACTAGGTTTTGCAGGTGTATGTAATGCCCCGGCTTTAGTCATATTCATTAAGAATCTAAAATAAATCGGTTTATTCTCAATCCCTTTTAAATATTTTGATCTAAAATCAGCATCTGTTGTAGCTGTTTCTCCTGACTGAAGTTTTACATACAAATAATCTGCATCTCCATCAAAAACATTTAATGCTCCTGACTTATATAGTTTTTTATTTCCCTCAGGATTAGAAGGGTTCGGTTTTTCACCTGTTCCTACCACTTTAAACATTTGCAACGCATCACGATTCTGAACATATTGATAATCATCACTTTCATAAGTCAAGTCGATTTTTCCACCTGATGGTAAATCAATAGATGTTAATGACCAAGCTGAAGAGAAAGAATCCTGTAACTTACGATCATCTTGTTGTATAAAGGCAAATTCTGGTGCTGTAATAGCATCTCCTGTATTACAAAAGCCAGTATTACCCCCTTCAAAATTAGGATTCATTTGAGGTACATCTACCCCGTTTTCATTCTTAATATATACTACGTTACCATTCTGGTCGTATTGTAATGCGTCTTTAACAATCGGTTTATATCCACCCCAAACATCATAGGATTTTAGATTATAATCCGGATTAAATCCATCATAATTAAAAGTATACGGAGTATACTTACCCATTTTAGAATCTCGATAGGTAAAATATACTTTCTTTAATGTTAATTTTCCACCTTCATTACGTAACTCATTCCCATTAGGAGCTTCTCCTTTATTATTCTCTACTTTTTTACACAGAGAATAATCATAGACAAAATGTGCCGTTTTGATAGCACTTATTGGCAAATCATTAGTAGCATCATCATCTAATATTTTTGCTTTAAGAGCTTCTGGTTTTGAATACAGCCTAACCTTATCTATTTTGTACATTTGTTGTCCAGAAGATGGGGCTCCTCCATTCTCTCCTGCAACTCCACGTGCATCTTTACGAGGAGAAAGATCAAATATCGCTACATGAGTTTTGGTTACAATTTTATCAATATATTTTATTTCTTTCTCTCCATAGATATAACTTCCTTTTTGATCCGCTTTATTGGTATTCAAACCAGCATTATAGGAAGCTTGCATTGCTCCATAAGGGATTCTCCATTTGTATGTATCTTCTTTATTGGTATACACAAAATTGGTATACGCTCCTAGATCATCATCTGTAGGACCATCACCTTTCAAATCCTCATAATCTGAAGACAATACAGAAGATAATAAGTACGTATGTGTATAAGAAGGTGTGTTTACAGCATTAAAAAAATGATCTATTCCACTTCTATTTCCCGTAGAATTTTCACCCCCTTGATATGTAACAAGTCCTGTAGCACAATTATAAGTATTACTATCTGTGGTAAATGCAACTTCTCTTTTAACATTATTATAAGCTGTTTCTCCAAAAACATATATAGAACCATCAGTATTTTGTACTCTTACTTCTGCAGTGTGATGAGGCTCTGCTTCTTTATTTATGCGAGAGTCTACGTAGTTCTTATTATTGTAAAATTTAGGTAGGTCTTCTGCACTTATTTTTTGTATGTTTTGATTACGAACATCTCTATTGCTTCGTTTAAATTTCTTTTTAAATTCAGCTCCACCTAAATCTTTATATTCGGGAATGAAGTTATCAGTATACGTTTTTATTCTAAAACGGTTATCTGCATATCTATCAAAACTACTTCTGCTTCCCCCTAATTTTAATGCTATTGGAGCATACCCTCCTAAATCTTCAAATAATTCCTGATCCTTATCTATCCTTGGCTCCCCTATATACTTGTGATACACCGGTTCATAGTTTAATGAGTCCCCTGCTTCTTTAATACCTTCCCTTTCTTGTTTAAAATACTGTAGCGCTTTAGTATCCCATATCCCGGTATGACTCTCTGAAGGTGCAACTGTAAAGTTAACTCCTGCATGCATCCCTGACCCTGGTTCTATTTCTACTCCTAAACTAAAACTATCATTTTCATCCTGAACAAATACATCATTAATTTGCCCTATCTGACTTCGAAATGGTCTAAACATTCCTCCTATTCCTTGCCCCTGAACAGTATATAAATCATAAGTGTAGTTTGTAGTAGGAAGCGCTAAAGTTGTTTTACTAATAAGTTGCTCTTTTTCTCTATTATAATCCAATATATTATTAGGGTTGGCAAAACCTGTAAACTCATATCCATATGCTTTTTCTACTTTAAAAGGATCTTTTATTTTTTGAACTGCCCCCATAGCAGAAACTTCTAATTCTCCATCAAAACCCCATATATCGCCTCCTACAGAAACTGCAACCGTACCACTTATATCAGTAAAAGCAGTACGTTTACGTGGAGTCCATGTTGGGGTACTAAAAGAATAGGAGCCCGAACCAGAGGAAAGAGATTTTTCTACTTTCATCTCATCGAACACTCCTTTAGAAAGATTAACCGAAGCTCCCATATTAAATGAACTTAATCCTCTATTAGAGTTATAGGACACTCCTGCATTTAAACTCCCTCCTACCGCACTATCAAACAAAGATTCGTTTCCTATTTTCGCATTGACACTTGGCGATATGGTAGCACCATCTGTAACTGAACTACTAGCTTGAATTCCGACAGAAACTCCTTCTGTCAAACCAAATTGTATACCGTAAGATGGTTTAAAAGAAACACCTGTGTAATTATTATACTTTACATCCATTCCGAAAGAAGCTTTCAGCCCATCTGGTGCTTCTAACCCAAAAATCTGCCCGTCAAATCCTGCATATACTCCTACAGTAACATTATTCTTCATATTATTTTCATAGGTCATTTCATCCCCTTTAAAATCATCAGGAATTCCTCGTACTTGTCGATTGATTTGCCCTACATTAAGGTTCCACCCTAATCCAACCCAGGAAGACTCCTGATCCATAGTTACCCCAGAATCATAAGCCAGGTTTAACGGATATCCTCCAACATCCATAACAGGTATATTGTAGTTAAAGTTTCCTGAGGATAAATTCACCATATCTGAAGTTCCGATAGGTGTAAATGATTTAAACTCTGGTTGTGACGGACCGCTGGTTAATGCCCACAATTGCATAGGCTGGATCATTTGTACAATCAATTGTATTGCTAAATAACTTGCAATTACTTTTGTAACTTTACTCTTTCGTATTGTATTGATCATATAACTAAGTGTGTTATAATTTTATAACTTAATAGGTGTTTCTGTAAACTTAAATTTTAGTATACCGTTTCCAAACAAGTGATCCTCATATATAAGTTTAATGTTTTCTTCTGGCTGAATGTTACCAAAATGCAACAACAATCTTTTAAAAGGAGCTACTTTAAAATTTCTTTCAAATGTGGCGCCTAAACAAGGAATAGTGTCTCCCGATTGTGTGACAATTTTGAAATCGTTTTCTATTGTAAAAGACATATACTTAACAGCTGATTCATAATCACGATTGGTATATTCTGATTTTAGCACATCATCTTCTTGTTCTTGCTGAAATTCTATTTCAATTATTCGTTCATTTTTAAGAGATTCATATATAGAATCTACTTTTTGAAGATCTTGATTTCCTTCATTTTTCAGAATATAGTATTGTAAAGGAACTAGTGTAGCTTTGTACTCTATGTCAGACAAAAAATGAGAAACAGATTTAGATTTCCAACCAGAATTCTCTAAATTGAAGAGTTTATATTCTATTTTCGAATCTTGAGTTTTCTTTTCTTTTACACAGGAAGAAAACAACAATAACATACACCCAAAAACAAGCAACATATTTTTCTTAAGCATACTAAACTCCGGTATCATAATTTTAGTTTCCTTCATATTTGGCATTTGCATATTCTAATATTTTTGTTGTTATATTGATTTCTTCCTGAGCATACATAACATTGCCAACACCCTGTGTTCCCAATATAATCTTGCATTGATTTGCAATGCCATACTCTTTTATGTATTGATCTAATCTATTCCAAACTTTTTGGCGTATATCTTTAGAGAGATACTCATTCATTTTTTTTAACTCCTGATCTTCTGTTCTTAATTGCACTTCTAATTCCTGAGTTTTTTCTTTATTCTCTTGTTCCCTTAAAATAGAGTAGATTGTATATAAGCTGTCTAGTTTCTTTTTTTGCTTTGTAATTTTTTTAGTATTAATTTTCCCTAAATCCTGAGACATATTAAAGCCATTAAAAAGTTTAATATTATCTACATAAACAACATCAGCACTAGAAGGTTTAGGAAAATAAAATGTTATAAAAATTACTATCAATAACAAGACGTTACATATCAATAGAAAAGTTGTGTGATTCTTTTTCAATATTGTAAATTTTTATTTTTTAAAGTATTAAGTCTATTTTTTTCAAAAAGTGCCAAAACTACTACATATATAGTAATCTGTCAACATCTATAACCAGAGATTATATCTTTTGTATTTTTCAACAATTTGTGTTCTAATATGATAATTCTTATCGTGACCATGTGAGATCGTAACTAAAAATCTACATATCAAATCTTTATGATTCAGCCTGAAAATATTTATCAAATAAAAAAGTAATTCACCTTTTCTTTTTATTTCAATATTTTTCTTAGACTTTACATAATGGTTTACATTTAATACTACTTAGTCTCTATTTTGAGTACAATATTAATAGTTACTAGTTCCATTTTTCGGGACTGGCAAAAAAAAAATAAAAATAATTTTGAAAAAGGAAGAAGAGTGTCTTTTCTAAGGTGTTTTTGCAGATAATGAAAGATTCGTAATTAAGTTCCTGTCGCTTTAAAAGCATGAAAACTTAAAAAACTATCAATATGAAACTAAATTCTCTTTATCGATTACATTCTATGTTTTCGGTTTATTCATTTTAAAAAAATTAATAGATACTATAAAGAATAGTTTACTAATCCATTGTTGTTATATTTTATCATGCCACAGAATTTAAAGTGCTTTTCATGAAGAAGTATAGCTCTTTCATCTCCTTTTTACCTGCTTGTCTCCCCAATCGGCCAGCAAAGTAGAGTACAAACCAAGTAATGAGAAGAAAAAACATGGTGATTACAGAAAACAAATACGGTTTATCCAGACGTATATTAACATACATCCAAACTACAGCCCCTATAAATGATGTAGCAACAACAAAGTGAAGAAACATAAAAAGAGTCCATACTGTAGGACTAGGGCCAAAAAGGCCTTTCAGTTGTGGTTGTTTTTCATCAATATCATAAATCTCGAGATGAAGTTGTGGCGACCAGAAATGCTGGTCTTTTTTAGGAATACGTATAAAAATGTGGTGATCTACCCGGCTTACTTTAAAATCCTGACAAGTTTTACCTGTTTTTTCAAAAGCTTCGAGTGCTTTTTCTGATGGTACATCTAAATCCTGAAAAAACCGAGGGCGTAAAACAATATCATTTGAGATTTCCATAAATGCATTTGAGCATCAATGTTACTATATTTTTTAATTCTTATTACTGATTTTTATCAGTTTTAGGAAACTCAATATGAATCTATTAGAAATGTAACGTAAAATCTTTATCGTATGATTATAGTATAACCGTTTAGGCAATTCCTTTCATAGTAAGTAATGTGGTTACCCAAACAATTACAGAAGAGAAGAATATCCCCACGCTATTAGCTATAAAAGCTTTTCGTTTTTTAACCTTAAATAAATACGTAGCAATACTTCCTGCATACACACCAGTACCAGGAATTGGAATCATTACAAATAAAAGAAGTCCCCAAAATTCATGTTTTTGAATTTTAGTACCCGAGCCTAATTTTGCTCTTCGGGCTACATATATTGCAGCTTTTTTATAAAATTTCCATCTAAGCAAATATGTATTCATCTTTTCCAGAAAAAACATCATCATGGGAAACACCAATACATTAGATAAAAAACATAAAACAAACACCAAGTAGATATTTAATCCACTTAACATACCAAAAGGAATCCCAACCTTAGCTTCGCCAAAAGGAGAAATACTCCATAAAACAGCAATAATAATATCCTTAATCACAAACAATTTTTCTTACAGCCTGCAAAGTTAACGTTCTAAATGGTTTGTACCATACTTTTAAATCTTAAAAAAGGTCTAAATTAGTTTTATAACTCTAATTTTAACAATAAAACTCTTTTTATAGCTTCAATAGCTTGGGTTCCAGCCATAAATATCCTGTACATAATAAAAATAGAAGATAAAAACCTAAAAGTGGTATTGGTCGTACGGTATGATTTTGAGTTGATTCTTTCTTCCTTGATTTTTTATAATACCTCTTATTTTCTTCAATTGTTTTATACAATGCTTGTGATCGCCAATGAGATGTATCTGCTACAAAATACTCGAATATTTTTGTGGTATCCTGTTCTAAAAACTGGGTATTCCATCCAAAATCCCGTGGATAAGTAACTCCTTTCCATAGATTTAACAAATCAATATCTCTACGTATTGAAACGTTATGTTTTTTATTGGTTTTGATTATTGGTTTTGATATTGATGTTCTTACATCAAATTTAAAAGGGTGATCTTTATATGCAATTATTGATGCTACTCCCCATTCTACCGACAAAGTTTCTTTACTACTTATACTATTAATGAGTTTAGACCATATTTGTTGATAAGCAGCAGTATGGCCATCCAATACAAGTTCATATGTATTTTCTAACACAGTAGTTCCGATTTTACCTTTTCCAATATGTTTGTATCCAGATATGATTTTGGAATTAGATTTAGTATGAATATGCTGTAGTAGAAATTTATCTTTTAAAACAAAAGCATATTTAGAAAGTTTAATTTTTGCCTGATCATCCAGTCTGATTTCTGTCTTTTTTTCTGAAATAAAATCAAATGCCCCAAAACCTTTTGAAGATCTAAAAAAACCAAGATCTGGTTGGATAAAAACACCCAGCCCATTTTCTTTTACCGAATTCTCTAAAGCGGTACGTGATTTTCTTCCTAAATTTTTAAATGAATTGGCATCAATGATAACAAGATCGAAAGATTCTAAATTCTTTTTAGAAAATGCCCCTAAAGGCATTCTTTCCATATTAAAATACTCAAACTTATATCTTCCTTTGGTGATCTGACTTCTTACCAGTACTTGATGCCCCATTTCTGCCAGGTAGTTTTTTAGGTACTTGGTTTCAAAAGTCGGAAAACCATTTACCACTACTATTTTTAAAGGAGTGGGATCTTCTACAACCAAAGGAATAGGGTCTGTAGATAGAGTTTTTCCTAAAGAATCTTTTTCTACTAGAGAAAAAAGATAGTTTCCTTTGACATTAAGGTTAGTTGTTAATTGAAATTTTTGTTGTTCTTCAACTACTAAAGAAACAGAATCTAAACCTGCTCCCCCTGGTCCTTCTAATACAAGTTTATTTCCTTTTTGAGGGTTGATATATAATCCTGTGAATATCTGGTGTTCACCTACAGTATTTTTATAATCATATTTAAACCTAACTATCCCAGTAGGTGTATTTCTTCCCAGATAATTAACGTTATAATCATCCAATTGCCAGAGATCGTAGGGTTTCACACCATACCCAAGGATAAAAACAGAATCCGGAGTGTTTATATCATCAAAAATAGGATGATTAGCTTTGTACTTATGTTTTTTTAGTTTTTTATGAATTTTCTCCAAGCTATCTAATTGTTCTTTATTATAGCCCTCGGTTAGCAAAGCTATTTTGGCAGTAGTATTGTTGGTAGTTGAAATTGCAGGTTTTAATGCTATAATAGCAAGTGAAGTAATTGCAAAAAAGGCGATTACTATTTTTACCCAAAATCTACGTTTCCCAAATTGGGGCCATTCTTTCCATCCAAAAACAAACCATAGCACTATCGCTCCAATACCAATTTGCCATATCCAACCCTCATTTAAAAAAGTTATTTGATCAATCATGAATTTGAAGCTCTTTTAGTAGTAATTCATTAATCTCACTCGTTAACACTTTCTTTTTAAATGGATTAGATTTTAACTCGGGAAGCGCATAAAACAAACCTCTCTGCACTTTGGTCAAAATTGATGATGATATTGCTCTATCTTCTGTAATACGTTTTAATTGTTGTAAGGTCTTTAAATATTTCCCAGGATCTTCAATAGCTTTAACGGCCAATTCATTTCCCGCCTTTTCAAAAAGGAGTTTATCTTCAGCAGTAATTAAAGTCTTATTAGATATCAATTGTTCAAGTCTTAAAACAGTCTTATATATAGAAGGGTATATTTCTGGAAGTTGTAGCTCTTCTATTTTTCTAAAATTAGACACTTCGTCAATTTTACCTGTTAATCTCTTATCTTCCTTAATTGGTGGAGGATCAAAACCAATACGATGTACATAGACTCGGGCACTATTTTTAATTTCCTGAATCAATTTAAGTGCTTTATATTGGTATGGTAAAGATTTTTCTGGCGTATACAATCGTAAATACAACTCAGCATCCCACATTTCATTAAGTGCTTGTCTTAATTTACTTTTTAAAGATTGTGTAAACAGTGTTGACTCTTCTGGATCGTCATGATTATGTAGGTATTCATGTAAAGGGTCATTACTTTTTCCGCCATCCTTTTCTTCTTTTTGATCTACCAGATTATGTTCATTTTCATTATCGTGATCATGAGTATATGCTGCCAAAGGATCTTTTTCTTCATGATCATCATCATGATCATCATCATGCTCATCTGCTTCTGCCGAAACTTCTATATTCTCATGAGTAGCCGGTCCAAACTCTGATTCATCGCCCATAAATTCACCATATTTAAGACGAAGAACTTTTTGGTCAAACCCCAGTTCATTACTCTTAAAATTAAACTCTTTTTTCGACAGTTTTGACTTGTCTTTAATGAGTTTTTCTGTGTCTATAATCAATTGACGTTGACTTCTAAAATAATCCGGCATTTGATCAACTCCCATAGTTCCTTCTACGGCAAACTCATCAGAAATTGTATCTTTTATTACCGCAAAAAAGGTTTCACTTCTAGAAATATTGGGTTTAGGTCGTTTAAGGTCCAGTGCTTCAATATAAAAATAAAGCTCATCTCCCGGTTCCATATTCATCTGATCCAGATCTATATTTTTTGATAAGTTAAGATTTTTACGACCTCTAAGTACTCTGCTATCAAAGTTTAATTTTTCCTCTCTAAACTTAACAGACTCACCAGATCCTTTACTAACTGTTGCTATGATATATGCTTCTGCAATACCAAAATCATCGGTAACAGAGGTTGTAAATGCTAATTTTTTACTTTCATCATAAGAAAAGGTAGTAAACTGTTTTAAATCAGTAACTTTTATATCAGGGCTCTTATCTTTTACAACTTCAATCGAATATAAATCAGACGCATATGAAGTACCCTGCATGTCTGTAAATTTGAAATTATAAAACCCCGATGCATTTAAATTTGAAGTTCTTACATATCCATTATTAGTCAACTTCATAGGATAGCTATTTCCCATACTTTCCATAGTTGCACTTTTAATTTTGGTATCAAACTTTATTTTCCATGACAATCGTGATCCCTCAACTGCTTTTACTTCCATTTTAGAAGTCTTAAGTGAAGTTTTGTTTGTATAAGCAGGATATTGTATGGTTAATAGCTGACTTTCTAACTTAGGTCGTTGGGTTGTAGTTGTTGAATCTTCGGATTTAAAAATGATCTTCTCTGGTTGTACTTCTGGATGTTGGGACCATTGTATATAATCAACAATATGAAACTGATGTATTAGAAAACCAATACTTATAAATAGCATCATTATAACACTTCCTCTTAGTAAATGACTTGGAGGCTTTATAGTATTTATCTTTTCAACAAGCTGTTTTGTTACCTTGTGCTGTTGCAGTTTTGCCAAACCAGAAAGCTGATTTTCGGGTAATAACAAAAGACCCGTACTATACTCAGCTACATCAAGATGTTGATCGATATAACTGCTTACTTTTTTCAAACCCGGTTTCCATGGTTTAATAAAAACGGTAAGTAGTACTACCCCTAATATCAAAGTAATAATTGAAAATATTAACTTGAAAAACAGGAAATAAATAAAAATAGCGAGTCCTAATGCGTACAACAAAATCTCTATCCATAACATTAATTGCCAACGCTTTTTAAACCGAACTAATATTTTCCCTCCCGACTCTATCATTGCTTTCTATATTTTGCTACGATACGCTCAGTTATCAGTAATAGTATCAATAAAATCCATAACCATCTAGAAATATCTAAAATAGTAGAATTCTCTTTATTTTGCTTAAAATCTGCAGCTATCGGAAGTAATTCTCCTGTATGTAAAACTCGTTTATCATACCGTCTTATTTTTTCTTCCAGATTTTCATTAAGATTTAGCATCGCCAGTAAATGTTCTGCAAAATACTCATTTACAACATGTTCTGCATTAAGAGATTTTGTAAGATAAAAAATTTCTTTTGAAGGTCCTTTTTCTATGATGTTATGGGATAAATCATCTGGTTTATATAGAAGTACTGTTGAAGAAGTTTTCGGAATTACGTCTTTGCTTAGCCATATTACTGTCTTGAAAGAGTCAAGATTTATAGTATCAATATTCTGTACTGTACGTACATCAATAGGTCTGTCAAGGTATTTTGATATTGCGCTATAGGTAGCTTCAATATATGTCTTTTCATTAGACAAGTTATCTTCATAAAATACTAATATTGTAAGAGGTGATTCTGTAATAAGCGGATGTTGTTCTTGTTTTCCGTTTACCGGAAAAATTACACTATCCATCTCCTTATTAAACTCGAGTTGATTACTATTCATAGCAACAAGCTCTTTCACAAAAGATAAATGTTGATCATCACTTGATACAGAAAGCAACTGTATTGTATTCTCTTTTTTAACAGCACTAAGGATATTCTTAATTGGTTTTCCAGGATCCAGAATTACCCATGATATATTTTTATGAACCTGTGGCCTCTTCCCTTTTATACCCGATGCAAATGCATTGGTAAAAACTACAATACTATCGGTTTCTAATGCTTCCATTTCCTTGGCTAATTGCCAATACTTAGGAGTCATGGTAGCGATTTTATGTAATGGATCGTTTTGATACTCTGGAAAACCAGATTGCAAAAGCCGTACTGATTCTTCTGCTTGTATGGTATCTAAAATCGAATTTATCTCTTTATATTGTAGTAGAGAAGGTTCTACAATATATGTAATAGGTGCTTTAGTAATTTTTCTTCTTATCTGTGGCTCTGCAATAAGAACTACGAGTAGACTAATCAATACTATTCGTAGTAATAAAAGCCAAAGTTCATTGATTTGAATACTACTTGTTTGTTTAGAATCTGATTCATCAAGTAGTTGAATACTTCCTATTTTAATTGTTTTTCCTTCTTTTTTACTCCACAGATGTATGACTATCGGTACAATAAGTCCCAATAAAGCCCATAGATATGTCGGGTTAAGAAAAAACATATCAAATTAGTTTATTTCGTTTCTTCAGAAATACCTGTAAAGCCTCTCCTATATTCTCATTCAACTTAAATAAATGATAACCTATATCATTAGCTAACAGAGTGTTTTTTGTGTTTTTCATCATTTCTTCTAATGCAATAAGGTATTGTTTTTTTGCTGTCTTGGCATCTACTTTACGCCTTGCTCCTGTCTCCAGATCTTCAAATGTGACCGTACCTTTATAGTCAAACTCCAATTCATTTTTACCCATTACGTGTAATACTGCCACTTCATTTTTAGGTGTTTTTAAGCGTTTGATAAAAGAGGTTAATTCTTCACTATGTTCATATAAATCAGTAATAAAAAAGATCAACTCTTTGTGACTTCGATCATGAAGTTTTTTTGATGTATTGGGATCTTCTGGCCATTTTCCTTCGTTCTCAATGTTAATCAACTCTAGCATTAAGCGATTAAAATGTTGTTTTTGAACCTTAGGGTAAAGACTGTATAAACGATGATCATTAAGTGCAAAAAGCCCTACAGCGTCTCCCTGGTTTTGAGACAGATATGCTAATGAAGCTACTAAAACTTTGGCATACTCCATTTTAGTTAGTCCTTCTTCCTTATGAAGCATAGATGTACTGGCGTCTAAAATAAATTTTACGGCAATATTACTTTTTATCTCTGATTGTCTAATATAGTATCTTCCTGATCTGGCTAACATTTTCCAATCCAGCAATCGCAAATCATCACCTGGTTCATAATTACGAAATTGACTAAACTCCATTCCCGGACCTACACTTCTACTATGATTATGTCCAGACAGATATCCATCAACTATTACACGAGCAATGAGTGCCAGCCCAGATACACTTTTTATAAGTTCTGGTTTTAATAATTGATGATAATCCTGTTTCATACCAATTTAACTTTAAAATATCGCATATCGGCTCCTTTTTTTAGCTCTAAATTTCTTGTTCATATATCTCGTAGAAGGCTATGTAATGTATTCACAGTGTCTTTATAAGAAAAAACAACTATACCTTTGATACGATTAAATTGGTATCACTTATTTTTTCCATTTGTAGCTACCGGAATAGCTTTTAATAGTTGATGAGTAACCTCATCTGATGTTATCCCTTCAGATTCTGCTCTAAAATTTACAATAACTCTATGGCGTAATACTGGTATGGCTACATGCTCTATATCCTCTAGCGTAACCGATAAGCGTCTCTTTATCAAAGCTCTAGCTTTGGCTGTTAATATCATTGCCTGACCTGCTCTCGGCCCTGCTCCCCAATTTACCCACTCTTTTACATATGCATTTGTAGTGGTTTCTGGTCTTGTTGCCCGTATTAGCTTACTTACAAATGTGATTAGATCATCACTAATGGGTACTTCTCTTACCAGGTCTTGTAATCTTAATATATCCTCTCCTGTAATTACTTTATTAAGTGTTTCCTTTTTGGTGCCTGTAGTATTTTTTAAAATAGTAGTTTCTTCTAACTCACTGGGGTATCCAATTTTTATATATAACAGAAAACGATCTTGTTGTGCTTCTGGAAGCATAAATGTCCCTGATTGTTCTATAGGATTTTGAGTAGCGAGAATAAAAAATGGCTTGTCCAGAGCATAGGTTTTACCAGAGTAGGTAACCTCAAATTCCTGCATCGCTTCTAATAGAGCTGCCTGGGTTTTTGGTGGTGTTCGGTTAATTTCATCCGCCAATATAATATTGGCAAAGATGGGCCCCTTATTAAATTTAAAAAATTTCTTTCCTGTACTATAGTCTTCTTCGAGTATTTCTGTACCTATGATATCAGATGGCATTAAATCCGGAGTGAATTGTATTCTTTTAAATTTTAAATCAATAGCCTGCGCCAATGTTCTAATCATCAAGGTTTTTGCCAATCCAGGAACTCCTTCTAATAGTGCGTGTCCTCCTGCCAGAAAAGTAATAAGTAATTGTTCTACGGTTTCCTCCTGCCCAGTGATCACCTTACCAATTTCTTTTTTTAAATTAGTAAGTTTTTCTGTAAGTACATTCACCTCTTGTTCAATACTTGCTAAATTTTTATCCATACATCTTCTTTTATGATGTTAATGCATACATCACTATATTTACTCCAAAACGGGTATTATCAATTTTATACCACCGTTTATTTCTAAAATCATAATCCCATTCGCAACCATAATCTTTATTGCTGAACAGGACCCCTATCCTACCATTAATTTCAATGGCTTTTAAATAATCATGTACAATATCATCTCCCCATCCGTTAAGTTCCTGTGAAGTAGTCGGCGGACCATCTTCAAATTCGAAGAATACGTTATATATTTCATGATCATTAGGGATTTTTTTTAATTGCTGAGGGCCAAAAATATCTTCCATTTGACGTTCAAATGATTTAGAAAATAAACCATCGATATCGTGATTACAATCATCTGCAAATACGAATCCCCCATTATTCACATACTTCTTAAAGTTCTCTCTTTCTTTCTTAGTAAACTGTACAAGTTTATGCCCTGATATATAGCAAAATGGGCTCTTGAATATCTCATCACTGCTTAAAGTGATTATTCTCTCTTGTGTATCTACTTTCAGGGTAGTATACTCCACCAGGGAGTTTAAAAGGTTAGAAGGCATTCTTTGATCTACATCCCAATCTCCTGACTCATATTGTAATCTTGTAAAGAAAAACTTGTTACTCAATGCAGTTTATTGTTTTAACTTTCAGAAATATGTTAATCCTTTGTGATACAAATTACAATTAAAGATTAAGATCGTTAAGAAAGAAAAAACTGGTCAAAATGAAGCTAATCAAAATGACCAGTTTATGTTATGAATTAAATTTATACTGCATCAGACAAGCTGGTAAATGTGAAATCTCTTATCTTCATATAAGGTACTAAATTACCATCTATTCTAACTTGCTTACCGAGTGTCTCAAGATTATTAAGCATAATGATCGGACTCTCATTAAATCTAAAATTCTTTATCGGATGCTTTATTTTTCCATTCTCGATATAGAACGTTCCGTCTCGTGTAAGACCAGTATATAAAAGAGTTTGAGGATCTACATTTCTAATATACCACAATCTGGTAACCAAAATTCCTTTTTTGGTATTCTTGATAAGATCTTCTAGAGAAGCATCACCTCCCTGCATAATGAAATTAGAAGGAAAAGGCACAGGTTTTACTTTTTTTTGTTCTGCCCAATATCGACTATATGCAAGGTTTTTTACTGCTCCTTTTTCTATCCAGCTAGTTTTTTTCAATGGCTGCCCTTGCCCATTCCAGGTACTGGTAGGAACTTCAGGATCTAAAGGATTTGACCATATATTTACTCGTTCGTCTACTATTTTTTCTCCTAATTTAGTTCCTCCACCTTCTTTAGACATAAAACTTCGTCCTTCATCTGCTCTACGGGCATTTAAAGATCTTCCCATATTACCCAATAGGCCAATTGATGCTGCTGGCTCAAGTATTACAGTGTATTTACCTGGTTCTATTGCTTTAGCTTCTCTAGACATCAACGCTTTATCTATCGCTATTTTTGAAGCTTCACCAGCGTTAAATTTACTGATATCATTGTAATCTCTGGATACCCAACCCGATCCGGTACCATCATTACTTCTCATAGTAACGGTAAAATTAGAATCTGTAGATTTATTATAAGCAAACAATCCTTTAGAGTTTAGCATTGCACTAAATCTTGAGGAGTCATCAAAAAATCCGGCAGCTGTAACATCCTTAGCTGCAGCAGGTTCAATACTACTGTTTGCTACATTAGCACGATACTCTGGTGTAATGTTTGCGGTTGCTTCACTAAAAGTAATAGACTCATCATAGGTTTGCGGGCCTAGAGGTTCCATAAACTCTGGATTTTCTGGAGAAAGTTTCGCCAGTTCTTCAGCTCTTTTTACTACTTTTTTTAAAGATTCATCATCAAATTCGTCAATCGTAGCTGTGCCCGATTTTTTACCAAAATTTGATTGTACTACCAAGGTTTGATTAGATCTGTGACCAGCGGTAGATACAGTATTTCGCGCATAGCGGATATTACCACTTTCGCTTCCGTTTAAATTAATTTCGCAAGCATCTGCTGTAGAAAAGCTTAATGCCTTTTCCATAATTTGCTTTGCTTCTTCTTTTGTATATATTGCCATGATGTTTTTTGTATTTATTGTAAAACAATGTTTTAAATAGTTCTACCCGTATTGATCACATTTACATTATTAAACCTGGTAGTAGAGCTACCATGTGATACAGCACTTATCTGAGAAGGCTGGCCCTTACCATCAAAAAATGAACCGAACATGCGATAATCACTCTTATCACATATTTTAGCACAAGAATTCCAAAACTCCTGCGTATTAGATTGATAGGCAACGTCATCTAACATCCCTACAATCTCTCCATTCTTAATTTCGTAAAATGCAGTTCCTCCAAATTGAAAGTTATATCGTTGCTGATCAATAGAGTATGATCCTCTACCAGCAATATAAATACCTTTTTCTACATCTTTAATCATATCAGAAACACCATATTTCTCTTTGCCTGCTTCTAATGAGACATTAGGCATACGCTGAAATTGTACATCATTCCAGCTCTGAGAATAACAGCAACCATGCGATTCGTTCTGATCAATCATATGTACTTGATCACGAATAGCTTGATAATTGGTTAATATACCGTTACGTACAAGATCCCACTGCTTAGTTTTCACTCCTTCATCATCATATCCAACAGCTCCAAGAGATCCTACTTGTGTTTTATCTGCTACCAGATTTACAATATCACTTCCATATTTAAAGTTCTTTGATTTCCATTTATCCAGTGTAGCAAAACTTGTACCTGCATAATTGGCTTCGTATCCAAGAACACGATCCAATTCTAATGGGTGACCTACAGACTCATGAATTGTTAACCCTAAATGATTAGGTTCTAAAACAAGATCATATTTACCAGCTTCAACAGATTTGGCAGTAAGTCTTTCTTTTGCTTGCTTGGCTGCCAGAGTAGCATCCTCTATCATATCATAGCTACCTCTATACAGTCTTAGTCCAGCAGGGCCTTCTAATTTTTCAGAATCCAAACCATCCATATATTCATACCCCATTCCCATAGGTGCACTCATTGCCTGACGTGATTTAAATTTATTAGATGCTCGATCTATAGCTGTTACTGTAAAAGTTGGCCATATACGGTGTACGTCCTGATCGATATAAGATCCTTCTGTAGAAGCAAAATACTTCTGTTCATTTACCATAAAAAGACCCGAATTAACAAAGTTTGCTCCATTTTTCAACGCTGCTGCATTAGCACTAAGTAAGAGATCTACTTTTTCTGAAACTGGTACATTTTTAAAGTCTTTTTTAATTGGAGTTTTCCAGGATACTTCTCCATATGACTGTACCGGTGCTAATTTTACAGGAACTTTCTGAATCTTTGAATTAGCTTTAGCAATAGCAATAGCTTGTTCGGTTGCTTTTTTAATACCTGCATCCGAAACATTATTCGTAGAAGCAAAACCCCATGTACCATTTGCTACCACTCGAATTCCTATACCAAAAGATTCTGTATTTACCACATTCTGTACTTTATCTTCTCTGGTAAACACATATTGATTTAAATACCTTCCTATTCTGGCATCGGCATATGATGCTCCCATAGATTTTGCGGTGTTTAACGCTACATCCGCTAATTTCTTTTTGATTGCTACGTCCATACCTGGATTTAGCAATGCTTCTACCGGAATATTATTCCCCATCATCAGGGAAGGCATCATTAAAGCGCCTGATCCTATTCCTGCATATTTAACAAAGTCTCTTCGTTTCATATATAAACCTCCTTTTTTGATTGAATGAATATTTAATTAATTATTAGTTGTGATTTTTTCTTTTTTAATTAATTCAATAGGTACTAATCTAAATTTATAGACATAAATCATTAAAGCAATGTCTATCATTATGAGGAAATACACTTTTTATTTTTTTTAGAAATAGTCAAAAACTAATACTAGTTTCTTTACTCTTGAATATTACCCCCCATATTAAAAACCATATCATACTAAAAAGAAGTCAATAAGGTCAGTTTTTTATTTTTAGCACAGCATTAAAAGTAGAAAAATTATGTCAAATAACAATAGTACCCTAAAATGTTAAAAAAGGAGTAAGAATTTTCGTATCCTAAAACCGCCTTATTCACCAAAAACACTTAATCATCTGATTATCAATATAATAAATCAAATAAAATCATTTAATACATTATCAAAAAATCCCAAACAAAATACCCGAATCACTGAATCTGAGTATATTTAAAATTTTGTTAAACTTTTACATTTTTAACTTAATAGTTATCAAAATCTTAAATCGTATCCATGATGATTACCTAATTTATAACACTAAGTATCATTTACATGAATGAACTGAAAGCATTGTAACACCCTTACCTAAAATTAAAAACATCTTTTTTATATGTAACCTTTGTTACTGATATTATTTTTGTGAAGCTTTACTTTTATCCAAAATTCATCAACATGTTTGGTAAAGGTTCAAAGTTATATAGCATATTGTCTTTAAAATGCCCACGATGCCATAATGGGGCATTTCTAGAAGCTAACCCATATCATTTGGGACGTTTTAATAAGGTAAAAAAAAGATGTCCTTCCTGTCAGTTAAAATATAGTATAGAGCCAAGTTTTTATTATGGTTCTATGTATGTTTCTTATGCCGTTGGTATAGCCATTAGCGTTGCTGTTTTCATACTTATACAACTGTTTGGATTAGATCTGACTCCAATCCATATTTTTATCACCATTGTTGTAGCCCTTATACTTTTAATGCCATACATCGGAGCGGTTTCAAAATTAATTTGGGCTAATTTTTTCTTTACCTATGATGCCTCTATAGCCAAAGCCAAACAAGATTCAAAATGATTCAAGAATTAAAAAACAGCTACGGACGCCAGTTTGAAAATGCTTTGATAAATGACATACTACAAGTCGGGACTTTTAGAGAAGTTCCTGAAGGATATAAATTGATCGAGATTGGGGATTACATTAAAGGAATGCCATTACTTGTGTCTGGTGTAGTAAAAGTACTTAGAGAAGACAAAGAAGGAGATGAGTTGTTATTATATTACCTGGAACAAGGTGATACCTGTTCGATGACAATGACTTGTTGCATTGGCCAAACCCAAAGTGAAATAAGGGCAATAGCAGAAGTAGACACCAAACTAATTATGATTCCTATTAGAAAAATGGAAGAATGGACAGCCAAATACAAATCCTGGAGGAATTTTGTTTTTGAAAGTTATCATAATCGATTAAACGAACTCCTTATCACTTTGGATAGTATTGCATTTGATAGAATGGATGAACGTCTGGTTAATTATCTTAAGGAAAAATCACGAGTTAATAAAGAGTATATTATTCGTAATACACATCAGGAAATTGCACAGGAGCTACATAGTTCGAGGGTGGTAATATCTCGTTTATTAAAAAAACTAGAACAAATAGATAAAATAGAACTACATAGAAATTATATCAAAATTCTTGATTTATCATAGCTATGTAACCAATGTTACTGATCATATATTAATGTTCAATTACTTTTAGTTATAAATCTGCACATACATGTTAAAACGATATCTTCCTGTTTTTCAATGGCTTCCTGATTATAAAAAAAAGTTTTTATCAGGAGATATTGCGGCAGGTGTAACTGTTGGTATAATGCTTATCCCACAAGGAATGGCTTATGCCATGATTGCAGGTCTACCTCCTGTATTTGGATTATACGCTGCACTAATTCCGCAAGTGGTTTATGCTATAATGGGTACCTCTCGACAATTGGCAGTAGGGCCCGTAGCAATGGATTCCCTTCTTGTAGCGTCTGGATTGGGTGCACTCTCACTTTCGGGTATTGAAGAATACATCACTATGGCTATTTTTCTCTCTCTTTTTATGGGTAGTATTCAGTTTATCCTGGGAGTATTAAAAATGGGTTTTTTGGTAAACTTTTTATCCAAACCAGTCATAAGTGGTTTTACCTCTGCTGCTGCAATTATTATTGGACTTAGCCAATTAAAACATATACTAGGAACAGAAATTGAGCGTAGCAACCAAGTGCATATTTTATTACATAATGCATTCAAAACATTAGATCAAACTAATTTTTTGACCTTGGGCATTGGTATTCTTGCAATTGTACTCATCAAAATTATAAAAAAAATAAACCAAAAAATCCCTGCAGCATTAATTGTAGTTATTTTTGGAATCGTTAGTGTCTATACCTCGGGTATAGATGATCTGGGTGTAAAAATCGTTGGTACAATACCAAAAGGGTTACCAGAATTTGGAATACCTTCTGTTGATTATTCCAGAATTTCGGAACTTGTACCCATAGCTTTTACTTTGGCTCTTATTGCTTTTATGGAAGCTATTTCTGTAGCCAAAGCCGTAGAAGAAAAACATACAGAATATGAAATCGATCCAAATCAGGAGCTAATTGCTCTGGGAACGTCTAATATTATCGGCTCCTTATTTCAATCTTATCCAACAACAGGTGGTTTTTCCAGAACAGCAGTTAATGATCAAGCTGGCGCAAAAACAGGTATAGCACCAATTATAAGTGCTGTTGTAGTTGGATTAACTTTATTATTCCTAACTCCTCTTTTTTATTTTTTACCCAACGCGATTCTCGCAGCTATAATTATGGTAGCAGTATTTGGGTTAATCGATCTAAAATATCCTATTGTACTTTTTAAAAACAGAAAAGATGAATTTGGTCTTCTCCTTCTTACCTTTTTAATTACTCTTATCATTGGCATTAAAGAAGGAATACTATCTGGTGTACTATTCTCTTTGTTGATATTAGTCTACCGAACTTCAAAACCTCACATCGCAGTTTTGGGGAAAATAAAAGGAACCAATTACTTCAAAAACATTAATCGTTTTAGTAATGATATTGAAACGCAACAGTATATTCTGATTATTCGTTTTGATGCTCAGTTGTATTTCGGAAATAAAGACTATTTCAAAAAAGAACTCTATAAACAGGTTGATTTAAAAGGAAAAGAGCTTAACACCATTATTCTTAATGCAGAAGCTATAAATTATATCGACAGCAGCGCTGTACATGTACTCAAACAGATTGTCAAAGATCTCAAAAGTAAAGGTATTCAGTTTATCATTGCTGGAGCAATAGGACCAACAAGGGATATTATATTTAGCAGTGGTCTTATTGATACTATTGGTAAAAACAATCTTTTTGTAAAAGTTTATGAAGCATATGATTACTGCAATAATGCAAGTAAAAAGACTGCCATGCAAGAAAAAATTTCTCTCCAAACAAAAAAAGCTCCTTCTGTAACATAAGTAACTGTATAAGAATAGTATCCATACTACCTTTATACTATTAAACCTTTTAAAAGTAAATACTCATGAAAATAGAACAGATTTATACGGGCTGCTTAGCCCACGCTGCTTACTATATAGAGAATAATGGAGAAGCTGCAGTTTTTGATCCCCTTAGAGAAGTACAACCTTATATTGATCGCGCAAAAGAAGATAATGCAAAAATAAAATATGTATTCGAAACTCATTTTCATGCAGATTTTGTGAGTGGGCATCTTGATTTAAGAAAAAAAGCAGGGGCAGAAATTGTTTTTGGCCCCAGTGCTAAACCTGGATATAATGCTACAATTGCAGAAGATGGTCAGGTTTTTAAAATTGGAGAGTATAAGATAAAAGTAATTCATACTCCAGGTCATACCATGGAGAGTACCACATACTTACTCATAGATGATAAAGGAAAAGAACATGGAATTATTACCGGAGACACATTATTTATAGGTGATGTAGGACGCCC
This sequence comes from Aquimarina macrocephali JAMB N27, assembly GCF_000520995.1. GTDB lineage: Bacteria > Bacteroidota > Bacteroidia > Flavobacteriales > Flavobacteriaceae > Aquimarina > Aquimarina macrocephali. The sequence continues at coordinate 102,865 of NZ_JACA01000033.1, read as the reverse complement.
AGATCTCGCTCAACATGTCGTATCTGAGTTAACTGAAGAAAAACTGGCAGGTCATTTATACGACTCTCTTCGCAATAAAATAATGCCTCTAAGTGACGATCTGATAGTATATCCTAATCATGGGGCTGGTTCTGCTTGTGGTAAAATGATGAGCAAAGAAACTACTGATACTCTTGGACATCAGAAAAAAGTAAATTATGCTTTACGCGAAGACATGACAAAAGAAGAATTTGTCGATGCACTACTTACTGGATTAACTGCTCCTCCAGGATATTTCCCTCAAAATGTCTTAATGAATATCAAAGGATACGATAGTCTTGATGAAGTAATGGATCGAGCAATAAAACCATTACTTCCAGACGCTTTTGAAGTGGTAGCCGCTGAAACGGATGCATTAATGCTTGATACCCGAAATGCTGAAGATTTTACTAAAGGATTCATTCCTAACAGTATTAATATTGGTCTGGAAGGAAGTTTTGCTCAATGGGTGGGGGAAATGATTCCCGATGTGAAGCAAAAAATATTACTTATCACCTACCCTGGAAAGGAAAAAGAAGCAATTACCAGGTTATCAAGAGTAGGATATGATTATACTATAGGATATCTTAACAATGGTTTTGATTCGTGGAAAGAAGCCAAAAAAGAATTCGAAATTTCTGAAAGAATCACCGCAGAAGAATTTAAAAACTCCTATATCAAAGAAAAACCTTTAGTTTTTGATATCCGTAAAAAAAGTGAGTACGATTCAGAACACATCATTGATGCTATAAATACTCCATTAAATGAGATTAATAAACATTTAGCAAAGTTTCCTAAAGACAAACCCTTTGTATTATACTGTGCAGGGGGATACAGAAGCATGATAGCTTCTTCTATTTTAAAACAAAGAGGGTGGAATCAGTTTGTTGATGTAATTGGTGGATTTGTAGAAATTGCAAAGACTAATATTCCGAAATCAGAATATATCTGTCCGACTACACTATTATAATGTATAGAAATTAGAAGTAAAACACCTGAATTTAAAATGAACAGATTCGGGTGTTTATTTTTAAATGTATTGTCCGAATTTAATTTACTACTCTTATAAAACAAAAGGTATTGCAAAATAACCACTATAATACAATCCAGTCATGATCTCAATTTTTAAGACTCTTTTTAGAATACAAAATCGACAAACCGATGCCATTACCAAAATTGATGTTCCTGCATTCAAAGAAGCCATTTCAGGGAAAAAAGATCTACAATTAGTAGATGTAAGAACACCATATGAATATAATACCGGTCATATTGATAATGCTTTAAATATCGATTTTTTTAAACAAACAGCATTTAAGTCTTCGTTCAATGAATTTGATAAAAATGAGCCTTTGTATGTATACTGTAGAAGTGGAAATCGAAGTAAGAAAGCAGCAGTAGTATTAGCAGAAATAGGATTTAAAAATATTATAGATCTAAAAGGCGGATATATTGCTTGGAAAAAGTATAAAGACTAACACTCCAGAACATTGATTTTTTATTTTGTGTAACCAAAGTTACCGTAATAATAAATTATTGAAAGTACTTTTAATACTCTAACACAAAGAAGGCATAAATGAAATCACATTATCAAATTCTCATTATAGGAGGCGGTACTGCAGGAATTATGACAGCTGCTCGTTTACTTAAAAAAGATAGTCGTTTAGATATTGCAATTATAGAACCCGCAGACACACATTACTATCAACCAGCCTGGACTTTGGTAGGTGCCGGAGCGTACAAGTATAAAAAAACTGCAAAGTCTATGGCATCTGTAATGCCTAAAAAAGTAAACTGGATTAAGGATTTCGCTTCTTCTTTTGATCCAGAAAACAATTCTGTATCTACAAAATCCAACGGAAATATAACATATGACTATTTGGTAGTTGCTCCTGGATTAGTAATGGAGCCATCGATGATAGAAGGGCTTCAGGAAGCATTAGACAAAGGTGTTGTTTGTAGTAATTATACAAACCCTAAACATACATGGGAGGTTCTTAAAAATTTTAAAGGAGGTAACGCCATTTTTACACAACCAACTACTCCTATTAAGTGTGGAGGGGCTCCTCAAAAAATTGCTTACCTGGCCGCAGATTATTTCAAGAAAAAAGGTATTGAAACTACATCTAACGTTATTTTTGCAACTCCTGGTTCTGTTATTTTTGGAGTTAAGCCTATTCGAGAGACCTTGATGAAGGTCATTGGTAGATATGGTATTCATTTTAAACCTTTCTATGCTCCTCATAAAATAGATGCTGAAAATAAGCTTATATATTTTAGACATGTAGCTCCCGAAGAAAACAAATGTGTTATTAATGAAGATGCTACAATCGGTGAGGTTTCTACAGAAGATAATATTATTAAACTTCCGTTTGATATGTTACACATTGCTCCACCACAGGCTGCACCTAAATTTATAAGAACCTCTTCTTTGGTTAATGATGCTGGTTGGCTTAATGTAAATCACCATTCACTACAACATAATAAATACCCCAACATATTTGGATTAGGAGATGTTGCTGCACTTCCTACAGCAAAAACTGGTGCTGCAATACGAAAACAAGCACCAGTTGTAGCTGATAATATTTTAAAATTAATTAAAAATCAAGAAGCTAGCAATAAAGAGTATAACGGATATTCCTCTTGTCCTCTGGTTACCGGATATGGAAAAATGACACTAGCAGAATTTGATTACAAAGGAAATTTCACTCCAGACCCAAAACTAAAACGAATGTTAGTCTTTACTAGTGCTAAAGAACATTGGAGGTTATACATGTTTAAAAAATTCATGTTACCTTATCTATATTGGAATAAAATGCTAAAAGGAAAAGATGTATAATCTGTATCAACTATTTTTTTCATTGTGTAACTGATTGATATATTTTCCAACAACAATAGCGGTAACAATCACCAAGTAAAACTGCCCAATTAACCCAATAAGTATAGCGGCTTTTTTAGATAAAACCGTTACCGGAACTATATCTCCGTAACCAATAGTTAACATTGTGATATAACTGTAATACATTAGTTCTTCTGTTATCATCTCGGGGTTAGAGCTACTAACAATCAAACCTTTAAACGAACCATGATCTGCCATTTCTATACTTATGCAAATAAAAAAACCTATAAGCCCCAATGAGACATAACCGCTTATCAGGCCTAAGATTACATTTTTATTGACAAATTCGGCTTTCCAAACTTGTTTTATAATTTCAAAAGTAACCACCACATAAAACAAAAAATAGGTAATCATTCTTATAAAATTAAAAAACCTCTCATTTCTATTTTCTAACAAGCTTGAACCAAAAACAACACCAGAAACAAGGAGTAATACAATAAAAAACCACATTAGGTTTTTCTTTTTCGACAGTAGTAAAATCCCTGCCAAAAGATTAATTTGAAATAAAATAGGTGATACAATATTCTCGAATATAACCGATGGAACGATTAATGATCCAAAAAGAATTGTGACTTGACTAAAAAAGAAAATCTCGAAACGATATGGATATAGTTTTTCTATCATACTTTAATTACTCTTGATTCCCATTCCTTTTTTTATTAAATAATATCCAACAGACAAAACTAAAATAAGGGTGCTTATTCCTATTATAGTTAAAGGTTCTAAATGTTTAAAATCTAGATCAATCACATGTCTTGAAATTCCTATTAATGCAACTAATAAAACAATTTCTACATGCACCACATCTTCTTTTAGATACATTTTTACAGTATGTACTAGCTCTATCCCAATAAGAACCAGCATAAAACCTCCAAATATTTTATGTAGATGAATGAGAATATTATTCTCAGAAAATGAATTCTGAATATCAGACAATATCCCATTAAACAATAATCCCAAAAATACTATTGTAGAGTACAATACCACCAATAATAGAGAAAACAGCAATACTAAAATAATAACTCGTTCTATTTTCTCTACTATATTTAAAACTTTAGAATTCATAGTGCATTTTGTTTTTAGGCTATTTAAAAATGAAATAGTCTTTTGAAAATTTTATGCTGAAATTTATTTTAGTAATTCTTCGTTAAACGTATATTCCTTATAATCGATTTTATACAAAACACTATAAAACGCAGGAATAAATAACAGTGTAATTATTGTCCCAAATAACAATCCTATCATAATAGTAACTACCATGGGCTCCCACATCTCTCCTCCCCCCAGGTATAATGGTATTAGTCCTAACACTGTTGTAAATGTTGCCAGTAAAATAGGCCTAAAACGCTGTAAACATGCTGCTATGATAGCATCTTGTGGTTTCCGTCGAAGTTCACTTTCCTCAATCTCTATTCTATCAATCAATACAATTGCATTATTAATTACAATCCCAGCCAATGATATTACACCCAGGAATGCCATAAATCCAAAAGGAACTCCGAATATCAATAACCCTATTACCATACCAATCACCCCTAAAGGAATTGTTGTAACAACCATTGTCATTTTTCTAAAGGAATTGAATTGTATAATTAACAGCATTACAATAATGAATGCAGATAGTGGTAAATAATTGGCAACAGCCCCCATATTCTCGGCACTATTCTCGGCATCACCACCAAGTTTATAGGTATACTCCTCTCCCCACTTTGATTTTTGGGTGGTAAGCCAGGGCTTAATTACTTTAGTAATTTCAGAAGCATTTCCATCTTCTGTTAATTCACTAGATACATTAATAGTACGGGTGAGATCTAATCTCTTGATTTTAGAATATTGCCACTGCGGAATAATATTAGCTACCTGTAATAACGGAACACTTTTTCCCGAGTTTTGACCATATATATTTAACGTTTCTAAAGAAGCCAGTGATTGCTGTTTTCCTTGATTGCTGGTCATTACTATTGGAATCGATTTGTCTTTCTCTCTAAACTCTCCTGCCCTAAAACCATCTAAAACAGTTTGTAAAGATACTGCGACATCCTGGTTTGTAATCCCTGCCGATTGTGCCTTATTTTGATCGATATCAATTACAAATTTCTTTCCTTTTGGGCCCCAATCGTCTTTGATGTTTTTGGTTCCTGTGACACTAAACAGTTTAGCTTTTATTTCTTCTGCTATACTTGCCAGTTTATCCGGGTTATCACCAGATACTTTTATTTCAATTGGAGTACCTCCTCCTCCTGATCCTAGAAATCCTACTTTAATATCGGCATTAGGAAAGGTATCGAAACAAAATGCATCTATTTGTTTTACCATATCAGAATTTACTAAAAAAGATGAGGTGTTAACCAGAATATGAGCATAATTAGAATTAGGTTCGTCTGCATTATATCCAAGATCATAGGATGATGGTCCTTCGCCAATATAAGATGACCAATCAACGATTCCGTTTGGCCTTTCAGAAGTTACTTTTAATGCTTTGGTTATATAATTCTCGATTGCCAATACTGTTGCTGTTGTACTTTCGATTTTAGTTCCTTGAGGTAAATTGATATCAATAGTGATCATATTACGATCACTATCAGGAAAAAATACAAATGCTAGTTTTGTAAACCCATAGATCGATAAAAAGAATAAGGCTACTATACCTATTAAAACAGATCTTTTCCAGGATAACGCTAATAAAATAAGATCTTTATATTTAGATTTCAAACTATTGATCATTCTATCCAAAAACCCAACTTTTCCATCTTCTCTCTTTTTGATTTTAAGAAAGAACACACAAAATAAAGTAATGATGCTTAAGGAAATTATCCACGAGGACAATAGTGCGATGGTAATGACTACAAAAATAGGCCCCATAATATCTCCCATTACAGATTCTGCCATAAAGAAAGCAAGGAATGCAGCTGATGTTGTTAATGTAGAAATTAATAGTGGCATAAATAACTCTGAACAAGAATCAATAGCCGCCTTTTTTACATCAATACCATCTTCCATTTTTACCATAATAGATTCTGCAACTACAATTGCATTATCGACCATCATCCCTAATGCCATAATCAAGGCAGCCAGAGTGATTTGATTTAACCCTACATCTATAAGCCCCATAACCATTAAAGTGGTAATGGTCACAATAGGAATCAAACTGGCAATCACCATCCCAGTACGGAAACCTAAAAAGATTAACATTACTGCAAGTACAATAGCAATAGATTGTAGCAAATTACCCAGAAAATCACTGATCTTAAGATCAATGTACTGGTCTATAGATGCTAATCTGGCTACTTCTAATCCTACAGGAAGTTTTTCTTGCCATTTGATCAATAGCGTATCTATTTCCTCTCCCAGTTTGATGATATTTCTTCCTTCTTTTAAAGATATATGAAGAGAAACTGCATCTTTACCATTAATACGCACCTTTTGTTTTGGTGGATTGATATATCCTTTTTCTATAGTAGTAATATCTCCTAGAGCAACAACCTGGCCATTTTGCCCAATTGGGATCAACATATTTTTGATATCAGCAATATCATTAAAATTACCTGTGGGTTCTAATATGATGCGTTCTTCTTCAATATTAACTTCTCCTCCAGAATTCAAAATATTAGTACTTCCAATAATTCCTTGTAAACTACTTGAAGTTAGCCCATATGCTTTTAGTTTTGCATTATCAAATTTCACAAAAACACGTTCTTCCTGGGCTCCATTAATTTCTACTTTTGCAGCATCTTCGAGTTTGATCAAATCATCCCGCAAATCATCAGCTTTTTCTTTCATTGCTGCATATGAATACCCATCACTGGTAATCCCAACTGCAATCCCAAATACTTCTCCTATTCCATCATCATTGAGTTGTGGAGTTACATTATTAGGTAATCCCTCGATGGAGTTTAATTTTCGCCGCAGTCTATCCCAAACGGGTTGTAGCTCTTCTGGAGTAACTTCCATTTTTAATTCTACATTCACTACAGATAATCCTGTACGAGAAGTACTTGTCACCTTTTTTAGTTCTGGTAATTCCTGAGCTATTTTTTCAACTTTATCAGTGACCAGCTCTTCTACTCGCTCGGGACTCGCTCCTGGAAATGAGGAAACAATAGAGGCTACTCGTATGGTATAGGGAGGCATACTATCTCTAGAAAGAGAAGCATAAAATACCATTCCCATAATCATCACTACCGCAAGAATACTTAGCGCAACCCGGTTTTTCTCTATAGAAAATTTAGCAAAATTCATAGTTGATTCTTTTGATATCGATTATTGTAATTTTACTTTTTGACCATCCAACAAGGTTTGTAGTCCTGCTGTAGCAATTTTTTGGCCTTCGGTAAGTCCGCTCTTGATTTTAAAGCCACCAGTTATAAGCTCTCCTATTTCTATACGATGTTTCTTTACAATTCCTGTGGTTCCATCTTCAGATTCGATAAGAAATACAAAATTACCATCACCATCTTCACCTACAGATTTTACAGGAATAACAAGTGCTGTATCATTTTTAGTTTGAGTATCTACAAAATTAAAAGTCACATTTGCTGTCATCCCGGGTTTAATATCTTCTGTTACATCAGCAATATCTATTTTCACAGGATATGTTGCAGAACCCTCATTTACAATAGGTGAAATTTCGATAATATTTCCTTTAAATTTTTTTCCTGTTAAAGCAGAGAAAGAAATTTCTGGATTCATTCCCAATTGCACCTTATTAATTACATTTTCGGGTAACCCAACTTCTATATTGGTTTGATCTCCCGCATTTAATATCGCAATTACCTGTCCTGCACTTACATTTTCATTAAGTTGGCTATTCTTTGCTGCAATAATACCTGCTTTAGGAGCTTTGATATATCCGTAACTGATCTGTGATTGCTGTATACTTTTATTACGTTTTGCAGACTCATATTGATCCAATGCGTTTTGATATGAATTTTTTGCTGCTTCATAATCACTCAAGGAATTACTTCCTTTTTCATATAGAGATTTAATACGATCCAAACTAGATTTTGCCGTATTCATAGCAGACTTAGCACTGTTTAGTGCAGAAACTGATTGCTCATATGCCAGATTAGCCTGTACATTGTCTAGTTTAGCAATAAGGTCTCCTTTATTTACCTTCTGTCCAACTTTGATATTTAGCGCGGTAATTATCCCGTTACTTCTAAAACTTAATTCAATCTCATCACCGGCTTTGGCAATGCCACTAAAAGTTCTAATTTTTTGAGCATCAGAGCTTCCTACGACTTGAAATTGTACAGGACGTAGTATCTCTTTTTTTATTACTTCTTTCTCTTTACAAGCATTTAGCACCAAAGATGTAAGTACCGTTAGTATTATGTATTTAGTGAGTTTCATTCTTATTGGTGTATTAGTCAGTTATCGTTTTATAATTAATCCTTACTTAATATAAATTCATTTACTCTTCGAATAAAATCCTGATTACTCGCCTCTGTATTCATTAAAAAGAAATAACCAATGGCTCTTTCTAACTGCATAGAAGTTAATAAATAATTATAATTGGCTGTTGCGCTAGCCAATTGTGTTTGTAAGTAATTAGTTTGTGCATCAATCAATTGAATAAGTGGTACGGCACCTTCTGCATATGCATTTTGTGTGAGATCTAAACTCTCTCTTGCAGTTTCTTCTGACACTTTAGATATTTCGATATTGGCAATTTGATTGATCATATCTAATAAAATATCATTTACATTTTTTTCAATAATCAACTCTACATTTCCTTTTTGTATCATTAATTGATCTTCCTGGATTCTTGCAGTTTGCCTATTAATATTTCGTTGGTTTTGCTTAAAAATAGGCAACGATACATTTACCCCTACATTGTATGTTCCATCTGGTACAGTAGGGATTCCTGCAGGCACTGTAGAACCTTTACCTGATTCTGAAATAGCAAGGCTATATTTACCTTGCAATGCCACTGTAGGAATAAATCGTCCTGTATTGTTAAGTCTATAGTTTCTTTGTGTGGCTTCAACATTATAGTTGATGTTTTTTAATTCGGGAGCGTTCTTCTTTGCTTCTTCAACCAAAAAATCAATCAACGCAGGCCTTAATTTTGGATCATCAAGAATCTCTAAAAAGTCCTCATACTTGTAATTCTTAAATAATCCTTGTGAAATTTCTGCGTCATCAATATCAATTTCTGTTGAAATGGAATTATTCATTAATTGGTTGATCGTATTAAACCCTTGTTGCATTTGATTACCTGCATCAATTAAACTCTGAGTGTTTTGTGCCAACTGACTTCTAAAACGTAATACATCAGATTTTCCGGATTCTCCGGCAGTAAAATTTTGATCTGCCAGCTCCAGGTTCTTTTTGGTGACTTGTAAGTTTTGATTCTGAATCTGTAAATTAGTTTTCAGAATTAAGGCATTAAAATATGCTACCGAAGCATTCAATATCGCATCTAATTCGGCTGCATTATATGTTTCTTGTTGTGCTTTTTGTAAATTTTCCTGAATAGTAATATTCGCTCCTGCACTTTCAGAATAAATCACTTGCTCCAGAGCTATATTTCCAGAGGTTGAAAATTCTGGGTTCGAACCATTAGAAATTTCTGCTACTTTAGGATCGAGATATACACCAGTAGCATTGGCTGTTACATTTGGTAAATAGCTACTTTTTGCCGTTTTTACATCCTGCGTACTCAACTCTATATTTTTTCGTTCTGCATCAAGTGAAAGGTTTTTCTCTACCACCCCATTCATGATATCAAGAATAGAATAGGAAATATCTGATGTTATTCCGTTTTCTTCTCCAATAAAATCTGCTTTTGCTATAAGGCTATAACGCAATGGAAATCCAATCTGTTTTGCGGTATTTGTATTTATAGAAAGTTTATTTTTGTACTCTACATACATTGGTAGTTTAGACGGGTTTGTACCATTAATTATTGCTTCTACATTAAGGGCAATACGTCTAAAAAATTGATCTATATTCGTTTCTGGTTGGTTAGAGGCTAGAATTCCTTTCTCTACATCTTCTTTACTATAAGCAGAAAATGATGGTATTTTTTTTGAATTAATAGTAGTAACCAGCCTCGAAAACTCATCATCACTTAAATAAAACCCTGCTGCTATATACACAGCATCTACACCATTTAAATCTGTTTCTATATTCCCTTTATCTTTAAGCGGAATCAATGTATAAGATGATTCTTTTTTAGAAAAATAATCATCAAATAATGCTTTAACCGGCAATACATTAGTGATAACATCATCGATTACAATACCCACTTTTTTATACTCATAAAGGGATTGAAAGGTCTCTAAATCTTTAGTATAAGAAAAAGGAGTAATGAGATAGGTAATATTATCGATCTCAGAAGTTTGCTGCCCTTCGGGTAAGTCATAAAAATCACCATTTACAGATCCGAAAACAATGGTAGGTTTTGGATAGTTTTTTTCTTGATATAGCACAATAGTATTAACAACTCCAAAAGCCAGAATAATATCGGTATCAGTGTCCAGGAGTGTTTGATAATTTGTTTTTGCAGTAGCAACATTAAATCCATTTTCTAACACCTCTTTAAAAATAACAGTTGCATCACGCCCCACTACTGATTTAATTTCACTCTGTAGTTTTGCTAATAAAGGTTGGGTTTCTTCTGATGATTTATCGGCAAGAATACCAATAGTTACTGTTTTCGAAGTTTGTGAATACCCCAATATGTTTATGAAAACAAGTAGAAATACTAGCTTTAGTTTTTTCACACGTTTAAATTTTAGTAATTATTTAATAATAAATTAATTATAAAACTGAGAACGTGTGTAACCACTACGTTCTCTCATTAAAAATTTTAAATATATCCCTTTATGAAAATATTTTTAATTTTTTTTAATGTTCGTTTCATATAAATAAGATGATGTGTAATTATAATTGATGTGAGCTCATATTCACAAGCTCGGTTTATTCTTATTTCCAGCCTTTTCTGTTATATACACTAGTTACGATTTTACCGAAGCTTTCTTTATGTATTTGGTATTGCTCTTTGGTCAGAATTTCTTTAGCCTCATCATTTAGCTGGATTACCATAGCATCGAGTTTTGTTTTTTTCTCTGCTTCGGTATATCCTTTATCTTTATTTCCTATACGCCCCATTTTATTGGTGTAATACAAGATAATACCGTAATAGTCATCTCTTAGATCTTCAGAAAGCTTCATTTTATCTACCTGTTCTTTAAAAAAGAATTGTAGATTATCTTTTTCTCCCGAAGTAAATATTTTCACCTTTTCTTTTACTTTTTCTTCTTGTGCCTGTGCAGATACAGATATAAACATTAATAAAAGTATTGCGGTGATAGTAATTCTCATGATTTGTGCTTTAGTGGTTAGTGTGTTATATTCTAAATAAAGGTTTCTGATTCATAAATTTAGGTTTTTTTAAGAACTATTCTAGTGCATATCACTATGTATTAATTATAATAGGCTATAATATATGTTTTATTTCTGATAGCGATTGCTTTAACCTTATAGTAATGCTACTTTAAATAAAATATTAATATTACTAATAATCACGCTACTTCAATCGTCTTTTCTTACCAAAATCATATTCGTTACGTTCGTTTCTATCATCATAACGTTCTCTTCTATCTTCACGTCTTTCTCGATTATCTTCTACCAGTTCTCTTTTTGTAGACATAATATCCTCATTAAGAGATTGTACAAATTCCTGAATCAACTTTTTATTAGCAATTGATTTCTCTATCATGTCAGGGTCAAATGAAAAGTTAAATGATTTTAGTTCTTTCAGTAATGATGCCTGGTATTCTGCCCGTGTTATTTGCGCTCTAAAATCACGAATATCGTCCCTCCTATCTCTTTTATCATCTCGTTTATTGGCTTGATCCCTAACCAAATCTTTTTGATCATCACGTCGATCATATCTACCTCTATTGCTATCATCTCTATCTTTTCTAATCTCTCTTCTGTCTGATCTAATTTCTGCAGAGCTTTGAGCAATCTCCATTCTTGCTTGTTTTGCTTTGGCCTCACTCTGCTTTACTTCTCTTATCATATCGGTAATAATATCTTGTTTCAGCATATTAGTTTTTGATGGATCATGAATATCAAAAGCCTTTTTAAACGCTACTATTTTTAATTGTAAAGCTTTCAATTCTTTAATATCTCTTTCCAGGTTTCTTTTTCCCTCAACAATTTGTCTTGTATTTTGGATAGCTTCTTTTGCGTTCTGTGCGTTCACACCACTACTTATAAGTAATAGAGCTAGTATTAGATTGTTAATCATTTTCATAGATTGTATAAGGTTTAAAAAGTTATATTTATTTATTTTCTTTATGTACATGAACTACCTCATAAGCAGTATTACCATCAAAAGTGGATACTTTTTTGTATAGGACATTATTGTAGTCATAGAATATTTTACCATCAATTACTACTTCTTCTGCATCGTCATGAATAGTTTTCAAAAGTGTTCCTACCGGAGGATGGGTTACTTCATATTTTTGTTCATCAGAATAAGGTTCACTAGTATTTGCATAATATACTCCAGAGTGATAGTAATATATCGATGGTCCTACTACCAATCTTGTATACCCCGCAGGTAAAACAGTTATTCTAAACCCAACCGGAGGTAATACTGTTACATATGCATTATTATACACTGTATAGTAGATACCTGCATAATAGAAATATGGCAAACCACCATATACAACACGAACATGATGCCTAGGTAATGTTCTGATTACTCTATGGCGTCTTGGATACCTGTAATGTGGATTCCTGTGAATGGGTTGTGTTCTGTATCGATCTCCTCTGTAATGATTTGTTCCTACAGATTGTTTGGTATTATAATTACGATGTGTATTAGTTCCTCTGCTTCTTTTGTCTTCACTTCTTTGTGCCTGAATCGTATTGGTGCCTAAAAATGAAACGAGAATTAAAATAATTCCTGTAATTCTATATATCGTTTTCATATGATTTGTTTTTATAGCAAATAATTTAAATTTCCTGAATTTCTTTGTACAAATGTATATGCAATTCATACGATTTTATACCAATTATATACTGAAACGGATAAATATGAAGGTGAAGTGAACTAATCCTGAAGTGAACTTTATAGACATCAAAAATAATACTTAATGTTTGCAGATCTAAAATAACCTACATCTATTGTCCCAAATTTAGGTTACATAAAATACAACAGGTTTTATAGCTTTGATTGCTATCTCAGGCCCTTCGTTTTTGTTATATTTACTTATAAAAAATATTATGAAGCCTATTATAACCATCATTACACTCTTCTTTACAATCATAAGTACTGCACAAGATCTTTCTAAGCTCTATGAAAAAGTAAACCCCGCTGTAGTAGTAATTTTTACTCAAGAAGCAAAATTAGAGTCAACCGGCAGTATTACTAAAACTGTTACTTCAGAAGGATTAGGTTCTGGTTTTATGATTTCTGATACCGATATCATTACTGCAGCACATGTAGTAGCTGCTGCAGAACAATTAAGAGTTAGATTTTTGGATGGTGAAATTAGATCTGCAAAAGTGATTTCTACTTTTAAATCAGCAGATGTGGCTTTAATTAAATTGGATATCCCCAAAAAAAATGCTGTTACTGTTACTTTTGGAGATTCTGATCTAATAAAAATAGGAGAACAAGTATTCATCGTAGGAGCTCCATTTGGATACAGTCACTCTCTCTCTTCGGGATATATTAGTGGGATTATTAAAAATAAGTTAGGAACCAACCCTTTTACGAATACAGAATTTATTCAAACTGATGCCGCTATTAACACTGGTAATTCTGGTGGTCCTATGTTTAATATGAAAGGTGAAGTCATTGGTGTTGTAAGTCAGATTCTCACCAAATCTGGCGGTTTCGAGGGAATTGGATTTGCATCCACCGCCAACATCACCAAAAACCTGATGATGAATAACAGGGCTCCCTGGTTAGGGTTAGGGTTAGACGCATACCCACTAACAGGAAAGACAAAGAGATTATTAAATGTTCCTCAAAATAGTGGATTACTTGTACAACGGGTTGTCTTTGGATCTATCTTATACAAAATGGGATTACAGGGTGGTGACACTGAAGTTATTGTAGATGGTCAAAAATTAATTATTGGTGGAGATATTATTTTAGCATTCGATGCTATTGAATTTGACCTTACCGATCAAGCCTTGGTTAAGCTTGGAGAGTTTGCCAAAAATCTAAAGCCTGATAGCTCTTTTACACTAAAAATACTACGAAAAGGAAAGATTATAGAATTAAAAAGGTAATCATCCATCTATCGAAAAAACAAGTTTATTAGAGAAATAGAAAGGTCTTTTTGACACAAAAGATTTAGATTATATTACTCTACAACTGTAAAACAATCTATGCCTTCTATATAATCATATCCTCCCGTGGTATTTTTCTTAAAACATTCACCAAAAAACTTGATCAGATTAATTTCATAGGCTTGTATAGATACTTTTAGTCGATCCAAAACAGATTGATGAATCTTTAACCTATCTGTTTTATATCCATCTCTCGAAACTAAAAAAGATAGTTTACGACTATTTTTAGGGTAAAACAGTCTTATAAAACCTTTTGAAGGGTTATTTGTTTTATCAAAACGATTCTCATATACTCTTGTATGTTTAGGTAATAACTTATAATCTGCAAGCTGATCAATCATCCAATTTAAGGAGACTCCACTAATATTAGTGTTTCTATATCCTCCTCCTACATCAGAATGTGCTCCAAAAAACCAAACTTCATTGGCAACATCTTCTGGTACTATATTGATACAGTTAGATACTAAACGCTGTTGGGTAAGTAACACAGGTGTAAAAATCGAGCTTCGGTTATCATTTAAGGATAACGCATGAGCAGCTTTTTTCACATTACATAATTGATCTAAATAATTGTTTTTGGGTGCGTAGTATTCTTCATTATATTTAGGAATTCCCAAAGCTTCTACAGTATCCCAAAGCCCCATGAATTCTATCTTATATATATCGGGATCAATCTGCTGTTGTGTCACTTTATATACATCTTCTCTACGCTCCTGCAATGATTTTTTACTCTTATGGGCTTCATAAATTTTTTTGATGAATTGCAGTCGTTTATTTTTCGGAATATGGTTTACATCTACAATCCCCGCGACATAAATTAACCCTGCCAAAATTCTTGAAGCATACGCTCCCCGACTAAAACCAAAAAGATAAATTTCGTCTCCCCTCTGGTGGTTATAATGCTCTGCCAAATATAAATATCCATTACAAACTTCTCTTTTAATACCAGATCCGGTAACCATACCAAGAAGATCCCCTCCGTTTCCTACACCTCTTAGATATACTGCACTTATGCTCGGGTTATTTTGTAATATGGTAAGATTATATAATTTAGAAACATTGGTATAACTACTTTCATTATTGGTAGTTCCATCCAAAAAAACAGCTAGTTTTCTAGGTGCATTCTTCAACTGTAAAGGACTATGAATGATTGGGCCTTTAATGCCACATTCTGAAAATAGAAATAAAAAAAACAAAGCAAATACGTTTATATACTTCTTAAAAATAAATGTACAATTACCAAAAATCATATACAGTAAGGTTTAACGCTAAATAGAGCTAATACATTTTTAAAACTACTATTTTTTAAACTGATCAGAAACAATTTTAGAAAACTTACTAAGAATTTGAGAGCCTGAATCCGGGTCAGTTACATCAATCAGGCATACATTTACGAGCTGTTTTTCTTTTGCCAAAGAAAGATCATAGGTTACTGTTTCTAGCACATACGTTGTAGATTTTATAGCTACCTCTGGGGGGTCATCAAAATCTATGGAGTCCAGATTTGGTAATGCGCTAATATCATCGACTTTACTATATGAAAAGAAGTATTTATCGCGATATTCTCTAGGAATATTTGCACCTTTAGGCGTTTCGAAATTATTTGTTTCTATAGTATTCTTTAAGGATGCAACCATTACTCCTGTGATCCCTTCGTTGGTAAACAATTGTATAATCTCTGTTTCTTCTTCTTTTGTGAGTGTTTCTTTTTCTTCAAAATCAGGAAATTTCTTATGAATTTCTATGGCATCAATTCCCTGGTTTCTTAACTTATTTGCAATAGCAATTTCATACGTCTTTCTAATTTTCAGATCCGGGTTTTTTGCCGCAACCAAAATTTTCTTCTTTTTTATTGCCTGAAAATCTTTTGAACTCCAGGAATCCATTAATTTAATGGTAGAGCAACTTGAAATTAATATGGTAAGTATAAAAAACCTAATAAGCTGCCACATTCTTGCCATAAACCCTTTTTAATTATAATAATGATTCATTTTGCACTAAAATAAGCATTGTGCTTATTTTAAAAAACTTTTTAGATGAAATATAAATATGCCAACAATAACAGCTACTTCATTGTTATAAATCTATCCATTTTTTAAAACTTGTAGCTTTTGCTTTACTTACAACTATGCGTTCTTTTGATACCGGGTTTATATTCACAATCAATTTTCCATTAAAATATTGCTTAATATTTTCAATTGCATTTTTATGAATTATGAATTGTCGGTTAACTCTATTAAAAATTTCAGGGTTTAATTCCTCTTCAATATCCTCTAATTTCTTATCCACGATGTAAGTTTTGTTTTCGGTAGTGACAGCTTTAACCACTCCTGTATCAATGTAAAAATAAGCAATACCCTCTGTTTTAACAGGTATTAATTCATCTCTATGATGTATCAAGTAGGTCGTCTTGTATGATTTGGTTTTGGACTGAAGCAATTGTAACATTCCATGAATTTGATTGTTTAAAGCACCTTCTTCATTAGGCTTGTTTTTAAATTTTTGAACTGCTCCAAACAATTCATCTTCGTCAATTGGTTTTAATAAATAATCTATACTGTTTACCTTAAATGCCTTAATAGCATATTGGTCATAGGCTGTTGTAAAAATAATAGGAGTTTCTATCTGCACCCGCTCAAAGATTTCAAAAGAAATTCCATCTGCCAGATGGATATCCATAAAAATAAGTTCTGCTTCTTGAGAGGTAGAAAAATATTCAATAGCCGATTTTACAGAATCTAAAACTCTTAAAATTTTAATATCAGGATTGATAGAATTCAATAAAAACGTAAGATGTTCACTTGCAGCAATTTCATCTTCTACTAATACTACTTTCATATGGTTTAATTTAAAGGTAGTTTTACTCTAAATATATTATTAATATTACTAATATTAATATGTTGTTTTTTTAGCAAAAAATATCGCTTATCCAAATTCATTAGTCCATTACCTGTACTATCCACAAAAGAGGTTCTCGGTCTTATTTTATTTTCGACACAAATAGATCCTTCTTCATTAAAAACACTAATTTTTAATGGATTATCTTCTGAAATCTCATTATGTTTTACCGCATTTTCAACTAATAATTACAGTGCTAATGGAGGCACCTCTCGTTGTAAACACATATCATCTATGGCAATATCAATCATAAATCGATCCCTATATCTGGCTTTTATCAAATGAATATAGCTATCCAAAAATTTAAGTTCTTCTTGTAAAGAAACCAAATCTCTTTCTCCACTTTGTAAAATATATCGATACATAAAGGATAGCTCCTTAATGAATGTAGTTGCCTCTTTATTATCTCGGACCAGAGAATTTAAAGAGTTTAAAGAATTAAACAGAAAATGGGGATTGATTTGGTTTTTTAGTGCTGTTAATTCTTTTTGAAGGTTTTGCTGCTTTAGTCTTTCATTTTCTATAAGATCTTCTTGATGTACAGTTTGGTATCTAAGAATTCGGGCAATAAAAACATTAATTATCAGGATTATAAAATAGACAAAATACATAAATCCAATTTCGGATTCTGATAACAGCTGACCAGTAGCTATAGGATACATCAAAACAAACAACTTTACTATACCTAAAAACCATATTGCATTAAGTGCAATAGTAATACATGTTCTCCAGAAAATGGTGTACTGAGAGTATATGTTTTTCCAATTGGTATTAAGCTCCAGTGTTACTAATGACATCATGAAAAGAAATAAAAAGCGTATTATAATATCTCGAATAGAAACTTCAGAAAATGAATCCACTAACTTCGTATTGATATCAAAAAAGGTTAATGTTCTTGGTAGATTGATAAGCACTGCTATAAGTAATGCTATCTTTAAAATCACAGTCTGTTTTATTTTTCTAGAACTCAATGTAAATAGTATCTGCTTTGATTCGTACTCGTTAAAATTACGGAAAATTGTATGGATTATATGATTTTTACTAGTGTTCATATTTTTATAATTCGTTCTTCTATAAAACGAAGCCTCCGTTTGGGAATTGGAGGCTTCAGTACAGAGGTGAAGGTATGGGGAGACTCTTCACCTCTTTTGAATTTCAAACACAATACTCTTGTTATATTTTCAAGTATGGTTTTCATTAATTTTCTATGTATAACTTTAAAAAAGGCAGCCGAAAAAAACATCTACGAAATCCCCGGCTGCCAACAATCAATCTAACCAATCATGAAAATTATTTATCTAATTCTTTTACTATCTTTTTAGAGAAATCTGTAGATATAGTACCGAGTACTTTTGGATCATCTATCTCTGTAGTAATTACAGATAACACTTGTTTTTCTTCCGATTGTGTAAGATCAAATATTACAGTTTCGAGAGTATATTTTTTTGCATTCGTTGTTATCATTGTAACAGGGTTTGATTCAAGATAAATGGTTCTGTAGTATCCATAAAAACCTCTGTAATACCCAAGTCCATAATAAGAAGGATATGCCTCATAGTAGGAATTATTTATTGTTGTTGTTTTTGTATATTCTTCACAATCTTTTAGGGTGGTCATTATTACAACCTTGATACCTCTATTTTTTAGAATTGATTTGATTTCAGTCATTTCCTGTTCACTCAATTCTTTTGTAGATGATGATTTTGGGAACATGATATAACTTTCAACAGATTGATATCCTTTCTTGTTTAAATGCTGTACCAAATCCTTTTCAAATCTTATTCTGGCAGTTTTATCATCGGTTTTACTAACTATCATCATTTTCTTATCCTTTAAATCAGATACTTCTAGATTTTTCCACGAATCTATCATCTTCACAGACGAACAACTGGATAAGAGTATCAATATCACCGTACTTCCAAATATTTTTTTAATAGTCTTCATGATTTATGATGTTTTTAGATAAACAAAAAAGTTTCGTAGTCTTCTTTATATTGGGATAAAAATTCTTCTTGATCTTTATATCCCTCTTTTTGTATTATGCTTTTCGATATATTTTTTGAAAGATTCATTAGAACCGACTGTATCGTTTTCATCTTTTTATATTTTTTATTTATTACTAATTCTTCGATCGTTTAGTTTCTAATTGCTGCACCTGCTCCTATACCCAACTGCTCTAATTTTAGATACCAATTTCGTATCTGCATCTCTAATCTCTTTATAAGCAGAAGGTTTTTATTTTGATTTATTATATTCATTTCCTTCTGGTTTTTGTGATTATACACTATCTTCAAATTTGCTGTTTCCATGATTCCCAATAGTATTATTTAATTAAGTTTTTATCTTGATTTCTTATACAAATGTACTTTGAGATTAGGGGATAATTATTCTGTTTTTGGGTGAAACGTCTTAAAATGAAAGTGAAACTTCCCTATCATAAACTGAAGTATTTATTTATGAAAATTAAGTGGAAAGAAATCTTAATTTGGGTGAGTATGAAGCATAAAAAAACCTCTCTGTTTTTGTAGTATTGAGAGGTTTATTAAGTTTGAAGCGCTCTATTTTGATTACAACATTTAGTTATAAAACGATATTCTAAATTATCAGTGAAATTATAATTTAAAACCCGAATCGAATTCCAATACCAAAGACACTTTGATTACGTCTGTTTCCTATACTATTTTCACTTAGTTCTATCTTTGTTGCAGCAAAAATGTGACTAGATTTTTTAAAGTTGTATCCTACCTCAGCAATTCCAAATTTGGTGTCAAAATCACCTAAATTTTGATCATCATCTGGTTTTAAGTAATTGAAACCGGTAGCAAAATGCCATCTTTTATTAGTAGAAAATTTATATCGAGCATAGAACTCAACACCTTTAGCGTCATAAAAAACATCTCCCAATCGCTGATGTTGTTTTAAAATAGAATAGGATACTGCTACAGTAAATCGACCTTTTTCAAAAGAAGCGGAAGTAACAAAAGCTTCATCCCCATCCTTGGCCTGATTAGGTAAAGGATCCTCGACACCATCATTTACTTTATTATAACCGACTCCTATACCAAACCCTCCTATCTTATAATTTGCTCCAAATCCATAAGTATCAATACTCTCACTATTCTCAGAGATATTTCTTGCTTCTGCTTGCACTCCAAGGCTTAATCCATTCTTTTGATATTTTAGAATAAATACCTGATTAGCACGACCTGTACCGGATACTCCACCATCTGAAATATTCCATACTCCAATAGCCGCCCCTCCAAGTGCAAGAAAGCGATCTATTTCTGTAGCTCCCATGGTATAATAAACAGAGTTTTGTTTCCCGAAAGTGAATTCAAAATCTCGATATGATACCCCTGCGAATCCCAATCTGGTAAACACGGCATCACCAACTTGTGCAATTCCTGCTCCGGGATCTACCGCAAACTCTACTGTATCGTCTCTAGACACCAGATTTAAACCAAACTCAATACCACCAATGATATTAAAATTTTCTGCTTCGTCATTAGATAATGCGTGTTTAAATTTTAACCCTACACGTGGTGCATTATTCGAAATTCCTATTTCACCTTCTTCGGTAAAACCAGCTCCAATTCGTATACTGCCGTAAGGTGTCACTCTAGAAGTGATTTCATCTATCCAATTAGATTCTTTTTTTTGAGTTTCTGAAGTTTTGGTTTCTTCAGCAGCAGTAGTTTGTGTATAAACTCTATTCATTTGCAATAGAGCCAAAACAAGAACCATTGCTTTTATCAAAGGAAATTTAGCATTTTTCATACGTTTACATATTTTTAATCTTGTAAAAGATTGATTTAACCAAATAATTTCGATTTCATAAATCGGGCATTCATTTCTGCAATATTTACTATTGAAATTCCCTCGGGACACTCTACCTCGCAAGCACCAGTAAAAGTGCAACTACCAAATCCTTCAATTTCCATTTGGTATGTCATTTCTTGTACACGTTTATGTTCTTCTGCTTTTCCTTGTGGTAGCTTATTTAAATGATTAATTTTTGCCGAAGTAAATAAAGCTGCAGACGAATTCTTACACGTCGCCACGCAAGCACCACACCCTATACAAGCTGCAGCATCCATCGCCAGACCCGAAACCTCTTTTGGAATAGGAATAGCATTTGCTTCTGGTGCAGTTCCGGTTTTTGCAGAGATGTAGGCTCCATGCTCTATAATTCTGTCTAAAGAAGAACGGTCCACAATTAAATCTTTAATTATCGAAAAAGAAGCTGCTCTCCAGGGTTCTACAACAATAGTATCTCCGTCCTTAAAACTACGCATATGCAATTGGCAAGTAGTAATATTATCATGTGGACCATGTGCCCGACCATTTATAAAAACACCACATTGCCCACAAATTCCTTCACGACAATCATACTCATAGGCAATAACCTTTTCGTTTTTAAGAACTAGTAATTCGTTAAGGTGATCCAGTGCTTCCAGAAAAGACATATCCTCTGTTAACCCATCCACCTTGTAGTCTCTAATCGCTCCTTTATCGTTAGGACCTTCCTGTCTCCAAATTTTGAATGTTACTTTCATCTATTCCTATTTATTGTTTTTCAACAGTTAGATAGAATTCACCAATAATTATTTCGATTGGTATCAACCTAATTGTTATGGTTCATTTCATATTGTATCACTTATAACTTCTTACCGAAGGTTTCACAAATTCAAACTCTAGTATTTCTTTGTGCAACTTAAAATCACCATCATTATATTCCCAGGCAGACACATAAGAGTACTTATCATCTACACGCACCGCCTCGCCATCTTCGGTCTGGAATTCTTCTCTAAAATGTGCTCCACAGGATTCATCCCGCTCTAATGCATCTGTACACATCAAAATACCCAGTTCTATAAAGTCGGCTAATCGTAAAGCTTTTTCCAATTCTGTATTGAGTTCATTACTACTTCCGGTAACCTTCACATCACTCCAGAATTTATATCGTATCATTTTTATTTGTTCTATTGCTTTTTCTAACCCTTTCTTATTTCTACTCATAGCACATTCTTGCCACATCACTTTCCCTAATTCTCTGTGGAAATGATCTACTGTTTTTGTACCGTTTATCTTTAAAACTTTATCTATGTTAGCTTTCACCTCCTTCTCGGCCTTTTCAAACTCAGGATGATTTGTGGCTGTATGCTCTTCTTTTATAGCACCTGCTAGGTAATCATTAATTGTATTTGGTAATATAAAATAGCCATCAATACTAGCTTGAAGTAGTGAATTTGCCCCAAGTCTATTCGCCCCATGATCCGAGAAATTGCATTCTCCTATAGCATACAATCCGGGTATGGTCGTCATTAATTCATAATCTACCCATAATCCCCCCATAGAAAAATGTGCTGCAGGTGAAATCTGCATGGGTTCTTTATATGCATCAATCCCAGTAATCTTTTTATACATCTTGAAGAGATTCCCATAACGATCTTGGATAGTCTGGATTCCGAATTTGTTAATTGCTTGTCTAAAATCAAGATAAACCGCATTCTTTAATTTTCCGACACCATACCCCGAATCTATTCGCTCTTTTGCTGCTCGAGATGCAATGTCTCTTGGTGCTAAATTTCCGAAACTTGGATATCTTCGTTCGAGATAATAATCTCGGTCTTCTTCTGGAATATCATTTGCTTTTCTGGTGTCTCCTTCTTCTTTAGGAACCCAAATACGTCCATCATTACGCAAAGATTCCGACATTAACGTAAGTTTAGACTGGGCTTCACTGGATTGAGGAAGTGCTGTAGGATGAATCTGAGTAAAGCTAGGTGCTCCAAAAAAGGCCCCTTTTTTATGAGCCTTCCATAAAGCACTACCATTACAACCAATTGCCAGTGTTGATAATCTAAAAACACGAGAATACCCTCCTGTTGCCAATACTACTGCATCTGCAGCATAACGTTTTAGCTCACCTGTTACCAAATCACGAACGATGATTCCTTTTGCTTTTCCGTCAATGACTACCAAATCCAGCATTTCACTACGTGGAAACATTTTCACTTTTTTAGCACGTACCATTTTGTACAACTGAGAATATGCCGCCATTAATAACTGTTGCCCCGTTTGTCCTCTGGCATAAAAAGTACGCTGCACTTGTACACCTCCAAAGCTTCGATTGACCAATACTCCTCCATATTCTCTGGCAAAGGGAACTCCTTGTTGTACAAAATGATCAATAAGCGGTGCAGAAAGTTCGGCCAGTCTATATGTATTGGCTTCTCGGGATCTGAAATCCCCTCCTTTCAATGTGTCATAAAACATCCTCCAAACACTGTCTCCATCATGCTGATAATTCTTAGCTGCATTAATACCTCCTTGTGCTGCTACAGAATGTGCTCTTCGAGCTGAATCCTGATAACAAAAACATTGCACATCATATCCTAGTTCTGCCAAAGTTGATGCTGCTCCTGCTCCCGAAAGTCCTGATCCTACAACAATAATATTTAACTTCTTTTTATTTGCAGGATTGATCAATTGTGATGTAACCTGATAGTTACGCCATTTATCTTCTAGCTTTCCTTCCGGAATTTTTGAATCTAATTGCATAAGAGTGTTTTATTTGAAATAAACAATGAATGGTATAATCCCAAAACCTACGCCCATAATAATGGCATAAATCAGAGCTGTTTTTGCTACAATTCTAAGTCCTCTTCTATGATAGAAGCCTAGAGTCTTAAATGCACTTTTGAATCCGTGATACAAGTGTAGCGCTAATGGAATAGCTAATACTGTATAAAAAATCACATAATAAAGATTATGAAAGAGGTTACTAGTAACTTCATACACATCTACATTGCCTGCAACATCCAAACCTACGGAATCTCCCATACCTAATTTGATTCGTGCCCAAAAATTAGCTAGATGTACTACAATAAATAACAAAATCATAGTTCCGATAAGTCCCATATTTTGTGATGTCCAACTGCTGTTTTCATTAGCATGATTCACAATATATTTTTGTGGTTTTGCTTTCCTATTACGCAATGTGATAAGCAATGCATAGATAATATGTAACAGTATAGATGCATATAATGCATACGCTACCAATTTAATAAGCGGATTTTCTCGTAGTGTTGTAGAATACGAATTATACAATCCTCGAGCTGTTTCCTCTGGTAATAATAAAATACAATTTGCAGAAAGATGTACAATCAGGAAAATACATAAGAAAAGCCCAGTTCCTGCGACAATTGTTTTTCTGAAAAACAATTTATTAAGCGCCATATCATTTTCTTTTAAGAATTAATACGTGTAAAACAATTCTTGCATTTCTGGTAATTTTTTTCCATCTGCAAGTGAAAGCATTAATAGAATCCTTGCCTTAGCAGGATTAAGATCGTGTGAAGCAATGGTATAAAAATCATCATCTTTAAATTCATTATCTCTAAGCACCCATCCTGTAGCTGCCCGAGTACTTCGAACTACGATAACACCATGTTTTTCATAAGCTTCTTTAGCAGCTTTTAATGTCTCGTCTGTCATATTTCCGTTACCAACTCCGGCAATAACAATACCTTTAGCTCCAGCTTTTACATGCATATCGATAAGGTCCGGTGACATATCTGCATAGGCATATATAATATCTACTCGTGGTAACGAAGTTTTTCCTTCGACAGAAAATTCACTAGACTTTCCGAATCTGGTTGTTGGCTCTCTAAAAAATCCCAGACGTCCATAAAACACACCACCCATGATTCCTTTTATTGGAGAAACAAAACTACCTACATTCGTAGTATTCATCTTACTCACATCTCTAGCACTGTGTATCTGATCATTTAGCGATACCATTACTCCTTTTCCTTGTGCTTCTTTACTAGCAGCTATTGCTACCGAATTATAAAGGTTTAAAGGTCCCTCTGCACTGATTGATGTTGATGAACGCATTGACCCCGTTGTGACAACTGGTTTATCACTTTTCACAACCAAGCTTAAAAAATAAGCGGTTTCTTCTTGTGTATCGGTGCCGTGTGTAACTACTATACCGTCTACATCATCTGTGGCTAAAAGCTCATTAATTCTATTCGCTAGTTTAATCCAAATAACTATAGATATATCCTGCGAACCTACATTAGAGATTTGTTCTCCAGATACGTTTGCCAATTCTTTAATACCTGGTACAGCATTAATCATCGTTTGAATCCCAACCTGGCCAGCTGCATAGCTCGACGAAGTGGCAGAAGATGCCGAACCGGCTATAGTTCCTCCTGTTGCCAGAATTTTGACATTTGGGAGTCCTGTCTCTTGAGTAAACCCTACAGCAGTTAGAGTAACTGCCATTAGGAAAACCATCATTTTCATATTTAGTAATTTCATAATAAAAGAGTTTGTACTTCTTTATTGCTTTTTGAATAATCAATTCTGTTTATGTAATGCAGCTGTGTATTTTGGATGCATCAAATTATCTACACTAAGAATTTTATCTAATTCTTCTTCAGAAAGAAGTTCTTTCTCGAGTACCAACTCACGAATTGATTTTCCTGTTGCCACAGCTTCTCTCCCTATTACATCACCCATATGGTGACCAATATATGGATTTAAGAAGGTGATAATCCCAACCGAATTAAAGACCATTTGTTTGGTGTGTTCTTCGTTGGCCGTGATACCATCGATACATTTTTTTGCTAGTGTAACACAAGCATTTGATAGTAACTCTACAGATTCAAACATACATTGCGCAATAACAGGTTCCATTACATTGAGCTGTAATTGTCCTGCCTCGGCTGCAAATGAAACTGCTACATCATTACCTATAATCTTAAAACACACTTGATTGACTACTTCGGGAATTACCGGATTTACCTTTGCTGGCATAATTGAAGAACCAGCTTGCATTTCTGGAAGATTAATCTCATTTAACCCACATCTGGGTCCAGAAGAGAGCAATCTTAAATCATTACAAATTTTAGACAACTTCACCGCTGTTCTTTTCAAGGCTCCAGAAATCATAACATAAGCTCCACAGTCAGAAGTAGCTTCTATCAAATTTGCAGCAGGTACAAAACTAGCCTTTGTGAATTGCTGCAAATATCCTATGGATAGTTCTGTGAACCCATCAGGAGCATTTACCCTTGTTCCAATTGCTGTAGCACCTAGATTAACCTCCAAAATGAGATCCCTGCAATTTTTTAAATTTTTAGTTTCTTCCTTTAGATTTGCTGACCAAGCTCCAAATTCATCTCCTAAAGACATGGGTACAGCATCTTGTAATTGAGTTCTACCCATTTTAATGACTTTTTTAAATTCGGCAGCCTTTTTATCGAAACTAGTGGTTAGCACATTGATTTTTTCCAGTAAATGATTCATATAATAATATACAGCTACTCTAAACCCTGTAGGATAAGCATCATTTGTCGACTGTGATTTATTTACGTGGTCATTAGGATGTAACACATCATAATTTCCTTTCTCATGACCATTCAAAACAAGTCCTACATTAGCGATTACCTCATTAGCATTCATGTTTACAGAAGTCCCTGCTCCTCCTTGAAATACATCGGTAGGAAAAAACTGTACATACTTTGTCAAATTATTCAATATCTCATCACACGCTTGAATAATCATATCTGCTTTTTCTGCCGGAATGGTACCTATTTCTTTATTTGCGCACGCACAAGCTTTTTTAGTAAGTACCAGACCTTTTATAAAAAAAGGATAATCTCCAATTTTAGAATTTGATATATCAAAATTGTTAACAGCTCTTAGTGTATGTACTCCATAATAGAGTTCATCAAATATTTCTAATTTACCTAGTAAATCTTCTTCTATTCTAGTTTTCATCTGTTATCTTTTTTGTGTTTATACTATTTTATAATATCATACTACCGAAAAGGAATCCAAACGCCACACTTGAAGCTATAGTAACAACTCCCGGTATAATAAAAGAATGGTTAAATACGTATTTACCAATTTTCGTAGTCCCTGTATCATCCATCTCTACTGCCGCTAATAGTGTAGGATACGTAGGTAATACAAACAATGCACTTACTGCTGCAAAAGAAGCAATAGCCGCCAGTGGACTAACCCCAAGAGCAAGTGCAGCGGGCATTAAGGCTGTTGTAGTTGCCGCTTGGGAATACAAGAGCATACTAGCAAAAAACAACACTACAGCAAGTAACCACGAATATTGATTTAGCAAACCGCCTGCAGCTTCCTTAATTTCCTCGATATGATTACTCACAAAAGTATCCCCCAACCATGCAACTCCCAATACACAAATACATGCGCTCATCCCTGATTTGAAAGTAGACATTCCGGGTATGTCATTAAGTTTAATTTTACAAACTAATGCAATCACCATTGCTGCTAGTAACATAATTGCCATGATGGCATGATTACGACCAATTGTTGGATCTGCTATAAGACCCACTTTTTTGGAGATAAGACTTGCATAAGTCACTATAATCAAAATGGCAGCACCAAATATCGCAACAGAAAATTTTGCACTTTTAGGGTCTTCATGATGTTTATTACTTTTTTGTTTAACTAATCCTGCTTTTACTCTTTCTTGATAAATAGGATCTTCTGAAAGAGGTTTCCCTAATCTATTAGCTACTATAGCTCCTACCATACAGGCTAGAATTGTAGAAGGAATCGCAATTCCCAATAGCTGTAAATAGGAGACTCCTAATGGCTCTAGAAAACTTGCAAAAATCACTACAGCCGCTGATATCGGTGAAGCAGTAATTGCAATTTGAGACGCCACTACCGAAATACTTAAAGGTTTAGAAGGACGTACATTACCTTCTTTGGACACTTCTGTAATTACAGGTAATGCTGCATAAGCTGTATGTCCTGTACCTGCAAGTAATGTCATCCAATACGTAACGGTTGGTGCTATAAATGTGACTCGTTTAGGATTCTTACGTAGAATCCTTTCTGACAAGTGCACCAAATAATCCAATCCTCCTGCTTTTTGCATTGCGGCAATAGCTGAGATTACAGCCATAATAATCAGAATGACATCTACAGGAACCGAGCCTGCTTCCAGTCCAAAAATAAGAGTTAGTACCACTACACCGGCACCACCGGCATAACCTATACCAATACCTCCCATTTTTGAACCTAAAAAAATAAAAAAGAGAACAACGAGCAATTCTATCCAGATCATAATTTTAATTTTTAAGAATTATTTTTAGAATTATACCACATGAAGCAACCATTAAAAATACTAATTATTAACTTCATTCTACAATCGTTTTAGATCAATTATTATCTTAATCTACAGATCTAAAAAGTGCTATACATTTTAAAATCTTATGTAAAGTTAATTCGAACTTAGAAGTGAATTATCATTTTTTTAGGTGAAATATCCCAAAATGAAAGTGAAACGTCTAAGCTTAAAGTTGAAACTTATATTGTTAAATGTATACAACATGAAACACGGAAAGAAAAATACTTAAGTGAAGTGACTAAATCCTATTTTGAAATGACCAAACTGACATTTTAAGCTAATTCAATGTGTCGTAAGCCAGCTTTTAAAAATTTTAGATTTAGCCTTACTTATTATAATAGGCTCTTTAAACTCTGGTTGAGTAGAGATTTTAAGTTTACCATAAAGATAATGATAGACCCTGCCGATAGCATTACGATTAACCAATAGTTGTCTGTTTGCTCTATAGAACAATTGAGGATTTAATTCTTCTTCTAATTCACTTATTGTTTTATCCAGTATATACGATTTATTAGAAAAAGTTACTCCTCTAACAATATTCATTTCAATATGAAAAAAAGAAAAATTTTCTACTTTTAGAGGTACCAATCCACTTTTACTTGGAATCAAAAAAGTTGATGTATAATTTTCTGATACATTTTTAGCTCGTTTAAAAAGTAATTCCATTTGCTGAAAGATTGCCTGGGTATCTACTTTACTGTTTTTGTATTTTAATAAAGCATTATTTAGTTCTTCCTTTTTGAGGGGTTTTAGTATATAGTATATACTATTTACCTTAAAGGCTTCTATAGCATACTGGTCATAGGCAGTAGTAAAAATAATAGGTTGAGTGATCTTTACTTCCTTAAAAATTTCAAAACAAATTCCATCTCCCAACTGAACATCCATCATAATAAGTTCGAAGTCGTCATGCGTTTTTAAGTATACTATAGAAGATTTAACACTATCCAGCACCTTTACCACTTCAATCTCCGGGTTTATTTCGTTTAATAACTGTACAAGGAGTTTACTGGCAGATACCTCGTCTTCTATAATTAAAACTTTCATTGTCGATTGGTTTGTTCAATAAATTTAATAAAATATTAAATTCATCACTTAATATTCGTAAATAATTCATCCGTAAGAAATCCAGTTTCCACCAATGCTTAATGTATTGGTAAAGCAACTACAAAATCGGTGCTTTCATGGATTGTGATTTCTGTATTTCTAAGCAGTTTATAACGTCGGTTTAAATTTTTTAATCCTTCTTTTGAAGTTTTGGTTAATTGACTTCTGAATTGGATCTTATTTTCTACAATAATTGCATCCTTAGTATTATAGATCTTTACGATCAATGGACACTCTTTCGATACTTTATTGTGTTTTATAGCATTTTCTACCAGTAGTTGCATCGAAAGTACGGGAATCATTGTAGTATCTTTATGTAAAGAAAGTTCAATCTCTACCTTAAAATTATCTCCAAATCGCACCTTGGCCATATATATATATTCGTTCAAAATTTCTAACTCTTTTTGAAGAGAAACCAAGCCTATATCCTTACTCTGTAGGATATATCGATATAATGAAGCCAAGTTATCCAGAAAAACTATTGAAGCCTCGGGATTGTCTTGAATCACATATTTTAATGTATTTAATGAATTGAATAAAAAATGAGGATTAATTTGGTTGTTTAATGCCATTAATTCATTTTGTGTATTTTCTTTAATAAGTTGTTCTCTTTCAATTTCATTCAATTTTTGTTTTGATTGAAATTTTAATAACCAACCTATTAACAATGAAGTAGCCCCCATAACTACCCAAACATAGGATATTCCTTTTCTTTCTGAGTGAGATATTTCGTATAATAGAAAACCATGACTTACTATAAAAACATGGTATATGATTTTGGAACTTAAAAGTATTGTTAAAATAAGAATTCCTCTTCTTATTATAGTATTACGAAATTTAGATAAAAACGTATTTGTACTATAATTGGTAAGATACATAACCAACCAACAATAGGAAGTAAAAGAAAACATTCTAAAGAAGAATACAAATATTGAATCGCCTTGGATATCTTTAAAATAAGTGAATTGCGGATATGCAATAGATAAGAATCTATTAAAGTTGATCAATAAAGCAATCAAGAACGAAATCAGTAATCGAGTTTTTATCATTATGTCCTTTTTTCCAAATCCCTCCTAATGTAATCTAAAGAAGAAATAATAGTAGATTCCGAAAATTATGAAAAATTAATATAATAAGGTTTTTTTATTATTCATGATGTATAAAATAAAATGTTAAGACCACATTTTTATAAAACGAAGCAACGGTGCTCTACAGAGGTGGTATCGAGTAAAAACACAGGACAGGGTACTTATCAATCAACTGGTAACCTATATTCCTTTAGCTATGTAAAGTCCCTCGACTTTGACCTTATGTATTCTTCTCTACGATCTCTCTAATCTCGATATCTGTAAAAATAAAAACACTTACAATCCTATAATCAAACTGTAAATACTCTAAAAACCAGATTCCAAAAAATGAAACCAATACAGCAATATAACTCAAAGCGTTATATGATCTGCTTGGACCACCTCGGGAGCCCCCATATTTAGAAAATGAGTATTAAAACATCAAACAACTGAAGAGTTGTTTGGGATGTTATAAAACCTCCTTATTAAGTTAATTCGCTAAAAAATCTTGTCATCCAACACTTTATCATTTTTTAAATGTCAAACAAAACTACTTTTGGATTACTCACAAAAGGATGTTAATTGAAATGAAAAACAAAATGAAAAAAGTAAAACAGATCTCTCTTATAATTTTAGCTATTATAATTTGGACAGCTTTTATCGGCTATGGATTTATCGATGGTTTTTTATTAAGACCTATTACTTCCAAAAATACTTCGGAAGCGTTTATTGAAGCTACTAAAAACAAAATAGATAATGAGTTTGTGGGGAATTTTGCAATGACATTAATCGAAGATGGAAAAGTATCAGAAAACTTCTTTTATGCTATTGATCAACCTGTAAATGAACGCACTATTTTCCCAGTTGCTTCAGTTAGTAAATGGGTTACCTCATTTGGAGTTTTAAAATTGGTAGAGCAAGGTAAATTGGATTTGGATAAACCCATTGACGACTACCTTACAAGGTGGCATCTTCCTAAAAGTGAATTTGATAATAAAAAAGTAACCGTTAGAAAATTACTTTCTCATTCATCAGGTTTAGTTGACGACCTTGGGTATAACGGTTTTACATCTAATGAAACTGTACAAACCATTGAAGAATCATTAACCAAAGCATCTGATGCGCCTTATTCTGAAGGAGTTGCAAAAGTAGGTTATGAACCTGGCAGTAAGTATATGTACTCGGGAGCAGGTTATACCATATTACAGTTATTAATTGAAGAAATTACAGATCAATCTTTTCAGGATTATATGACACAAGAGGTTTTTGAACCTCTGAAAATGGAAAATTCTACTTTTGTTCTATCTGAAAAACCAAATCTACAATTAACTCAAATATATAAAGAAGACGGTACAAAAAGAGAATTTAACAAATTTACGGCACTTGCAGCAGCAGCATTAGTCACTTGTACGGAAGATTTATCGAAGTTTTTGTTAGCAAATATTTCTAGTAATAATGTTCTTTCTAAAGAAACCATCACAAAAATGAGCACAGCCGAAACGTTTATAAATGATATTGGCGTTTATGGATTAGGCCCCCATCTTTATAGTCAAAATGATCAGAACTCTAAAATAGTAGGACATGATGGAAGTGGAAATAATGCTATTAATACAGCAGCAAGAATTGATCTCAAATCAAAAAATGGAATCATAATTTTAGAAACGGGTAATTACAATTTAGCTTCATCAATAGCAGATGAATGGATTTTTTGGAAATCAGGAATTGCTGACTATGTAGTAATGCAACGTAATAAGTCTTATGTATTAACTTTATTAGCAATAGGTTATATAATTATCATTGTTTTATCAATATTCATAATCCGAAAAAACAATAAACAAAGGAAAATAACTGAAGGGAACAATGCGTAAAAAACATAGCTATTAAAATGAAAAAAATTGACTCTGTTTTAATCCTAAAAACTAGTACTTTTTTACATACTACGTTTTAGATATAAAGCCATTGTCAACAATAAAAAATCACTCAGTATAAGAGAATCCAAATTTGGTAAATACATTAAACGTTATACAAAAGTTTCAGGAATTGAAACTAATCTATTTCAATCTTATTTATACTCTCAAAAATTAAAGCAAAACGAAAATAATTCAATTTCTTAATCAAGATTAAGAAATATCTACTAGTGTCCTCATACCTTTGCTTTAAATTAGTTTTAAGTGGAATAATAATAACATCTTCCATTGGCCTAATAAGTATTAGCTATACGAAACAAAGAAGAAGTAATAGATAATAATCTGCCAACATTACAAGAAAAACTGAGATCAATGAAAAAAATTGGAATTATAACAACAATAATTCTTGTGACTATACTGATGAGTTGCAATACGGATAAATCAAAACCTAAGGCCGAAAATCAAGAAACGAATTACACCGAAAAAAAACCAGATACCCAGGCCAAATACCTAAAACCTTTTAAATCGGATCTGCCAACCATTGGACTTTTAATGTATAACGGAGTACTTCAAGGTGAGGTCATTGCAACATCTGATGTTTTTGCAAAACCGACCGTAGATGGAGAACAAATTTTCAATGTCATTACCATAGCCGAAACTGAAAATCCAATAATAACAGAAGAAGGAATTAGAATTGTACCAGATTACTCTTTCCAGAATTGTCCGAAACTAACAGCCCTATTTATACCAAGTGCCTATGACATGTACGCACAGGTTCATAATGACAAAATTGTGGATTTCATAAAAGAGAAAAATAACGAAACTAAATATATCGTGAGTAATTGCGCTGGAGCTCAACTAATCGGTAAGTCTGGAATTGCAGACGGGCACAAAATTGTGACATGGATTGGTGGTGGCATACAACTACAAAAGGATTATCCGAATTTAAAAGTACAGAATGATAGTTTAGTAACTTTTGTCGAGGACGGAAAATTCAGCTCCTCAAACGGTAATTTGGCTAGTTATGTTTCCGCATTGAACTTATTAGAAAAAATGACCAGTCTCGAGCATAGAAAGTTTGTCATAAGTTATTTATATCTTGAGCGGCTTCAAAATTGGAACAACTAAGCACAGCTAGCAACAAGACACGCAATGAACCAAATAAGGCTTAAAAATATTTCAGATAATTATTTCCACCAGGCCTGGGAACTCTATGAGAATGCATTTCCTGTAGAAGAGCGAAGAATATTGGATGCTCAGACTCATGTGATGAAGAAATCAAATTATCATTTTGATATCGTGGTTGATGAAAATAAATTGATAGGGTTTCTCTTATGGTGGGATTTTGAAACACTTAGATACATCGATCATTTTGCAACATCTACTGAACAAAGAAATAAGGGATTCGGAAAATTAATCCTTGAAAATTTTATGAATAATAATGACAAACCAATTCTGTTAGAGGTTGAATTACCGAATACTACTATCAACCAACGTAGAATAAAATTTTACCAAAGAATCGGGTTTAAACTTAATCAACATTATTATGAAGTACCACCTTCGACAGAAGGTCAAAAACCTTTACAATTACTATTAATGTCGTACCCAACACTCCTTACTGCAAAAGATGTTGAACAATTTACAGACATATGTCACCCCTCTATTTTTAAAGATTAAAAAAAAAAGTAATTCATCATTTTTTACTCTAAAGGTGCATTGTTAATTTTACTTAAATCCTCTAACACATCAAAAGTATAGTCTGTTATTTCGGTTATACCTATTCCATTAAGTCTTTTAATATGCATTTCTCTATATTTCTTTAGATACTCTTCATTTTTGAATAAATAAGTCGACCCAAAATGGTTTGTTCCTTCTTCATGAGTCCATATTTTCCAAATAACACCTTCTTCTTCAGCAATACTTTTTGCCAGATTTTTATTACCTTCCATAAACTCCTGTGTTACTGGACCATCATATTTTAAATGGAGGTCCCAAATTTTTAGTATACTCATTGTTCTTAAATTTTAATTACTATTTTATTTTTATTGATTATGTTTCAATTTTATATAACTTACTATAGATAGTAAAGTAAAAAATATTGGATCAGACCAACCAAAACCATAGAAAATACCAGTGTAAATTGCATACAGTGTTATAATTACTCCCAATATATTTGTCCATAACAAACCCGTCAAGATCTTTTTCGCATACACACTTTTTTCTTTTACATCTCTAAACAACAGACTAATAACAGCAATTCCTCCTAAAAAAATAGTAGTGTGCTGTGACAAAAAAACTGAATATTTGTCGTTCAATTCAAGTCCGTAGTTTGGCCATAATAGATTCGGAATAAAAAATAAACCCAGCCCAAAGACTATATAAATTACTCCGTGAATTGTTAAAAATGTTTTGGTACTCATATCGTAACTTTTTTGTTTTACACTACAAAATTAGAATATATAGTTTACTTTTGATACTTATTTACAAAAAGATACTAATTTCCTTTAGGAAACTATTAAACTAAAATGCAGCAAGAAGAACCCTTATCAAAAGAATGCGTACAGCAATTAAGAGCTATTAAAGACACTATGGAATTGCTATCTGGTAAATGGAAAATACAAATAATGGGTACTTTGCTTCGAGGTGGGACCATGCGATTTATGGAATTAAAGCGAGCTTTAGATGGAATAGCTCCAAAAAAATTATCAAATGATTTACAAGAACTCGAATTAAATAAACTGATCACCCGAACAGTAAAAGATACTAAACCTATTACTGTTGAATACTCCTTAACAGAACACGGGAAAACGTTAGATAATTTAATAGTCGAAATTATAGATTGGGGGCTTAATCACAGAAAAGAGATTATTAAAAAATAAAATGCAACTAATCATGAGTAAGTCATTAAAAATTATCTCATAACATGTCTATAAATATCATCGACATCTTTAATTGCTAGCAGATCAGTTTTTGGGTCGATAAATAATTGTGATGGCCTGCCATTAAGAGAAACTTTTGAGTTTACATATATCGACATATTTTCAATTCCTCTTTTGTTATATTCTTTTTTTAAATAGTGTGCGAATTGCCAGATCATATCGGGTTGAAAACTCATTTGTTTTTCTTGTATAACCGTTAAATGTTGCGAAGGATACACCGTAAATTTTTTCTGATTTTCGTGATCAACTATTGTAAATTCTATAAATCCATTTTTTTCCATAATCATTACATGCCATGAAAACCGAAGACCATTCTCTGTCCACAAAAGATGATCTGTAAGTATTGTGTGTCGTAATGGAAATGTAAATTGAAAAACAAAATAAATCAACAATAAGGGTATTGCAATTTTACTAGTCTTATATTCCTTTGTAGTAATCGCGGGTAATCCCTTTATGGAGATTCTTATTTTTTTACCAATAGCTTTCCATTCATCTGCAGTAATAAATATTAAACTTCCTGCCATCATTAGCCACGGGAACATACCGATATTAAAAAGAATATAGGTTAACATATGAAAAATGATAACCAATATATAGGCCCATGGTCTACAACGCTTATTCCATAATAAAAAAGGAATACTTAAGTCATATACCATACCTATCCAGCTAAATGCATATGCAGTACTATCATATTGAAACAACTCTCCTATTAATGGAATATCTGTTCTAGCCCCAAGCCATATTTTGAGGGGTTGTGCTTCAAAAAGCCAATCTGATTTTAATTTTGCAATTCCGCCAAAGATATACACCACTGCTATTTGCAATTTTAGAGCAATAATAGTCCATGATGGCACTTTGGATAATCGTATGTTTTTATGTATTAAAGCATCTATACTATAATTGCGATGTGCGGGGAGCCATATCAACAAAAAAGCTACCAATGAAGCAAAGTAGTAGTGATTTAAATACCACGATTTCTCTATGAGTTCTAAATAAGTAAACGATATAAAAAATAAAACAACAGATACTCTATACAACATTCCTAATCCGACAAATAAGGCAAATACAGCAGATGCACCAACTATTATGTACATAATTGTAGTATCTAATGGCTGTATCCAATCAAAATATTGATAGGTGAAATGAAATTTTGGTGAGGTATAACAATCTTCAATCCAACCTTTATACATAAATCGCAATTGCGAAAAACACATTAAAAAACCAAAGGCGATTCTATAAATCGCCAAGGGTAGTATTGAAGTGGATTTGCTGAATATTTCGTATATTCTTTTAATCACCGTCGTTATCATTAAATGTTATTGTAGATCCAAGTACA
Organism: Aquimarina macrocephali JAMB N27; assembly: GCF_000520995.1. Taxonomy (GTDB): domain Bacteria; phylum Bacteroidota; class Bacteroidia; order Flavobacteriales; family Flavobacteriaceae; genus Aquimarina; species Aquimarina macrocephali. Next base: position 66,184 of record NZ_JACA01000033.1, on the reverse strand, counting down.
TTAGCCATATCTACCTTAACCAATACTAATAAATCTCTAAACGAATCCTTAAGTGCAGTCACTGCTTCTGGATTAGAGGTTATCTCTTCTTTTAATGTTCCTTTGATGTCATCTAGTCTGGACTGACAAACGGAAAACTGAGTTATAATTTTATTAGAAAAATTCTCACTTCCGATAAGGGTTAAGAAATCATCAAACCCTACACGAAAAGGTGTTTGCGCAAAGTCACCGGTATAACATCGTTTTAATGCTACAAGGTGTTGTTGTAGTATTTCTTTAGAAAACCCACTATAATAGGCTTCTAAACGTTCAGACTCGATGGTACCTCCATTAGAATCTCCTAGTGGGCTACCCAGTTTTGAGATTATAATTTCTTCAATCAAAGTGACCATAGCATTAATAATCTGATTTTGGCTACCGCTGATTCCATTTTCTAATGCACTGGTAAAACTTTCTTCATTTGTTTCCCAAAGGTTCTTTAACTCAACAGATTTTGTCTTTAAATTTTCGCTTAAAGCTACCAGATACTCAAGTCTGCGTACAGCGTTTTCATCTGTTGTAAATCTATTGAGTGTAGCTGTCTTTCCTTCCGAAGAAAAAATAAGGTATTCTATACCAGAAATTCCTTTTGATGAAGATCCAATTGATGCTATAAAATTTGTGTTAAGTACTTCTGTTCCTATTATATTTTCATCAATTCTTTGTGTATCAGTAGGCCAGCGATTGATTTCGAAGCTAATAAAACTATTGGCAACATTTCCTAAATCATAAAGTTCTAATTGTTTCCAAACCAATTGTACAGCTTTCCATTGTTCCTGAACCAATTGTAAATTAGCTAGTGTTATTTCATTCTGAAAACGTTTAATAGATTGTTCTAATAGTTCTGATTGCTCGACAAAATTTACATTAAGTGGTGCAATTTCATTAGTGTATATATTGGTAAGCTGATTTTTTTTATAGAATTGCACTTCTGAAGTATATTCTGAATCATCTTCACAACTAATGAATGAAGAACTAATAATTACCCCTAATAATACAACGGTTGTATATATTTTTTTTATTGAAAAATTCATCTATAATGATTTGATAAAGTTGATTAGTTTAGTTCTGTCTGCTTCTGCCAGATTCATAAATTCTTTCTTAGAAGCTGTTGCTTCTCCATCATGCCACAAAATGGCTTCTTCGATAGTACGAGCGCGACCATCGTGAAGTAAATTAGTATGATTGTTTACCGTTTCTATAAGTCCAATACCCCATAATGGTGGTGTACGCCATTCTTTTCCGGTAGCTTTAAAGTCAGGTGTATTATCAGCCAAACCATCCCCCATATCATGAAGTAATAAATCGGTATATGGTCGAATCGTTTGGTTTTCTAATGCTTTTATAGTGTGTGTTCCGGTATTCATTACTGGAATATGACAAGCTACACAGTTGGATTTTTCGAATAATTGTTTTCCTTCTAATATCTCTTGTTTATCATGATCCCTTCGACCAGGAACGGCAAGTGTACTCGAATAAAGAGCAACTTTATCAAGGTTTTCATCTGTAATCTCTGGTGTTCCTCCATTAGCTATGGTGTTACAATCTACTCCAGGAGGGCAATTTTCATCTGGAAATAAGGAAGAACTAATTCCCATATCTCCAGAAAAAGCTCCTGCCACTTGTTGTTTTAAATTGGGTTGGTTACTTTTCCAGCCAAAACGTCCAATTTTAACTGATTGGGTTTCTATATCATACACATAGTTAGGTTTTCCCGAGATACCATCTTTATTACTATCTGTTTCATCAGCAAAACTTAATAATGTACTCTCAGGAACCGCATCCAGTAAACCAAGGCCGATCATTTGATTTGCAACTCTGGGCGAAATCTGAACATTCGCAGCAAGCGGACCGTAATTTAAATTTATAAAACTATAATTAGGTTTTTGTAAAGCAACACTAGTTCCATCTGGATAGGTCACTTCTATAGGTTCGTATGTGATTTTTATATCTCCTTCTACCAAAATCCCTGGTATAACACCATCCTGAAATTGCCCTCCATAATTAGGATCAGGAAGGTTCCCTCCTACTGTATTGGTCCCCGGAATACTAAGTCTGAATAATAACCCTGTGGATTTTTCTCCATCAAATTTTGGCGCACGTCCTCGCCCATCTTTAAAATGGCATCCAGAGCATGAACGAGAATTAAAAAGTGGTCCTAATCCATCTCTGGCTGTTGTTGATGCAGGAGCTGTTACCCAATTTTGGTTAAATAAAGAGTTTCCTGTAAAAAAAAACAATCCATTTTCTTCATCCAGATTTGGTGCCTGAAAACCAAAAGCATTTTGAGATACATCAAAAACCGTAGTTTCTCCGCCAGAAAAAGCTTCATTCTTTTCTGGTGTCAAAATCACATAATCAGAATCATCATCGTTATTGCAACTTGCAAGTAGTAAAAGAATACTAAAGAGTAGTATATATTTAAGTAAAAATTTATGTAACATCTATTCTATTTTTCAACGACAAAATCAGAACCCTATAATAAGGTTCTGATTTCATTAATTTTTTGGTAAAAAGGTTACCTTACTCAGGTAAATCTGAAGATACAGTAATCCCTAGTACATTACCTCCTTCAACAAATTTATCTCCCAAAGCTCTAAGTGCATTTACTGCCGCTATTACCTTTGGTCTTTCAGCAGCATCAGAAATTGCAAAATCAAAAGGTGTAGCTGTTGCATTTACTGCTGATTCAGCAGCTGCCAATTGTGCTGTGATCTCTGCACCTAAGGTTGCATTTTTTTTCGTTATCAAATCTTCTAAAGAACTACCATTTATAGTCGTATAACTTCCTCTAAATACATTAGCAACTCCAGCTAGATTTAATCGCAAATCTCTATGCGTATTATCACTAAAACAAGAGTGTTCATCTTCTTGATTCTGGTTATCATACGCTACAAAAACTCGTTCTCCAGCTAATTCGGATTTGGCAAGTGTAGAGATTCCCGTAAGCATATTTTTTAAAGCAACATCTGCTTCTAAAGCTAAAAATGTTGAACGGTATGTACCATTAACTTTCCATTCATCTAATAGCAACTGGAGATGATCAAGAAGTAAATCTGCACAAACTGCTAAATAATCTCTTCTTCTACTTTGATTGGATGCAGTACCTCCATCAACAAAATCAGTAAATGGTCGTTGACCTGCTTCTTTTGCTGAAGGGAGAGAGTTATCTTGTCCCCATAAAAGAAATTCGATAGCATGATATCCTACACTAATATTTTTTTCGCCCCCATCCTCGTTTAATACTTCTAATGCTGCTTTATTAATAGTAGGATGTGTAGTTGGATCATTAATAATTCCTGAATTAGCATTACCACTTACATAATCAACATAGTTTTCATCTAATGGCCAAGCATTCAATACTCCTTCTGGACCGTCATTATCATCAATTGGACCACTTGCAAACCTAAAGGCTTCTGTTTGTCCATATGTTTCTCGAGCTGTTTTCCATGCTGCTTTTGCGGCATCAAAATTTACTTGAGTAGGTGTTGCTACAAATGTATTGATAGCGGTTTGCATTGCTTTAGCTCCATCATATGCATCCTGATAATTTTTGAATACAAGATTTGCGTAGTTTTCTATTACTGCAGACTTCTCAGCAACCGATTGATCAGTCGGGTTCGAGTTATCATCATCACTAGAGCACGAAACTGCTCCTAATACCATCACACTTAAAAAATAATATCCAATTAGTGTCTTTTTCATCTTATACTTATTTAGACCGTTTTAAAATAAGGAGCAAATATATTTTTTAGATGCTACAAAAACAACTTTATTTAGATTAAATTTAAATAAATATTACTACTTCACTATCAGAAGTTTATCCTGTTTACAGGCTCATATTTCATTATATAATACAACGGCAGGCCTCATTCTAATATAGAATAAGGCCTGCCAAACTCAACCCACTAACTAAACTAATAGATAACTAAACTTGTTATTGCATCATTTTTTTGGACAGTTCTTGTAACTGTGCAGATTTTTTCTGCATATAATCACTTAGTTTTTTCACATCATCTGCAGAAAGATTCCCCATTACTTCCTGAGCTTGTGTTCCTAATTTTTGTCCTTGTTCTCCAAGAGAAGCGAAAGCTGTCATATCCTTACTTTCTACTGCTTTTTTATACTCTTCGATATAAGCTTCATAAGAGTTCACATACTCCTGAACTTTTCCGTCGCTAAAATTAGGCACTCCGTTAGCAGATTGTGAAGAAGTATTCTCTTCTGTTTTTTCTTCAACTTTTTCTACTTCATCTTTAGAAACTGATGTATCTGATTTAGTTTCACTCTTACATGATACTGCTAGTATCGCTATTACTAATGAAAGATTTAAGATTACTTTTTTCATGATTTATTTATGTGTTAATTATTTATGATTTTTTATTCATATTGATACCACAAATTTGATGTATTTGGTAAGGTTGCCAAACACCCTTTTCAGTGAAAAAAGAACACCCTGAAAACAGGGTATTCAAATAGTAATCATAAATCGGTCCTGTGATAAGAAGAAACAGAACTTTTAATCTCTTCTTTTATATTAACTGTATATATTATACATTTATAATCTTACAACATAACACCTCTCTATAAATTAAGATCTATGACAATACAAGACATTATCAATTGGTTTGCAAATAATCCAAATCTTATACTTGGTTATTTTGCTGTTATTATTGCTATATCTTTACTAGGGTTAATGTTTGTAAATCAAAGAAATTTTAGATCTCCTGTAAATTATTTTTATGGAGTCTTAGTATATGCAGTAACTATTCCTGGATTATTGGCTCTAATAATTGTTTTGTATAGTTTTTTCTTTTTAAAGACTAATCTGCTACATGTGAATGTATTGGCTTATTTTGTTCCTATTGTTTCTATGTTTGTCACCTTATTTATTATTAATAAAACGGTGCCCATGTCTAGAATTCCGGGGTTTGAAAAACTTTCTGGATTATTTATCATCGTTGCTATAACTTTTATCATTACGTATATATTGCAACGTATGTTTTTTGGGGTTTTCTTTGTTGGAAGATTTCAATATTTGCTATTATTCTTCCTTGCATTACTTCTTATTCTAAGAATCGCCTGGAAAAAAATCATAAAATAAACAATCCCAGAGATAAGCCACAAGTAAGCTTCTAGCTATTTGATATAAGATTCTGTTAGATAGTAAAACAAGTTCAACACAGGGTTGGTTAGATTTTGATTATCAAAATTACTATGAGTTAAGCATAGTTGCCTTTATTTGTTTAACAATTTCGATATGATCCAGTCCAAAATCTTTCCAGGCAAGGTTTAACTCTTTCATATCAAAATGCTTAACAATAGTTCCATAATCGGCACGTTTTCCATCGATGGTAGGGTAACCAATTACATAAATACTATCTGCCAGTTCTACAGCCAGTTCTATATCATGTGTAGAATAAATAATCGTATTAAATTCGTGTGAAGATGTAATCAGGTTAAATGCATTTTTAACATCTTCAATGTTTCCAACATCAAGACCCGAAAAAGGTTCGTCTAAAACCATATAATGACCAGAACATAGTATCTGTTCGATTATTGCTGTACGCTGTCTCTGTCCTCCGGATAACTCACAAGGATATTGGTCTTTTACTTTTTCTAAGCCCCAATCAGACAGGTAACTCATTATTTTAGTATGCTTTTCTTCTTTAGAAATATCTTTTTTACGAAGTGCAAACAGTAAAGCCTGATACACCGTTTTATTTCTAAACAAGGTATATTTTTGATCTACAAAACCAATATCTCCTTCATGTACTTCTTTGGCATCGTTTTCTGAATCTGTTTCGGTATCGGCAATCAGTATTTTTCCTGTAGTTGGTTTGATCAAGCCTGTCATCGCTCTAAATAATGTAGATTTACCTCGACCAGAACGTCCTACAAAAGCGATAACCTGACCAGTAATATTGTTTTCCCGAACAACATCTTTTTCTACAAAATTAATATCCTTTATTACAGTTTTATCACCATAAGCGACACTTAATTTTTCTACATATAATAATGTATTATGCGTACTATAGTTCATTCTACTTATATTTTGGAGTATCTAAAAAAGGCTTTTCTCAAGTAATCTAAGACAAAATCTATAGATAAGCCTACTAATAATATTACTATTTGTAATGCTATGATTCTACCGTGATTCATGAATTTATCAGAATTTTTGATTAAAAATCCTAATCCACCAGCCGCTACAAGGATAGATTCTACAGTTACAAGCATCATCCATACGATAGCCAGGTTTTGTCTGATTACTTCTATAACATGGTCAATTCTTCCTTTTACAACAACTTCCCATAGTACTTCCCAGCGATTACATTGTAAAGAACGTGCATGATCAAATTCTTCTTGTGGTATCGAGCTAATCATGCTCAACAATGATGTGGTAAGGTATGTAGTCATAAATACCACCAACACCCATACTTGCATGGTTCTGGCGTCACTAATAAGGATAGCCAGATAAAAAGATATACCTGTAAGCGGAAGGTAACGAAGTTTACTTAACGTTTTTGCTATTGGTGTTATTACAGGAATTGTAGATAGATAGGTGACAATTAAAGAAATGACGACCGCTATAAGTATTGCTTTTATACATAGTAGTAAAGAACTGCCAATATGTACCACCAGCCCTTCATTATAAAGTTCTGTAAATCCTGTTAGTACTTGTTGTGGAGAAGGAAACAAATGCCTCTCTCCCATACTGGAAACGAACCAAAAAATCAACACTATTGCTACCCATACACCTATAATGAGTAACCTGCTATTTTTGCTAACCTTTTCGAACGGTTTGAATAAATACTTCATAATAAACTAGCTATTAAAAAAGAAAGCCGTCTACTATGTAAAATCAATGTTTTACAAACATAAGACGGCTCTTATTAATTGGATGTCATGTTATTTCAATAATGTAATAACTACTCGTCTGTTCTTGGCTCTACCACTACCAGTAGTATTAGTTTCGATTGGTTCATCTTCACCTTTTCCGATTACAGATTGAAAACGTGATTGAGGAATTCCTTTACTCCTTAAAAAGTTAACTACAGATTGTGCACGTCTCTGTGATAAATCATAATTAGCTTCTGCAGAACCTGTATCATCTGTATGTCCTTCTAATCTAAGCTTTGTATCCTCGGCCTGAATAAGAAGGTTATATATCGTTTCTAAAGTACTTGCAGATGATCCTGAAATATTTGCACTTCCGGTATCAAAATTAATATTCCATTCTCCTGAAGCCAAGACTTCTTCTGCTTCTTTGGTATAATCTGGTTTGTAAGCCGAACCTGCATCAATATCATTAATGTTTTTAATAAAATAAAGATTAACTGCTTCATCATAAGGTACAATCCTTTTTACAGATTCATTAAAACCAAATGGATTAAGTTCACTTAGGTAAGAAGATACCTGATTGTATACTGCCTTATATCGATTGGTACCATCTGTAATACCATAATATTGCATTACATCTGCATAGTTGAATACTCTTGATCCACCCATGTTGTAATCGATACCATTTTTATTTCCTTTTTGGCCTTTAAACATATCATACCAATATTTTGGAGTTTCTAAATCATATGTTTTAGCTATCGCCTCAGAAGCTCTTACTCTCCACTCATCATATTGCTTCATTTGATTAGAAGCTGTTAATGCTGATTTTAAAATATTACTAACGATTTCAGGATGTTTTACCGACCATTCTTTAACAGCAATAACTGTAGTTGCCATTTGGTTATTAAATTCTCGTGTAGATATAATATCAGTGAAACCATTTAACTCATCAAAAACCATTTTATCTCCTGGTGTCCAGGTAGCACATCCATCAACTTTTTTATTAATTGTTTTACCTGTTAGTTTTCCGTTTCTCACTTCTTTAAGAGGAACTGTCCACCCTGCTTTTTGAGATTTAATAAGTTCTTCTGCAGACTTAATATAGTCATCATCTTGTGAAGGATAAAAATTCACTGCATCAGGATCATAAGTGGTAACATCGGGATTTACTTTTAAACCATTAGCAAAGGCATAGTTTAAAGCTGTTACCCAATCTCCATCACCTAACACGGCAGAGATCAAAGCACCTTTCATGCTTTTTGGATCAACTTTCCAGCTTGGTGGGCCAATAAGTTTATCTTCACCATAACTAAGTCCTACTGCACCAACTACCTGTACGTGGTACTTATCTTTACCAAACTTATCATCTAAAGCTTGTTGCATAGTACTAATATAGAAAGGGGCACCATCACCCATCATCATGATTGCAAATGCACTTTTATCTGCATCGGGAAATTCTTCTCCTCTATCAAATTCTTCAATGAATTTCATTTGCATATTCCTCAATTCAGAAAGCCAATCCTGACGGATTATCTCTAAATTCACTCCGTTTTGCTCCATCAAAGAACCTTTGGTTGTTTTTGGTCCTCCATTAGAAACAATAATACCAGATTGAGCATTCCAGGCATAAGCTGCCATTCTAACAAGAGGTTTATCCTTTACACTTTTTGAAAGGCTATTGGAAGGCAATTCTAGTTTATCTGATGTAGTAACATTATCTACCTCTTCTTTATTTATATTTAGCTCATCTAATTGCTTTGCTTCTCCTACTCTTAACCCAGGAGCAAAATAGTACACCGCACCTAAGATTGCACCAAGTAAAATGATTACAATGATAAGCTCGGATAATGTAGTGAGTTTTTTTGTTCTTAAAATTTTACCCATTTTTAATTTTTATTATAGTTTTTATTTCGGTTAGTTAGTCAAACATATTCCCAAAACCACCACTAGCTTCTTTATCCTCAGCTGTTAGTTTGTAGTTAGGGTTTTTATATTTTTCAGAATCAGGAATATAGTCTTTCCCTGTTTTAATATTATCTGCCAAAGTATCTAATTGCGAGTATAGCTCATCACTATCCATATCATACTTAGACGTTAGCATATCGATATCTGTTAGATTTTCCTGAGTTTTAGCTATATCCATCGCAATAGTTTCTGTGATCACATCTAATGCATATTCTAGTTCCCAATCTTTAGTAAATAACATAGCAGATTTTGCTCCATCTGTGGCCGCTTTTGCGGATTTTGCAAATTGATATTCTTTTTCCAGCATTTTGATAGTTACTTCAAAATCAGAAATCTTAATATCTATTGCTGTACCAGCAAGAGTTAGTTTTCTATCCAGTTTACCCATTACATTAGCTCTACTACCATATTTCTGGATAAAACTTTTACTTTGCTTTAATTGATGAGCAACTTGCTGTGATTGTGATAATTTTTTTGCTAAAGCACTATGCAGCTCTACGTATTCATCGGTATCCTTACCTGCACTACCTTTTTCAGACACTATCGCTTGCATTTTATTTCTAATCTTCTCTGCCTGTTTTTGTAATGTCACTACATGATCCTGAAATTCTTTAGATTCTTTTTCTGCTTTAGAAGCTTCAAGCTCCATATTACTTTTTAATGCTCTTATTTTGGCTTTAGAATCTTTAAAAACCTTTCTATTCATTAGCATTTTTTGTTTTTGCTCCTGCAATTCTCCGAAAGGGTCATGTTTTATTAAGGACTTATGAATTCCTCTTGTAACTCTACGTAAGAATTTTAATATTACAGGTAACATCATGATAAAAAATATCACAAATACTGCTACTCCTGCAAGTGCTATTACCTGTCCTAATGCTGTAAATAAAGGAGGTAATACATACACCCATGCAGCGTATCCTAAACCTGCGAACAATGCTATTTTAAGAAAAGCATTTAGTCCCTTTTCTCCATTCCTCCAATTATTAGGGTTTAAAGAAATTTCCCCTTTTTCATCATCAAAATGTTTTAAAATAGGTAAGTCTAATAAGTGGCTTTTTGATTCTTGATCCATTAATGTATTGCTTATATATTATTTTTAATGCCCTCTACTACTGCTACTATAGTTTCCAAAATTTTTGATCTTGCTTTATCATTAGCAACAATTTTTTGATCTATCTCTGATACTTCAATATCTGTATCGACCGATTGAAGTAAATTCTTTTTAACACTGATTTGATTCTGAATCTCAATTAATTTTTTTTCTAAGTCAGAAATTTCAGTATTTAAAGTGTCTTTTCTGCTTTTTTGAGAACTCAGAATCTTTGATTTCTTAGAATTTCCTTGATTCTGATACTGCTTATGTACTTTCTCGATTTCTTTAATGTAAAAATCTGCTTGTGTAAGAAGTGTATTTTTGGATACGGTTGAATCTACTCCCTGGGCCATTGTAAAAGCCATTTTGTATACCGATGGGTCATTAGACCCGACTGCTTTTATCGCCTTAAAAAATTCGTAAAAATCATATCCCGGTTTATTAAGAGATTCAAAACCGGATTCGTACATTTCTATAATTGTAGTAAGTACACTATCACTTACCAAAGTTGTTTTTGGAGGGTGTACTGGAAATTTCGAAACTGGTTTACCTGATTCTGGAAAAGAATTAGAACTAGGTTGTACTGGAGTTGTTTCTCTAGGTTTTTCTGCCTCTGAAGTTTCGTCGTTAATAAAAAGACCTTTCCAGTTAAATTTTTCTTTAGCCATTTAAAATGTTTTTGATGAGCTCATTATTGCTAAAATACTGATCCAGGAGGTAAATTTATATAAATTCTTATAAATATTATTGTTTTTTTTAAACCTTACCAAGCCATGAATTAAAAGCATTTAACAAAACAAATGATTTTGTATGATTCCCTTATTGATTAATAGACTTCATTATATTAGTGTAATTAGAACACAATTTGTTACAACTCATATACGATACTCTTAAAATTCTAAAATACGCCTTTTTACACTATTATAACAATAAAAAGGATTACAAATGTCCTAATTCATTTTTATAAACATACTTCAAACAACACTGTATTTATTCTAAAACATATCTAAATCACATTTAATAAAATATTGTTTTTCAAATATTTACATAAACTCCCTGTCTATTTCATCTATTTAAAACCTGAACGTTGACACTTAAAAAAATCTACATATTCTGATTCTTAAATTTTTCACGGTTTACAGTGAAAAATTAATATCATATTCTCTTTATTTTTATCATATCATGATACAATCACTTTTTGATGATCCATTAAAAAAGCAATAAAAGTATATCCATGAAACAAAAATTCATCTATAAAAACACCCCAAAAAACATCTTAAATTCTCGATTAGAATCAATTAAAGATTTTTAAAAAAATGCATGAAGATACAATTGAACTGGTTACCAAAAGAAAAAAACAATGGGTAGATGTAGTTCATGATTTTTACAAAAGAATGTACAATGAGCGTGATATAGAAAGTCTTGAAAATATCTTAAAATTCATTTTTGGAGAATCTGATGAGTTACCGCAAATAACGAAATTAAAAGTAGATACTTTTAATCATTTATCTACTTTACTTAATCCAATACAAGAATGGAGGGTTATTGATCAGCGTCTTCTTGTATTTATATGTAATGATACTTTTTTCTATAAAAAAGGCACCCAATTTGATGGTTATTACGAAGTTTTTTTTAGAGAATGGTTTCTACCTCAACTAAAGACAGAAAAAGAAGGAGAAGACCTCTTTGGTTTAACTTTAAAAGAATTAGACCATTTTAATATAGATATATGGACTGCTCTTTCTGCTTATTTAAATGCAACCAAACAAGTATCTTTCTTAAGAGAAGATAAATCTGTTAATTCTGTAGGAGAAATAATACTCAAACTCATCAAAGAAAATCAGACAAGAACTATACAATTATTAGATAATGAAAACTACATAAAACCACTAATATCATTACTGGGTACTGCGCAACAAAGTTTACTCGATACACTTTTAGAAAACCTTCCTCTATACTATACAAGAAAAGAAGCTCAGAAACATATTCGATTTAGTTGGTTAGAAGAATTATGCAAAATCAATCTAAAAAAATTTGAATCCTTTGTAGTAGAAAAAATGGAAGGTTCTGATTGTATAATTTGTGTGATGGAATGTTACAGGATTCTATTTGCCAATGCTAGAAAAAAATACAGGAAACCAACTGTAATACATATAAAAAAAATGTTGCCCTATATTTTGGAACGCAAAAACTCAAGTGAAGATGGTTATACATTTAATTGGTCTCCTGCTACAGAATTGTTTCGTGATGATACTCCTAAATTTATTGGTTGGGTATGCAAATATTTTAGAAAAGAAATGAAAACCGAATTGTTTTCATATGTAAAAGAGACCAAACAGTTAAATCTTGAGATTGTTAGTCATATTGTTGGTTGTTACAAACAGAGCGCTATAGAAATTGCAATAGAAGCCATAATGAATATAAAAGATAATACCCCTATTGCACATTACAAAGAGGCTTTTGCATTACTCGAGGGGTTGGATTTCTCAAAATATAACGATCTGGTATGGGAGATCGCATGTTCTGAATATCAAGATCTGGCAGATACAGCCGCTTCTTTACTATCCAGATATCCGACAGAAGATATTTTTTATAAGGCAAAAGAATTAACGCTGTCAGAAAAAAAAGAAGAGAGAAGAGCTGGAGTATATGTCTTAAGTCAAATAAGATGTGAAGAAGCTATCGCGTCGTTACAACCTATTGTCGAAAAAGAGGGTTTAGAAGATGTGCGTAATATTGCTGTGCGTTCTTTTTATAGTCACAAAAATCAAAGTAAAGTATCCATTGAAGATATAAAAAAACGTATCAGCCTTGCTTCTCTAAGAGGGAAATTAGAGAAACCCATCGCAGAATGGGCAGGGGAATTACCAGAATTACAATGGAAAGACGGTACTACAGTATCAAAAACTGAATTAAACTACTTGTTTTACAGACAGATAAGCTCTAAAAAGATTAATGTCGATATAGAAGCTGAGCCTATGTACACCCTACTCGATCAAAAAAAGGGAGCTGATTTTGCATATGCTTTGTTTCAAAATATGATAAAAAATACAGGTATAAAAGCAGTTACAAAACCAGGCTTTGCAATTTTAGGAAAATTAGGGGATCAACGATTGGTTATGCCTCTGCAAAATATCGCCATACAGGATAAAAATCTAAATGCCTGTGCTATTCTGGGAATTCTAGGAACATATAAAGCCGCACTAGCATTAGAAAAGGTTATTCAACACTTTAATGTAGAGTACCTCAATGTTCGTGGAGCCGCAGAAGAAGCATTTGAATCCATTGCAGAGCAATTGGGATTGACCTATTTTGAACTGAAAGATAATATGATGCCAGATTTCGATTTTATAAATAAAGAAAAAGTAATAAGTAACAGGTATATAATATTTATAAGTCCACAGCTTAAGTTTAGTTTTAAAAATCTACAAGGAAAACAGGTAAAATCAATTACCAAAGCATCTGAAGATATCAAGAAAATGTTGAAAAATCTAAACACTACACTTAAGCAAACAATACAACATTTTAGGCATAGTTTAGAGAATTATCTGGTTATACAAAGGTTTTGGAAAGGAAAGGATTGGAAAAAATTCTTCTTAAACCATCCTATTGCTTTTGCTTGTGGCCAGACTCTGATTTGGCAACAGAATAATGAGAGTACCTTTACTATAACAGCAAGTGGTGAATTAAAAAACCACAAACAACAATCCTTGGATATTAACCATAATGACCAAATACGGCTGGTACATCCCATTCTTATAGGTGCCAAAATAAAAATGAAATGGAAAGAATATTTTGAAACTCAAAAAATAATTCCAGTTATCCAACAATTAGATAGGGATATAATCCAACTTCCCAAGAAATTATATAAAGTAACATTATCCAGAAGTTTTGAAGACAGAACCTTACCAGCAGGAAAATTTAAAAACAGAGCACAAAAAAGAGGCTGGAAAAAAGGAAGTATTGGGGACGGCGGAAGTATTTTATCCTATAAAAAAGCTTTTAAGGAAGGTAGAATAGAAGTTTTTGTAGAAACTGATAATTTGCAAACCCAAGGGATATTTGATGAAGAAATGGTTTTAGGAAAGTGTTTTTTTACACCATTGGGGTTTGTTCAAACCGATAGCTTTTGGTTTTCAGAACCCAGAAATGAAACAGATAATCGTCTTATCACATTACGGGATGTCCCTAAGGTTATTTATTCTGAAGCAATGAATGACCTGAAAGAAATCATGAATGACGTTTCATGAATAAAAAGCAAATTTACAAATAGAAATCAGAAAGCTTTTTAGAGCTAAAATAACAAAGGTATAGTATTAGGGGTCGCCAATTTTCACAACTTTTACTTACAAATCCAATAGAAACCTTTACATAAATCGTTACTCTTCTTCATCAAAAAGAATAATTTCTTTTACTGTTTTTAATATTTCCGGGATATCTTCTTCGGTCAAAGTCATCAATATTTCTTCAGTAATCGGAGTTATCGAAACAATTCTATTGGCTTGGCGTTCTATAATTTTCTCAAACAGATTTCGTATTGTTCTTGCATTTCCAAAACCTCTGTGCCTCTTTTCATATATTCTATCGAGGATTTCCATTAGTTTTTCTTCGGCATCTTCGGTAAGTATAAAATCGGCTTTTTTTGCAAAAAGCTTAAAAATGCTTAACAATGCTTCGGCAGTAAAATGATCAAACTCAAAATATCTGTTAAATCGAGATTGAAGTCCTGGATTAGTCTGTATAAACTCCTGCATTTCATCTGGATACCCCGCTACAACAATGACTAAATCATCCCGCTGATCTTCCATTCGTTTTAGTAGAACTTCTATCGCTTCGCTTCCAAAATCATTAAACCCACCAGAAGTAAGTGAATATGCCTCATCGATAAACAAAACACCACCAATGGCAGATTTTATAATTTCGTCTGCTTTGATTGCTGTCTGCCCTACATAACCTGCTACCATACCTGCCCTATCTGTTTCTACCAAATGTCCTTTCTCCAGGTAACCAAGGTGTTTATATATTCTTCCCAGCATACGTGCAACTGTAGTTTTACCTGTACCAGGTGGCCCCATAAAAACAGCATGTAAAGAATTAGAAGAGGTTTTTAATCCTTTTTCTTTTCTTATTTTTTGAATCTTTAGAAAATTCGTAAGATCTTCAATATTCTTTTTGATATCCTTAAGACCAATAAGTTCATTAAGCTCCTGAAGTACAATCTCGAGTGTATCATTTTCTGGTACTTCATTATACCCTGCTTTTTTCACAACTATTTTTGGATGATTTGTCTTATGTGATACACGTTTTAAAAAATCTCGTTCTTTCTCTGTAATTATTCCATCTGCATTAACAACCAGTGAAGCTATTCTACTTAAAAAAGAACCTATACTTAGTAATTGCTCACTTTTGAATTTTGCCAAAATTACAGGTAAGGCAAATTCGGTTTTAACCTCATCAATAGGTTCAAAAAAAGAGGTGTTTCTAACAGTAGTAACATTTTTACTAAACTGAGATGATAAAGGAAGTTCATTAAGCTTTTTTAGATCATAAGCTTTACTCAAATCTTTACCTTGTAATTTTTCATAAAAATAAACCAGAATAAATTTCACTTTTGCTGATACTTTGGCGGCGTCAACATGTATATCTTCAAAATCATCAAATACCTTAACAATATCATGCAAAAGGATATGTTCTGCTTTATAATTTACACCTCGAAAACCATCATCTACAATAGTAGTAACTGTGTTTCTAAATTCTTTATTTGTATTTAAATTTTGACAAATTGCCAATGCTTTATTTCCTTCTTTTTTAAGGATGTCAAGATATGCTGAAGAAATTTCCAATACCCCCTGGTTTTTTTAAATAAATGTATACTACTTTTTGAATCTTTTTACCAAAGATAATGAACTGATCCATAATATTACGTTATCCTTCATTCTCTAACCATACTTACTGGTAAAACCCCAGTAACGTAGAACGTAGTATTTCATTTAAAATGGAATGGTGAAGAAAAAGGTACTTCCTCCTTTTACTTTGGATGTAAGCCATATTTTCCCTCCGTGAGCTTCTACGATTTTTTTACAATGAGCCAAACCAATACCTGTGCCTTCATACTGATCTCTAGAATGTAACCTTTGAAAAATTGCAAATATTCTTTCCTGGTGTTCTTCTGGTATCCCAATACCGTTATCTTTTACAGAGAATTGCCAAAAACCTTTTGATGCATCTTCTGGGTCACTTTTTTTGACACATCTAATCTCTATTTCAGGAATAGAACCTGAAGCATTAAATTTAATACCATTACTAATAAGGTTTTGAAACAATAATCGAAGCTCTATTTCTGAACCTCTAACTACTGGTAAATTCTCCATCTTAATTTTTGTCCCTGTTTTTTCGAGAACAACTTTTAGATCCTTTTTTAATTCTTGTATAACAGTAGCACAATCAACATTATCATACTCTTTACTTCTTCCTAATCTGGAATATTCTAATAGAGCATCAATCAGTTTTTTCATCCTTATACTTGCATCCTTAATAAAGGACATACTCTCTTTTCCTGCTTCATCAAAGTTTTCTCCATAATCTTCGGCTAATAACCCTATAAAACTTGATATTGTATTAAGAGGTTCCTGGAGATCATGACTTGCTATATATGCAAATTGTTCTAACTCTTTATTTTTTGCCTCCAGCTCTACAGATTGATTATAAATCTCAAGGTTTTTATCCTCTAACTCTTTATTATATTTCTTCTTAGCCAGGTAATTCCTGTAAATGAAAAAACTAACGATAAGAGTAAGAAGTACCAGAGCAATGAGTAAAAAGTTTACTTTTTTATGAGCATCAAGTTCTGAAGCTTGCTGGTTTAACACACGCTCCTGTTCTTTGATCTTTTCTTTCTGCTCTCCAAGAAATTCATTTTGCATACTAATTTCCTGGTTGCTTTGTATAATTTTTTCTTCCTGACTTTTTATAAAAGCAACTTGCTCCTGGATGTTTTTTTCGAGTTCCCTTTCGATTACAACCTTTTCTTTATATTTTTTTTGTTGTATTTCACTCTCAGTATAAAGGCTTTCTATCTTTTTATTTCTTTGGTTAATTTCCCCTTCCTTATTGTCAATTTTTTCTAATTGATCTGTTATTTTTTCTTCCTGAGATTGTATTTGCTGTTCTTTATCTTTTAATATAGCCTCTTGTTTATCTTTATCCTCTTGTACTTTGTTTAAGGTTTTTTCTGTTTTTCGGTATAAACGTTTCCATTTTTCTGAAGAAGTAATAGCATGTTTTCCTAATGAAGAAGCAATAGTAAATCCTTCTTTTTCTATTCGGCTTTCATTAATCTCATATTCAAAAGAATCCCCTACATTAACCATATTAATCATAGAGGCATTAAAGTTATAATCCTCTCCAACAAGCATTATGTTTTTTCCCGAGATCTTACTAAGGATATAATGCATATCATAGTTATACTTATGATTTACATATAATAGCTGAACATCTTTTACATTTTTAACAAATTGAAATCGAACAATCTCTACAGGTTTACCTTGGATCTTACGCCTTAGAGACATGGCTTTCAGATCTAGTATTGTTCGGTCAGGTCCCAGTACACCTATTTTAAAATTTGGTTGTTCTTCTATAGTTGGCCAACCTATTTGCTGTGCGAAGTTAAAAACAAATATAGCGCGCTGTAATCTTTTTACTTCTTCATTACTTGTTTCCTGAGCTTTTATTTGTAACGAAAAACTCATTGCAATAACATATAAAAATATAGCTATCAAATTAGTATATGCTGTCGATATATATTGACGCCTATACATCATAACCTAAGTAATAATCTTAAATAATAATTGGATCCATTAACACCAAACTGCTGCACTCTCCTACTATACATAAAATTTCCATCTTCTGTATTAGCGGCATGTTTATGCTTATCTGGATAGACATTAAAAACATTATTCCCTCCCAGAGTACATTTCATATAATCACTAATCTGATATGATATTGCAATATCTGTTACGAGTTTAGGAGAAAACATCTGATCTCTGGACTCTATATTTCCTGTAAAATCATTTACCACCCAATTTACAGAGTCTCCATCATTTGGGTGAATAAATTTAACCTTTCCAAAAAGTGTATTTACTACCTGAAATCCAAACTGTTCAAAATCATAAGAAAGCAATGAATTTATTTTATAATTTGGTTGTGCAAACTCTACTCTGGCGATTTCTTCTCTGTTAAACAGTACTTCCTCTTGTCCTTCTAATGTTTGTGAAACCTTAATTGGACCTTTTACTTTGGTCTTAGTAAAATTACCTGCTAATGAAGCATTAAATTCTCCTGTACCAAGAGTTGTTTTAAAAAATAATGATAGATCAACACCAGATGTTCTGGAATCTATTGCATTTGTAAAGAATTGAGCAGCACCAACATTAAAGGGTTCCAGTATTTCCTCATATCCTTCTGCAAATCTTCCTGAAAGAACAATTCTATCCTGTATATTAATTAAATAATAATCTAAACTAAAAGTAATATTATCGTTTAGTTTCCCACTGAAACCAGTATTAAAATGACTAGATAATTCGGGTTTTAATTTTTTGATATCAAAAGCTTCTGTAGCAACAGCACTTTCGTTATTAAAGGTACCTACTTGTACACTTTCTCCATTAATAAACTGTGTACTTATATTCTGGAAAAATACCTGATGAAGAGAAGGCGCTCTAAATCCTGTAGAAAACCCTGCTCTTATGCTAATTTCATCTCTAACTCTGTATCTACCCGACAATTTCCAGATCGCCTGACCTCCAAAATCATTATATGCTTCATATCTGGCTGCTCCTCTAATTAAAAGTTTCTCTGTTATATTTGCTTCTATATCCAGATAACCAGAGCTATTTGTTCTAAAACGATTTAATGCATTTTCTGGCTGAAAACCTGGGAAAACCTGTGCCCCAACAATTCTAGGCAATTCTATTCCTAAACTATTGGTATAAGTACTTCCTCCATCAACATAAGAAGCTTCTTCTCCTGCAACTATCTCATAATTCTCTACTCTTAGTTCTGCCCCAAAAGCTACATTTACACCCTCAAGCCAATCAAATGTTCTTGAAAGATCAAGATTTGTCGTATTTTGCTTGTAGATAAACCCTCCTGTATAAAAAGTTCTAGGGGATGTTACTCCTAAGGAGGCATTATTAGAATTATTTACAGTATAATCTAACCTATTAACCCCAATAGAATGGCTAAAATCCACATCCCATTCATTTTTAATTCCTCTTATTCCTCCCGTAATTGCATCATCCTGAATATCGGTAAGGATCTCTGGAGAAAAACCATTTGGAAATAACTCTAAAACTACCCTGTTTTGATCTTTAGGAAAACGATAGAATCCTTTTGATGTTCCTTCTCGGTAGTTTCTACCACCATGCATATAAAATGTTGCATAGTCAGACATTATTATTTCACCATTAAATGATAATGCAAGGTTCTGGGTTTCTGCGCTTCCGATCTCCATTACTCGTTTGTTAGAATACCCTGTCTGTTCAAAAAAATTATTTTCCTCGATTAGCGTTTGATCAGTTGTTATATCATTAGAATATACTGTACCTGTATAGTCTCCGGCTCTGTTTATAGATTCTCTATCTCTATATTCTGCTGTAACATTTATATAACCTTCTTTTCCTATTTTTAACCCAAAATTTGCAGAAGAATACACATTAAGCCCATCTCCCTCGGTATTTATTGCTACTCTATTATCGAGTTGAATAATTTCTGTTTGCTTTTTTAGGATAATATTAATTACTCCCGCAATAGCATCAGAGCCATATTGAGAAGTCGCCCCATCTCGTAATATTTCGATACGTTCTATTGATGCTATGGGTATTGCATTAAAATCAGTCCCTACCGATCCTCTGCCCACAGTACCATTTACATTTAATAAAGAGCTATTATGCCTGCGCTTACCATTAACCAATACAAGCACCTGATCTGGCCCTAATCCTCTAAGTGTTGCTGGATCTATATGATCTGTACCATCTGCTATCGTTTGGTGTGTAGAATGAAAAGAAGGAATCAAATAATGAAGAATGTGACTCAATTCTACCTGAGAAGAATTTGTTAACTGTTGCGGTGAAATAATATCTACCGCCGCTGTATTCTTTAATATTGATTTTGGCTTGGCCCTTGATCCCAAAGAAACTGGTTGATCTATTGAGAATCCAGTTTCTAGAACAAAATCTACCTTTGCAGTATCTCCAACCTTAACTAATACTGTTTTAGAAACAGAAGTATACATCAAAAATTCTGAAGTAACTATATACTCTCCCTCATCAACATCGAAGTTATAATTACCATTAACATCTGTTGTTGTATTTTTATCTGTACCTTCTATAACTAATCTGGCTCCTGGCAGATTACCAAATTGGTCAGAAACATTACCTGATATAACCGCCCTTGATTGAGAAAATGCTCCAGAAATAAAACAAAGAAATAGTAAACCAGTAAGGTATAACCTATACTGAACTAACAAAATAGGGGGGCTTTTTTTAGTCCGCGTCTTAATATGTTTTTTAATTTAGATTTTAAATAGATTGCTTTGTGTGTAGCCAAAACTATCATAAGTTCATTCAAAATACAAATATATATGGGGGCAATATCTGAAGTTATATAATCTTTTTATAAGATTCTGAGCAAGAATCCGACTCTGACCGTTTAAAATACTTTGTCACAATCTTGCAAACACTCTCTTTAGTCAACATTTTTTGTGCATATTCTTTTATTTCCAAAATACGCTCTGCTCTTTCTTCATCTTCCTTACTTAAATCTGTTCCCAGCATAAGTATTATAATAGATCCCTTATATCTATCATCTAATTTCTGATATTCGGCAATAAACTCCCAACCATCCATGACCGGCATATTAATATCCAAAAATATAATCTCAGGAATAATTTCGGATTGGATATGATCTAACGCTTGTTTTCCATTTTCTGCAATAAAAACCTCTTCTACACACTGTACTTTTTCTATAATTGTTTTATTAAAAAAGTTAGTTGCTTTACTATCATCAATGAGAAGAAAACGTTTTAATTTTTTCATAATCAAAAATGGTTTTTTAGCACATCATCCAATAAATCCATAGATAAAGGTTTATTGATAAAGTCATCGACCGAATGATTTTTGGCAGATGCTCTTACATCATCTGGATTAGACGAAGTTGATAACAAAATCACTTTAATACCAGCTGTTACTTTTTGATCCAGTTTAGAAAACTCGGTCAAAAATTCCCACCCATTCATTGCAGGCATATTGATATCCAAAAAAATAAGGTCAGGTTTTATTGCTGCATTATTCTCTACAGCATTAAGATAATCTAGAGCTGCCAAACCACTTTGCACAGTATTAACCTGATAAAAGTCTTCGTGTCTAGTAACAACTCTTTCGTTAAAGAAATTTGTGGCCTTGTCATCATCTATAAGCAAGACACAATCCACCAATGTATTCATTTAATTTCCCAATTACACTCAAAGGAAATAAACTTATTTGATATGACCATAACAAAACTAAATTTTATGAAATAGTTTTCGTTTAACAACACAAATTTAACGGTAAAATGTATTCTCTAAAATTAATTTTCTGAAATAAAGCAATTTATGCTTTAAAAAAACTAATACAAAAACATGTAGTTTTAACTAAATTTTAAGTCAATAAAAACATAGCCACTTATTTCTAAGAAATAAGTGGCTATGTTTAAGCTTATGTTGTCTGTTTTTTTTATTCTATAATAAGCTTTTCGAACTGTTTTTTTCCTCCCGATTCAACTTGAACCAAATAAAACCCTGGTTTCAGTTTATATGAATTGAATTCGAAAACATATT
Source organism: Aquimarina macrocephali JAMB N27 (assembly GCF_000520995.1). Taxonomy (GTDB): domain Bacteria; phylum Bacteroidota; class Bacteroidia; order Flavobacteriales; family Flavobacteriaceae; genus Aquimarina; species Aquimarina macrocephali. Next base: position 44,375 of record NZ_JACA01000033.1, on the reverse strand, counting down.
CTGTATTTCCTACTTTTGTATCTTCAAGTATTTTTCTCTTATCTACCAAATCAAAGATTTGTATTAGTACAGGTAATGGTTTAACAGAAGAGACATTCACACTAAATCTTCCGTTTGGTGATGGATTGGGATAAATTGAAGTTTCAAATAGCTTTGATTCTTTATCCGATAGCACACTTAATAACTCTTGATTATCTGTCAAGACAATATTCTCATTCGATTTATTAGCATCTATGCTTTGAGTAACAGTTATAGTTGCATAACCACTATTTATTCTCCGTTCGTAGATTTCATTTTTTGTAAATTCTTTGTAAAAAGATGGAGAACTAACACTTACTAGTTTTTGACTTCTTCTACTTCTACATCTAAAAGCTTTTCTAATTCTAGAAACAGATTTAAACTTTACTCCCACCAAACGTTTACTCTCACTATATATCTGAGAAAAGGAATAATTTCTATTTATAAATCGTATTCCCTGTGAATTACTAAACAAGAAATCTTCTGAACCATCATCAAATACGGCTGTTATTGATTGTAAACCTTCTAATGATCCACAAGAAGATGGACCTGAACCTATATACCCACTTACGGTCAATTGGTAGTTCTGTGCAAATGTGGTAAATGTGATGGATAACATCACTAATAATAAAAATTTTCTCATGGTTTTAAGTTTTAAAAGTTATACTAAATTAATTTGTTTACTCTTTCATTACACTTCTCAAGATATGTCTATAATGTAATCTCATATTCTTCAGTAGTTTCAAAAATACTTTGAAACTTTTATGAAGATCTCACTGTTTTCAGGGGTTTTCACTTCTAGAGAAAAAAAATCATAACAACCTGATTATAAACAAAATCCTATTTTTTTTATTTTCTAAAATGAAATAATAAACTAAACCCTCCCTACACTAAAAATCAAGGAATTTCATCCTAATCTAAGGTCAACAGAGTCGTATAAGATTTAAAAAACTTATTTTCCTATTCAATATCAGTTTTGACATACTTTTAATAAAGACTATAAAAAATAAATGTAAATTTGAAATACATTCAGATGATGGTTTTACTTGTCAAACCTATGGGAATAAAATTATATGTAAGACACACCGACCCGATTCCAAATAGATTTTTTAAACCTTTGATTAAATTGATTTCGAACAGTACATATGAAATCAGAAACTCTTTTAAACTTCAATAAGATTAATGGATTCATTAACCCAAATTGTATTAGGGGCTGCAGTAGGAGAAGCTACTCTAGGTAAAAAAGTAGGCAACAAAGCTATGCTATGGGGAGCTATCGCAGGAACTATTCCCGATCTAGACGTGTTATCCAAACTTTTTGTTGATCATGTTACGGCAAACGAATTGCATCGCGGGTTTTCGCACTCCATACTCTTTAGTTTGCTTGCCGCTCCGGTATTTGGTTGGATGATCTCTAAAATCTATCGCAATAATGAAGCAGACTGGAAAGATTGGTCAAGACTTATGTTTCTGGGTCTTTTTACACATCCCATATTAGATGCATTTACCACATGGGGGACTCAGCTATTCTGGCCTTTTGATTATAAAGTTTCTTTTAAAAATATCTTTGTTGTAGATCCTTTGTATACCATACCATTTTTGATGTTTGTGACTTTGGCTATGTTTTATAAACGTACACATCCTAAAAGAAGAAAGTTCAATACCCTTGGATTATACATTAGTAGTATTTATATGTTTATAACATTGGGATTAAAATGGTATACGTATGGGGTGTTTCAGACCAATCTCGAAAACCAACATATTCGATATAAAGAGATTCAAACAAAACCAACTCCTCTCAATAGTATTTTATGGACTGCTAATGTAGAAACCGAATATTCTTTTTTAATAGCATATTACTCCTTATTAGAAAAAGAAGATATTATTGTTTTTTCAGAATTCCCAAAGAATCATCACCTGTTGGGTAAGATGATAGATGATCCTCTTATTCCTAGATTAATTAAATTATCAGAAGGTTGGTATACTATCGAAAAAACGAATGACAAATTATTTTTTAATGACCTCAGATTTGGGCAAATGGGAGTAGGTGAAGAAGCAAATAGATTTGTATTTAGCTATGAACTATTTTATGATGATAATGGTATTCTAACCGCTAAAGAAATAGAAAGAAATATGGATGATGCTTCTCCCCTGCTTAAAAAATTATTTAGCAGAGTATTAGGAAATAAATCATAAAAAGAACGTATCAAAATATCCCCAACCCTATTGCGTAACCTTCTATAAATGACATGAGCATAAATATGAGTATAAAATTCTCGTAAATATAATATCTATTTTTATCTTGCAAATCAAATATTCACACTTATGAGTAGCGCATATAAAGTTAAGGTAAATAAGATTTTTGATTTTGAATTTACCGAAGAAGATATTTCAAAAATAGATATTGTAAGTAATTCAAAATCGACCCACCACATTCTTCAAAACAACAAATCTTTTCATACAGAAATTGTACAGTCGGATTTCGATACTAAAAAATATACTGTAAAAGTAAACAACAACAGCTATCAGGTTAGCATTACTAATGAATTAGATACCAGAATTGCAGCAATGGGATTCTCTTTAGGGTCTTCTAAGCAGGTAAATGCTATCAAAGCTCCTATGCCAGGTTTACTGTTAGATATTCAGGTTGAAATAGGTCAGGAAGTAAAAGAAGACGATCCTTTACTTATTTTGGAAGCCATGAAAATGGAAAATATTATTCTATCTCCCAGAGATGGAGTTATTAAGTCTATTTCTGCCACTACAGGAGATGCAGTAGATAAAGGACAATTATTAATTGAATTCGCTTAGCCTATCATAGGCATTAAACAGAACCATGTGTTCTAATATAGTTTAATATGAAAAAAATACTAGTAGCAAATAGAGGTGAGATTGCAATTCGGGTGATGACAACAGCTCGCAAAATGGGAATCAAAACCGTTGCCATATACTCTACCGTAGACAGAAACGCTCCACACGTAAAATTCGCAGATGAAGCTGTCTGTATTGGTGAAGCTCCTTCTAACCAATCCTACTTATTAGGATCTAAAATCATTGAAGTAGCTAAACAACTACATGTAGATGCCATACATCCTGGATACGGATTCCTTAGTGAGAATGCAGATTTTGCAGAAGAAGTAGAGAAAAACAATATTATATTTATAGGTCCAAAATCCAAAGCTATACAGGTTATGGGAAGCAAATTAGCAGCCAAAGATGCTGTTAAAGCCTATGATATCCCTATGGTTCCCGGTATAGACGAAGCCATTACAGATGTTGCTAAAGCAAAAACTATTGCTTCAGAAATAGGGTATCCTATTTTAATTAAAGCTTCTGCCGGTGGTGGCGGAAAAGGGATGCGAGTGGTAGAAGAAGAAAAAGACCTCGAATCACAAATGAATCGGGCCATTAGCGAAGCTACCTCGGCTTTTGGAGATGGCTCTGTATTTATCGAAAAATATGTTGCCTCACCACGACATATCGAAATACAAATCATGGCAGATAATCATGGCAATGTCGTACACTTATTCGAAAGAGAATGTAGTGTACAACGACGACATCAAAAAGTGGTTGAAGAAGCTCCTTCTGCTGTGCTTTCTCCAGAACTACGTTCTGAAATGGGAAAAGCAGCCGTTAAAGTAGCCAAAGCCTGTGACTACCTTGGTGCCGGGACTGTAGAATTTCTTTTAGATGAAAATCACAATTTCTACTTCCTCGAAATGAATACCCGACTACAAGTAGAGCATCCGGTTACCGAATTGATAACAGGAACAGACCTTGTAGCATTACAAATAAAAGTAGCCAGAGGCGAAAAACTACCAATACAACAAGAAGATCTAAAAATAAAAGGACATGCTCTGGAGCTACGAGTATATGCAGAAGATCCGCTAAATGATTTCTTACCTAGTGTGGGGCATTTAGAAACCTACCAAATACCAGTTGGAAAAGGGATTCGGGTGGATAATGGTTTTGAAGAAGGAATGGATATTCCTATCTACTACGACCCCATGCTTTCAAAGTTGATTACCTACGGAAAAACTCGTGACGAAGCCATACAATTGATGATAAAAGCAATTGACAATTATGATATCAAAGGAGTACAAACTACATTATCATTTGGTAAATTCGTGTTTGAACATGAAGCCTTTAAATCTGGTAATTTCGACACACATTTTGTAAAGAAATATTTCACTACAGATATCATACAATCAGCAATGGAAGAAGAAGCTAAAATTGCCTCCCTAATTGCTATGAAACAATACATCGAAGATCAAAAAACGTTACGCATACCAACACTCTAATATTATGGATTCAAAAATAAAAACATTACAAGATAAAATTGCTCAGGCAAAATTGGGTGGTGGTGAGCAACGTATCGAAAAACAACATCAAAAGAAAAAATTAACTGCCCGTGAGCGTGTAGCGTATTTGCTAGATGAAGGTTCTTTTGAAGAAATTGGTATTTTGGTGACACACCGTACTACTGATTTCGGAATGGATAAAGAGATCTATTATGGAGATGGTGTTGTTACCGGATACGGAACTGTAAACGGACGATTAATCTATATTTTTGCTCAGGATTTCACCGTTTTTGGCGGTGCCTTATCAGAAACTCATGCCGAGAAAATCTGTAAAGTTATGGATATGGCTGTAAAAATGGGAGCACCAATTATTGGACTTAATGATTCTGGTGGAGCCCGAATCCAGGAAGGAGTTCGCTCTCTGGGTGGATATGCAGATATTTTTCATAAAAACGTACAAGCCTCTGGAGTGATCCCTCAGATTTCAGCTATTATGGGACCCTGCGCTGGTGGTGCTGTATATTCTCCGGCAATGACAGATTTTACCATGATGGTAGAAGATACCAGTTATATGTTTGTTACCGGACCTAATGTAGTAAAAACAGTAACCAACGAAGAAGTAACATCAGAAGAATTAGGAGGGGCCAGTACCCATTCTACAAAATCGGGAGTAGCGCATATTACTTCTGCCAATGATATAGAATGCCTCGAAGATGTAAAAAAACTACTAAGCTATCTGCCACAAAGTAATAAAGAACAACCAAAAAAATTAGAGTACACTTTAACCGATGAGGTAAGAGACAACCTCTCTTCTATCGTTCCTGATAACCCTAACAAACCTTATGACATGCACGAGGTAATCGGTGGGGTTATCGATACAGACTCCTTTTATGAAATTCATAAAGATTATGCCGAAAATATTATTGTAGGTTTTGCCCGTCTGGGCGGAAGAAGTATTGGGATTGTAGCCAATCAACCTCAATTTCTGGCTGGAGTTTTGGATGTGAATAGTTCTAAAAAAGCTGCACGATTCACACGTTTCTGTGACTGCTTTAACATCCCTTTATTAGTATTGGTAGATGTTCCCGGATTCTTACCAGGAACCGATCAGGAATGGAACGGTATCATTGTACATGGAGCCAAACTACTATACGCATTAAGTGAAGCTACTGTACCTAAAGTAACCGTGATTACACGTAAAGCCTATGGTGGTGCCTATGATGTGATGAATTCTAAACATATAGGAGCTGATCTTAACTTTGCATGGCCTTCTGCAGAAATTGCAGTAATGGGTGCCAAAGGTGCCAGTGAGATTATTTTTAGAAAAGAGATCAAAGCAGCAGATGATCCAGCCGCAAAGCTTGCCGAAAAAGAAGCTGAATATGCAGAGAAATTTGCTAATCCATATCGAGCTGCACAACGTGGTTTTGTAGATGAGGTTATCTTACCAGAAAATACTCGAAGAAAACTAATTAAAGGATTTAGTATGCTCGAAAATAAAATAATTGAGCGTCCTGATCGAAAACATGGGAATATCCCTTTATAAATACATATACAAGCCCTCATAGGCTTGTACTGAACTTGATTCAGTATCCTTGTGAGGGTTCTACTTATTCGAATTTATTTTGAATATGTAATATCAACTGGATTACTCATATCCAGAATTAGAAAAAATGCCATAATAATCATTCTTCTTTCATATAAATCTTTCCTTTTTCCTATAATAAAGGCTATACTTTACCTGTTCTAATTTCAGTAGATCCCATCAAATCGTCAACCTATTTTTTCACTGAAAACAGGGGGTTTTTTGAGTATTAATTCATTTAATTTTACACTTTGTCCCTTTATTTTTTGTAAACAAATCTGTAGAAGAAAAAGTTAACTTCTATTGATTTAACGACGTATCCCAACATTAAATGAAAAGTCAAATGAAAAAAATACTATTATTCTTAATACTTATTATCTCCATTTCTTTAACAGGCCAAACTACCTACTACGTAGCTATAAACGGAGATGATTCTAGCGGCAATGGTTCTAACGATACTCCCTGGGCAACGATCCAACATGCTCTTAATACTGTTACGGACGGGAGTACAATTTTGGTAAAACCCGGCACATACAATGGGCGTGTTAGAGTTCGTGGAAGTTTTACTACTGGTGTTTTGGTAAAATCACAAGTGCCATATATGGCAAAATTACGCAACAATACTGCCGTTATTACCGCATATATAAACCCTAATGGTTGCCACGGTATTACTTTTGATGGTTTTGATATAGCCCATGATAGTTCGGGTGCTGGTCCCTTAGTTATTCATATTGATGGAAATGGTAATGGTGATGTACATGATATTACATTTCAGAATTGTATTATACATGATAGTTATAATAATGATCTTGTAAAGGTAAATGCAGCTTGTTACAATATCACTTTCCAGGGAAATTTATTTTTTAATCAAACTGGATTTGATGAACATATCGATGGTAATAGTGTCGAAAACCTAATTATACAGGATAATATTTTCTTAAACGATTTTGCAAGTAGTGGTCGTATAAATAATAATTCTACAGGTAGTTTTATTGTCATCAAAGATAGTGGTGGCAGTAATGATATTTATACCGGTTCAAGAAATGTAAAAATCCGTAGAAATGTATTTCTGAACTGGGAAGGAACGAATGCAACAAACTTTGTTCTTATTGGAGAGGACAGCGAACCTCACTACCAGGCCTTTGATGTTATGATCGAAAATAACTTAATGCTAGGAAACAGTAGTAATCCTATGCGAGCACCATTTGGTATTAAGGGATGTAGAGATATTACATTCAGAAATAATACTGTTACAGGAGATTTACCTGCTAATGCATATGCTTTTAGATTTAACAGAGAACCTACGAACCCTATTATCAATAATATTAATATTTACAATAATATATGGTCTGATCCTACCGGGACTATGAATGATTTTTCGGATTGTCCTATATCCCATACAGATACCTATACTTTAGACACTAATTTATATTGGAATAATGGTACTCCTATACCTCAAGATAATAATGATAAAATCAATAGTGCAGACGATGCTAATGGTATAGTAGCAAATCCATTGCTAGAAAATCAAAATAATGTAATCATTCCTCATTATAATTCTTCGTTAAACCAATTTAAAGATGGTTCGACAACCATAAGAGAAGCATTTGAGCGTTTGGTAAACGCTTACGGAACACCCGAAGCCAATAGCCCTGTTATTAATATGGCAAGGGCAGATCAGCTTCCTGCAGATGATATCTTAGGTAGGTTACGAGTAAATGCTGATATCGGTGCAGTAGCTCCAGGTGCTGTAGAAAATAATGACCTAGCATTAATACGCCCAAGTAATGCTTCAGAAAATATCTCCACTACTCCTACTTTAGAATGGTCAGGGTCTGCAAGTTCTTATACTTTAGAAATAACAGATTGTAGTCCTATAGATCCCCCTCCTCCTCCAAATCCTACAACCGGTTTGGGTCTGGATAAATTTAATCTTATCGAGGGTCCTAAAACGATTACACAGATTCCTGATGACCTATCCGGGTTAACCTACAATAGTTCTACTAATACAATTTTTGCAGTGATTAACGATCCTCCCAGACTGTATGAATTGAGTTTAGATGGTGATGTTATAAGAGCTATCCCCCTACAGGGTTTTAATGATACAGAAGGCTTGGTATGGGTTAATGGTACAGATTTTTTTGTTATTGAAGAAAAAAGAGGGCGAGCTGTTAAAATTACCGTAGAAAATACAACAACAACCATTTCTTACCCAACAAATTATATTCAACTACCCGGTAATTGGGGAGCAAATAATGGGCTGGAAGGAGTATCTTATAACCCAAATACAAATGAATTGATCCTGGTGAAAGAAAAAAGCCCCTTAACTATATACTCTTTAGAGATACCTGTAGATTTATCAACTCCTCCTACGGTTATCAATCCATTCAATATTGCTACAAATAATTTTGGATTTAGAGATTTGTCTGGTTTACATCATTTGGGAAGTAATACCATACAGCAAGAAACTCATTTTCTTGTATTAAGTCATGAATCCAGAGCATTAGTAGAAACCGATATGACAGGAAAAGAATATAGTCGTTTAGATCTTGGTACTAATGGTGCAAATGGTACATTACCCAATAGAATTCTCCAGGCAGAAGGCGTAACTGTAGATAATCAAGAAACAGTCTATATCGTAAGTGAACCCAATACTTTTTACAAATTTTCTAAATCAGCTTCTGCAAATGCTAACAAAATGGCTCCCATATTTACAGCGTCTAACATATCTGAAAAATCATTTGTTGTTCCAGAAAACACACTTACTATAAATACAGAATACTGTTGGAGAGTAAAAGACAATGATACAGGAGATTGGACTTCTTATTTTTCGTTTACTACAGGAAGTAATGAAAATCCACCTCCTCCATTGCCTGTAGAAACTACCAATACTATCCAAGTTTTTCCTAATCCGGTAGATACCTACCTTAGTGTTTTATTTGATTTTGATGAGCTTCCAGAAAATATACAAGTTTTCATGTATGATATTTCAGGAAAAGAAATATTGAGGCAATCTTCTGTTAGTATTTTAGACAATGAATTACATATAGATGTTAGCCGCTTCTCTAAAGGCTGTTATTTCATAAAAATCAAATATCCTAAAGAGGATATCGTTAAAAGTTTTATAAAGAAATAATTTAGGTAAATACTTTAAACCTGAGTTCGGTCTCTAAGCTATACTGTTATAAAAAAGCGTCAATTCGAGTGGTTTTTCAGAATGAAATGGAGAAAAACTGTATCGAGAATAGCTTTTTTAGATAGAAAACCACCATTCTCGATACAATCTTCCAGCCCGTACTGAGCTATATCGAAGTATCAGATCACTCGAATTGACGTGATTTTCTTACGTCGAACTCAGGTTTTAAATACATCTAAAAGACATCACCAACGAGGCTTTCTAGAATAGCTTTTTTGATTCGAAATCTTTTATAAGATATAAAATCACCGTATACAAATATTAGTAATCTATTGCTATTACTAGCCCCCGCACAGGATTGATGTGTCCCTGCAGCGAGGGAGCCTCATCATGTTGCGGGGATTGGTTTCCTTCTTGCGGGGGAAAGTATCGATATGCCGATGGTCGATAAAAGGAGTGTGGGGAAGGGTATTCCTATTGTGCTGATCCGTATCTATGTACCTATGGCCGATAAAACTACTGTGCGGAAGACATTTTTGCTCCGATGCTAGATGCTAGTATACCGCAATCGCTAATACTATGTCCTAAAAACAGTATGATTATTATGTTTGAATTATCTAACATGATACACTACCTGAGTTAAAGTTAGATACGTTATGAGTTAGAACACCATTTATCGTATATCGTATCGCTATCAAAAAGGTAATCTTTATTTTGAATATTAAATTTTAGATTTTACCTTAACCGCCACAATTAATCATATTAAATAAAGAATAGTTGCCCTACTATGAGTAATCGACAATCCACCAAGTATGCTATCTACGCAGTAGCCGTTTTATCTGCAGCATTAATCAATGAGTATATCTTAAAATATGTAAAGAAACATATCGATCAACAGGGGTATCTTCTGGTATTAATAGATATGCTAGTTATCGTTTTAATTTTTGCCCCAGCTTTTGCTCTGGTTACCAATTATGCAAAAAAGATTTCTAAGGCATATCTAAAGACTTCTAAAAAGATTTCGAGCAAGAATAATGGAATCTTTTTAGGGTTTATAGTTGCTATACTTATTTTATTTATCCTCTATGCAAACCTTAGGCATAATATCAACGTAATTAGTGATTTAAAATCTTTAGTTTCATAGTAAAACCTATTTTTTACAGCATATTCTTATACACAAACACCCGTCAGATTTTTGAAATTTGACGGGTGTCTATATATAAAAACAACCCCCAGTGGTTAACAACTCCTCTGGGGGTCTAGGCTGAAGCGAAAAAATCAAACTAACTCAACTTACACTCAATTAAATATACTTCAGCTTCTCTTCAATATCATTAAGATATACCTTTTTATTAACATTTTCAATTTTTTATTTAAGAACTATAAACTAATCCTATAGAGTAGCTTGTGTTCCAATATAATTCACTTGTTTTTCGAAAGTATTGTTCCCTCAAACTTCCTCTAATTTCTTTTTTATTTTGTTAAGACATAAATTATTAATACTACCACTATGGCTATGTTTTGTATTCTTTTCGGGGGTATATTGTCCATTCTCAATGTCTAACCCTATTTTTACATAGGCATCTCTAAACGACATACCCTGCATCACTAATTCATTTAATGTATCTACGCTAAACAGATAATCATACTTATCGTCATCCAAAATATTTTTGTTCACCTTTATATTTTTGAGTGCATACATAGTCATCTCAAGAGATGCTTTTAAATCCTGAATAGCAGGTACAATTCCTTCTTTAAGCAATTGTAAATCCCTGTGATATCCACTCGGTAAATTATTGATTAGCAAATTTAGTTCGTAAGGCAGTGCCTGAATTTTATTACATTTTCCTCTTATTAATTCAAAGACGTCTGGATTCTTCTTATGTGGCATAATACTGGATCCAGTAGTAAATTCTGATGGAATACTCATAAAATCAAAATTCTGACTCATATACAAACACACATCCATTGCTAATTTAGATAAAGTCGCGGCTACACTGCTCATGGCAAAAGCGGTAGATTTTTCAGACTTCCCTCTACTCATTTGCGCAGCAACTACATTATACTTAAGAGTTTCGAACCCTAACTCTCTTGTCGTAAACTCTCTATCTATTGGAAATGAACTACCATATCCGGCAGCACTTCCCAAAGGATTTTGATCAACAACTTTTAACGCTGCATTTACAAAATACAAATCATCAACAAAACTTTCTGCATAGGCAGAAAACCAAAGTCCAAAAGAAGAAGGCATTGCTATTTGCATATGCGTATATCCAGGAAGTAATACATCCTTATACGTTTCTGCACTAGTTAGTAAATTCTGAGATAGTTCATTAACAAGAGATTTAATTTGGAGTAATTCTTCCTTCATATATAGATGCATCGCTACCAAAACCTGATCATTACGTGATCTGGCGGTATGTATTCGCTTACCCGCATCTCCTATTCGTTGAGTTAATTCATACTCAATTTTAGAATGTATATCCTCAAATCGGTCTTCTATCACAAAAGCTCCTTTTTCTATTTCCCGCCCCAATATATTCAATTCTTTTTCAATTTCAGAAATTTCTTTGTCAGAAAGTAAATTAATCTTATACAGCATCTTAGCATGTACCAATGTCGCCTGTACATCATACTTGGCAATTACCAAATCCAATTGCCTGTCATTACCCACTGTAAACCTATCTATTTTTTGATCTGTCGGTAATCCTTTATCCCAAAGTTTCATTAGTTATTTTTTTATTGAAGCGGTTTAAACCTCTTCATTATTTATATTATACCTTCTAAAATTTTTATATATAATTCTACTCCTTCTTTGATCTCATCTACATAAATAAACTCATTTGCAGAATGTGATCTGGTCGAATCTCCCGGTCCTAGTTTTAATGAAGGGCAACTCAATACTGACTGGTCAGATAATGTCGGTGATCCATACGTATTTCTTCCTAGTGCAATCCCAGATTTTACAATGGAATGATCTATAGCAATTGATGAAGATCCTAAATCCAGAGATCTGGGGGTTACCTCTGCACACCGAGGCATTTGTTTTTTTACAATTTCCAGAATCTCTTCATTATCATACTTATCATTTACTCGTATATCCACCACCAGGTCACAGCTTGCGGGCACCACATTATGTTGTTTCCCAGCATTAAGCTGCGTTACTGTAGCTTTTACTTTACCCAAAGTTTTTGATGTTTTTTCAAATTCATATGTTTTAAACCACTGAATCACTTGCAGAGCATTATAAATTGCATTATCCTCATTAGGATGAGCAGCATGACTTGCTGTTCCTTTTACCGATACATCTAATACCAATAAGCCTTTTTCTGCAACGGCTAATTGCATTAGTGTTGGTTCTCCTACAATACCAAATTCTACATTTTTAAGGTATTTTAATACGCTTTTTAATCCCAAGGGACCACTACTCTCTTCTTCTGCAGAAGCGACAATAACAAAATTGTATTTTAATCCTTCTTTACTATAGAAATAAGTAAATGCAGCTAACAAAGAAACCAGACACCCCCCTGCATCATTACTCCCTAAACCAAACAGTTTTTCATCTTCTACAAAAGCTTTAAATGGGTCATTAGTATAGTTTCCATTTGGTTTTACCGTATCATGATGAGAGTTTAATAAAATAGTATGTTTAGATTCATCAAAATACTTATTGTATGCCCATATATTATTATTTTCTCTCTCGAAAGGAATATCATTTTGGATGAACCAATTCTCGATCAATTGAGCTGTTTTTTCCTCTTCTGAAGAGAAAGATGGCGTTTCTATTAAATGATGTAAAAGCTTAATCGCTTCATTTGTTAGTTTTTCCATTATTATTTATAGACTTAAAGTCGTATGTTTAGTTGTGTTATCCTTTATAAAATCTGCATTAGCAATATGTACTTTACTTACTTTTTTTTGTAAAGCATCAAAGCAATTCTGAAGTTTTGGAAGCATTCCTTCTGTAATTATTTGTGCATCCCTCAATTCGGTATATTTTTCTAAATTAATATGTTCGATTACAGAATCTTTATCTTCTATATTTTCAAGAACACCTTTTAATTCGAAACAATAAAATAACGACACTTCATAATCAGCACTCATTTCAGAAGCAATTTCTGAAGCAATAGTATCTGCATTTGTATTAAACAATTGTCCATGACTATTATGGGTAACGGCACAAAAAACAGGTGTAATCTCTTGATCCAAAAATGTTTTTATAATGTTACTATTTACCTTAACCACATCACCAACATATCCATAATCCACAAATTGCACAGATCTTTTCTTTGCAAGAATCACATTTGCATCTGCCCCTGTTAATCCCAAAGCATTACAATCATAATGCTGTAAACCAGCAACAATGGTCTTATTTAATAACCCGGCATAAGTCATCACAACAATATCCAGATTCTCTGCAGAAGTAATTCTTCGACCATCGATCATTTCGGTCTTTACTCCTAATTGAGCTGCAAGTCGAGTAGCAGATTTCCCTCCTCCATGAACCAAAATTTTTGGACCTTCGATTTTAGAAAAACCTTCTAAGAAAGAAGTCAATGCTTCTGGATCTTCTATTATATTTCCGCCAATCTTGGCTACCAATAATCTCTTTTTCACATGTTCTCTCATCACATTAAGATTTTTCAAGTATTTTCTTTAAAACCAACTGAGCAGCATATGTTCTGTTATTTGCTTGTTCGATAACAATAGAATTATTACTATCTAATACTACATCATCTACGACTACATTTCTCCTTACGGGCAAACAGTGCATAAGCTTAGCGTCATTGGTCAATTTCATTTTTTTGTTTGTAATTTTCCAGGAAGGATCATCATTTATGACTTTACCGTACTCTTGATAAGCACTCCAGTTTTTCACATATACAAAATCAGCATCTTTTAATGCATTTTCCTGGTTGTAATCAATGGGCACCTGTTTAGTAATCTGACTGGCTAACTCAAATCCCACAGGATGGGTAATTACAAAATCTGCGTCCATACGCTGCATCATCTCTACAAAAGAATTAGCAACTGCCTGTGGTAAGGCTTTTGGATGCGGTGCCCATGATAGTACAACCTTTGGTTTGTCTGTTTTTTTATATTCGGTAATAGTTATGGCATCTGTTAGTGCTTGTAATGGATGTCTAGTAGCACTTTCCATATTGATAACCGGTATTGAAGCATGGTTTATAAAACCATTAAGTACTTTTTCGCTGTAGTCATCATCTCTATCTTCTAATTTTGCAAAAGCTCGTACTCCTAGTATATCGCAATATTGAGAAACTACCTGAGCAGCTTCTTTTACATGTTCAGAATTTCCCTGATCCATTATGGTTCCGTCTCCGTACTCGAGCGACCAGCCTTCTCCTGTAAAGTTCATAACCATGACATTCATTCCCAGGTTTAAGGCTGCTTTTTGGGTACTCAAACGTGTACGAAGGCTTGGGTTAAAAAATAACAATCCTATCGTCTTATCTTTACCCAAAGTCTTATTGGATAAAGGGTTTTTCTTTATCGCTATAGCTTCTTCTACCCAACCGGGTAATGAATCTATATCTTGTATTGAAAAGTAGTTGTTCATTTTTATCTTTTAAATCATTGGTTTTTCTACCAATACACTTTGTAATGCTTTAATAAATTGATCGATTTCTTTTTTCCCAATAGTCAAAGGAGGAAGAATTCGCAATAGTTTTTTATTCATTGCTCCTCCTGTAAAAATATGTTCTTCATAGATCAGTCTTTTTCTAAGTTCGCTAACTTCAAAATCAAATTCTAATCCTAACATTAGTCCTTTTCCTTTTACTCTTTCCACTCCGGGAAGATCATGTACTTTAGACTCAAAATATGCTCCTGTTAATCTTGCATTATCAATAAGATTTTCAGTTTCAATTACCTCAAGAACCGATAATGCTGCAACGCAAGCCAGATGATTACCTCCAAAAGTGGTTCCCAGCATCCCATAATCGGGTTTTATATGTGGGGCAATTAATATGCCTCCTATCGGAAAACCGTTACCCATACCTTTTGCTATAGAAATAATATCTGGCGTAATCTCATGGTATTGATGTGCAAAAAAATTACCACTCCTGCCATAGCCAGATTGCACTTCATCAACTATTAAAACAGCACCAAACTCATGACATAAGGTTTCTAAAGTTGTAAAAAAGGCAGTAGTTCCTTCATCCAGTCCTCCTACTCCTTGTATAGGTTCTATAATCACAGCACACACGTCACCTTTTTCTAATTCAGTTCTTACGAGCTCAATTTGGTTTAACGGCAAAAAAGTGACGTTTTGCTGAGTATTTAATGGTGAATTGATTCTAGGATTGTCTGTTGCAGCTACAGCAGCAGATGTTCGTCCATGAAAACCATTATGAAATGCTATAACTCTTGATTTTCCTGTATAAAAAGAAGCTAATTTCAGTGCATTTTCATTGGCTTCGGCACCAGAGTTACATAAAAACAGTTGATAGTCATCATACCCCGATAATGCTCCAAGTTTTTTTGCTAATTTAGTTTGTAAACTATTTTGAACAGCATTAGAATAAAAGCCTATTTTTTCTATCTGTTCTTTTATTTTTTTCACATAATGAGGGTGGGAATGACCTATTGAAATCACAGCATGCCCTCCGTACATATCCAAATACTCTGTTCCATTTTTATCCACTACGATAGCGTCATAAGCATTTATAGGCTCTACATCATATAAAGGATATACGTCAAATAATTTCATAGTATTAGTTATTGGTTGATCGTTGCCAGTGAATATCTATCTACAGGCAACTATCAACTATTTAATTGTATTTATTTTTTCATAAGAAGCCATCACTCCTTTTATTACAGATGAGCTTAAGCCTTGATGCTCCATCTCATTTAGACCTTCTATAGTACATCCCTGAGGCGTTGTAACCTTATCGATTTCGCGTTCGGGATGAGTTCCATTCTCTGCTACTAACGTGGCGGCTCCTATTGCGGTTTGCACAGCGATAATTTGAGCCTCATGAGGGTGAAACCCCATTTGAATCCCTCCTTGTATCATAGCTCTTAAAAACCTAAGAAAAAAGGCTATTCCGCTAGCTCCTAAAACTGTAGCAGCCTGCATTAGACGTTCTTCTATAACCAGCGTTTTACCAATAGTATCAAACATCTTTTGTACTGTAGCTAATTCTTCTTTTACATCTTCATTAGCAGCAATACAGGTCATAGATAGTTTTTTGGCAGCCCCTGTATTTGGCATTACCCGTATTACTTTATTATTTGGGACTACCTCATTGATTTCGGTAATTGACGTACCGGTTACAGTAGAAATCAATACTTGATCTGTTGTTACTATATTTTTTATTTCCTGTAAAACAACATCCAACTGTCTTGGTTGTACGCAAAGAATTATCCATTTTACATTTTTTATGGATGCTACAATATTTTGCGATGTAGATACACCTAGCTTTTCTTCAACTTCTTTCAGGTTATATTTTGACTTATCTACTACTGTAATGTCCGTAGCTTCAAACAAATCACTATTAACCAATCCAGAAATTATTGATTTGCCTAAGTTTCCTCCTCCTATAATTGTTATTCTATTCATTTTATATTTTGTTTTGTCGGTCTTAATCTGTTAAAGATTCCTCTTCATCGTGGATTCTTAAACACTCTGATAAGCCTGCATGACATTCATCTGTTAGTATTAAAATGCACTCGCCTTTAATTCTAATCCTGTTTTTTCCTTTAATCCTAGCATTAAATTCATATTATGAATAGCTTGTCCAGATGCTCCTTTAATCAAGTTATCGATTACTGATGTGATAAGTAACACTCCATTTTTCTTACTAATGTGTAGTATGCATTTATTCGTGTTTACTACTTGTTTCAAATGAATTTCTTCATCAGAAATCACAGTAAACTCAGCCTTCTTATAATATGATCTATACAGTTCTTTTGCTTCTTCTTCGCTACCTTCATATTTTGTGTACATAGTGGCATAAATTCCTTTACTAAAATTTCCTCTATTTGGGATGAAGAAAACCGGAGCTTCAAAATCATTTTGTTCCTGTTTAAGGCTTTGTTTAATCTCTCCCAAGTGCTGATGTGAGAATACTTTATAACTAGAAAAATTATTATCTCTCCAGCTAAAATGAGTGGTTCCTCCTGGCATCACACCTGCTCCCGTACTTCCGGTAGTAGCATTAATATGAATTGTATCCTTAAGTTTACCTGCAAAAGCCAATGGTAATAACCCTAACTGTATGGCAGTGGCAAAACATCCCGGATTTGCAATATTCTTTGCTGATCTAATCTTTTCTTTTTCTAATTCTGGCAGACCGTATACAAAATCTCTTTCCAGAAATTCCTGATCATCATTCAATCTAAAGTCATTTCCTAAATCAATTACTTTAGTCATTTTTGAAAACGTATTGGTTTCTAAAAACGATCTTGATCTACCATGACCCAAACACAAAAACAGTACATCTACATTTGGGTTTATCGTATCTGTGAACTTAAGATCTATTTCTCCTATTAAATCAGGATGCTGTTTATGAATCAATACACCAGCATTTGTTGTACTGTATACAAAATCCAGCTTTACTTCTGGGTGATGAACTAATAGCCTTAACAGTTCTCCCGCTGTATATCCTGATCCTCCTATTATTCCTACTTGTATCATGATTCACTTGGGTTTACATTATGATATATCTTATTCGCATTACCATAGATTTTTATAAACCCTTTAGCATCATCAGATGTCCAGGAATTATTCATCTCGCCATACTGCCCAAAATTCGATTTCATCATGTCAAAATCTGATTCGATTCCTTCTAAGGTAAAATGGTAGGGTTTCAATTTCACTTTTACATCTCCTGTTACTGATTTTTGAGAATCTTCCATAAATACTTCTATATTTCTCATTACAGGATCCAGGTAATTTCCTTCATGTAACAACATACCATACCAGTTAGCTAGTTGCTCTTTCCAATATTGCTGCCATTTGGTTAAAACATGTTTCTCTAAAAGATGATGAGCTTTAATGATTACCATTGGTGCTGCTGCTTCAAATCCTACTCTTCCTTTAATACCAATAATTGTATCTCCAACATGGGTATCCCTGCCAATGGCAAAAGCACTTGCCAGTTCCTCCAGTTTCTGAATAGTATTCACCGGGATATCCTTAACCCCATCTAACCCTACGAGTTCTCCTTTTTCGAAGTTTAACGTGATGATTTCTTCTTTTTCTTTTTGAAGTTGACTGGGGAATGCTGTACCTGGTAATGCACTATGAGAAGAAAGCGTTTCTTTTCCCCCTACACTGGTTCCCCAAATACCTTTATTGATTGAGTACTGTGCTTTTTCCCAGCTGTAATAGACCTCATGCTTTTCTAGATATTCTACTTCGGCCTGACGAGAAAGTTTTAAATCTCTAATCGGAGTAATAATTTCGATCTCTGGGGCTAATGTTTGAAAAATCACATCAAACCTTATCTGATCATTGCCTGCTCCTGTGCTTCCGTGTGCAATATACTTTGCTCCTACTTTTTTGGCATATTTAATAACCTCTATGGCCTGAAAAATTCGTTCGGCACTTACAGAAAGTGGGTACGTATTATTTTTTAATACATTACCATAAATCAAATACTTAATAGCTTTTTCATAAAACTCATTTAGGATAGTCTTATTCACATGAGATGAGCTGCCCAATTCATAAGCTCTTTTTTCTGTATCCTTTAATTCTTCTTCAGAAAAACCACCTGTATTCACCAAAATGGTATGCACATCCAGGTTTTTTTCATGAATAAGATATTTTACACAATATGAGGTATCCAGTCCTCCGCTATATGCTAATACTACTTTTTCCATAACAACAATTGTTTATTGCTTGCAAGCATCGTTTGTTTAATATTTTTTAATCTTTTTAGTACTTTTTTATCGTACCATTTTTCTTTTTTCTTTACTTTCTGCGAAGGGTCATATAGCATCCCGGTACACAAACACATTTTATGTTCTTTAGAAGTTAGAATATCATAATTTGTACACGTTTTACAACCTGCCCAAAACTTAGGATCATTTGTTAATTCTGAGAATGTAACGGGTTTATATCCCAAATCAGAATTGATTTTCATTACAGCTAATCCTGTTGTGATACCAAACACTTTGGCCATTGGGTATTTTTTCAAAGAATAATTGAATGTAAATTCTTTGATTTTTTTTGCCAGACCTTGATTTCTAAAACCAGGGTGTACTATTAAACCAGAATGTGCTACATGTTTTTCATTACCCCAGATTTCGATATAACAGAATCCTGCAAATTGATTGCCGGATACGGCAATAACCGCATTCCTGTTGTGCATCTTAGTTTGTATATATTCTGGGGTACGTTTAGCAATACCGGTTCCTCTTACTTTGGCAGAGTCGGATATTACTTCGCATATTTCCTTTGCATAACGAAAATGGTTTTCGTTAGCAATTATTATTTTTACTTTTTCCATAAACGAATCCCGCTTATTAAAGAAGCTTTTCTATTAAAATTAGTGTTGATTTTTCTGAATCCAGGCTGAAGTGCGAATCATATCTAGCTATTTGGCGTGATAAGAATTGCTACCAAATACTTTAACTATGTTGTTTGAACAACAAAATTTAAAAATTCAGTTTTTCTAAAATGGATTCGATGTCTCTAGGGGAAGTAGGACGCACCTACTTCAAAAGAATGTTAGACCCCCAAGGGGCGACGAAAGCGGCGTGCGGGAATACTTGGATTACCAAATTTGTTCAAATATTGAACTTTACTCTCTGTAGATATGTAATTTGCCGTTTTCATAATAGTAACTCTAAATCGTCGGCCGTAGCCCCTTTCGTTAACTAGATGGTACAATATTACATAAAAAATTAATACATAAAACAAAAAAAAGGTAAAACTAATTAACTTTTATCGTTTTAATAAAATCATGAACCTTTAACTATCAAATTGATATTCTATACCTTAGGTTTCTAATAAAAAAATATTGATAATAAAGTAAGTAGATTAAACTAAATGCTACTTCTATCGAATCATATCAAAAACTGAAACAGATCAGGTTTATCATTTAGGTAATCCCCAAAGAAATTAAGTGCCTTCATTCTAGAGACCAAAGGCTCAAGATCTTTCTTATCTTTTAGTTCAATCCCAACAACTGCAGGGCCATTTTCTCTACTTGATTTTTTTGAATATTCGAAATGAGTGATATCATCATTCGGTCCTAGTACTTCTCCTACAAATTGTTTTAATGCACCTGCTCGTTGCGGAAAACGAACTATGAAATAATGTTTTAAATCTGCATATAACAACGCCCTTTCTTTAATCTCTGCAGTACGAGTAATATCATTATTACTACCACTCACAATACACACTACATTTTTGCCTTTGATCTTATCTTTATAAGACTCAAGAGCAGCCAAGGTTAATGCACCTGCTGGTTCAACTACAATAGCATCTCTATTGTATAAATCTAAAATAGTCTGACACACCAACCCTTCAGGAACTGTATACATATCAGAGAGGTATTCTTTACAAATATCAAAGTTAAGATCTCCTACTTTCTGAACTGCTGCACCATCGATAAACTTATCAATATTAAAAATCTCTGTATTCTTATTATTTTGGATAGATGATAACATAGAAGGCGCTCCTTCTGGTTCGACACCTATAATTTTTGTTTTTGGAGATAAGGCTTTGATTGCTCCGCATAAACCCGAAGCTAATCCACCACCACCAATAGCAACAAAAATATAATCGATCGGTACATCACTCTGCTTAAAAATCTCAAGTCCAATTGTTCCTTGTCCTTCAATAGTTTTTGGATCCTCGAATGGATGTACAAAAGTTTTTCCTTCAGAAGTACAAGTTTCCTTTGCTGCTTTATAAGAATCATCAAATGTATCACCTTCAAGAACAATCTTTACATGATCACCACCAAACATTTTTGTCTGCTCTACCTTTTGTTTTGGTGTTACCGAAGGCATATAAACAGTACCTTCTATTCCTAAATGATGGCAGGCGAATGCTACTCCTTGTGCATGATTACCTGCACTGGCACAAACAACTCCTTTTGCTAGTTCTTCTTTGGTAAGTGAGCTTATTTTATTAAAAGCACCTCTAATTTTATAGGAACGAACACGTTGAAGGTCTTCTCGTTTCAATAAAATATTAGCATCATATCTGCGAGAATATCGAATGCTATTCATAAGAGGAGTAACCATAGCCACTTCTTTTATTGTTGAAGCTGCCTTCTGGATATCCTCTAATTCAGGAAAATATGTTGTGGTTATGGTGCTCATAATTTAAGTTTACGCTCTTCTTTTATATTATCCATTTTAACTTTGAAATAGCACTAATAAATAGTTTCTTTTGCACCTATTTTTCGTTAAAAAATATAACCGTAGCTATGCTATGGCTATGCTAATATTTTTTGTCTTGAATACGTGCAAAATAAATTCAATTTCTATACGCACGATTTCAAAGTTAAACTGGTATATTTTTGCCGGCTCAGACCCATCAAAGGTTACACAATACACATCTCAAAACTTTAACAGATCCGGCCTAACAAAATTAAATGTACTATACTATCGGTTTCATTGCTGTCATCGATGCTCTTAATCGAGAACCAATAACTTCTATAGGATGATTTCTTAAAATTGCATTTACTTCTATTAGTTTAGCATTATCTACTCCATTATTCTTCCCTTCATCATATGCTTTTCCTATAACATCGGTATCTATTTTTTTCATGAAATCTGCTAATAAAGGCTTACAAGCATGATCAAATAAATAACAACCATATTCTGCCGTATCAGAGATCACTCGATTCATCTCAAACAATTTCTTACGTGCAATAGTATTGGCAATAAGTGGAGTTTCGTGTAGCGATTCATAATATGCTGATTCTTCAATAATTCCAGAATCTGTCATCGCTTCAAAAGCTAGTTCAACTCCTGCTCTAACCATAGCCACCATCAATACTCCATTATCGTAGAATTCTTGTTCAGAAATTTCAATATCTCCTGCAGGAGTTTTCTCGAATGCCGTCTCTCCTGTTGCTGCTCTCCATGATAATAGATTTTTATCATCATTAGCCCAGTCTTCCATCATAGTTTTTGAAAAATGCCCTTGCATGATATCATCCATATGTTTTCTAAACAACGGACGCATGATATCCTTTAATTCTTCAGAAAGCTCAAATGCTTTAATCTTTGATGAATTTGATAATCGATCCATCATATTAGTGATCCCACCATACTTCATCCCTTCGGTAATGGTTTCCCAACCATATTGGATTAATTTAGAGGCGTATCCTGGATCTATTCCTTTTTCTATCATTTTGTCAAAACATAAAATAGATCCGGTTTGCAGTAATCCACATAGAATAGTCTGCTCTCCCATAAGATCTGACTTTACTTCGGCTACAAAAGAAGATTCTAACACTCCTGCTCTATGACCACCTGTTCCTGCTGCATATGCTTTTGCCTGATCCAAACCATGCCCTTGAGGGTCATTCTCTGGGTGTACTGCTATTAATGTAGGTACTCCAAATCCTCTTTTATACTCTTCTCTAACTTCTGATCCCGGGCATTTTGGTGCTACCATAATCACAGTAAGATCATCTCTCACCTCCATACCTTCTTCTACAATATTAAACCCATGTGAGTATGATAAAGTAGCTCCTTTTTTCATTAGTGGCATTACTGTGTTTACCACTTGAGTATGTTGTTTATCTGGTGTCAAATTAATAACAACATCAGCATTAGGAATCAATTCTTCATAGGTCCCTACATTAAATCCGTTATCAGATGCATTTTTGAAAGATTGTCTTTTTTCTTTGATCGCTGCTTCACGAAGCGCATACGAAATATCCAAACCAGAGTCTCTCATGTTCAACCCTTGGTTAAGTCCCTGGGCTCCACACCCTACGATAACCATTTTTTTCCCTTTTAATGCATCTACACCTGCCGAAAACTCTTCGGCATTCATAAACCTACATTTTCCTAGCTGTGTTAATTGATCTCTTAATGATAGCGTATTAAAGTAATTTGCCATTTCTTTCTTAATTTGTTGTGATTTCCGTTAGGAAATTTGATTTAATTTTGATTTTTAGTTGTTTCGATTTTTATAGTGTATCCCTGATCAAATTCAGGGTCGGGCTATTCGCTATATCTTTTTGATTGACTCCTTCGACAAGCTCAGGATGACAACCAAAAAGGATGTCACTACTATCCCTTACACTGCTTCCATTCCAAAATTTTCTAATATTTTAGAAATATGTAGCTTTTCTTTTGTTATTGAAATTCTTCCCGAACGTACAAATTGCATTAAACCATAAGGTTCTAATTGATTATACAAAGCTTCGACATCTCTTCGTCGCCCTGTCTTTTCTAATACAAAAAACTCTGGAGTTACAGTAACGATATTAGCATTACTGTCCTTTATTACATTCTGGATTTTACGTTCCTCAAATAGTAATTTTGAAGCGATTTTAAACAAAGCAGTTTCCTGATAAATGGTCTCATCATCTTTATGATAAAAAGCTTTAATCACTTCTATTTGTTTTTCAATCTGCCCAATAATCTTTTTTACCTGTTCTTCAGTTATATTCACCACGATTGTAAAACGAAATACATCCTTAATCTCTGATACCGAAGCTGTAAAGCTTTCAAGATTGATATGACGTCTTAAAAATATTGCCGAAATCCTGTTCAACAACCCTATATTGTTTTCAGTATATACTGATATGGTATAATTTTCTTTTTTCATTACTAGTATATTGTATCATTGTATAGATTCTAGCCAAAGTCTATACTAGGTGTAGACCAAGTGCCAGAATAACAAAAATTCTATTATTCTAATCTTATATCTGAAACTGATGCACCTGTTGGAATCATCGGAAACACATTATTTTCTTTTTCAACACATACTTCTAAAAAGTATGCTTCTTTTGACGCTATCATCTCTGCGATTGCTTCTTGTAAATTCTCTCTTTTGGTAACTCTGGTAGACTTGATATGATACCCTTCTGCTATTTTTACAAAATCTGGATTTACCATCTCTGTAGAAGCATATCGTTTATCAAAAAATAGTTGTTGCCATTGACGTACCATTCCTAGGAAATCATTATTTAGCACTACGATCTTTACCGGTACTTTGGTCTGAAAAATTGTACCCAACTCCTGTATTGTCATCTGGTATCCGCCATCTCCTATAATCGCTACTACTTCTCTATCCGGGACTCCCATTTTTGCACCAATTGCAGCAGGTAATGCAAATCCCATTGTGCCTAAACCTCCAGAAGTAATATTACTCTTAGATTTATTAAACTCGGCATATCTACAAGCCATCATTTGATGCTGTCCTACATCAGATACAATCACTGCATCTCCTTTGGTTTCTTCATTAATTCTTCTAAGCACTTCGCCCATAGATAGGCCTTCATTACTAGGATACAATTCTTCTTTAATTACTTTATCATATTCTATTGTATCATAATCTCTAAACTCCTGTAACCATGAATCATGAGAATTTGACTGCACCATCGGAGTAATTTTTGCTAATGTATTTTTAACATCACCCATTACTGCAACATCAGCTTTCACATTTTTATTTATCTCTGCTGGATCAATCTCAAAATGTATGATTTTGGCCTGCTTGGCATAGGTTTCTAAATTACCAGTAACTCTATCATCAAAACGCATTCCGATCGCTAGTAGTAAATCACATTCGTTAGTCAGCTTATTTGGCCCGTAATTACCATGCATACCAACCATTCCTACATTTAATGGATGTGATGTTGGTAGTGCAGAAAGTCCCAAAATAGTCCATGCAGATGGGATTCCTGATTTCTCTATAAAGTTTTTCAACTCTTCTTCTGCTTCTCCCAGGATTACTCCCTGACCAAAGACAACCATCGGTTTTTTTGCTTTGTTTATCAATTTAGCTGCCTCTTCCAGGCTTTTTAGATCTGTTTCTGGTACGGGCTTATAACTACGTACACCTTTACATGTTGAGTATGCAAAATCTAATTCACCAAACTGTGCATCTTTTGTAATATCTATTAATACAGGGCCTGGTCGACCAGAGCGAGCAATATAAAAAGCTTTAGCTAATACCGCAGGAATATCTTCGGCCTTGGTAACCTGATGATTCCACTTGGTGATTGGTGTAGAGATTCCTATAATATCTGTTTCCTGAAATGCATCTGATCCCAGCAAGTGTGATCCAACCTGGCCTGTAATGCATACCATAGGTGTAGAATCTATTTGCGCATCAGCGATTCCCGTTACAAAATTAGTAGCTCCGGGTCCAGAAGTAGCAATAGCAACTCCAACTTTACCACTTGTCCTTGCATATCCTTGTGCCGCATGGGTTGCTCCTTGCTCATGCCTTGTTAATACATGATGTAATTGATCTCTATATTTGTATAGTTCATCATAGACTGGCATTATGGCCCCACCAGGATATCCATAAATTAAATCTACTCCTTCTGCCAACAAGCATCGAATTACTGCCTCTGCACCTGTCATACGCTTTGTTGATATTTTGGTTTCTTTTTTTAACGTTTGCGTTTGTGTTTCCATACACTCTTATTTTAGAGGCTAGACTTTTAGAAACTAGAGTCTAGACTTTTTTTAGATTCTGATCTTCATCAGAATGATAATTTATCGTTTATCAGCATCAAATGCTGTCTTATTTTAGATTCCAGCGTTCACTGGAATGACAATTCACTTGAAACCAATGCTTCGCATTGGAGTACTTTTAGAATTCATCAGTTACACATCCTTGTGATGCAGAGGATACTGTATGTGCATATTTATACAGCACTCCTTTATCAAACTTTAATGCTGGTTGAACCCAAGAAGCTTTTCTCTTCTCAATCTCAGCTTCACTAATATCTACAGTAATCGAATTTGTTTCTGCATCAATAGTAATGACATCTCCATCTTTTACTAAAGCAATCAGGCCTCCTTCTTGCGCTTCTGGTGTGATATGTCCAACAACAAACCCATGTGTTCCTCCCGAAAATCTTCCATCAGTAATTAAGGCTACATCTTTACCTAAACCGGCTCCCATAATAGCAGCAGTAGGCTTCAACATTTCTGGCATTCCTGGTCCTCCTTTTGGCCCTTCATATCTTATGACGACTACATCTCCTTTTTCTACTTTTCCATCTCTGATACCATCATTAGCATCATATTCTCCTTCAAAAACCTTAGCTTTTCCTTGAAAACGCAATCCTTCTTTACCTGTGATTTTTGCAACACATCCATCTTCAGACAGGTTACCAAACATGATTCTAAGGTGCCCTGTTGGTTTAATTGGATTCTCTAAAGGCTTGATAACATCCTGCCCTTCTGCAAGATCAGGAACGTCTAATAGGTTTTCTGCAATTGTTTTTCCGGTAACGGTTAAACAATCTCCATGTAGTAATCCTTTCTTTAAAAGATATTTTAATACGGCAGGAATTCCTCCAACTTCATGCACATCTTCCATTAGGTATTTTCCACTTGGTTTAAGGTCTGCCAAAAACGGAGTTTCATCACTAATTCTCTGAAAATCTGTTAATGTAAAATCTACATCTGCAGCCCTGGCAATTGCCAAAAAGTGTAATACGGCATTCGTAGAACCCCCAAGTACAGTAACTAATCGTATTGCATTTTCGAGTGATTTTTTGGTTACTATATCTTTAGGTTTGATATCCTTTTCTAATAAGGCTCGCATAGCACGACCCGCCTGGATACTTTCTTCTTCTTTATTTTTACTTATTGCAGGATTCGAAGAATTATAGGGTAAAGACATTCCTAACGCTTCGATTGCCGAGGCCATCGTATTTGCAGTATACATCCCTCCACAAGCTCCTGCTCCCGGACATGCTTTCTCTATAACACTTTTGTACTCTGTTTGTGTTATTGTTCCTGCCACTTTTTCTCCCCAGGCTTCAAAAGCAGAAACTACATCTAATTTTTTACCTTCGTGACATCCAGATGCTATGGTTCCTCCATAGACCAAAATCGAAGGGCGATCTAATCGAAGCATTGCCATTAATGCTCCTGGCATATTTTTATCACAGCCAACAACAGTTACCATTCCATCATAAGACATTGCCTGTACTACAGTTTCCATAGAATCTGCGATTACATCACGGGATGGCAATGAAAAACGCATTCCTGGTGTTCCCATAGAAATCCCATCGCTTACTCCTATAGTATTAAATATGAGTCCGACGACATCCTCTTCTAATGTTCCTTTCTTAACCAATTTGGCAAGATCATTAAGATGCATGTTACATGGATTCCCTTCATAACCTGTACTGGCAATCCCGACCAATGGTTTATTAAAATCTTCATCGGTTAAACCAATTGCGTGAAGCATTGCCTGTGCCGCAGGTTGCGTGTCATCTTGAGTGACTTGTTTACTATACTTATTGATGCTCATTTCTTTTTGAATATCAGTTTTTACGAATTATTTAAAATTTTAACTTTTACCCTATGATGTATGCATTAGATTGAATAAACCACAGTATAAAATTATTTTGTTGCAACTAAACACTTATACAATATTCAATACCCTTACAATATCCAATTGTGCCTTTACATGCTTTACATGCTGATTTACAAGTATTTATGTTTTGAAAATTTACAATCACTATTTGATAATTTTATTTAAGTATTCATTATATGAACTTATCTTGAGTAATACTTTGACCTACAAAATTTACATTTTGCACTTTAATTTTGTTTATTTTTTTAACCGTAGCTATGGCTATGCTGAAAAAAATCATCTTCATTATAGCACAAAAGCCAAACTTTCCGGTTGAAAACCACTACTCAAGATGAGTTCTATATCAAAAAAAAACTCCCTTCATTTTCTGAAGGGAGTCTGTATTTACTTTTATACAATAATGTCCCTTCATCATGGTGAAATAATCACAATAATGACAATGACATTACTAATTATATTACTAAATATTCTCATTTCTACTTTTCAGAATTAATTTTAGATTCTAATCTTAATACCTTTTTATACAAAAAAAATCCCTTTACTTGAGTAAAGGGATTTTAATATCATATATATAGTATTAATACATCCCTTATCGAGGTGAAATAATCACCTCAATACTAATGACTGTATTAATATTTATGTTTCTAGTATTCATTTATGTCTTCAAATATAGGAAAATATTTTTGTGAAATACAAATACTAAATTATTTTTTTATAATGAACTCTTCTTGCTTTTTTTGATTCAACCTAAAAAAGGTGGCTATCTTCAAAGCATTTTCAGGAAAAACCAAAAAATCTATTTGTAAAAATTTAGTTTAAAAAATAAGGCCCTTCATCAACAATGAAAGGTCCTATTTTTTTCAAATCCTGAGTTTTGACTACTTAGAATTTAACTTTATACTAAAACTTAATAAGCCTTAAGGTTTCTGTATATTTATTAGCTTGTATTTTTACAAAATAATTTCCAGATGATTTTATTTTATCTCCTAATAATATTGTCCCCGGATTTTTACTATACTCTTCATTGATCAATTCTTTTCCTAATATATTATATACAGTTATTGTAAATGTATCGCTTTCTAATCTTGATACATCTATAGTAACAGTTTCTTCAAATGGATTAGGGTATATGCTAACCCTATTTTCTGAGGTTCTCTCTTTTTGTCTGGTTGGTCTTTTTGTAAGCAAACCTTGATCGGTCGTAGTATTATATGCATAATCCTTGATCGTGTATGACAATCCATCATTAGCTACCGTAGCATAAAACCACCCATAATGTGTGTTTCCACCTATTTTAAAAGTAAACCCTATGTAACCAGATTTACCTCTCCAATCTGTATATGAAGATGAGCTCACCACAAAACTATTAGAATTGGCAACAAAATTACTAGCTGCACCAACCTCTACTCCTTCCTCAATAAATGTAGCGTTACTAGTTGTTCCTTCGCAAACAACATCTTTTCCGTAATTCACTAATCGAAGTGAATTACTGGTGAACCATCCTCCAAAACCATTATCATCACCAACCTCTATTCTAAAGAAATTCCAGGTACTTGAAGAGTTTGTTGTTTCGTCACTCATATCTACATAAACTACAGTTCCATTAGTAGCACAAGGACTGCAAGATCCTCCGCAATCAACTCCGGTTTCATTACCATTCTGAATTCCATCATTACAGGTTGGTGTAGTTGTACCTCCAATTCTTATGGTGTAATCCTCTACTTCGCCCAAATAAGTATCAGTACCGCAAGGTGTTATTTTTGCTTCAGACCCATATCCTACTCGAACTCTCATGCGCAACGAAGTATTAGAAACTGCTCCAGAAGGAGGAGTAATATTAGCCGAATAAGGACCCGCAGCAAATCTAGAATACACTTTCTCTCCAGCATCAGTAAAATCACCATTATTATTCCAGTCAATCCATACTCCTACTGCATTATATGTCCAACTATTATTATTTAATGTAACGGTTAATCCCGTTGCTTGTCCGCTAGTAAGATTTGTAGACTGATTGGTAAAATCATTATATGCAGCATTTGTGGAACTATTATTTATAGATCCTAAGCTAACATTGGTAATGTGTAAGGTAGTATTTTGAGTGGTCGAAGCTGCACAGTAGGTTACATTTGTATTACAAGGGTTACAATCAGGTCCACCACAATCTACACCGGTTTCATTACCATTTTGAATACCATCATTACAGGTTGGATTGGTGGTACAAGGGTTACAATCAGGCCCACCACAATCTACACCGGTTTCATTACCGTTCTGAATACCATCATTACAGGTTGGATTCGAACTTCCTCCTTTAATGAACACAAAATAATCTTCTACTTCATCACCATTAGTTCTTGCTGTTCCACAAGGCTCAGGGGCAGTATGTATTTTATAACGTACTCTTAATCTGGTCGCGCCACTTTTTGCGGTATTAGGAACTACAACAGTTGTTGTTACACCACCGGCACCATTGGTTGTTAATAAAACTTCTTCACCTGAATCTGTAAAATCTCCATCTTTATTCCAATCAATCCAAGCTCCAAAATAATTAGGATCCCAGAAATCGATTCCTGGATTAACGGTTAAAGCAACAGACTCGCCTTTAGTAATGTTGGTTCCCAGGTTAGTAAAATCAGAATACCCACCATTTCCACTTTTATTATTGATAGCTCCAAAGACAACTTCGTCTATATAATTATTACCTTGATAACCCGCAGCACAATAATTTGTAGGCATAGGATCCAAATTTCCATTGGTAATACTAAAATTAGCATTTGTAACATCGAAAAAGATATTATTCGTACCTCTTACCATAATTCTATTTACACCTCCTTCATTGTCTGGTATTGTAATTTGTTGAGAACCATCGTTAGGTACTGCAGAAGCTAATGTTATTGGATATGTATTTCCACCATCTGTGGATAACAAAATATCAACAGTTGCTGCATTTACCCCATTCCCTGTGGTTCCTGCTACATTCCAGGTTACTGTTTGTGTAGAGCCTATAGGCGCATCAAACCTAGTGTTTTGAGAAGTGATCACAAAAGGACCAGCGGTCCCACTTACCGTAATAACAGCATCCTTAGAATCTGTATTACCTCCTCCTGGATGGTTATCTCTTACAGTGAATCTAAAATTCATAGTTCTGGAAACAGAAGGTGTTACCTCCCATTCAGAAGAAGCATTTCCTGCTTTTATTGTAGTCAGGTTAGGCATATATCGATTTGGAGATGTTGAAGGTGGTTGATAACGGAATACAGGACCGTTAGTTGACGTAGCCCGAGGAGGCATAGGAGCTATTTCCTTATCCATTTGGTTCCAGCTATACGTTAGTTGATCGGCTGAATTAGCATCAGTAGCTGACCCTTCTAATATAAATGGAGTAGATCTTGGAATCGTATAATTACCTCCTACACTAGCTGCTGGCGCACTATTACCTATTGATTTTGTTGTACCGCAACCTGCTGTACTTACAATATGATTCCACATTTCATCTATTTGTTTCGCATGAAAAAATAGATATTGCGTATTTGCTGTATTAGGAGCACAACCTGTATATGCCATGATCGTATTACCTCCTCCTGGTTCAACGGCACCTTCGTCCAAACGATTACCTCCACATGAGTTGTTAAACGAATGGTTAGCACCGAATTGATGACCTATTTCGTGAACGAATGTGACAAAGAAATAATCATTGACAGATGTGAAAGGATGTGCACCAGTAGCTCCTTCAGCTTTTTTACTATCAACACATACAGCCCTTAAAGCTCCACGTCCAGTCCCATCTGAATCTAAAACATGACCAATATCATAGTTAGCGTTACCAATTTTAGCATCAAGAATAGCTTGAACCTCATTTACTGATGCTGAAGTATTACCATGCGTAAAACCGTCAGTTACTGGGTCAAGAAAAATGGAATTGTCCATATTAGGTACTAACTCAAACGTAATTCCAAGATCTCGTTCGTAAATCGCATTCACTCTTGTCATGAGTACATTCAACTCGGAAAGTACTGCGGCTTTCCTTTGTTGAGTTGAACCATTTGTAACGTTTGCCTTATCAGTATAAATTTTAGACAACTCTCCCGTTACTGCTATAGCCATTCGGTAGACTCTAACACGACCATCATTAGCATCTTTTCTTGCTTTGTTTGATTTTTCAGCTTGCTTTGTACTTTTTTCTAAAAAAGGTCCGACTGCGTGATCAATTGCTTGACAGTTAATTGATGCTGATCCCTCAGTTTTTGAAGTAACCACATACGTTTTACTATTACTAGTAGAAGGTTTGATATTCGTTATTGTAGCATCAGGCTTCATAATCATAGCCCTAAAGTTATTATACCCCAAACTAAAATGTACTACTCCACCTTCTCCACTAACCGATGTACCGACATAAGACTTAATGTCGGGAAACTTCTTAGCTAAATCCGGATGTAAAACACTTGATTCCTTTACGCGGTATTCTTTAAATTCTCCACGTTCGGTAGGAAGTGTGATAATGACATTTGATTGACCAAATGAATTGAATCTTTGAGGACAATGAGATAAAACTTCCTTCAATTTTTCAACACTAAGGTGGTAAGTGTTTTGGTTTGAAGTTTTTGTATTCTCCTTAGCAGAAGAAATGTTTTCGTTTTCAATAGGGTTCATATTTTTTTTCCAAAAATTATTATTGGTTTGTGAAAATCCAAATTGGAAAACAAATAAGCCTATAAATAAGACAAGTTGATTTTTCATGATTTAATTTTTAATAACTGTCAAAATATCATAAAGAAATTAGTACATCCTTCTCGATTTGATTTCGAGAGGGGTTTTAAGAGATATTAGACAACTGGTTATACTCTTTAATTTAATTTTATAATTCTAAGTGTTTGGTTTACTTCTTTAGATAGAATTCTAACGAAATAGTTTCCAGTAGCATCAATTTGTTCACCAACAACTATTTTACCTGGTTTTCTTTGTATTTATGACGGATTAATTCTTCCCCCAGGATATTGTATATATTAATGTGAACTCATTATTATCTATAGATGAAACATCAATAGTAATTTGATTTTTAAATGGATTAGGACATAAAGACATTCCTATCTCTTTTTGAATAAACCCAAGGATTTACTCTTTTGTAATGATTTTTGTGAATTCATAACTTAAGTTTAATAGTGGTTAAAAATTGAAGTATTTAAACAACCCCTCTTGATTTGATTTCAAGAGGGATTGTATTAGATTAAAACCACTCGTTATGTTCTATTTATACCTTACTGCTAAGGTTGAAAATAAATAGTCTATTTCAGTTAAGGGTTATTCAACAATAACTCTTACCGAGTCTGTTCTTTTTCCTAATTTAACTGTTACCAAATACAGTCCTGCACTTAATTGATTTGCATTAAATTGAACTGTTTTGGTTTGTTCTGCTTCTTTTAATGTACTAAACTCTGCTGCTTTCATACCATAGATATTATACACATGTACTCTTGCAATTCCGGTTTCAGGAGTATTAAACGTTATATTTAATTTACCTTCAGATACTGGAATAGGTGCAACAGAAAATAATTTCTCTGAAGGAGTAAAAGAAGATTTATTGGCTACAACTCTAACTGTATAATCTTCATACTCTCCATAACGAGCATCATTCGTACCTGTATCACAAGGATTATTTTCTATATCATAGTAAGAAACCAATACACGCATTCTTGTATTACCCGCTTTGGCATTTTGTGGTACTGTAACTGATATATTTCCTACAGTATTTGTTGTTTTAGTAAGTTTAAAATACTCTCCGGTATCAGCAAAATCTCCATCAATATTCCAATCAAACCAAGCATATATTTCATCTGCCGCTCCTCCATTATAACCCTCAATAGTTACTTTAAGGTTATGGCTTGTACCTGCATTTACACTTGTTGAAGTACTGGTAAAATTATCATAACCAGAAGCATTTCTTATCGAGGTTTTATTAATTCCTACAAAAGTAACATTTGTTACTCCCTCGGGCCCAGAATTTCCTGTTGCAGCACAATATGTAACCACTGGACAGGCTGGACAAGAACCACCACAATCTACTCCTGTTTCATTCCCATTTTGAACACCATCTGAACAAGTTGCTCCTGTATCACAAGGACTACATGATCCACCACAGTCTACTCCGGTTTCATTACCATTTTGGATATTATCACTACACGTTGGGCCAGTAGTACCCCCAACTGTTACTGTATAATCTTCAACTTCTCCTATATACGTATCTGTACCGCAAGGAGTTATTTTACTTTCTGATCCATATCCTGCTCGTACTCTCATACGTAATGAAGTCCCAGAAACTGCACTTGCCGGTGGAGTAATAGTACTTGTATATGGACCTGCAGCAAATCGAGAGTATACTTTTTCGCCCGAATCGGTAAAATCACCATTATTATTCCAGTCAATCCATACTCCTACTGCATTATATGCCCAGGTATTATTATTCAATGTTACGGTTAATGCTGTAGACTGGCCTTTGGTAAGGTTGGTAGAGATATTGGTATGGTCAGAATATGCAGTATGCGCAGTAGCATTATTTATACTTCCAAACGCTACTGTAGTAATATGTAATGTATTTTGTGTAGTTGATGCAGCACAATACGTCACATTAGTTTGGCATGGGGAACAAGATCCACCACAATCCACTCCGGTTTCATCACCGTTCTGAATCCCATCGGTGCAGGTTGGTATCGCACAGGGCGAACATGATCCTCCGCAATCAACTCCTGTTTCATCTCCATTTTGAATCCCATCATTACAAGTTGGCCCAGAGCCTCCTGTAACGGTAACTCTATAATCTTCTACTTCTCCAATCGATGTAATAGTACCGCAAGGCTTCAACACATCCTGATAGTACCCAGATCGTACTCGCATACGTAATGAAGTATTTGTTGCTGCCGATGCAGGTACCGTAACTGTACTTGAATATGAACCTGTTTGTATTCCTTTTACATACAAAACTTTCTCTCCATCATCTCTAAAATCATTGTCATTATTCCAATCGATCCACACTCCAACTGTAGTAGGCTCCCAGGTGTTTTTTGTTGTTACCGTCAATGCCAGTTGTTGTCCCTTTGTAAGGTTTGTAGAAACATTAGAATAATCGGTATACTGAGCATCTCCTGTAGAACTATTACTTATACTACCAAAAGCAACCTTATTAATATCTATTCCTTCTCCTGTTCCGGTTGCTGTTGCCGGGCAAATTTCTGTAAAAACCTCACAAGGTTCACAAAATTCACCACCACAATCAACTTCAGTTTCATCTCCATTTTTAATACCATCATCACAAGTTGGGTCAGGAATACAATCACTACAAGATGATCCTCCACAATCAACTCCTGTTTCATCTCCATTTTGTTCTCCATCGGTACACGACGCATTAGCAATACCAATACTTACCTGGTAATCTTCTACCTCTCCACGGCTTCTATCCCCACAATCAGCATTACTTGCTCTATCATCTACCCGTAACCTCATTCGTGTAACTCCTAATCTAGCATTTGTAGGTATATTTACTGTAATCTCCCCAACTGTATTAGATGTTTTTGTCACTTCCATATATTCTCCAGAGTCTCTAAAATCGTAATCATTATTCCAATCAAACCATGCATAAACTCTTGCTGCAGAACCTCCGTTCCATCCTACAACATTTACTTTAAGAGGATAACTTTTTCCTTGAGCCACAAAACCAGTATTGCCCGTATAATCAGAATACCCCGAAGCATCTCTAGTAGAGGATTTATTGATTCCTGCAAATTCGACCTTAGTAATTCCTTCGGTACCATTATTACCTTTAGCATCACAATATGTCTTTACATCATTAGAATCTTTTGTTCCTGCTTTTATAGAAGCTTCGGGAATACCTTGCATTCCATATTCTAAAATCTCATACGTTCTTCCATTAGTACCTACCCTTAATTTTAACCATCCATAATGCATTCTACCGGATCTGTTAACTCTAATTCCGACATAATTTGTTCTCCCTCTCCAAGCTCTATACGTTTCAGAATCGACCATATGTTGCCCTCTTCCGCCGTTATATTCTTGTCCATTTTTCCATGAACTATTTGGTCCAATAACGGTTCCTGCACTTAATGGAGTAAGTTCATAATTAGCATTTGCTACTGCATCCATTCTTAAGCTAATAAATTTTACACCCGGAAAATCATTTTGAGAACCTGTATAATCTTGAAATTGATACCCTACGGTTATAAAATCTAAATTGTAAGTCCATGGCATCACAACTGCCCAACCTCCATAGCTTCCATCTCCAGTCGTAGTAAATCTATTTATGGGGTTTACTTCTTTAGAATATGCAGTTCCTATATATTCTACATTAAGAGGGAATTCTTTGAATTCTACCTGAGCACCAGCTCCATTTGCAAAAACAGAACTTTTGAATTTCAATTTAATATTTTTCACAAATCCATTACTAGGTTGTGCCCAATCACTTTCCGTAGCAATACCATTCATTGTTAATTTAAGTCGTCTTGAGTTTACCACTTGAGCCGAAAAGCTTAATCCCTTAGGAACATTTTGTATATTATAATGGGTTCCAGAAACCAAAGTACCAGACACAGCGAGTGTCGCATCTTTAAGATCCACTGTTATTTCATTACCTATTGTACCATCATTCTTTACAGATTCTAAAAAACGATCGGTAGAATACTCCAAATTTGGTACTGCAACTTTTGCCGGAATAGATTTACCTGGATCTGGATTCAATCCGAAAGAAACTAATTCTCCGTACCCACCATTTGATGAAACTCTAACTTTTAACCAACCATAGACATAATCACCTGTCAAAGTAGGGACTCTAATTCCGACATATCCTGTTCTACCAAGCCAGGCATTATAACCTGCTGCAAATATTTTTGGAGGTGATGTTGCTACTGCTTGCCTACCCACCCATATTCCTGAGGAGTTTGCGCTAATATTTGTTCCTTCAGACAGATTTCTTACGTTTATGGTACCCGTATTACATAATACATCAAACTCCATAGCATTGTTATCTACGGTAATTGTATTACCATCATATGTACGTAATCGTGTTCTAAATTGACCACCAATAACTAAGGAATTGAATTTTGAACCGGTAGCATCAACCGCAGTCGGAACCGATTGTCCAGCTACCAGAGTCGGAGAATACATTTCATAATAAGGCTTGTATGGATCTATAAAATTTATATTATAAATTCCTGTTTTAGAATATAAAGAACCCACTCCTCCAACGATAGCTGGATTTAATAAGGTAATCTTAATTTCTTTAGAATCTGCTTCGCTATGATTAACTGCATTACCTGTAAATGTGATAACGGCATTTTCATTATCTTCTACAGTGATCTTAGTTGTTAAACCGCTTGGGACATTTGTAGTAGAAAAATGAACTCCTTCCTGCATTTGGCCCGTTACAGCAAACTTAGCTCCACTTACTGCCTTGATTCTTTTTTTATTGAGTATATCCCCATTGTTATTCTTAAAACCTTCAATAAATGCTAATGCTTGATCTACTGCACTATCATCACTTTTTTGATATGTAAAAATCACTCTTGCTCCTAAATCAGCTTGTTTCGTTCCTGTTGCAATAAGATTAGCATCTGCCCATAATGTTTTACGCGCATCATGAGTCATAAATCCCTCCATTCGGGTTACTTGACCTTTGGTAAACATAGATTCACAAGGATTATAATCCATATGATTCTGATGATTTATCAATTGACTAAAACAATTTTTCACACCAGTTTTACAAGATCTGCCTCCAGGTTCTGAAGCTAAACCTTGCGCAGTAGGAGGAGTATCTGCCACTTTATCTCCATTATCATCACCAGATACACAACCTCCATTAAAAGTGTGATGTAAACCAAGAAAATGCCCAAACTCATGTGTTAATGAAGAAGCTGGTGGAGAATAAATGATATACTTACCATTATATACTACTCTTGCTGTGCCTTCTTCAGACATGTTAACAGCAGGAAACCAAGCTATACCAGAGGAGTTTTTACTACCAGAATTAACTACTTCTTGTATATGAACATTCATATACTTAAAGTTATCCCAGGCATATTTTGCAATTTCTGCATCATTACTACTTAGACCGAAGCCTTCCTTTCTCTCATGGTAAATAATCCCGGTAGTCGTATTACCATTTGGATCTACCTGAGCCAGTCTAAATACGATATTCATACCGCCTTCAATATTCGAAAAACTAGGATCTACAGCATCATTAAAACCTTTAAAATCTTCATTAATGTCCTTTAATGCCTGTATGACTCTGGCATCAGTAACATTTCTTGATTCTCCAGTATCTGGATTATCAGGATATTTGGCATCATAAATATGAAAAACTACAGGTATAACATAGTTAGCTGCTGCTTTGCTTGGGTTTAGCTTTTTTAGTAAGGCTTGTTTTTGAATTATTTTTTCAAATTCTTTAGCTTTTTTTAAAGCTTCTGGGTTCTGCTCGTAGTACTCTTGTTGAGTTTCCTCAAACGAGCAACTCTTTTCCTGTTGTTGACCCATGATTGGCCAAATTATCAACCCCATGAGAATCGATAAAAACGTGTTAGTTGTTTTCATTAGATAGTTAAGTTTTGTGTTAATTCACAAAATTAGCCCTATTCTAAACCTCTGAAATATACTATACTAACAACACTTAATACTATTTTACCCAGAATATCATTTATTTCAATATTTTAACATTTTAAATCCAATATTCTCTAAAATAAATTGTGTTTTAATACGTTTTTATCAATTTAAGTGTTAATTGATTTAATAATCACCATCAAGACTAACACTTCTCCTTATACTTCATAATACTTGCAAAAGTTGTACGAAATGAAATCTACTTTTCAAAGCAAAAACAATGGACTCCACTAGATACTGAAACAAGTTCAGTACTGGGTAGGATTAGTTCAATCTACTATTTTGAATGCGCTTTATACCATTTTCAAAACAAAAACATTATTAACTACTAAATGGACCCAGTCTTCAGCATAAGTTTAAGATAGTAATATCAATCGAATATTTTGTTTTCTCACAAAAACCTAATCTCGATACAATTTTTTTTCATTATCATTTCAAAAAATCACTCGATTTGACGGCTTTTGATTTTTAAACTTTTACATTGAAACCAGATCTACACCGGAATTGGTTCAACCAACTATTTTGAATACGCTTTACACCCTTTTCAAAACAGGGTCTCACTCAATCTTAAAAAGTTTATTTTTCATGCAATAGATTACAAGACCTACCCTGGTTTTTACTTCTAGCTTCTTAAAAACCGTTTCTCTATAATTCTCTATCGTCTTAGGACTCAACCCCATTTCTCCGGCGATACTTCTGTAGGTAAGTTCTGAGCATGCAAATTTTAAAAACACTCGTTCCTTATCTGTTAATTTCTCTTGTAGGTTTTTACTACCTCCGGCTTCTTCAGAATTACGTAGTGCTGTTTCGATCTTGCCCGAATAATAAAATCCTTGTTCTATCACCATCTTCATAGCAAATTCAAAATTTTCGGGATGTATATCTTTTAGCAAATATCCTTTGGCCCCCGCCCTAAGCATTCTAATAATGGTTTCTTCATCATCCTCCATTGTTAGTGCCAGTACTTTTTGATCTGGTCGATTTTCTTTAAGCCATTGCATCGTTTGCACACCATCCATCACAGGCATTTTTACATCCAAAAGAATAAGATCTGGTGTCTTTCTTTTATGTAAGTAATATTGAGTAAGCTCTTTTCCGTTTTTTAGAATTGCTAGAACCTCATATTCCTCAAGTTTAGATATTAAACTCTCCAGTGATTGTGCAAATAAAAGATGATCATCGACAATAACTATAGTCTTCTTCTTCATCTGTTTTTTTTTATCGAAGTAATTTAAGCTTTTTTCAATTCGCTATAAAAATGCTCTTTTTCACTCAATTTTTGTCTTTTTCTTACTTCGTAGCCCTGCTATGAAGTGCAAAAAAAACTTCAATTGATCAAAAAATAGCTATTTTTCGCCAGAATCAAAAAAGCTTAAATCACTTCATTGTTTATTAATTCTCAGATCAAATTCGCCATTATATTTTGGATGGTATGGATATTAGTTAAGAATGGCTCCTTTTATCTGTATTGATTTTTTTGTATGTATAGTATTTAATTATCCATTTTTTCAAACATTTAAATCTTATAAGTATCTACATTGAAGCATCGCTTCGTATTTAAGAACTCATCTTGAGTAATGTTTTTGCCTACAAAATTCACATTTTCTACCCTAATTTTGATATTTTTTTCAACGTAGCTAAGGCTATGCTGAAAAAAATTAACTTCATTATCGCACAAAAGCCAAACTTTTCGGCTTAAAACCACTACTCAAGATGAGTTCTAATACAAATGTATTAAATCAATCCGTAAGTTGTATAGGATATGACAAGGTAAGTACAACTCCTTTTCCTGGTGAAGATGTATAATCCAGTTTTGCTTTTACCAGAGATGCACGGCTTTTCATATTTAACAAACCAGAATTTGCCTGAACTGATTTGGGATCAAACCCAACGCCGTCATCCTGAACTCTAATATTGAGTGCCTCTGGAGTATATTCTAAAACTACTTCGAGGTTTGACGCTTCTGCATGTTTTATAGTATTAGAGAAAAACTCCTGAACGATACGATATAGAATAATCTCATCTTTAGGGTTTATATATACTTCTTCCCCTTTTACCGTAAGTGAAGGTGTTAAAAAATTAAGTTTCTCAAAACGTTTGAGCTCTACATTAATAGATTTTTCTAGTCCTACATTTTGAATCACTTCATGATTTAGAGTTTTGGATAAGGTACGTATTTCTTGCAGACTGTCACCCACTAATTTCCTAACATCCTGCAGGGATTCTGACGCTGTATCATTTATAGTAGCTCCCATAATATTAATTTGCATCACTGCAGTCGATAGCAATTGCCCAATATTATCATGAAGCTCCCAACTCACATTCTTAAGTGCCTGTTCCTGGATCTCTATCCGGGATTTAAAAATCTCATCTTCAAAGCGTTGTTCTGCTCTTAATTTATCAAGAAGTAGTTTGTTTTTTCGACGCTGAAAAGCCATAAAGAATATGATACCAAATACTACAAAAAATAGAATAATAATGGTAAAATATATAATTAATAAGATTTGTTCTTTCGCGAGCATACTAGAAATCCAATCGTATAACAAGAATACATAAAAATATTCGCTGCAGTAAGAATTATTTGATAAACCTGAACAAATTCTGGGCTTTTTTCAATTTTATAATATTTACTATAAATAAAAAGAGGGGTTACGCATAAATGAAAGATTAAAGTACCTATTGAAATATAAAAAACTATAGTTTTATGAAAATTTAATATCTCATCACTTTTCAATACTTCAAAAAAATAAAACAAAACACTCAGCATAAGTAGTAATGACCCTGTAATATAAGTATAAGAAGAAATTGTTACAAAAAATACTTTAGAGAAAATTAAATTAATTACTGTTGATATTAAAAATAAAAACATTCCAAAAATCATTATATTCCTTAATTCCCTTTTTTTAAGAAAAAGATTGAAATAAAAAGTATAAAACAAAAATTTGGTAATAATATAAATATTATAAATCCATTCATTATTTGAGAGTATCGAATTCTCAAGAAATCTTAAAATTTCCATTCTTCCTATTACCCTAGGTAACCAACCAAATATTAATTCTATAAATAAAGTAAAAAAGAGAAAATAGAATAAATATCGAGAAGAATTATCTTCTCGATATTTATTGACATATATAGCTCCTGAGATAAC
The DNA here is from genome assembly GCF_000520995.1 of Aquimarina macrocephali JAMB N27. Taxonomy (GTDB): domain Bacteria; phylum Bacteroidota; class Bacteroidia; order Flavobacteriales; family Flavobacteriaceae; genus Aquimarina; species Aquimarina macrocephali. The sequence continues at coordinate 3,020 of NZ_JACA01000033.1, read as the reverse complement.
AGCCATTATCTCTACAACATTAATAATCAATTGATAAATCATAAGTATTTAGTAAATCACTGGTGGATTTCCAGCCCCACCTTCATTAAAGGGCTCAATACCGTAATTATTCGGTGCACTATCACCTCCTTTACCCATCTCACCCGCAGGTGCTCCTGTAGGTGCTAAAAACACAGTCGAATACCCTTTATCCATTTTACATTTTCCTTTAGGGTATGCTCCTAAATACACTCTGATACCCGGATTATCAATCCCTTGTTTTTTAGATTTTTTCTTTACATATTTAAGATATTCCTGCAATTCCTCTACACTCCAATGAAATTCTCTGGTATCTTCGAATCCTATACATTTATCGATCTCTGGTGTTCTGGTACAGCACCACACATGTTGAAGCTCTTTCGCTTCTTCCTGGGTAATGCATTTCGCAGGTCTTTTTTTTCCTTTTCCTCCTTTTTTTGGTAGTTCTTTTCCCATAACATTATATTATTTTAGATTAAATTAGATTAGATTGATGCTAATATATCCAAAAAACATGCAGCAAAGCAAATACACCCTACCTTAAAATCAAAAACCACATACACCCCAAACAGTAACAAACTCCTGTTTACCAATACTTTAAATCGCTTAAAAAAAATCCAAAAAATATTGCAAGGGGCATTTACCCCTACTACTAAAAGGGTGTTTTCCCCCTATTGAAGGATAAATGGATTCTAGCCCTGTTCTTCAACGGGATGACAAATTACTGGGATGATAAAACAGAACTTTAAACCTAAACTAAGCAACTGATTTACAAATACATTAAAAATATCTTCTTTTTCTTTTTTTCATTGCCAACCCTTCGACAGGCCTGTCCTAAGTTTACCGAAGGGCTCAGGGTGACTAAACAAAAAATGCTAGTCTTAAGAAAATTCAACTAAAAATATCGTTCTCTTCACTAAATTAAATGAAACATTTCCACTAGCATGATTATTTTCACTATCCATGATCTATGATAACATTTTAATCATTTCGATTCTTAAGAATTTAATTTCACGTTACGTTCGCTTCATTTTTTTTACGTTGAATTTTCTTAGGACATTTTCAAAAAACCATTTGTATGAAAAAGTTAAACATAAAATAGCACCTACCCTTCGACAGGCTTGTCCTGAATTTACCGAAGAGCTCAACAGACCTATCTAAACTCAATTGTGGTAATAGGTTTTATTGCATCTCGATACAATTTTATCAACCGCTATTGCTATTGATAAAATCACTCGATGAGACGTAAGAATATATAGATAAAAATCAACAAATTAGAGAATACGTCAATGATAGTGCTTCTTTCTAAGTTCTTCGACAAGCCTGTTCTTAGTTGATCGAAGGATTCAAGCAATGCCGTTTAGTTAACATAAAAAGATATCCGAGTGTCACATTGAGCTTGTCGAAATGCAATTGAAAACGTCAATTTTACTGGTCTTCGACAAGCTCAGATTGACACTATAAAAACTAAACGACATTGCTAAATCTGAGTGACATACGCTTCACAACTACCAGGCACTCCTCCTTTTTCTCTGATACCAGAGCACACCTATACAGAGTATTATCAACACTCCTAGTCCCATAACCCAATACACCATTGTATCATCTTTAAAAAGAATTGGAGACGAGTCTCCAACCAAATAGAACCCACCCCAATAAAAGGGATCAGTTCGATTGATATTTGCGGTATTGAGGTATTGTAATTTAGCTTGTTGTAGTGCTTTGGCTTTATGCATTCCCGCTTTAAGATTAGTATAGAACAATCTCATTAGCTCAGGAGTAGTTTGATCTGAGATTTCCCAACTACTCAATAATAAACTTTTAGTTCCTGCATATTGAAAAGCATTACCCAGGCTCATAATCCCTTCTCCCTGGGCTATTTTCCCTGATCCGGTATTACATGCACTAAGCACAGTGAGTTCTGCAGGGATATTCATAGCAAACAATTCATGGCTATACAGATAACTATCTTCTATAGTATCGTTACCTTTGGTAAATAGGAGTTTGGAATTTTCGGGATGCTCGTTGTCTACATCACCGTGCAACGCCAAATGCAGGATATTATATTGACTGGCATTTTTCTTAAAATTAGCTTCTATCGCTTGTGACCCAAAATAATATTGCCCATCGATAATATCTGAGATTGCTTTGATCTCTTTACGAGTTCCCGGTAAATCATAATTAGCAGCTCTTAGTGTAGCCAAACTCATTGTTTTTGCATCTATAATCTCACTATCAGAAAAAGAAAACGCAAGACATTCTTGCCGTTTTTCGGATTGTAAACCACTTTTAGAAGGAGCAAATAACAGATTTGCAGAGCTAGCATAACTTACAGCATATTCTTTAAGAAGGTATGACAGCACTTTAGGATCGTATGATAGATCATTTTGAGTTAGCAATACATCAAAATTAAGATGCCATAACGAACCATCAGGAACAATAATAAGTTGATCTCCTTTAATTTTATCTTTAACAGGAGCAATTAATTGACCGTACAACTTATAAGAAATTGTCTTAAATACTATCGTATTTTTAGCAATAATAGCAGCTCTTAACGCTTCAACATCCTTGCTGAGTTCTAGTGCGTGTAGTGTAGTTACTTTTATCTCTTTTTTAGAAATCGTAAACGCATAGATACTGTTATCTGACACAAAAAACTCCAACAGTGTGGTATTCTCATTTAATTTTTTCTGGATACCAGCAACAGATATGATCTTGCTTTCATGTTTTAACTGGTAATATTTGGGATAGTTTTTTTCTATAATCCAAGTAAGAGAATCTTGTTTTCTATCAAGATCAAATAGTATATTTTCATAGGTTGTGATTTTAGTAGCATCCACAATCTGTTTAGATCGTTCTTGTATCATTTCAGAAATACAGAAAGAACGTTCTGATTTCAGTTGTTGTTCCAGATCGAGGATTGCTTTTGGCAAACCTGCAAAGCTCTTTGCATTAGAGTCTGCTAATAATTCTTGGCTCTAGTTTATATTTGCGTTGATATT
>NZ_JACA01000032.1 GCF_000520995.1 Aquimarina macrocephali JAMB N27 | reverse complement strand
CTCCTGTTTCATCCCCATTCTGGATCCCATCATTACAAGTTGATATTGCTTCAGAAATTATAATTCCATAATCAGCCGTATTTCCACTATCATATGAACCGCAAGCAGAATCTCCATCTGTACCATCTACAAAGTGACCAATTACCCTTAATCCTACTTTTTTACCTATTGCAGCATTGTTTGGTACAGTAATATTGGCTGTAAAAGAATACTCATCATTGGTATAATCTGCATGGTTTACGACTTGGGTGGACACTAGTTCATTATCTGAAAACATACTGTCAAAATTCCAATCTGCCCATACGCGTACTCTATTTACATCACTAGTTCCACCATTACCACGCTCTGTTTTAATGGTAATAGGGTAAGTTTTTCCAGTTTCTAAAGTAGTAAATACGGTGTCATAGTAATCACCAGCTCTACTTTTAAGAGGGGCGTGATCTATTGTAGCTAAAGTAACGTGATTTACGTTGAAATAACCTCCGAATTTTGGTTCGCTATCGCAGTAGTTTAATGCTGAAGTTATGTAATCCGTTTTAGTAAGCGTTTTATTTATTCCATTGGCTGTTGTCACTTTTAGAGTTACATCATAAGTTCCTCCTTCAGAGAATATGATATTAGAAGGACTCTTATCTGTAGAAGTAGCAGGTTGCCCTCCTTCAAATGTCCATAACCAGGAAGTAATAGAATCCCCATTATCGGTTACAGTAAGATCAGAGAATGCTACACCTTGTGAGAAATTAACTGTGGTAGGAGCTCCCGAAAATTCCATAGAAAAAGTAGCATTTTGATCTAGGATATTTAGTCCATAATCTTCAGATTCACCACTGTCAATACTGCTACATGCTGTATCACCATCGTTATTTTGTACATAGTGTGCCAGAATTCTAAAAGCTGTGTTCCCTAAAACAGCATCTGCAGGGATAGTAATATTGGTAGTGTATTTGTAATCGCCATTGGCATCAACACTACTGTTGGCGTATGCATGGGAGATTATTAGTTCATTATCCTCATAGATAAAATTATTATTCCAGTCAAACCATCCTTGAATTCTTAAATTATCACCAGCACCACCATTACCTTTGTTGGTTGTAATTGTTAAAGGATAGGTTTTTCCTTGTTTAGCTGGGTATATAAGACTTTTTGTGTAATTGGAAACTCCATTATATCCTGATGGATTTGTTCTACCATCAAATTCAATATTAGTGATGTGTGCATATACAGCATATGATATATTTACATTACAGTATTCTGTATATACATCGTTAAAGTCTACTTTCAGATTATCTATGCTATTTTTATATAGTTGTGTTACTCCACCAGTTACTATCGGGTTAAGGAAAGTAAAAGAAAGATTAGCTACAGAATTGGCAAGATTATGACTAGAAGCAGTATTATCCAGATGTATGGTTGCAGAAGTAGCACTGTTTATTACAATTCTGGGGGTTAAACCAGCAGGTAGATTGGTTACGGTATAATCGGTATTAAGCACCATATCTCCAGAGTTTTTTGTAAAAGTACAGTCCTCACAAGTAATATCAATAGTACTTTCTATAAGGCCATCATTTAGATAACGTTCCTCAAATATTGCTCCAGAGGTAGCGATACGAGCACCCAAATCAGAAGCCAAACCGGTAGCAGTTAGATTGGTGTTTGTCCACAATGTATTTCTGGTAGGTGAATTATCAATAGCATTAACCATTCGGGTAACTTGCCCTTGTGTAAACATTTTATAACAATCTGTATAATCCATGAAATTCTCACTATTGATTTCCTGATTCAGACAATTTTTTAGAACGGTACAATTGGTTTTTGAAGAATTTTTTTTGTGAGAAGGAGTATCTGCAACACCATCTCCATCATTAGGATCATTATTACATACTCCTTTATCAAAGGTATGAGGTAGATCAAAGTAGTGCCCGAATTCGTGAGTTAGTACTGATCTGAAATTCTCATTAGTATTATTTCCTAAATAACTTCCGTTGTATACTACTCGAGCAATATTGGCAGCAGACATGGTGGTATTAGGATACCATGCTACTCCTGAATTATAGAAATCTCCGTCATCGTATAAATCTCTGGTGATGTATATATTGCAGTATTTGTAATTATCCCAGGCAACTTTGGCTACTACAGGAGAGTTATAGTTCCCCATTCCCGAAGCTTCATCATAGAATATAACTCCTGTTGTGGGG
>NZ_JACA01000031.1 GCF_000520995.1 Aquimarina macrocephali JAMB N27 | reverse complement strand
GGCTACTACAGGAGAGTTATAGTTCCCCATTCTCGAAGCTTCATCATAGAATATAACTCCTGTGGGATTACCATTAGGATCAAGTTGTGCAAGTTTAAATGTCACATCCAGAGGTTGTTTGATAGCATCGAAAGGAGCATCAATAGTGCTGTAATCTGTATTAAGCCCTTGAAAATCTTCATTGGTTTTTTGTAAAGCGTCTTCAATAATAGTTTTGGTAACAGTAGATCCGCTATTAAACTCGGTGCCAAATACATGAAATACAACTGGTATTACATACGATTTTGGGTTTTGATTGCTTTTCATTCTAACAGCACTTTGTCTTAATGCCTGAATTTCTTTTTTTGCACTAGGATCGGCCTGATACAA
>NZ_JACA01000030.1 GCF_000520995.1 Aquimarina macrocephali JAMB N27 | reverse complement strand
TTGCTTTTCATTCTAACAGCACTTTGTCTTAACGCCTTAATTTCTGTTTTTGCAAAAGGATCTGCCTGATACAGTTTTTGCATTTGTTCTTCCATTTTACATATGTTGGGCTCAGTACTTTGAGCATTGATCT
>NZ_JACA01000027.1 GCF_000520995.1 Aquimarina macrocephali JAMB N27 | reverse complement strand
CCAACAGGAGAACAATAAAAACCATAAGACCAAATGCCTTATGCTTAGGTAGTTTCTTTTAAAATGAGTTTGTGTTTTCATGATTAATTTATATTTATTAATTAGTTATGGTGTTAAAAGTATGGTAATAGGAATGAGAATATAAGTGCCACCCTACCAGTATTTTATAGAAACCCGAACACTTATTTTATGGGTAATCAATATTCTTATTGGTGTATACTCTTTAATTTCTTCGAGATAATTAAGTGATTAAAGGAGGGTGGGCGGTGTATAAATACATGCTATTTAGCCTCTATCTAAGAGAAATAGTTTTGCATTAATATTTGTAATATAAATTCACTTTGATAGATATAAAAACCATTTTTCACTCTACTTGTAGTTAGATACTCTTAAAAAGGGTTTCATGGAAATATAAAATTGCATTTTGAATAAAAATAAAACTCAAAATTATTGCTGTTTTACAGTTGATTTGACGCTTGTATATCTATTTAGAAGTATTTATGTACTGATAAAAATCATATTTCTGGAACATAGTCTGAAATATTTTTGCGCCGTAAATCAATAAGAAAACCCCAAAAAAATGAAGATAAAATTTACTTCTTATAATTTGTTTGAGAATTATAAACTAAATAACAAAACCTTAAAGCCAATACCGATGAAAAACAAAACAAAAGCCCACAGATCAATATTAATTTTATTTGTGATAGGATTAGTGTATACCAGTTCATTGAGCCTTCATGCACAACTAAATGATAAATATGGATCATTGTCATTTAACAACGCTATTAATGTTTCGGGTAAGCAACGTATGCTTACTCAAAAAATGTCTAAAGCATATTTATATTTACTTAAGAATGCTAATGATGTGAAAGTGAAGAGAGATTTATTATCGAGTAAGATTATTTTTGAAGAACAAAACCGAGTTCTTTTACAGAACACCCAATTTAAGGGAACTATTGAAAAGTTAACTAGAGTTAATGAAATATGGAAAGAATTTAAAATACTCATTGAAACTCAACCGAGTTATGATAATGCAAAAAAAGTAATAGAAACAAATACAGATCTCCTTAAAGCTGCAGATGCAGTGGTGTCTTCTATTATTATAGAGTCTAAAAACTCTTTTCAAAGCATTAAAGATGATATAAATGAGTCTTATTTAGTCGAAGACAGATTAGAATTAGAAGGAATCATAAATATATCAGGAAGACAACGAATGCTTTCACAACGATTGGCATTTTATTATTATGCGAATCAAATGGAATTGAAAAATAAAAACTCTTATCAAATGCTTAATAACGCTTTTCATGAATTGGATGGAGCAATTAATAAATTTTTGATTTGTAAGTTTAATACTCCTGAAATTGATGAAAAAATAGGGTTGACTTTTTCTCAATGGAATATGATCAAAAAAAATAGAGATAAATTGAATAATCAAAAATTTACGGATGAGGAAATCTATAAAATGAGTAATGAACTTACTCGATTATTCAATGATATAACATATTTGTATGAGAAAGTAAAAATATAAAATGAGAGTAAGTAGCTCTATGATGAATATGAAGTGAAATAAAAATTATAAATACAAAAGCCGGAAGTTTATTCTTCCGGCTTTCGTGTTTACATAAGAAATGATTTATTCATTCACAAGTACCCATTCTCCTTTTTCGATCAGTGGGATTGCTTGTTTGTATTTTACTGTTTTATTTTCACCACTCATCACATGTTTGATAGTTACTCTATCATTACGCCCGATTTTTGGTTGTTCTCGTACAATAGTTTCAGTGACCTGTGGTCTCCCTTGTGTTTGTCCTGCAGCTTTATTTTGTGCCGCACGCTCATCCATATTAGGAATTTCTTCTTTAGAAGTTTCTAGGTTTTCTTTTCTTCGCACCTGGCGAGCTTCAGAAATGTCTTGAGTATTACCTGTTGGTAATTCTCCTTTAAATAAAAATGAAATCACATCTTTATTTACCTCTTCAATCATGGCTTTAAACAACTCAAAAGCTTCAAACTTATAGATTAATAACGGATCTTTTTGCTCATGAACAGCTAATTGTACACTTTGTTTTAACTCGTCCATTTTACGAAGATGTGTTTTCCAGGCATCATCAATAATAGCAAGTGTAATATTTTTTTCAAAATCGGTAATAAGTTGTTTTCCTTCAGACTCATATGCTTTTTGCAAATCGGTAGCAACATTTATACTTTTTACTCCATCTGTAAATGGTACTAAGATTCTTTCATACTTACTGGCAGGATCTTCGTATACTTGTTTGATTACAGGATATGCGGCATCTGCATTACGTTTCATTTTATCCTGATAATGCTCATAAGCAACTTTATAAACTTCTCCTGCAATTTTTAGAGGATCCATTTTTTCGAATTCTTCTGCAGAAATCGGACTACTCATAGAGAAATATCTGATCAATTCGAATTCGAAATTTTTAAAGTCCTGAGCAGCTTTATTTCCTTCTGTGATCACTTCTACAGTGTCATAGATCATATTGGCAATATCAACGCGAAGACGTTCTCCAAATAAAGCATGATAACGACGTTTATATACAACTTCACGTTGTGCATTCATTACATCATCATATTCTAATAATCGTTTACGAACACCGAAATTATTTTCTTCTACTTTTTTCTGGGCTCTTTCTATGGATTTAGAAATCATAGAATGTTGGATTACTTCTCCTTCTTTTAGTCCCATTCTATCCATCATTTTGGCAATACGTTCAGAACCAAATAAACGCATCAGGTTATCTTCTAGAGATACATAGAACTGAGAACTACCTGGATCTCCTTGTCGACCGGCACGACCACGTAACTGTCTGTCTACACGACGAGAATCATGACGTTCTGTACCAACGATTGCAAGTCCACCTGCAGCTTTTACTTCATCAGATAATTTGATATCTGTACCACGACCAGCCATATTGGTAGCAATAGTAACTACACCTGCATTACCAGCTTCGGCAACAATATCGGCTTCTTTTTTATGAAGCTTCGCATTCAATACATTATGCGGTACTTTACGAATCGTAAGCATTCGTCCTAATAATTCTGAAATTTCTACAGAAGTGGTACCAATTAATACTGGTCTTCCTGCTCGGGATAACTCTGTAACTTGTTCTATTACGGCATTATATTTTTCACGTTTGGTCTTGTATACCAAATCTTCCATATCTTTTCTGGCAATCGGTCTGTTGGTTGGTATTTCTATAACATCCAGTTTATAGATTTCCCAAAGCTCTCCTGCTTCTGTTACTGCAGTACCTGTCATACCAGACAACTTACCGTACATACGGAAATAGTTCTGAAGTGTCACCGTAGCAAAAGTCTGTGTTGCATCTTCAATCTTTACATTTTCTTTGGCTTCAATAGCCTGGTGCAATCCATCACTGTATCGACGCCCATCCATAATACGACCTGTCTGCTCATCAACAATTTTTACTTTATTATCCATTACTACATATTCTACATCTTTCTCGAATAAGGAATATGCTTTTAATAGTTGACGTAAAGTGTGAATACGTTCACTTTTTACACTATAATCTCTAAAAAGATCTTCTTTCTTTTCTGCTTCTTCTTCTTTTGATAATTCAAAGCCTTCGATTTTAGCGATTTCCATACCAATTTGTGGTAGTACAAAGAAGTCCGGATCATCTTTTCCCGAAAGATATTCTACACCTTTATCGGTAAGATCTATTTGATTGTTTTTCTCTTCTATTACGTAATACAGATCTGCATCAATCTTATGCATTTCTCTGTTATTATCCTGCATATAGAAGTTTTCTGTTTTTTGAAGTAGCATTTTTACGCCATCCTCACTTAAAAACTTAATTAAGGCCTTATTTTTAGGAATCCCTCGGTATACTTGTAGTAATTTAAAACCTCCTTCTTTGGCGTCACCTTCTTTAATTAATTTTTTGGCTTCAGCTAAAACGGTAGTAAGGTATTTTTGTTGTACTGAAACGATATCAGCAATCTTAGGCTTTAACTCATCAAATTCATGGATATCTCCTTTTGGTATTGGTCCAGAAATAATTAATGGTGTACGGGCATCATCAATTAATACAGAATCTACTTCATCTATAATTGCATAATTATGAGGACGTTGTACCAGATCTTCTGGAGCATGAGACATATTATCACGTAGATAATCAAAACCAAATTCATTATTGGTTCCGTAAGTAATATCTGCATTATAGGCTGCTCTACGTTCTGCAGAGTTAGGTCTGTGGTTATCAACACAATCTACAGTAAGCCCATGAAACTGAAAAATTGGAGCCATCCACTCGCTATCACGACGAGCAAGGTAGTCATTTACAGTTACTAGATGAACACCATTACCAGATAGTGCATTAAGGTATACAGGGAGTGTTGCAACCAGGGTTTTTCCTTCTCCTGTCTGCATCTCTGCTACGTTTCCTTCGTGTAGTGTAATACCACCAACAAGCTGTACATCGTAATGGACCATATCCCATTTTACTTCTTTACCAGCAGCATCCCAACTTGTTGCCCAAATGGCTTGTTCACCATCAAGAGTAATGTGATCTCTGGTGCCAGAGAGTTCTCGGTCATAAGCAGAAGCCGTAACTTCGATGCTTTCATTATTAGTAAAACGTTTTGCAGTTTCTTTTATAACGGCAAAGGCTTCGGGAAGAATATCGTTTAGCGCTTTTTCTGTGATTTCATACGCTTCTTCCTTTAATTTATCGATTTCACCATAGATATCTTCTTTTCTATCAATATCTTCTGTGTTATTAGCTTCCTCGGTAAGTGTTTCTATTTTGGTATTGATTTCTGTGCGAGCTTCATTTATTCTATTTTTAAAATCAACAGTTTTAGCACGCAGTTCATCATGAGAAAGGCCTTCAAGAGCCGTTTCTGCTTGTTTTATCAATTCGACCTTTGGTTGAATTTCTTTAATATCTTTTTTGGATTTATCTCCAACAAATACTTTTAATACAGAATCTAAAATTCCCATAATTTTATGGTTGTGTGTTTAATGAGATTTTAATTTCAAAACGAAACTAATTGGTTTCCTATAATAAAGGAACATTCAAATTTGACCTCAATATCTGAAGTCTATCACTATCTCAGGACCTAAGTGGTCATATTATACAATACTCTTGAGCTGTAAATAGCCATAAAGTGGCATAATTTACGCAAAAAAAAAGCCTCTTGCGAGACTTTTAATACTATTTCATTTTTTTAATATTCATCCTCATTCCAAAGATAATCTTCGTCGGTAGGATAATCAGGCCATATTTCCTCTATAGAGTCATACGAATCTCCTTCATCTTCAATTGCTTGTAGATTTTCTACAACCTCCAGAGGTGCTCCAGTACGAATTGCATAATCTATTAGCTCGTCTTTTGTAGCTGGCCAAGGTGCATCACTTAAATAAGATGCTAATTCTAAAGTCCAATACATATGTTTACTGGTTTAATTTTTTGCAAAAATAATTTTTTAGTTTAAAAAGTCAAGTAAAAAATCAATTATTTAAACAATAATTATAAGAACGTGAATTTTTAGGGGGCTTCCCTTACTAATTTTAACAGATATTAAATTTTAAGAATTCTTTTTAGGAATCCACTCAATTTCTTCTGCCTTAAGATCGAAGGACAACTTTCGTGCCAGTACAAAAAGATAGTCAGATAGTCGGTTTAAGTAGTGTAATGTTGTTTCTTCAAAAGGAGCTATTTCATACAGTGCCGTTGCTAAACGCTCTGCTCTTCGGCATACACAGCGAGCAATGTGACAGAATGACACAGTTTGATGTCCTCCAGGTAATACAAAATGTGTCATTGGTGGCAAAGATTCGTTCATTCTATCGATTTCTTTTTCTAACAACTCGATATCTTCTGTAGAAATTGTAGGTATATTTAGCCGTTTTTGCCCACTTTTTAATATAGCTTTTTCAGGATCAGTCGCTAAAACAGCTCCAACTGTAAAGAGTTTATCCTGTATATTAATTAATATTTTTTTGCTGAGTTCATCAATTTTTTGATCTCTGATAAGCCCGATATGTGAATTAAGTTCATCAACAGTACCGTAACTGTCAATACGAATATGGTGTTTAGGTACCCTGGTGCCACCAAAAAGGGCTGTGGTTCCTTTATCACCTGTTTTAGTATATATTTTCATCGAATTACATGTTTGTTTTAATGGATGACAACTACTTAACTAATAAAAGTACATCCTTAGTATAGTTTTGATTACACCATTTGTGTTTAGCATATATTTTATCCGGAATTTTATAATCGTGTGTTTTTTGATCTAGAAAACCAAACCTATTATAAAAGCTTTGAAGATGTTCAAAAGGAAGACACCATATTTTTTTATGTTGCTCATGATTTTTTAATAAATGCAGGATGATTTTCTCTGCAATTCCCATTCCTCGAAATTGATCTAATACATACATTCCTCCTAATTCTAAGTTGTTTTCATCAATATTGACAACTCTTCCCAGCCCACATTTTACATCTTCAATTTCTGCTAAAGCAATATATTCGGTATTAAAATCTGATGCTACAAAATCTATGTTTTGATAGGTGTTATTTATCCATTCTATATCTTTTGATGTAGCCTTTCTAACATATGTTTTTTTCATGTTACAGCTATAGTTATTTCTTCTTTTTCTTTTTTTGATAATTCTGTCTAAAATTACGTTTATCACGATCATACAGTTTATTTTTATTTCGTTTGGTATTCCAGGATACTGCTACGAATAAGATAGCAATGACTATGATCATTAAAATAAGCTGTGTTTCTTCAGAAAGAGTATCTAACATTACTTTTACTTTTGCAGTAAAAGTAACAAAAAGGCCTTAATTGTATAGTTAAGATTATCATAGTTTATATCTCAAAATTAAATTTAAGTCGAGTTTTCCTAATCGTTATAAAACTTTCATTTTACCCCCTGTAATTATCTTTTATGATTAGCTACTAAGGTTATAGGGATAAAAAATGTCATTATGATATAAAAACATAATTTTTTGTTTAAAGAGTGGAACTCTGGGCGGAGTTCACCATTAAAAACGCTAAATTTGTCGAGCTATGGAATTTTCTTCAAAATTATTAGAGAACGCAGTTTATGAAATGTCTCAATTGCCAGGGATAGGAAAACGTACAGCACTTCGATTAGTATTACATTTACTTAGACAGCCAGAAACCCAGACCCAACATTTAACAAAAGCTTTGGGGACATTACGAGAGGATATTAAATTTTGCTCTACATGTCATAGTATTAGTGATACGGATATTTGTGATATCTGTAGTAATCCAGGTAGAAACCGTGAAATCATTTGTGTTGTAGAAGATATACGGGATGTAATGGCTATAGAGAGTACAGGTCAATTTAGAGGATTATATCACGTTTTAGGAGGTAAGATAAGCCCATTAGATGGTATCGGTCCACAAGAATTAAATATTAGTTCTTTGATTGAGAAAGTTAAATCTGGAGAAGTAAAAGAATTAATATTTGCATTAAGTGCAACGATGGAGGGGGATACTACTAACTTCTATATGTATAAACAATTGGAAGGAATACCTGTAAAAACCTCTACTATTGCCCGGGGAATTGGTGTTAATGATGAGCTGGAGTATGCAGATGAAGTTACTTTGGGAAGAAGTATACTTAATCGAATTCCTTTTGAGAATGCATTAAAGAGTCCTTGATTTGCATATATTTAGAAGTATCTGTAAACTTGAAGATATAGATATTAAGTAAATTTTAATACGAAAAAAATAATTTTTAAGCTGAATTTTAATTAAATTCGCAAAAAACATAACTTATAAACACTTTTGATTAAGAATATGGCAAAATTTGAGCTGAAACTTCCAAAAATGGGTGAGAGTGTTGCAGAGGCAACAATAACAACTTGGTTAAAAGAGGTTGGAGATACTATTGAATTAGATGATGCAGTTGTTGAAATAGCGACTGATAAGGTAGATAGTGAGGTACCTAGTGAGGTAGAAGGTGTACTGGTAGAAAAACTTTTTGATGTTGATGATGTAGTACAGGTAGGCCAAGTTATAGCTGTAATAGAAACTGAAGGTGAAGGAGCTGTAGATTCGACTCCACAAGAAACTACTGCTAAAGTTGAGGGAACTCCAAAAGAAGCGGTAGTATTAGAAACGCAAATGACAGAAACAGCAGTAGCAGGAAATGCAACTGATTTTTCTGGAAGTAGTAAGTTTTATTCTCCATTAGTAAAGAATATTGCTGCAACAGAAAATGTTTCATTGAATGAATTAGAAGCTATTTCTGGAACAGGTAAAGATGGTCGCGTTACCAAAAATGATATTTTACAATTTGTAGACGACCGCAAAAATGGAAAAATAAAAACACAACCAGCAATACAGCCTGCAAAAGAAGAAGCACAAGCAAAACCAGCTGCTCCTGCTAAAAAGCAAGAAATTTCAAAAGCAGCACCGGTAGTAGCATCAGGAGAAGATGAGATTATAGAAATGACCAGAATGGGTAAGCTTATTGCACATCATATGGTCGAATCTGTACAGACTTCAGCTCATGTACAGTCATTTATAGAAGCCGATGTAACCAATATCTGGAACTGGAGAAAGAAAGTAAAAGGAGATTTCATGAAGAGAGAAGGAGAGAACCTTACGTTTACTCCTATTTTTATGGAAGCAGTTGCTAAAGCTATTAAAGATTTTCCAATGATGAATATCTCTATCTCTGGAGATACAATTATCAAAAAGAAAAATATTAACCTGGGTATGGCTGCGGCTTTATCTGATGGTAATTTGATTGTACCGGTAATTAAGAACGCAGATCAATTGAATTTGGTAGGAATGACTAAAGCGGTTAACGATCTTGCAAATAGAGCACGTAATAATGCTTTAAAACCGGATGATATACAAGGTGGTACGTATACAGTAACTAATGTAGGTACATTTGGAAGTATTATGGGTACGCCAATTATCAATCAACCACAAGTAGGTATTTTGGCTCTGGGAGCAATCAGAAAGGTTCCTGCTGTTATTGAAACGCCAGAAGGAGACTTTATCGGTATTCGATATAAAATGTTCTTATCACACTCTTATGATCACAGAGTTGTTAATGGTGCACTAGGAGGACAGTTTGTACAACGAGTAAAAGACTACCTGGAAGCCTGGGATATGAATAGAGAATTTTAAGAAGCATTATTTCTAAAATAGTAAACCACGACAATAGCTGTCGTGGTTTTTTTATCACTATGCTCAACAATTATATGCATTTTGGATATTATTAAATATCTTAATAGGAGTAACATTTTTGTTACTTAAGACATATATCTATTGAATAAGATTAAAATAGAAAATGGAGAAAAGGAATTTATTATTGGGGTTAGTACTTGTATTATGGGTAGTTTCTGTTAAAGGACAAGAAGTTAATTCAAAATTTGGATTGAAAGGAGGGGCGAATTATGCAAAATATACTCCTGATGTGATTATTGCAGGAATTAATGTTGCTGAATATAGAAGAAAATTTGGATTCTACTTTGGAGGGTTTATAAACATAAACATCCATGAAAAAATAAAAATACAACCTGAGGTCCTTTTTGCAATGCAAGGATCCAAATTTTTGGCAAAAGGTTTTGAGATTAGAGGAGGGGCTAATGAAGTACCTATAGCTTCAGATTTTAAGGTCAATATAAATGAGTCTACAATTATAGTACCTATTATAGTACAATATTCATTTACGAATGATTTTTATATGGAAATGGGGCCTCAATTTGGGTATATAATTGACCGTAAACAAAAAATTAAAGAAGACCCCTTTGAACAGTTTCAAGATATTAATGTTTTACCTTTTTCATCAGAATATGATAAATTTGATTTAGGTTTAACTGTAGGGACAGGTTATAGATTATCCAATCATTTTGGGATTAATGGTAGATTTTTCTTTAGTTTAATTGAAAGGGACAATTCTATAAAAACATCAGTTTTTAACTTAGGGGTCGAGTACACGCTATAAGAACGTTTGATACACATAGCTGTAGTTAATATGGGTTTTATAATTAATGAGTGAGTATCAATTTGTGCTTTTTGATGCGAGAGAAAAAATCAGTAATTAATTTTTTGAAACCTTCTTATAATTACTTTTTTTGTATGCTATATAATTTATAGTAATACCAGGCAGCTAGGCCTCCAATAAAAGAAAACAAAGCTAACATCCAAAATACATGTTGATGCCCTTCTGGGCCAGGTGAATTTTCTAGAAGGTATCCCATTGAGGGTCCTGCAAATATATCAGGAGTATAGCCTATAAGAGAAATAATCCCAACAGCAGTTCCTGTAAGAACTAATGGAATTTTTCCTCTCTGCATTACTGCAAAGTATAAAGAACGAGCTGCATACACTCCCGTTGCTACCACTAAAATTGATATAAAAAATAAAACTGTTACAGAATCTGAAATTATGCCTGAGGCAAACAATAATGCTCCGAAGAAAGAAACTATAAAGCTAATAAGTAACCAAAAGGTAGTTTGTGAGCGGTCGGCTAATATTCCAATAAAAACTCCAATAATGGGTCGAATAAATAACAAAAATGTACCCACTTGAGCAGATTGTACTTGATCATATAGCATAACATCTTGAGCATATAGTGAAAATACATCGGTAATTTTATAGCCTACATAAGCGCATAGAATAATAATCATGAGTAGCCAAACAGAAGGTAAGCGTAGTACTTCTTGCACTTGAGATATTGTGATTTTCTCTAGTATAATTTGTTTTTCTAATGTATGATCCATTTTCATAAATAACCAAACCAATACTCCTACAATACCAACAATACCAGAGGATACTAAGATTACATGTTTAAAAGCAGCTCTACTTTCAGAAGTAGTCACCTCAGAAATTTCTGAAGTAATAAATAGTGAAAAAATAAATACTCCCAAGACTCCGAATAGAGCACCAACCAATCCCCGACCACCGTCTAAAAACCCAAATGCTTTACCTTGAGAAGTGATGCCACCCCAGACACGAGTAGCCTTGATCATGGGAGCCCAGAATAAAAATATAGTAGTAAACCCCCAATAACCATAAAGTACTTTTAATACTGTATAGTTAGGGAAACTAGCATATATCAACCCTCCCAAAGCAGTCATCCATAGTGCCGTTGCAATCAATTTTCTTGGAGGAAACTTATCAGCCAATGTACCTCCAAAAAGATAGGATATTAGAGCTACAATTCCATAAATAGAGAAACATATACCTAACTGAACATTGTCTAAGTTAAATACCTCAAGTACCGTTGGTCTAAATACTCGTGAAAGAACAAATGGAAGAATAAAAACAGATTCCCCAGCTAAAATAACCAGAAAAAGAAAGTACCATGGGGGTTTTGTTTGATTCATATACTTTTGGATGAATTAGATTTTTTAAGTCTAAATATATAGATTTCTATGTTAAACAAGTTTTATAATTGTTTTCGCTTGCAAAAGCTAAACAATAAAGGATAGAGGTTCGTTTTTTTATACTCCTCTTAATCTTAGAATTCGTATATATAAATCAAACTTTTTAGATGGTTATAACTCAGATACTATCTTTCTTTTTTGAACTTTTACTATGCTTTACGTCTATTGTCTCTAATTCTTCATTTACAATCAGATTATATGTATAATGAGATTCAACATTTGTTAATGGAATAAGGATCAGCATTTGTGTTTTAGCTTTGGCAGGGATGTTTTTAATAATAGGTCGCTGTGCACTCCTGCGATATCCAGTCGGATTTACTTTTAAAAATACACTCTTATCTGTATCCGTATCATTTTGGACATATATGATTGTTCTTTTTTTCTATTTCTCTTCTACTAAACGAACAGGTTTTTCCTGAGCATAGGAAGTACAACTGATTAAAAAAAATAAAATGGATAGTGGTATAAAATTCTTTTTTAAAGACGCGAACATTTCACTTTTTTTCTTTAAAGATACAGGTTTTAACCTCTAAATAGAAAAAACCGATCCTTCATGTTTTCGATTTCAGAATTTTTATTAGTTACAATATAATCAATTGCTTCTGTTGTGAAATTTTTTCCTTTTTTAGTTAAAGAAACAATATCATTATTAATCGTGATCATATTGTTTTTAAGTGCCAGATTCAAAACAGATTTTGATTGTACCTTCTGCCAGTTAATATGTTCATTTAAGTGTTTTACATGCCGTTCTTCCTCTTCATGGTGGTTCCCCAAGTGAAGAAGAAAGGTGAGTAAGGAAACCTCGATACGTTGTTGTTTTTGTCTATACAACACAGAAAACAAACCTTTGTTGGGAGCAAATAAGTATACGAATAAGAAAACTAATCCTAATACTGTAGTCATTGATCCAGAAATAGATGTATCTAATGCATGTGCTACCCAATATCCTATAATGGCACTACTAACTCCAAATATAACAGATAACAGAAGCATTTTTTTTAAGTCATTTGTTAGTAGATAAGCAGTAGCGGCAGGAGCAATCATTAATGCAATGACCAAAATAGCACCAACTGCGTCAAAAGCACCTACCGTAGTGATTGATGAAACAGTCATTAGTCCATAATGCATAACTACAGGTGATAATCCAAGAGCAGAAGCTAAACCTGCATCGAATGTACTTACTTTTAGTTCCTTAAAAAATGCAAATAATAGACCTAGTGTAATCAATAATATAGTACCTATGATCCATAAAGATTTAGGACCTACATCTGTGCCTCCTATAATTAATCGATCAAAGGGGGCAAAGGCAAGTTCTCCTAATAATACAGCATCAACATCTAGGTGTACATCATTTGCATTCTGTGCAATAAGTATGATCCCAATACTAAACAAGGCAGGAAAAACGAGACCTATTGCAGTATCTTCTTTTACTAAGCCTGTCTTTTGGATAAACTCTACCAATATTACAGTAATGACACCGCTTGCAGCAGCAAGAATAATCAATAAAGGTGATGATAAGTCATGAGTAATAAAAAAACCAATCACAATACCTGGCAAGATTGAATGACTAATTGCATCAGTGATTAATGCCATTTTTCGTAATACTAAAAAAGTTCCTGGGATAGCGCAAGCTATTGCTACCAGGCTGGCAATTAGTTGTATTTCTATCTGTGCGTTACTCATTCTCTTCTTTTGTTAATTGATCATATAAATTGGAAGCAGTTTTATATCCAGACTCGGTTAGGGACCACATACTGCCCTCAATTTTGACATAATCTTTATCTTCTAGTTTTTGAAGTGATTTTCTGGTGAAACCCTGAAAGTTATTTAAGATTTTAATTGCATGTGGATGAGCAATATTTTCGTGTGTACTGGCAATATTATACATAAAAGATAATGTTTTATGTAATTGAAGATCACTTCTGTTTTTTCTAAATCGGATTTCTCTAAATAGTAGTCCACGGCCAGGAGAAAATATAAAAGAAAATAATACAAAAACACCAGCAACTAATACAATTACGGGTCCTGTAGATAAGTTATTGTGACTGGCGCTGATAGCAGTCCCGAAGACTCCGGAGAATGCGCCAAAAATTGCAGCCAAGATAACCATTACGGCTAAGTTGTTTGTCCATTGTCTAGCCGCTGCGGCAGGAGCTAATAACATAGCACTCATTAATACTACGCCTACAGTTTGTAGTCCTAATACAATAGCAATTACAATAAATGTAGTGATAAGAATGTCTAAGAATTTGGTGTTAAATCCCAATGTCTTAGTGTAATCAGCATCGAATAATAATAGTTTGAGTTCTTTCCAGAATAATAATAAAACGACCAAACTAATTCCTGTAACGATGATCATGAGCCATACATCGCTTTCTAAAAGTGTGGCAGCCTGTCCAAAAAGGTAACTTTCTAAACCAGCCTGATTAGCATTGGGCATTTTTTGAATATAGGTTAGTAGTAACATTCCAAATCCAAAGAATAATGATAATATAAGACCTAAAGCTGTATCAGATTTAAGATGCGTTTTACTGGTTATACCACGGATCCAAAAAGTACCAATTAAACCACTAATTAGTGCGCCTAATAGAAATGCAGAGCTATTTTTTGTGTCTATAATCAGAAAAGCTATGGCTATACCCGGCAATGCGGCATGAGAAATTGCATCTCCTAATAAACTTTGTTTACGCAATACAGCAAAGCTACCTAGCATACCACAAATAGCACCAAGTACAGCCGTGCCCAGTGTTATTGTGCGTAAAGTATAATCTGTAAAGACAAGTTCTATGTATTCTTTTATATCCATAGTTCTTATTGTTGTACGCTAACCTTGTAATTAATCCCGTAGGTTTTTGTTAAGTTATCATCATTAAAAATGTCTTTTACCGGTCCGGTAGCGATCTTTTTTACATTAAGGAAAGTGACCCAATCAAAATATTCGGGTACTGTTTGCAAATCATGATGTACTACAATTACTGTTTTTCCGGCTTTCCTAAGTTCTTTTAAGATATTAATAATAGCTTTTTCTGTAGTAGCATCAACACCTTGAAAAGGTTCATCCATAAAATATATAGATGCATTTTGAACCAAAGCCCTTGCCAAAAATATACGTTGTTGTTGTCCTCCGGATAGTTGACTAATCTGTCTGCTTTTAAAAGAAAGCATACCTACTTTTTCTAATGCTTCAAGAGCAGCTTTTTTCTGTTTTTGCCCTGGTCTTTTGATCCATCCCAGACTTCCATAGGTTCCCATCATTACCACATCTAGTGCGGTGGTGGGAAAATCCCAGTCTACACTTCCTTTTTGAGGAACATAGGCTACCAGTGATCGTTGTTTTTTATAAGGTTTCCCATAAATTTGAGTACTTCCTGCAATGGGTTTGATAATATCTAAAATCGATTTTATAAGAGTAGATTTTCCTGCTCCATTTGGACCTACAATAGCCATAAGTACACCTTCTGGTATAGCAAGGTCAATATCCCACAGTACAGGCTTGTAATTGTAAGCTACAGTTAAATCATCTATTTGAACTGCGATTTTTTGTTCTTTCATTTAAACAAATTTTATTCAATATAACTATTACAAACTACTTGCTTACTACTATTTCAGCGCATTTATGATAGTATTGACATTATATTCAAACATCCCAGTGTAGGTGCCTTCTTTTGTTCCTGCATTGCCTAATGCATCAGAGAATAATGTTCCGCCTATTGTTACTTCATGATTCTTTGATTTTACCGCAGCTTGCAAAGCTTCAATAGTTCGTTTAGGAACAGAGCTTTCTACAAAAATAGCTTTTACTTCCTTCTCAATAATAAAGTTAGCTAATTTTTGAACATCTTGCACCCCGGCTTCAGTAGCGGTAGATAACCCTTGTAAGCCAACTACATTAAAATCATATGCTTTCCCAAAATAACTAAAGGCATCGTGTGCGGTAACCAGAATTCGTTTCTCTTTTGGTAAGGTAGCAATGGTATTTTTTAATGTAGTTTCTAATTCATTAAGCTTAGCTAAATATGCTTTTCCGTTAGCTTTAAAAGCTTCAGCATTTTTTGGATCTACCTCAGTAAGTTTATGTGTAACAAAAGCCGTTATGATTTTCCAGTTTTCAACACTAAACCATATATGCGGGTCATAATTAGAAGCAAAATAATCAGAACCGATTAGCGTGTTTTTGTCTAAGCTGTCTCCAATTGCTATGGTGTTAATATCCTGATGCTTCATTTTTTTAAATACTTCTACCAATTTCCCTTCTAGGTGCAGGCCGTTATAAAAAATCACATCGGCATTCACTAATTTAGATACATCACCTTCACTGGCTTTGTATAAATGAGGATCGACACCGCTACCCATTAACCCCTGGACTTCAATTAAATCTCCTCCTATGTTTTTAACCATATCGGTGATCATAGAGGTGGTAGTAACCACTTGTAATTTTTGATTTTTATCCTTCACTTCTTTTTTACAAGAGAAAAACGTAAAAACAAGAAGTAATACTATTAATTTTTTATGAATCATTTTTAGAAAGTTTATTTAATATTTTAATAAGTTCTTTAGCACTTAAAAAAGATTGCTGTTGAAATATGATTTCGTATTTGTGATTTAGAATTGCTAATGTTGGATAGCCAATTTGGTTATTAACTGTAGCAAGTTCTCTGGCTAATTGATGTACTCCGGTTTTATTTCCGTTAGGTTGAAAACGAAAGGAGTTGTTTAGAAAATGTATAGTTTCACGACTTTCACCATTTAATGAAGCGAAATAAAATTTTTCATTTAACTGTTGTATAATATCATTATTCTTAAAAGTTGTATTTTCCATATTCTTGCAGTACATACACCAATCTGTATGAATAAATACAACTAAAGGTTTTGGAACAATAGTCATTTTGTCTTCTATAGACTTAAAAGAATCTATTTGTAATTGCGCTGTTGCGTTTTGATATACAAGTGATAAAATAAAGAATGATATAGTATAAAAAACTTTCATTTTGTATTGAGTTTACAAGGAATAACGAACACCTATAAAACCTCGTATTCCTTGATTAGAAGCATATATATAGGTGGTATCAAAATCTGGTCCAAATGGATCATCAGCTCCGGCTATTAAAAAAGGATTCCCTCGGCTAGGTGTCCAGTCTAATAAATTTTTAACACCTCCATAAATTTCTATACTGTTTTTAGTTTTGTGAGAGAATTGTATGTTTTGGATACTCCACCAGGGTGATTTATCTCTTCGGGGATCATCTGGGCCTTGAGTTGCTAATCGCATAGGTCCATATATATTTCCTGTATAGTCTAATGTTAGGTTAAGAGATTGTATTTTATAAGTAACTCCCCAGGTTCCGGTAAAACTTTCTGTGAGTATCTGGCGTGTAGTTACTCCATTCTCGGTATTTGAAACATTTAGGCCACTCATTCCTAATGTAAATTTTAGGCCATTAGAGAAGTTAATATTAGTATTAAGACTTACTCCTGTAGAGACTGCATGACCATCTAAATTGCCATATCGTATTTCTGAAGAATTTGTTTCATAGTCAGGAATGATGGCATTTGTAAAATATGTATACCATGCAGAAGCATCTAAACCTAAAAAGGTTCCGTTGTCAAAAAATATTTTTTTGATGTAGTTAAGGTTTACATTGTAAGATTCTTCTGGATCGAGATCTTCTTCGATGATCACCTCGCGAGAACCTGTAAGAGCTGCATGATCTTCTGTAAAAAGATTAACTACTCTAAATCCTGTACCGGCATTGAGTCTAAAAATATTTTTATCATTAATACTCCATTTATAGGCAAGTCTTGGGGTAAAAATAGTTCCGTGTCGGTTATGATAATCTAATCTTGCTCCTAATAATAGTTTATGTTTGGAGGCCAGTGTGATTTCGTCTTGTAAAAATATACCTGGAGTGCTTGTTTCTTCGGGATTGTTGAGGTCATTTATCGCTGTTGCTGGTGTATTGTCATCGTAATATTGATATCTATATGCAGCTCCGAATAGAAGATCGTGTGATTTTAGTTTTTTATCCCAGGTTAATTGAGTGAAACCAATGCGTTGTTTTGCTTGGTAGGACACGATTCCATAATATGAATCTTGATCGTGATCTGTATATGAAAAAGAGAGTGTTAAAGGTTCTTTTACTGGTAATTCATAATTGCCAAGTATTTCATAACGTGCTGTATATATACTCTCTCCATATATTTGATCGCTTCCTCTAAAATTCGAATTCCATTCATTTTCTCCTCCCCATCTATCTTCATAATAAAACCTGCCAGCAAGCGTAAAGTTTTTTCCACTTTTACGATTGAAATTCCATTTGTTAAAAATAGATATACGGTCTTGCAATGTAAGATCGGTAAACCCGTCATCGTTGTTGTCTATGACTTGATCATAATAAAAATAATTTGCGCCAAATAATGCTGTGGCATTACCTAATTTGGTTTTAAAACCAAAATCTATATTGGTTTCACCCCAGCTGGTTGCAAAAACATCGGTACTCACTTCGGGAGCATCATTAGGGTTTTTTGTAATAACATTGATGAGACCTCCAACAGCTTCACTTCCATATAGAGATGAAGCAGGTCCTTTTACTACTTCAATTCTATCGATCAATGAATTAGGTATTCCTGATAATCCATAAACGGTTGATAATCCACTTACAATAGGCATTCCGTCAATCATTACCAATGTGTAAGGTCCTTCTAAACCATTAATGTGTATATCTCCAGTGTTACAAATACTACAGTTAAGTTGTGGTCTTACTCCGTTTACGTTTTGTAAAGATTCAAACAAATTAGGTGTTGGGTTTTTTTTGAAAAATGTAGGAGAGTAGATTTCTACAGGAACGGGACTTTCTGATCGGCTTACGGCTTTCAAAGTTCCTGTGATTACCACTTCATCGAGAGATGATCCTTCTGACATAACAAGGTTTATTTTGTTTTCTCCAGCTGTAATAGAAACCTTTTTTTTAATAGGGGTGTAGCCTGTAAATGAAGCAACCACTTTATAACTTCCTGTTGGTATATTTTCTATAATAAATACTCCATTCTCATCACTCGAACTTCCTAAAGATGTTCCTTCTATATAAATATTAGCAAAAGGAAGTACTCCGCTATCATCGTATATCACTCCTTTTAGTGTATTGGTAGAATTGAGCTCTTGGGAGTATAATGAGTTGCAAGTCAGGCAGTTTGTAAAAGTAAGTAAGATTATTATACGTAATTGCATTAGGTTTAGTAATTTTGTTTTATTATTTCGACAAAACTAAAAAAGTTAGCCATGACTAACAAATTAAATTTGAATAATTTAACAAAAAGTGAAGAAGATTACTTAAAAGCTATATTTCAGCTACTTATTGAGGATGATTCTGTAAAAGTGGGAAATAACCAATTAGCAGATTACCTTAAGGTTTCTCCGGCTTCTACAAATAATATGATTAAGAAGTTGAAAACCAAAGGTTATGTAGTAAGTGAAAAGTATGGTAAATTAGATTTAACAGAAGAAGGTAAGTCAATTGCAGTACGATTGATTCGTAAACACAGGTTATGGGAGACTTTTTTATGTAACTATCTTAATTTTACCTGGGATGAAGTTCATGATGTAGCAGAACAATTAGAGCATATTAAATCTCGTAAGTTGATTGATGAATTGGATCGGTTTATGGATTTTCCTAAAAAGGACCCTCATGGTGAGATGATTCCTAATGCAAATGGAGAATATTCGATTATACCAAAAATTATGCTTTCTTCTTTATCAGAAGGGGATGTTTGTCAACTTGTTGCTGTAAATGATGGATCTGTTCATTTTTTAAAATATGTATCAGAAATCGGATTGGCATTAAGTAGTGAAATAAAAATTCTTGAAGTTCGGGAATTTGATAAATCAATTCGTATTAAATTTGATAATATAATAGAAACGGTTACAAGAAAATTTGCGGATAATGTATTCGTTAAGAAGGTTGTATAGTTTTTGCAAATGTTAAAATAGAGCTAGTCTATAAGAATGTTAAAGAATAGCTGTTATCTTTGAGTATCACACAATCAATTTATGGAGCTTAATTTAAAAAGACCGATATGTTTTTTTGATCTTGAAACTACCGGCATAAATATTTCTAAAGATCGAATTGTAGAAATCTCTATTCTAAAAATATTTCCGAATGGTACCCAGGAAAGTAAAACCTGGTTGGTTAATCCTGAAATGCCAATACCTGCAGAAACTACAGCAGTGCACGGTATCGATGACGCTAAAGTAGCTAATGAACCTATTTTTAAGAAGTTAGCTGGTAAAGTTAGTGAAATGATAAAAGGCTGCGATTTGGGAGGTTTTAATTCTAATCGGTTTGATATACCATTATTGGCTGAAGAATTATTACGAGCGGGATTAGATTTTGATATGAAAAGTACAGTTGCAATCGATGTTCAAACCATTTATCATAAAATGGAAAAGAGAACATTATCTGCTGCATATAAATTTTATTGTGATAAAGATTTAACAGATGCGCATTCTGCTGAAGCCGATACACTCGCTACCTATGAAGTGCTAAAAGCGCAGTTAGATCGTTACCCAGAATTAGAAAACGATGCTAAATTTTTGTCAGAATTTAGTTCTAGAAAACAGTTTGCAGATTTTGCCGGTTTTATTGCTTATGATGATAACAAGAAGGAAGTTTTTTCTTTTGGTAAACACAAAGGTAAATTGGTAGAACAAGTGATGGAAGAAGAGCCAGGATATTTTGGATGGATACAAAATGCAGATTTTCCTTTATATACCAAAAAAGTACTTACAGCTGTTCGACTTCGTAAGTTGAATAATAGCCTGAATTTATAATCATTTCTCTTATTATTTTATATCATGAAACTTATTTGCATAGGTCGCAATTATACAGATCATATTGAAGAATTGGAGAATGAAAGGCCAGAAAATCCAGTGGTTTTTATGAAACCAGACACTTCTATTTTGTTAAAAAAACAACCTTTTTTTATTCCGGATTTCTCAGATGATATTCACCATGAAGTTGAGGTATTGATAAAAATAAACAAAGTAGGTAAGCATATTGATAAAAAATTTGCTCATAAATATTATGATGAAATAAGCCTTGGGATAGATTTTACGGCACGAGATTTGCAAGCTAAACTCAAAGCAAAAGGCCTTCCTTGGGAGAAAGCTAAGGCCTTTGATGGAGCGGCAGTAATAGGAGCATGGGTGTCTAAAGATAAATATGACGATATCGATTCTATTGATTTTCGATTAGAGAAAAATGGTAATATCGCACAGCAAGGGAATACAAGACTTATGTTGTGGAAGATCAATGAATTAATAGAATATGTGTCAAAATATTTTACTTTAAAGATAGGAGATATTATATTTACAGGTACACCAGCGGGTGTTGGAGCGGTAAAACCGAACGATACTTTGACTGGATATATAAACAACCAACAATTTTTTTCAATAAAAGTAAAATAAATGAGCAAAGGATATAGTTTAAAACATGTAAATGAATTATCAGGAGGCGATAACGAATTTATAGCTGTCCTGGTACAGACTTTTCTAGAAGAAATACCGCCAGATCTCGATAGTATGGTTCAAGCTGTAAATTCTGATAATCCACAGATGGCATATCAATATGCTCATAAGATGAAACCTAATCTTCAATTATTTGATATTGATCTTTTAACGCAAATTAAACAGATTGAAGCTTGGTCTAAAACGAAGAAAGCAAAAGAAGAGATTATACCTATTCTGGATCATATTGTATCTACAGTGAATGGGGCTCTCGAAAACCTGAAAGCAGATTTTAACTAAGTATGCTTGCAGAAATTATTACTATAGGAGACGAAATTCTGATTGGACAAATCATTGATTCTAACTCTGCATTTATTGGTAAAGAGCTTAATAAAATTGGGATAGACGTGCATCAAATCTCATCTATAAAAGATGATAAGCAACATATTCTCGATGCAATAGCAGAAGCTAATAATAGAGTAGATGTTGTATTGATAACAGGAGGTCTTGGCCCTACAAAAGATGATATTACAAAACATACCATTTGCGAATATTTTGAAGATACATTGGTAGAAAACAAGGATGTGCTTGCACATGTCGAAAGATTATTTGCTAAATATATTTCCACACCAATTTCTGAAGTAAACAGACAGCAAGCACTTGTACCTAGTAAATCAACCGTTTTGATGAACCTCTATGGTACAGCTCCCGGGATGTGGTTAGAAAAAGAAAACAAAGTTTTTATATCTATGCCCGGAGTTCCTTATGAAATGAAAGGGTTGATGAAAGATGAGGTACTACCTAGGTTGCAAAAAAGGTTTAACAGACCATATATCATTCATAAAACAATACTTACCTATGGTATGGGGGAAAGTGCAGTGGCAGAAAAAATTGAAGACTGGGAGAATGATTTACCTCCATTTATCAAATTAGCATATTTACCCAATTTAGGAAGAGTAAGACTTCGTCTTTCGGCAAGAGGGGGCGATAAAAAACTCCTCGAGGATACTATAGAGAATAAGATATCAGCATTAAATCTTATAATAGGAGATATTATTGTAGGATATGAAGAAGATGAAACTATAGAGGCAAGAATTGGCCAACTATTGATTAAGCAAGGTAAAACACTTTCGGTTGCAGAAAGTTGTACAGGTGGTAAAATAGCCCAATCATTTACAGCCAATGCGGGTGCTTCTGCTTATTTTAATGGCGGAGCTGTTACCTATGCTACACAATCCAAAATAGATATATTAGGTATAGATCCTGAGATTATTAAAAAATATACAGTGACCAGTATCGAGGTTGCAGAAGCCATGGCTATAGCAGCAAAAGAAAAATTTAAATCAGATTATGCTATTGGTACTACAGGTAATGCTGGACCTACAAAAGGTGATGGAGATGTCGAGGTAGGAACAGTTTTTATTGCAATAGCCTCTCCAAAAGGTGTTTTTTCAGAGAAATATGTTTTTAGTAATCTTAGAGAGCGAACCATTGGCAAAGCTGTAAATAAATCTTTCGAACTATTACTTAATGCATTACTATAAAATCATTACCACCTAACCTATAACTCAGGTATTCTTTACTCTAACTTACAATATCAATAGTGCTTATCGATATGTTTTTGCAATTCATCGACAAAAAAACGCGATTGAACTGTAAAACGTGTTTTTAAATAATATACAGAAGTAGTTTTACAGTAATCAAAGCAATATTGATAACTATGAAAACTTTATTTCTTTCTTCTAAAATGATACTTTCTTCACTAATAGGAATGTTAGTGTGATTAACCATAACAAGAAAAGCAAATAACAGTATGTTTGGTTCAGAAATGGAAACTTTTAAATATGTAAATGAATTAAATGATTCTATGAAACAGATAGAAAATAATATACGGAGTCAAAATGTTGAATACACCGATCAAGGTTTATAAAAAAAAGTTTTTGTCATAATTAGGTTAGTTAGGTTTTATTGGTGTTTAGTATGTGTTTATATTATAAAACACAACAAAAAAAGTGGGTCATTTTTTAATGACCCACTTTCGTTTACTACTTAATTACCCCATATTAAGTAGTTAGTTACAATTGTAAAACTAACTGATGTAAAGATAGATGTAATGTTGTATTTTTGAAATACGTAAAAATACCTGTTTTTTGATTTTTCTAAAGCAGTAAAAAAAAGAAGAAAAATTACCAAACTATTATTGGTGGTTCGGTAAATAATTCGTTAATTTGCACCCTGTTTTGAAATAATACCAAAATTAAGAAGAGATGTCAAGAGTTTGCGAGCTTACAGGTAAAAAAGCAATGGTTGGAAACAATGTTTCCCACGCGATGAATAAAACAAAACGTAAATTCAATGCGAATTTAATTAAAAAGCGTTTTTATATTCCAGAAGAAGATCGTTGGGTAACACTTAAAGTGTCAACCGCTGCATTAAAAAATATAAATAAGAACGGAATCTCAGCTGTTTTAAAAGAAGCAAGAGCAAAAGGTTTCTTAAATAAATAATCTCTTTATTTTAAAAGATACTTATAATGGCAAAGAAAGGTAATAGAGTACAGGTAATCTTAGAATGTACAGAGCATAAAGCTTCTGGTAAACCGGGTACATCAAGGTATATTACAACCAAGAATAAAAAGAACACTCCAGACAGAATAGAATTAAAGAAATTTAATCCTATCTTGAAGAAAATGACTGTTCATAAAGAAATAAAATAATAAGAGATGGCAAAGAAATCAGTAGCATCATTACAAACAGGATCAAAGAGATTAACTAAAGCCATTAAAATGGTAAAATCTCCAAAAACTGGAGCCTATACTTTTGTAGAATCAATTATGGCACCAGAGGCGGTAAGCGATTTTTTAAAGAAAAAGTAATTCCGTACAAAATATTTTAAAAAGAAGCCGTTTCAATTGTATTGAAATGGCTCTTTCTTTTTATATTTAAGCAATATAACTAAATGTTTTAGTTTTTTAATTTCTAGCATATTGAATAGTACAAATGGGGCTTTTTAAAAATATATTTTCTTCAGAGAAAAAAGAAACACTAGATAAAGGATTAGAGAAATCAAAAACAAACTTTTTCTCTAAATTAAGTAAGGCAGTAGCCGGTAAATCTAAAGTAGATGATGATGTTTTAGATGATCTGGAAGAAATATTGGTTACAAGTGATGTCGGAGTTAAGACTACCATTAAGATTATTGAGCGTATAGAGAATCGGGTAGCAAAGGATAAATATCTTGGAACAGATGAGTTAAATCAAATCCTTCGCGAAGAAATCGCTGGTTTACTTTCTGAAACTAATGTGGGAGAAGCTACTGATTTTGAAATTCCAAAAGATAAAAAACCATATGTAATAATGGTGGTTGGGGTAAATGGAGTAGGAAAAACCACTACAATAGGAAAACTAGCCTATCAATTAAAGAACAAAGGATTAAAAGTGGTATTGGGTGCTGCAGATACATTTAGAGCAGCTGCAATCGATCAACTACAAGTATGGGCAGATCGTGTAGATATTCCAATCATAAAACAAGACATGGGAAGCGACCCTGCTTCTGTGGCTTTTGATACGCTACAATCTGGAGTAAATCAAGATGCCGATGTTATCATTATAGACACAGCAGGTAGATTACATAATAAGGTCAATTTAATGAATGAGTTGACAAAAGTAAAACGAGTGATGCAAAAAGTTATAGGAGATGCTCCTCATGATGTATTATTGGTTTTAGATGGTTCTACAGGTCAAAACGCATTTGAGCAAGCAAAACAATTTACAGCAGCTACAGAAGTTACTTCATTGGCTGTAACCAAACTTGATGGAACCGCCAAAGGCGGAGTTGTAATAGGAATAAGCGATCAGTTTAAGATTCCGGTAAAGTATATAGGCGTAGGAGAAGGGATAAAAGATCTTCAGGTATTTAATAAATACGAATTTGTAGATTCTTTCTTCAAATAAAACGTTATAAAACTGTTAAAAAAGGCACCTTGATATCATCAAGGTGCCTTTTTTGTTAACTTTTATTGCTAGATAAGATATGTTTAAGAATTAATTATCGTTATAAACTTTTAAAATATACAGATTTAATAATTTATGGTAAAGAAGATAAGTTTAATCAAAGTAATTATTTTGTTTTGTTTTTTGCCAGAAATTAATGCTCAGGATTTATCCGGAGTTGGTGAATTATTTTGCAGAGTCTTGAGTGCAGATTCTGAGTTTCCGGTATATTATGCTACGATTAAGATATCGGGTACTAATAGAGGATTAATAGCAGATGAAGAGGGCGAGTTTAGGCTTCCGAATAACATTGGTGTTTCAGAAAAAATTAAATTATCCTCAATAGGATACAAGACTAAAGAAATTACAGTTAAAGAACTTAAAACTGATCAGATCAATATAATTTATTTAGAATCAAATATTGAAGACTTAGATGCAGTTACCGTGGTTTCAAGTTCGAAGCCAAAAAAACAGGAACGACGTTTTTCTGCCAAACAAATTGTACTCAAAGCGCTAAGTAGTATTTCTTTGAATTACCCTGAAAAACCTTTTTCATATATAGGATATTACCGTGATTATCAGCAGCCCATAGACGATTCTTATGAGTATATTTCCAAACGACATAAAAATAGTACTCAATATATTAATCTAAACGAAAGTATTATTGAAGTATTTGATGCTGGATTTGGAACAGACTACTTAACAAATAATCAAAATCAAACTGTTGTCTATAGCTACAATCAAAACAAAACATTTGCCCAGGATGATATGCTCGCAGTTCCTTATGATAATAAAAACAAAAAATATTTAAAAAATGTTTTTATCCCACCCTTTGGAGGAAATGAACTTAATGTGCTTAATATAACCAATGCTATACGAAATCATGATAGAACGTCTTTTTCTTTTATTGATGTTTTAGACGATAACTTCATAAAAAACCATTTTTTTAGTATAGAAGGTATTAGCTATCTTGATGATATACCAATTTATGAGATTAATTTTGTTACCGAAGAACGAGCATCGGGGAAATCACATTCTGGTAAAGGGAAAATTTTTATTTCCAAAGAAAATTTTGCGATTCATAAACTTCACTACGAATTGTATGGACAGAATAAAAAAGCTCCACTATATGAAGCAACCATAGAATATGTTCCTATTAAAGGAAAAATGTATTTAAACTATATTACATTCAATAATAAATTTCAAGCAGGTAGTGATCATTATTTTAAAATAATGGCTACAGATTTAGACACTGATGATATGTTTTTTGATGTTTATTTCAATAATGTGTTAGATAAAAATACTTTATATCCTATTCATAAAAAGTTTAAAGTAGTATATACATATAAAGAAGAGAAAGTAAAGATTAAGCAAGTTATAGCTCTTGATGACCGTATTAGAGTTGTATTAGACAAAGAACAATTATTTTCTTTACCCAATTTTAAACTGGATAACCTTTCAGAAGTACTTAGGCTGAAAATTAGAAATGTAAAAGATACAGACGGAAAAGTTTTACATGAAATCCCAAAGGTTATTTTAAATCAATATAGAGAGGTATTTATACAAGAAGTCTTTCTTGGTAAAAAACTAGAAGGAGATATGAGATTAATGAATAAAAATTCTCCTTTATCTGAAGCTGCAATTAATCCTTTTAAAGATAAAGACAAATATTGGGTGAATACTCCTTTAAAAAGGATCAAAAAACATTGATGAAATAATTTTTTCACAAAGCTGAAAGAGGGTTAAAAATTAAAAAATATACTGATATGAAAAATGTAAGCTTTTTTCTTTTTGCAATTTTTGTTTTTATTGCTTGTAAAAAGCAAGATAAAACAGAAACACAATTAGAAAAAGAACCAAGGGTAGTTTGGCAACCATATGATGAAGCTGCAGATTTGGCGGCTACAGAAATGTTGGAACAGACAAGGATGCATTTAAAATTAATAAATTCTAAAGTACTGGATAAAAATGATATCTGGAAAACTTTGGAACCGGAGTTAGATTTCTTTTCTGAAGAAAAATATAATGATTTAAAAAAGTTTATTCTTGAAAAAAATATTCCCACCATTCAACAACAAATAAAAGATGGTAAACTTACCTATGAAGAGTTAACACTTTTCTATATCTATCGTATCAGAAAGTACGAAAGTGATAATGCATTATCTTTAAATTCGGTAATTTCCCTTAATCCAAAAGTAGTAGAGCAAGCTAGAGATTTGGATAAAATGGATAAAAAGAATATTGATATTAATTCTATTTTCGGAATGCCGATTTTGTTAAAAGATAATATAGGAACAAAAGATATGGTAACTACAGCGGGAGCCGTAGCGTTACAAAATAATAAAAGTAAAAGTGCATTTATCACAGAACGATTATTAGATAAAAATGCATTAATTCTTGGTAAAGCTAACTTAAGCGAATGGGCATATTTTTTATGTTCGGGATGCCCTGTTGGATATAGTGCAATAGGAGGACAGACACTTAACCCTTATGGTAGAATGGTTTTTGAAACTGGTGGCTCCAGTTCGGGGAGTGGAGTTGCTGTTGCAGCTAATTTTTGTGTTGCCGCAATAGGAACAGAAACCAGTGGATCTATTTTGTCACCATCTAGTCAGAATTCTGTTGTAGGTTTAAAACCTACTATAGGAGTATTAAGCAGAACAGGAATAGTACCTATCTCAAGTACATTAGATACCCCGGGGCCTATGACTAAGAGCGTAATTGATAATGCTATCTTACTTAATGCTGTTATAGGTAAAGATGATAATGATGTTATCTCTAAAGCGATAGACATAAATTTTATGGACTCAATTAAGGAGGGTTCTCTAAAAGAAAAACGTTTTGGAGTAATTAAAGAACTTTTAGAAGATTCTATCTATAAAATTGCTGTAGAAAAAATAAAGAAAGCAGGAGGAGAGATCATAGAAATTGAACCAGAACGAGTACAATTACCAGGTTTTCTAAGTATTTTAAATATAGACATGAAAAATGACCTTCCTGTATATATAAGTACTCAGTCGGGGAGTGATATCACCGTTAAAAATATAAAAGATGCAATTGTATTTAATCAACAGGACTCGATAAAACGAATTCCTTATGGGCAGCAGTTGTTTGAAGGTATCCTTGCAGATAGTACTACTACCGAAGAATTGAATGTAATAAAAGAAAATCTAAAAACGATTGCACGTAATTATTTTGATACTCATATTGATAAACATCAGCTGGATGTGATACTATCCATAAATAATTATCATGCAGGCTATGCTGCTGTAGCCAAATATCCTGCTCTTACGGTTCCTATGGGGTATACAGGTAAAGGTGAACCAAAAGGACTTACATTTATAGCTAAACCTTTTTCTGAAGCCTTATTGTTGCAATTAGGTTATGCTTACGAACAAGCTACAAAAGAAAGAAAAGAACCTGCTAATTATATGGATTAAGAATAAGGTTACTCCAGATATTGGTTTTAACTATTTAATTAGCAGATTAATTTTCCCCCATAATTCATTATCAAAGCCAGAAGGTCCTAATAATGAACCTCCAGTATCATCACCCATTCTTACAATGACCAGATTTTGACTAGGAACGATATATAGTTTTTGATCATTTTTACCCAAACCAGCTATAAGATCATCTGGGGCATTAGGAATTAAAGACCCAATAAATTCATTTTCAAATCCAGGAACTCTATAGCTTGATTTTCCGTTTAACCACCATAAATAACCATAAGATTGATTTAAAACCTGAGAAGTAGTGGTCATTTGGGTAAAGTAGTTTTGATCAGTAAGAATTTGTGTAGTATCCCAGGTCCCTTTATTAAGGCTTAACAAACCAAAACGAGACATGCTTCTGGCTGTACTATAGTAAACATTTGCATAGCCAAGAGTAATCCATGCACCGTTCATTCCTATTCTATTTTTTATTTTGACATCAAAATAGGTGTTGTATTCTTGATTTGTGGCTTCCGAAATAATATCTTTTAGTATTGTATATGCAGCATTATGATAATACCAAACATTATCAGAATCATTAAGGTAAGTAAAACAATTAGCATCAGTACAATTCTGATTCAAAACGTTATAATCTAAACCTGTTGTCATGGTTAAATGATTTCTAACCGTTATTGCATTTTGTTGTTCTGTAGTAATATTTGCCCATCCTGTTCCCAGGTATGTTGCCGAAACGTCATTTATATCTAATAGGTTTTCTTGTTGAGCTATCCCAACCGTAAATGCAGTTAAGGTCTTTCCTGCAGAGTACCAGGGGTTATTGTCAGAAACTGATCCTCCGTTAAGGTATTTTTCAATAACAATTTTTCCGTTTTTAAGAATGATAAACGCTTTAGTACCTTTTTCTTCAAGGAAATCATATAATGGTTGCTCGTTACTTATATTCCACCCTAAATCTTGAGCAGGTATTGTTTCCCAGGTATCTGAATTGATAGGTGGAAAATATATGGTATTAGAATCGGTACTAATCGTTTCATTATCTATTGTTTCTATAGACTCATTATCAGAACAAGACAAAGTAGAGCACAATATCGAAACCAGAAATAGTATGGAATTCTTTTTCATAGGTTGGGTTTTGTAGACTAAGACTCTACAATATACAAAAGGTTTAATCTATGTTTTGTTGTATAATCTGGATTGGACTTATATAGTTATTCAATTTATATCGTATACTTTGGTTAATCCTTGTATCTTTGCACACCTTTATCCGGAAGATATGAGAACAAAGACATTAAAGAAGAACAAAATCAATGTAGTTACACTTGGGTGTAGTAAAAATGTATATGATAGTGAGGTGTTGATGGGACAACTGCGTGCCAATAATAAAGAGGTTGTTCATGAAGAGGAAGGAAATATTGTTGTCATTAATACATGTGGTTTTATTGCTAATGCCAAAGAAGAGTCTGTAAATACTATTTTAGAGTATGTGCAGAAAAAAGAAGAAGGAGCAGTCGATAAAATTTTTGTTACTGGTTGTTTGTCAGAACGGTATAAGCCAGATTTGGAGGAAGAAATTCCTGATGTAGATCAATACTTTGGTACTACAGAGCTCCCCGGATTATTAAAGGCTTTAGGAGCCGATTATAAACACGAATTGATTGGAGAACGATTAACTACAACTCCAAAAAATTATGCATACCTTAAAATTGCAGAGGGATGTGATCGTCCTTGCTCTTTTTGTGCAATACCTTTGATGAGAGGTACTCATAAATCTACTCCCATAGAAGAATTGGTAATAGAGGCAGAAAAGTTAGCTGCAGATGGAGTAAAGGAATTAGTTCTGATTGCACAGGATTTAACCTATTACGGACTAGACCTATATAAAGAAAGAAAATTAGCAGATTTACTAAGAGCATTGGTAAAAGTTGATGGTATAGAATGGATACGTTTACATTATGCATTTCCGACAGGGTTTCCTATGGAAGTACTTAAAGTAATGAAAGAAGAACCAAAAGTGTGCAATTATATCGACATACCTTTACAGCATATATCTGATCCGATACTAAAATCAATGCGACGAGGAACTACCAAAGCAAAAACAACAAAACTTCTTGAAGAATTTAGAGAAGCTGTTCCCGAAATGACTATTCGTACCACACTTATCGTGGGATATCCGGGAGAAACGCAGGAAGATTTTGAAACATTGAGAGAATGGGTAAAAGAAATGCGTTTTGAACGTATGGGATGCTTTACATATTCACATGAAGAAAATACTCATGCTTTTAATCTAGAAGATGATGTACCAGAAGAAATAAAGATGGAAAGAGCAAATGAGATTATGGAGATTCAATCGCAAATCTCATGGGAGCTAAATCAACAAAAAATCGGACAAGAATTTAAAGTAGTTGTAGATCGCAAAGAAGGAAATTACTTTGTAGGCCGTACCGAGTTTGACTCTCCAGATGTAGATAATGAAGTGCTTATAGATGCATCTAAGTATTACCTTAAAACAGGTGACTTTACAACAGTAAAAATAAATGAAGCAGAGGATTTTGATTTATATGGAGAGGTGATTTAATTTTCTTTTACAGGTTTATAATCACCATCAAATACAGTTATCCAATTTTTTCCTTTATCAGTGCTTTGATACCAGGTTTGTCTTATTGTAGTATCCCTGTTTTTTTGCCACTTGATTTTGTTTAATACTACTCCCTTTTTTGTAGTCACTTCATTTTGTAATACCATTTTACCATCTTCAAGATTGCCAATAATGTGCAAGGTAAGCCCACTATTATCTACCCAAAATTGCTCCCATTGATCAGTTCTGGGATTGTATTTATTTAGACTTGTACCATGATATTTTGATGTTGTAGAACGGTAGGTTTCTTTAATAACTTTATTGTCCACAATCGATTCTATTGTACTCTTTCCTACAATAGAATCTGTATTATGTTTATATACATTCCATTCTCCGACCCAAAAATTAAATTCTTTGTATTTATGATCTATTGTTTCTTGAGCAATAATCTGAGAGCATCCTAGCCCAATAAAAAGAAAAAAAAGGATTCTATTTAATGTTTTCATTTTTTAGGAATTGTTTTTTAAAGATACTGTTTGTTTTTTTTATAAAAAGAGGCTATTTAAAAAGTATATAAATGACCTTTTTAGTTTCCCTGATTTTTCTTCTTATTGTTTAATAAGAGTATAGTTTTTTGATTTTTGTTAAATATTTAAAATATTGAAGTTGATTATTTTTTTAAATCTAAATTCTATGATGTGTAAGAAAAAACTTTCGTTTTCCTTAGGATCTTTATTAGCCTTTTGTCTTAAGACTTTATTCACTTGTTAATTGGGTATGTGAATTGTGTATTTGATCGATTTTATTGTTATTTGAAAATTAGATTTTTGATAATTTTTTTAGAAGAATCATATAATTTTGACGTATTTACAATAAATACTTCAAAATATTAGCTTAATCTTTCGTAAAAATAACATATCTTCAAACCGCAAAAAATTAGAAAAGTTCAAAGCTTTCTATATAATTGTATTTAGAAATAGAGTTTTTAAACTCTGTTTTTAGTTTTAATAACTACACAAACTCAATTTAATTAGAATGAAAAAAATCAAATTATTAGCGCTTTGCGCTATCGTTGCAGGATTTACAACATCTTGCGAAAAAAAAGAAGTTTCTAATGAAACACAAGAAGAAGCTGTTAAAGAACAGCTTTCAAAAGCTCATATCCAAGGACTTTTGGATGCTGGGGTTAATCCTAATGGAGCTGAGTATACAACGCTAAAGCGCCCTGATGGATCAACAATAAAAGCAATTAAGTCTCATGATATTGCTATTGCACTTGATAACTTAGCAGAACAGGCTTTAGAAAAAATGGATAATGGTACTAAGCAATATAGAACTAGAAATCTTGTAAGCCAAGGACGTACAATTAATGTTATTGGTTATACAGGAAGTGGTCGTGCATTGACTAGTAAAATGCGTACTGGCTTACAGTGGGCTGTAAATAATTACAATGCAGTTAGTACCTCTTTAACTTTTAGACTAACTTTTTCGGCTAGCACAAATGGCGATATTGTAGTTCAAAATTTTGGTGGATCGAGTGCAGGAGGTCAGGCAGAATTTCCTAGTAGAGGTCGACCAGGAAAATTCATTGAAATATATGGTGGTATAGACAATTATAGTGCTAATGTTGTAGAGCATTTAATGACTCATGAGATGGGCCATGCAGTTGGTTTAAGACATACTAACTACGCTCGAAGAAATTGCAGAGATTCTAACAACGAAGGACAAGGTAGTGTTGGAGCTATTCATGTTCCTGGTACACCAACAGCCAATCAAACTGGTCAACAAGGTTTAGATACTGATTCTGTTATGATTGCCTGTTTTAGTGGTAATGAAGATGGAGAATTTAGTAATTATGATAGAATAGCTTTAAGGTACATGTATTAAGAATAAAGTATTGAAAGCTTTGAACTTTTTGTAAAAACCATCCTGTTAACTAAGGATGGTTTTTTTATTCGTTTATCCACGATCACAGGAAAATATTACTTTTTAAGAAAAAGAAATCTAAGAAAACTTTCAAAACAAAAAAGACTGCCTTTACAGACAGTCTCTTTTAAAATAGATTCTTTTGCTTTTTGGCTAACTCTATACTCGTATAAAGAGAAACTATTTTTTGACCAAGGAGCTTTATCTCCTTAGTTTAGTTATTTAAACCACCGTCAACTTCAATGTAATTATCAATGATTTTTCCTGGCTCAATTGCAGGATTAATTTCAGGGTTAACTTCAGGTCCGTTTTCTGGAGTGAATGCATTTTCATCAAATGACTCTGCTTCACATGAAAATAAGATAATAACAACTGCAAGTAGAAATGGTAATTTTTTGATCATCGTTTTAAATTTTATTTTGGGTTAAAATTTTTATTTATTTAAATCGGCGGCAAATGTATCTAAAAAAATGACACGAAATATTAAAATTTCACTAACGAATTATTTGATAATCAGAAGTTTTAAAAAGAATGGATTATGAAGTTTTCAATCAGAATACCGAAGGAATTCTTAATTATACAATGCTCTATAGAAACAAGAATGATTTTATCAATTTTTGAATCATTTTATTGAAAATTTGCTAACACTGAAGTTACTCTAATAAGATCAATAGTTAACAATTTGATAACATTGGGGGTCTTTTTTAGTTATTTATTATTGAATAATTATTAATAACCTATTTTTGTTGATTATTATGTATTATTAAGTGCGAAGAACATATGTCTTGTTAAACGTTAGGACTAAAAAAAACTGATTTGATAATATGTAATGCGTTTTTCATTTAAAAATGAAATTTCTATATATGGTATAATCAAAATCAACTAGTCATTGGTACTTCCATTAGTAATATTTTTGAGTCATTATCAGCTTTAATTTTAATACGATCTGTTTCCCATATACCAAGTCCATCCCTTTTATGTAGGTTTTGATTTTCTATAGTAACATCACCATCTAGTATAAATACGTATACTCCATTTTTTGAATCTTTTAGAGTATAGTTTTGGATATTTCCCATTTCTAATTCACCTATATGAAACCAGGCATTCTGATGTATCCATACTCCCGAATCATCTGTGTTGGGGGAGAGAATCTGATATAATTGATTTTGTAGATTTTTGGTATGCAAAGTAATTTGATCATATCTGGGCTCGACATCTCTTTGATTAGGAACAACCCAAATCTGTAAAAATTTTACTTCTTGATCAGTATTTCTATTATGCTCGCTATGAAATACCCCTGTACCTGCACTCATAACTTGTATGTCACCTTGTTTAATAACCGTTGTGTTTCCCATACTATCTTTATGCTCTAGGTCTCCTTCTAAAGGAATAGATATAATTTCCATATTATCATGTGGATGTTTTCTAAAGCCCATACCTGGTGCAACTATATCATCATTAAGCACACGTAATACCCCAAAATTCATTCTCTTTGGATCATAATAATTTGCAAAACTAAAAGAGTGGTGAGAACTTAACCATCCATGCTCTGCTTTTCCCCGGGTATTTGATTTGTGTATAATTGTTTTCATAGTCAATGATATGAATAATTAATTTTCTTTTGGCAAACCTAATACATATAAAATTTCACTTGGTTTCCCTTTTTTTACTTCAATTTCCCAATCAAAATTATTGCTATTATTCAATTCAGAGATCATTTGTTTCAACTCAGGAATTGTATACGTTCTCAATACAGAGATTACACCATCCCAAAGTATAAACAGCGGTAATATCGGGATGAGATAGGTAAATAATAACCGACCCAGTTTAAAAGGTCTTATAAAAGGAGTCATTAATACAACAGTAATAGGTGATAAGAGCATAGGGATCATGCTTTTGATATTTCTTTGTTGTGGTTCAAAAACTCCAATGGGCTGATTGGTGTCTACAGCATTTTGAAAAATGGCTTTTGCATTTTCTGGCTTAAAATGATGTAGAGATATAAATTGAGTCCTAAACCCTTTTAATTCTGAAGGAACATTCATTGCATCCACAGGGTAGTCAATAAAATCGAATATACCCGGCATCTTTGATTTAGTTCTCTTAAAAGCATCCAGATTTGGATAATAATCAGATAGAGTAATTTTTAAAGTTGGATTATTCTTTTTTAGATGCTCTGCAAGTTTAATTAAACCGCCACCACCGCCAGAAGCAATATCAATTATTTGGTTATTTCCTACACTTTTGATTCCTCTATCAAGAATAGGAATAATACTTTTATAGATATCGAATGTATTTGATCCAAATTGTAAAAAATCGGTCATATAGTTTCTTAAGTTTTCAGGAAACCAATGTAAATCCTCAAATTCAAATACATGTATCCGTTTCATTTCGGTATAAAAATTATAGAAATAATGCTACAATAGTGTTCTTGCTAAAGTCTTTTTAGAAACTTCTATTTTCTTAAATTAAAAATACAAAATCATTTAGTTAATTAGATGTATTTCTCTGATGGATACTGATAAAATTTAGTTAATTATGTTTCCAAGGTCTTTGGATGTATATTAAAAAAACGTTTTACAAACAGTGTCTTCTTAACCGTTATACGGTAAGGGGTTATGGATTGATTGCAGCAGGTAAATATAGATTTTCATTATTTATATCAATACAACACAGGCCTATTCTGATATAAGTTCAGAATAGGCCTGTGTTTACTGTTTTAAGAAATAAATAGAACCTTTAATCCTTAACTGCTGTATTTTCTTCATTCAATAAAACGGGAGTACCAAAACCTAACTGTTCTAGTTTTTTGAGTTGTGTTTTTGCATCACCTACCACAAGGTAAATCATTTTGTTAGGGTCTAGATATGTACCAGTTAGTTTTTTAATCTGATCTATGGTCATATTATTTACAATTGCCTCTCGTTGTGTAACATAATCTTTTGGATATTGAAACGTACTCATATTAGTTAGCATATTCAATTTAGAATTAAAGGTTTCAAAAGCTCTTGCATTACTTTTTATTAAAGAACTTTTTGTGATATCTAAATCATCTTGAGTATAATTTTTCCCGTAATTATTCAGAATTTCTTTAACCAAATCAGCCGATTCATAGGTGACATTAGATCTTACACCGCTAGATATTGTAAACATTCCTGGGATAGTACTTCCCGAAAACCCAGAGCGTATACCATAGGTGTATCCTTTGCCTTCTCGTAATTGTTGCGTGAGTTGTGATGCAAAACCACCACCGCCCAGGCGATAATTCATAATCTGGACTGGATAATAATCTGGATCTGTTGCTGCTAATGCAGGATACCCAAATCGCAATTGAGATTGTTTAGCATCGGGTACATCATAAAAGTATACTTTGGACTGCTGTGGAGCTTTAGGTGCATTTAAAGCAGGGAATTTAACCTCTTTGTGTTGCCATTTGGTATTTAGGCTTGCTAGAGATGTTTTTGTCATAGCTTTTGTGATATCACCTACCACATGCATTTTGGTTACATTTGGAGCTATATTAGTGCTATAATATTGTTTAAGATCTTCTATTGTAATAGAAGGTACAGAGGTTTCTGTACCTAAATTATTATGAGAAAGAATATGATCTTTTCCATAGCTTAGTTTAGCATATTCATTACTGGCAATACTTCTAGGGCTTGCTTTTTCTTGTTGAATCTGGCTAATAACACTTTGCTTGATTAACTCAAACTCTTTAAGATCCCATCTTGGCTGAAGAATCATTTCTTCTACCAAAGCCATAATTTTACTATAGTTTCTGGATAAAGTACTTCCACTTATTATAATACTTTCGTCTCTTGCCGAAATATTAATAAATGCACCCAGGCTTTCTATTGCATTTTCTAATTCTTCTGTAGTTTTGTTTTGGGTGCCTTTAGTCATGAGTTGTGCCAATAAGTTTGATACACCTACTTTATCAGATTTTTCTAATAATAAACCTCCTCTTATGTTTATCCTAAATTGTACCAGAGGAATTTCATCATTTTGTATTCCGTATACTTCTATTCCTGACGAAAACTGATCTTGCCATACTTGTGGTACGGTAACCTCTGGAGTATCTCCATATGGCGGTTCTGTTGATCGATCAAAACTAGATGGGGTTTTCTTATAATCTACCACTATACTGGCATCAAAATTTTCTTCTGCTCCTGCTACAATTTTTTCCTCAACTATCTCTGCAAGTTTAGAATCTTTTAAAGCCAAATTACTTTGTCCGATAGGAACAAAGCTTGTGGCAACATAATGTTTTCCTTTGATATATTGATTATATACTCTATTTACATCATCAATGGTTACTGCAAGGATATTTTTTACATCCTGGTTAATAAAACCGGGATCTCCTGCAAAAATTTCATATTGTGCTAGCTGAAAGCCTTTACCCAATACACTGGATAAACCATTGTAAAATGCAGTTTCCTGACTTGATTTAATACGATCAAGGTCTTCTTGCGAGATTCCTTCGGTCTCAAATTTTGTAAAAGCTTCAGAAACGGCACTATCAATAGTACTTAGATTTGTTTTTTCAAATCCACGAATAATCAAATGATATTGGCCTGTTAATTCTGATCCAAAGTTAAACATGGTAATTTCGGGAGTAAGCTGCTTGTCTTCTACCAATACTTTATTGAAAGGAGCTTTTTTTCCTTCAGATAAATATGTAGAAAGTACTTCTAAAGCATATGAATCCGAATGATATACTGGTACGGTTGGCCAAGTCATCGTTAATTGCGGAAGACGTGCAAAATTATCTTCATAATATAATTTTTTAGTCTCGGTCAAAACCACGGGACGTTTTTCTAATGCAGGAATGTCTTCTCCACGTTTAATTTCATCAAAATATTTATGCACCCATGTTTTGGCTTGATCCGGATCAAAATCTCCTGCTATAGTAAGTGTAACATTATTAGGGACATACCAATGATTATAGAAATCTTTTACATCTTGTAGCGTAGCGTTTTGTAAATCCTCTAATGATCCAATTACCTGCCAGCTATATGGGTGATCTGCAGGATACATGTTTTTATCGATTACATAATTAACATGTCCATAAGGGCGATTATCTACACTCTGGCGCTTTTCATTTTTAACCACTTGTTTTTCTTTGGCGAGAACGGGATCAGTAACGGTATTGATAAAAAAGCCTAATTTATCAGCTTCTGCCCAGATCATTTTTTCAAGTGCATCTTTAGGTACAGTTTGGTAATAGTTTGTGCGATCCTGACTTGTAGAACCATTTGCTCCGGATCCACCAATACGAGCACTCATTTTATCTAATCCACCTTTCCCTAAATTCTCTGATTCGAGAAAAAGCAAATGTTCGAATAGATGAGCAAAACCAGTTCTTCCTTCTTTCTCACGGGCAGAACCTACGTGCGCGGTTAAGGCAACAGCAACAACTGGGTCTGATTGATCGATATGGAATACCACTTGTAATCCATTATCGAGGGTGAATTTCTCAAAGTCGACTTTAAATTCTTTATTCTCAACGATTTCGGTAGATGACTCTTCTGTTACTGTATTCTTTTTACAGGAAACCAAGACTCCTGATATTATTAGAATAAATACTAAAAATTTAATTGTTTTCATGATTGATAAAGTATTGATGAGTATGAAATTTTTGTATATAGCATTAGTTATTATTCGTTTCCTATAATTTTATATATAGTAAGATCACTAATTTGAGTAATTGATATTAGGTCCTCTTCGATTTTTGTTACAACGGGTTTCAGTTCTTTTAATTCTTCTTTTTCATGATCATATTCTAATGTTTTCTTAACCTTTGTTTTTGTTAAGAAATTAAT
Organism: Aquimarina macrocephali JAMB N27; assembly: GCF_000520995.1. Classification (GTDB taxonomy): domain Bacteria; phylum Bacteroidota; class Bacteroidia; order Flavobacteriales; family Flavobacteriaceae; genus Aquimarina; species Aquimarina macrocephali. The sequence goes on along the minus strand of NZ_JACA01000027.1, from coordinate 113,231 downwards.
ACTGGTGTTTCCAGCCCCATCGTGAGTAGCATTCCCGTAGTTGTTTAATTCTGAGCCAATAAGCATATAGTCATTGTATTTTTTTTCGAATCTAAATTTTATTTCATAGTCATGCCTCATAGATTGATGACTAATACTTAGTATATGGGTTGTTATTTTAAGTGATGGATTTTCATTATAAATAAAAGCAGAAGTTAAGTTTCCGCTTAGTGCTTTTTGTTTATATGTATCATTTTCTGATCCTTCGTATATAGCAATTCTAACCTCTTCGGGATCAGTATCCTCTATATTGGTGTTTGAATTTACAATTATGGCCACAAAATCCTGATAACCATCCTGATTCAAATCTCCAAACGCTATCTTCTTTTCATTTTGAACTACAGCGATTTCAAAACCTTCAGCAATAAAATTAGTAAAGTCTTTTATACTACTCTCTTCTTTAACATCTTCTTTTTCAAGAACCTGTTTCTTTTCACTATTGCAAGAGAAGAGTATCATTATTATGAATAGAGATTTGATTTTTTTCATTTTATACTACTCCTTTTTTGGTGGTAATTCTACTTCTCCGTTAGGATGGATACGACATAGTACCTTATTAAACTGATCTATTAGGTTTAGGACAAATACCACAGGACCTTCTTTAGGTATTTTTTGAAATTCATCACTCTTAGCAATATCGGTAAGACCTTGTAAGACTCCCTGGCAAGCATTATGAAAGCATTTTTCTTTATACTCGTGATCATCTTCACGATAATAATCGCCTTCTTCATTTAACGGGAAAAATGCTTCTAAATCTAATACTCCGCAATCACTAAAGACTTCTCCTTCAGATCCACCACCATATCCCATAAAGCCTAAATCCGGAGGTGTTGTGATCTCTCCCTGAGCAGCAAATACAATTTTAGAAACCGGATGTAAAGGGTCATACCCGGTATGATTAGAATCAGCAAAATAGGTAAAGCTTTCTAGAAGATCTGTTGTTATCTGTTTGATTATAGTGTCTTGATTCATGTTTTTATTTTTATTACTTGACGAGATTTAGGATGTTTTTTGTATCAACTAATTATTTTTTATCGACTTTTAATTCATTTAGTATGATGAGTTTTTGCCATATTTTTCTACTTAGTCCTGTAGTTAGTATTTCGATTTCGTTTACCGCCCTTACTACTTTCTCGTCGGGTAGACTTTGAGAATATAGGGCTGCAACTTTACCAACTAATGCTGTGGCTTCAGAGCAATAGTCAAGATATCGCTGAAGCTGAAAGTTAGTAAAGGTTCGTTTAGGAGAGTTTTCTGTAGCAGATTCTGGTACATCAGTGACATTTGGATCTTTTGTTAATTGATGCATATCAATAACATGAGCAATTACCCTGAGTTCATTAAGAGATTTCAGTGCTCGTTTCATTTTTAGTCTAGATTCTAATGAAAAAAGGAAAAAAATTGCAGCACCTAATAGTATGATATCATTAAAAATAGCTTCAGAAATAGTAACCACATTAGCAAGGGTAGTATTTTCAATTTGTAAATCAATATAGGTGATACTGTAGATCAGACCTCCTAAACCGATTAGTATGATCATATGAGAAAATACACGAAGTAAAATATTTGGAGAAGAGATCCAATCAATATTTTGCTTGCTTTTTTGAGCAGTATGCAAGAATTGAAAGCAAACCTCTCTAAGTCCCGAATCAGGAAATCGATCCGAAACTCGTTTTTCGAGTAGATCGATGGTTTTAATGATTTTTTCTGGTTCCAGTTTTATACTGTTATTCATATATTGACTACATTTTATTAGTATTTATCATTCCTCCTCTGCTTTTGAACACTTCTAATCATTTTTCCTAAGTCTTTATCTTTCTTTTTTCTCTCTTTGATATCTGATTCAAAATGCATTTTTTCTTTTTCCATTTTTCGAAAATTAGAATATGAGTCTTTATCAATTTCTCCGTTTTCAACAGCTTCCAGTATAGCGCAACCTTCCTCATGCACATGTGTGCAATCTTTAAATCTGCAATTGTCAGCATATTCAATAATGGTTTCGAATGTAGTTTCTAATCCACTTGTTGTGTCAGCAATCCCGACTTCTCGCATCCCGGGATTATCGATCAAAATACCACCATTTTCCAATACAATTAACTCTCGATGACTTGTTATATGTTTTCCTTTGTTTACACTCGAACTTATTTCTCCTGTTTTCATTTGTAGCTTACCTGCAAGGTTGTTAAGAAGAGTGGATTTTCCGACTCCGGAAGATCCAAGTAGACAGTATGTTTTTCCTTTTTGGATAATTTGATTTAGATGATCATACCCTTTGACTGTTTGGTTGCTAACTGTAAGTATTGTAATGTCTTTGATTCGTTGCTTTATCTGGTTTATGATATTCTGCAAATCGGTTTCATTTAGCAAATCAATTTTGCTTAAAATAATAATGGGTTCAACTTTAGAGGCATTACAGATTGTTAAATACCTTTCTAATCTATTAATATTAAAATCACGGTTAACGGCTTGGACAATTAGACCATAATCAATGTTTGTTGCGATTATTTGTACTTTTCCTGATGCTCCAACGGCTTGTCTTTCTATGATAGAGTTTCGAGGATAAATAGCATGAATTAGAGCTTTACCTTCATCATACTCTGAAAAGGCAACCCAATCTCCAACAGCAGGAAAGTCATATCTGCTTTCTGCTGTATATCTTAAATTACCAATGAGTTCTGCATCAAATTCATGTATAGGAGTCTTAATAACATATCTTTCTTTATGCTCAGATAGTATTCTGCCTACTTCAAAAGAATCTAAATTTTGTTTGATTCTAAACTGCTCTAAAGTATTGGTATATCCTAAATCTTGAATTGTCATTCTGTGTTTTTGTTTTTTTAGAGTTTGGTTACATTATATTCTCTAAAATTTCTTTTTAATTGGTGGTACTGGAGCAGGAGCGGGAGTAGGAAAGAAAGTTGGATCAAATCTATCTAACACTTCTATTCTTGACGTGTTTATGTCTATTTTTAAACGATACTGCTCAAAGAGTTCATTAAAGTGATTAGAGTCAATAAGGTCATGATCTATCCTTCTTATTGCCATTTCATATACATTTTCATTATGCGCTGTTATTACTATTAGATAATTTCTAATTAGTTCTACTATCCCTTGGGAAGCAAAATTCTTAATTTCTTCTACATCATTGGTCACTAGGATATCATTTATTTTTTTCACAATACCATCATGATTTTTTAGAAGTGTATGGTATGAATAAGAATCGTTCATCCCATAAAGACTCATCACAAGATCTTCGGGTTTTACTTTATTACCTACCACAAACTCGATACCTCCATCTGGTGTTCTTACGACAGAAGGGTCTTCCCAGTCTATAGTAATTGTTTCTATTCCCCAATTAAATTCATCTTCTTTATAAACTCCGGGGTTCACAAAAAATGTAATTTCATTCTTAGTATAATAACCCTTATCATTAAGCATTCTTTTTTTGAGGTGAATTCTTGTTAAATCATCAACCGGAAATCCATTGTTTTCTAGTTTTTTGGCAACTTTTACAATAAGCTTTTGTTCTAAACTCGTAAACTTGGCAATGGCAAGCTTAAGTCCTCTAACTATATCCATTGATGATGATTTTTGATATTTTTTACCATTAAAAAAAAGTACAAGAACACAAAGTACAAATGCTGATTTATATATGTATTTCATAAAAGCTTCATATTAGTTCTTTTATCACAACTACATCTATTCTATACTTCGTATAGTTTAATTTTTATAATGAAGTATAACTCTCTTCTATATAAAAATACACATATACCCTCTGTTATAATGGCATATGTGCATTTTAATTACATGTTATTTTTAGTTACGACTTAGGAACCGGGAATCCTCTGTCTTTCATTAATGCTTCAATCTTAGCATCACGTCCTCTAAATTTGCGATATGCTTCTGCAGGATCCATAGCGTTGCGTGGTGCAAAAAGGTATTTTACCAGTTTAGCAGCAACTTCTTTATCATAAAATCCTCCTGGAGCTTCAGCAAATGCTTCTGCTGCATCAGAGGTAAGTACATCTGCCCACATATATCCATAATATGCAGTGGCATATCCTTCTCCAGAAAAGACATGTCCAAAATGTGGTGTGCGATGACGCATCACTAATTCTTTTGGCATATGTAATTCTGTTAGTGTTTCTTTTTCAAATTTATCTACATCGATATTGGTTGGGTCTGCTAAATGAAATTTCATATCCATTAGGGCAGAGGCCAGGTATTCTGTTGTAGCAAACCCTTGATTAAAGGTAGCTGCTTTTTTAATTTTATCAACCAGTGTTTTTGGAATAGCTTCTCCGGTTTTATAATGTACAAGATAATTATCAATTACTTTATCGGTAGATAACCAACGTTCTAACAATTGAGATTGAAATTCTGTATAATCACGTACACCTCCATTAAGAGTTGGATATTTCACTTCTGAGGAGAAGAAATGCAAAGCGTGACCAAATTCATGGAAAAAAGTAGTAGCATCATCCCATGATACTAAAACGGCTTCTCCCGGAGCCGGTTTTACAAAATTAGAGTTATTAGATCCCAGTACATTCTTTTTACCATCAAAAGTAGTATGACTTCTATAGGTAGTTGCCCATGCTCCAGATCGCTTACCAGGTCTGGCAAACGGATCTAGATACCATAATCCAATATGCTCTCCAGAAGTTTTGTCATTTACTTCCCATACTTTTACATCTTCATGAAAAACAGGAACTTTACCATCTTCGATAGGAGTGAATTTAAAATTAAATAATTCACCAGCAACAAAGAACATAGCTTCTCTTAACTTATCTAATTGTAAGTATTGTTTTACTTCATCAGAATCCAGGTCATATTTTTTCTTTCTTACTTTTTCTGCATAGTAGCGATAATCCCATGGTTCGATTGTTATCTTATCCCCATTTGCATCTGCTACGGCTTGCATATCAACTACTTCTTCTTTTACCCTTGCTATAGCAGCTGGCCAAACAGCATTCATAAGTTTCATAGCATTGTCAGGATTCTTAGCCATACGATTTTGTAGCCTCCAGTCTGCATAATTATCGTGTCCTAATAAACCAACACGTTCTTTTCTTAATTTTAGTATTTTGGCGATATTTTCATTATTATCCTTAGTATCACCATTGTCTCCTCTAGAATAGTAGGTTCTCCATACTTTTTCACGTATAGCACGCTCATCAGAATAGGTAAGGAAAGGATCCATAGAAGACCTCGTATTGGTCACCGCATATTTACCATCCTGCTCTCTATCGGTTGCCGCTTTTGCATATGCTTTAATCAAAGGCTCTGATAAACCGCTTAATTGATCTTTGGTTAGATAGGTAACATATCCTTCTTCATCTTCTAAAACATTATTAGAAAAGTTGGTATATAGTTCTGATAATTCTTTGTTGATTGCTGCATAGCGTTTCTTCTTTTCTTCATCCAGCTCTGCTCCATTCATGGCGAATGACTTATAGGTAAGATCCACCACACGTTGTTGATCTGCTTCTAATGGTGTTTTTTGAGCATTATCATAAACCGTTTTGATTCGCTTAAACAGCTTTTCGTTTTGTGATATTTTAGAACTAAATTCTGATAGCTTAGGAGCCATTTCTTTTTGAACGTCTCTAAATTCTGGAGAAGACATATTACTACTTAGGATACCGTAATATGTAAAAACTCTATCGAGTTCTGCTCCGGATCTCTCCATTGCAACTATTGTATTTTCAAAAGTAGGGGCCTCAGAGTTATTTGCAATCTCATCAATTTCTTTAAGATTAAGCTCCATTCCTTTTTCAAGGGCTGGTTTTATGTCAGCGACATTCATTTTGTCGAATGCAGGAGTACCACCATATGGACCAGTCCATTTGGTTAATAAGACATTTGCTGTCTCTTTAGGTTCCGATGCTGTTGTTGTTTCCACAGTTTCTTTCTTTTGGTTACAACTGGCTAAAAGTACAATAGCCGATAAAGCTACAGTCTTAAAAGTTGTAGAGAGTTGTGAGTTAATCATGATTATTTAATTTAAATTCTAAATTTATTATTATTAGCAAAAAAGATGGCATTCACAAAGAAGAGTTTTCCATTCTCCCAAAAAGATCTGAATAGTGGATTGTCTACCATATAGATAATACTTCCGTTACCTACTCTTGATTCGCCAAATACCAATGAGTTATTCAAGTTTTTTAAGGCATCTGCCCCTGCAAATCCAGAAACACTTTGTGGTTTTTCTATATAAGCGATATTATATCCATTTTGAAGAAATTTATAAGAACTACTTCCTAATTTTAAACTAAAATAAGTGTCATCATATCCAAAAGCCATTGGGTGTGATGGGTCTACTTTGGTCTTGAAAATGCTTCCCGTAATAAAGTTTTTTACGCTTTTTCGTTCACGTTGATCATAAGGCGTAAGGTTACCAATAGAGTCTTTTTCTTTTTTATCAGCCTTATTTTTCTTAAGACTAAATCCTTTTTTATCGGCAAAGGTTCTTACGGCATTACCAATTGCGATTACTTTACCACCACTGCTTACCCATTTTTTCAATTTATCTAAAGCTCCTTTATCCAGATAGCTGTTGTAATATCCATTTGGCATAACTAATACATCATATTTGGTAAGGTCAACATTCTTAAAATAATCTGTATCAATTGAGGTAATAGGAAATTTAAGTTGTTGTTCGAAAAAATACCAAATCTCTCCATAGCTTAAAGAAGAGGTGTATCTACCTTTTAACACGGCAATGCGTTGGTTGTTGATGAGTTTTACATCTGGAGAACCAAAATCTACCCCTTTACTAGAAAAACTAGTAGGAGCAGTATATAGTTTTCGATGATGAGTATTGGCAATATCAATAACCATTTTATCGTAATTAGTGGTTTTACGATTATCACTTTTGGTGATAATAAGACTTCCTTTTTTGAAATTCTCTGCACCATTGCTAAAATCTTTTTCACTAAAACGTACTCTAATATTATGACGTAATAAGTCTGCCATAAAAGCAGCGTCATCTATACTATTCCATTTCGCGATATATCCTGGTCCAGATGAATTGGCAACGTTATTTATAGTATTAGGTTTCTTATTTCCGTTAGCAGGAATCAATGTAGTCGAAGCAATGGCATTTAATCCGTAAGCATGCGGTACACTCCATGCTGTAATATCATAAGTCAATGGATCATTTAGCTTGGCGTTTGGCTCAAAAAGTACTTTTACCATTTTACCTTTGGGTTGATTAGTACTAACCACGAGTGCTCCGTTAGCATTAATACTCCCTTGCTTATTTTCTTTAAAATTGAATCCCGAAATTTTTGCAGTATTTGTATACCCATATTTGATATCGTGAGTTTCCAGCAATTTTACTAATGCATTGATCTTATCGGCTTCTCCATTTAATACATAGCTTTTATATTTAAGCCCAGTGGTATTAAAGAATTTCTTAAACTCAGTATTTAGTTTTGTAGCTTGATTAGATGAGATTTCGACTGTTGATAATCCGGTTGTGGTGTGGTGTAACGCACGATCTTTTAGCGTTAATACATAACCTTCGTCGGTTTGGATACCTAAACCTGCACGTCCATGCCCGGCTTGCTCATATGTCATTCCTATCGCTCCCATAAAAGTAGGGTAGGTGTCTCCATAACTAGGGTATAGTAAATCAAAACGTTCTCTGGTAAAAAACAACCATCCTTCTGCATCAAAATATCGAGCATGATTCTTACCGATTTGAGTTTGAAAATCTCTTTGCCATGGCGTAATAATCTCATGAAAGGGTTCTGCGGCAGGCGCAAAATAATAAGGTTCATTAATCCCTTGTTCATGAAAATCCACATGAATATGCGGCATCCATGTATTGTATGCTTTTATACGTTGTCTTGATTCTACTTGTGTTGCCCATGCCCAGTCACGGTTAAGATCAAATAAATAATGATTTGGTCTTCCACCCGGCCATGGTTCATTATGTTCTGTTGCGGTTTGATCCGTGTTATAAGGTGTTGCTTTTATCTGGTTGTACCAGTTTACATACCTGTCACGACCATCAGGATTTATACAAGGATCTATAATAACTACAGTATTTTTTAACCATGCGGTTTTTTTAGTGATTAACTCATAGATAGTTTGCATAGCAGATTCTGTACTAGAAGCTTCATTACCATGTACATTATAACTTAACCAAACAATCGCAACTTCTGGATTAGCTGTACCTTCTGCAATACCAATATTTTTTAGATTGTTTAATCTTATGTTTTCTATGTTGTTTAGATTTTCTTCAGAAGAAACAATAGCATAAGTCAACGGTCTACGTTCATTTGTTTTTCCGTAGGTATGATAGCTTACCATATTAGAATGGCCGGCAACATGATTAAAATAATTTACAACATCTGCATGACGTGTAAATTGGTCACCTATTTCATAGCCCAAAAATTCGGCAGGAGATTGTAATTTGTTTTGAGAATAGGTTAAGCATGTCGTTATAGTTACGACAAAGAGTGTGATGATTAGTTTTTTCATTGATCGGTGAATTCTTTTAAAAGGGTAAAATACCGAGTTAAATCTAGGATTTAATCGGTATTAACTAAAATTTAGGATTTGAAATAGAGAATATTGATAAATTTTAATATTTATATAAAGACTTATAGATGAATTCTTTCAAACTATTAAAAAAAATATAAAAAAGCAGATGAGATCACAATCCGCCGTATATTTATCGACCAAAAAGTTTGCTTATGCCTAGTGACTGTATTCCGTTTAGCGATACGAATTACTTTTCTTCTCTTATTTGTGACTATTTAGATCAAAAATCTGAATTACAACCTTTTTATAATCGGTTTCCAAAATTAGAAAACTTCAAAGACCAAATTGAAGAAAAACAACACTCTTTTTCTAATGAGCATAGAAAAGTATTGGTACAAGCTTTACGCAAACAATATATAGGTGTCGTTCCTTCAGATCTCACCAATCAAAATATAGAATCATTAGATAAACCTACCACATTTACTGTGGTTACAGGACATCAACTGAATCTTTTTACAGGGCCATTATACTTTTTATATAAAATCATTTCTACCATTAATCTTACTAAAGATTTAAAAGAGAGGCATCCAGAATATGATTTTGTACCTATATACTGGATGGCAACAGAAGATCATGATTTTGAAGAGATTAATTACTTTAATCTTTTTGGGAAAAAGGTACAATGGAATCGTAACGATGGAGGAGCGGTAGGGGTTTTTGATACCGAAGGATTAGATAAAGTTTTTGAGATTTTTTCTTCGGAAATTGGATCAGGACGAAATGCAGAATACCTTAAAACCTTATTTAAGGAAGCATATCTACAACATAATAACCTTGCCGAAGCAACCCGATATCTGGCTAATGAATTGTTTGGTGAGTATGGTCTGGTTATTATAGATGGGGATGACCGGGAATTAAAGAAGCTTTTTATACCGTTTGTTGAAAAAGAATTAATAGATCAGGTTGCATATACTAAGGTAATACCAAAAGCAGAAAAACTAGAAGTACAAGGGTATAAAGTACAGGTAAACCCAAGAGAAATTAATTTGTTTTACCTGGCAGATAGATTACGCGAACGAATTATTGAAAAAGAAGAAAGATACTTCGTGAACGAAACCGATATCTCCTGGAGCAAGAGTGAGATATTAAAAGAACTTTCTGAGTTTCCAGAAAGATTTAGCCCTAATGTAATGATGCGACCTTTGTATCAGGAAGTGATTTTACCTAATCTTTGTTATATAGGTGGAGGGGGAGAATTAGCGTATTGGTTAGAGTTAAAAGACTATTTTGAAACTGTAGATATTCCTTTTCCCATGTTGTTACTTCGTAACTCTGTGCTGATTCAAACTAAAAAACAAGCCGAGAAAATCGAAAAACTCAATGTTTCTGATACAGAATTGTTTTTGAAACAACATGAGTTGATTAACCGTAAAGTTCGTCGAGTATCAAACATAGATATTAATTTTGATCCGCAGCGTAAACATTTGAAAGAGCAGTTTGAGGAAATGTATAAGTTGGCAGAGCAAACGGATGTAACTTTTAATAATGCAGTAAAAGCACAAGAAATAAAACAACTTAAAGGATTAGATGTTTTAGAAAAACGATTGTTGAAAGCACAAAGACGCAAATTAAGTGATCATGTAAAACGTTTAACAACACTGCAAAATGAACTTTTTCCTAATCAAAGTTTGCAAGAACGTAACAAGAACTTTACAGAATTGTATCTGGAGTATGGTTCTGATTTAATTCCAATATTGATGAAGTATTTAGAACCTTTAAAAGGAGAGTTCTTGATTTTAAAAGAATAAAGTATAGACTCTATTTTTATAAGTTTAAAATCAAATCTTGTAAAGAGCAGTCTGGTGATAGGTCTAGTTTTTTTCGAAGCCTGTAGCGTGCTTTTTTTACTCCTTCTTGTGAGATGTTGAGAATACTGCCAATTTCTTTAGAAGACAAATTCATCTTAAGAAGTGCTAAAAATCGTAATTCATTTGTAGTTACATGAGAGTGTTTTTTTTTAATTCTGCAATAAAACCCTTTGTGAACTTGTTCAAAGTATTTTCTAAAATTCTCCCAGTTTTCATCATCTCTAAGATCAAAGTTAATGGTTTGTATAAGTTTTTGATAGTTGTATTGAGCATTTTTAGACTCGGAATGCTTAATAAGTTTTACTTCATTTCTTAAATTTTCCAAGACTTTATTCTTTTTTGCAATATGTAAAGCATAAGTAGTCAATTCATTTTTTTTATAATTCAATTCTGAATTTAGTTTTTCTTTTTCCAAAATTGAACGTTTTATTTTTAGCCTGAAAACATAGAACCCTAAACTAAAAATAATCATGAGTAATCCAAACCCGATAACTAAAAGTGCTCGCTGTAAACTACTCATCTTGGCTTTTTGTTCGAGCAATTCAATTTCAGTATTTTTCATTGTGATTTGGCGCTCTTTTTTCTCGGTTTCAAAAATGATTTGTAGTTCACCTACACGCTTCTCATTTTCTAAAACGTATAAAGAATCTTTTAATCGCTCATAATTTTTATAAAACTGCAATGCTTGTGTACTTTTTCCCTCCTGCTCTGCAATATTAGATAAGGTATGATTGATTTCTTTTTCTCTTTTCAAGTCTTTGATTGTTTTATTAATAGCAATCGCTTTTGAGACGTAATGTTTTGCCAGATCTATTTTTTTTGTTTTTAAATAGGTTTTTGCAATGGCATTATATGTAGATAATTTTTGTTTGTTATTTCTTGTGGTTGGGTAATTCGACAATGCTTTTTCATAGTATTGCATAGCAGTGTTATATTCTTCTTTTTCATAATACGTATCTCCTATTATGGATTGGTTAAGTGCGATAGCTTTTTTGTTTCCTATTGCCTTTCTATAATCCAGTGCTCTTTGCAAATAATCCAGTGCCTTAGAGTATTTTTTTAAGCCTTTATAACAATTGCCTGTATTTTGTAAAATTGATGCTATAAATTGCTTGTTTCCCTCTTTTTCTATTTTAGGTAATCCTTCATTTAGATATTTTAATGCCTCTTTATACTTATGTTGGTTTATCAATATATAACTAATATGATAGTATCCACGACATACTCCTACGGGGTTATTAATTTTTTCATAAAGTTGTATTGCTTTTAAAAAATACTCGATGGCTTTTGGTCGATGCCTCATCAGGTTATATGAAACACCTATGTTTTCTATAGATTTAGCAAAAGCAAGAGAATCATTTTTAGATTTAAAAATCTCACCAGATTCTTGAAAACTTTGTATCGCTTCATGATAATTTCCTTGAAGATTTTGAATGGCTCCAATCTGATGTAAAGCAGAAGCCTGACCCCATTGATGCATTATTTCTGTGTTAATAGCTAATGCTTTTTTAAAATATACTAGTGCAGAATCTAGTTCTTTTTGGTAATAGTATACCACTCCCATGCAGTTATATGCACCGGCAATACCTCTTGGTTTTTGGATCCGCTTAGCAATTATAAGTGCCCTGTTGATATAAATTTCAGCTTGTTTTGGATCAGAAACTGCATATTGAATACCAAGGTCATTATAGGCCAGTATTTGTGTAGTATCGGCAGTTTTTTTGTTGGAGACCAATAGAGTCAAACTATCTATGACTTTTTTGTTTTGAGACCAAACTGTATTACTAAAAAACAAAAAAGTTAAAAGCAGGTAGGTGGGATAAAGGGGTTTCATTAAAAAATGATTTAGCAATTAAAAGTAACGCTTTGATTTAATTTTTTTTTAAAATTTAGTGTTTAGATAGACAGATGTTGGATTATTTTTGATTTGTGTAATACGTATGTTGTTTTGAAAAAGTTGGTTATCTAGAAACTAGTTTTATCTTTTAAATTTATTACTAAGGAGTAAAAGATAAAAAAAAGGTAGGGGGACAAAAGGGGGACATGCCTTGTAAGATTAATAAAATGGAGACAGAATCTTAGGTGTCATTTTTTTTCGTGCTGAAGTTTAGGTGTAATCCGTTAAACTTTACATGAAAATAAGATTGACTTTTTTGAAATATTTTAAAGAAATATTTTTGATGTTGACAAAATGTTTGAATTTATTAAATCCAGTTTATACATTAAAACTTCGTTATAAAAGTTTTAATTATTACAAAACATGACGAAATGATGTGTTTTACTGTAGCTGAAAACAGAAGTGGTTTTTTTAGTCTATAAAGTAAAGTGTTATTGATTCTGAAATAATAAGCAATGTATGTAGAATCTTTTGTCTAATTTGGAAGGTGTGCCGTAAATACTTCACAACTTTATACAGTGAATTACACAAGCTCTCTTTTTATCCAATTTGGATCTTTAATCCATTTAGTACTTTTGATCCAACTACCCTGAGCCTCATTTTTCTTTTTATATGGATCAGTATGTTCTTTAATGAAATCTAAAATGGACATTGTAAGAACTTCGTTCTTTTTTTCTAATGAAGTGCTGTAAAACGTATTTTGATCCATCATGGTATCAGGGATTTTTGTAATCATACTCGATATATGCTGATCAAAGATTTTTATACTATACTCAGTATCGTTGGCAAAACATCTTGTGTTAGAAAAAAGAATGATTATTATGGCAAGTTTCAAAGTAAAGTTATTCATCGTATTGGAGGTTAGAAGGTTTCTGATGTAAATTTAAAATTATTGTGTCATTTGCAATGATTGTCATCGACGAAATGCATTTAAATATCGACGAACGGTTAATTGGTTTAGGTAGAAGGTTTTTGGTAATAGCTTGTTTTATAAGAATAATGATGCCTAAAAACTTAGATAGTAAATAATATTGAAAATTATTCCTTTTAGGATTTCGAGGGTTGTAATTTAATTTTATTTTTGCCTATGCAAAACAACGTACTTATTTTAGATTTCGGATCGCAATATACTCAGCTAATAGCACGACGAGTTAGAGAGTTAAACATATATTGTGAGATACACCCTTATAATAACTTACCCGAGAATATATCAGACTTTAAGGCGGTAATCCTTTCTGGTTCTCCTTTCTCTGTTAGAGGGGAAGATGCTCCTCATCCTGATTTATCAGCAATTCGGGGTAACAAGCCACTTTTGGCTGTTTGCTATGGTGCTCAGTACCTGGCTCATTTTAGCGGAGGAGAAGTTGCTCCATCAAATACACGAGAGTATGGTAGGGCTAATTTATCATTTGTACAAGAAGGAGAGCAGTTTTTTGAAAATATTACTAAAGGCTCTCAGGTATGGATGAGTCATAGTGATACTATAAAAAAACTTCCTACAGGAGCTGTTAAATTAGCAAGTACTGGTGATGTAGAAAATGCAGCATATAGGATAGAAAACGAGCAAACTTATGCTATTCAATTTCACCCAGAAGTGTATCACTCTACTGATGGGAAAAAATTATTAGAAAATTTCTTGATCAAAATTGCAGATGTTCAACCCGATTGGACACCTGATTCTTTTGTGGATTCTACAGTAGCAGAGCTTAAGGATAAAATAGGTAATGATAAAGTAGTATTAGGTTTAAGTGGAGGTGTAGATTCTACAGTAGCGGCAGTATTATTACATAAGGCTATTGGTGAAAACTTGCATTGTATCTTTGTTAATAATGGGTTGTTACGTAAAAATGAGTTCTCTGCGGTATTAAAACAGTATGAGGGAATGGGACTTAATGTTAAAGGCGTTGATGCTTCGGCACGTTTTTTGGATGCTTTGGCTGGAGAAAGCGACCCTGAGGGAAAACGAAAAATTATAGGAAAGATTTTTATAGAAGTATTCGATGATGAAGCTCATAAAATAGAAGATGCAAAATGGTTGGGACAAGGAACAATTTATCCAGATGTAATAGAATCTATATCTGTAAATGGCCCTTCTGCTACGATCAAATCACATCATAATGTTGGTGGACTGCCAGATTATATGAAATTGAAAGTCGTAGAGCCATTGCGTATGTTGTTTAAAGATGAGGTGCGTAGAGTAGGAGCATCGATGGAGCTCGATCCAGAATTGTTAGGAAGACACCCTTTTCCTGGTCCTGGATTAGCAATTAGAATATTAGGAGATATTACAACAGAGAAAGTTGCTATCTTGCAAGAAGTAGATGCTATCTTTATTAATGGATTAAAAGAAGATGGTCTTTATAACAAAGTTTGGCAGGCAGGGGCTATTTTATTGCCTGTGCAAAGTGTGGGAGTAATGGGAGATGAGCGTACTTATGAAAATTGTGTGGCATTAAGAGCTGTAGAAAGTACAGATGGGATGACGGCAGATTGGGTAAATCTACCGTATGAATTTCTACAAAAAACTTCTAATGCAATAATAAACAGGGTAAAAGGCGTTAATAGAGTAGTATATGATATTAGTTCTAAGCCTCCGGCGACTATAGAATGGGAATAGAAATATATTAAATTAAAAGTTAGGGAATTAAAAAACAAATCGGATAAATACATGAAAAAGTTTTTATTGATATTTCTGTTGTTGATAGTATCAGGTTCAACTTTTGCACAGCAATATAAAAGTCATACCGTTGCAAAAGGAGAAAATGTATACAGAATAGCTAAACGTTATAATACAACTCCAGAAGCAATATATAGAATAAATCCAACTGCAAAAAATGGAATTAGCGAAGGAGAAATTTTAGCTATCCCAATAGTAGATGATCAGGAATATAATACTCATGTTGTAGAAAAAGATGATACTGTATACAGTCTGTCTAAAAAATATAATATAAGTATAGAAACTATTTACTTGCTTAATCCAGAAGCAGATAAAGGTATTAATATAGGGCAAATACTAAATGTAGGTAAAATTGTAAAAAAGGATCCTACCTCTATTGATGCGATTTCAGAAAAAGGAAAAGATACTGTGCTTGATAGTTTGAAAGTTATCCCTAAAGAGCGAAAAATTGTTCGGTTTATTACTCATAAAGTTAAAAGAAAAGAAACGTTATATGGTATAGCAAAGAAGTATGAAGTTACGGTTGAGGATATAAAAAAGAATAATAAACGGTTATATTCTGAACAGATAAGAAAGAAAGATAAAATAAGGATACCAGTATATGAAGAAGAGACTTCAACTGTTGAAACAATTAAGGATCCAACCAATTCTAGATTATCTGCCACAACCAGATATACAATAAAACCAAAAGATACTAAATACAATATTGCAAGAAGACACGGAATTACGATAGCAGAGTTAGAACAGCTCAATCCTAACATGAATCCTAGTTTTCCTATCGGAATGCAAATTACAGTACCTACGACTATTTTTGTCTCTCTAAAAGATTCAATTCAACCAGGATTTGAGTTGTATGAAGTAAAACCTAAAGAGACTGTTTTTAGAATTTTACAACGTACAGGTATTTCTGCTGATTCTTTGTTTAAAATGAATCCTTACTTAAGAGATGGGCTTAAAGCGGGTATGGTTATTACAATTCCTAAAGACACATTAAGCGCAGTTACAGACTTAGGCGTGACCAAAGGGAAATATATAGACCTAAGTAAAAACCTTTATAATTTCTCTCCTAAAAAAGTAGCTATAATGTTACCTTTTAGTTTAGATACGTTAAACTTTGATGCTAGAAAAGATACCGAAGAATTTCTTAAAAGCAAACAAAGTCTTAGAATAGCATTAGATCTTTATAGCGGAGTGTTGATTGCTGTAGATTCAGCTAGGACAAGAGGGATTACTACAGAGCTTAATGTTTTTGATACTCAGAAAAGTAATAATGAAGAGTATATTAAAAAGCTAATGGCAGAAAATGATTTTAACGAAACAGATGTGGTGATTGGACCATTATATCAAACTAATTTAGAAATAGTAGCTTCAGAACTTAAAAAGTACAATACACCTGTTTTTTCACCTGCATCAAGAAAAGAATCAAGCTTGTATGACAATTTCTTTCAAACCCGTCCAACTAATGTAATACTTCAGGATAAAATAATATCGTTTGTAGAAAAAGATTCGATCGATAAGAATATTATTATTATAGTACAACAGGGGGCAAAATATGAGCAAATTAAAGAGAAGCTAGTCGCTAAATTCCCTAAAGCTAAAATTGCTAAAATTGAAGAAGGTAATTACCTTTATGAAGTTAGGCTGAATAAAGTTTTGGATAAGAATAAACCTAATTGGGTTTTTCTGGAATCAAATGATGTAGCAATGATAAGTAATGTTATTCCTTTACTTAATGCCAAAGCAGAGAGCCATAAAATAACATTGTTTACTACAGATAAAAATAATGCATTTAATAATGATAATATTAAAAATGAACACTTATCAAAGTTACATATGCATTATCCATCGGTAGATAAGGAGTTTGATAGTAAAGAAATAGAAGAAGGTGAAGAAATAACTCCATTTGTTAAACGATATAAGAAAGAATACGGTATCGATCCTAATAATTGGGCTATACGTGGTTTTGATATAGCATATGATATTTTGATGCGGCTAGGAACCGCTGATGACCTATATCACTCTGCTTCTTATGAAGGAACAACAGAGTATGTTGAGAATAAATTTAGTTATTCTAAGAAACTTTTAGGTGGATACCATAATAATGCGGCATATTTGATTAAGTTTGATGATGAGCTAAAATTAACTCTGGTTGAATAATTTTTGTTAGTTTTGGAATCTTGAGACTCAATCTGAAAAATTAGTTTTTAAAGAAAAATAAAGTATACTAGTATTATTTGGGGAATATTTTTAATATTAAATTAAAAATACATTTTGATATATAAAAAGAGGATTTTTTATATATCTTTGATACTGTATCTGTTATCTTTTTTGTTATTATTGTTTTGTGAAATGAAGATTTCTTGGCATTATAATTGATTAGATTGGAATATTAAGGAAAACAAAGGAAAAATAAATCGAAATTAGATTCTAGAAATTATGTATTTTTTAAAAATACGTGTATATTTAGAACTAAAAAATAATGCTATTTTACAGAGAGCAAACAATATTTGCCCCATATTGTGTTCCCCTGGCGTCTCTGAAATAGATGAAAATATAACTTTTATCTGGGCATAATTGTTTGCAATTATGAGTAAGTGCTTTACTATTATTTTAATTTTATTTTTTACCAGTAATAATGGTTATGTTGGGAAATTCTCGTACGCAGAAAGAAGCGAATTAGACTGGTCAGATTTTAGAGGAAAGCCTAATTTGAATAGTAATTATGACGCTAGTGTAAATACGGGAATAACCTATCAATGGTCTTATGGTAAAGATAAAGGAGAAATTGAATTAAATTATCAGGTAGATAGCTTTTGTTATCCATCTTTATCTTGGGTTAAGAGAGGGCAGATGTCGTTAGCTCTTCTTTCTCATGAGCAATTGCACTTTGATATTTCAGAATTACATGCCCGAATAATGAGAAAGAGACTTAAAGAATATAGTGCGGGTAAAAACATAAGAAGAGACCTTAATAAAATGTATAAGCTGGTGGAGAGGATGAGAATAAATATGCAAGAGAGATATGATGAAGAAACGGATCATTCTAGAAATAAAGAGGCTCAAAAAAAATGGGAAAGAAAGGTAGAGACATTAATGTGGTATTACCGAGATTTCACTGAATAATTGTTCTTATAACCAACTTCATGGAAATCCAACTCCAAAAGGATTTTTTAATCAAATTAGCACATACCAAAATGCCATTCGGCAAGTATAAAGACAGATACCTTATTGATCTTCCAGAGTATTATGTTGTATGGTATCACAACAAAGGTTTTCCTAAAGGATTACTGGGACAACAATTGCAAACAGTATACGAATTAAAGCTTAACGGATTAGAGTATTTAATTAGAAATATTAAAAATTTGTAATCACATATTTACAAACTCATATCCAGAAAGCTCATTCTCCTGCAGATTTATTTCAGTTTCATTTAGTAAAATACCATGCTCCACAAAAGCTTTTAGATTGGCAAGCCAAAATGTCCAGCCATTACTGCATCCATAATGTATTTGTAATTTGCTTTTGTCGTCTACAGGTATATCAAATTGTGATAAAATCACCATAGTCACATTATTTTTCTTTTCTAGCTTTACAGAGACTTTTGAATTGCTAAAGCTAATTTCTATATAATTATCTCCATTAGCTTCTAGTACTTCTCCTTTTTCTTTTTCGTCCCAATTATGCCATTGCCAGGTGTACGTGTCCCCTTTTTGAATATGCTCCGATGGCTCTCTGATTTGTCCATCAATGGTGCTGTATTCAGCTTGTTTCAAAAACCAGGAAGTGATGCCTTTTGGAGTGGCCCATAAATCATATAGTTCTTCAATAGATTTATGGATATAAATTTTTTTGGTAAACGAATTCCATTGTAACTTTTCCATGATTAAAATGATTTTAGTGGTGTATTAAAGATAATGAATATTATAATTGTTGTATTTCGCTTTAATAAAGAGACATAGAGGTGTTAAATTCTTCATAGAGATTATTCAGTTTTATTTTGAATTGAGTAAGTTTAATCACAATTATTGATAGCGTATTTTCTAATTTGTAAAGAAAGGCGCTCTTTTTTTCTTGTTTTATACAAATCTTTTACAATGAAAATCACAAAACACGTACTCCTTCTCCTTGCTGTATTTTTTATATCACAATCCAATGCACAAGAACTTAAAGAAGGACCTTTCTCTCAACTAATCATTAGAGGGGTAACACTAATTAATGGTAATGGTGCCCCTCCAAGAGGGCCAGTCGATATTGTTATAGAAAAAAATATAATTAAAAACATTGTTGTTGTTGGATATCCGGGTATGCCTATCAATGCTACAAAACGTCCAGTATTAAAACCAGGAGGTAAGGAGCTTAATGCAGAGGGGATGTATGTGTTGCCTGGCTTTGTAGACATGCATGGACATATTGGCGGAGTAGCACAAGGAGCAGATGCTGATTATGTCTTTAAATTGTGGATGGCACATGGTGTAACCACGGTTAGAGAACCTAGTGGAAGAGGTGTAGATTGGACAATGAAATTAAAAAAAGCAAGTGATAAAAATGAAATTATTGCCCCTCGTATTTTTGCATATACAGGATTTGGACAAGGTAGTGCATCACCAATAAGCACTCCTGAGATGGCAAGAAAATGGGTTCAGGAAAATGCCAAGAAAGGAGCAGATGGGATAAAATTCTTTGGAGCAGCTCCAGAAATTATGACCGCAGCATTAGATGAAAACAAAAAACTAGGACTGCGTTCTGCTTGTCATCATTCTCAAACCGATGTGGCTCGATGGAATGTCTTAAATTCTGCAAAAGCAGGACTTACTTCTATGGAGCATTGGTATGGATTACCAGAAGCGTTGTTTGAAGATAAAACCGTTCAGCATTACCCTTTGGATTATAATTATCAAAATGAGCAACATCGATTTGAGGAAGCAGGTAAATTATGGAAACAAGCAGCAAAACCCTATTCAGATCATTGGAATAAGGTAATGAATGAGTTAATAGAGCTTGATTTTACACTGGATCCAACGTTTAATATTTATGAAGCGAGTAGAGATTTGCAAAGAGCCCGTAGAGCAGAATGGCATGAGACTTATACATTACCTTCATTATGGAGATTTTATCAACCCAGTAAGATCTCACATGGCTCGTATTGGCATGATTGGGGAACAGAACAAGAAGTGGTTTGGAGAGAAAATTACCGCCTGTGGATGACCTTTATTAATGAGTATAAAAATAGAGGAGGGCGTGTTACTGTAGGATCAGATTCTGGATTTATATTTCAACTATATGGGTTTGCGTACATACGAGAATTAGAATTGTTTCGAGAAGCTGGTTTTCATCCTCTCGAAATAATTAGAGCAGCTACATTAAGTGGAGCAGAAGCTTTAGGAGTGTCAGACAAAATTGGTTCTGTCGAAGTAGGTAAACTTGCAGATTTTGTGGTGGTAGAAGAAAATCCACTTCAAAACTTTAAAGTCCTTTATGGAACAGGAGCCATTCGATTAACAGATGACAACAAAGTTATTCGGGCAGGAGGAGTTAGTTATACCATTAAAGATGGAGTGATTTATGATGCAAAAGCACTTCTTGCTGATGTGAAAAGAATGGTGGATGAAGCAAAAGAAAAAGAAAAGTTTACTATTTTACAACCTGGGATAAAAGAATAAACTTTTGACAATATTTACAATGCAAAAAAAAGCGTCAGATTTTTTATCTGACGCTTTATAAATATATATAAGTGTTATATTATGTCGTTTCAGCAACTTTAGAAAAGATATCTACGTCCACCTGGTTTTTCGTAAGATCTTCAAATGTTTCACGCTTACGAATCAAATGAGCTTTCCCTTCATGCCATAATACTTCTGCGGGGCGATAACGAGAATTGTAATTGCTAGACATAGAAAAACAGTAAGCACCTGCGTTTTTAAAAGCAATAGTATCTCCTTCGTTAATTTCAGAAATCCTTCTGTTTGTGGCAAAAGTATCTGTTTCGCAAATATATCCAACTACCGAGTAAAACCGTTCTTTTCCTTTTGGATTAGAAATATTAATAATCTCATGATGTGAATTGTAGAACATAGGTCGAATGAAGTGATTAAAACCACTATCAATTCCAGCAAAAACAGTAGATGTAGTCTGTTTGATTACATTTACTTTGGCTAAAAAGTATCCTGATTCACTTACGAGAAATTTACCAGGTTCAAAACCTAGAGTTAGCTCTTTACCGTATTCTTTGCAAAAAGTATTAAAACGTTTAGTCATTTTACTGCCAAACTCCTCAATGTTAGTTTCAATATCCCCCAGTTTGTAAGGTACTTTAAACCCACTACCAAAATCAATAAAATCAAGATTTTTGAAATTCATTGCAGTTTCAAAAAGTATTTCACAAGCACGTAGAAACACTTCAATATCCAGAATATCACTACCTGTATGCATGTGTATTCCATTAATACGCATTCCTGTGTTTTCTACAATCCTAAGGATATGTGGAATTTGATGAATTGATATTCCAAATTTACTATCAATATGTCCTACCGATATTTTGCTGTTACCTCCTGCCATTACATGCGGATTCATACGGATGCATACTGGAACATTAGGGTGTTTTGTGCCAAATTGCTCCAGAATAGAAAGGTTGTCAATATTTATTTGTACACCTAAGGCAGAAACTTCCTCAATTTCTTCAAGAGAAACTCCGTTAGGAGTAAAAACAATATTACTTGGTTTGACACCCGCCTTTAATCCTAATTCTACTTCTTGAGCAGAAACAGTATCTAGCCCAGCTCCTAATGAATTCATCAACTTTAAAACAGCAATATTAGACAGTGCCTTGACTGCATAATTAAGTTTTAACCGTTTGACTTTTTTAAAAGCGTCAGAAAGACGGTCGTACTGTGAGATAATTTTTGAGGAGTCATATACATAAACCGGACTCCCAAACTCATTTGCAATTGCTAATAAATTTTCATTTTCCATTGTGTCACAAATTTAAGCCTACGAAATTATCAATAAAATTAGAGATATCTACGTCTTAAAAAGAAAAAATCTAATGCATAAGAAAAATTAAGATTTTTAACTTGTGTTTAAGGGATATAAACAGTGTTAATTAGTACATTTAATAAAAAAATCATGCTACCTCTTTTTCCATTACAAACCGTTGTTTATCCCGAAGAGCGATTGCCTTTGCATATTTTTGAAAAAAGGTACCAACAATTGATTAATGACTGTGAAGAAGAAGGGGTTTTGTTTGGGGTGCCTACCTATATTGACGAAAAATTAGAGTATGGTACCGAAGTAAAGCTTCAAAAGGTAGCTCAAAAATACCCGGGAGGAGAGAGTGATATTATATGTCAGGGAACAAGAATTTTTAGAATCAAAAACTTTTATCAGCAATTTCCTGGCAAACTATACGCCGGAGGAGAGGTAGAGTTTCTTAAGGATGATGATAGTAGTGAAGAAGAATTGCAAGAAGAGTTACTCAAAAATATTGCTATTCTGTATGTAGAATTAACAATAGATAATCCTCCTGTATTTGATATTCCTTTTGTTAGTTATCAGGTAGCGCATAAAATAGGATTGGCTTTACGTCAGGAATATCATTTGTTGAAACTTCGTAATGAGGTTGAAAGATTAAAGTATCTGATTAGTCATCTAAAAAAGACAATTCCTGTAGTGAGAGAGATGAATAATGCTAAAAAGGCGATCAAAATGAATGGGCATTTTAAAAACTTTGACCCTTTGGATTTTGAGGATTTTAAATTGTAATGAGTTAAGAGGCAATCTTTACCTGTATTAACGTGATTTTTTGATTGTTTATAGAATTAAAAAAGACTGGTTTTTTTTACTATAAAAAGATTGGCACAATAACTTCACTTTTCCTATTTTTGGAACTCCTAAAAAAGGCAAAAAAATAATAGTATGAACTTACACGAGTATCAGGGTAAAGAGATATTAAATAGCTTTGGCGTGCGTATACAGCGCGGTATTGTAGCACAAAATGCAAATGAAGCTGTAGCTGCGGCAAAACAACTTACTGCAGAAACCGGAACAGGATGGCATGTAATTAAGGCGCAAGTTCACGCTGGTGGACGAGGAAAAGGCGGTGGAGTGAAGCTTGCTAAAAACCTTAAGGAAGTAGAAGAGATAGCAGAACAGATCATAGGAATGAATTTGATTACTCCTCAAACTTCTGCAGAAGGTAAGAAAGTTCACCAGGTATTAGTTGCAGAAGATGTGTATTATCCTGGAGATAGTGAGCCGAATGAATTTTATATGTCGGTATTGCTAAATCGTACTTCTGGACGTAATATGATTATGTACTCTACAGAAGGAGGTATGGATATCGAAACTGTAGCAGAAGAAACTCCTCATCTAATTTTTACAGAAGAAGTCGATCCATCTGTTGGATTACTCCCTTTTCAAGCAAGACGTGTTGCTTTTAATTTGGGATTAAGCGGAACTGCTTTTAAAGAAATGACCAAATTTGTAATGGCGTTATATACAGCTTATGTTAAATCAGATGCATCTTTATTCGAGATAAACCCTGTTCTTAAGACAAGTGATGATAAAATTATGGCAGTAGATGCCAAAGTGACTTTGGATGATAATGCGTTATATCGCCATAAGAATTATGTAGATATGCGTGATATTAGAGAGGAAAATCCAATCGAAGTTGAAGCAAAAGAAGTAGGACTTAATTATGTGGATCTTGATGGAAATGTAGGATGTATGGTAAATGGTGCTGGTCTTGCAATGGCGACAATGGATTTAATTAAACAAGCAGGAGGCGAGCCGGCAAATTTCCTTGATGTAGGAGGTACCGCAGATGCAAAACGTGTAGAGACAGCATTTAGGATAATTCTTAAAGATCCAAATGTAAAAGCAATTTTAATCAATATTTTTGGAGGTATCGTTCGTTGTGATCGAGTAGCACAAGGAGTTGTAGATGCTTATAAAAATATGGGTGACGCGATTAATGTGCCAATTATAGTTCGTTTGCAAGGTACTAATGCTGATATAGCGAAAGAATTAATTGACAGTAGTGGGCTAGATGTACAAAGTGCAGTACAGTTTCAGGAAGCTGCAGATAAAGTGCAGGCAGTATTAGCATAATAACACTAATTAAATTTTTAGTATATATTAGAAGCGATCTATTGATGATCGCTTCTTTTTTTTTATAAAACATCTAAATATAAATACCATGAACACAAGGATAGAAAAGATAGTTCAAAAACTAGATATGAATTCACATCCCGAAGGTGGGTTTTATAAAGAAGCGTATAGAAGTGAAGGTGTTATTCCTCAACAAATTTTAAGTAAAGAATTTAAGGGAGAACGCAATTATTGTACAGCGATTTACTTTCTTCTTACTTCAGACAATTTTTCGGCATTTCATAAAATTAATCAGGATGAGATATGGCATTATTATGAAGGGTCTTCTTTGTTTGTGCATGTGATCGATTTAGAAGGGAAATATCATCGATATTCTGTAGGTATAAACCTGGATGAGGGAGAGCTACCTCAGTTGGCGGTTCCGGCAGGTTGTTGGTTTGCTTCTAGTGTAAAAAAAGAGGATAGTTATTCTTTGGTGGGATGTACAGTATCACCTGGTTTTGATTTTGATGATTTTGAGTTGGGAGATAAAAAGGACTTAATTCAGCAATTTCCAGAATATAAAGATGTAATTACTCAGTATACAAGAAATTAACATAAGGGCTGGGAGATGCCATTTTTAGGGATTTTCTGTGTTAATTGCATTCAGTCGGTTTGTTAATCTGTGTTAAATATTCCTTTTTAGTGTAACAGATTTGGATAATCAGTGGTCTTATAAGTATAAATCAATAAAAACGAATAGATCATGAAAAAATTGAATGTATTACTTTTAGCAGTTGCTTTTGCAGTAAGTAGTGTTGCAAGCGCAAGTACTAATCCAACAAAAACAGAAAACGCTCTTAATAAAGAAATTAGTACGTTATTAAAGAAGCCATCTTTCAAAATTAAAAAAGAATTAACAGCCTATGTAACATTTACTTTAAATAGTAAAGGTGAAATCGTAGTATTATCTGTTGATTCTAAAAGTGAAAACTTAGATGGTTTTATTAAGAGTCGCTTAAACTATAAAAAAGTAGGAACACAATATGGTTCTGAAGCTAAAGTATTCAAGATGCCTGTGCGTATCGTAGAAGAATAAGATTGTATAAAACATGTGAATACATAAAAAGTCCCGGAAATCATCAACCGGGGCTTTTTTATTTGTCAATATTGAGGGTAATTAAATTTTTAAGCTTTAAGTTGGATTATTACTCCCCAATAATATAATTAATACTTACTGTTGCCAGATCAGAATTCGGGAATTTAGAAAAGTACTTATCATCACTTTGTAAGCCTACTTCTTTAATTACTTTTAAAAAAGAATCAATTTCTAAAATATATTGATCAGAAAATCCGTGAGTAGCATCGTAGGCAGTAGCTGCAGTTTTGCCTAGGTTTTTAGCGGTTAATTTTGGAGATATAGTATGTAATTCTATGACGATTAACCCGAATTTTTCAATATGAGGAGCCCACTTTTTAAAATGATCCTTCAAGTTCCGTTCGACATCGCTATTAAGTAATCGTTTTCCCCGATAAGCAAATGCACCTGTAGATTGGCTGGGAATGTCCAGTTGTGAAGTTGGTTTGCTCCAAATCCTATTGTGATCTAGAAATGTTCTTACCGATAATAAATCTTTTAATGCTATTGTGTAGTTTTCCTTTAAATCTTTTTCTAGTAAATCAGGATCGCTAATGTCTCCCCAAATAACTTTGGCCCATATATCTGCTTGGATTAAATTAGCCCTGGTGACTTTTAGAGCAGCTTTATTATAGTCTGCACCTACTAGGAATAATGGGTAATCATCTAAGTGTTTACCTCGTAGTGTTTTGGATTCAATGACTTCAAAAAGGTGAATTAAAAAAGCACCATTGCCACATCCCATATCCAGAATTCCTTTGGGTTGCTCATCCAGAGGTTTATTAAACAGGCTAATAATGATTTCATCAATCTTTTTAAAATATGTAGTATGTGCGCCTCCACTTCCCCATACATTCATTTCTCGATCTACGTGTATTTCGGTATCAGCTTGAGGGTTCCATAGTACATTAGGATCGCCAAATAATAAAGCATCCATTTGTCGAAACATAGGGATATATGAAACAGTTACGCCGTATGCAGAAGCTCTTTTAGCAAAAAACAATCCTTTATTAGTAAAAGTATAGTTGCCATTTGATTTGCTAAACCAACCCAGGTAGCTTAGGAATGTGAGGATGGTGTTAAAGCTTTCTGGAAATTTGTGATATTCATCAGCACTAAAGGATGCTTCCATAAAATATTTATGAAACATTCCGCCCATACCAAGATGTACGGTAGTTGGTCCAACCAAAATGCCTTCTATATGTTTAAGGACTTGATCTTGGATTTGAGTAGTTGTACTGTCTTTTTCAGAGGCTAAGCCAAAGCGGTTTTGATATTTTTTGAATAGTTGTTCAAGTTTATGAAAAGGCTCTAGTTCAAATTTTCGAGGGTGAAATTTACCGGAATATTCTAAGAGGTCAACGACTTCTTCATATAAATAAAAATGATCAAAAGCTAATTCAGAAAGCGCATTGGTTTTTATAATTACGTCATCTTTATTTGCTTCATAATCCAACCAGCCTTGAGCGCTTAGTATGCGCAGAGCGATATTTAGATATCCTTCATTGGTTTTATGAGATGCAGCAATTTGTGAAATTGATATTTCTTTATTGCTAATTAGATAATCGGTAATATTGTTTTTATAAAGAGAATAAGCAACAGGAGCTACAGCAATCCCGTCTAAATGACAGAAAAGCTCTTCTCTAAATAATTGTTTTTCGGCTGCGGTAAGCATAGATACTTAAGTTGAGTGATTGTTGGATGAAAAATATTGGTCCAACCAAATTAAGCATTTATTTCGAAGTAAAAAACGTTAGTTTGTGTTCTTATCCTTTGCAGGGTCTTTCTTTTTTTCGGGCATTGGACCTCTAAGATGAATAATTAACCCGTTTAAGAAGTTACGTAGTATTTGATCACCACATTCCATGTATTTTGGATGATTCTCATTTCTGAAAAATGCACCTAATTCACTTTTGGTAACTTTAAAATCTACTAATGTGCAAATTTTTACAATATCGTCATCGCGTAATTTATGTGCAACCCTTAACTTTTTGAAAATATCATTGTTTGTTAAACCCATATTGCAAAGGTATATTTTTTTGAATTGAAAATGGGATTAAAATTAGAAGTTGAATATAAAGAATGTTATATGAGTTTAGTTGAAAATTACTATTTTCGACAAAAAGTAATTGGTTTATGTATAGTAAAGATGAGAAATTAAGTTTGCTTTCTGAAATGATACAGTTTGCAAAAGCAGATAAAAAATTTAAAGAACAAGAATATAACTTTATTCTGGCCATTGCATCGCAGCTTAAGATTACAAAAGAAGAGGTAGATGTTTTGATAGAGGAAGGAGTAGAAAAAAAGAATTTACAGCCCGAATCGCAAAGAATTCTTCAATTTCATAGATTGGTGCTGCTTATGAATATAGATCAGGAGACTTCTCAATTAGAAATTCATAAGATAAAAGAAATAGGATTGCATATGGGACTGAGATTAGAAGCGGTTGATACGGTTCTGGAGAAAATGAATGACTACCCGAATAAGATAATTCCACCAAAAGAATTGGTCTCTATTTTTACACGTTTTTATAATTAATATATTGACTTTGAAACCATTTAGGTAACAAAACCGATGTTCTATTAATAGAAAACCGACTTATCTGTAATTAAGTTTCTGTAATCTATAACTAAAAAAAACCCGAAAGATAATCCTTTTGGGTTTTTTGTATTTAAGATGTTTTGTCATTCTAATAAAGATATTTTTGACAAAATGTCATTATTAGAATGTAGAATAATGACAAAATGTCTGTTATTTTGAAATGGAATCCAAATTGCTATACACTCATTGTAATTGAAATTTTGAATAACCTTAAAAAAATATACAATGAGTTTACTAAAAAAAACAGACAGATTACCTTTTCTTTTTGATGATTTCTTTACTACCGATTGGCTTGGTGGAACATCTAATATCAATAAAATAGGTGTAAATACTCCAGCGGTTAATGTAAAAGAAACAGATGAGGATTTTGTAGTAGAATTAGCTGCACCAGGACTTGCTAAAAAAGATTTTAACATTGAACTGAATAATGATGTCCTTACCATTTCTTCTGAAACTACATCAGAAAAAGAAACTAAGGATGAAAAAGGAAAATACACCCGAAAAGAATTTGGGTACGATGCATTTAAACGTTCATTTAGCTTGCCAGAAGCGGTAAATGGTAACAAGATTGAAGCTTCATATGAAAACGGAGTACTATTGGTAAAACTCCCTAAAAAAGAAGAAGCAAAAGTACAACCAAAACGGTTGATTGAGATTTCATGATTTGATTGATTTGAGATTTAGTTAGTTAATGTTTCAAAAACGCTCTTGGTTATAAAGAGCGTTTTTGTTTTTTAATCCAAGTCTAAAATGAAATAATTGAACTAAGGAATTTTTTACTTCTTTAAATAGTTAATATTTAAGCATTTCTCATAATATTAAAAAAATATTTGTATTATTGTGATATCAAAATGATATTATTATGAAATATGAAAAAAGTATAAAAGCGAGTAGTAGTTATCTAATGTTAGGTCTACTTATGTTAGTTGTAATGGGGATGGTTACTGGTTTGCTTCTAAGTGAAAATCCCTTATTTATAATTCTTATAGTGGTAATATTGTTTATCATTAAAGGTTTTTTTATTGTAAACCCTAATAGTTCTAAAGTAATGGTGTTATTTGGAGCGTATAAAGGAACAGTAAAGAATAATGGTTTCTTTTGGGCCAATCCTTTTTTTACGAAACAAAGAATTTCTTTGCGAGCCAGAAACTTCTATAGCGAACGGGTAAAAGTGAATGATAAAATTGGTAATCCAATTTTGATTAATGTAATTTTGGTGTGGAAGGTAGCGGATACATATAAAGCAGCCTTTGATGTTGATCAGTACGAAGAGTTTGTAAGAGTGCAAACTGATGCAGCAGTAAGAAAACTTGCAGGTTCGTATCCGTATGATAATTTTGCTGATGGGCAACAGGAAGTAACATTGCTATCTGGTATGGATGAAGTAAATGAAGCTTTAGAGAATGAAATAACAGAGCGTTTAGCCATTGCTGGAATAGAAGTTCTGGAAGCCAGAATTGGATATCTGGCATATGCACCAGAAATAGCAAGCTCGATGTTAAAAAGGCAACAAGCAGTAGCTATCGTAGCAGCTCGTAAAAAAATAGTAGAAGGAGCTGTTGGTATGGTAGAAGATGCTTTAACCAAATTATCTGCAGATGATATTATAGATTTTGATGATGATAAGAAAGCATCTATGGTGAGTAATTTGATGGTTGTCCTGTGCGGAGATAAAGAAGCAACACCAGTAATTAATACTGGAACATTACATTCGTAATTTATGAGTAAGAAAAAATCATTTGTTCTTAGAATAGATCCAGAAACATTTAAGTCGATTGAGAAATGGGCTGATGATGAATTTCGGAGTGTTAATGGGCAATTAGAATGGATGATACATAAAAGTCTTAAAGATGCTAAGCGTTTGAAACCTAAAAAGAAGTCTAACGATTCTGAAGAATAGTATAAAGATTTTAAATATTTACTAGTGTAAAAATGCTCCTGATATACCGGGAGCATTTTTTATAGTGATATTTAAATAGAATTTACAACTAATCTAGATTTGATTTTACCCACAAGATAATATGCGAAAATAAGATTCGGAATCCAGCAAAGCCATGCTACTATTTGATATGCAATGATAAAATCTCCAATAAGCATGATAAGTATGGGTAACCATATTCTAAG
Organism: Aquimarina macrocephali JAMB N27; assembly: GCF_000520995.1. Taxonomy (GTDB): domain Bacteria; phylum Bacteroidota; class Bacteroidia; order Flavobacteriales; family Flavobacteriaceae; genus Aquimarina; species Aquimarina macrocephali. The sequence goes on along the minus strand of NZ_JACA01000027.1, from coordinate 83,307 downwards.
TGTTACTGCAGAAAAACAGGCTGCATAACTGTAATACATCATAGCTTGATGTTGGGATATCCGGACAGTCTTGGCATACCAATACGCTTTATAGGTAGTATATACCCAAAGTATTCCTAAGGATATAAACCCAAGAGATGCAATAATTCCTCCTGTAGCAAAGAAACCAATATAAATTCCCGAAACTCCACTTATAAAGACCATAATCACATAGATTTTCCCAATACGTTTATGCAATTTTGATCGAGAGGTTCTTATTTTTTTATTAAACTGAATCCAACCTACCAGTAGTGCAACACCTCCCAAAAAGATATGACTATATAAGGCAATATTCCAAATGGTATCGACAAGTAAATCACTACTTTTCGAACTTAATAAACCAAATTTTCGATTCACAAAGAGATATACAAAAGGATAGAGGCCTATTACAGTACTTAATAGGACAAAAATGACTTGGGTAATTTTTTTCAACATTTTGTAAATTAAAGGTCAAGCCACTTTTTGAAATTAGAGGTCCGCTCTCTGGAAACAATAATCTGATCATCGTCCATAGGCTTTAGTTTCAATAATAATCGACTATTAAAATAACTGTGGATCTCGATCACAGCTTTAACAGAAATCATAAACTTTCTATTAATTCTAAAGAAATGAATAGGATCTAGAATTTCTTCCAGTTGATCTATAGTGTATTCAATAGGATATTGTTTTCCAGTGTGAGAGTGCAAAAAAATAATTCCTTCATGAGACTTAAAATAAGCAATATCATCAACACTAAAGGTGTTAAATTGATTTCCGACCTTAACCATAAAACGACGTTTGTATTCTTTTACAAACAAGTTTTTGATGCGCTCGAATTTTGCATCATCTATTGATTTATCAGACTCTGTAAAACTCTTTTTGTATTTGGCGAGAGCGTTTTTTAAATCTTTTTTATCAATTGGTTTTAAAAGGTAATCCAGCCCATTGTATTTAAAACCTCTTATTGCATATTCATTATATGCCGTAGTAAATATTATAGGGGGATGATCTTCCAGTGTATCTAAAATATCGAATCCATATCCATCATTTAACTGAATGTCTAAGAATATTAGATCGGGGAGTGGGTTATTCTCAAACCAATGTCGTCCGTTCTCTACAGAAGTGATTTGACCGGCAATTTTTATTTCCGGAGCCAATTCTTCGATGAGATTTGCCAAACGCTTAGAGGCTATATTTTCGTCTTCAACAATTACAGCAGTCATTTTATGAAACTTTTATCATGGTAACTTCTTTTATATCTTTGGTCAATAGAGGGAGAGTAACTTTAAAATATTCATGCTCTGTTTCTATTACTACCTCTTGATTTGTATAAAAAGAATATCTCTTCTTAATATTTTTAAGTCCTAATTGTGTAGATTCCTCTTTTTGTTTTCTTACACGTAAATTATTCTGAATAACAATACTGCTTTTTTCAATAGAGATAATACTAATTTCTAAAGCCTTTTCTTTGGAATAGTAATTATGCTTTAAGGCATTTTCTACAAGCATTTGTAATGATAATGTCGGGATTACATATTCTTTTGGGTTAACAGAAATATGAGTAGTAATACTAAGTGCTCCTTCGTGTCTCACATTCATCATAAATATAAAAGAGTCGAGAAAACTTAATTCTTTTTCCAAACTTACCAGATCAGCTTCACGGTTGTCTAGGATATACCTGTAACATGTGGCTAATCTTGATACGAAATCAGAAGCCAAATCCCTGTCTTGATACATTAATGATGTAAGAGTATTTAAGCTATTGAACAAAAAATGCGGACTAATTTGATTTTTTAAAGATCTATATTTAGAGGTCATGACCTCTTTTTTTAGTTTATTCATTGTATTCTCCATTTCTTTTTTCTGTTTTAAAGAATAATAGAAAAGATTAAAAATAACAACGGCGAAACCTAAGAGTGTAGCTCTGAAAAAGTCTATTCTAAATAATAACCAGGGTCTATCAGTATTAATTTTACAAATGTGATTAAATTCAAAAATCGCCAAATAATACAGTGAAGCAGCTATAGGGATAAAAATTGCCATATTGATAGCAATAATTTTCATTCCATTATTTAGATCCAGACTTTTACTTTGATTAGATGTAATCTCCCGTCGTATTAACCAGTCATTGGTCTCCCAGGTGAATATAAAAAGGAAAAAAGCAGTTAAATAATAAAATAAACTAGTAGCATCAAATTCTGTAACATCACCATTATGATCAATAGTCGATTTAATAAGGAAATAAACCACGTTTATAACGATAAAGCGAAATGTAAACTTCTTTATGTATGCTTTAGATATCATGTATAAAAATCAATAATAGATGTGTTCTTATTTAATAGTATTGTAAAGATACATAACAGATACCCAATAATCATTTATAGATATATTCAACCGTTAAATAAAACGCTGAATTGTTTTAAACAAAGTTTGACCTGATAACACAGGGTATTACTTCATTTTATACTATTCAAACTTGTTTTTGACATTTCACGGGTAAAAACACCAATTGAGTATTTTTAATTTTAGGAGTTACAAAAGAAGTCACAGATTTGAGCAAAATAGTAATCAAATCATGAAAAAAATCACTTTTGTATTTATTATTGTGCTAGGATACGTAGCAAGTGCACAAACAGGAATAATTAAAGGTCTTGTAATCGATAAACAATCTGAAAGTCCTCTACCAGGAGCTACAATTGAGTTATTAAATGTAGAACAAGCTATTGGGGTGGTAACCGATATGGATGGATATTTTACGTTAGAAAATGTACCCCTTGGCCGTCAAGCAATACGAGTAAGTTATATAGGGTTCGAATCGATTACGATACCTAACATTGTAGTGACTTCTGGTAAGGACGCTGCCGTTAACGTGGCACTTATAGAAGCTTTTGACCGATTAGATGAAGTTATTATTACATCAGAGACAAACAAAGCTCAGGCTATAAATAAACTTACATCTGTTTCGGCCAGACAGTTTGGAGTTGAGGAAGTAACACGTTTTTCTGGAGGAAGAAGTGATGTCGGTCGTTTGGCAGCAAATTTTGCAGGTGTTTCTTCTCCCGATGATAGTAGAAATGATATTGTAATACGAGGTAATTCTCCTGTTGGATTGTTATGGCGGTTAGAAGGAGTGCCAATACCAAGTCCTAATCATTTCTCAACAGCTGGCACTACAGGAGGACCAGTATCTGCACTTAATCCAAATCTCTTAAAAAATTCTGATTTTATAACATCAGCATTTCCATCAGAATATGGTAATGCAATCGGAGGAGTGTTTGATTTAGGGTTTCGAAAAGGGAATATAGATGATTACGAATTTACGGGACAGGTTGGTATCTTTAGTGGAGTAGAAGCAATGGCAGAAGGACCTTTAGGAAAAAATAAAGGTTCATTTTTAGTGTCGGGAAGATATTCATTGGTAAGTATTTTAGGAATTGGGGCAGGAGGAACATCAGCTACACCAAATTACTACGATGTTTCATTTAATGTTGATTTTGGAAAAAGTAAATTAGGTAATTTTTCGTTATTCGGGATTATTGGTTTTTCGGATATTGAATTTCTTGGAGATGATATTGATGAGGATGATCTGTTTGCTGCCGAAGATGAAAATTCTAAGGCAGATTCTGGTTTTGGAGTGATTGGCCTAAAACACCAGATCAATATTGGGGCATCCTCTTTTTTAAGAACAACAGTGGCTGGGTCTTTTGCAACTAATGAATTTCAGGCGGATCGTTTTATTGAAAAAAACACCCCTCAAGAACGTATTATAAAATATACTGAAGCCGATAACACAGAATCACGCCTTACGTTTTCTACGCTTTTTAACTCTAAATTAAGTAGTAAAAGTACGCTTCGAACCGGAGTTTTGGTAGAGAATTTTGGTGTAGAATTTCTACAGCGTGACCGTGAAAAACAACCCGATAATAATGGAGATGGAGATCCGGACTTATTTACATTTACAGATATAGACGAAAACCTAAGCATTATTCAGCCTTATATTCAGGGACAGTTCAGACTTACAGAAAAACTAACGTTAAATGCAGGACTACATGGACAGTATAGTACTTTAAATGAACAATTTGTATTTGAACCCAGAGCAGGACTTTCTTATAAAGTTAATCAAAATCATCGCTTTAGTTTAGGATATGGATTACATCATCAACCAGTTTCTTTGCCGTTATTGTTTTTAAATGAAGATGTTAATGGAGAACTCGTAAAGACCAATCAGGATCTTGATTTTGTGAGAAGTAATCATTATGTATTGGGGTATGATGTAAGAATTAGTAAAGGCTGGAGAGGTAAAGTAGAGGTGTATTATCAGGATGTTAGTAATGCCGCTGTAGAACCTTTTTCGTCAAGTTATTCTTCTTTGACAGAAGGAGCAAATTTTGGATTCGAAAACGATAGGGTATCTCTGGTTAATGATGGTACAGGTTTTAATCAGGGGATAGAATTAACCTTAGAAAAATTTTTTAGTGATGGATATTATGGATTGTTAACCACTTCACTATTCGAAAGTAAGTATGAAGGAAGTGATGGTGTAGAACGAAACACACCTTTTAATAATGGATATGTGGCAAATCTTCTTGCCGGAAAAGAATTTACTATTGGTAAGTCGAAGAAAGATGTATTGTTTTTTGATACTAAGGTAACAGTATCAGGAGGAAGGTATTTTACTCCAGTTGATCTAGAGGCTTCTCAGTTAGCGGGTTATCAGGTATTAAAGGAGGACTTGGCTTTTAGTGAGCAAAATGATGATTATTTTAGGCTGGATGTGAAATTTGGATACAAAATTAATAGTAAATCAAAAAAACGTTCTCACCAGTTTTATGTTGATCTTCAAAATGTAACGAATAATGAGAATATTTTTACGCGTCGTTACAACCGTTTAACTAATCAGGTAGATCAGGTAGATCAAATTGGTTTTTTTCCTGATTTCGGATATCGTTTTCAGTTTTAAGTAAAATTAGTTCTCATTATTATGGAAATGAGTAGTTTAGAAGTGTTTAGTCAGCTTTCTAAAGATAGTTTTCTGAAGAGTGAATAAATCTGTTTACAAGTATTGTGTGTAATTTTTTGCAAAAGCATTAATCATAATGATTAATGCTTTTTCGTTATTTTCTCTTCTGTTTAAATTTCTGTTTTTATCTTTTCAGAAATAAAAACATGTATATCATTCTGTAATTGCTTTGGAATATTCTCGTCTTCTATCCATGTATGAATATCTCCTAAGTAATGCATGCCAAGATAATTTGCACTTTCTATAAATGGCATTGTAAAACCTTCTTTTAATTCTGATCCCGAACCACAGCTTATCATTCCCATCTTTTTTCCTTTTAACTTTCTTCCGGTTTCTTTTTCGATTTTTATGCAATCCGTTATCCTATCCATAAAAGTTTTCATTATCCCACTCATTGCATACCAATATACTGGTGTGGCAAAAATAAGTGTATCATAGTTTTCAACGACCTCTTTTATTGTGGGCAGAAAATCGTCACCCCTATTCTTAAAATCATAATCAAAAGGGCCTATGTTTTTAGATTTCAAATCTATGATGTCGAATCCAGTTCTTTCTTTTATAAATAATGCTATTTTGTTAGTGTTTCCATTACTTTTTGAACTTCCTTGTAGTATTACTCCTCTCTTCATATTTGTTTTTATGTTTAAAGATTATGGAGCAAAGCTATTTTGTTTATTTCTTTTATCAAATAAGGGGCAAATTTTACCCTATGTTATTTGATAATGAATTTGTTGAAAAAGTTAAAAAACAGGCAGGAGATTTATGTCTTAAAGTTGATTATACCATTGTTTTATTACAATAAGATGACTTTTCAAATTCTCTAAGATTAATAGAGAGAATAGGAACATCGGGAAACATCGTTTTTAACGTGCTGACTATTTTTTTAGAAAGATCAGCTTTTTGATTATCATCTCTACCTTCCATCAGGTTACCAAAAACATGAATAAAATCATCTTTGGTATTTCCTACCGTGTAGTATTTAAAGGGGTTAATTCTTACTTTAATATCACCTACAGTAAAAAGGCCGGTAGCGTCAGCTGCGTCGTATACGGCTTGTATAATTTCTTCGGGTGATTTTAATTGAATAATGTGTTCAGAGCAATCTAATATGAAATGCGGCATGTATTATTTTATTTATTGTTTGATTTTTGTTTTCTATACAAGTATTAAAATTTAATTATTTTGAAAATACTCTTCTACCTGTATAATCTTCTCTTCTTTTTCTTTGTCAGATAACCAACTTGCTTTGAAGCTGTTTTTAACCAACTCTGTAATTTGTTTTTTAGAAAGGTTAAGTGCTTGGGTAATACCAATATAATTCTCGTTCATATATCCCCCAAAATAAGCTGGGTCATCAGAATTAATTGTTATTAATAAACCTCTGTCCATCATTTCTGGTAAAGGGTATTTTTTTAAATCGTCAATCACTTTTAATTCAAGATTGGATAAAGGGCATAATGTTAGTGGTATTTGTAAACCTGCTAGTAGCTTTACTAATCGATCATCTTCTAAACACCGGTTACCGTGATCGATACGAGTTACTTTTAATAAATTAATAGCTTCCCATATATATTCTGGGGGTCCTTCTTCTCCTGCATGAGCGACAGTTATAAAACCTTCTTCTTTTGCTTTAGCAAAAACGCGTTCGAATTTTGAAGGTGGATTTCCTACTTCAGAAGAATCCAAACCGACTCCGCTGATCCATTTTTTGTAAGGTAATGCTTGTTGCAATGTTTCAAATGCCGAAGCTTCATCTAGATGCCGTAAAAAAGATAGAATCAATTTGTAGGTAATCCCTAGTTTTTCTTTACCATCCTCTAATGCACGATAAATTCCTTTAATAACGGTATCAAATAAAATACCTCTATCGGTATGGGTTTGTGGATCAAAAAAAATCTCTGTGTGCACAAGGTTTTGTGTATGAACTTTGGTAAGATACGCCCAGGTGAGATCATAAAAATCTTGCTCTTCGATCAATACATTGGCACCAGCATAATAGATATCAAGAAACTCTTGAAGATTGTTGAAACTATACGCACTTTTTAATTCATCGACTGTAGCATATTTAATTTCTTTGTTGTTTCTTTTTGCAATTTTAAACATTAATTCTGGCTCGAATGTTCCTTCGATATGTAGGTGAAGTTCTACTTTAGGTATTCCTTCAATAAATTTTTCAATTGAAATGTTACTCATAATGGTCTTATGTTTTTTAATAGCATGATAATCTTAAAGATTCATGCCATGATAATATTGCAAAAAATTACACTTTTTGGTCCTGTATTTTATCTTGCAACATTTTAATCTCATCCCGTAAGCGTGCTGCAGTCATAAAATCTAATTCTTTGGCGGCTTTTTCCATTTCCTTACGAACATTTCGGATTCGTGTCTCTAATTGTTCTTTGGTGTAGTATGCCGTCTCTTCTTCAGCAGCTTGTAGGGTAGGAGCATTTTCAAAAATATATGGTTCTACTTTTTTACCAGCTAAAGCATTATCCAGAGATTTTTTAATTGCAGTTGGTGTAATGCCATGTTTGGTATTGTAAGCTATCTGTTTTTGTCGTCGGTATTCTGTATCATCAATAGTCTTTTGCATGCTATCTGTAATTTTATCGGCATACATGATTGCTTTTCCGTTTATATGTCTTGCTGCTCTACCCACAGTTTGTACCAAGGATCTTTTATTTCTTAAAAAACCCTCCTTATCAGCATCTAGAATAGCTACCAATGATACTTCAGGAAGATCTAAACCTTCCCGTAGTAAGTTTACTCCTATTAATACATCAAAAATACCTTTCCGTAAATCTTGCATAATTTCTACCCGTTCTAATGTATCTACATCACTATGGATGTATCTACAACGTATATCAATTCTGGTAAGGTATTTTGTTAATTCCTCTGCCATTCTTTTGGTTAGTGTAGTAACAAGGATACGTTCATCCAAATCAATTCGTTTTTGCATCTCTTCGATGAGATCGTCAATTTGATTTAGGCTAGGGCGGACTTCTATTACAGGATCTAATAATCCTGTTGGTCTAATGATTTGTTCTACATAGGTTCCTTCACTTTTTTGTAACTCATAATCTGCTGGTGTAGCACTGATATACATGACTTGGTTTTGGATCGCTTCGAGTTCCTCAAACTTTAGAGGTCTATTGTCCATTGCCGCAGGAAGCCTGAAACCGTATTCTACCAGATTTTCTTTCCTAGAACGATCACCACCATACATGGCGTGTGTCTGAGGTATAGTGACATGACTTTCGTCAATAATCATTAAATAATCATCAGGGAAATAATCGAGTAAACAAAATGGTCGTGTACCCGGGTTTCTGCCATCGAGGTAACGAGAATAGTTCTCAATACCAGAACAGTAACCAAGTTCTTTGATCATTTCCAGATCAAAATTAGTACGTTCTTCTAGTCGCTTGGCTTCCAGTGGTTTTCCGATTTCTTTAAAGTATTCTACCTGTTTTCCTAAATCAAGTGCAATTTGATCAATTGCATTATGTAATATATCGGGAGAGGTTACAAACATATTGGCAGGATAAATATTCAATTGATCGTATTTCTCAATAATGGTATTGGTCTGTACATTAAAAGATTCAATCTCTTCAATTTCATCTCCAAAAAAATGAACTCTAAATGCATCATCGGCATAGCTTGGAAAAATATCAACGGTATCTCCTTTTATTCTAAAATTTCCATGTTTAAACTCAGCTTCAGTTCTCGAATATAAACTTTGTACCAAGCGGTGTAATAAAGCTGTTCTGGATACAAATTGTCCTGATTGTATTGAAATCACATTTTTCTTAAACTCTACGGGGTTACCGATACCATACAAGCAGGATACAGAAGCGACAACCAAAACATCTCTCCTTCCTGATAAGAGCGAAGATGTAGCACTTAGACGTAGTTTTTCGATCTCATCATTGATAGATAAATCTTTTTCGATATAAGTTCCCGAAGTAGGAATATAAGCTTCTGGCTGATAATAATCATAATAGGAAACAAAATACTCTATGGCATTCTTAGGAAAAAATTGTTTAAACTCAGAAAAAAGCTGCGCTGCCAATGTCTTATTATGTGCCAATATTAGAGTTGGCCGTTGTACTTGTTGAATTACATTAGCAGCAGTAAAAGTCTTTCCTGATCCTGTTACGCCTAAAAGTGTTTGATATTTTTCGTTAGATTCAATACCTTCAACCAATTGTCGTATTGCTTCCGGTTGATCCCCAGTGGGTTTGAATTCTGATTCCAATTCGAACTTCATGTATCTTTTCTTTTTCACAATAAAGATACCAAATCTACATATAGAATTAGCGAATAAGGGAGAAACTTCCGGTAAGAATTCTACCATCCTCTAATTCTACACGAAACCAATATTCACTAGAGGGCATTAGTTTCCCATTAAAGGTTCCATCCCATCCAGGGGTACCTGCTCTTAGCTGCTTGATTAGTTTTCCGTAGCGATTAAATATAAAGATTAGTGAATTACCCATAATCTGGTTTGATATTCCTTCTACGTTCCAGGTTTCATGAAAACCATCCCCATTTGGAGTAAAATATTTTGGAAACCCAACGACTGAAATGTCCTGAGTAACTACTGGAACACATCGGTTTTTGTCTCTTACATATACGCGATGAAATCCAGGTGGTACATTAGTAAAAGTGGGGTCGTCTTGATATATACTTAAAACTCCATTTATCTCTATTGCATATTCATAACTGCCCAAACCTTCTGCATTAATGGTAACAGTATTGTTATCCCTTGCATCATTGATATCGATAGACTGTATAATTGCAAAGCTGGATGCAATTACAGTTACCGTTCTGGACTTAGAACATCCTGTTAGTTGGTTTGTGATTTCTACAGTATAACCTCCAGGTTGATTTGCCAAAATTGTTTCTGTAGATTCATTTGTTGACCATAAGATTGTAAAATCATTGGGGTCACTATTGGTTGGTAAACCGGCGTCGATTTCAACATTTGTTTCGTTTTGACATAGAAAATATTCAGAATCAGGTTCGATATCGGGTAGTGGAATTACAAATAAACGAACACTGCTTATCCCAAAACATTCTCCTCCATTTTCTTCGGCTTTAGCATATACAATATCATCACCTAGAGTATTTTGTGTTTGGTTGGTAATGCTTGTAATAGGATTTCTGTTTAATAATGCATCATCTGTATTTTCATAATAAGTAATCGTTAATCCAGGATTAGTAATTCCTGATAATACCTGTTGATTTGCTTCAGTAAGATTAAAAACGGTAAACCCATCTTCGGTACCATCATCATCACAAACTCTTAGCTCGGCATCGTTTACATCGGTAGAACTCACTTCTAAAGTAACTGTAGTGATGTCAAAACAATTTGTATTGTTGGTATTAATTACTCGTGCATATACTTGTTGATTGTTTTGAGTATTTTGAAATGCATTTTCATTACTAATTCTTGGTGTTCCTGCTTGTGCAGAAGCTTGATCTATAAAGAATTCAGTTGTGTATTGATTATTTCCCCCGGTAAGTTGATCATTTGCAAAATGTAAATCAAATAAGGTAATATTATCTCCAATAGTTTGATATGCATCACATTGAACTAGTGTTGAAGGAATAGCAGTTGGAACTTCGAAAAAAGTGGCATTGGCAACACCTGTGAGAGGGCAACTGCCATCATTAAGATCAACTTCTAGCCTGTAGTTGGCTGCTGTTGTAATATCTAAAAAATGAACAGCATTTGCAATCTGAAGATTATCTACAAACCAGGTATAGCTAGCACCTGGGATATTTTGATAAGACAATCGGTATGTGTTTCCTTCACATAAAGCAAGATTGACATTATTAGGGTCCCCATTATTGATGATGTCAATATTTTGTGCAAAAATAGATTGAATAAAAGGAGGAAGTCCAAGAAGAGCACTTCTAGAACCATCTGTATTAACAAGTATACCTTGTTCATTATAAATGATACTGGCTGCAGCTGCTTCGGGATTTTGGATTACACCAAGGTAATCACCTCTCTGGGAGTTAAAATCATATAACGATCGATAAATCTTGCCATCAGGACCGAGCTGTATAGCTCCTGCACTAAAAGAAAAAGTACTTTGATTATTTTGATTAAGAATTCTTGTGCCACTTGCTGCAATTTGATTATCTGGTAATGACACGTCGTATTGCATTAAAAAGCTTTGTCCGTTTCCTGCATCTCCAATATCGAAAGTGGCATATAGTCTTTGACCGGTTTGAGAAAACTCTATTCCATAAGGAGAATTACTATTGCTTAGCTCGATTTCATTACTAATAGTTCCTGTAGTGTTATCAAAATTATAAAGTAAAACTTTTCCTGGTCCATTACCTGCTGTGACTGTTGCAAAACCAAAATGAGCTACAGCTAGTCTATCACCTTCTGGTGAAGCTTTAATATATCCTAAAGCATTACGCCGATACCCAGAAATAGGAACAGTGACTCCAATACGAGAAGTAACAGGTGTTGTGTTAACTCCGGTTTGGTCAACTTTGAAAGCATAGAACGTGTCTACAAAATGTGTAATTACCCAAAATGAATCACAATCATTGCTTTTTACAGCTGTAATTTTTTCTGAACACTTATATCGACTTTCTAAGCCATTTGATGTATTGTAAGTAATTAGAGGTATGTTTTTTTGTCCTGTCACTACAGCTCCGTTTCCTCCATTCAAAGACATATCTACAATAGAATACATAAATCCATCATTTATACCATCTCCATCAAAAGTAGCAGGGTCATTATCAGCATTATCATGATGAGGCTCATCCACGGTAAAAACTATATACAGATTTGGAGTGTTTGGTTGTGGAACAATTAATGCAGATGAGGTACTAGAAGGATCACCTTTTAGTCCAGTACCATTTTGCATAATATTATGAAGCCGGTCCCAAACGGTAATTCCATCAGTATAAAATAATAAATTCCCTGTTGCATCAGATATTGTAGTGCATCCTTCTAATGTATTCACTCTACCGTTAGTAAGTGCTGTAGGAGGAGTTGTATTGAAACTTATTCCTGCATTTTGACCAAAATACCAGCTATTCGCTTCTCCTTGACTATACATTAATGGATAGTAAAGGAATAAAGCAAAAAAGACTACATAAATGTATCGCATATTTGAGATCTGAAGCCCAAATATATTATAAATCTCTCTTTTTAAGCAAGTAATAAGATAGATATATAAAAACGACTGTCCAAACCAGTACGATTAAGATTTCATACCAATGTACAGTATAATCTCTTTGAAAAGTTTCTCCTAATTGATTTGCAGCCGATTGAATGAAGTTTAAACGTGTAAAAGGCTCATTTATCAAAGTTGCCATGGATTCTAAAGGAAAAAATTGTACGATATTATCTGCAATTTCTGTTCCTTTAAATAATTTAAACTTCAGCAATGCATATATAATATTTTCTACAACCCACCAAATGAATAAAAACCCAAGAGCGAAAGCAGAACGTTTCACGAAAATTCCGAGGAACATACAAAAAGCAAAAAAGCCAATTAGTTTTATGAAATAAGCCAGGATATATTCCATATCAGAGAATATAATAGAAAACTCATTATAGTCAGAAAAACTCAATCCCAAAATCATGGATACTACAAATAAAAATAGAGTAGAGATTAAGGCAAAGACACCAACAGTTAAAAATTTAGAACTTATAAACTCTTTTTTACTTAGTCCGTCAATTAGATTTTGTTTTAAGGTCCGGTGGCTATATTCATTGGCCATCATAGAGACAATAACAATAGCCAGAAATAGCTTGGACCATGCAGCGATATAAGTATTAAAATGCCATATATATGGAAAATTGAAAATTCCCTGATCAGCTATTCTAAATTTTACCCCGGCAAAATTAAATTCTATGGATGCGATTAAAGCGATAAAAGTTATAAGTATAAAGTAGGTTATAGTAATTACTTTTGCTGCTTTATTATATTTTAGTTTTTGAAATTCTATATTAAGTAGTCGTAACATGGCTTTAGTTTAAGTTGTTGGTTAATTGTAAGAATTGTTCTTCGAGACTTTCTTTTCGTTTTACAAGGTGTGTAAGAACTATTCCTTCTTTAAATAGTTGCCTGTTAAGACTTTCTGCGTCTAACTCATGCGTTAAAAACGCAATTATTTTGCCATCTTCTTCTTTGAAATTTTTAAAATCATTATGCTTAGATAACCACTCTGTTAATGCGGATTTTTGATCACTCTTAAGTTCGAAAAACCCATAACTAGTATTCATTTCATCTACGGGTCCAGAATACAGTTTTACGCCTTTTCTTATAATCACTACATGACTACATACCTTTTCTACTTCATCGAGTAGGTGAGATGCTAAAAGAATAGTGGTCCCCCGAGAGGCTATTTTTTTGATAATTTCACGGATTTGATGTATCCCTTGCGGGTCTAACCCGTTTGTTGGTTCATCAAGGATTAATATTTCGGGATCATTAAGCAAGGCAGAAGCAATAGCTAATCGTTGTTTCATTCCCAGAGAGAAAGTTCTGAACTTACTGTCTTTTCGGTCTAATAATCCTACGACTTCAAGTTTTTCTTCAATTTTATTGCTGTCAACTCCTTTAATTTGGCATACCAATTTAAGGTTTTGTGCTGCAGTCATATATGGATAAAAGTTAGGACGTTCTATAATTGCTCCAACTTTTTTTAGTGCATTGTGAGTTGATGTATTACCATCAAACCAGGTAAACCCACCAGAGGTACTGTTTACAACATTAAGTACGATACCCAAAGTGGTAGATTTACCACTTCCGTTAGGACCAAGAATACCATATACATTTCCCTTTTTTATAGTAAAAGAGAGGTCTTTGACAGCTGTTAGTGCTCCAAACTTTTTTGTGAGATTGTTTAAGGTGAGAATATTTTCCAATTGCAATTGTTTTTGGTGGTTATATAAAACAAGACGACAAGTATAGGATTTTGTTACAAGAAAGTTGATAGTTTTGGTGTTTCATTTGCTTATAATTATTGTTTTAGAGGTTAGATCATTATGTGCTGATACTCAATTTTCTTTTGTTTTGGTATAACATAAAGTGATGGCTTATTTCATGATTGTTATTTGTAACTTGCTAATCGAAATGATAGAAGATTATGGATGAAAAATTAATGTCGAAGAAAAAACCTACGTATCCTATCAATGACAAACTGGATATGTATCTAAAAGAATGTAATCGTAAAATCAAGATTCCGGTATTTTATGATGATTTACTTAGGTTTTCGGGTTCTATAGTTGTTTATGATAGTAAAGATGAAGATACGCTATGGGTACGAGTGTATTATGAAGAACATGAGCGACCAGAAATAGAATCCAGCCTTAAAAAGGTATATACAATTCTGCATTCTGATGGTAATGAGGATGCAATTGAGTTTCTTAATATTGATGCTATAGACTATTGTACTTTTGGGAATTCAAAGCCTTTTAGGATAAGAGTAAGAAATATCTTAAATGATAACTACACGTATATCTATGTAAAAAAGGCAGATGCTTCGCGTATTTACGGGCTAGAGTTAGAGCATATGTTTTCGCCAAATAGAATTAACTTTTTGGTGTATAAAAACACATTGATAGAGGAGCATATTGCAGGAATTCCGGGTGATGTATTTATTAAAGATTTTTTACCCGATTTGAGTGATCAGGCCAAGTCGCAGATAGCTAAGGAATTTGTGAAGTTTAATGAACGTTGTCAAATGCGATTGTTGGGAGATATGCGATCTTATAATTATGTAATTATACCCATTCATGATTTTGACCATGTAGAATACAAGATCAGGGCTATTGATTTTGATCAGCAGTGTTATGAAGGTAAATTAAAAGTATATCAACCTCAGTTTTTTAAAGAGAATTTCGATATGGTTGATATTGTGATGAACAGGTTACAGCCCAGTTCTATCGAACAATATAAAAAAGAAGAGCGCTCTATTTTGGCAAAACGAGTATTAACATCGAGATCTCGTTATGAAAATTTGGTCGAATGTATGTGTGCTGATCATATCTCTACCGAAGAAAATTTGAAAGAACTTCGTGAACATCTCTATAACTTTACTTTGGATTTAAAATTTCGTCGCAGCAAATCTATGGGCGAAGTTCTTAAAACTGCAATGGATTTTGTACGACGTAATTATGAGAATGTGAATATGAGACGACTATTAGAGTGATGTTAGGAGTCCGAGGTCTGGTGTCAGGGAGATAACCTCTGACATCAGACTTCGAACATCCAACTTATTTCATGTTCTTCTTAAGTAACTCTATTTCTTTTTGTAGCTGCTCGGTCTTCTTGTTTTGTGCAATCATATACAACGTAAGTTCTTCAATTTTTTGAAGTAGTTTTGCATTCATTTCTCCAAGTTGAATACCATTTTTCTCTACTTCAGAAGCCGATGGAATATTAGGTAAATGTCCTTTTTTTACGATATGATTTTCCACTTCTTGCAAAGAAGGTAGGCTATAATCATTTTCGAATACATAATCTGGCCAACCGGTTAGATCTACTTTTACTTCTTTGGCGTGTATTTTACCATTTACTGCAAGTTCTGTATCAGGACTAGTGGTTCCAATACCGAATTTTCCATCTTTAGTAAAAGTGAAAAATGTATTTGGAGTATCAGAGTTATTTAAAAAGAGATTATTTCCTGTATGTTGAATAGAAAAATTCCAAATTTTTCCTCCTCGTTCAATATTAAAAGCTGCACCACCTTCTGGATCCTTAATATGCAGTTTGGCTGTTGGATTTGTTGTTCCTATACCTACATTACCTGTATTATTAATTCTTAAGAACTCTACAAAATTAGTTGCACTAGAAGAAGTTATGCCTGACGCTTTCCCAATACGTAATTGTGAATTTTCATGAAATACAAATGTGGGACCATATTGCATAGCATTATTTAATCCAATCCCTAGAAAATTAGATCCTGATTGTAATAATTGATAAATAGAACCCGAAGATTTGTTGAGATGAAGTTGTCTTATTGGATTTGTCGTTCCAATTCCTACATTACCGGTAGTTGGAAGAGTGTTGTTTTGAGCAGTACCGATCAATGATACCAATACAAAAGATACTGATAGAAATATACTTTTCTTCATAGTTTAAAAAATTAAATAAATATTGATTTTGTAATAGGGTAGGAATTCTCAGGTAAAGATACGTAAATGTAGTTTATAATAACAAAGGTTGTTAATAAAAACTAAAGAATTAATAAAATTAAAAGAGATTGTGAATTGATTGTTAGATGCTGATTGTAAGGCCAGTAGTTAGGTGTTAAATGAGAAAATATCTGTAATTAGAATAAAAGTAAGAAACAAAAAAACTAAGATTCTTGACTTTCTACCTCGGCTATTTATTCGTATTTATCTGTCTAAGTAGAGAATAAAGATGGTTGTTTTGAGACTGGCGAGCCTTAAATCGGTAGTAGTTTAATTAAACAGCCTTAAAGTTTCTGCCCGTGTAACTGTAGTAACTTCACTCAAATAGAATCTTATAAAATTTGCAAAACTGTCCTTATTTCTTGAAAACTCAAAGAATCAGGACAATACAGTGTTAATAGCATCTTAGTTTCGCAAAAATATTAGAAAGCTATATGTTACTTTAAAACAAATAGTAAAATCATAAAGACATATCCCTGAGTGTCTATAAAAGTTTAGGAGATTTTAATTTTAAAAATTTAACCATGTTGTCAAACATTTTAAACCTTACCAATGGTAAAACCATGAAAAAATTATTGATCAAAAGCATCTTACCCCTGGGTGTATGTTTATTCTTATTGAGTTGTACAAATCAAGATGAGATCGTATATGACCCAGGAACTGAAGAATTAGTTTGGAAAACTTTGGCAACATTGCAGCTGCCTAATAACAATACAGTGACATTCCAATTTAATGGCGAGGATTTTTATTACGAAGAAAGAGGTTCTATAGATAATGAAATGATTGGTTTTGAAGATAACGATAGCTGTCTTAAGCGATTTTTAATACTTACAGAAGACCATATTGCAGTACCAAAAGCATTTATAGACTCGCCTGATTTTAAAGATGTACAAGAGTTGATCTCTACTAGAAAAATGATAGAAACGCATAGAACTCCTATAAGTATACCAGCATCAACCATATCAAAATTAAAAAATCGGGGTACTTCACCCGCTGGTGTTGTGCTCTCGCAATGTAACAGCTTCCTTACAGGAGGAAAAAGAGTATGGTTAGATAGTTCGACTAATTCTGGCAGTGCGTTTTTCTTTAATTATACACCTTTAAATTGGAAAGCTGGTCCAGATACACATCATAATTGGGTTGTAAGGAAGTCTTGCAGAGCACTTAGATTTAAGATTGGAAACTGTGATTATGAGAGAAAAGTTAAGTTTAGCGTAACTCAAGGTGAAGGAAAATATTTCCGAGAGATTAAAACAATAACTCTTTCACCTCGAACTCAGGTGTCTGATTTTATTTCAAATAAGTGGTTTAAACAAAGAGTAAGGGGGATAGAATTTCATTCGGATTGGGACGAATTGAATGATGATAGAACAGTAGGAGGTGAAATATTATTCCAGCAGAAAGGAGTAGATACTTTTGATAACCCATTTGATTAACATCGATTGAAACAAAAATAGAATCACACTTTTTTTAAATGTATAATCTGAATAAGAGTAAGAAACGAAAAAAGTGTAAGACCTCTGCCGTTTGATCTAATATCAGATTTCCAAACCTGAGTTCGACGTAAGAAAATCACGTCAATTCGAGTGATCTGGTACTTCGACATAGCTCAGTACAGGCTGGAAGATTGTATCGAGAATAGTGATTTTCTATCTAAAAAAGCTATTCTCGATCCAGTTTTTCTTCATTTCATTCTGAAAAACCACTCGAATTGACGCTTTTTATAATATTTTAGCTTAGGTCGAACTCAGGTTACAAAACCCCAATTCCCAGAAGTATTGCAAAAACAATTAATAAAACTCCTACCACTATTTGAATTGTATGTATGGTAATCTTTTTGAGAAATTTATTACCTATATAAGCTCCAATAAAAGCCATTAGTGTGGCGACCATAAGCATGGGGTAATTGAGTTGATCACCCAATTGCAAAAGATCTTTGGCATATATAGTTAGTCTCGAGATATCGATAAAGCAAGCAATAACAACTCCTGTGGCTATAAAAGCTTCTTTATTAAGTTTTGCCCGAATTAAAAATGCAGTTCGTAATGCTCCCTGATGGCCTGATAATCCTCCAAAAAAACCACTTAGTGCACCACCCCAAGGTAAATATTTGATATCGAACTCTAATCGTTTCAGTTTTGGGATAAGATCAAAAAGGGAGAAAAAAATTAATACGATAGCAATACATATTTTTACTACCGTAACTTGATATGTGGTATCAGCAATAGTATAGCTAAATAAAGGGGCTATATACGTGAGTTTGCCTAATATATATGCACCAAAAAAGGCAAATACAATAGCAGGCAAACCAAAGCGTAGTACAGTTTGTGTATTCGCTTTTCTGCCAACAAGAGTTAATTTGAATAGCTTATTAAGCAGGTGTACTATTGCCGTAAGAGCGATTGCAATATCTATAGGAAAGAATAATGCAAACACAGGCATCAATAATGTACCTAATCCAAAACCAGAAAAAAATGTTAACCCAGATCCTAATAAAGCTATAATACCAACCAGAATAAAATCCATAATATGATAGCTATTAGTTTTCTATTTTCTTAGGTTTTTTGTTCTTTATTGAAATATACCAAATAGTAATACATTTGCTTCTCTTCGTCCCATCCTTTTTCTACAAATTTTTCTGCAGATTCTGGGTTGATGAAATCCATCTTTATCTGTACATTAGTATCTAGATTGATGACATTTTTCATCTTTTTACGAGCAGCAGTTACAGCATTATTCGCAATAGGAAAGGAGGTAAGATCTTCGATCTGGTATTTTGGTGCTTTTTCTACCTTGTAATGTTTAAATTCTGGAATCAAATCAGGATTATCGATCACATCATTTAAGAACGCAGATTCTTCGAATTCATCATTTTTTGCAAAGTGGTTTACTGCACGATTCATAAACATCACTTCTTCTTTTTTATCTTCGGCAGGAAGGACTACATCCTTTGCAAAATCTTGGCAGAATTTCATATACTTTTTAGTGTAAAAATTTTCATCGGCAAAAGCTTCTACACCTAAGAAATGTTCTAACCAATATTTAGTATCATATCGATTAGAATCTACAGAAAGGATTTTATAACCTTCTTCTTTTTTATGATTAAAAATTAAACAACCTTTATCAAGCTTATTCAGGTTTACTCCTTGTTGAATTAATAATTCAATATCAGTTTCTTTTTCTTCAAACTGAAGGAAATCATGTTTTAATTCTGATTTAAAAATACCAATAGCATCAACTTTTTCATTATCTATAGTCACATTGTCTAAATAAGCGACATATACCTCACCACTTTTAATATGAGGATGTTGTGATTGTTCAAACAATAATGAAGCGATTCGTTTAGATTTTTCATGAACTGAAGAAGGATGTTCAAAAATTTCGGTTACGATCTTAAACAGAGGATTAAATTCTATATCTACCTCATTGGCAAATTGAAAATAATTTTCTTCCTTTTCTCTAAAAGGTTTAAAAAAATACTCTTTTAGAAGTGCAGTTAATTCATCATTAAGGGCATACGGTGATTCTGACAGGAATAAATTTTCATTTTTATTCTTGTTTCCAACCTGATGAACCGATAATGATTCGATTTGAGTGCTATATAAGTTGATCATGACATGTATGTCATCCCAGCGAAGGCCGAGATCTTTTTAATTAATAGTTATATTTTAATTCCAATTTTCATCAAACCCCAGATCTTCATATTCATCAAGATCCATAAAATCTTTATTTTCATCTTCATTGAAGTCGTCTGATTCGTCTGCTTTAAACTCTTTATCAGGCGCTTGATCAGGTATTTGACCATGAATGTACATTACATTTGGATATTCTCTTCCGTTTTCATGTTCGGCAATTTCTGCAAGTTCTACCAAAAATGTCCACATACTCAAGAAGTCATAGATGTAAATTAACCTGGGAGAAGCCTCATGAGCAACATCAATAAGAGTAGTTTCATTCATTAATCTAACGGGCTGATTACCATCACTCATATCAAATAATGATATTTCTTCTCCTTGATTCCATTGATCATCACTAATGTAAAAAGAAGCCATTTCTGTTCCGTCAAAACCAAAAGATTGGGTTATCACATTATGAAACTGCTCTAAAGTAGCATCTTGTTCTATTTCAATATCTCTAAACACATCTTCTTCTGTATCCAGAATAATTCTGAAACGGTATATCATTATTAAATTAATTAATTTGGAAATGCAAAGATACTATAAATGCATTGTTATTTACTAAAACGATGTAATGAAAAAGTCATTGCCCCTAATAAGAAAAAAGCAACAATCTGATGTAATATCCCCAATACTATAGGTACTCTAAAAATTAATGTAAATACTCCTAGCAAAAACTGAATACAAACTATAATTACTAATATATTTAATGAATTGGATTGAATATTATTTTTTTCAATTCTTTTACCTCTATACCATATAAAGGCAATAAGTCCTACAACAATATATGCCAGATAACGATGTATGAACTGAACTCCACTCTTTCCTTCTACAAAATTTTTAGCAAAAGGAGATTGTTCTATATAAACGGATTCATGAATTAAAGCTCCGTCATTCATTAATGGCCAGTGGTTATGTAATAAGCCAGCGTCTAAGCCAGCGACAAAAGCACCATAAATAATCTGAAGTATAAGTATAGACAAGGCCCATCGAATCAGGTTTCTAAATTTTAGATTCACCGTTTTTTGGGTTGGATACATAAGATCGAGAGCTACCCAAAATGTATATGCAAAGGTTATAAATGCAGCGGTGAGGTGCATTGCAAGTCGATAATGACTTACATCGGGTCTGTTAATGAGCCCACTTTTTACCATAAACCAACCAAGGAAACCCTGAAAACCTCCTAGTAACATGAGTACTATGGATTTTTTTATTGTGGATGAGGTAAGTTGTTTTCTAATTAAAAAATATACGAAAGGTACTATAAATACAACACCGATAAATCTTCCGATGACACGATGTAACCATTCCCAAAAATAAATATCTTTAAAATCTTCAAGTGTGAATTGGTGATTTATCTTTTGATATTCTGGATATTGCTTATATAGATCAAATGCAGTATTCCATTCTGTTTCACTCATAGGAGGAATAGTACCCGAAATTAATTTATAATTAGAGATAGATAATCCAGAATGAGTAAGTCTGGTAATTCCACCAACAATAACCATAATAAAAATCAATAAACACCCCGTAAACAGCCAGTATATTACTTTTTTATTGTCTTTTTTCATTTTTTTTTGTTAAAAAGAATCTGAGACATGGGGAATCTTAGAATCTAAGAAAAATATAATCTTTATTAAGAATCTTTGATTTTTTTGATATAACTAGCTAACATACGCTCAATTTCCCTAGTATTTTCAAACAAAATATTGAAGTTGTTTTCTTGAATAAAAGAAAGATTCTTTCCTATTTCTAATTGAGTCTGTAATTCAAAAAGTGAACTGATAGCAATATTTAAAAATCTTAAATAATCATTTTTACCTAATCTTCCATAACCTTCTGCAATATTACTGGGGATTGAAACTGATGCTCTTCTTATTTGAGAAGTTAAACCATATAACTCTTCTTTAGGAAATGTTTTTGTTTCGAGATATATATTAGTGACTAATTCCATCGATTTTTGCCAAATTATCAAGTTTCTGAAGGTACTCATGATTGATTTAGTATTAAATTAAAATTTCAAAGATTATAGATTTATAGTCTTTGAAACTTAGATTCTTAGTTACTCTTTAGCCCCAATTCTTCACCTTTCTTTACCATATATTCATAAGCTGCTTCGTGCTCATTAGGAATCTCACCATCAAGAATTGCTTCTTTAATTGCTTCTTTTATAATTCCTATTTCACGAGAAGGCCTGATATTAAAGGTTTCCATAATCTCTTCTCCTGTAACAGGTGGTTGAAAGTTACGAACATGATCTCGTTCTTCAACTTCTGTCATTTTTTGCCTTACAATCTTGAAATTATTATGATATTTTTTAAAACGTTTAGGGTTTTTGGTTGTAATATCTGCTTCACAAAGTGTCATTAATTCTTCAATATATTCTCCTGCATCAAAGATCAGTCTTCGAACAGCAGAATCTGTAACTTCTGTTGCAATCACTATGGGCCTGGAGCTCATTAATACCATTTTTTGAACAAACTTCATTTTTTCATTTAGCGGCATTTTTAGACGCTTAAAGAGTTTGAATACCATTTTTGAACCTACAAATTCATGGCCATGAAAAGTCCATCCAACTTTTTTGCTAAACTTTTTGGTAGGTGCTTTACCGATATCATGAAGTAAAGCTGCCCAACGTAACCAGAGATTATCTGTGTTTTCGGCAATATTATCTACAACCTCTAAGGTGTGATAAAAATTATCTTTATGTCGTTGTCCTTCGACTTCATCAATACCTTTTAGCGCAATAAGCTCTGGTAGTATATAGTCCAAAAGACCGGTTTGTTCGAGTAATTTAAAGCCTGTTGAAGGTTTGTTACTTAAAATAATTTTATGTAACTCATCTACTATACGTTCTTTGGTAATGATCTTAATTCGATCTTTATTTTTAGCAATAGCTTTTAACGAGGTGGGTTCAATTTTGAAATCAAGTTGTGTAGCAAAACGAATTGCTCTCATCATTCGTAAAGGATCATCAGAATACGTAATATCGGGATCTAGAGGAGTACGAATTATTTTTGATTTAAGATCTTCTATACCATTAAAAGGATCTAATATTTCTCCAAAATTTTCTGGTGATAGGTGTAAGGCAAGAGTATTGATCGTAAAATCCCGCCTATTCTGGTCGTCTTCCAAACTTCCATTTTCTACAATGGGATTGCGGCTATCTTCAGAATAAGATTCTTTTCGTGCTCCAACAAATTCTACCTCGATATCATCAGCTTTTAACATTGCAGTACCATAAGTTTTAAAAACCTGTACTTTGGGATTACCAGGTAAAAGTTTGGATACTTCTTTTGCCAATGCTATTCCGCTACCAACAGCAACAATATCAATGTCTTTGGCAGTTTTTCTTTGCAATATATGGTCTCTTACAAATCCACCAATAACATAGCTGTCTAGATCTAGGTTTGCTGATGCTTTAGCAATTGTATCAAAAATTGGATGTTGTAAAGCTTCTTTATAATTTTTGATTTCTGACATGAATCAATTACTTCCTAATAATTTTTACGGTACTATCGCTTCCGATTTTAATAATCGACGAAGGTTTAGCTCCTTTGTTTTGCAGAGGCAAATTTACGACATAGTCTACGCCTTCCAAAATTGCGGCAGGTATTTCTTTTAAGTTTTTTGGAGCAGGCATGCCACTAATGTTAGCAGAGGTCGAAACGATAGGTCGTTTAAGCTTCTTAATTAGTTTTCCGCAAAAAGGGTCTCTCACAACCCGAATACCTAATGTATTATCATCTGCAATAATATTTTCTGCGACATGCAGAGGTCTGTCATAGATAATAGTAGTAGGTTTTGCAGCATATTTTAGAATATCATAGGCTACTTCTGGAACTTCTTCTATGTATTGCTGTAGCATTTTAAAATCACTAACCAGGCAGATCATAGACTTGCTTTCTTCTCGCTTTTTTAAGGCATATAGCTTATCAATAGCTTCTGCATTAGTCGCGTCACAGCCAATACCCCAAATTGTATCGGTAGGATAGAGGATGATTCCTCCTTTTTTTAATATGTTAACTGCATTTTGGGTTTCTATAATTTGATCTGACATTAGTTTTGAATTAATAGATGATTATGAAAAGGTACTATTTTAAATCTTCTTTTGTAAGAAAAGTTAAAGTAATTCTAATTATTGTTTTTACCGGTAACATACTTATTGCTGATAACATTTATTTATGAAATTGGCCAATTTCATGATACCCATTCTGAATGCATGACAGAAACAATTTTGTGCAAAAATAATCTTAAAACCTTAATATTATGAAAAAAATCATTTTTTTACTGCTCATAATGACAGTAATAATTTCTTGTGAAAAGGGAGATGTTAATTCTACTGGAGAAGAGACAAATATCGAGTCAACTATTGAATCAAAAACGGATAGGTTTTCCTTTAAAGATTGGAATGAATTCAATGATCTTTATTCTAAATTTTCAAAACTTGGTATGGAGGAGTTAGAAATGAATTCCTTTTTCTCCTACGATAGAGACCTGGAAGTTTCACCTGCAATTCAAGGAATTTTGAATAATGATAATGAATTTGAATTAGGAGGTAAAATTATTTGGTTTAAGGATGGTAAATTTTATGAACTTGATGAAGAAGGAATTGCAGTTCAAAAATCTGACATAGAAAACCTTAAAGAAGTTGGTTCTGTATCCTACACCCGAGTTGATCCTAAAGGAGTAATACCTGGAAATGAGACAGGAATTGTTGCTGCAAAAGGAGTTGTTGTGGATAATCAATATGAATTTAGAAAACAAAGATACGTAGAGAATTGCGGTTCGGGTAATACTCAAGGGACTTCTCCTCGAGCTTTTAAATATGTGCATGAAGTTTATGCAGAACATTTAAATACAGGAGGACCTTTCCGGGTAGATACTTATAGAATATTCTTACGAGTAAAGTTAGAATATAATCCTAAACGCAGAAGGTGGAGACTTTCTGGGGAAAGAAGAGAAATTTCAATTAATTTAAGTAATAACTCTTTTTTAAGAAATCATAATGGTCCGGTTTCACCTCATCCAAGTGATGTTAATAATCGTTCTGTTGTATTTTCATCCTCTTGTGCTACTCATCAAACGCTACTTCTTAATTCTGTCACTGCTCCAGGACCAATAGCCGGTGCTCATTGGGATATTAATGTAAACGGAACCATAACAGAGAAGATGTATGGTGATGTAGAACGTAATCGATGGAGAGATCGAATTAACTGGTAATATGATTTGTGCTAAAATGAAATCTATTTAAAAAGAAAGGGTTCCAATATTGGAACCCTTTCTTAATTTGTATATAAAACTTTCTATGTATTTCAGAGTATGTGATATGCTAATATGATTATTACCTAAGAGAAGCGGATTACACATTTCTTCTTAGGACTTACTTTTTGACAACTGTAGCATACTGAAGATATCTCATGTCCATTGCTGTAAATAAAAAGGGAATATTATAGAAGAATGGTTTAATAGATTTTGTTTTATTAATGCCTTTGTGAAGTACTATTTCATACCCTAATCTCGTATACATATTTGCAATACTCTTACCAGTAAAGAATCGTAAGTGCGTTTTGTCCATTATACCGTGTTCTTCATATTCCCAATTCTTTTTAAGTACTAGGTTTTTTAAAGCACTATGGTATCTCATATTAGGTATTGAACTAATAATTACACCGTTTTTTGATAGTTTACTTTTAATTTTTTCTAGTACCCAATATGGATCTACAAGATGTTCTAATACATCATTAAAATAAATAACATCAAAATGATTATCCGGTAGTTCTTCAATAAAATTTTCACATTCACCAATAAAAACTTTGTCGAGCACCTTTTCGGCTTTTTTTCCATGCTCTGGCATCAATTCAATACCCCAGGTTTCAGTATTGTGTTTTTCTTTAATGAAAGCAGCAAAAGTACCTTCTCCACAACCAACATCTAATACTGTTTTTGCATTTTTTGGAAAAAAGGCAAACATTTCATTTCTGATATTATTATAGTATCCCTCGGGTTTATTGTCATAATCCATTACTGTATTGTTTTTTTAGTTAATGATAATTTTTGCTATTGCGTTTTGAATAGAAATAATTATTTGTTTTAGGGTATAATTATTGATACCGTACAAATATACCGATCTATACGAAAGTCACATTATTTAGTATAGATATTTTGGGGTTTGATAAATTTATTTAGACCCCATAAAAAAGCTATTTTTTTACTAATAAAATTTGATAAGCATTAATTAAAATTTCCCAATCTTTTTTTAGCATATACTCTACAACTGTTTTTCCTTTACCGCCTCCGGGAAGCCTGCAATCGTCTATTAAAACGATAGATGTATCATGTAGTTTATCTTCTGCCAGGATAAATTCTTTTAAGTGATGCTCTTGACTTTTCTTTTGAACATCTATATCGGTCTTTGAATAATCATAACTATCTAGGTATAAAAAGTCAATAGATTCGTTGAAATTTTTTAAGAAGTCTAGAGAATCTCCTAGATATACTGTTGTACTATCTTGTAAACTTTCTTCTAGTACTGCTTCTTGAGCCCCTTGTACAGAATCTTTACTAATATCCACTGAATGCAATTTTGCATTATTTTCTTTTGCCCATTTACCAAAAACGATTGTTGCTCCACCATCAGTTTTAGTTGCTTTAAGACCGTTTCTAGAAGTTCCTGTCTCTACCAGTATTTTAGCATTTCGTTCATTTAAAAGCTGTAGTGTTTTAGAAAAAGTTATACGTCTTCTTCTAAAATTATATTTGTAGGGCATGAAAGGATATAATGACTTATGTTTGATGAGTTTGAGTAATTTGGGAAATGCAATTCCTAATAATACAAGAAGTAAAATGATAAATAGATAATTCATTATAATGGTTTTAATATAACGCTGACAAATGTATTGATTTTAAAAATTACTTTTTTAGCAATATGATTCTTTACTTTTAGTAAGTTTGTCTCTATTATTATTTAAAACATGAAAATAACACTGATTAGTCTAGATGTTTTGGGGATTAACGATGAAATTACCAAGAGTCTAAAAAAGCAGGGATATGAAGTTAATCATATAAACTTTCATACTTTTAGGTATCAGTATCCTACGGTTTTTCACCGAATTTTTAATTTTATTGGAAAAACTTTTTTTAAATACGATATAAAAAAGAATCACTTAAATAAAGAAATCCTTAAGCGATTGAGCGAAATCGGGAAACAAGATAAAATCCTAATGCTTAACGCTAATTTTTTACTTCCTCAGATTATTAAAAATATAAGCTCATTTACTGGAAATTTGACAGCATTTTTTAATGATAATATAGAAAGAATACCAAAGATATTACTAGTCGCTCCTTTTTTTGATGAGGTATATACTTTTGAACCTAATGATTCAAAAAAGCATGATTTTAAATTTGCGACAAATTATATTTTTAAGGAAAACAAAAATAACCTGCTGATAGAACAAGAGGTTTTTAATATAAGCACATTTAGTAAACGATCTAAATTTATAGATGATATAGCCTTAAAATTAGATGGGTTAGGTGTATCATATAAAATTATCAGTTTCGGGAAAAAGAAAATTGAATCCAAAAGTGGTGTAGAGTACGTTACAGAACGGATAAACATGAAAGAGGTAAATGAGTTAGTAGCGCATTCTAATGTGCTGTTAGATATTCATAGAGAAGGACAGGATGGACTATCGTTTAGAGTTTTTGAAAGTTTAGGGAATAGCAAAAAACTAATAACTACTAATGCAGCTATTGCTACTTACGATTTTTATAATCCAAATAATATCTTGATAATAGATAAAAATAATATTCAAATTCCTAAATCTTTTTTTGAGAATGAATATGAAGAAATACCAAATGAGATCTATCAAAAGTACCTGGTAGATAATTGGATAAACAGAATTCTAAATTTATAAAAAGGTGAAAAATAAAAGAGTATTTGTAGATTTTCATTACTTAAAAAATCTAAATAAAGGCTTTGGGCAATTTTCATATCATTTATCTAAAGCGTTTTCATCTATTAATACTGATATAAATTATATTTTTTATACTCCTAAAAAGAGATATTATAAATCAATATTTAATCAGAAGAATATTTTTGTTAAATACTATTATTCAATACATCGCCAGTTGGGTATTTTTGGACGTAATTATATATTTCATTGTACCAATCAACTAAGTAAAATTGAGCCTTTAAATAAGAAAATCCCTTATATTTTAACTATCCATGATATTAATTTTATTTATGAGGATACAGTAGATCAGAAAACTAAGGATTTTATTCAAAAAAAAATAGATAGAGCTCAAGTACTTGTTTTTGTGTCACACTTTACTAAAAATGAAGTGAATAAACATTTTAATGTTGCCACGTCAAAAACACAAAAAGTAATATATAATGGTAATTCTTTAAAAGAAACCTCGTTAGTTAATCCTGATGAGAATACAGATGATTATCTTTTTTGTATTACGGAAATGAGACCGTACAAAAATCTGGAGAAACTTATCTTAATGATGAATCACATTCCAGAAAGATTTAAACTTATTCTTGCAGGAAAAGGTAGTAGCGATTATGTTTTACATTTAGAAAATTTAATTCAAGAAAATAACCTTGCAGAAAGAGTTTTTTTGAAAGGTGTTGTATCTGAAGAAACAAAAGTGAAGCTGTTTAATAATTGTTTTGCTTTTGTATTTCCTTCTTCCAGAGAAGGGTTTGGGTTACCAGTAGTTGAAGCATTAAACTTTAATAAACCTATTTTTCTTTATAATAAAACTTCTTTACCAGAAATAGGAGGAGAAGCATGTTTTTATTGGGAAGAATTAGAACCTGAATATATGGCCGATGTGTTTTTAACAAAAATCACTTATTTTGACTCTAATAGACTTAAAATGGAAGGAAAAATTAAAACCCAATTAGAAAAATTTAGTTGGAAATCAGCAGCATTAGAATACAATGAAATATACAAATCTCTAATGTGATTTTTGGTATAGAGTAAAGGGGAATATTTACTTAGGTATTTTTCAGAACGTATTTGTTCTTGTATTGAAGCCCTATAAAAAGGATGAAGTGCCGTAATAAGTATTTCTACAATGTGCCTTACATTTTTTATTACTACTAAGTAGTATAGAATTATATCAAAAAGTTACTTTTGTCTAACTTATTTTATGAATAAAGAATGCAACGTAAATTTATCATACACCCAGATTATAAATCAGTTAAAACCGAAGTGCAGAAAACAATAGCACATTTTGATGATTATTATGATATATTGGGAGATGCAGAGCGCAATGTTATAAAAATTGTAGAGATTGAAGGTCAAAAGTATACTATCAAATCATTCAAGGTTCCTAATTTTATAAATCAGGTTGTATATAGATTTTTTAGAAAATCAAAGGCAGAAAGATCTTATAATTATGCGAATAGGTTATTAGAGCTGGGCATAAAAACCCCATTTCCGTTGGCGTATGATTTATACACTACGTTCTTTTTATTTAGAAAAAGCTATTATGTTAGTGAATTGCTTAATTACGATCTTACTTATCGAGAATTGGTACATGAACCGGATTATCCGGATCATGAAGCCATTTTAAGAGCTTTTACAAGATTTACTTATGATCTTCATGAAAAGGGAATTCTATTTTTAGATCATTCTCCAGGGAACACTTTGATCGTGAAAACAAGCTCTGGATATGATTTTTATTTAGTAGATCTAAATAGGATGGAGTTTAGAGATTTAGATATGGAAACCAGGATTCGTAATTTCTCTAGACTAACTCCCAAAAAGGAAATGGTTGCAATTATGTCGAATGAATATGCTAAGTTAACCGGTGAGGATGAGTCAACGATGTATCAAAATATGTGGAGCCTTACCGCAGCATTTCAAAAGAAATATCATGATAAAATAGCCTTAAAAAGAAAAATCTTTTTCTGGAAGAAAAAATATAGAAATCTCTAAATGTTATTTTAGATTTCGTCGAAACAACCAAAGCTTTACATATCGCATAAAAACTGCATATCCCTGGACATAACCAATAACTAAACCGGGAACACCATCTCTAAACCCACTTTGTATAATGTAATGTTTAAAAAACGCCCAAAGCGGTTTTATTACAAAGTGATATGGTGTTAATCGTTTTGTTTTTTTGTCATAATCTTCTGCTTGCCAGGAAGCATATCTATTTAGTTTATTGATATAAGCGTCAAAAGTAGTGTATGTATTATGGTAAAATTTGTTTTTTAATACCCCTATTTTACCTGGAGTAACAATTTCTTCATGTACATGTCTATCATCATATTTACATTTATCTCTATGAAATAATCGAATAACTTTATCATTTCGCCATCCACTATAGAGTATTCTTTCTCCCATAAAATGATTCATACGTTTTATCCAGTATGCTACAAAATTATTTTTTCCGGGATCTTTTAGTACTTCTAGTACTTCATTTTTAAGCTCAGGGGTCACTCTCTCATCTGCGTCAACTAATAATATCCACTGGTGTGTAGCCTGAGGAATAGCCCAATTTTTTTGAAATGAAGGATAATCAAATTTTCTTTGAATAATGAAATCGGTATATTCTCTTGCAATTTCGACCGTTTTATCTGTGCTGTAAGAATCAACAACCATAATTTCATCAGCAAATGAAACTGATTCTAATACATCCTTAATGTTGTGTTCTTCATTATAGCATGGGATTATAACTGTAAGTTTTTCTCTATGTAAAATGTCTTTTTCTATGATGATTTGGTTTTAAAAATGCAAATTACAAGTTTTTACTTAAAAAATTATGCAATTGATTAATGAATAATTCTGTTTTAAAGTGAGGGTAAAGTTCTAAAGATTTCTTTTTGAGTTCTTTATAACTTTGGTTTGAAAATAACTCTGGCATATAATCTGATAAATGAACAGATGTTTGTCTTTCTCCATCCTCAAACATATTCCAATCTTTTTTAAGAATCCAGGGAGAAAAAATAGTAAAAGTAGGTATGTCAAGTGCTTTGGCCATATTTACTGCACCTCCTTCGTTACCTATTAATGCATCACAATGAGAGAGGATTGCAAGGAATCCTCGTAAACTTTTGGCAAATACATCAAAATGGATATGCCTCTGTGTTTTAGGCATGGTAAGGTTATAAATTGTACGGGCATCTTTTTCCTGATTTGGAATGTAATTGAAAAGAATATTTACTTCTGTATTCTTAACAATTGCATCTATAACTTTAGCCATATACTCGAAAGGAAGTGTTTTTCTCATTTCACTACCCAAAACACTAATCATTATTAATGGTGTCTTGGTAATAATTCCATTAGATTCTAAAAACTCACGAGCCTTTTCTTTTTCTTCTTTAGTTAAAAATATTTTTGGTCTTGTAATCTCAGAAGTGATTCTGTTTTCAGGAAAAACCAAACGTAATCTGTTTTCTATTGCAATACTGGCATTTGTAATAGGTACAAGATTCCTTTTAATAGTTTTTGTGTAAAAAAATTGAGTGTACCATTTATAGAAGGATACCTTCTTTGAAGCACCAGAAAATAAAGTGATGAGGTTACTTTCTAATTTTCCATATACATCGATAACATGATCGTATTTAGACTTTCGTATTTCTTTTAAAAAGGTGTAAAAAGCTCTCTTATCATTTTGGTATTCATTTTTAAACTCTATAATATGGTCAAAAAATGGGTTTTCTGTGATGACAGATTTTGTATTAGAGTTCACCAAAAAATCAATAGTAGCATTAGGATATTCTTTTCGTAATGCTTCACAAATAATAGTGCTTGTGAGCACATCACCAATCATCTTTTGTTGAATAACCAAAATCTTCATATACTATTGATCAAAATAATTGAGCTTGTCCTAAAAAAAAGAGAAGACAAGCTCAAGTTTCTTTCTACATGCTTTACACTATACGGCTACATCATATTCACGAAGAGCATCATTAAGTGAAGTTTTCTTGTCAGTACTTTCTTTACGTTTTCCAATAATCAAAGCGCAAGGTACATTAAATTCTCCAGCAGCAAATTTCTTAGTATAACTTCCTGGGATTACAACAGAACCCGCAGGAACAACTCCTTTTCTTTCTACAGGAGTGTTTCCTGTAACATCAATTATCTTGGTAGATGCGGTTAATACTACATTAGCACCTAATACAACTTCTTTTTCTACTCGAACTCCTTCGACTACAATACATCTGGATCCTATAAATGCATTATCTTCTATAATGACTGGAGCAGCTTGTAATGGTTCTAGAACACCGCCAATCCCAACACCACCACTAAGGTGAACATTTTTTCCTATTTGGGCACAACTACCTACGGTTGCCCATGTATCTACCATAGTTCCTTGATCTACATAGGCACCTATATTTACATAACTAGGCATTAAAATAGTACCAGGAGAGATGTAAGCACCATGACGCGCAACAGCATTAGGAACTACACGAATTCCTTTAGCTTCATATCCTTTTTTTAATGGAATTTTATCATGGTATTCAAAAATTCCAGCTTCCAGGGTTTCCATTTTTTGGATTGGGAAGTATAATACCACTCCTTTTTTTACCCATTCATTTACTTGCCAGCCACCTTCTACAGGTTCTGCTACTCTAAGTTTTCCAGAATCTAACAAGCTAATTACTTCACGTATTGCGCTTTGCGTATTTGATTCTTTTAAAAGCTCTCTGTTTTCCCAAGCTTTTTCTATGGTTTCTTTTAGTTGGTTCATCGAATAAAAAATTTTGGTAAAGATAATAGCTTCCTTTGAAATAAGTATCGATTATAGATATTTTAGGAAACCATTAATAAATAAGGACAGTTTTGTAATAATATTATACTTTTGCAAAAAAAATGAATGGCACAGATTTTAGCGATTGATTATGGAGGGAAACGTTGCGGGATTGCAGTTACAGATGAATTGCAAATTATCGCTTCTGGGTTGACTACTGTCGATACTGGAGAATTGTTGTCATGGCTAAAGGATTATGTGTCTAAGGAAGAGGTAGAGCTTTTTATAGTGGGAGAACCTAAAAGGCTGCATGGAGAAGCTTCAGAAAGTGAACAACTAATTTTACCTTTTTTAGAAAAATTGAATAAACTACTTCCAGATATTCCTGTAAAAAGGATTGATGAACGCTTTACTTCTAAAATTGCTTTTGATACTATGATAGCTAGTGGTATTTCAAAAAAGAAAAGAAGAGATAAAGCATTAGTAGACCAGATAAGTGCAACGATTATATTACAAGATTATTTGTATAATCGATAAATAATAGAAATAAGAAATAAAATATGATACTTCCCATTGTAGCATACGGAGATCCGGTATTGAAGAAAAAAGGAAAAGAGATAACCAAAGATTATCCTAAATTATCAGAGTTACTGGATAATATGTTTGAGACCATGTATAATGCACATGGAGTAGGATTAGCAGCTCCTCAAATTGGACTCCCTGTTAGATTGTTTATCGTTGATGCAGAACCTTTTTCTGAAGATGAAGAATTATCTAAAGAAGAAGCAGATCAGTTAAAGAACTTTAAAAAAACGTTTATTAATGCGACTATTTTAGAAGAAACAGGTGAGGAGTGGGCTTTTGCCGAAGGATGTTTGAGTATTCCTGATATAAGAGAGGACGTATTTCGTAATGAAACTATAAAGATTCATTATTTTGATGAGAATTTTGTAGAACATACAGAGACTTATGGTGGGTTAGTAGCAAGAGTAATTCAGCATGAATATGATCATATTGAAGGAATTTTGTTTACAGATAAACTATCAAGTCTTAAAAAACGTTTAATAAAAGGAAAATTAGCTAATATTTCTAAAGGAAAAATTAGTTCAGAATACAGAATGCGATTTCCGTTACTAAAAAAAGGTAGATAATTGCATTCTACTTTTAAATATTTATGTTGGTTAAATGTTTGATTTTTTAAAACGAACTACTGATATTTGCCAACCCTAAGGAGAGATAAACATATTTTAAGAACTTCTATAGTAGTAGAAATGATTTATATGTAAACTCCTTATCGATCTGCATTATTACAGGTCTGATCTTTAAAAAGAATATATCATAAATAGATGAAAATATATGAGCTTAGATAAAATATTAGCAATTTCGGGTAAACCTGGTTTATATGAGTTAAAAACACAAACTCGAAGTGGATTTTTAGCAGAATCTTTATTAGATGGAAAAAGATTATCGGTAAGTATAAGACACAATGTAAGTGTGCTTAGCGAAATTGCAATTTATACATTTACAGAAGAAGTTCCTTTACGTGAGATCTTTAAAAAGATTTTCGAAAAGGAAAATGGCGAAAAAGCTATAAGTCACAAAGAATCTAAGGATAAATTAGAAGCCTATTTTAGTGAAGTGTTACCAGATTATGATGAAGATAGAGTGTATGCTAGCGATATGAAAAAGGTAATTCAGTGGTATAATATTTTACAATCTAAAGGATTAACAGATTTTACAGAAGCAGAAGAAGAGAAAGTTACTGAAGAAGAAGAATAAGAACATAATTTTTTATGATAAAATCCTGTCGTGAGGCAGGATTTTATTTTTTATATATGTTGTGAATTCATTTTCAGATTTTTAAGTTGTTGAAGGAATATGGATAAGTTACATAATATTGATTGATTTTCGATGTATGATTTGATGACTTCTTTGTATTTTTGCGCAAAATTTTAATACAATCTTACTAAATATTTAGTTTACATGGCTAATACCAAATATATTTTTGTAACCGGAGGCGTGTCTTCTTCTTTAGGAAAAGGGATTATAGCAGCTTCTCTGGCAAAATTATTACAGGCAAGAGGATACAGGGTTACAATTCAGAAATTGGATCCTTACATTAATGTTGATCCGGGGACACTAAATCCATATGAACATGGTGAATGCTATGTAACCGATGATGGGGCAGAGACTGATCTTGATTTAGGGCATTATGAGCGTTTTTTGAATACGCCAACCTCTCAAGCCAATAATGTAACCACAGGAAGAATATATCAAAGTGTTATCCAAAAGGAAAGACGAGGAGAATTTTTAGGAAAAACAGTTCAGGTCGTTCCACATATAACCAATGAAATCAAAGAAAGAATTCAGATTCTGGGAAAAAGTGGAAATTATGATATTGTGATTACCGAAATAGGGGGAACCGTTGGTGATATAGAATCTTTACCGTATATAGAAGCTGTACGTCAATTAAAATGGGAACTTGGAGATGCTAATGCTTTGGTTATTCATTTAACCTTAATCCCTTATCTATCGGCAGCAGGAGAATTAAAGACAAAACCAACCCAGCATAGTGTGAAAACATTGATGGAAAGTGGGATAAAAGCAGATATTCTGGTATGTAGAACAGAGCATGAACTTTCTGATGATTTAAGAAGAAAATTAGCACTTTTCTGTAATGTTCGACAAGAAGCAGTAATAGAATCTATCGATGCGTCAACAATCTATGATGTACCTAATTTGATGTTAGAAGAAGGCTTGGATAAAGTAGTACTTAAACAACTACTTCTTCAGGATGACGACGAGCCTAATTTGGAGAAATGGAATGATTTTTTACAAAGACATAAAAACCCAAAATGCCAGGTCACTATAGGGCTTATAGGTAAATATGTAGAATTACAAGATTCTTATAAATCAATTTTAGAATCTTTTATTCATGCAGGAGCAGAGAATGAAGTAAAAGTAAATGTAGTAAGTATACATTCAGAATACATTACTAAGGATACAATAGAAAATAAAATAGCTCATTTAGATGGGATTTTAGTAGCTCCTGGATTTGGAGAACGTGGGACAGAAGGAAAAATAAAAGCAGTACAATATGCAAGAGAAAACAAACTTCCGTTTTTCGGAATTTGTTTAGGGATGCAAATGGCGGTTATTGAGTACTCTCGTAATGTTTTAGGAATAAAAGAAGCTTCTTCTGTAGAAGTAGATAAAAATACACCACATCCTGTAATTGATATTATGGAAGAGCAGAAGAGTATTACGGATATGGGAGGTACTATGCGATTAGGTTCTTGGGATTGTGAATTGATGGAGAACAGTAAAGTGTTAGAAGCATATGGGAAATCAATGATAGCAGAACGTCATCGTCATAGATATGAGTATAACAACAATTACAAAGAGCAATTAGAAAAAGCAGGACTTAGGACTACAGGAATTAACCCAAAAACAGGATTGGTAGAAATTGTAGAAATCCCAGATCATCCATGGTTTGTAGGGGTTCAATATCATCCAGAATATAAGAGTACAGTTGCAAATCCGCACCCTTTGTTTATTGCTTTTATAAGAGCAGCTGTTGAATATTCAAAAAAGGATAAGAGTGCCAAAGTGTCACAAGGATTGTAATTGGCTAGATAATTGACAACGAATAACAATATATATATAATTTTAAAAGCCTTTCTGAGTCATCAGATAAAGGCTTTTTATACATCAATACATGGAAGAAAAGAAATTTGATCTTAATTCGATAATTGGATTTGCACTTATTTTTGGAATCATCGTTTGGATGTTCTATCTAAATCAACCAACTCCTGAAGAAATTGAGGCAGAAAAAGCTAAAAAAGAAGAACTAGAGTCTGAGAAAAAAACAGACAAGGAAAAAACTACAGATTTTGTAAAGGAAAGCGAAGCTATCGTAGCAAACCCTCAGGATTCTGTTGCATTATCTAATGCAAAATCACAATTGGGTGCATTTTCATATTCTGCTAGCTTGCCTTCGGCCAAAGATGAATTTACAAAGGTCGAAAATGAGGTTTTAAGTCTTAAGGTTAATAATAGAGGGGGATATATCTCGGAAGCATTGTTAAAAAACTTTAAAACCTATGATTCTGTTCCGGTATATTTGATTAAAGATGGGAAGAATGCTTCTTTCAATATTAATTTTGGAACCACAGACAATAGAATTTTAAATACAAAAGATTTATTTTTTGAACCTTCGGTATCCAAAAATGGAGAGAATACAGTTCTGTCTATGAAACTTAAGGTTTCTAATACCAAATTTCTAGAGTATCGATACGAATTGAAACCAAATGAGTATATGGTCGATTTTACTATTCGATCTCAAGGGTTGCAACAAGTAATTAATAGTGGTCAGACAGTAAACCTAGATTGGCAACTGCAAGGAATAAGACATGCAAAAAGTGCAGCATATGAAAATCGATATACCGAGGTTTCATACGAATATGATGGTGATAAAGATGATTATTTAGGGCAAGGAGAGTTTGCAGATGACGAAGAGCAAGATGTGAGTTGGATAGCTTTTAAACAACATTTCTTTACCTCTGTACTTCTAACAGATACTCCGTTCAAAAAAGCATCTTTTACCTCTAAGAATATAGCCAACTCAAGTGAGTTGGATGATAAAGATATAAAAGTGACCAAAGAGTTTTCGGCCTCTATTCCTTTAGAGTTGCAAGGAGGAGAACTTAATTATACCATGGATTGGTATTATGGTCCTACCGATTATAGAATTTTAAATACTTATGACCGTAACCTTGATGAAATAGTGCCTCTGGGTTGGGGTATTTTCGGAATAATAAATAAATATTTATTTATTCCGTTTTTTGGATTTTTAAGTGGATTTCTTCCTTATGGTATTGCAATTGTGGTAATG
Source organism: Aquimarina macrocephali JAMB N27 (assembly GCF_000520995.1). Classification (GTDB taxonomy): domain Bacteria; phylum Bacteroidota; class Bacteroidia; order Flavobacteriales; family Flavobacteriaceae; genus Aquimarina; species Aquimarina macrocephali. Next base: position 45,805 of record NZ_JACA01000027.1, on the reverse strand, counting down.
ACTATAATTGTACGTATCATCTTATCTCCAGTTACATATAAGTCATACTTGTCGCAGGCTAAAATGAAAGTTTTACGCCCAGAGATTACAGAGATTAATGAGAAGCATAAGGATAATGCAATGAAGAAGCAGCAAGAAACAATGGCTCTTTATGGTAAGGCAGGTGTTAATCCTATGAGTGGTTGTTTGCCGGCAGTAATGCAGATTCCTGTTTTTTATGCCTTGTTTAACTTCTTTCCAAGTGCATTTCAATTACGACAAAAAAGTTTCTTATGGGCAGATGATTTATCTAGTTATGATACTATAGCAGAGCTGCCATTTACGATTCCTTTTTATGGAGATCATATTAGTTTGTTTCCTATACTGGCATCGGTAGCTATATTTATCTACATGATGATGACTACAGGGCAAACCATGCAAACGCAACAACCAGGGATGCCTAACATGAAATTTATTATGTATTTATCCCCATTAATGATGTTGTTTTTCTTTAATAACTATGCAAGTGGGTTATCATTGTACTATTTTATTTCTAACTTGATTACTATCGGAATTATGTTGGTTATTAAAAACGTAATTATTGATGAAGATAAGATCCATGCCAAAATTCAAGAAAACAAGAAGAAACCTAAGAAGCAAGGTAAGTTCCAGAAAAAAATGAAAGAATTAATGGAGCAGGCGGAACAGCAAAAAGGGCAAAAGAAATAACCTTATTGCTTATACATTTTAGAAAAGCTCCTTTTTTTAGGGGCTTTTTTGTGCTTTAAACTTCGTTTTTTGAATTTGATTTTATAATATTGGTATACTTTTTGGAGATTAGGTTCGTTGAAATAATGTCCCAAATTAAATAGTAGTTATGCGAAGTATATTTTTATTTTGTAGTTTATCTTTTCTTATATGTTTCTCCGCTTTAGGTCAAAAATATAATGGCTATGATGCTAATGGTAAGCGACATGGTAAATGGCAGAAAAAATATAAAGATAGTGATCAGCTTCGTTATGAAGGAACTTTTGATCACGGGAAAGAAATAGGGGAGTTTAAATTTTACAAACCTATTAATGGAGAATTTCCTACAGCAATTAAAACGTTTTCAAAAAATAATGATACTGTTAATGTAAAATATTTTACCCAAAAAGGAAAAGTAATAAGTCTGGGCCAGATGATTGGTAAAGATCGTATAGGGTTATGGAAATATTACCATAATGAATCTGATAAGATCATGATGACCGAACAATACCAATCTGGAAAATTAAATGGAGAACAGCTTACTTATTTCGAAAATGGCCAGTTAACCGAGAAAGCTTCATATATCGATGGTAAACAAAACGGAAAGAGGACTATGTATTCTGATACGGGTGTGATAATAAAGGAATTTACCTATGAAAATGACCAATTACACGGAGTTACTAAGTATTATGATATAAGTGGAGTGTTGATTATCGAAGGGAGTTATAAAAGAGGTCGTAAAGATGGTATCTGGAACTACTATAAAGATGGAAAGCTCTCTGAACAAAAATTATTTCCGGTTCAAAAAAGAGGATTTTAAGATTGATATATAAAATACCGGTATAGATAAAACCATAAAGCATTGCGCTAGCATTGCTTTTTTTATTTATTACTTTTGCATAAAATTTTAAACGATTAAATAAAGCATTTTTGATGAAGAGAGTAATCGTAGGATTATCAGGAGGAGTTGATTCTAGTGTAGCAGCATATTTGCTTAAAGAGCAGGGGTATGAAGTTATTGGCTTGTTTATGAAAAACTGGCATGATGACTCGGTCACAGTATCTGATGAATGTCCTTGGCTAGATGATAGTAATGATGCATTGCTAGTGGCAGAAAAATTAGGAATTCCATTTCAGACTGTTGATCTAAGTGAAGAGTATAAAGAACGTATAGTTGATTATATGTTCAATGAATATGAAAAAGGACGTACACCTAATCCGGATGTATTATGTAATCGTGAAATCAAATTTGATGTTTTCCTAAAAATAGCATTATCTCTTGGAGCAGATTATGTGGCTACAGGTCATTATTGTAGAAAGGATACTGTTATAAAAGATGGTAAAGAAGTACATCGATTATTGGAAGGGAAAGATCCTAATAAAGATCAATCCTATTTTCTATGTCAACTATCTCAGGAGCAACTGGCAAAAACGCTTTTCCCTGTAGGTGAATTGCTGAAACCCGAAGTTAGAGATATTGCCAAAGCACAAGATTTAGTAACCGCAAATAAAAAAGATTCTCAGGGGTTATGCTTTATTGGAAAAGTTAGGTTGCCAGAATTTCTTCAGCAAAAATTACAACCAAAACAAGGAAATATTATTGAAATATCTCCTTCAGAAAAAAAATATCAGCGAGAACGCCCACAATTTGCTTCCAAAAGAGACGAATTAGAATTTTTATCTAATAAATACTCTTATGATATTAATGAAGGTAAGGTGGTAGGAAAGCATCAGGGAGCACATTATTATACTAAAGGGCAACGTAAAGGTTTGGCTGTTGGTGGTACACCAGAACCTCTTTTTGTAATAGAAACAGATGTAAATACAAACACTATTTATACTGGTCAGGGAAAAAGACATCCTGGGCTATATAGGAAAGCTTTATTTATAGCTAGAGAAGAATTACATTGGGTGAGAGACGATCTTAAGCTTGTGGTGGATGAAGAGTTGGAAGTGATGGCGAGAATTCGGTATAGACAACCGTTAGAGAAAGCTACACTATATATGGTTGATTCTGGAGTGTATGTTGTTTTTGAAAATGATCAAAGTGCAATAACCGAGGGTCAATTTGTAGCTTGGTATATCGAAGACGAATTAGTTGGGTCAGGAGTGATTTCATAAGAATTAAATTATACATATTTATATAGTATGAATAAAATTAAAGAACTATTTAATATTCAATACCCTATAATTCAAGGAGGGATGATATGGGCAAGTGGTTGGAGGTTAGCAAGCGCAGTAAGTAACTCAGGAGGATTAGGACTTATAGGATCGGGGTCTATGTATCCGGATGTGCTTAGAGATCATATTCAAAAATGTAAAAAAGCAACCAGTAAGCCTTTTGGAGTTAATATTCCAATGTTATATCCCAATTTGGATGAGATTATACAAATCATCATCGAGGAGGGCGTGAAAATAGTATTTACCTCTGCCGGAAACCCAAAAACATATACATCATATCTTAAAGAAAAAGGAATTACGGTAGTGCATGTAGTAAGTAGTCTTAAGTTTGCTTTAAAAGCGCAGGATGCGGGTGTTGATGCTGTGGTGGCAGAAGGATTTGAAGCAGGAGGGCATAATGGAAGAGATGAGACAACTACATTAGCATTGATTCCTATGGTAAAAGAAAAGATAAATATTCCTTTAATTGCAGCAGGAGGTATTGCTACAGGAGCAGCTATGTATGCCGTTATGGCGTTGGGAGCAGATGGAGTTCAGGTAGGAAGCCGTTTTGTAGCAAGTGACGAAGCATCTTCACATATCGATTTTAAAAATATGGTGGTTGAAGCAAAAGAAGGCGATACGCAGCTTACTCTAAAAGAGCTAGCACCGGTTAGAATGCTTAAAAATAAATTTTATCAAGATGTAGCAGCGTTATATGCTACTGCACCTTCGGTAGATGAGTTAAAAACATTGTTAGGGCGTGCCAGAGCAAAACGAGGTATGTTTGAAGGAGATCTTACCGAAGGAGAATTAGAGATTGGACAAGTATCAGGATTAATTCATGATATTAAACCTGTAGCCACAATACTAGAAGACATGATCAGAGAGTTTGATATTGTACACCATAAAATGAACAATATTACATTATAAAAGCCTTTTTTATTCTGAAATAAGACGGGAGATATGTTGTTCGCAGATATCTAATGTGTTATAAGAATTCATACGCTGTTGTATTTTCTGTATAGTGTCTAAATATTTATCTGTACCTAATATTCTTTCAGTTGCATTTTGTATTGTGACTGCTCGTGGTTTTTCTGTTTTTAGATCAATACCGACTCCAGAATAATCCATTCGGGAACAGATTTCATTTTTACCTTCGTTAACCCCAGCGGTAATCATTGGTACACCGTGTTTAATACTTAGTAAAGCACTGCCATATCCTCCATTCATGATAAAGACATCTATATGTGGCATTACAGCATCATAGGCTATGAAATCTTCGATATAAAAATGCTGCTGAGGGTATCGTTTTTGTAAACCTTTAGTGTCGGTATAACCAGTAGCTACCAGTACTATGTAATCTGAGTCTTTAAAAGCTTCTAAAGAAGGAATAATAAGCTTGTCAAGATTTTTTTCTACGGTTCCCTGAGATACTAATATGATTTTTTTTGACGTATCTAAAATAGCACTCCAGTCCTTTTTTAACTTTTGATTGTTGTTATTGTTGGTCTGTACTTGTAGTGCTCCAACGTATTTTATGGATTCGGGAAGACTATACCTTGGATAATCGATCTCAGGAATTCCGTTTTGCAAAAAAACATCCGATTGTAATGGAGCTATATCAAAAATAGTTAGATTTTCTTCTTCGGATAAATCCAATGAGCGTAATAATTGATTATATACTACTTTTGTTTCATCAAAAATGAGTTTATCTGCCATTAGTTTTATAAAGTTCTGTTTTCTCTTACCGAAAAAAGTTGTAGCAGGCTGATGACCAATGCCGTATAATGGAAGATCAGGTGCAGAAAGTGCTAAAGGCACAACTCCTATACTAGCAATTGGGATATTAAGTTTTTTCTTAACAATAGACCCGGGAAAAGTGTTGTCACATACCAAAATATCAAACGGAAAAACTTGATGTATCTCTGCGATATCTTCATAGTACCCTTTCATTCTATTAATAAACAGATTAATAATATCGAACTTAATATGTGCGATTCCTTTTAGCATTTTTCGATCTGGATACATTTTATCTATCTCCTCAATTTTAAGCTCCTGCGCATTTTGGAACGGTAAATAAGGTATCCCTATTCTGTGTAGTGTGTTTTTATAGCCCTCCCCAGTATACCATCTTACATCATACCCTTTTGTTTTTAGATGAATAGCTATAGCTGTCATAGGATTAAAATGACCGTCTGCAGGTATACAAGCGAAAAGAATTTTTTTTTGGGACATTCGTGTCATTAAGATACGTTTTTTAGAGAGGTAAAATTATAATATATTAAAACTAAACCTAATTTTTGATAAAACATTACTTTTGAAATAAAAACATAAATGAACTCAAGAGAAGATCAGCTTCAGGCTTTTGATAGATTGCTAACGATCATGGATGAGCTTCGAGAGCAATGTCCATGGGACAAAAAACAAACGCTTCAATCTTTAAGGCATTTAACTATAGAAGAGACATATGAGCTAGGTGATGCAATTCTGGATAATAACCTTGAAGAAGTGAAAAAAGAGCTTGGTGATTTATTACTACATATCATCTTTTATGCTAAAATCGGTAGTGAGACAAAAGCTTTTGATATTGCAGATGTAGCTAATGAGATTTGTGAAAAACTAATTCATAGACACCCTCATATATATGGAGATGTTACCGTTACCGATGAAGAAGATGTAAAACGCAATTGGGAAAACTTAAAGCTTAAAGAAGGGAAAAATAGCGTTCTCGAAGGAGTTCCTCAATCTTTACCGGCAATGGTAAAGGCGAGTAGGATTCAGGATAAAGTAGCTGGAGTGGGGTTTGACTGGGAAGAACCATACCAGGTATTTGATAAGCTTAAAGAAGAACTTGACGAATTACAACACGAAATCGAAGTGCAAGATCAGGATAAGATAGAATCAGAATTTGGAGATGTTCTTTTCTCTATGATTAATTATGCCCGTTTTCTTAAGGTAAACCCAGAAGATTCGTTAGAGCGTACTAATAAAAAGTTTATAAAACGGTTTCAGTACCTGGAGTCAAAAGCAAAAGAAAATAATAAGAATCTTGGAGATATGACACTTACCGAAATGGATGTTTTTTGGGAAGAAGCAAAAAAACAATAACCAATGCGTATAGTCGGTTTGAAAACCATATAATCTCATATTCTTATCAAAATTTTCTTACTTTATATTTTGAAACATAGTAATGACTAAGTTTTTTGATAATAAATGGATGTAAGAATACTGTTTTTGTGTTTTTTTCTTACGGTTTTCACTTATTTTATAATATTTTTTATTACCTCGAAAAGCCTGTAAACACTGGTTTTTTTGGTAAAATATTATCGGGACACCCTTCTATAACAGTTTTTTAACAGAAAGAAATCGTAAATTAGGCGTTAAATTCATCATCAATCAATCGTGAGGCTAACTCAAAGAAAAACAATATTAACATGCTTGTTTTTCATCTTTATTTTATCCATTCCTTCAAAGGGATATTGTTTCTTTATTGAAACAAGTGAGAAAAATGAGGATGCGGATTCCTATAAGCTGTTATTTTCTAATAGAACAGATTTTGTAGTAGCTACAGAGACTGATCAAGCTACAATAAAAGAAAAAGTAGTAGACTCTACTGGTATATACAAAGAATTAGCATTCACTTATGCTAAAATTGATCAGCCAAAATTAGCTTGTAAATTTATTGAAAAATATATTGGATCTACTCTTGATGTTACCTTTGTTGGTCATAGTAATTTTGATCAAATAAGTACATCAGAATCTCATAAGGAACTCGCAGATAAGTATTTGAAGCAGTTCGGTTGGTTAGCTATCTTCTGCTTTTATATTTCCTTTGTAGGTTTCTTTATAGCCATTGTGTTAAATTTTCGGAGAGGTACAGATAAAACAGCTAGTTTCTTGATGAGTATTTTTGTACTCCTGAATTCATGCTTTATGGCTCATTTGGGATTATATTTTATGAATTATGAATATTATTGGCCGCATTCATTGTTTATGTTTTCTACGTTTGGATTATTATACGGCCCTATTATATATTTTTATTTTAAGAGAGCGTCACAAAACTATAGATTAAAGCCTCTGGATCTATTACATTTATTACCTACCGTGTTTCTGATAATTTTGTTATTACCTGTTTATTTATTGCCTGCAGAAGAAAAACTTAGAATGGTAATACATTATGAAAGACCATATCTTACTTTAATTTCGGTTTCTAAGCTAATATCATTGTTAGTTTATGGTGTTTTAATGGTCAAGGTTCATATTCAGACTGTTAAAAAAGGACTTTATTTTTCTAAAAAGTTACTTAACTGGCAACAGAATATTATGATATTTTGTGCCATATATATATTGTCATATGCTATATATGGTTTTTTAAATATATTACATTTAGGTAACGGATTTTTGTTTAATATGCAGGTAATCTCATTGGCAAGTATGGTACTATATGTTAGCTATTCTGCATTTGTTCAACCTTCACTACTTGGGAAGTTAAGAATAGTAAAATCGGAAGAAGAGGAAAGAGAACCAAAAAATAAAAATAATAAATACGAAAAATCAGGACTAACACCCAGTTTGTCGTTAGAGCTTAAGGTGAAGTTGTTGTATTTATTAAAAGAAGATAAAATATATAAGCAAAATGATATTACCCTTCATGGAGTTTCACTATTGCTAGACACTACAAGACACAATACTTCTCAGATTATAAATGAACATTTTGGACTTAATTTTTTCGAATTAATTAATAAATATCGAATAGAAGAAGCCAAAGAGATTTTAAAAGGAGAAAGATATAAAGGTTTTAATATTATTGATGTAGCCTATGAAGTAGGCTTTAATAATAAAGTTACTTTTAATAAATCCTTTAAAAAATATAACCAAATTACTCCCTCAGAATATTTAAAGCGGTTTGTTGCATAGTGCAGGTATCTTTGGTAAAAGATAAATTCTTTTCTTTTTGAAGACGTGCGCTTTTCTCAATCTTAATCATCGATCTCTTTGTTTAAAAAAACAGCAGGATATACCACAAAATGATCTCATTATTTGGAATCAAAAAAAAAAGAAAATAATAGACCTATTGTAGGTGTGAATATCTTCTAAGAAAGCTAAATAGTGGCACTTATTTTTTAAAATCTGTCATTTTCTACATTTTTTTAGATCAGATGGTTTATTATTTCTCAAATTCTATTACATATTGATTTTTTACTTGTAAAAAAACATGTTTTTTTAACTAAAAATATGATCTCTGAGGTTGATTTTAATATTTAAATCACTTTCAGTATACAGGGTATTTTTAAAAAATTAAGGATTGTTAATAAACAATCCTTATATTTATGATATCATAAACAAAAGAATAGATAAATTAAGTATATGTTGTTTTTTTATGAAATTTTATTAGAATTCGTAAAAACGTAAGCGTAATTATACACATGATTCTCTTCTTCCTTTTGTGATAAAACTAACTATTTAAGTTTAATCTTTTTAAAAATTCTATTTATGAGGTTACATCATTACAAACTATTTATGCTCGCTTTTTTAATATCGGGCATGATGTGCGCCCAACAACAAATCTCTGGAACAGTTCAGGGAGAAGGAGGGCTGCCATTACCTGGGGTTAACATTTTAATACAAGGTAAATCCACAGGTACACAAACAGATTTTGACGGGCAATACACAATTAATGTCGAGACAGGCGAAGTACTTGTGTATTCGTATTTAGGTTTTGTTACCCAACAGATAACTGTATCGGGGCAAAATCAAATTAATGTAGTGCTTAAGGAAGCAGTAGGAGTGCTAGAAGAAGTAGTTGTGGTTGGATTTGGTACTCAATCAAAACGATTGTTAACTGGTAATGTATCAAAAATTGAGTCAGGTCAAATTGGAGGTATTTCTACACCTAGTGTACAAAATGCATTAATAGCTAAGGCTCCAGGGGTGCAAATCACACAAATTAATGGTAAGTTAGAAGGTGGTGTAAAAGTGATTATTAGAGGTCTTTCTTCAATATCGGCTTCTCAGGAACCATTATATGTTATTGATGGGATTGAGATGAATAATAGAAATACATCCTCGATTGGTGCAAATTTGAACCCATTATTGACAGTAAATCCAAATGATATTGCGTCAATTGATATTTTAAAAGATGCATCTGCTACAGCTATTTATGGAGCAAAAGGTACAAATGGAGTTATACTGATTACAACCAAAAGAGGTAAACAAGGTAAATCACAGGTTTCTGTTGATCTTTCTACAGCGTTTGGAAAACCAACAAACAAAAGAGATTGGTTAAATGCGAGCCAGTATGAAGAATTACTTCGAGAATCTGCATTCAACAGATTTGGAGATCAGGTTGCAGCCGATGATTGGGTAGATAATAGATTGCCAAGATATGAAGGTGATCAGGATTGGAGAAATATTGATACAGATTGGCAAGAAGAAGCTTTTCAAGATAGCTACATTAATGATGTTAATGTATCCATTTCTGGTGGAAATGAAAAAACGGTAAGTTTTATATCTGGATCAACTAATGATTCAGAAGGTATTATTAGAAGTAATAGTCTAAAGCGTTACAGCATGAGGGCTAATATTGACCACAATGTTAGTAAAAACCTTAAGGTTGGTGTAAATGCAAGTTACTCCAGTACTGTGATTGATAGGATTGCAGGGGATAATGCATTTGTTACACCTTTGCAAGTTATTGCGCAAGTACCTACATCACCATCACATCTATTAAGTGGTGAGCCAAATGGTACTAATGGTACAGGTACCAGAACATTATATGCTAATTTCTTATTGCAGGATAAACACTCATTTCGTAAAACTTCTATTAGAAGAATTTTATCGAAGGTGTTTGGAGATATAAATATCTTACCATCGTTAACTTTGAGATCAGAGTTTGGTTATGACTATTTATATCAAACAGTTGATAGAAATACAGGTAGATTAGCACCATTTCAATCTACAAATGGACAGAGTTTTGCTTCGGATAATGGTACAGAAATATTATCTACTAATAATTATTTTACATATGATTATTCATCCGGGGGAGCATCTAGTCTAAATTTTGTTTTTGGTATGACTTATACTCGATTAAAAAACAGAGCTAATTCGGTAACAGGAGATGGCTTTCCTACAGATAGTTTTAGATCTGTTTCTAGTGCAGCAACAATTTCTGCTGGTACAGGTACTTTTACAAATTGGGCACAGATTGCTTATTTTGCTAGGGCATCATATGACTATAAAAAGAGATATCTTATAAATGCTACTCTTCGTCGTGATTCATCATCTCGATTTGGTAAGGATCAAAGAAATGCATTTTTCCCTGCAGTTTCGGTAGGTTGGATTGTGTCTGAAGAAAACTTTTTACAAGACTCCAGTATATTATCTAATCTAAAACTTAGAGCCAGTTGGGGGGTTAATGGTAATACTCCTATCGCCAATTTTGGATCTTTAGCCCTATATGGAGGTACTAATTATGGAGGTGTTTCTGGTATTGCTTTTACGCAAATAGACAACCCTGATTTAAAATGGGAAGAAACTGCACAACAAAATTTCGGACTTGATTTTGGATTTTTAAATAATAGAATAACTGGTGAAGTTGATTATTATATTAAAAAGACAGATGATTTGATATTTAATCAGCGACTTCCTTATGAAACTGGTGCTCCTAATAATGCGGGGATACTTAAAAATATTGGAAATCTAGAAAATAAAGGTTTTGAATTCGTGTTAAATACAGTAAATATTCAGACCGATAACCTTACATGGGAGACGAGTTTTAATATTGCTACAAATAAAAATGAAATTGTTAGTTTACCAAATGGTGATGATTTGATCACAGGTCAAAATATTCTTCGAGAAGGAGAAGCTATCAACTCTTTTTATATGGTAGAATATGCAGGTGTAAATCCAGATAATGGTGATGCAGAATATATTTTGAACACGACAAATGCCGATGGTACAATAAATAGAGACAGGACTAACGATTTTTCGCAGGCAGAACGAATTATTGCCGGAAATCCTAACCCGGATTTGTTTGGAGGTTTCACAAGTACACTGAATTACAAAACAATTGATTTTTCTTTTACTTTTCAAGGACAATGGGGCGCCCAGGTATTTAATGGTGCTGGACAATATCAAGAAACAGGTTTTGGAAACGGTTTAGATAATCAAGATGTATATATTTATGAGAATAGATGGCAAAACCCAGGAGATATAACAGATGTACCTCAAGCAAGACTATTTTTAAATAATGGACACTCTAATAGTACTAGATATTTGCAAGATGCAGATTTTATAAGATTGAGAAATATAACACTTGGATATTCTCTGCCACAAAGTGCATTGGATAAATTAGGAATGAGTAAGATAAGACTCTATGTGGCTGGATTAAACCTTCTAACTTTTACAGATTTTAGAGGATATGACCCAGAATCAACTAATGATGATAATAATACTAATACTAACGTGGGTAGTACTTTTTATTCTGCACCACCGTCAAAGGTATATACACTGGGTGTTAATTTAACATTTTAAAAAAAAATAGATTATGAAATTTTTGAAATATTTAATATTAATAGTGATATTCAGTACTGTATCGTGCGAGAATGAACTGGATATAGAGCCACAACAAAGTGTTTCTACTGAAGTGGCGACATCAACAGCAGCAAATATTGAAGCTATTCTTACTGGTGCTTATGATTCTGCAAGAAGTGGAGATCCCACTTTTGGAGGCGGGAACTATGACGGAGATTTGGCAAATATAGCTGTCTTGTATGGTAATACAGATCAAATAGAATGGAATGGAACATTTGCTAACTTAAGAGAGCTGTTTAATAAAGAACTGGATAATGTTAATGCTAGTGCTAATGGAATGTGGCGTGATGCTTATTTGTTATTTGGTGCTGTTAATACAGTAATGGCAAACTTAGATAAGTTCGACGATGAGGATCAAAAAAATCGAGTTGAAGGAGAAGCATTATTCTTAAGAGGGCTCGCATACTTTGATATCATACGTTTGTACGGCCAACAATACAATGCGGGTGGAGGAAATACTCAAGCTGGTGTTCCTATTGTTCTGGACCCTCCAAGTCTTGAGCGATTAGTTCCTAGAAATTCTGTAGAAGAGGTGTATACGCAAATTATACAGGATTTAACAAGCGCTTACAGTAAATTACCTGATACTAATGGAGATAGAGCTGATAAATATGCGGCTCAGGCAGTTTTAGCAAGAGTGTATTTGCAACAAGGTAACTATGCTGCTGCAAGAGATGCTGCAGATGATGTGATACAAAATAGCGGGCATAGTTTAATGCCTGATTTTAATGCTGTATTTGATTCTGATGATAATACGGCAGAGAGTATCTTTTCATTTGTTGTTACAAATCAAGAAGGAGCTAATCGACAAGTACAACATTTTGCAAGCGAAGCTTTAGGAGGTAGAGGAGGAGATATATCTATTGCTCAGGCTTATATAGATAAGTTTGATTCTGCTGCGGATGAAAGAAGAAATTATACCTATACAGATGGAGGATTAACTTTAAGCTCTAAATTTGTAAGACAATTTGCTAATACTCAGCATATCAGATTTGCAGAAATGCATTTAATAAGAGCTGAAGGTAACTTTAGAGAAGGTACATCTATTGGTATGGCTCCATTGGCAGAAATAAATGCCGTAAGAGCGAGATCTTCTGCTCCTGCACTTGGCGCATTAACGATTGATTTAATTTTGAATGAAAGAGAATTAGAACTAGGTTTCGAAGGATTTGCTTTACATGATTATAAACGAACGCAGCGTAATATAGGCGGATTGCCTTATAATGACAATAAGTTAGTTTTTCCTGTGCCTCAGCAAGCAAGAGACAGAAATGATTTGTTAGATCAAAACCCAGGATATTAAACTAACATTTTTTACTATAAATACTACTCTTAATTTTTTATGAGTAAAATTGCCCGCCAATACTATTGGCGGGCAATTTAATTTCTACACTTCTTTGATGAGTATTTCATGACTTCTTCTTGTTCTTCAAAATGAAGTCGATAACTTAAAAAAAAGAAAAGTAAACAAGTTTTTACTAGTATAGATGTTATTAGTGAAGGCAATTATAGCCCTAAAGTTATTTTTTGCGTACTAGAATGTAATTTTTAAAGGATTAATCCGACTATATTAAGTAATTAGGTTTTAAAAAACATATTGTACCATATTGATCATAATTATCCTAAGAATAATTATGCGGCTAACTCAGAAAACACAAAGATCAATTCTAGTACTGATTGTCCTTATTTTATTTATTTCTTCAAAAATGTATTGTTATGAAAAAGAAATAAATATAAAAAATAAGGACACTAGTGAGTATGGCCATTTATTTTCTACTAATAATTATGAGTTAGAAGCGTATAAATTAAACTCAGAATCCTACCAACAAGTACGAAAAGGAAAAAATGTTGATTCGATAGCTTTATTTAAGGAATTAGCGTTTTCTTACGCTAAAGCTAATAAAGCAAAATTGGCCTGCCGATATATAGAAAAGTATATACAAATAAGCCTCGATGTCTCGTTTGTGAGTCATAGTAATTTTGATCCAATTAATGATTCTGATTCCTATATCCGATTAGTAGATAAATATCATCAGAAATTTGATTTTTGGTGGTTGCTTTCTTTGTACGTTGGGTTTGTAGGCGTGTTTATTTCGGTAGTACTAAATTTTAGAAGGCGCTCAGACAAAATTGCTAATTTCTTAATGAGTGTTTTTTTATTTCAACATTCAGTTTTTATAATTAATATCAGTCTATTACCTACAAATTATGAATTCTATTTTCCACATTCATTATATCTGTCAACATTGTTTTCTTTTTTATATGGGCCACTTATTTACTTTTATTTTAAAAGAGTAATTATGAGATATAGGTTTATGCCTATAGATTTACTGCATTTGGTACCAACACTGCTACTTCTCCTTTTATTACTCCCAGTATATAATTTATCTGTAGAAGAGAAATTGTGGATGATGTTAAATGATAAACGCCCATATATAGCCTTAATATCAGATTCTAAGCTTTTGTCATTATTGATATATATGATTTTGGTGATAAGAATATATATTAAATCGGTTAAGAGTAATAGGGTTATATCTAGAATACAACATCACTGGCATAGAAATATTATTATATTATGCTCACTACATATAATCTCGTATGTCTTTTATGATATCCTGATGATAAGGCGTGTAACAGATGATTTGCCTATTAATTTTCAAATCTTGTCAATTGCATTGTTGATTTTATATATTAGTTATACTGCATTTGTTGAACCTAGCATATTTAGTGGATTAAAAATGATTAAGGACGAAGTGCAGAAAGGGTTAAATAAATATAAAAAATCGGGACTTACAGAACAACTTTCACTAGAGTTAAAAGAAAAACTATTGGAGTTATTGGATCAAGATAAAATATATCGAAAAAATGATATAAGTCTACAAAAGCTTTCAGAATTACTTAATACTACAAGGCATAATACTTCTCAAATTATAAATGAACACTTCAATCTTAACTTTTTTGAGTTGATTAATAGGTATAGAATTGAAGAAGCAAAAAAAATTTTAAAAGGTAAGCAATATCAATATGAGAATATCAATATCATTGATGTGGCTTATGAGGTTGGTTTTAATAACAAAGTGACTTTCAATAAATCATTCAAGAAATACAATCGAATTACGCCATCAGAATACGTTAAATCCTAAAGGTAAAGGGGCTCGCGTACGGGTAAACTTTCTTCGGTTAAGGGTAAAAGCTTATAGGGGTTACCTTTCTTCATGCCTGTAAAATGTTTCTTTGGGCTATAATCATAAATAGGGAGGATGAATGTATTATTTCCATTTAAACTTTGTTCAAGTTTTGTGAAAGTAAATTTGAGTTAGCCATCAAAATATTCTAATCCTTCCTTTTATGGTTATATCTAATAACTATGTTAAGTATTAATTTTTTGAAAACTTTTTTATCTATGAAAGTACATTATTACAAGTTTCTAATGTTATTTTTCTTTGTGTGTAGTATTACATTCGCGCAAGGAGAAAGCGTGTCGGGAACAGTTACAGATGATAAGGGATTACCTCTTCCGGGAGTAAATGTCCTTATTAAGAATACAAATAACGGAACTCAAACTGATTTTGATGGAAATTACACAATCTCTGCTAGTAGAGGTGCTGTAATTTCTTTTAGTTATGTTGGTTTTGAGACCAAAGACGTTGTAGTTGGTCAGAATACTACTATAAATATTCAGTTAGCTACTTCTGCTGCCGAATTAGAAGAAGTTGTTGTTACTGCATATGGTGTTTCTAGAAGGTCAAATGTGACCTCTGCGATATCAACAGTAGGCGCGCAAGATTTACAAGATTTTGTACCTTCTACCAGTATTGATAATATTCTTCAGGGTCAAGCCGCTGGTGTGCAGGTTACTGCTGCAAATGGACGACCAGGGAATACTGCATTTGTTCAAATACGTGGTGTTGGTTCAATTAATGCTAGTACAACTCCTCTTTATGTAATAGACGGAGTTCCTGTTCCTATTACTGATAATACCTTAAATAATAATATTAACCCATTAGGAAACTTAAACCCTAATGATATAGAGTCTCTATCTATACTTAAAGATGCTGCTTCGGCTTCTAAATATGGATCTAGAGGAGCAAATGGTGTAGTATTAATTACTACTAAGAGAGGTAAAAAGGGAGAAGCTAAAATTAAATTTATTTCTTCTTATGGTTTTGGAGAGCGTATTCCAGATTCTTTTGATTTAATGAATGCAGCTCAGAAGCTAGAAATAGAGCGTCAATATGCTGCTTTAGGTGTTGGTGCTGCACAAAGTTTACCTGGTGCTACAGCTACTACTCCTGAGCAACGCCAGGCGTTTATTGATTTGGATACAAATTGGGAAGATGAGCTTTTAAGAAAATCAGTAATTCAGTCTAATTCTTTATCTATATCTGGTGCTGGTGATCGTTTGAGCTATTTTTTCTCACTTGGATATAACAAGGATACCGGTATAATTGATAGGATTAAAGGTTTTGAACGAATTACAGCTCGTTTAAATACTACGTATCAAGCAAAAGATTGGCTTAGTGTAGATGCTAATGTTTCTTTTGCCAGAAGTACTACAGATCTTCCTAGAGATAGAAACAATGTTCAGAATCCATTTAGAGGATTGTATGATTATAATCCTTATGATCCACTTTTCTCTAGAGATACAGATGGAAGTATTTTGTTAGATTCTCAAGGAAACCCTGTATATAACCCAACAACTACATTTTTTCCGATTGCTTTAGCTTTACAAACAGAGCCAGAAAACAATCGTAACTTTTTAATTTTAGGTAATGTAGCTGCAGATCTTACGCTGTCAGATAAATTTTCAAATCGTTTCGCTGTTGGACTTGTAAGTAATCGTTTTAACAGAACAAATAGATCAATTGCAGGAGGAGTATTACAAGGATTTATCGGAGATGCTAATTTCCCTGGAACTCAGACTGAAAATTTTGCCCTTGATTTTGAATATAATGTATCGAACTTATTTAGCTATAATGATACTTTTAATGACCTACACAATGTATCTGCTAGTTTCTTATTAGAATATAACGAAAATATCAGAACAGATTTATTTGCAACAGCAAGAGGGTTTCCTTCTCCAGATATTCCATATTTAGATGTTGCTGCAGAAGCTACAGCTGCTGGATCAGAAGAAGATAGAAGAATTTTATTCTCTCAGGCAGTATTTGCAGATTATGATTTTGATGGTAGATATATTGTTTCTGCTTCGGTTAGACGTGATGGATCTTCTAGATTCGGACCAGATAATAAATATGGTACCTTTGTTAGTGGAAGTTTAGCTTGGAATATAGCTAAAGAAAGTTTTATGGATGATTCATTTTTTAATGACTTAAGACTTCGTGCTTCTTACGGAACAGCAGGTAACCAGAATATTCCTAATTTTCAATTTTTACCGGTACTAGGGTTTAATAATACGTATAACGGTCAGACAACAGCTGTACCTTTAAGAGCGCCAAACCCAGCTATTCAGTGGGAGTCTCAAGCTATTCTTGATATTGGTTTAGAATATGCTTTCTTTAACAATAGAATTAGTGGTGTTGTAGATTACTTTAAGAAGACTTCAAAAGATCTTCTTCTTAACAGACCTATTTCTTTTACCGTTGGAGATGAGGATAATGCAATTTTCCAGAATATTGGTGAGGTAGAAAATAGTGGTTTTGAAATTACTTTAAATGCTGATGTAATAAGAACAGATAACTTCCTTTTATCTATGGGAGGAAATATTACACTGTTGGATACAAAAGTTAATAAACTGATCAATAGTCAGGATATCGTTACAGGAACATTTGGTAATATCATTCTTAGAGAAGGACAAGATATTAATTCTTTCTATCTAGTAGAATATGCTGGAGTGAATCCTGCCAATGGTGCACCGCAATATGTAGACCTTGACGGAAATGTTACAGAAACATACAATGATAGTTTCCAAAAAATCCAAGAAGGAAAATCTCCAATAGCTAAATATGAAGGAGGGTTTTATACTTCTGTAAAATATAAAGGATTTGGTTTAAGAGGTGATTTTGTATACCGAGGAGGAAACTATATATTGAACAACCAACGTCAACAAGGTATCGCAATAGGAAACATTAACAGAAACCTAAGAACAGAAGCTTTTAATTACTGGAGACAACCGGGAGATACTAATGTTTTACCTAGTCCATTATTTCAAGCTAATGCGGATCAAGGAGGAACAACAAGATTCTTAGAAAAAGGTGATTTTATTAGATTGAGAACATTAACTCTTGATTATAATATGCCTAGGAAATTCTTAGACGTTATAAAATTAGAATCACTTAGACTTTTTGTTACGGGTCAAAATATTTGGACAATAACAGATTATAATGGTGATCCAGAAATCGGTATAGGTTCTGCAGAATCAGGAGATCAAGGAAATGCAGGTTTTGTTCCTGGAGAGTTTAGTTTGTTTAGTTACCCACAAACGAGATCTTACACGTTTGGAGTTGAAGTAGGATTTTAATTAAAAAAAAAGAGAGATGAACAATAAAATTTATATAGTAGTTATTTTATTTCTATCGTTAGGGTTTTTTGCCTGCGACGATGAATTAGATAATGCGCAACCTTTTACAGAAGGTAATCCAAATACTTTCTTTAATAGCCCAGCCGCTTTTCAAAACGGTGTAGATGGTATTTATAGACAGTTATGGCTTTATTATTCTAACCCTAACTCTGGTTTACAGGGTATTCCAGATATAGTTTCTGATAATGTAATACAGGCACAAACTGGTAGAAGGTCTAATGATGATTATCATGATCTTAGATATGTAGCAAGTACTCTTGGGCCTATTCCTTTATACTGGAGTGAAGCTTATGAGGCAGTTAATGTTGCCAATTTGGTAATAGGTCAAATAGATAACCTTAATGATGGTCCTGAAAAGAATAATATCCTTGGACAGGCGTTAGCTGCAAGAGCCTGGGCACATTTTGACTTGGCAAGAATCTTTGGTAAAATCCCAACACAAAGTGGTGATGCTAATGGTTCTTTAGGAGCTGTGTATCTTAAAGTAGAAGATGGTGAAACAGGGGATCCTTTTGCACAACCGGCAAGAGAAACTGTGGCATCAAATTATGCTGAGATTATTGAAGATTTAGAGCGAGCGAGCACATTAATTGGAGATGATAATGGAGAAGGAAGATTAAATAAAAGTGGAGTAAATGCATTATTATCCAGAGTATATTTATACAATGGAGAATATCAAAAAGTTATAGATGCAGCTGATGCAGTTTCTGGTACTTTGGCAACTGCTGCAGAACTTCCAGATGTGTATACAGACGCAACTAATGCTGGTGTAGTGATAGAACTTTCTATTAATACTACTTCAGAATCTAATGGTAATAATGTAGGGGTTCTCTATAGTCAATCTTCTAGTTCTGCAACTATTTCAGAATATGTACTTGATTTTGACTTCTTCAATAGTATTGATGCTAATGATGTAAGAAGAGATATTTTACAATTTGTAGGAACAAATCAAGGTAATGACTATAATGCAATCAAAAAGTTTTTAGGTGAAGCAGGTCAGGTTAATGGTAGAGTAGATGTAAAAGTACTTCGTTATGCAGAAGTTCTTTTAAACAAAGCTGAAGCTCAATTTGAACTAGGTCAGGGAGCTCAGGCATTAACTACTTTAGATCAGTTAAGAAATGAGCGCTTTACTTCCTTTACAGGAGGAGAAACAGGAGCAGCTCTTGAAGATGCTATCCAATTTAACAGAAGAGTTGAATTAGCTTGTGAGGGTCATAGATTTTTTGATCTTAAAAGAAGAGGAGAAAGTATAACAAGAAATGCTACTGCAGGAGATATTATTGATGGAACAGGAACAGCTCCTGAAGCTCCAACTCTTGCTGCAGGAGATTTTAGATTTCAGTTTCCTATTCCAACAGCAGAGATTAATGCAAATCCAACTATAGCTGGACAACAGAATCCAGGTTATTAATTGGAAATACACTGTTTGTTAAATAAACAAATATTTTAAACAAAATTACCCGTCAACTTCAAGAGTTGACGGGTAATTTATTTTTTGAACTTATTTATTTAACTTTTTGATTCGACCAAAAAAGGAAGATATTTTTATATGAATCTATAAAAGTCGAGATAAATTTCTATAAGACACTTCAAAAGTTTTATATCACAACTTAAATCAGTAGAATAGGAAAAAGCACATGTAGAATCATTTGTTTCGTTTTGAAGCAATTGATGGCTCTCTTTCTATACTGAATGAAAGAAAATGTTAAAGGAATGTAATACGAATGTAATACGAATGTATTCGTTTCTGTATTTCCAGAATACTATGTTTCTAAATTACAGAAAGCCATTGTATGTATATGACTAAAGTTGCCTAATCTTATTTAATTTAGCTTTCCAAACATCTAAGTTTTCTTTATACTTTTCGATATTCTTTCGTACATCTCTTACCATTGGATTGTCATCTTTGGCATGTTTAAAGAACTGAAGATTGTTTTCTAATTGGCGAATTTCACCATTAACTTCATCAATTTTTTTACGAATAAAGCTCTGTTCATTTCTAAGAGCTCGATCATCACTCTGACCGGATAAAGTATTTAGTTTGTTTTCATATTTAATAAGTTCTGTTTCTTTACGACCTAAATTAAGTTGCTGAAAGAAACCATCAAGAACTTTGTTATATTCGGTTTCTATATTTTTCTTTTTATATGGCACTCTACCTAAAGTTTTCCAAGTAGCAATGTTTTCTTTTATAGTTTTAAGATCGGTTTCGGTATCCCCAGAAAACTCTAGTTTTTTAAGAATCTCTATATGTTCTTGTTTCTTTTCTAAAGAAACAAGCTCTTCTTTATTAGCTTCATTTCTCTCTGCATGAAGTCTATCAAAATAAGAATTACATGCATCTTTAAACCTTTTCCATATTCTATCACTATCCTTTCGAGGTACATGGCCAATTTTTTTCCAATCCGATTGAATTTTTTTCATAAGTGGAGTAATGGCAGTAAAATCATCACTATCCTTATTGTCTTCTGCAATCTGGATCAGTTCCATCTTTTTATTTAAATTATCAAACTGATCTTTTTTGAGTCCTTTATAAAATGCATTTTTATTACGATTAAAATCTCTTACAGCAGTTTTAAATTCACTCCAAGTCTGCTCATTTACATTAGAAGGTACTTTTCCTGCTTTAAAAAATTGATCTCTTAATGCTTCAATTTCTTTTATTTTTTGCTGCCAACCACTATGATTTTTAGGGTGATCCTGGCTAACTTCAATAATTTTTGCAATGATTTCTCTTTTGACTACTAGATTTTGTTCGTAGACTTTATCCTGATCTTTAAAGTACCTCTGGCGGTTTTCATGAATTTGCTTTGTTAAGGCGCTAAATTTTTCCCAGATAGGTTCTCTGTATTCTTTTCCAACAGGTCCCAGATCTTCTTTCCACATTTTATGAAGTAACTGTAATTCTCTGAAGGCTCTGTTAACATCGGTCTCCTGTGCTAATTCTGTAGCACGCTCAATAATCTTAAGTTTTTGCTCAAGGTTATGTTTAAAATCAAGATCTCTAAATTCTCTGTTTAAATGCAGAAAATCATAAAAATTCTCGGTATGATGATGATAGGTATTCCATACAGTATTGTATTTATCCCTTGGTATAGGGCCCGCATTACGCCATCTTTCTTGGATACTTTTAAAATGATTGTATGTTGTATTTATGTTTTCATCTACATTAAGTAATCCTTTTAACTCGTCAATTAATTCTAATCTTCTTTTTAGATTTTCCTGAAGGTCTTTTTTAAGATTTTGGTAATATGAATTTCGTTTTTCTTTATAATCAAAATAAACAGAATTAAATTCTTTTTTTATTGGCGTAGAATAGTAGAAATCTATAATATCACCACCATCGGCCATGAATTCTTCCTTCTTTTGTTCTACTTCTTCATTAAATTTTTCATTAAACTCATTTTTGATTTCCTCAACGTGTTCTCTTATTGCCTGAATTTTTTCATTTTTGACCAATTCTCGTAATTCTTTGATCAATTCTTCCTTATTCATGGCATGATAATCCTTCTTCTCGATATTATGACGCTCTATGGTAGTCTCATCTTCGCTATGCTCAGCAACAGCCTCGTCCATTTGATCTTGAATTTGATCTTCATCGGCAGGAGTTTTAGGCTTTGCTTCTTCTTTTTGTAAAGTAATTGCCTCACTGCTCTCGTCTACAGATTCCTTTGCATCATTTTCTGAAGTAGGTGCATCATCACTATTCTCTGTAGTAACTTCATCTGGAGTAGGTACATTTTCTTTTACCTCAGTATCAGAATTTAATGTTTCTTCTGTAGTTGTAATACTATTTTCGGATTCAGAATCTTCTTCTATAGCATCTGTAATCTGTGGATTAACCAATGTTTTAGATTCTTCGTTTTCAGAATGTTCTGTGTTTTCAGTGGTTTCTTCATCAGAACCATCTGATTTAACAGTTTCTGGATTTTCAGTTTCTAAGTTTATATCTAAAATCTTAGTCTTATTTTCTTCATTTCCATCTGCCTTAGGCAGGTTATCACGTGTGGACATTGTGTGAGCGTTTTTGTTTGTCTGAGTTTAATAGCCTGACTAAGATACTAACATATTAGAAAAACTCAAAGTTATTGAAAGGTTTTAAGATTAGTTAAAAAGGATTTTAGTAAGAATTTTATGACAAAATGAACTAAAAAATCACATATTCCAGATTTCCCAGGCCTTTTCTGCTTGTAGTATTAGCATTTGTAATCCATTAGAAACTGTAGCTCCTTTTTCTTTTCCTTTACTCATAAAAGTAGTTTCATCTGGATTGTAAATCAAATCGTATAAAACATGGTTTTTGGTAATATATTCGTAAGGGATATCTGGGTAATTATGAATGTTTGGATGTGTTCCGAGGGGTGTACAGTTGATTATTAGTTTGTATGCTTGTATAATATCCTCATCGAGATCACTATAACTAAGTTCATTAAAATCAGGATTACGAGATACAAATGTATAGTCTATATTTAGATGACTTAATGCATAAGCAATAGCTTTTGAGGCACCTCCTGTACCAAGAATTAATGCTTTTTTTATTGTTTTGTTGAGTAAAGGTTTTAGAGATTCTGTAAAACCGTAATAATCACTATTATATCCTTTTAGTTTTTGACCCTTATCAAATTTTATAACATTTATGGCTCCAATTTCCTTGGCTATTGGGTCCAGATCATCCATATAATGAATTACTTCTTCTTTATAGGGTATTGTTACATTTAAACCTTGTACATGAGGATCTTTAGTAATTTCTATAAAATCTTTGATTTGGGTAAGATCGAAGTTGTTATATTCACAATCTAGATTTTCTTTTTCAAATTTTTCTGAAAAATAACCCTTAGAAAAAGAATAACTGATGTTTCTGCCTAATAAGCCGTATACTTTTTTCATTTTGAAGTTTTTAGTGTTTTTTGGCCATACCATTCTAACCATAAAACGATACCAATACCTACAAGAATATAAAAAATCCCAATATAGGTTTCGATAGTTGTGAAATCAGGAAAATATCGATCATAATTATCCAGTATTGGATTACCTAGTGCATCAATTTGTGTGTTTCCTATAGTATCAACTTTGTAAATTTTATTTTTCCAGGGCCAAACGACACCTAGAGAACCGGTTATAAATCCAATAATGGCTGCAAAAGTTGCGTTTTTATAGTGTTTTAAAACATATCCTAAAAAATGAGATAAGGTAACTAAACCGGTTAATGAACCAAGACTAAATACAACAAGTACCTTCAATAATCGAGTTCTGTGAGGATCTTCTATAAATGAAAAATCCCAGCGGATTAGATCGGCTATTGTGTCATATAGTGCATTCACAGAATCAACCAGTAAAAGAACATAATTACCTAGTAAAATAAGAATAAAAGAGCCAGATAATCCAGGTAATGTCATGCCTGATACACCGATTATGCCGCAGATAAATACAAACCAAAGATTGTCATTTTCTTTTGCAGGAGCCAATAAACTTATACTAACTCCAACTATGATACCTATAATGATCAGACAGATATTTCTTCTGTTCCAATCGTTAAAATCTTTTACTATATAATAAATAGAGCCTATAATCATCCCAAAAAATGCTGCCCATACGTATAATTCAAAATGAATAATGAGGTAATCCAGAATTTTAGAAACACTAAAATAGCTAATTAACATTCCTAAAATTAGGAGGCCGAGAAATCGTCCGTTTATGTATCTCCAAAAACTTTTAAATCTAAAATTGATAAAAAGCTTAAATGCTTTAAAATTTATTTTTTGAAGAGAATAAATAAATTCTTCATAAAACCCGGCAACAAATGCAACGACACCTCCAGAAACACCAGGGACTTTATTTGCAGCACCCATTGCAAGACCTTTAATAACAAGGAAAAGTCTATCAGTAAAGGTTCGGGTACTCTGTTGCATTGGTTAGTTTGGTTTTTTTACAGAAAGGCGTTCTAAGATAAGGATTAATAGAAAACCTATAGCTATAAAAAGTAAAACCCAAATCATTTTAACATCACCTTCAAATTGACTTGGTAGAATGCTTTTTTCTATGAAAGGGACTTCGATTCCTTCAGAGTTTGTTCTCCAGGATTCTACTTTTTTCCAAGGCCATAATTTATTTAGCGAGCCTATCATGAATCCTGTAAGTATAGCTAAAGTCATATTTTTATGATACTTAAACATCCAGTTAAGTGCTTTAGAAAATAATTTCAAACCTATAACGGCACCGATCCCCATGATTATTATTTTATAAATAGCTTGCCACATCATATCGAAATCCATTTGTACAACTCCATCACGTAATTGGTTTAGGATGTCAATGGCTGTTTGGTATACACCTAAGATAAGTAGAATGAAAGCTCCGGATACCCCAGGTAGTATCATAGCAATGATTGCTATAAATCCACAAAACATAAGATACCAATTGCTGTCTGGTGAAGCCAAAGGTTCTGCTATAGTTATAAAATAAGAAAGTACAGCCGCCAGAACAATACCAATAATTACTTTTGGTTTCCAGGCAGTAATTTGTTTTCCAATATAAACGATACTGGCAAGAACTAATCCGAAGAAAAATCCCCAAAGTAATAACGGCTCATTGTGAAGCAACCACTTTATAAGTTTTGCAAGAGAAAGAATACTGGTTACTATACCTAAAAAAAGTGCTGTTAAAAAAGAAAGGTTGTATTTTTTCCAGGAAGTTTTAAATCCTTCTTTTTTCCAAACTGAGAAAAAACCAAGGTCTAAACCATTAATAGTTTCAATTAATTCTTCATATATGCCAGATATAAATGCAATAGTTCCTCCAGAAACTCCAGGAACTACATCTGCTGCTCCCATTGCTAATCCTTTTGCAGAGATGATAAGGTAATCCTTAAGATTTCTTTGCATTCTTATTGTTTTTGGTGTTTTTAGTTAAAACAAATGTATGGATTTTTGCAATGCAATCTATTAGAAAAAAAACAGTCTTTTTTAGAATTATTTATATTCAGAAATAATGTTTCTAACAAGAGTGAGGTTGAAAATCTTTTCAAAAAGCTCTTCTAAAACAATAAGGTATTCATAGTCAAGATCCAGTGCTTTTCTTATATGATATTCACCTTTTTGATAATCTTGTAGTTCATAGTATAAACCAGCAAGTCTATATTGAATTTCTGCATTATCTGGATAAAACTCGATAGCCTGATGTAAATTTTGTACTGCAGCATCTGATTCTCCAATAAACCTAAGGATATCAGAACGATTTAACCAGGTTTCTAGTTCATAGTTTCCTAGCTCAATAGCTTTTCTATATCCTCGTTCTGCTTCTTCAAAAAATGCAAGTCTATTGTTTATTTTTGCATAGCGTTTCCAGTATAAAACATTCTCACTGTCAATATTTATAGCCTTGTTAGTATAGTATAGTGCTTTTTGATAATCGCGTTTACGCATATAGAAATCGGTAATGGCTATCCATCCTTTGTCTAGTAATGGATCTTCATGTACGGTCTTAGAATAATGTTGAATTGCCAGGTCATCTACACCTAATTTTTCATAACATTTTCCTATTCTTAACAGAGCAAAAGAAGTAGGGTCATCCAGTTCTAATGTTATTCTGTAGTTTTCTATAGCTTCATTATGTCTTTTGAGCTTTTCTAATACTTTTCCTTTTTCTAAATAAGCACCAATAAAATATTCATCACTTATAATTGCAAAATCATAAGCCGCAAGTGCTTTTTCATATTCTTCTAAATCAAAATATTGTTTACCAACCTGATGCCAAGCTACTTCACAGTAGGGATTTTTATTTAGAAACATGTTTAAATATTCGATGGCTTCTTCGTGTTGTTCAAGAAAATCGAAACAATATATAACATTGTACAAAGCAGAATAATCCTGATCATCTGCTTCGAGGCATTTCATAAAATTGACTTTTGCATTTTCAAAATCATCCATAAAAAGATACTCCATTCCTATAAGGGAGTACACATCTGCTGCGTCATTTGTATAACTAAGAGCCATCATTAATAACTCTATAGCTTTTATATGATCATTTTGTTTAGAAAGAATATTAGCTTTTTGGATGTAGATTTCCTCATTTTCTGGTTCTATAGCATGTAGCTGAGCCAAAAGATTATCTGCTTTATCTAAGCGATTTTCAAAGACGAGAACTTCGACTTGCAATAATTTAAGATTAACAGAAGACGGATGTTGAGAAAGGCCTAAAGAAATTGCCTTTTTTGCTTTAGCAATTTTTCCGTTTTCCAGATAGTGATGAATAATAGATTCAAATTCATCTGAATCAAAAAATTTTACATCATTAGATCTCAGCATAGACTCGTATCGAGTAATCGAGAAATTATTTTCTTCTTCTTCGTGGTTAAATCTCATACACGTTGATTAAAGATGCTCAATAAATCATAAAATTGATGTAAATACCATTTTTGTCTTCCCCAACAAACAAAAGTATTTAATAAATCCATTACTTAATCTATTTTCGCATTATTGATTTCCTCAGTATTAAAATTACAAATGAAATCGAATGATTATACTTCAAAAACCAATTGTTTTTAACAAACTAATTAACAAAATACGTACCATTATATGATAATGATATAGAGTTTTTCTTTTATAGAAGCCGAAATGTATTAAGGGATTTGTGAAAATAATGGATGGTCTACTAAATATACGATTTTTTTAATAAAAATTCAATAATTGCCGTTTAAATTTTGATGTCTTGTATTTGGTCTAAAACAGTAAGAATGATTTGACATCCTTCTCTGATTTCACTTTCAGATATAGTGAGTGGCGGTGTAATACGTATTGCAAGGGGTTCAAAAAGTAACCAAAATAATATTAATCCATGGTCTTGGCATTTTAATATAACTTGATTCGTTATTTCTGCAGAAGGAGTTATAAAAGCTAGCATAAGGCCTAAACCTCTAACTTCTTTGATTAATGGATGAATTAATAATGATCTGAATAGTTTTTCTTTTTCCAGAGTAGCTGCCATTACGTCACTCTCGGTAATTTCCTGTAATGTTGCCAAAGCGGCAGCTGCAATGACAGGATTTCCTCCAAACGTTGTAATATGACCTAATTTTGGGTTATCCTGTAATTGATCCATCATTGTTGTTGAAGCTGTAAAGGCTCCAACCGGAAGTCCACCACCCATTCCTTTACCCATTACAACAATATCCGGAATGATATCATAATTTTGAAAACCAAATAATTTACCAGTTCTACCAAATCCAGGTTGGATCTCGTCTAAAATTAACAGTGCTCCAACTTCTTCACACTGCTTTTTCACCTTTTTTAAATATTCGTATTTAGGCTCAATAAATCCTGCTCCTCCTTGTATGGTTTCTAAGATGACTGCTCCGGTTTTGCGCGTAATCTGTTTTATATCTTTTTCATCATTAAACGTAATAAAAGCAGTATCAGGAATTAATGGTCTAAATGCTTGTTTCCGTTCTTCATATCCCATTACACTCATAGACCCCATAGTGTTACCATGATACGCTAGTTTTGCTGCAATAATTTGGCTTCGACCTGTAACTCTTCGGGCTAATTTTAAAGACCCTTCAATAGCTTCGGTTCCTGAGTTGGTTAAGTAAGTTTTTTCTAATGGATGGGGTAGGTGAGAAGCTAATAGTTTAGTGAGTTCTACAGCGGGTTGTTGTATGTATTCCCCATACACCATGACATGTAGATATTTATCTAACTGATCCTTTACTGCACGTATAATTCTGGGATGTTTGTGCCCTAAGCTACATGCTGAGACTCCAGCAACAAAATCCAAATACTTCTTGTTATTAGTGTCATAAATATAACTGCCGATAGCATGTGAAACTTCTATAGCTAAAGGATGCGGAGTAGTTTGGGCTTGATATTTGAAAAAATCCTGTTTCAAGATTGTTTTTTTACTAGATTATCTAGTTTTAATACATTATCCGATATTTTTTGCACAAAAAGAGATTAATGTTCGATGTTGGTACTATCTTTTTGATTTTTTTTCTTTTCGGTATTAAGTTCTTCTTTTACTTTCTTTTTTAAAGGAATAGAATCTAGTTGTTCGTTAGTTTCTTTAAGTTCAGCATCTTTGAGTTCTTGCTCTAGTAGTCGAGAACCTTCAGATTTATTATCCTCCAAACGTTTCACTGTTTCTTCATCAAAGAAATCTGCTTCGTCTTTTGGTAATGGGATTCCTGTTATTTTAATAAGTTCTGGAGGAGATTCTCCTCTAAATAAATCAGCCTTACTATTAATGCGTTCATCACCACGCCAATTAAAACCAGAGAGTTCACGAGCATTTTCTGGTAGATCAATTTCACGATATAATGTACCATCGATATTCTGATAATAATAGACATCTTCTATTTCACGATTATTTAGTAATAATTTAATAGAACTAGAGAGTACTTTATTAATACCAATAAGTTTTAATTCACCTTCACTTTCTCTTTGATAAAATATAGTTTCTGTGTTTTTATCGATATCTACCTGATAGAGCTCATTATCTTTAAATAAGCCATAAAGTATTTGACCTTTTACCTGGTTGTATCCAGCTTTAAGGGTGTCTTCTTGAACCAAAAAAGCATTTTGATATACGATAAGTGAATCTAATTTTTCTGTCTTTGTATTTGAGATAATTTTTATGGTATCACCAGTCATTTGATTTCTTTGTGACCAAATAATAGGTCGGCCAATCATTTTGGTATAGCCTGTGGTTTGATCTACATTAATAGAATCACTTTTACCACTCATATTACTCTTATAGATTCTTACATCATAAAAACCAGTCATTATTCTTCGTTCGGGTTTACCAGTAACCATAAGTGTATCACTGTGAATGAAAATAGAATCTTTTTCCTGCAAAGTGGCTGCAAGTGCTCTCTTTGTAATAAAGACAGAATCTTTTTCTTTAAAAACCTCTGCATAATGGCCAGTAATTACAGAATTATTAGCTGTATCTAATACTCTAATATTATTAGTGGCCGATGCAAATTGATCAGCACTATTGTAAAAAATACTATCTCCAAAAACAGTACGTTTATCATAATCGATTTTGGCATTTTTGATGGCATATCCAGTCTTAGCTTTAGTGTCATAGAACCCTCGTTCACAATATAAAGTACTTTCTTTACCTTTAACTGTCGAAGGACCATACAGATATGCATGACCATTTTCTGTATAGTAATCTAATCGATCCGAATCTACTGTATTTTCTGGATTTACAATTTTTACTGTGGTATTAAATGAATATTGTTTTCGGTCCATAAAATACCTTCCAATTTGACTCGTCAATGTATTTGAAGAATCCCGAACCGTCCCACCACTACGGTAATAGGCTTGTTGTCTAAGTCGATCAAAGAATAAAGTATCAGTGCGCAATGTATTAGAGGGAGTTTCCATAAATACATTATCACTAGCGTATGCGAATTGAGTATTACCATTGTACTCGGCATATTTACTAGTCATAATAATGGTATCTCCTTGTTTCATTTTTACATTTCCCAAAGCCTTGACAAACTTATCTTGACCATAATGAATAGCCTGATCACACCATATCTCAATCCCTTCATGTTGCATATATACCTGTTTGTCTACTTTTGCCAGGATAGTTGCCCCAGGAAACCGATTTTGATCTTTTATGGTACGATCAGATTGAACTTTGATTTGTTTTCCTTCCTGAGCAAATGATGCTACCGAAAATATAAAAGCAAGTATTATATAGAAGAATTTGTTTTTCAAGTGTTTCAAATTTGTATGCAAAATAACGAAAATTGTATCTAATGATTGTGGCTATGACGGTAAAATAAAAAGTAAGTCATTTTCAATTAATAACTTTATGTCTCATCTCATGTTACATTTTAACATGTTTTACCTCTATAATAACTTAAAAGCAAGTGATTTCTGTAATTGATGGATTGTTGTACATCAATAAAAAAAAGGATAATGTGTAAGTTTTGTACGATCAAAGGACTAATACCGATAAAAAGAAGCAAACAAAAGAAATTTTCGAATTTTTTAACACTAGATCTACTTAAGCATCAGTAAATTGCGATAGGAAACAACAAGGGAACGATCAATGCTATGGGGATAGCATCATCTTAACTTTTTATTTTTTATCAAACGCAAATTTGTTTATTCTGATTCATTTTAAGAATAGATATAGAGCTATTTTTTTAGAAAAAGAAAAGTTTAGGTCGTTATACTATTAACAAAAGGATAATAGATGGTTTTGAAAAAAAACTTAGGGGCTCTATTTTTTTTGTTTTTTTGGGGTGCTGTGTTTTCTCAGGAAAAACAGCTGGAAAAAGCAAATGAAGCTTTTAAAAAGTATGCCTATATCGAGGCAAGGGAAATGTACTTAAAAGCTATAGAAAAAGGAGGTAAATCAATAGAGTTATATGAAAGATTAGGGGATTCATATTACTTTAATGGTGAGTTAGAAAAAGCAGCGCAATGGTATCGAGTATTGTCTTCTTTGTATCCAGAAAAGATAAAATCAGAATATCGAAACAGATATGCACAATGTATTAAGAGTACCGAAGGGTATAAAAATGAAGATGATATAGCTCATTGGTTATATGCAAATAATGATGTAAGAGAACAAAAAGCATGTGACTCATTAGGTGATGTTTCATCAAAGAGAGATAGGTCAGAGGAGTTTATAGTTGATGTCCTAAATATCAATTCGAAATATTCGGATTATGCTCCTAGTTTTTATAATGACGAATTGGTATTTGCATCTTCACGAGACACCAATAATTTTTCTACAGTATTACATGAATGGAATAATCAACCTTTTTTAGATTTATATACAACTACACACGTTTCTGAAGAAAAAAGTGTTGAAAAATTAAAAGGAAATATTAATTCGAAGTTTCATGAGTCTTCAGCAACTTTTAGCAAGGATAGAAAAACTGTATATTTTACTAGAAATAATTATTCTAAAAGAAAATCTAAAACGAATACAGAAGGTGTTGTTTTGTTAAAAATATATAGAGCACATTATGATAAAGGAAAATGGGGAGATATAGAAGAATTACCGTTTAATAGTAATGAATATTCGATAGCACACCCTGCGTTATCTTATGACGAGAAATTTTTGTATTTCGCAAGTGATATGCCAGGAACTCTAGGGAAATCAGATTTGTATGTAGTCGAAATAAATGAAGATAAGAGTTTTGGAACTCCTAAAAATTTGGGAGGTTTAATTAATACTTCAGGGCGTGAAACTTTCCCTTATATTAGTGATAAAGGAAAATTGTTTTTTGCAAGTGACGGGCATAAGGGATTAGGTGGTTTAGATATTTTTATGGCTATTCCAAATGAAGAGGGAGTGGTAGAAGTTTATAATTTAGGAAACCCTATTAATAGCCCCAAAGATGATTTTACCTTTATTATTAATGAAGAAAATAAAACAGGATATTTTGCAAGTAATCGTAAAGGAGGTAAGGGTGATGACGACATCTATGGTTTCAAGCAGATAAGTTCATTTCCTGAACGCTATTATCGTAAGCAGAAGATTATTCGAAAATTAGAAAGAGTAATAGAGTTAAAATCTAATAAAGAAGGGACTACTTCATTATAATATTTATAGATTGATAAAGAATATCTTTTAGATTTATTTTCTAATAAGTGTTTTTGGTTTTATATATTTATGGCGAAAGAAGTAACTATATGAGAGCAAAACTATTTTTAATTTTCATTTTTATATCCCATTTTTTTTATTCTCAGGTAGATAGGAATTCTATATTAGGGCTGCCTAATGTTACTACTGCCGAAATGAATGGTATTGCAACCCCTAATGAAGGGTCCATAGTGTATAATACTACAGATGATAAGATATATTATTGGGATGGAACAAAATGGGTTGCTGCAAATGAATCAGCATCAGATGGAGATGTGAAATTTAGTGTTGTTACTGCAGATCATGGTGGATGGTATATTTTAGATGGTCGTAGTACTGCAACACTTTCGGCTACTGCTCAAGCAGTTGCAACTAGTTTAGGATTTGCTACAAACTTACCCAATGCAACAGATAGAGTCTTAAAACATCCCGCAGGAGGAGAAAATATTGGAGATACAGGAGGCCAGGCAAATACAACCTTAGTTCAGGCAAATTTACCTAATGTGGATTTTACAGGTACAACTACAACCAGAGGGAATCATAGACATGGTTTTGCTGGTTTTTTTTCTAATCAACGTGTGCAAAATGGGGTAGATGCTAATAGAAGAATTTTATTAGCCGGAG
The DNA here is from genome assembly GCF_000520995.1 of Aquimarina macrocephali JAMB N27. Taxonomy (GTDB): domain Bacteria; phylum Bacteroidota; class Bacteroidia; order Flavobacteriales; family Flavobacteriaceae; genus Aquimarina; species Aquimarina macrocephali. The sequence continues at coordinate 13,551 of NZ_JACA01000027.1, read as the reverse complement.
GAAATACAAATACAGGTAATGCAGGTAATCATAACCATAATGTAACACTAAATAGTGGAGGAACAAATCAATCTTTTGATCGCTATCAACCTTATCTGGTAATTAATACTTTTATTTATTTGGGAAATTAATAGAGTATATATAAAAAAATAAGAGTGCTTGTTTTTACAAGCACTCTTATTTTTTTATAACACTATTTTTTACCTGTGTATGGTTTGCGTTCTATCTGGTCCTACAGAAACAATCGTAATTGGTGTTTCTAATTCTTTTTCTAAAAACGAAATATATTCATTTAACTCTTTAGGTAATTGAGAAGGATCTGTCATTCCAGTAAGGTCTTCAGACCAGCCTTTCATTTCGGTATAGACCGGAGTTACATTTTCAGGTTCTATATTGTAAGGTAAATGAGTAATTGTTTTACCTTGGTATTTATAAGCAGTACATATTTTTAAGGTTTTAAATCCACTTAGTACATCGCCTTTCATCATCATTAATTTTGTTACTCCGTTTACATGTACGGCATATTTCAAAGCTACAAGATCTAGCCATCCACATCTTCTTGGTCTACCTGTGGTAGCTCCAAATTCATGACCAACTTGCGCCATTGTCTCTCCATCTTGATCAAATAACTCGGTAGGGAACGGTCCACTACCAACTCGAGTAGTGTATGCTTTGAATATACCAAAAACATCTTTGATCTTATTTGGTGCAATACCTAGGCCTGTACATGCTCCTGCTGCGGTAGTATTTGATGAAGTTACAAATGGGTATGTGCCAAAATCTATATCCAATAAAGATCCTTGCGCCCCTTCAGCTAGAATTGTTTTTCCCTCTTTTTGAGCCTGATGAAGGTATTCTTCACTATCAATAAAAGTAAGTGTTTTTAAAACTTTAACCGCTTCAAAGAATTCATTCTCTAATTCTGTAAGATCGTATTCTATTTTAGAATCATAAAAATCAATCATTGCTTCGTGCTTATTAGCTAAAGCACGGTAACGTTCTTTCCAGTCATTTAATTCTAAATCTCCAACTCTAATACCATTTCTACCAGTTTTGTCCATATATGTAGGACCAATCCCTTTTAAAGTAGAGCCTATTTTTGCCTTTCCTTTAGAAGCTTCAGAAGCAGCATCCAGAATCCTATGAGTAGGAAGAATTAGATGGGCTTTTCTAGAAATTAATAATTTGGATTTATAATCTAAATTAAATTTATTAAGGTTATCTAATTCTTTTTTAAAAATCACAGGGTCTATTACGACACCATTTCCAACCAAATTAATGGCCTTATCATGAAAAATTCCACTAGGAATAGTATGCAACACATGTTTGATTCCATCAAATTCTAAAGTGTGACCAGCATTGGGTCCACCTTGAAATCGTGCAATAATATTATAATCTTTTGTAAGAACGTCTACAATTTTTCCTTTCCCTTCGTCTCCCCATTGAAGACCAAGTAATAAGTTTACTGCCATTAGTTATCTTTATTAGTTGGGTTTTTTTTAGTTCCGTAGAAATACAAAGAATGATTTGTAATATCTACATCAAAAATTTCTTCGATTGTTTTTTTGATAGATTGAATTCTAGGATCACAAAATTCTAATACATCCCCGGTATCAGTTAAAATTAGATGATCATGTTGCCTGTCGAAATATGATTTTTCGTATTGAGCTTGATTTTGTCCGAACTGATGTTTTCTAACTAGTTTACATTCTAATAAAAGCTCTATAGTATTATAAAGTGTGGCACGGCTTACCCTATAGTTTTTATTTTTCATTTTGATATATAATGATTCTATATCAAAATGCTCATCACTTTCGTAAATCTCTTGAAGTATAGCGTATCTTTCGGGTGTTTTTCTATGACCATTTTCTTCTAAGAAACTGGTAAAAACATTTTTAACGATTATCTGGTCGTTTTGTGTAGTTGCTTTAGTACTCATACGTTTAAAAACGCAAAGTTACATTATTTTTTATTAGTGAGACTCTGATTTAAAAACGATTATTTAAGGATTTTTAAAATTAGCTGATTTGAACTGACCTTATCATAAAAAAGAATCTTTATAGAATAGTTTAATTCTTAATTCATAATTCTTTTTAGAATAAAAATACCAAGTTTTTATTCTCTTACCACTTTATCAATACCACTTATTTTTGAAAGGTTTTTCATAACTGTTTTCAAGGTATTCTTATTTTTAACACCAACTGTTATTTTACCTGTAAAAACTCCATCATTAGTATCAAAATTCATATTGTATATGGCAAGACTCATATTGTTTGAAATAATTTGAGTTACCTCATTTACTACTCCAATATTGTCAATACCGTTAAGCCTTATTACAGCCTTGAATTCTTCTTGACTAGAATCAATCCATTTTGCAGGAATAATACGATATGCATAGTTGCTTTGTAGCTGTAACGAATTCGGACAATTATTTTTATGAACTTTTATACCTTCATTAACCGTTATAAAACCAAAAACATCATCTCCAGGAATTGGATTACAACAATTTGATAATTTGTATTCTAATTTTTCTGAATCTTTTCCAAAAACAAGCAGATCGTATTTAGATGTAATTTCCTCCTTATTAACGTCTTTAATATTACCTCTTCGAATTCTATTTTTGATAAAATTCATGAAGACATTACTACGAGTAGTAGCAAACTCTTTGATCTTTTGATTGTCAATAGTCCCTATGCCTACTCTATAGAATAGATCCAAACTTGTTTTAAGTTTAAAATAGAGAACAAGTTCGTTAACCACTTTTTCGCTCATTGTTATTTTCTGAGAGCGAAGTTTACGTTTTAAAACGACTTTGCCATCTTCGGCAATTTGTTTTTTCTCGTCTCGTAAAGCAGATTTAATTTTGGCTCTTGCTCTTGCTGTAGTGGCATAATCCAGCCAGCTAGAAGAAGGTTTTGATTTGGTCGAGGTAATTATTTCTACCTGATCACCACTTTTAAGTTCGTGGCTTAGTGGTACTAATTTACCATTTACTCGTGCTCCTCTAGTTCTTAATCCAACCTCGGTATGCACACTAAAACCAAAATCGAGTGCAGTTGCTCCTTTTGGTAATGATTTTAAATCTCCTTCTGGAGTAAAGACAAATATTTCTTTTGCATAAAGATTTAGTTTAAATTCTTCTACAAAATCTACAGCATTTGTTTCAGAATTTTCTAATGCTTCCTGTAATCGATTAAGCCACCCATCTAATCCTTGATCCTGTTTTTCTTCGGTATTCTTATACTTATAATGTGCAGCGTATCCTTTTTCTGCAATTTCATGCATACGCTCACTACGAATTTGTACTTCAACCCATTTGCTGTCTGGGCCAATAACTGTTATATGCAAAGCTTCATAACCGGTGGACTTAGGTTGAGAAATCCAATCTCTTAATCGAATAGGGTTTGGCCTGTAATAATCGGTTACCACAGTATATATTTTCCAGGCAATAAACTTTTCATTCTCTATATTATCAGACTTGTATATTATCCGTATTGCGAATTTGTCATATACTTCGTCAAATGCGATGTTTTGCTTTACCATTTTTCTACGAATCGAAAAAATGGATTTTGGTCTTCCTTTTATTTCATAATTTAATCCTTCTTTATCAAGGCCTTCTCTAATTTGATCAGAGAATTTTTTGATATACTCATCTTGTTCCTCTTTGCTCTCTTTAATTTTTTCCAGAATATCCTTATATACTTCGGGTTCGGTATATTTTAATCCCAGATCTTCTAATTCTGTTTTGATATTGTATAAGCCGATTCGATGAGCAAGAGGAGCGTATATATATAAAGTTTCAGATGCAATCTTTACCTGCTTATCTGGCCTCATAGCATCCATCGTTTGCATATTATGTAAACGATCGGCAATTTTAATAATAATAACCCTTACATCATCATTAAGTGTAAGAAGCATTTTTCTGAAATTCTCTGCTTGTAAGGAAATGTCTCTGTCCTTTTTAAGAGATGAGATTTTGGTAAGACCATCTACAATACGAGCTACTGTTTCGCCAAACATTTGCTCAATATCGACCAGTGTATATTCTGTATCTTCTACAACATCATGAAGTAATGCAGCTGCAATTGATGTAGCATCCAATCCAATTTCACTAGCTACAATTTTTGCTACTGCTATAGGGTGAAAAATATAAGCCTCACCACTTTTACGACGCTGATCTTTATGTGCATCAACAGCAATATCAAACGCCTGTCGTATAAGTGTCTTATCCTCTTTAGTAAGGTCTCTATAACTAATACGAAGCAATTCTTTGTATTGCTTAGCAATCTGTTTATTTTCTTTATCTATAGCAGCTTCAGTCATAACATAAAGTTTTTTAAGAAAGCCCTATTAAGTATCGTGTGTGATATCCCCGAGTAATATTAACCGACAAAATTGTGCCTTGAGATTAATGAGTAAACTATATTTTTTTTGTCATTAATAATTAAAAATACAATTAAGAAATGTAACCACCAAGTCTTGAGTAAGGGATTTATTTCCTAAGATTTTTAATTCTTTGTAAAAGAGTAGGATGTGAGTAATGAATAAATACCATAGCAGGGTGAGGGGTTAAGTTGCTAAGGTTATTTTTTGAAAGTTTTTTCAAACTATTAATTAGGGCTTCGTTATTATAAGTTTCCTTCGCATAGTTATCTGCCTGGTACTCGAAAGCTCTAGAAACTATATTCATTATTAACCCCGTTATTTCAGAAATCGGACTATACAAAATCCCAAAAGCTATAAGCCCAATATGAAACGAAGGAGTTTCTACTCCAAGTGCTTCAGATAGGAGTGGATTTGCAATAAAAAGAGATAAAAACCATAATGTTAAACCTGTAAGTGCAATGGATAAAAACAAATTAACGATCACATGTCTTTTTTTATAATGCCCAACTTCATGTGCTAGTACTGCTACAATCTCTTCATTATCAAGGTCATTGACTAATGTGTCATAAAGAGTGATTCTTTTTTCACTTCCAAAACCAGAGAAGTAAGCATTTGCTTTAGTACTTCTTTTAGAACCATCAATAACAAAAATGTCTTTTAATTGAAAACCAACTTTCTTAGAATAAGCTTCAATCGTATTTCTTAGTTCTCCAGGTTCTAAAGGGGTTTGTTTATTAAAAATTGGAACAATAAGTTTTGCGTAAAACATATTCATTGCCAATGTAAATATAGATACTAATGTCCAGGCATAAATCCAAAAAGAGTTTCCTGTAATTTGATAAAACCATATAATCAATGCCAAAAGTCCTCCTCCTACAATCATCATCATGATAATGCTTTTTATTTTATCAATAAAAAAGGTTTTTGTAGTGGTTTTGTTGAAACCGAATTTTTCTTCAATAACAAAAATTTTATAGTAAGTAGCAGGAGTAGAGAGAATATCACTACCAATCATTATAATTCCAAAAAAAAGAAGACCAACTATAATTGAATTATCTGAAATATTCCTTGATATCGTATCTACTAAAGCAAATCCATCTAAAAAGAAAAATGCAAGCATTATACACAATGAAATAGTAGAGGAAACTAATTTAAATTTGAAATTAGCTTCTTTGTATGCTATGGATTTCTGATATTCTTCTTCGGGGTAAACGTCTGTAAGTTCTTCGGGAATTTGATTGTTATAGTGTCTAGAATTAAGAATGTCTAATAAAGAATCTATTAGAAATACAATAATAATAATAGCTATTAATAAATAAAAAAGGGAATTGGGGGTCATTGGTTTAGAGCAATTAGTAGTTTAAAGATTTGGGATATGTAGGAAGTGGTAAGTTAATGATTTTTAATTGATTTTCAGTACTATTTTTAATCTTTTAGACTGTGAACCCTCGTTGACGCTTTGCTTCAAAAATAAGAATTCCGGCAGCGACCGAAACATTCATAGAGTCTATTACGCCACTCATTGGTATTTTAATATTTTGAGTTGCGCTTTCTAAAAAAATGTCACTCAATCCTGTAGCTTCGGTACCAACCACTATAGCAGAGGGATTAGTGTAATCCTGGGTGTGATAATCTATTGATTTTTGTAATGCCGCTCCATAAATGTTTATGTTGTGCTTTTTTAAGAAGTCTATAATATCACCAGAAGATCCGGTTGCTATTTTGTTGGTGAATATACATCCAACGCTAGATCGTATAATATTGGGATTGTATATATCTGTTTTTAGGTTTGCAATGAAAACAGCATCTAATTGAGCAGCATCTGCAGTACGTAATAATGCACCGATATTACCAGGTTTCTCAGGAGACTCTGCTACAAGGATCAAAGAGTTTTTTGATGATAGTGCGAAATTATTAATGTCAATATCTTTTGAAATAGCCATAGCTAAGACTCCTTCTGTTGTGGTTCTATAGGCTAATTTTTGATATATTTCTGAAGTAATCTCAAACAGTTCAATTTGATGTTGAGAAGCAGTAATTAGTGTCGAAATTTCTGTAAGAGGAATAATGGAAGAACAATAATAAAGTTGAGTGATCGTATATCCTCCCTGAATGGCTAATGTAATTTCGCGTTTACCTTCAATAATAAAACGTTTCTCTCTTTTGCGAACTCTCGATTTTTCTTTAAGTTGGTTAAGAAATTTTATTTTATCATTCTGAAAGCTTTTTATCTGGTTTTGCATAAACGCAAAGATAATAATAGCCAATAAAAAATGTTTTCTTTTTTTATGTATTTAAGAAGATAAATCTTGTATATGCTGATTGATTTCTTCGATGATTTTAAGGTAAGATTGATCTAATGTCAGAAAGTATTCTTTGAGTAGACTAAATTCTAATTTTTCTTTTGAAGAATATTCTATTTTTTGTAGAATATCTGTTTCATTTTTTAAGCCAATAGTTTTAAAACTGGATTTAAGTTTATGCGCGATTTCTTGTGTCACGTCCCAGTTTTTTTCTTCAATGGCCTGTTTTAGTTTTTGATAATCCTTGGGGGTTTCATCAATGAACATTTGTAAAACTCCCTGAATGATTTCGGTATCATTATCAAAAGTTTTTTTCAGAAAAGACAGGTCACAGAGTCTTTTAACTTCTAAAGATGCTGACGTATCGGTATTATCAATATTGCTAGAAATAATGGTGTCGTTTTGTAAGTTTTTTGATTGGATACTTAACAGTACTTCTTCAAGAGCTTGTTCACTTAATGGTTTAGTAAGGTAAAAATTCATTCCAGACTCTATTGCTTTCTTTTTTGATTCTGGGAACACATCTGCCGAACAAGCTATTATAGGTATTTTATTAATTTTATCATCATTAGAACTTCTTATGATTTTTGTAGCCTCTGGACCATCCATTACCGGCATATGCATGTCCATGAGTATTAGGTCATAGGTAAAACTCTTAAGTTTTTCTAATGCAATCATTCCGTTATCTGCTATATGCGTATCTATATGCCAATTAGAGAATAATTGTTTTATAAAGAACTGATTCATTTTGTTGTCTTCAACAACCAGTACTCTCATCCCGGATAGGTTATGGTTATTTTCAGACATAGTAGTATGTTTCTTATTTATTTCTGTAGATCTAAAATTACTTTTAGCATATGTAATAGAGAAATCAAAAATGGACCCGAGTCCTGGTTTACTTTCAGCATTAAGTATTCCTCCTTGTAATTCAATAAGTTGTTTAGAGATTGAGAGGCCAAGCCCTGTTCCTTCTATCTTATTTTTTCCTGGTTTGTGCACTTGATAAAAGCTTTCGAAAATATTCTTAAGCTTATCTTCAGGGATACCAACTCCTGTGTCTTTAACAGAAAAATTGATAGTGATTCCTTCTGTGTTTGATTCTTCTGTTTTTACCTGTATCGTTATCTCACCGGTTTGAGTGAACTTTATTGCATTACCTATTAGGTTGATTAGAATTTGATTTAGCCTAAGCTGATCTCCAATAATAAATTTAGGTACAGAAGGGTCAATAAGCGTTGTGTATTTTAAACCTTTTTCATCTGCTTTTATTTTAAAACCACGCGAGATGTTAGTAATTAATTCCTTAAGACTAAAATCTGTATTATGTAATGTGAGTTTCCCAGCTTCAATTTTAGAAAAATCAAGAATGTCATTGATTAATATCAAAAGGTTTTCGGCAGAAAATTGAATTCCGTCCAAGTTTTTTTTGTCAATTTGAGAAGTTGTAAAGTTGCTTTTTTGTAAAATACCTGTAAGTCCCAAAATAACATTAAGAGGAGTCCTGATTTCATGACTCATATTAGATAGAAAAACGGTTTTTGCCTTAGCAGATTTCTCTGCTATAACCTTAGCTTCTCTAATTTCATTATCAATAATTTTTCGATTTGTTATATCTCTGAAAAAACCGTTGAAAAGATAATCATCTTTGGTTTCAATAGCAATGACTGTAAGTTCTATATATACAATAGAACCATTTTTTCTATTTACCGAGGTTTCTACTCTTTTATTGATCAGTTCATCGTCTCCGGTATGTATATAGTTGCTAAAACTCCTTTTTAACTCTTGTCTAAGCTTATATGGGACTAATGAGTAGATACTGTGACCAATCGTTTCTTCTCTTTTTAGCTCTAGTATGTTTTCTGCTTGTTTGTTCCAATTTAATACAATTCCCTTACTATTTACCAAAACAACACCATCCATTGCTGTCTCTAAAATAGTTGTGTTTAAATGCTCACTATATTTTAATTCTTCCTCTACTTTTTTTCTCTCAATAACTTCTTCGGTAAGCCTTTCATTGATTTCCTCTAGGCTATAGAGCTGTTTCTGCAACATCTTATGCATTTGTTGTTTACTAGGGAAATTGATAAGATCTTTAGCAAGAATTTCTTCGGGAATTACATTTAGTGTTGCAGTAAATGAGTCTAATAAATGATAAGATTGAAAATGCTTTTTATAGATAAGTAAATAGATATTAGTAATTGCGTTTATACCTAAACTGTTTTTGATTTTAAGAAAAATCTGATTAGAAAACTCTAATAGGTTTTTTCTCTCCTTGATTAGGTCAATAGTTCGAAAATCATATGGAGTATTCAGATATTTTTTGATCTGAATAATTTTAGTATCATTATAACTACCAATCAGTTCTGAAGATTTCTCTAATACTTTAGAGAGAAAAACTTTACATAAGATTAATTCTTGTTCTTTTAATGGATCAAATATTAATTTGAAAGATGTGTGTTTGAATACAGAATTATACCTTTCTATAATTTGATTACGCACAAATTGTTTGCTAGGCCGGCGTACCGTATTTTTTTCTGTAATATACTCTTCTAGAAATAAGTATAGTTCTGGTAAAAATTCAATTTTTTTTACATAAGAAAATTCTCTAAAAGCTGTAACTTTTATTTTTAGATTAGAAGTATTCTTAGATATGTCAATCTCTTTCCAAAGAAAATCAATTAGATCAATAATTTCTTGCTCTTCTTGGCTTTTTTGAGGACTGGTTTTCTTGGCGGTCGTTATTCTTTTAAACCATTTTAAGATCATCTAGGGTCATATTTTGCTAGCTTTATATATTTTGTAAAAGCCTAATGCTGATAAACCCCATGTCAGAATTAGTGCGATAAACCAAATGTAGTTGCCAAAAGTATTTCCAAATATATTCTTGAAAATATTATAGCCAAAGATATGAGCTATCTGCATATGGAGATGTCCAAGAGCCATAACTACAAACCCCCAAGCAAGTAGCGTCATTCCTGATCCAAATTTCCCTCCTTTTAACTTTGTTGCTGTAAGAAAACTAAACACAAGTGCAATGGCAAGAAAAGGCATTTCTAAAAGACCAAAAATTTGCTCTGCTCCTAAATTGCTATTATTAGAATGTGTAGTATGATCTTGTGCCAGTAATCCCTGGCTTATTAAAAGTAAAGTTGATATAAGCAAAAAGTGTTTTTTTTTCATATCTATTCAGTTTTCTTAAAAGTAATGAAAAAATACCAATCTTTATTCTTTTTAACGGATTAAATGCTGTTTTTTTACGATGAAATGCATTATGTCTTAAATGTTAGGTATAAAAAAAATCCTGCTTCAAAAGCAGGATTTTTTATAAGTGAGATTGTATTATTTTACTAAAAGAATTACTTTACTTTTTCTACAATTGCTTGAAAAGCTTCTGGGTTGTTCATCGCTAAATCGGCAAGAACCTTACGGTTTAATTCGATATTATTAGCTTTTATTTTTCCCATAAATTGAGAATAAGACATACCATGTAAACGGGCACCCGCATTAATACGAGTAATCCATAATGCACGGAAAGTTCTCTTTTTTGCTCTACGGTCTCTATACGAGTATTGCATCGCTTTATCAACCGCATTTTTCGCTACTGTCCAAACGTTTTTACGACGTCCGAAATAACCTTTTGCTTGCTTGAGAACTTTTTTTCTTCTAGCTCTTTTAGCAACAGAATTTACTGATCTTGGCATAATTTAAATTTTTTAGTAGTAGGCGGTCGACAATCGACACTTGATCTTTTAAACTTTAAATCTTAATTCGAAAATTGTGAATCTAAAATTTATAGGCCTAACTCCTGGGTTTATACTAATTCTAACCTGATTAAAAAAGAATTACTTTAAACGTAATTGTTCTTTAATACTATTTTCATCGCTTTTGTGCACTAATGTTGCGTGCGTTAAGGCAAGCTTACGTTTTTTAGATTTTTTTGTCAAAATATGACTCTTAAAAGCGTGCTTTCTTTTGATTTTACCAGTACCGGTAAGCTTAAAACGCTTCTTTGCACTGGATTTTGTTTTCATTTTAGGCATTGTATCCTTGTTTTTAGAATCTCACTTATTATCTTAATTATTCCTTATAATAGGAATTTCTTATTTTTTTGGAGCGATAAACATAATCATTCGTTTACCTTCGAGTTTTGGCATTTGTTCTACTTTACCATACTCTTCTAACTCTTGTGCTAATCTAAGCAGTAGAATTTGACCTTGATCTTTGTATATGATAGAACGTCCTTTAAAAAAGACGTAAGCTTTTAATTTGGCTCCTTCTGATAAAAATTTAATAGCATGTTTTTTCTTAAATTCATAATCATGCTCATCGGTGTTGGGACCAAATCTAATTTCTTTAATAACAACCTTAGTCGCCTTTGATTTTAAGGCTTTGTCTCTTTTCTTCTGCTCATAAAGGAATTTTTTATAATCCATTATTTTACAAACAGGAGGCACTGCTTTAGGCGAAATTTCTACAAGATCAAGTTCTTGCTCTTCAGCAAGTTGTAGCGCTTTTTTTGTTGGGTAAACACCAACTTCTACATTGTCACCTACAAGGCGCACTTCATCAACACGAATTTTATGATTGATTTTGTGTGCATCTTCTTTGATTACTCTCAGTGGTTTTTGAGACCTTCTTCTTCTTATTGCTATGACTTAAAATTTTAAATTAAACTTAATTTATCGTTATCCATTAAACGGTTTTAGCGTTCTTTTAATTTCTTCTTTTATTATTTTAGAAAACTCTTCAATTGATATAGCTCCTAAATCTTCACCACCATGTTTGCGAACAGATATGGTGTTGTCTCTCTCTTCTTGTTCCCCTAAAATGATAATATAAGGAAATTTATTCATTTCTGCCTCTCTAATCTTTTTACCTATTGTTTCATTTCTATGATCAGCAAGGGCGCGAATTTCGTCATTTTCTAACAAATTTAAAACTTTTTCAGAGTATTTTTCATATTTCTCACTGATAGAGAGTATAATAGCTTGTTCCGGCATTAGCCATAGAGGGAAATTACCTCCCGTATGTTCTAGCAAGATAGCAATAAATCGTTCCATACTACCAAAAGGAGCTCTGTGAATCATTACTGGTCTGTGAGATTCATTATCACTACCCTTATAAGTAAGGTCAAAACGCTCAGGTAGATTATAATCTACTTGTATAGTTCCTAGTTGCCAATTTCTGCCTAATGCATCTTTTACCATAAAATCGAGCTTAGGTCCGTAAAAAGCAGCTTCTCCGCTTTCGATTACATAATTTAACCCTTTATCTTTTGCTGCATTTATAATAGCATTTTCTGCTTTTTCCCAATTTTCTACATCTCCAATATATTTATCAGGGTTTTCTAAATCTCTTACAGATACCTGAGCTGTAAAATTTTCAAAACCTAAAGAGCTAAAAACATACAAGACTAAATCAATTACTTTTTTGAATTCTAGATCTAATTGATCAGGAGTGCAAAAAATATGAGCATCATCCTGAGTAAACCCTCTTACGCGAGTAAGCCCGTGAAGTTCTCCACTTTGCTCGTATCTGTATACGGTGCCAAATTCTGCATATCGTATAGGTAAATCTCTGTACGACCATGGTTTGGTATTATAAATCTCACAATGATGAGGGCAATTCATTGGCTTTAGCAAGAATTCCTCACCTTCAGCGGGAGTGTTAATAGGTTGAAAACTATCTTCTCCATATTTTGCATAATGACCAGAAGTTACATATAATTCTTTTTGGCCAATATGAGGTGTAACTACCATTTCATAACCAGCTTTCTTCTGTGCTTTTTTCAAAAACTGTTCCAAACGATCACGTAGAGCAGCTCCTTTAGGAAGCCAAAGAGGTAATCCTTGACCTACTTTTTGAGAAAAAGTAAAAAGTTCAAGTTCTTTACCTAGTTTTCTGTGATCCCGTTTTTTAGCTTCTTCGAGTAATTCTAAATATTCTTTTAATTCTTTTTGTTTCGGAAAAGAGGTTCCGTAAACTCTTGTTAATTGTTTATTATTCTCATCACCACGCCAATATGCTCCTGCAACACTCATAATTTTTACAGCTTTAATAAGCCCTGTGTTAGGAATGTGTCCTCCTCGGCATAAATCAGTAAAAGTATCGTGGTCACAAAATGTTATTGTGCCATCTTCTAGGTTTTCAATTAACTCAACCTTATATTCATTGTTCTCTTCTTTGTATTTAGCCAAAGCATCAGCTTTAGAAATAGATCTCATTTTGAAATTATGCTTTCCTCTTGCGATTTCAAGCATTTTGTCTTCGATAGCTTTAAAATCTTTTTCAGAAATAACTTGATCCCCCAGATCTACATCATAATAGAATCCGTTATCTATAGCCGGGCCAATAGATAGTTTAACCCCAGGGTATAAATCTTCAAGAGCTTGAGCCAAGACATGAGATGTAGAATGTCTAAATGCTGTTTTACCTTCATCATCTCTCCATGTGAATAAAACAAGGTTACCATCTGTGGTTAATTCTGTGGAGGTTTCGATAGTAGTTCCGTTAAATTTTGCAGAAATTACATTTCTGGCAAAACCTTCACTAATATCTTTTGCAACATCCATAGCAGTAACTTCGCTATTGTAGTCTCTAATCGAACCATCTGGTAACGTAATCTTGATCATCTTTTTCTAATTAAAGGAGCAAAGATAATACGATAATAAAATCCATACAATATATATAAGATATAATTTAACAGATTAATACTATAATATATATGTAGGGTAGGGTAGTCGTTGGTATTCGTGGCTTTTAGGGAGGCTTGACTGCTCTTTTTGTAATGTCTTTTATGATTATATGAGAAAGGATAATAATACTGTATTATACCATCTATAATTTTGTTGTTTATGTAAAA